>NZ_JBWKWR010000032.1:0-525 GCF_059422325.1 Duganella sp. GW821-FHT01E12 | reverse complement strand
TGGTGGAGGTAAGCGGGATCGAACCGCTGACCTCTTGCATGCCATGCAAGCGCTCTCCCAGCTGAGCTATACCCCCCGGGCGCAGAAAGTCTTCTGTCGTACTGCGTACACTACTCATCAGCCTGGCAAGGCTGGCGTCCCCAGGGGGATTCGAACCCCCGTACTCACCGTGAAAGGGTGATGTCCTAGGCCTCTAGACGATGGGGACCATGGAACTACGGTAAAACTTGTCGCTATCATCTCCGCGCAGTGGTGGAGGTAAGCGGGATCGAACCGCTGACCTCTTGCATGCCATGCAAGCGCTCTCCCAGCTGAGCTATACCCCCCGGGCGCAGAAATAATAAAAGCCGCTTGCGCGACTTTTGTTTTCACTACTTGTATCTATCCAGCGTGAAGCCAAACATCAAACAATCAGTACAAACAACGTCAACTACAACATCTACAACTTGGCGTCCCCAGGGGGATTCGAACCCCCGTACTCACCGTGAAAGGGTGATGTCCTAGGCCTCTAGACGATGGGGACTG
>NZ_JBWKWR010000031.1:0-647 GCF_059422325.1 Duganella sp. GW821-FHT01E12 | reverse complement strand
TGAACTGACCCCAAATAGTTGGACGGTATAGTTTGCTAAGCAGCCAAGGGCTGAGTTCTGTATTGCACAGGACTCAGCCCTTTTAGTTTGAGTTTGATGCGGTGATGATTATAGTAGTGGATGTATTTTTTGATACCCTTTTGTAGCTCGTCGACGCTACCGAATTTGTTCAGATAGAAGAACTCGGATTTGAGTACGGCGAAAAAGCTCTCCATTGCCGCGTTATCGAGGCAGTTTCCTTTGCGAGACATGCTTTGTTCCAAGCCCCTTTGACGTAATGCCCGCTGGTATGCCGGCATCCGGTATTGCCATCCCTGGTCAGAGTGCAGCAGTGGTTTGTCATGGGCCTTCAGTTTGGCCAATGCTTTCTTGAGCATTGAGCCCACCAGTTCAAACATGGGGCGCCTAGCCGTTTCAAAGGCGATGATTTCGCCGTTGTACAAGTCCATCACTGGCGATAGATAGAGCTTTTCGCCAGCAACGTTAAACTCGGTCACGTCCGTTACCCATTTCTGATTAGCTGCCTTGGCCTGGAATTGGCGCTGCAGCACATTGGCGGCCGCGTGCCCCACTTCGCCTTTGTACGAACGGTACTTCTTGGGGCGCACCAGAGACTTCAGACCCAGTTGGACCATTTGACGCTGCAC
>NZ_JBWKWR010000030.1:0-815 GCF_059422325.1 Duganella sp. GW821-FHT01E12 | reverse complement strand
GGATTCTGTTATGCGTCATGCTAAAACGTACAGGCTCATCCCATTTCGCTCGCCACTACTTTGGGAATCTCGGTTGATTTCTTTTCCTGCAGCTACTTAGATGTTTCAGTTCGCCGCGTTCGCTTTGCATACCTATGTATTCAGTATGCAATGACCTAAAAGGCCGGGTTTCCCCATTCGGAAATCTGCGGATCAAAGCTTGTTTGCTAGCTCCCCGCAGCTTATCGCAAGCTACTACGTCCTTCATCGCCTGTAATCGCCAAGGCATCCACCATGTGCACTTATTCACTTGTCCCTATAACGTTAGCCCCTTGCGACTAAACAAAGGAGCGGTTATAGAAATAAGAAGTACTACGTTGTTGCGTTTGTTGATACATACAATCATTACCCATCGCATTCGCCTGTCGGCGTTTGCGATCAATAAAAATTTACTTACTTCTTCCAGATTGTTAAAGAACGTACAGCACTTGATCTCTAAAAGACCAAACCTAAACCTCGTGGCTTACGTTTGAACTTTTGGTGGAGGATGACGGGATCGAACCGACGACCCCCTGCTTGCAAAGCAGGTGCTCTCCCAGCTGAGCTAATCCCCCATTGGGTAATACTGGTAGGGCTGGTTGGACTCGAACCAACGACCCCCGCGTTATCAACACGGTGCTCTAACCAGCTGAGCTACAGCCCCAAATGCTGTTCTTTAATTTGACAGTCGATAAGTGTGAACGCTTGATGAAGAGTGCTACTCTAGAAAGGAGGTGATCCAGCCGCACCTTCCGATACGGCTACCTTGTTACGACTTCACCCCAGTCACGAATCCT
>NZ_JBWKWR010000029.1:0-1547 GCF_059422325.1 Duganella sp. GW821-FHT01E12 | reverse complement strand
AAACAGAGATTAAACTGAAGAGTTTGATCCTGGCTCAGATTGAACGCTGGCGGCATGCCTTACACATGCAAGTCGAACGGCAGCGCGGGGCAACCTGGCGGCGAGTGGCGAACGGGTGAGTAATATATCGGAACGTACCCTGGAGTGGGGGATAACGTAGCGAAAGTTACGCTAATACCGCATACGATCTAAGGATGAAAGTGGGGGATCGCAAGACCTCATGCTCCTGGAGCGGCCGATATCTGATTAGCTAGTTGGTGGGGTAAAGGCCCACCAAGGCATCGATCAGTAGCTGGTCTGAGAGGACGACCAGCCACACTGGAACTGAGACACGGTCCAGACTCCTACGGGAGGCAGCAGTGGGGAATTTTGGACAATGGGCGCAAGCCTGATCCAGCAATGCCGCGTGAGTGAAGAAGGCCTTCGGGTTGTAAAGCTCTTTTGTCAGGGAAGAAACGGTGGAGGCTAATATCCTCTGCTAATGACGGTACCTGAAGAATAAGCACCGGCTAACTACGTGCCAGCAGCCGCGGTAATACGTAGGGTGCAAGCGTTAATCGGAATTACTGGGCGTAAAGCGTGCGCAGGCGGTTTTGTAAGACTGTCGTGAAATCCCCGGGCTCAACCTGGGAATGGCGATGGTGACTGCAAGGCTAGAGTTTGGCAGAGGGGGGTAGAATTCCACGTGTAGCAGTGAAATGCGTAGATATGTGGAGGAACACCGATGGCGAAGGCAGCCCCCTGGGTCAAAACTGACGCTCATGCACGAAAGCGTGGGGAGCAAACAGGATTAGATACCCTGGTAGTCCACGCCCTAAACGATGTCTACTAGTTGTCGGGTCTTAATTGACTTGGTAACGCAGCTAACGCGTGAAGTAGACCGCCTGGGGAGTACGGTCGCAAGATTAAAACTCAAAGGAATTGACGGGGACCCGCACAAGCGGTGGATGATGTGGATTAATTCGATGCAACGCGAAAAACCTTACCTACCCTTGACATGGCTGGAATCCCTGAGAGATTGGGGAGTGCTCGAAAGAGAACCAGTACACAGGTGCTGCATGGCTGTCGTCAGCTCGTGTCGTGAGATGTTGGGTTAAGTCCCGCAACGAGCGCAACCCTTGTCATTAGTTGCTACGAAAGGGCACTCTAATGAGACTGCCGGTGACAAACCGGAGGAAGGTGGGGATGACGTCAAGTCCTCATGGCCCTTATGGGTAGGGCTTCACACGTCATACAATGGTACATACAGAGGGCCGCCAACCCGCGAGGGGGAGCTAATCCCAGAAAGTGTATCGTAGTCCGGATTGTAGTCTGCAACTCGACTGCATGAAGTTGGAATCGCTAGTAATCGCGGATCAGCATGTCGCGGTGAATACGTTCCCGGGTCTTGTACACACCGCCCGTCACACCATGGGAGCGGGTTTTACCAGAAGTAGGTAGCTTAACCGCAAGGAGGGCGCTTACCACGGTAGGATTCGTGACTGGGGTGAAGTCGTAACAAGGTAGCCGTATCGGAAGGTGCGGCTGGATCACCTCCTTTCTAGAGT
>NZ_JBWKWR010000028.1:0-1633 GCF_059422325.1 Duganella sp. GW821-FHT01E12 | reverse complement strand
GCTGCGGAGCGTTGTGTCCGTCAGCGAAGAAGAAAGAGTATGAAGCGTTTAGATCGTTTCGTCAACCCCTACTTTTTCCCACCTAACTCACCAACGTGTGCTGTGTTCTGCGAGGGGGCGAACTATAGCAAACCAAAGCCTTGGTTGGCAAGGACTTCCCCACAGTCGGCACCAGTCGATCAATATCCACGACCGGCATCAACTGTGGCCAAACGCGCTCTTACTTCGCAACAGGCGTCGTAACGGCGCCAGCTTCGGACACCGACCGCTGCGGAACCTGCCCTGCCTTGAGTTGTTCAATCTTGTTATTCAGCCCTACGATTTCGCCCAGCGTGCCTGCAACGACAATATTGATACGGTGCAGCGCCGCAAAGCCTAGCACCAAGGCAAGCAAGGCCAAGACAAAAGTTGCAGCGATGCAAAGGCCGTGACGTTCCGGGTCAATGAAGCGGGGTGGCTCACGAGATTCTCCTTAGTAAGGTTGGCCTGATTCAAAGTGCATCTGCTGGCGCCGCAGCCTGATCGCCGTTGGCGGCCCAAAGAACACGCTGGCGGATCGCGTCCTTGCTAAGTATCAAGCGTACCTGCACCTGCCGTTCGAGATTCGATATCGCAACCAGACGCGGGCGACGCGCAAATAGTTTACTAACCTTCAGCGCGAGATTTTTCGCGCCTGGAACGTAATGAATTTCAGTTTACGTCTGAACATACGGCTGCTGGTTACTCAGACGGCAAGGAGCGTACCCTTGCTCTGCCAGATACGTCGCAATACGGCGCCCCTGTGGCGCGGTTGCTGCCAGGCTCGCAGCCTTTTGCCGCGCGCCGGCCAGTATTAGCCAAAGGCGGCCAACGCAGCAAGACGAGCGTCAGTGTCGAAACGCTGGAATGTTACGCGGAGAAAGCCAGATAGCCGAAGAAGAGAGTCGGCAACAATAACGTCCCGCCGGTCTTGCTAACGAAATACACCAGCGGCGCGGAGTAACTACGGAAACCGGCATTGAGAAACCGGGTACGCTGGGGCGAGCTATCCCACTTCCCTTCCGGCACCGTCAATTTGGCCAGTGGCGCAGGGAATCCGCTACCACAGGCCAGGGCGACGACAAGACCGCGCGTGCACCATCGTCGGTCTGGCGCAAGCGCTGCGCCTGAACCGGGCAGGTCAAGCGCGCGATCAACAGATAAGTCAGCGCCGCGACCACAATGAAGGCACACAACATGGGCAACGCCGCCAACCCCAGCGTGCGCAACCAGAAAGCCTGATGCGCCCGTCTAGCCAGCAAGACACCGTACACGGCCAGGGCCGCGCTCAGGCTGAGCAATCCGCCAACGGTCGTATCGGCGCCGGCCTTTCCAGATTCTGTGGATGTCAGGCGGTAATCGCCCTTGCGCGGCAGCTGGAGGCCGCCGATTGAAGGGAATCAGCAGACAAAAAAAGCCCCGACCAGGTGAGACGACAGGCAATGCCTGGCGTCGAACGGAAGGGGCTTTCAAACGAAAAAAACCCCACCTGCACTGAACGCGATCTTGAGCGCGTTCAGGCTGATGGGGGCTTTTCTTTATAACTAGCCTGACGATAACCTACTTTCACACTGGTTGCAGCACTATCATCGGCGCAGAGTTGTTTCACGGTCCT
>NZ_JBWKWR010000027.1:0-3097 GCF_059422325.1 Duganella sp. GW821-FHT01E12 | reverse complement strand
ACCGTGAAACAACTCTGCGCCGATGATAGTGCTGCAACCAGTGTGAAAGTAGGTTATCGTCAGGCTAGTTATAAGAAGAAGCCCGCTCAGTGAACTGAGCGGGCTTTTTTGCGTCTGTTAAACACAGAAACCGTGCTAACGCGTCGGTGCCAGCATCGGCAGCGTCAGCGTGAACCGCGTGCCGCCGCCAGGTTCGCTGACGACGTCGATGACGCCACCCAAAATCTCGGTGACAATGTTATGGACGATATTCAGCCCCAAGCCTGAGCCGCCAACCCCCAACTTGGTAGTGAAGAACGGATCGAAGATGCGCGACAGATATTCCTTCTGGATGCCGGCGCCATGATCTTCAACCGACAGCGTCACCAAGCCTTGGGCCGAAAGGCTGGCCGAGATGTCGATCAGTCCTTCGTTGCGGCCTTCGTAACCATGCAGAATGGCGTTGTTGATCAGGTTGGTAATCACCTGTCCGATCGGACCTGGATAACTTTCCATCATCAGGTCCGGCGGTATCCGCTGCTGGATTACGTAGGGCGTACGCTTGATCGTCGGCTGCAGCGTCAGCACATTACCGGCTACCACTTCGGCCAACAAAAAACTGCGACGTTGAGAGCTAGTCTGGTCGACTGCCACTTGCTTGAAATTAGTGACGATCTCCGCCGCGCGATGCAGATTGCGGCCCAGTATATCCACCGACAGCTGCGCATTTCTGATGTAGTGCTCAAACTCCTTGCGCGTTATACCGCCTTCCGCCGTCAGGTGTTTGGTAATCTCATCGGTCTGCATTTCAAACGTGGAGGATGCCATCAGGCTGTTGCCGATCGGCGTATTCAGTTCGTGCGCGATGCCGGCCACCATGGCGCCCAGTCCGGCCAGGCGCTCATTGCGCACAAGGTCTTTGCGCGCCTTGTCCAGTGTGACGATCATGTCCTGCAATTCACGGTTGGCCTTGCGCAGCGCCAGGTGGGTATTGATGCGCGCGAGCACCTCTTCGATTTGGAATGGCTTGGTGATGTAGTCCACGCCGCCAGCGTCGAAGCCCGTAACCTTTTGCTTGGGGTCGGTTAGCCCGGTCATGAAGATGACGGGGATATCCTTGGTGGCCTTGCAGGCCTTGAGGCGCCTGCAGGCCTCGAAGCCGTCGATGCCGGGCATGACGACATCAAGCAGGATCAGGTCCGGCTCGGCGAATTCCGCGCGCATCAGGCCTTCGGCGGCGGTCTGGGCCAGCACAATCATAAAGCCGTGTCGCTCAAGCCGGTCCAACAGTGCTGCCAGATAGGAAAGCGAATCGTCGACGATGAGTATCGTCGGCATCGGTATTACGGGGATCTCGCTCTGGTTCATCACGCAGCCTGAGGATATTCACGGTCAAGATAGTATATGCATACTGTTCAGGCGGAGGTGAAAAAAAGAGTGAGACCGTTGCGCCTATAACAAATTCAAACCCTTCAACATTACCAAAAGAATCAGTGCTGGCGAGACGTAGCGCAACAGGAAAAAGACCATGCGTATCACGGCCTGGTTGCTTAATGTGCCGTGATTCGACAGCGCTTGGTTGAACTTGTCCATCCCCCACACCCAGCCTACAAAGATGGCCAGCAAGATGCCTCCCAATGGCAGCAGCAGATTGGACGAAACGAAGTCGAACAGGTCAAACATGTTCATGCCAAACAGTTTGAAATTGGCGAGCATGTTGTTAGTCAGTGCGCAGCTGGAACCGAGCAGCATCAGGAAGGCGATGGTGAGCGACGTGGCCTTGGCGCGGCTAAAACCCAGTCGCTCATGCAGGATCACGACAGGCACTTCCATCAGCGACAGCATCGCACCGGTAGCGGCCACGGAGGCGAGCACGAAGAAGGCGATCATCAGCCACTGGCCGCCAGGAATCTGCGAGAACACTGCAGGGATAGTGATGAAGACCAGCGCAGGCCCGGCTGCCGGCGCAAAGCCGAAAGTGAATACCGCAGGGAAGATCGCGATGCCCGCCAGCATGGAGACGCACAGGTCGGCTGCCATGACGCGCAGCGTGGTCTGTGGAATATTCTGGTCGTCGCGGAAGTAGGAGCCGTAGGTCATCATCGTGCCCATGCCCAAGGAGAGCTTGAAGAACGCCAAGCCCATTGCAGTAAGAATGACGCTGGCGGTGATCTTGCTGAAGTCGGGGCGGAACAGGAAGCCCAAACCGTCGGCTGCTTTGTCCAGCGATAGGCTGACCGCGCACAGCACCAGCAACAGTAGGAACAGTATGGGCATCAACTTCTTGGCGATGCCTTCAATGCCCTTGGTCACGCCCATCAGCAGGATGCCGCCGATAAAGGCGAGTACGCCCCATTGCCACAGTAGCGATTGCATAGGATCGGCGATCAGCACAGCGAACGCGCCCTCGGTGACGTGGCGATCGCTGCTTAGAATGGAGCCACCGATGGCCTTGAATACATAGGCGAAAACCCAGGCAACCACTTCGGAATAGAAGGACAGAATCAGGAAGGCCGCTGCCATGCCGGCCGCGCCGACCAGCCACCATGGCATGCCTTTCTTGGGGCTGAGTTTTTGCAATGCAGTGATCGGATTAGCTTTCGCTGCACGTCCCATGGCTATCTCCGCAATCATGACGGGCAGACCGATGACCAGGGTCGCGAGCAAATAGATCAACAGGAAACCTGCACCGCCATTAGCGCCGGTCAGATAAGGGAACTTCCATATATTGCCGAGCCCCACGGCCGAGCCCAGTGTCGCGGCGAGGACACCGAAGCTGGAGCTGAAGCCACCGCGTTTGATTGTGCTATTGGTCATTGAATGCATTCCTGCCAAATTCTAAAGGGCGCGATTGTAGCAGTTCGAAAAAAGGCCTTGCAGTTATCGAGGGGGCTTTGCTATAGTTCGCCCCCTTGCAGAACACAGCACACGTTGCTGAGTTAGGTGGGGAAAAGTAGGGGTTGACGAAACGATCTAAACGCTTCATACTCTTTCTTCTTCGCTGACGGACACAACGCTTCGCAGCAAACGCAGTACCGAACAAGTTCTTTAAAAATTAACAGTCGATAAGTGTGGACGTTTGATGAAAGTGCACAGCAGGCTAGTCCTGCTGATACTT
>NZ_JBWKWR010000026.1:0-5263 GCF_059422325.1 Duganella sp. GW821-FHT01E12 | reverse complement strand
GGACCGTGAAACAACTCTGCGCCGATGATAGTGCTGCAACCAGTGTGAAAGTAGGTTATCGTCAGGCTAGTTATATAGAAAAACCCCCACCAGCCAGAACGCGCTCAAGATCGCGCTCTGTGCAGGTGGGGGTTTTTTGCTTTCAGCGATATACTCTCGACATGAACGAACACACTGCGAGAGACGTCGTACTGGTGCGGGCCATCGAGACCGCCGACCAGAACAAAGAAATTCTCAGCGATGATGATCGCACCTACGCCAGCCGCAGCGCTCGCGAGCTCGCGCAGTGGCAGGCTTCCGGCAACAAGGCCGAGGCCACCGTCGATGACTTCCTGCAGCAACGCGCCGGCCTGATTCTGAAACGCCTGGCCGAACGCACTCCTGCATTTGCCGCCGTCACCAAACAGCGCCACAGCCTGAAGGCATTTTCCGTGGCCATGCCCATTATCGCGTTGCTGCTCGGCGCCGGACTCGACCGCATCAGCGATCCGCATCGCGTCGACCTGTTGTCGCCGCCGCTGTTGTTGATCATTGCCTGGAACGTATTCGTATATCTGAGCCTGCTTGCCTGGCGGCTGATGCCCGCCCGCGCACCTGGCTGGCTCAGGTCGGGGCAGATCCGCAAGCCGAGCCTGCCGCGCAAGCTGCCTCAGGCACTGTCATCCGCCGTATTGAACTTCGCGGCGGAGTGGGCGCAGCTGAGCGCCAAGCTGACAGCCGCGCGGCTGAGCCGCACCATACATCTGAGCGCCGCGACGTTTGCGACCGGCGCGCTGACGTCGCTGTACGCGCGCGGCATCTGGTCACAATATGCGGCCGGCTGGGAAAGCACCTTTCTCGATGCCGGCCAAGTCCACGCGATGCTCTCCTTCCTGTTCGCGCCGGCGGTCGCTGTCTTCCATCTGCAGGATTTTTCGCCCGCTGAAATCACGGCGCTGCGCTTCCCGCAAACGACTGCGGCGGAAGGCGGAGCGCGCTGGGTGCATCTGTACGCCGCGACCATCCTGCTGTTGGTGGTGTTGCCGCGAATGTCGCTGGCCGCTTTCGGCAGCTGGCGCGCCGCCCGCCTGGCACGACGGTTTCCGGTCGACCTCGACCAACCGTATTTCCGCAAGCTGGGCGCGAGTATCGGCATGGCAGGCGGCGGCACGCTGCGCGTTCTGCCGTACAGCTTCACTGTTGACGAGGCCCGCCATAAAGGCTTGGCGGATATAGCCGTCATGCTGTTCGGCGAACAGGGCCGGGTGATGCTGCGGGCATCAATCGCCTATGGCGCCGAACCTGTCGAGATCTTGCGCGATACCGATCTGCGGACAGACACCACGGCCGCACTGTTCAATCTGGCGGCCACGCCGGAGAAGGAAAATCACGGCGCCTTGCTCGACTACCTGGTGACGGCATCGGCGCGTGAAATCATCGTGCTGCTGGATGAATCGGCCTATCTGGAACGCCTGGGCGCCCAGCCCGAAGCCCGCGCGCGTCTCGCGGAACGCACCGCCTTGTGGCAGCAATTTTGCGCCTTCCACCAGACTAAAGCCAGCGTCGTCAACTTACTGACGCCTTCACTGCATGAGCTCGATCTTCATGCATAACAACATACGGCTCGCGCTGATTTCGCATACCAACAACGGCAAGACCTCGCTGGCGCGCACGCTAATCGGCACCGACGTCGGCGAAGTGCGCGACGCCGCGCATGTGACGCTGCTTGCCGAGTCGCACACATTGATTGAAACGCCGCAGGGCGATACCTTGCAGCTGTGGGACACGCCGGGCTTCGGCGACTCCGTACGCCTGTTGAGGCGGCTGGACCGCGCGGACAATCCGATCGGCTGGTTCCTGCGCGAAGTCCTCGACCGTTATCGCGACCACTCGTTCTGGCTGAGCCAGCAAGCGCTGCGTGCGGCCAGAGATGCTGCCGATGTCGTGCTGTACCTGGTGAACTCCGCCGAGCATCCAAGCGACGCCGGCTATCTGCCGGCCGAAATGAGGATACTTGAATGGCTGGGCAAGCCGGTGCTGGTGCTGCTCAATCAGATGGGGCCGCCTCGCCCTTCGGCGGAGGAGCATGCGGAACAGGCGCGCTGGCGCGACCATCTGCGCCAGTACCCGGTGGTGCGCGACGTGCTGGCCTTAGATGCGTTCGCGCGTTGCTGGGTCCATGAACGCGTCTTTTTTGAGACGGTGGGCAAGCAGCTTGCCGCGCCGATGCGGCCGGCTTACGAGCGCCTATTCGCAACGTGGGAGGCAGGCAATGCGCATCGCTACGAGCAGGCGATGCTGCTGCTCGCTGCTCAGCTGGTGTCGGCCGCGAAGGATAGCGCTGCCATCGAAGCCGAGACCAGAAGCATGCTCAAGTCCGCGCTGAAAGTGGTGGGCATCGGCAAGAACGAAGAGCAGCAGCGGCAGGACCGCGCGATGGCGGCGTTGATCTCGCGCCTGAATCACGCCACCGGTGACATGACGCGCGCGCTGCTGATCCTGCATAAGCTCGATCCCGCCGAGGTGGCCGTGATCAACGCCCGCGTGCACGACAACTTTACCGTGCGCGCGCCGATCGACAAGACGCAAGCGGGCCTGCTGGGGGCGATGATTTCGGGCGCCGCGACCGGGCTGTCGGCCGATCTGATGACTGGTGGCCTGAGCCTGGGCGGCGGCGCGCTGCTTGGCGGCGTGGTCGGTGCGCTGACGTTTGCCGGCGCGGCTTGGGGATTTAATGCCAGCACCGACCGCAACCAGGCGACCATGCAATTCACGGCGGCCTTCATGCGCACGCTGGTGGTGGCGGATGTCTTGCGGTATCTGGCCGTCGCGCACTTCGGCCGCGGCAGGGGCAACTTCGTCGAAGGGGAGGCGCCTGCGTTCTGGCAGGCCGAGGTGGAGCAGGCGGTCGCCCAACACGATGGAGCGCTCATGGATCTGTGGCGGCTGGTGCGCAATGATGCTACGGCCGAGTTGGCCATTAGCCAAGCCCGGCCGCTGATTCAGCGCATCGTTTCAGCCGCGCTGGCGCGGCTGTATCCGGCGACGGATCAGAACTGGTAGCGTGCGCCAAACGAAATCAGCGACACCTCACTCTTGCTGAGGTAGGTGCCTTCCAGGCTCAGTGAAAAGTTCCGATTGAATGCGTAGCGCACGCCGATGCCGGCGACGGCATCGGTGTCGGAGCGATCGCCCAGGGAGGAGCGGGTGGCCTTCATGGTTGTGCGGCCGATACCGGCGCGGCCAAACAGGCTGAAGTGCGCGTCCAGCGGCAGCGTGCCCATCGCGGCGATGCCGTAGTGCTGATCGGGATAGTAGCCAGGCTCGGAGAAGAAGCCTCGTAGTGGATTGAAGCTCAGCGTGCGGGTGTAGACTTCAAAGCCGAGGTTGGGCGTGAACTGGTAGCCAGTGGCGGCGCCCAGCGAAATGTCATTGCCGCTGTCGGCGTACTTGGATGAGACCGAGGCACGGGCCCCGTCGATGCCGACGTACAGGCCAGGTTCGAAATCGGTGGCTGCAAACGATGGAGCGGAGGCTGCCAGTAACGCAAGCGCCGCAGCGCGAAGAATGGTGTTTCGCATAGTGTTCCTGATATGAGGTGATACTACAAGGAAGCGGCATTGACTAAAATTCAATGTCGCCATTTGCCGCATAGTATCCTCATATTATTTTTAAAGCAACCTTGTCGATTCAGCAGGCTGGATGGCCAGCAGGCGGCGCATGGCGCTGGCCTCTTCGCCCGGGCTGCGGCCAAAGAAGCGTTTGAACTCACGGCTGAATTGCGAAGGGCTTTCATAACCGACCTGTGCCGAGGCGGATTGCGCCGTCATCTCGCTGCGGGCCATCAACAGCCGCGCCTGGTGCAGGCGGGCGGATTTCAGGTATTGAATCGGCGAGCAATGCGTGACCGATTTGAAATGCACGTGGAAGGCCGGCACGCTCATGTTCGCCTCCGCCGCCAGCATGCCAACGTCGATGTCGGCCGCATAGTCCGCATGGATGCGGCGCAACGCCTTGGCGATGCGGCCGAACTGGCCCTGGTGGGTCAGGGCCGCGCGCATGGCCGCGCCTTGCTCGCCCATCAGCACACGGTAGCAGATCTCGCGCACGATGGCGGGGCCGAGCACGCGCGCTTCCAAGGGCGAGCTCAAAGCCTCGAGCAGGCGCATCACGGTTTCGCTCAGGCGGTCATCCATGCGTGTGGTCATCATGCCCTTGGGCATGGCCGGGACTTCATTGTCGGTCTGGTCTATGGCGAACATCAGGTCGGCCAGCGTGGTACGGTCGACCCGTATCGACAGGCCCAGAAACGGTTCTTCCGGCGTGGCGTCGGTGGTGCTGGTGAACGGCATGGGCACGGCGACCACCAGGTAGTGCTCGGCGTCGAATTGAAGCACGTCGCCGCCGAAGTAGGCGCGCTTGCGGCCCTGCAGCACGATGGCGATACAGGGATCGGACATGGCTGGGGTTTTGGTGGAGCTGCAATTCGAACGGGTCAGGCGGACGTCGTCGAGCGCAGACAAGGTGTAACCCTCGTTTGGCGCCAGCTGTTGATGCAGTGCGATCATGCGTTCCACGTCCATGTCCTCCCAATGCTGTGATGAATAGGAATGATCCATGATTCGCGATTTCGTCGCCACCATCTTGGCGCGGATCTATAGGATTAGGCAAGAAGTGCATAGGCATGTGCATTCGCAGCACGGCCCCGGTTCCGTAAGATGCAGTCTGGTGTTAATGCCACTGAAAGGACCGCATCATGACAACTACCATACCCACAACCCGTAAGGTGATCCTGATTGCCGGCGCCAGCCGCGGTTGCGGTCCGGCGACGGCTCGCCAGCTGGCAGGCGAGGGGCATCATGTGGTCCTCGGCGCGCGCAGGTCATATAAGCTGCATGCGCTGGTAACGGAAATTCGCGCCGCAGGGGGATCGGCGGAATGGTATGCGCTGGATGTGTCGCAACCGGAGGAAATGCGCGAATTCCTGGCATTTGCCGAGGATGTGCATAAGCGCATCGATATTGTGATTAATAATGTTTGACAGAATCATTGCTCGATTGCTATAGTTCGCGCCCTAGCAGAACACAGCACGTAAATGCTGAGTTAGGCGAAGAAAGAAGAGCTTGACGAGATAAGCGAAACACTTCATAATCTTGCCTCTTCGCTGATGAACACAACGCTTCTTCAGCAAGCAGTACCGAATAAGCTCTTTAAAAATTAACAGTCGATAAGTGTGGACGTTTGATGAAAGTGCACAGCAGGCTAGTCCTGCTGATACTTAAAA
>NZ_JBWKWR010000025.1:0-7465 GCF_059422325.1 Duganella sp. GW821-FHT01E12 | reverse complement strand
GTCCCCATCGTCTAGAGGCCTAGGACATCACCCTTTCACGGTGAGTACGGGGGTTCGAATCCCCCTGGGGACGCCAGTCAAGCAGCATCCATGCAAAAAGCCGCCCCGTGCGGCTTTTTGCATTTCCGGCCCTACCACATGATGGGGTTGTACGGCTGCGGCAGCGGGAAGCGTCCCACATGCAGCGGCGGCCATTGCGTGCCGTAGGCCGCCATCTGCGCCGCGCGCGCCGCCACGTCCAGCCCCAGCGGGTCGTAGGCCGCGCCGCCGCCCATCAAGCCGCCCATCGCGTTGCCCAGGCTGGCGCCCATCTGCGGCGACGCCATCATCTGCGCCATGCCGCCGGCCTGCTGCGGCGCCACGGCCTGCGCCGGCTGCTGGCTGACGGCGTTCTGCAAGCCCACCGCCACCAGCACGTCCGGCATGCCGAAGCCGGTGCGGCTCTGGTCGCCCAGGCTGACGCGGTGCGCGCTGGCGCGGATGATCTGGAACAGCCGCTCGACCCGCTCGGCCCCGCGCGCCTTGTACTGCGGCGTCTGGAAATCCGGATGGTGCGCCAGCGTCAGCGCGGCCAGCCCGGTCACGTGCGGGGTCGCCATCGAGGTGCCGTCCCAGGCCGCGAAATTATTCGGCGGCACGCAGGAGGTGATCGCCACGCCCGGCGCGCACACCGCCACCTGCGGCCCGAAGCAGCTGAACTTGGCAGTGAAGTAGCCGTAGGCGTCCACGTTCTGGTCCAGCGTCTGCGCATGGTAGCTGTCGGCCGGGAACTCGTCGAGCTTGCCCACGGCGGCCACCGCCAGCACGTTCGGCGACGAGGCCGGATACTGCACCGCGCCGCCCGAATTGCCGGCCGCGACGATGCAGGCGATGCCGGCCCGCTTGGCCCGCACGATCTGCTGCTCCAGCGCCTCCGACACCTCGGCCCCGCCCAGGCTCAGGTTGACCACGTCGATCTGCTTGTCGATGCAGTACTCCAGCGCGTCGATCAGCTGGCTGATCTGGCCGCCGGGGAACAGCTTGCAGGCGTGGACCTCGGCGTCCGGCGCGAAGCCGCGGATGCCCGAGGCGATGTCGGCCGCCGCGATCACGCCGGCGCAGTGCGAGCCATGGCCCAGCGTGTCCTGGTCCCAGCCGTCGGGGTTGGTTTTTTTGTCGAGCACGTCGAAGCCGGCCTTGATGCCGGCCAGGTTGGCGTGCGTGGTGGCCGCGCCCGAGTCGATGATGGCGATCTTGATGCCCTGGCCGCGGTAGTTGCCCGGCAGCTGGTCGAGCCGCATCGCCTTCTGGCCCCAGCCGTAGGCGCGCTGGCGCGGGAAGCCGGCCAGCGACGGCCAGTCCGACAGCGCGCGCAGCACCACCACGTTGGCCTCGTCGGTGCTGATGTCGGGATCGCGCTGGTAGAAGCTCCAGTAATCGGACTTGGGCTTGACGTACAGGCCGCGCACCGATTCCGGCGTCTCGCCGTACAGCGACAGCGTGACCTGGCCGTTGGCGTCGGTCACGCCGCTGGCCGGCAGCATGCTGCCGAACAGCGACACCTCGGCCTCGGCCTGCGGCGCGCCATCCTTGCCGGTCACGCTGATGACGGCGTTGAGCACCGGCCCGCCGCCGGCCGGCAGCACGCCGGTCACCATGGAAGGCTGGCGCAGCGCCGGGTCCATCAGGTTCAGGTGCTGGTCGTGCTCGACCAGCAGCCGGCCCTGGCCCTGCTGGTGCAGCACGGCGGCCTTCTGCTCCGTCATGCGCGCCACCAGCACGCCCTGCGAGCCGCCCATGCCGTCGGCCAGCGCGCCGAGTACGGATTTGGGGCCGACCGTGTCGACCACTTCGATGTCGTTGCTGCTGCGTAGCGCCTGCTCCAGCGCGGAAAACTGCAGCGGTTGGAAGTTCATCGCCTGCAAGCCGTCGGGCTGGCGCGCCGCGATCACATACTGCTTCTTGCGCGCGGCCACGTTGCGGCCTCGGCCGTCGGGCGCACGCCGGCCGGGTTCGGCGGCGTCGGTTGCGGCGCGCGCTTCGCCGCCGGGCGCGGCGGATGCGCCGCGCGGGGAGCGGCCGGCGCTTTCGGTGGAGGCGGGCGCGCTCTCGCCGCCGGAGAGGGTGGGGTCCGGCGACGACGAGGCGCCGTCGTTAGTGGGTCTGGGCATGGACTTTCCTTTCAGATCATGGGATCGGCCGGCGCACTGTCGAACAGCGACAGCGGCTGGTCCGGCTCTATCGTCAATTGTTGGGAGGGCGTGCCGGCGCTGCGGAAGTGCAGCTCCAGCACACGCGCTTTGTCGGGACTGATTTCAACGACCGCCGTGTGCGGCTGGTCGCGCGGGCCGATGACGTCGACCACGGTGATCTCGGGGTCGATGTCGGCCACCGCCAGAAAATCGGCCAGCGGCGCGCCGTCGGCGGCGTGGATCAGATACCTGGCCTTTTTGGCCGACGCGGCTTGCGCTTCTGTCATGGGGGTCTCCTTAAAAAGTGCTGCGCCCTCCGCGGCCGCCGCCGCCGGAGGGCAGGGGTGGCGGCGCCGTCCGGCCGGCGCCGCGGCGCCATCAATGCAGGGTCTGACCGCCGTACAGCGAGTTGGCGGCGTTGGCCAGTTGCGCCTGTTGCGTCAGCTGGGCCAGCTGCGCCTGCTGCTGCGCATAGGCGGCCGTCACCGGATCGACGCCGAACGGCAGCATGCCGCCCAGCTGGCCGGCGATGCCGCCGATGGTGTTGCCCAGGCCGGAATTACCGAAGGCGCCGCCGATCGCGCCGCCCAGCGGCTGCGCCACGCTCTTGATGATGTTGCCGAACCAGCCCTGCGGCGCCAGCCCTTGCAGCTGCTGCAGCTGCTGTTGTTGCGCCGCCTGCTGCGCATACGCCTGCGCCACCGGATCGGCCGCGAACGGCAGCATGCCGCCCAGTTGGCCGGCGATGCCGCCGATGGTGTTGCCCAGGCCGGAGTTGCCGAAGGCTCCGCCGATCACGCCGCCCAGCGGCTGCGCCACGCTCTTGATGATGTTGCCGAACCAGCCCTGCGGCGCCAGGCCTTGCGCCTGCAGCTGCTGCAACTGCTGCAGTTGCTGGAGCTGCTGTTGTTGCGCCGCCTGCTGCGCGTAGGCCTGCGTCACCGGATCGGCCGCGAACGGCAGCATGCCGCCCAGCTGGCCGGCGATGCCGCCGATGGTGTTGCCCAGGCCGGAGTTGCCGAAGGCGCCGCCGATCGCGCCGCCCAGCGGCTGCGCCACGCTCTTGATGATGTTGCCGAACCAGCCCTGCGGTGCGAGCTGTGCCTGCTGCAGCTGTTGCAGTTGCTGTTGTTGCGCCTGTTGCGCGTAGGCCGCCGTCACCGGATCGACCCCCAGCGGCAGGAAGGCGCCGCCAATGCCGCCGGCCGCCTGGCCGATCTGGCTGCCCAGGTGCGAATTGCCGAACAGGCCGCCGATGCCGCGGCCGATCAAGCCGCCCAGCGGGGCGCCCAGCAGGCTGCCAAAGAAGCCTTGCGGCGCCAGGCCGCCATACTGTTGCGGTGCTAGTTGTTGTTGTGCATAGTATTGTTGGTACTCGTTCATGACATCTCCTTGTTGTGGTTGCGATGAACCAGCGCGGCCGGCGTGCAGAGAGGGCCTGCGTTGGAAGGGGTTGGACCGGGCCTGCGGGGAGAAAGTTTTGGTATTCTTGGTGGCCGCCGCGCGTTAATCAGGTATCATCCAGCCTCCCTTTTTTTTCGACCCGCCATGACGACATTCCGCCGCCTCGATCTGTTCTGCCGTGTAGTCGACAACTACGGCGACATCGGCATCTGCTGGCGCCTGGCGCGCCAGCTGCGGCGCGAGCACGGCCTGGCCGTCACGCTGTGGGTCGACGACCTGGCCAGCTTCCGCCGCATCTGCCCCGAGGTCGACACCGGCGCCGCCAGCCAGCAGCTGGACGGCGTCACCGTGCGCCACTGGGCCAGCCAGGACGGCGCCTACACGCCGGCCGACGTGGCCGACATCGTCATCGAATTTTTCGCGGTCGACATCCCGCCCGGCTACATCGAGGCCATGGCGCGCTGCGAACCGCGCCCGGTGTGGTTCAATCTGGAAGGCTTGACGGCCGAGGAGTGGGTCGAAGGCTGCCACCGTTTGACGTCGCCGCATCCGCGCCTGCCGCTGACCAAGCATTTCTACTTCCCCGGCTTCACGGACAAGACCGGCGGCCTGCTGCGCGAAGCGGGGCTCGATGAACAGCGCCGCCAGTTCCAGTCCTCGCCGGCGGCGATGGCGGAATTCCTGGCGCGCTTCGGCGTCACGCCGGCCGGGATGGCGGCCACCAAGGTCTCGCTGTTCTGCTACCCGCACGCGCCGGTGTCGGCGCTGCTGGACGTGTGGCGCGCGGGCGCGCAGGCCGTCACCTGCCTGGTGCCGGAAGGCGTGGCGGCCGAGGCGGTGCAAGCCTTCCTCGGCACCGACGCCACGGCCGGCGTCAGCGCCACGCAAGGCGCGCTGACGCTGCGCGTGCTGCCCTTCGTGCCGCAGCCGGACTACGACAAGCTGCTGTGGGCCTGCGACCTGAACTTCGTGCGCGGCGAGGATTCCTTCGTGCGCGCGCAGTGGGCGGGCAAGCCTTTCGTGTGGCACATCTACCCGCAGGACGAGAACCTGCACCACAAAAAACTGCGCGCCTTCCTGCAGCGCTACGCGGTGGGGCTCGACGCGCTGGATGAATTCTCGCTGCGCTGGAACGGCGCGCCGACGGCGGGCGAGGGCAGCGACTGGGCGTCGCTGTGGCAAGCCTTCGCGCGCCAGATGCCGGCCATGGCCGCGCGCGCCGACGCGTGGCAAACGCAAATGCTGGCCAACGGCGATCTGGCCGCCAATCTGCTGGCCTTCGCCGCCACGCTGAGATAGGCGGTGCGGGAAAAACAAGGTATAATGCCGGGTTAATCTCTAGCGCATTTTTACCCGATCAACCGTGAGCTTTGGGCGTTCCGCCTGGCGACAGATGATTTTTACGCAACCCACTTTTTACGTACACTCTCTATGAAACCTGCAAAAGAAATTCGTGTTGGCAACATCATCATGGTTGACAGCAAGCCTATGATCGTTCTGCGCTCCGACGTCAACGGTTCGAGCCGCACGGGCTTCACCTACAAATGGAAGATGAAGAATCTTCTGACCAACACCCCGATGGAAAACGTCTTCCGCGGCGACGACAAGTTCGACGTGGTGGTTCTGGACAAGAAGCCAGTGACCTACTCGTACTTCGCCGACCCGCTGTACGTCTTCATGGACGCCGACTACGAACAGTACGAAATCGAAGAAGAAAACCTGGGCGACGCGCTGCACTACCTGAAGGACGGCATGGAATGCGAAGCCGTGTTCTACGACGGCAAGGCCATCTCGGTTGAACTGCCAACCACCATCGCCCGCCAGGTCGTGTACTCGGAGCCAGCCGTCAAGGGCAACACTTCGGGCAACGTCCTGAAAGAAGCCAAGATCGAAAACGCCATCGAAGCCCACCGCCACACCGTGCAAGTGCCGCTGTTCGTGAGCCAGGACGACGTCATCGAAATCGACACCCGTACCAACGAATACAAGCGTATCGTTCGTAACTAATCGGTTTTTAGTTGCTAAAAAGCACGCCCAGCATGTGAAATACATGCCGGCGTGCTTTTTTTATTGGGAATTGGTAATTATTTTCTGATTTGTAAGAATTTTTGTGGTGTGGGTGGCAACACGCTGATATATTTATGCAACGCAATAAATAGTGCGCATTGGTGATCAGTTCAAACCACTCACGAGGATGGCATGGATCGCAGGGAATTCGTTCGTATCGGCGTTGCGGCGGGTGCCGTGGCGGGCAGCAACCGTGTGCTGGCGGCGCCGGCCGGTGCGGCGTCTAAGCTCGGTCCCGGCGGCATCCTCGACGCCGGCGTGTGGGAACAGCAGCAGATGATGGAGGCCGGCAAGCTGACCTCGCACTCGCTGACCTCGCAATACCTGGCCCGCATCAAGACCATCGACAAAGCCGGCCCCCGCCTCAACGCCATCATTGAGATCAATCCCGAAGCGCTGAAGATCGCGCTGGAGATGGACCGCGAGCGCAACCTTAAGCGCGTGCGCGGCCCGCTGCACGGCATCCCCGTCCTCCTCAAAGACAACATCGCCACCGGCGACCGCATGAGCACCACCGCTGGCTCGCTGGCGCTGAACGGCGTGCGCGCCGCGCGCGACGCGCATGTGGCCGCGCAGTTGCGCGCGGCCGGCGCCGTCATCATCGGCAAGACCAATTTGAGCGAATGGGCCAATATGCGCTCGACGCATTCGGTCAGCGGCTGGAGCGGGCGCGGCGGATTGACCTTGAACCCATATTCGCTGGACCGCAACTGCAGCGGTTCGAGCTCCGGCTCGGGCGCGGCGATCGCGGCCGGACTGGCCACGCTGGCGGTCGGCACCGAGACCGACGGCTCGATCGTCTCGCCGGCCTCGATCTGCGGCGTGGTCGGCATCAAGCCGACGCTGGGGCTGGTCAGCCGCAGCGGCATCATCCCGATCGCGCACTCGCAGGACACCGCCGGCCCGATGGCGCGCAACGTCGCCGACGCCGCCCTGATGCTGGCCGCGATGACCGGCGTCGACGCCCAGGACCCGGCCACGCGGGAAGGCGCCGGCAAGGCGGGCGACTACCGCGCGGCGCTGGAGAAGGGCGGCTTGAAAGACAAGCGCATCGGCGTGGCCCGCAACTTCTTCGGCAGCAACGACGAATTGGACGCGGTGATCGAGAAAGCGCTGCTGGATCTGAAGGCACAGGGCGCGATCCTGGTCGACACCGAAGTGCCCAACGTGAGCAAATACGGCGACAGCGAGACCGAAGTGCTGCTGTACGAATTCAAGGCCGACCTGGCGGCCTACCTGAAGGAATACGCGCCGCACGCGCCGGTGGCCGACATGGCCGACGTCATCGCCTTCAACCAGAAGCACCACCAGCAGGAGCTGCCGTACTTCGGCCAGGAATACCTGGAACGGGCGCAGGCCAAGGGCGGCCTCGACACCCCGGCCTACCGCGACGCGCTGGCCAACAACCAGCGCTACTCGCGCGCCGAAGGCATCGACCAGGTCATGCGCGAGCACCGGCTCGACGCGCTGGTGGCGCCGACCGGCGGGCCGGCGTGGCTGACGGACTTCATCAACGGCGACCATTTCGGCGGCAGCTTCTCGTCGCCGGCGGCGGTGGCCGGCTACCCGCACATCACCGTGCCGGCCGGGTACGTGCACGGGTTGCCGGTCGGCCTGTCGTTCGTCGGCGCCGCCTACAGCGACGCCATGCTGATCCGCATGGCCTACAGCTACGAGCAAGCCACACTGCACCGCCGCGCCCCGCAATTCCCCGCCAGCGTCTCGCTGGCCGTCCGCTAAACAGCGTTGGGGTCAAGTCTGACATTCGGACACGGCCTCTGCCGTAGCGGGCCGCTACGGCAGAGGCCGTGTCCGAATGTCAG
>NZ_JBWKWR010000024.1:0-19564 GCF_059422325.1 Duganella sp. GW821-FHT01E12 | reverse complement strand
TGGCCCGGGGCGGAATCGAACCACCGACACAAGGATTTTCAATCCTCTGCTCTACCAACTGAGCTACCAGGCCAAGGAGCAGAATTATAGCAGGCTTAAGCGAAATTGCAAGGACGAATTTCTCCGGCGCACAAACGCTATAATGTTCGGATGACTAATCCATCCTCCCCCGCTGCGCTGCGCGTTATCGAGAGTGATATTTGCATCGTTGGCAATGGCGCGATTGCCAAGACCGCCGCGCTGGGCCTGGCCCAAGCCGGTTTCAGTGTCACGCTGCTTGGCCCGCCGTCGCATCCGGCCGGCCCCGCCGCCGCCGATCCCGGTTGGGACGCGCGGGTCTATGCCCTGAACCACACCGCCCACAATCTGCTGTCGTCGCTGAAGGTCTGGCAGGCGCTGGACCACGCCCGCGTGGCGCCGGTCGACGCCATGATCGTCCACGGCGACGGCGCGCAGGCCGGCGGCCTGGCCTTCGACGCCTACGGCGCCCACACCGGCACGCTGGCCTGGATCATGGAAGACCGCAACCTGGGGCAGGCGCTGGACGCCGCCCTCAAGTTCGCGCTGAACGTGCGCGTGGTCGAAGGCCGCGCCACCGGCCTGCTGCGCGGCGACGACAGCGCCTCGGTGCACCTGGACGACGGTTCCAGCATCAAGGCCTCCCTGGTCGTCGGCGCCGACGGCGCCCAGTCGTGGGTGCGCGGGCAGTGCGACATCGGCCTCGATTACCGCAGCTACAACCAGCGCGCGGTGGTCTCCAACTTTGCCTGCGCCAAGCCGCACCACGGCGCCGCCTATCAATGGTTCACCGGCGCCGAGGGCATCGTCGCGCTGCTGCCGCTGCCGGGCGACCAGGTGTCGCTGGTATGGTCGGCGCCGGAAGCGCTGGCCGACACGCTGCGCGCCGAATCGGCCCAGCAGATCGCCGACCGCCTGGCCGTCTACGCCGCCGACAAGCTGGGCGCCCTGACGCCGCTGCAGCCGGAACTGGTGCGCGACTTCCCATTGCGCCTGCTCCGCCCGCACGCCATGAGCGCGCCGCGCGTGGCGCTGGTGGGCGACGCCGCCCACGTGGTCCATCCGCTGGCCGGCCACGGCATGAACCTCGGCTTCGCCGACGTCGCGCAGCTGATCAAGACCCTGGGCGAACGCGAGGCGCAGCGCGGCATCGGCGACACCCGCGTGCTGGCCCGCTACGAGCGCGCCCGCAAGGAGGACGTGCTGCTGATGCAGGTCACCACCGATGGCCTGGCGCGCCTGTTCGGGGCGGATATCGAGCCGTTGCGCGTGGTTCGTAATTTCGGATTAAACTTGCTGGATAAATTACCTGTGCTGAAGCGCCGCCTGATCTCCCACGCGATGGGAAAATAGGCCCGCGCCAGTGGGTTCGTGTCGTCACCGGAGATGTTATGAGAAAAAGTAAGACCGTTTTGCTGTTGTTGTCGGCGCTGATGGCGTCCTGCGTGAGCGCGGAAACCCCGTCCACGGATGCGATCAAGAAGCTGGTCGAACCGCGCCTCGGTGCGAACGTGAAAGTCGATTCGGTCAAGGAGACGCCGTATGCCGGCCTGTATGAAGTCCGTATCGGCAACGACATCCTGTACACCGACAAGACAGGCACGTATCTGTTCTCCGGCCACGTGTTCAACCTCACCACCAGCACCGACCTGACCAAGGAACGGCTGGAAGAGATCAACAAGATTAAGTTCTCCGACCTGCCGCTGGATAAGGCCATCAAGACCGTCAAGGGCGATGGCAAGCGCGTGATCGCGGTGTTCGAGGATCCCAACTGCGGCTACTGCAAGCGCTTCCGCCAGACCACGCTGAAGGAAACCGACAACATCACGGTCTACACCTTCATGTACAACATCCTGGCCGACGATTCGTTCACCAAATCGAAGAACATCTGGTGCGCGCCGGATCGCAGCAAGGCCTGGGACGACTGGATGGTCAACAACAAGGCGGCGCCCGCCGCGGCGGAAGCCTGCGAATCGCCGAACCAGGACGTGCTGGAGCTGGGCCACAAGCTGGGCGTCTCCGGCACCCCGGCCATCTTCTTCGCCGACGGCACGCGTGTGCCAGGCGCGATCGATACCAAAGCACTTGAAGAGAAGTTCGCCAAGATCAAGCAATAGCAGCAGCCAAACCAGCGCATCGTCCATAGGAGAACTGAATGATCACATTGAACATCAACGGTAAAGACATGCAGGTAGACGCCGATCCATCGACGCCGATACTGTGGGCTTTGCGCGATAACCTGAATATGACCGGCACCAAGTTCGGTTGCGGCGCGGCGCTGTGCGGCGCCTGCACCGTGCACCTGGGCGGCCAGCCTATCCGTTCGTGCGTGACGCCGATTTCGGCCGCCGCCGGCCAGAAGATCACCACCATCGAAGCGATGGAGTCCGACAAGGTCGGCAAGGCGGTGCAGGCGGCGTGGGTCAAGATGGACGTGCCGCAATGCGGCTACTGCCAGAGTGGCCAGATCATGAGCGCGACCGCTCTGCTGCGCACCAACAAAGCTCCTTCCGACGCCGATATCGACAACGCCATGAGCGGCAACATCTGTCGATGCGGGACGTACCAGCGCATCCGCGCAGCCATCAAAGACGCAGCTAAAACCATCGCCTAAAGGAGAATGTCATGCGTATCGAATGGCTTAACCAGGAAACGATGGCGGGTGTAGAGACTTCCGGCGGCGTATCGCGCCGCAGCTTCATGAAGGCTGGCGCGGTGGCCGGCGGCGGTTTGGTGCTGGGCTTCTTCATGCCGGGCGCTGGCCGCTTCGCCAATGCGCAGCAGCCGCCGGCCAAGGTGTATCAGCCGAACGCCTTCCTGCATATTGCGCCGGACAACAGCGTGACGGTGCAGGTCAACCGGCTGGAATTCGGCCAGGGCGTGCAGACGTCGCTGCCGATGCTGATCGCGGAAGAGTTGGACGCGGACTGGTCGAAGGTGAACGGCGCGCTGGCGCCGGCCGGCGATCAATACAAGGATCCGCTGTTCGGTATCCAGATCACCGGCGGTTCGGGCAGCATCGCCCACTCCTACACGCAGTATCGCGAGATCGGCGCCAAGGCGCGCGCGATGCTGATCGCTGCTGCGGCCCAGGAGTGGAAGGTGGCGCCGGACCAGGTCAAGACGTCGAAAGGCACGCTGATCGGACCCGCAGGCCAGAAAGCCACCTTCGGCGCGATGGCCGATGCGGCCATGAAGCAGCCGGTGCCCGCCAGCGTGAAGCTGAAAGACCCCAAGGATTTCAACTTCATCGGCAAGCCGATGAAGCGCCTGGACGCCAAGCTTAAATCGACCGGCAAGCAGCAGTTCGGCATGGACTTCAAGGCGCCGCACAGCAAGGTCGCCGTGGTGGCGCGGCCGCCGGTGTTCGGCGCCAAGGTCGCCAAGTTCGACGCCTCGAAGGCCAAGGCCATCAAGGGCGTGATCGAAGTGATGGAGGTGAAGACCGATCGCGGCGGCAGCGGCGTGGTGGTGGTGGCCGATGGCTACTGGCCGGCCAAGATGGGCCGCGAAGCGCTGGTCATCGACTGGGACACCAGCGGTGTGGAAAAAGTCAGCACCGACAAGCAGCTGGCCGAGTTCAAGGCGCTGGCGCAGAAGCCCGGCACGCCGGCGCGCAAAGCCGACACCTCCAAGCTGGCCGGCGCGGCGACGAAAATCTCCGCCGTCTATGAGTTCCCATATCTGGCGCACGCGCCGATGGAGCCGCTCAACTGCGTGGTCGACCTGCGCGCGGACGGCTGCACGGTGTGGGCCGGCTCGCAATTCCAGACGATGGACCAGGGCGCCGTCGCCGCCACCGCCGGCCTGAAGCCGGAACAGGTGGTGCTGAACACGATGATGGCCGGCGGCGGCTTCGGCCGCCGCGCCGTGCCGACCTCGGACTATCTGGTGGAGGCGGTCAACGTCGCCAAGGCCTGGAAGGCCGCCGGCAAGACGGAACCGATCAAGGTGATCTGGAGCCGCGAGGACGACATCAAAGGCGGCTACTACCGTCCGTCGCACGTGCACCGCGCCGACATCGGCATGGACGACAAGGGCAACATCGTGGCGTGGGATCACGTCATCGTCGGCCAGTCCATCCTCGCCGGCACGCCGTTCGAGCCGATGATGGTCAAGGACGGCATCGACTCCACCATGGTCGAAGGCATGGGCGAGCCGTATGAAGTGCCGATGAACCTGAGCGCGCACAGCGTCAAGGCCAACGTGCCGGTGCTGTGGTGGCGCTCCGTCGGCTCCACGCACACGGCGTTCGTGATGGAGACGCTGATCGATGAAGCCGCGCACGCCGCCAAGATGGACCCGGTCGCGTACCGCAAGAAGCTGATGGGCGAGAAGGCCAAGCGCCACGTCGCCGCGCTGGACCTGGCGGTCGCCAAGTCCGGTTACGGCAAGAAGGCTTTACCTAAAGGCCAGGCTTGGGGCGTGGCGGTGCATGAGTCGTTCAACACCGTGATCGCGTATGTGGTGGTGGCGTCCGTGAAGGACGGCACGCCCAAGCTGCACAAGGTCACGGCCGGCGTGCATTGCAACCAGGCGGTCAATCCCTTGACGATCGAAGCGCAGATCCAGGGCGCGGCCTTGATGGGCCTGGGCATGACGCTGCCCGGCGCCGCCATCACGCTCAAGGACGGCGTGGTGGAGCAGCAGAATTTCAGCGACTACACGGTGGCGCGCATGACGGACATGCCGGCGATCGACGTGCACATCGTGCCGTCGAACGATCCGCCGACCGGCATGGGCGAACCTGGCTTGCCGCCGCTGGCGCCGGCCTTCGCCAACGCGCTGTTCAAGTTGACCGGCAAGCGTCTGCGCAAGCTGCCGTTCGATCTGGCCAGCGCTTGAGCTGCGCTGGATGGCACTGGTAGGGATATTGCTGGCAGCCGGGCGGGGTAGGCGGTTCGACCCGTCCGGCGTACAAAACAAATTGCTGCAACCGTTGAAGCATGGCGACGCCGTCGTCGTCGCCAGCGCAAAAAACATGCTGGCCGCGCTGGTGCGCGTGGTGGCCGTGGTCCGTCCGGGCGACGACCAGGTGGCGGCGCTGCTGGGCCGCGCGGGGTGCGAGGTGCGCATCTGCGCGGACGCCGATCTGGGCATCGCCGCGTCGCTGACGACGGCGGTCGAATACACCAGGGGTGCGGAAGGCTGGCTGATAGGCCTGGGCGACATGCCCCATGTGCAGCCTGAAACCATGCGGTCGCTGGCCGCGACCATCGAACGGGGCGCCCGCATCGCGGCGCCCGTCTTTGAAGGACGGCGCGGCAATCCGGTCGCCTTCAGCAGTTATCATTTGCCGTTGTTGCTGGCGCTGGAAGGCGACCAGGGCGCGCGCGAGATATTAAAAAGCCATGCGGTGAGCGAGCTGATAGTCGACGATGTCGGCGTGGTGCGCGATATCGATACACCGGGCGATTTGTAAAACAAGGACCAAAATGAAGAAAACGAACAAGAACAAGCCGGCGATCGCGTACAGCATCGTCGGCCACGACCTGGCCGCCCACCTGTTCCACGTCACGCTGACGGTGGATGCGCCGGCCGAAGGCGGCCAGGTGTTCGCCCTGCCGGCCTGGATCCCGGGCAGCTACATGATCCGCGAATTCTCGCGCAACATCGTGCGCATCCGCGCCGAGTCGAACGGCCAGCCGGTGGCGCTGACCAAACTGGATAAGCATTCGTGGCAGGCCGCGCCGCTGAAGGACCACGCGGCGTCGCTGACGGTGCACTACGAAGTCTATGCCTGGGATATGTCGGTGCGCGCCGCGCATCTGGACCAGAACCACGCCTTCTACAACGGCACCAGCGTGTTCCTGCGCGTGCTGGGCCAGGAAGACCAGCCGCACGTGGTGGAAATCCAGCGCCCGGCCGACGAAGCGGCCAAGACCTGGCGCGTGGCGACCTCGCTGCCGGAGCTGAAAGCGAAACGTTATGGTTTTGGCACCTACATCGCGTCCAACTACGACGAGTTGATCGACCATCCGGTGGAGCAGGGCGATTTCGCGCTGGCCACTTTCAAGGCGCATGGCATCCCGCACGACATCGTCATCAGTGGCCGGGTGCCGAACCTGGACCTGCCGCGCCTGAGCGCCGACCTGAAAAAGATCTGCGAAACCCAGATCTCCTTCTTCGAACCGAAGACCAGGAAGGCGCCGATGGACCGCTACGTCTTCATGACGCTGGCCGTCGGCGACGGTTACGGTGGACTGGAACACCGCGCCTCGACGGCGCTGATCTGCGCCCGCGCCGACCTGCCGAGCACGGCGGCGGCCAGCAAGGAAATCAGCGACGGTTATCTGCAATACCTCGGCCTGTGCAGCCATGAATATTTCCATACATGGAATGTGAAGCGCATCAAGCCGGCGGCATTTGCGCCTTACAACCTGCAGGTCGAGAATTATTCGCCGCTGCTTTGGCTGTTTGAAGGCTTCACTAGCTATTACGACGATTTGATGCTGGTGCGCGCCGGCGTTATCGCCGAACCAGCCTATTTCAAATTGCTGGGTAAAACCATAGGCAGCGTATTGCGCGGCAGCGGCCGCACCAAGCAAAGCGTGGCCGATTCCAGTTTCGACGCCTGGGGTAAATATTATCGCCAGGACGAGAATGCGCCGAATTCGATCATCAGTTATTACACCAAGGGTTCGCTGATCGCGCTGGCGCTGGATTTGAGCATACGCGCTAAAACCGGCGGCAAGAAATCGCTGGACGATGTGATGCGCGCATTATGGCAGCGCTATGGCCGCGATTTTTATCAGGGCGGCGGTCGCGGAGTTACTCCTGCCGAAGCCGAGGCATTATTCGATGAAATCAGCGGCGGCCGGTTCAAGCCATTCTTCGATAAATATGTCCGGGGCACCGATGATTTGCCGCTGGCTAAAATGCTGGCGCCATTCGGTGTTAAATATAATGACGAGCGTAAATCGGCCAAGCCGAGTCTCGATGTTAATCTCGGCAAGGATGGCAGTGACTGCAAATTATCCAGCGTGCACGAGAATGGCGCCGCGCACCAGGCGGGATTGTCGGCCGGCGATATATTGATGGCGATAGACGGATTGCGCGTCACCGCCGCCAACCTGGAAACTCTGCTTTCCCGCTACGGCGTGGGATCGGAAATTGAGATCCACGCCTTCCGCCGCGACGAATTAATGACCTTTACCGCGACGCTGCAGGGCGACCGGGTTCCGGGCATCAGCCTGTCGCTGGACCCGGCCGGCAAGAAATCCTCCGGGCCGTTGCGACCCAGCGCCGCCCGTTAATTTCTGAGTCCGGGGCGAGTCCCCGGATTTTTTTGCCCTGTCCATGCCAGAAATTGGCACGTACTAGCCACATTCCGGCATGTGTTGGGGCATTCCGGGGGTGTCGTAGGTTTAATCCTACGCCTTGGTCTGGTTCTAGTTTAGAATTTGGCTGAGCTTTTCTGCCCGAGGATAGACCCGCAAGTGCTACACCTTGATTCCGCCACGATTATCCTGATGTCGACGCTGATGGCCGGCGCGATGAGTGTCGTCCTTTATTCCGCCCACGTTAGTTTTCCAGCAGAGATCAAGGGCCTGAATTATTGGGCGGCGGGATTGATATCGCTGGCTTGCGGTGCGTTTTTATTCAGCTTGAGGCATAGCGTCATCAACGAAACGCTGGTATTGATGAGCGCTAATTCGGCCCTGGTTTGGGGCGTCGGCCTGGCGATGATCGGTACCCGGAAATTTTATGGACTGGACCCCGCCTGGTGGTTGTTTCATCTGGTGTGGTTATTGGCCATGCTGGGCGTTGGATATTGGTTATTAGTTCAACCGAATTTTGCCGCGCGCGTGGCCGTATTCTCTTTTCTGATTTCCGTATTTTATATCAATCAGATTTTGGTGGTATGGCGCCATGGGGAGCGTCATTTCTCCACTATATTCTTCGGCTCATTATTGCTGATTCAAACGCTGGTGGTATTGACGCGAGGCATACTGGCGATATTATTTGGTGGTCCCCAGGTTAATTTGGCGGCGGTCGGGCCATTTCAAAGTGTTTATCTGGCGGCCGGTCAATTCATGGTATTGCTGCTTGCCGTGGGTTTCAAGGCGGTGACCACCCGGCATCTGCAAGCCATACTGGAACGCCGCTCCACGCTCGATCCCCTGACCCAGGTTTTAAACCGCCGCGGCTTCGCCGATATTTACGCTAAAGAGCATGCGTTGATGCGCCGTGAATCCACCGCCATGACGATGCTCAGCATCGATCTGGATTATTTTAAGAAGATTAACGACTGCTACGGTCACGCTACCGGCGACCGGGTTTTAGTCGATGTGGCGGCGGTAATCGGCAAGGCGCTGCGAGTATCCGATCACGTCGCCCGTTTCGGCGGCGAAGAGTTTATTGTTTTACTGCCGGTGACTGGCGTGGACTGGGCCCGCGATATCGCCGAGCGCATTCTGACTGCCGTGCGCGAACCAGGCCGCGCAGGTCTGCCCGCCTACACTGTCAGCATTGGTATTGCCTGCCAGATAAGTTCCGACGAGGATCTGGACGCCATCCTGATGCGCGCCGACGAGGCGCTGTATCGCGCCAAGGAGCGCGGGCGCGACCGTATCGAGATCGCGCCGACGCCGATGCCGCCCTTGCAGGCGGTCAAGGCTTAGTTGAACAGGCGCGCCAGTTCCGCACCCGGATCGGGCGCGCGCATGAAGGCTTCGCCGACCAGGAAGGCGTGCACGTTCGCCTCCCGCATGCGTTTGACGTCGTCCGGCACCATGATGCCGGATTCGGTGATGACCAGTTTTTCCGCCGGAATGCGGTCCAACAGACCCAGCGTGTTCTCCAGCGACACCTCAAAAGTGCGCAAATTGCGGTTATTGATGCCCAACAGCGCGGTTTTCAGGCGCAGCGCGGCGGTCAACTCGTCGCCGTCGTGGGTTTCCACCAGCACGCCCATGCCCAGTTCGTGGGCGCAGGCTTCCATTTCCGCCATCAAGCCGTGGTCCAGCGCCGAGACGATCAGCAGGATGGCGTCGGCGCCCATCGCGCGGGCTTCGTAGATCTGATACATATCGATCATGAAGTCTTTGCGCAGCACCGGCAGCGAGCAGGCGGCGCGCGCCTGCTGCAGATACGCCACCGAACCCTGGAAGAACTGCTCGTCCGTCAGCACGGACAGGCACGCGGAGCCATGGACCTCGTAGCTGGCGGCGATTTCGGCGGGGCGGAAGTCGGCGCGCAGCACGCCTTTCGACGGCGACGCCTTTTTCACTTCGGTGATCACGCCCGCCTGGCCGGCGGCGATCTTGCCGCGCAGGCTGGCCTCGAAGCCGCGCAGGCCGGCGCGCAGTTCGGCGTCGCTTTCAACGTCGGCGCGCAGGCTGGCGAGGCTGCGGTGTTTTTTTGCGGCGGCGACTTCGTCGGCTTTGACCGCTAGGATTTTGTTCAGGATGTCGGACATGGTGAGCCTAAGTTTAATGTTGTTCGGCCAGCGCCAGGCGCAGGCCGAGAGCCAGGAACAGGCCGCCCGTCACGCGGTTCAGCCACAGGGCCACCAGCGGTTTGACCTTCAGGCGTGCGCTGGCGAAGGCGGTGAAGACGGCCAGGCCGTTGCACCACAACATACCGTTGAAATTGAAAATGCAGCCCAGGACGATGAAGGCCAGCGGCTTGCTGGTGGAATCGCTCGAAATAAACTGCGGCACGAAGGCCAGGAAGAACAAGGCCACCTTGGGGTTCAGGACATTGGTCAGGAAACCCTGGAAGAAGATTCTACGGTACGCCAGCGGTTGCGCGGCGCCGCGCACGGCGATTTCGGCGGCCTCCGCGTCATCGGCTTCCGTCCGCAGCCTGGCGCGCAGCATGCCGATGCCGACATAGACGATGTAGGCGGCGCCTATCCACTTCACCACCGTGAACGCGGTGGCGGACGTCGCCAGCAGCGCCGACAAGCCCAGGGCGGCGGCGAGGATGTGGATCATGGTGCCGGCGCCTATGCCCAGCGCGGCGGCCGAACCGGCGCGCCAGCCCTGGGTGGCGCTGCGCGTCATGATCAGCAGCGAATCCGGGCCGGGCATGATGTTCAGCAGCAGCCCGGAGATTATAAACAGCGTCAGATCGTGGATGCCGAACATGCTGGCCTCCCTTAGTTGGTACTGCCGAGGCTTTGCGTGACCTCCACGAACTGCTGCACCTTGCGCATCGCGTCGCCGGAGCTGACGGCTTTGCGCGCGCGCGCCAGGCCGTCCTCGATCGAGCTGGCCACGCCGGCCGCATACAGCGCGGTGCCCGCGTTGAGCGCGACGATATCGTAGGCCGCGCCAGGTTCTCCGCTCAGCGCTTCCATCATCTTCGCTTTCGATTCCGCCGCATCGGCCACCTTCAGGTTGCGGCTGGCGATCATCTGCAGGCCGAAGTCCTCGGGATGGATTTCATATTCGCGGATCTCGCCGTTAACCAGTTCGCCGACCAGCGTGGCCGCGCCAAGCGAGACTTCGTCCATATTGTCGCGGCCATAGACCACGATGGCGTGCTGCGCGCCCAGGCGCTGCAGCACGCGCACCTGGATACCCACCAAGTCGGCGTGGAACACGCCCATCAGGATATTCGGCGCGCCGGCCGGATTGGTCAGCGGCCCCAGGATGTTGAAGATGGTGCGCACGCCCAGCTCGCGGCGCACCGGCGCCGCGTGCTTCATCGCAGCGTGATGGTTGGGGGCGAACATGAAGCCGATGCCGGTCTGCGCGATCGACTGCGCGATCTGCTCGGGCTTGAGGTTGATGTTGGCGCCCAGCGATTCGATCACGTCGGCGCTGCCGGACGACGACGATACGCTGCGCCCGCCGTGCTTGGCCACGCGCGCGCCGGCCGCCGCGGCGACGAACATCGACGCGGTGGAGATGTTGAAGGTGTGCGCGCCGTCGCCGCCGGTGCCGACGATGTCGAGCAGGCCGGTGGTGTCGGCCATCGGCACCTTGGTGGAGAACTCGCGCATCACCTGTGCGGCGGCGGCGATCTCGCCGATGGTTTCCTTCTTCACGCGCAGGCCCATGGTCAGGGCGGCGATCATGGTCGGGGACATCTCGCCGGACATGATCTGGCGGAACAGGTGCAGCATCTCGTCGTGGAAAATCTCGCGGTGTTCGATGCAGCGCAGCAGTGCTTCTTGATGGGTGATAGGCATGGCTATTCCTTCTCTGAATTTTGGCGTGGGCGCGCGCGGCGGCGCGCCGGTACGAACAGCGCTGGTCAGCGGACCAGGAAGTTCTTCAACAGTGCGTGACCGTGTTCCGACAGGATGGACTCGGGGTGGAACTGCACGCCCTCGATGTCGTAGTCCTTGTGGCGCACGCCCATGATTTCACCGTCGTCCGTCCATGCCGTCACTTCCAGGCAGGACGGCAGCGAGCTGCGCTCGATGGCCAACGAGTGATACCGGATCACCGTGAAGGGGGAGGGCAGGTCCTTGAAGACGCCCACGCCCGTATGCGCGATTAAAGAAGTTTTGCCATGCATGACCTGCTTGGCGCGGATGACTTTTCCGCCGAACGCTTCGCCGATGGCCTGGTGGCCCAGGCACACGCCCAGTATCGGCTTCTTGCCGGCGAAGTGCTTGAGCACCTCGATCGAAATACCGGCTTGCGACGGATCTTTCGGGCCTGGCGAAATGCAGATGTGGTCCGGGTTCAGCGCTTCGATTTCCGCGATCGTGATTTCGTCGTTGCGGTACACGCGCACGTCCTCACCCAGCTCGCCGAAGTACTGCACGATGTTGTAGGTGAAGGAGTCGTAGTTGTCGATCATTAGCAGCATCTCAGATCCCCCCATCCAGGCCATCTTGTACTTGTTCGGCGGCGCGCAGCACTGCGCGCGCCTTGTTTTCAGTTTCCAGCCATTCCATCTCCGGTATCGAATCGGCGACGATGCCGGCGGCGGCCTGCACGTGCAGCATGCCGTCCTTGATCACGCCGGTGCGGATCGCGATCGCCACGTCCATCTCGCCGCCGAAGGACAGGTAGCCGCAGGCGCCGCCGTAGATGCCGCGCTTGGAGATTTCCAGTTCGTCGATGATCTCCATCGCGCGCACTTTCGGCGCGCCGGTCAGCGTGCCGGCCGGGAAGGTGGCGCGCAGCACGTCCAGGTTGGACAGGCCGGCCTTCAGCTTGCCCTCGACGTTGGAGACGATGTGCTGCACATGCGAGTATTTTTCGATGACCAGGCGGTCGGTGACCTTGACGCTGCCGATCTCGGAGATGCGGCCCAGGTCATTGCGCGCCAGGTCGATCAGCATCACGTGTTCGGCGATCTCTTTCGGATCGGCCAGCAGTTCCTTGGCCAGTTCGGCGTCGCGCTCCGGCGTGGCGCCGCGCGGGCGGGTGCCGGCGATGGGGCGCAGCGTGACTTTCTTCTCGCCGTCCGGCAGCGTCTCGTTGCGCACCAAAATCTCCGGCGAGGCGCCGACGATCTGCATGTCGCCGAAATTGTAGAAGTACATATACGGCGACGGATTCAGCGAACGCAGCGCGCGGTACAGCGACAGCGGCGAATCGACGTAGGGTTTGCGCAGGCGCTGGCCGATCTGCACCTGCATCAAGTCGCCGGCCATCACGTATTCGTGGGCCTTGGCGACGGCCTTCAGGTATTCCTCTTTCGGGAAATCGCGCGTGATGTCGGTGCGAACCGAGGCGCTGGTCACCGGCGCGTCGAGGCCGCGGCGCAGCATCATGCGCAGGTCTTTCAGGCGCTGGCGCGCTTTGTTGTACGACTCCGGCTGCGTGGTGTCGGCGTAGACGATCAGATACAGCTTGCCGGACAGGTTGTCTATGACGGCCAGTTCCTCGGTCACCATCAGCTGGATGTCGGGCAGGCCCAGGTCGTCCTTCGGCTGCGAGTGGGCCAGCGTTTTCTCGATGTGGCGCACCGTGTCGTAGCCGAAGTAGCCGGCCAGGCCGCCGCAGAAGCGCGGCATGCCGGGACGCAGCGCGACCTTGAAACGCTTCTGGTATGCCTCGATGAATTCGAGCGGATTGCCTTCGTGGGTCTCGATCACCGTGCCGTTCTTGACGATCTCGGTGCGCGTGCCGAAGTTGCGCAGCACCGTCGTCGCCGGCAGGCCGATGAAGGAGAAGCGCCCGAAACGCTCGCCGCCAACCACCGATTCAAGCAGGAAGGTGTTCTTGCCGGCGTTCTGGGTCTGGGCCAGTTTCAGGTACAGCGTGAGCGGGGTTTCGAGGTCGGCGAAGGCTTCGGCGATCAGCGGGATGCGGTTGTAGCCGTCGGTGGCCAACGATTTGAATTCGAGTTCGGTCATGTCTTCTCTCCATGCCGCCAAGGGCGTGGTTGTGGCTTGGCGGTGGTTTGTCAAAAAACCTGTCGGACGCGCGGATGCGGACGACAGCAATCAGTTCGGCTTAGTTTTGCCAGGATTGCCAGCGTCGCCAAAGCCAGGCCTCAATCGAGCCGGTTTGGTTGACGTTGTGTTTTTTGGTGAGAGACATGTTGGTCAGGTAGTTCAGCTAAGGGTTAGTTTTGCGAACGTATCAGGCTGGACGCTTCCAGCAATGTGGCTACTATACCATCGGAATCCGTTTTGTGTATAGCTTCTCCGTGATTGTAACCGTAAGGTACGGTCAACACCGGGCAACCCGCTGCCCGTGCGGCTTGCGCGTCGTTCGAGGAATCGCCGATGGCCACCACCTGCGCCGGCGCCAGGCCGAAATCTGCGCATACCGTTTGCAGCGGCAGCGGATCGGGTTTTTTGCGCGGCAGCGAATCGCCGCCGTAGACCACGTCGAAAAATCCGTCCAGGCCTTTCAGTTTGAGCAGCGGCGTGGTGAAGGAAATTGGCTTGTTGGTTACACAGGCCAGGCGCAGGCCCTGCGCCTTCATCGCCGTCAGGCCCTCGATCACGTCCGGATACAGCGCGCTGTGGTCGCCGTTGATGCTCAGGTAGTGGCGCTGGTAGGCGTCCATCGCCGCGTCGAAATGCGCTTCCACGCGGGCCGCGTCCCAATCCAGCCCCAGCACGGAGCGGATCAGGTTCTCGGAACCCTTGCCGACCATCAGCGCGATCTGGTCCTGCGAGATCGCTTGCAGGTCCAGCTCCGCGCGCATGGCGTTGATCGCGACGTGGAAGTCGGGGATCGTGTCCAGCATGGTGCCGTCGAGGTCGATGATTGCGGCGCGTACGCCTGCCAGCACGCTCATATTTACACCGTCGCCAGTTGGGCGCGCATGGCGTCGATGACGGCCTTGTAGTCCGGCTTGCCGAAGATGGCGGAGCCGGCCACGAAGGTGTCCGCGCCTGCCGCCGCTGCCGCGGCGATGTTGTCGATCTTGATGCCGCCGTCCACTTCCAGCAGGATGTCGCGGCCCGATTCGTTGATCAGGCGGCGCGCTTCGGCGATCTTCTTGAGCGCCTGCGGAATGAAGGACTGGCCGCCGAAGCCCGGGTTGACCGACATGATCAGGATCATGTCGATCTTGTCCATCACGTGTTCCAGATAGCTCAGCGGCGTGGCCGGATTGAACACCAGGCCGGCCTTGCAGCCGTGGTCGCGGATCAGCTGCAGCGAGCGGTCGATGTGGTCCGACGCTTCCGGGTGGAAGGTGATGATGTTGGCGCCAGCCTTGGCGAAGTCCGGAATGATGCGGTCGACCGGCTTGACCATCAGGTGCACGTCGATCGGCACTTGCACGTGCGGGCGGATCGCTTCGCACACCAGCGGGCCGATGGTCAGGTTGGGAACATAATGGTTGTCCATCACGTCAAAGTGAATGATGTCCGCACCGGCGGTGACGACGTTGCGGACCTCTTCACCGAGGCGGGCGAAATCGGCGGACAAAATGCTGGGAGCGATGCGGAAAGTGGTCATGGCGTAGGGCTGGCAAGAAAAAAGATGCGCTATTTTACGCTGCCCGGCGCGACTGCACCGGTTTTCAGCCGCGCCGTCCTTGCATACGGGGCGGATTTGCGGTGCAATGGGGGTCTGACGATATACAATCGCCAATTTTGTATAGAGCGATTACGCTTTTACCAAGCCTTAAGGAATTTCGATGGCCACTTATGAATTTACTGTGTCGGTCAGAACTCAGTACCTGCCGGATCAGTCGGACCCGGAACGCACCAATTTCGTGTTCACCTACTCGATCACGATCAAGAACACCGGCACGGTGGCGGCGCAGCTGATCTCGCGCCACTGGGTCATCACCGACGCCAACAATCATGTGGAGGAAGTGCGCGGACTGGGCGTGGTCGGCCATCAGCCGCTGCTGCAGCCGGGCGAGCATTTCGAGTACACCAGCGGCACGGCGCTGCAAACCCAGCAAGGCTCGATGGTCGGCGAGTATTTTTGCGTGGCCGAGGACGGCCACCAGTTCGAAGTCAAGATCCCGGAGTTCGTGCTGTCGCTGCCGCGCACGCTGCACTGATTACTTCGGATCGTTTTCCTGCTCCGGCGGGGGCAGTTGTTTGGTCTTGCCCTTGCCCTGGTACATGGTCCACCAGACGATGAACACCAGCAGGAAAAACGCCACGCATGCTTCTATCATTAAGACCCACATAGCCATCCTTATGTCATTAACTAGCCGTAGTCTACTCGTTCCGCTGACCGTCGTCGCGCTTTCCCTGGCCGCCTGTACCACCACGCCGCTGCCGCCTGCCCAAGTGCCCGCGCCTGCCGTGACGCCGCCGGTCACGCCTCCTGTTGTGCCGCCTGTGGTGCCGCCGGTGCCGCCCAAGCCGGTTGCGCTGCAGATGGTGCCGGCCACCTTCGCGTCGCTGCCGGGCTGGGACAAGGACGATGTGCGCGCGGCCTGGCCGGCGTTCATGTCCTCGTGTTCGGTGCTGGTCAAGCAGCCTAACTGGAAGGAGTCATGCACCATCGCGCGCACCGTCAACGGCAGCGACGAGCAGGCGATCCGCACCTTCTTCGAGGCCTTCATGGAGCCGAACCAGGTGATCGCGCCGGACGGCGCCACCGACGGCCTGATCACCGGTTACTACGAGCCGCTGCTGCGCGGCGCGCGCAAAAAGGGCGGGCCTTACCAGACGCCGCTCTATAAAGTGCCGGACGATATGCTCACCATCGACCTGGCCAGCGTGTACCCGGAGCTGAAGGGCATGCGCCTGCGCGGCAAGCTGGTCGGCAAGAAGGTGGTGCCGTATGCGACCCGCGCCGATATCGAGAAGGCCGACTTCAGCGGCAAGGAGCTGCTGTGGGTGGACGATCCGGTGGAGTCCTTCTTCCTGCAGGTGCAGGGCTCGGGCCGCGTGCAGCTGACCGACACGCAGGAAACCGTGCGCGTGGCCTATGCGGACCAGAACGGCCATCCCTACAAATCGATCGGCAAATATCTGGTGGAGAAGGGCGAGCTGACGCTGGAGCAGGCATCGGCGCAGGGCATCAAGGCGTGGATCGCCGGCCATCCCACGCGCATGCAGGAGTTGTTCAATGTGAACCCGAGTTATGTGTTCTTCAGGGAGGAGCGTCTGCCCGATCCGAAGGTCGGGCCGAAAGGTTCGCTGGGCGTGCCGTTGACGCCGTCGCGTTCGGTGGCGGTCGATGCCACGCAGCTGCCGCTGGGGGCACCGGTGTTCCTGTCGACCACGATGCCGAACAGCGACATCCCGCTGCAGCGCCTGGTGATGGCGCAGGATACGGGCGGCGCGATCCGTGGCGCGATCCGCGTCGACTACTTCTTCGGCTTCGGCACGGAGGCGTCGGAGAACGCGGGCCGCATGAAGCAGCGCGGCAACGTATGGGTGCTGCTGCCTAAGCAGCCGCTCTAACGCAGCACCATCACGGGCAGCGTGGTGTGGGCGAGCACCTTCTGCGTCTCGCTGCCCAGGAACAGCCGGTTCAGGCCGCGCCGCCCATGCGATGCCATCATGATGATGTCGCATTCAAACTTCTTGGCCGCCTCGACGATCTCCTCGTAGGGGCTGGGCGACATCGTCACCACGCCCTCGAACGGAACTTCGGCGGCGCGCGCGGCGGCCGCCACCTTTTCGATATGATGACGGGCCGCGTTTTGCATCTGCGCGGCGAACTGGCCGGAATCGATGACCGCGCCGCTGTCGCCCATGGACGCGAACGGCAGCGGCGTGATGACCGTGATTGCGACCAGGCGCGCCTGGTTGAGCTTGGCAAACTGGACCGCCATCGCGGTCGCTTTGTCCGACAGCTCGGAGCCGTCGGTGGGCAGCAGGATGGACTTGAACATGACGCACTCCAATGTAGGGAACACGAAAACAGCCTAATGATTTAGACCATTCGGCGGCGCACGTTAGGACGCGGCGGGCGCCGGATGTTGCTGCACATTGCGCATGGACGGCGACATCGCCATCACCGCCGTCAGCGCAATGCCGCCCACCGCCACGCAGGCCATGCCGGTGCGGATGCTGAAGTGCTCGCCGATATAGCCGGCCGTGAGCGCGCCGGCCGGCGCCGTCGCCACGGTCAGGAAGCGCATCGTCGAGACCATGCGGCCCAGGTAGGCGTCCGGCGTGACTTTCTGGCGCATCGTCATGTAGGGCATGAAGAACAGCATCACGCCGCAATCGAGGAACAGCGACAGGCCGCCGCAGGCCACCGCGCTGGCGGTCGGGCTGCCGAACAGATTGGCCGGGATCATCGGCATGGCGGCGAAGGCGAAGGCGGTCAGGCCCAGGCCGGTCAGCATGGTCACGCCGGGGCCGAAGCGCGTGTTCAGCGGCTTCAGCAGCAGTGAGCTCATCAGTACGCCGATGCCGCCGACCATCTGCGCCACGCCCAGCATGCCGGCCGTCATGCCTAGCTCGCGGGTGGAGAACAGCACGCTGAGTGCGGCGAAACCATAGAACAGCATATGCCACACGCCCGCGCCCCAGGCCAGCGTGCGCAGCAGCGGCTGGCCCCAGATGAACAGCAGGCCGTCGTGGATGTCGCGCAGCGGATGCTTGTTGGACGGCGCAGGCTTGGGGTCGTTGGCCTTCAGATTGCGCAGCAGCAGGATCGAGATCACAAAGCCGATGGCGTTCAGCAGGACGGCGAACGGGGCGGTCAGCCATTGGATCAGCACGCCCGCGACGCCGGGCGCGATCAGCCGCGAGGCCGAGTCGGTGGCGGCGAACTTGGATTGCGCGTCGGTCAGGCGGTCGCGCCCGATCAGGTTGGTGAGGAAGATCTGTTCCGCGCCGCCGCCCACCACCGAGCAGGCGCCGCTGATAAAGGAAACCACGTACATCCATTCGATGGACAGCCGCCCAAGCCAGTAAGCCAGCGGGATGCTGCCCAGCGTCACGGCCATGATCGCCTTGCTGCCCAGGAGTACCGGCAGCTTGCGGTTACGGTCCAGGAAGACGCCGGCCGGCAAGGCCAGCAGCGCGAACGGAATCGCCGCGCACGCGCCCAGCATGCCCATCTGCGCCGGCGTCGCGTGCAGCAGCAGTACCGAGCACAGCGGCAGGGCCAGCGCGCTGATGTAGCTGCCGAAGCCGTTGAGGATGGCGCTGAACCAGTAGCGCATAAAGTCGCCGTTGCGCAGCAGGGCGTCGTTGTCCAGCTTATTGGTCAGGTGGCGGCGTAAGGCGGTAAAAATAGGAGACTCTTAAAAGCAGGTTGCTATCGTTCAATGATACCAGCGCGGGAGTTAGGCGCTACAATCCTTCAGGAATATTCCACTGTGAAGGAGACACCTATGCAATATGAAGACCTGATCGTTGAAGTGCACGACAAAGTAGCCCTGATCCGTCTGAACCGTCCGAAGGCGCTGAACGCGCTGAACGACCGCATGATGAACGAGCTCGGCGATGCCCTATATAAGTTTGATGCCGATCCGGCCATCGGCTGCATCGTGCTGACAGGCAGCGAGAAAGCCTTTGCCGCCGGCGCGGATATCGCGGCCATGGCGGACTATACGTATGTGGATACCTATCGCGACAACTACATCACCCGCAACTGGGAGCATATTCTGCGCATCCGTAAGCCGGTGGTGGGCGCCGTGGCCGGCTACGTGCTGGGCGGCGGTTGCGAGCTGGCGATGATGTGCGATTTCCTGATCGCTGCCGACACCGCCAAGTTCGGGCAGCCGGAAATCAAGGTCGGCGTCACGCCGGGCGCGGGCGGCACGCAGCGCCTGCCGCGCACCATCGGCAAGGCCAAGGCCATGGACATGCTGCTGACCGCGCGTACCATCGACGCGGTGGAAGCAGAGCGCATCGGTCTGGTGTCGCGCGTGGTCCCTGCGGACAAGCTGATCGAGGAAGTGCTGACCGCGGCGAAGCAGATCGCATCGATGCCGACGTCGGTGGCGATGATGATCAAGGACTCCGTCAACCGCGCCTTCGAAACCACGCTGACGGAAGGTGTCAATTATGAACGCCGCCTGTTCCAGTCTGCCTTCGGTACGCCGGCGCAAAAAGAAGGCATGCATGCTTTCCTTGAAAAGCGCTTGCCAAACTTCGACGGTCTTTGATATAGTTCGCCTCCCCGCAAAACGGTGCATGCAAATGCAGTGCTGAGTGGGGAGAAAAAAAGTAGGGGTTGACGAAACGATCTAAACGCTTCATACTCTTTCTTCTTCGCTGACGGACACAACGCTCCGC
>NZ_JBWKWR010000023.1:0-19612 GCF_059422325.1 Duganella sp. GW821-FHT01E12 | reverse complement strand
AAGAAGCGTTGTGTTCATCAGCGAAGAGGCAAGATTATGAAGTGTTTCGTTTATCTCGTCAAGCCTGTTTTTTTCTCCACTCTTCGCTGCATTTGCATGCTGCGTTTTGCGGGGAGGCGAACTATAGCAAGAGCAGCCGTAGCTTGCAAGGGTAAAATAGCGGCTTCTCCGATTTATAAGTCGCCCACATGTTTATCCCAACTATCCCTGCTACTAATAACGAGACGCTGGCCGCCCTGCTGGACATGGCCATCAACAACAAGACCAAGCCGCTGGGTAGCCTGGGCGTACTGGAATCGCTGGCCAAACAAATTGGCCTAATACAGAACACGCGCGACGTCGCAATAACGCGGCCAGCCATCCTGGTATTCGCAGCCGACCATGGCGTGGTCGCGGAAGGCATCTCCGCCTACCCGCAGGATGTGACCTGGCAGATGGTCGAGAACTTCCTCGCGCGCGGCGCCGCCATCAACGTCTTCGCGACGCAAAACAACTGCGAACTGCGCGTCATCGACGCTGGCGTCAATCACGACTTCGGCCCGCGCGACGGCCTGACCGACCGCAAGCTGGCACACGGCACACAAAACTTCGCGCACGAACCGGCGATGAGCCGCGCCACCTGCGAGGCCGCACTGGCCGCCGGCATGGCCTTGGCCGCTGAACTGAGCGGCAATGTAGTAGGCTTTGGCGAGATGGGCATCGGGAACACCACCGCGGCCGCCGCGTTGATGCACAAGCTCACCGGCATCCCGGTCGCCCAATGCGTGGGCGCCGGTACCGGCCTGTCGGCTGAAGGCGTGCTGCATAAGCAGCGCGTGATCGAAGCGGCAGCAGCGAAGCACGACGTCACCGAACCTGTAGACGTACTGGCCACCTTCGGCGGACTGGAAATCGCCATGATGGCCGGCGCCATGCTGAACGCGGCCCAACTACGCAAAGTGCTGCTGATCGATGGCTTCATCGTCACCAGCGCACTACTGGTCGCGGCCCGCCTGCAACCGGCGATTCTGGACTACTGCGTCTTCGCCCACTGCTCAAACGAAAACGGCCACCAGCAAATGCTGGCTGCGCTGGGTGCGAAGCCTCTGCTGAACCTGGGCCTGCGTCTGGGCGAAGGCACCGGCTGCGCACTGGCGCTGCCGCTGCTGCATGCGTCGGTCAACTTCCTGAACCAGATGGCCACATTCGAATCGGCCCAGGTCAGCGAGAAGTCCGAGTAAGCGCCGTGCACCAACTACGCCTGTTCTTCACCGCGCTGCAGTTCTTTACCCGCCTGCCGATTCCCGGCTGGGTGGGCTTCGATGCCGCTTGGCTGAATCAGGCATCGCGCTTCTTTCCACTGGTCGGCGTAGTGGTGGCGGCCATCGCCGCCGGCGTGTACGCACTGGCGGCGTGGCTCCTACCAGCCCCGGTCGCGGTACTGCTCTCGACCGCCGCCGGCATCTACGCCACCGGCGCCTTCCATGAAGACGGCTTTGCCGATATGTGCGACGGCTTCGGCGGGGGCATGACGCCGGAGCGAGTGCTGGAGATCATGAAGGATTCGCGCATCGGCGCTTACGGCGCAATCGGCACCATCTGCCTGCTCGCCACCAAATGCACGACGCTGTCGATGCTGCCTCCACTGATGACGATAGCCGCATTGTTCGTCGCCCACCCGCTATCGCGCCTGATGGCGACCTCGCTGATCTGGCGCCTCGACTATGCACGCGCCGAAGGCAAGGCCAAGCCGTTGGCGCAAAAAATGAGCTGCGCCGAATTTTCGCTGGCCGCTGCCTGCGCCGCCATTCCCGCGCTCACAATGGCCGCCTGCGGATGGATCACATGGAGCGCTCTGGCGGCTGGCGTGATCGCCGGAAGCATCGCCACCGTATGGCTGGCCCGAAAATTCGTCCATCGCATAGCCGGTTACACGGGCGACTGCCTCGGCGCCGTGCAGCAGCTCAGCGAAGTGGTGTTCTATCTGTGCGTACTGGCCAGCATGCGCCATGGCGCCCTGCCTTGGTAGCGCCATGCGCCTGATATTGGTCCGCCACCCGCAGCCGCTGGTCGCCACCGGCGTTTGCTACGGCCGCAGCGATCTCGCCGTATCCCCGGATCAGCTGGAGCGAACGCTCACCGCGCTGTCGGCCGCACTGCCCCATGGACTGCCTCTGTACAGCAGCCCCCTGCAACGCTGCACCACACTGGCGGCGGAACTGGCGCCGTTGCTGCAGTCCCCCGCGCCGCTGCTGGATGCCCGCATCGCCGAAATCGACTTCGGCGACTGGGAAATGCGCGCCTGGAACGACATCCCGCGCGCCGACATCGACGCCTGGGCCGAGGACCTGGTCAACTACCGGCCCGGCGGCGGCGAGAGCGTGCTGCAAATGGCCGGCCGCATCGCCGCCTTTTATGCTGACATCCAGCGCCAGCACCGCGACGCCATCGTCATCTGCCACGCCGGCGCGATGCGCCTGCTGTCCGCATGCCACGCCGGCCTGGCGCCCGCCGGAATGGCTCTGCAGGCGGCCCGGCATCCGCATCAAATCGGCTACGGCGCCACACTGATCCTGCAAAACTAAACCGCCGGCCGATGACCGCGACAGCACAAACCCGTATAATGACGGGGTTTTGGTGCCCGCGCGTCTGTCCAGATGCGCAGTTAAACGGGAAACACGAAGCCGCCGGTTCACTCAGCCAAGGCCCACGTGTGCTGCCCCCGCAACGGTACGCAAGTGTCGCGATTCATGCGCGACAGCCCTCCTCTGACAAACCACTGTGCTCCGCATGGGAAGGTGAGGCGGTCTAACTTGCCAGCCCGGATACCGGCCAAATCAGGTGGAAGTGAGCGAACGGGATGTGCGCGAATGGAAGGGGCCGGCCTGAGTGACGGCGCTCCGCTGCACGCATGATCCGGTTCTCCGCTTCTGTTCAATCTGGCCCACGGGGACGTCGGCCGGTTGCTATTAATAGAAAAATTACATCATGACCCTTCGTATCTCCCGTCCTGCGGCCTTGACGTCGCTGGCACTGGCAATGGCCGCCTCCTACGCTCACGCAGAACCCATCGCCGGCACCGTGCTGGTTACCGCCACCCGCAGCCCGCAGGCACTGGCCGACGTTATCAGCGATAGCGTCACCATCAGCGCCGAACAGATCGCCGAATCCGGCGCCGGCTCCATCGTCGACCTGCTGCAACGCCAGCGCGGCATCGAAATCGCCCGCACCGGCGGCCCAGGCACCAACTCCACCGTGTTTATCCGCGGCGCCAACAGCAATCAGAACGTGGTCCTGGTCGACGGCGTGCGTATCGGCTCGTCGACCACCGGTGCCGCCAACTGGAGCGCGCTGCCGCTGACCTCCATCGACCATATCGAAATCGTCTACGGCCCACTGAGCTCCCTGTATGGCGCGGACGCCATCGGCGGCGTAATCCAAATCTTCACCAAGAAGGGCAAGGGCGCGCCAGCATTCACCGCCTTCGCGGGCTACGGCACCGACAACACTCGCGAGGGCGATGTTTCGGTCTCCGGCGCCACCGGCGGTGAACACAGCATCAGCTACGCAATCAGCGCCGGCAAGGAAAAGTCGGACGGCTTCTCGGCCACCCGCCCAACCATCGGCAAGTCCTACAACGCCGACAAGGATGGCTACGACCGCGAAAGCGCGGCGGCGCAATTCAGCCTGCGCCTGGCCGAAGGCCACGAAGTAGGTGCGATGCTCCTGCATAGCAAACTCGATTCGCAGTACGACAACGGCCCCTCGCCTTACGATGTGCGCTCGCACGCGAAGCTCGAAAACGCTTCCGTCTACAGCAAAAACCAGATCCTGCCAATCTGGCAAAGCCTAGTGCAGTACTCGCAGACCAAGGACGATGGCGCCAATTACAGCAGCGCCTCGGCGTTCGGCTACTCGCAGGCCAACACCAAGCAAACCGACTTCACCTGGCAAAATGATGTGCAGATCGGCGCCGACGTGCTGCAACTGCTGTACGACCACCGCAAGGAAGAAGTGCAGACCAGCGGCTTCACGCTGGATGCTTCGCAGCGCACCACCAACTCGCTGGCGGCTTCGTACAACGCCCGCCGTGGCGACAACCTGTTCAACGCCAGCGTGCGTCGCGACAAATCGGTCTACGGTGGGAAGAACACCGGCTCCATTGGCTACGGCTACACCTTCACGCAGGCGTTGCGCGCCACCGCCAGCTATGGCACCAGCTTCCGCGCACCAACCTTCAATGAACTGTACTACCCAGGCTACGGCAATGACAAAAACAAGCCGGAACTGGGCAAGAACGCCGAAATCGGTCTGCGCTACGACAACGGCACCACCGCACTGAGCGCAAGCTACTACCACAACCGCCTGACCGACCTCCTGGTGAACACGACGCCATGCCCATACGCCGGCGATTATTCCTACGGCTGCGCCTACAACGTCAACCACGCGCTGCTTGAAGGCGTGACCATGGCCGCCAGCCAGCAACTGGGCCGCTTCAACCTGGCCGCCAACGTCGACCTGCAGGATCCAAGGGACGAAACCAGCGACAAGCGCCTGCAGCGCCGCGCCAAGAAGCACGCTAACCTGATGGCCGACTACAGCGCCGGCGCCCTGAAGGCCGGTGTGGAGATCGAACTGTCCGGCGACCGCTATGAAGACAGCGCCAACACCGTCCGCATGGGTGGCTATGGCCTGGTCAATCTGTACGCGACCTACCACTTCAACCGCGACTGGTCCGCGCTGGTCCGCTGGAACAACATCGGCGACAAGCAGTACGACCTGGCGCGCAACTACACCACGCCGATGTCCAAGCTGTTCGCCGGCATCCGCTACGGCTACAAGTAAGCGGTAATGGTGTAACCTGCCGGGCGGGAAGCGCATCCGCCGAGCGCCCGGCAGCCTTTTTGAAAGCAGTGCATGCATTCTTTCTCACGCAATCTGCGACAACGCGCCACCGTCACCCTGACCGTGCTGGTGCTGTTCGCGTTTGCCAGCCTGATTTTTTCGGGCATGACCGGTTCGGTCTCGATTCCCCTCTCCGATATTCCCGCAGCAGTCAATGACCTGCTGCACGGCCAGACTAAAACCCTGGCATCCACCCTGCTCGATCTGCGCGTTAGCCGCGCACTGACCGCCTTCGTCACCGGAGCGGCGCTGTCGCTGACAGGCGTGATGATGCAGGCGCTGCTGCGCAACCCGCTGGCCGACCCGTATGTGCTGGGCATCTCGGCCGGCGCCTCCGTCGGCGCCCTGGCCGCGATGTTGTTCGGCTGCGCCATCTGGATGGTCGACGCCTCGGCCTTCGGTGGCGCCGTCGCCGTCGCGATGATGTTGTACCTGCTGGCCCGGCGCGACCTGCGCGGCGGCACGGCGGGCGAAGGCGGCACCGCGCTGCTGCTGTTGACTGGTGTGATCCTGTCCTCCGCCTGCATGGCGCTGGTGACGCTGATGCTCTCCATCGCCCCCGAAAGCCGCTTGCGCAGCATGATCTTCTGGATGATCGGCGACCTGGCCGGCGCGCCATCGCGCGCGATGCCGTGGATCGTATTGGCCTGCGGCCTGGTATTCGCCGTGCGCAACGCCCGCTCCATGAACGTCATGGCGCTGCACGCCGAAGCCGCCGCCACGCTGGGCATACGCGTCGGCGCGCTGCGCAAGGGCCTGTTCTTCGCTTCCGGCCTGCTGACCGCCAGCGCCGTCACCAGCGCCGGCAGTGTGGGCTTCGTCGGCCTGATCGTGCCGCACGCCTGCCGCTTCGCCGTCGGCGCAGACCACCGCGTGCTGATCCCAGCGGCGACGCTGGCCGGTGGCACCTTCCTGCTGCTGGCCGACACGCTGGCACGCACCATCATCGCGCCGCAGCAGCTGCCGGTGGGCGTCATCACCGCCCTGATCGGCGCACCGATCTTCCTGTATCAACTGCACCGGCTGCGCAAATGATGATCAGTACTCACAACCTCTCCCTGAAAATCGGCCAGCGGCAACTGATCGAGGATCTGAACTGGCGTGTGCGCGAAGGCGAATGCTGGAGCGTCATCGGCCGTAACGGCGCTGGCAAGAGCACCTTGCTGAAAACCCTGGCCGGACTACGCAACCCGGACGGCGGCTATGTCACCATCCAGAACCGCACCCTGACCGACTGGCCGCTGGCCGAACTGGCGCGCCAGCGCGCCTTCCTGGCGCAGAGCCGCAGCGACGCCTTCGCCTACAGCGTGATTGAAACCGTGCTGTCGGCCCGCCACCCCTATCACGGCAACCGCTATTGGGAAGGCAGCGACGATCACGCCATCGCCCTGAAATCGCTGGAGGCTATGGAAGTGGCCGAACTGGCCGAGCGCGACGTGCGCACCTTGTCCGGCGGCGAACGCCAGCGCGTGGCCATCGCCGCCATGCTGGCGCAGGACACTCCGCTGCTGCTACTCGACGAACCGGCCAATGCGCTGGACCTGGCGCACCAGGTCAGCGTCATGAACCTGCTGGCACGCTTGTGCCGCGGCCAGGGCAAGACGGCAGTGATGATCGGCCACGACCTGACGCTGGCACACAGCGTCTCCACCCACGCGCTGCTGCTGATGGGCGACGGCCGCTGGCTGGCCGGCACCACGGCCGAGGTGATGCAAGCCGAGATCCTGGGCGACTACCTCGGGCATCCGATCGACATCATCCAGCATGGCAAGCGCAGTATCTTCATTCCCACGGAGGACCCAGCATGACTCAACAAAATAACGATGGCATCGACGAGCAAACCGCAGCGCTGAACGAGCGCCATCGCGTTCGCATGGAGCGCAAGAAGGCCATCATCGACGCCAAGATCGCCGCCGCCGACAAGGAGATCGGCATCATCATCGTCAACACCGGCAACGGCAAGGGCAAAAGCTCCAGCGGCTTCGGCATGGTGATCCGCGCCATGGGCCACGGCATGAAGGTCGGCGTGGTCCAGTTTATCAAGGGCGCAATGCAGACCGGCGAAGAGCTGTTCCTGCGCCGCTTCCCGCTGGAAGTCAGCTTCCATTCGATGGGAGAAGGCTATACCTGGGAAACCCAGAACCGCGAACGCGATATCGAAAAAGCGCAACTGGCGTGGGAACAGACGAAGCGCTTCCTGGCCGATCCCGAAATCGGCCTGGTGCTGCTCGACGAACTCAATATCGCCCTGAAGTACCGCTACCTGGACGTGGACACCGTCATCAACGATCTGCTGGCCCGCCCGGCGATGCAGCATGTCGTCATCACCGGGCGCGGTGCGCCGCCGGAGCTGATCGCCATCGCCGACACCGTCACCGAGATGGAAGTCGTCAAGCACGCCTTCAAGGCCGGCATCGGCGCGCAGCTGGGCATCGAGTGGTAATGGCTGCGCATATCGACGTCAAGGCCGTGCTGGTGGCCGCCGTCTCCTCCGGCCAGGGCAAGACCACGGTAACCGCCGCGCTGGCGCGCAAGCTGGTACGGCAGGGCAAGCGGGTGCGCGTGTTCAAATGCGGCCCGGATTTCATCGACCCGATGCTGCTGGAACGCGCCAGCGGCGCGCCGGTGCGTTCGCTGGACCTGTGGATGGTCGGCCATGCGCTGTGCCGCAGCCAGCTGGCGCAAGCCGCCGCCGAAGCGGATGTGATTCTGATCGAAGGCGTCATGGGCTTGTATGACGGCACGCCATCATCCGCCGATCTGTCGCGCGAATTCGGCGTGCCGGTGATGGCAGTGATCGACGCCGGCGCCATGGCGCAAACCGCCGGCGCGCTGGTCCACGGCCTGCGCGACTATGGCCCGGTGGAGATGGCGGGCGTAATCGCCAACCGCGTCGCCAGCGAAGGCCACGCCAAGATGGTGGCGGCCTCGCTGCGCGACATTCCCCTGTTCGCGACCCTGCCGCGCCAGGCCAAGTCGCTGCCCGAGCGCCACCTCGGCCTGGTGCTGCCCGGCGAAGTCGTCGACATCGAACAACTGCTCGACAATCTGGCGGACCAGCTGGTGTTCGACGAAGCGGCCTGGGAGCGCCTGCGCCCGGTGCGCATCGAGGTTCCACCAGCCACGGAAGTGCAAGCACCACTGCTGGCCGGCCAGACCATCGCGGTCGCGCGCGATCCGGCCTTCATGTTCATCTATCCGGCCAATCTGGACACCTTGCGCCAGTTGGGCGCGACGCTGAAGTTCTTCTCGCCGCTGGCCGACGAGCCGGTGCCGGCGGAAGCGAACGCCGTCTATCTGCCCGGCGGCTATCCCGAACTGCATGCAGAAGCATTGTCGCAAGCCGTCACGTGGCAGGCATCGATCCGCGCGGCCCACGCGGCCGGCACGCCCATCGTCGCCGAATGCGGCGGCATGATGGCGCTGGCCGATACCCTTGCCGACCAGGCGGGCGCGGTCTGGCCGATGGCAGGCTTGCTCCCCGGCGCGGTAGCGATGCAGGCGCGCCTGGCGGGTCTGGGCTCACAAGGCCTGCCGACGGACCACGGCGTCCTGCGCGGCCACACGTTCCATTACTCCAAGCTGGAGACAGCAGTGGAGCCAACGGCGTACACTATCAAACATCCATCCGCCGTTCAGGGCGAAGCCTGGTATCGCGTCGGCTCCCTGAAGGCCTCGTATTTTCACGCTTACTTTCCATCCAATCCGGCGGCCGCCGCCGCCCTGTTTTCAAGGAGCGCAGCATGACACGTACACTGGTTCTTGGGGGCGCACGCTCCGGTAAAAGCGGATACGCGGATCGCCTGGCGATCGAGTCGGGCAAGGAAGTCGTCTACATCGCCACGGCTACCGCCGGCGACACCGAAATGGCCTCCCGCATCGCGCATCATCGCGCCGGCCGGCCGAGCGAGTGGATCACGGTGGAAGAGCCGCTGGCACTGGGCAACCAGCTGCTGCGCTGGTCCTCGCCGGATCGCCTGATCCTGGTCGACTGCCTGACGCTATGGCTCAGCAACCTGCTGTTCAGCAGCGGCGAGCAATACCCGGAGGTCGGCGAGATCACGCTGCCCGCGCTATTCCACGAGCAGCAGGACATGCTGGCCAGCGCGCTGACCAAGTGCGCCAGTGACGTGGTGCTGGTATCGAACGAAGTTGGCATGGGCATCATGCCTTTCGGCGCCATCTCCCGCTGCTTCATGGACGAACAGGGGCGACTGAACCAGGCCATGGCCGCCCTGTGCGACCGCGCGGTCTTCGTCGCCGCCGGCCTGCCGCTGTTTCTAAAAGGAGCGCCGTGCTGACAGGTTTGAGTTTCGGCGTCATCGCCTTGCTGATGGTGGCGGGCGTTCTGCTCGACTTGATGCTGGGTGAAGCGCGCCGCTGGCATCCGCTGGTCGGCTTCGGCAATCTGGCGATGGCGCTGGAGCGGCGTCTCAACCGCGGCGGCCTGCGCTTCTGGCGCGGTGCATTGGCCTGGGCGCTGGCCGTGCTGCCATTGACTGCCCTTGCCGCGCTGCTGGTCTGGCTGTTGGGCACAAACGGCACACCGCCATGGATTGCGCACGCCATTATGCTGTATTTCTGCCTCGGCTTGCGCAGCCTGCGCGACCACAACCTGCCCATCGCCGACGCGCTGGCGCAAGGCGACCTGCCCAAGGCCCGCCTGCTGACCGCCCGCATCGTCAGCCGCGATACCACCAGCGCCAGCGAAATCGAATTGACCAAGGCCAGCGCGGAATCCTTACTTGAAAACGGCAACGACGCCGTCTTCGGCACGCTGTTCTGGTTCATCGTCGCCGGCGGTCCTGGCGCAGTGCTGTTCCGCATGGCGAACACGCTCGACGCGATGTGGGGCTACCGCACCACGAGGCTACTGCAATTCGGCTGCACCGCCGCCCGCATCGACGATGCACTTAACTACCTTCCCGCGCGACTGACCGCTCTCTCCTATGTGCTGCTGGCGCCCGGCGTTCAGGGCAAGCTGCGCGCCTGGCAGTGCTGGCGCGTCCAAGCCCCGGCCTGGAGCAGCCCGAATGCGGGACCGGTCATGTCCAGCGGAGCCGGCGCGCTTGGCGTGCAACTTGGCGGCGCAGCCATCTACGACGGCGAAGTGGAGCACCGGCCGCCGCTGGGCGAAGGCCAACCCGCCACCGGCGCGGACATCAGCCGCGCATGGCGCCTGGTCGCTCGCACCACGGCTCTGTGGCTGGCCGTCGCCTGCGCAGTCGCCGGATGGATGGAGCTCGCACATGCTTGAACACGGCGGCAATCTGCGCGACGCCGCGCTGCGCTTCGGCCGCGACGACTGGCTGGACCTGTCGACCGGCATCAACCCGCATTGGTATCCTGCCCCCACGCTGCCAGGCAATGCGTGGCACCGCCTGCCCGAAGCCGATCCCGAACTGGCGCTGGCCGCAGCCGCCTACTACGGCGCGCCGCTGATGCTGCCGGTCGCCGGCACGCAGGCCGCGATCCAGGCCTTGCCCCGCTTGCGCAAGCCCTCGCGCGTGACCGTGGCCGCACCGTCCTATGCCGAACACGCGCACCACTGGAGCGACCACGGACACACGCTGACGCAAACGCCATACGCCGCGCTGGGCACCACGGTCGCGCGCAGCGATGTCATGGTGATCTGCAATCCAAACAATCCGACCGGCGCCAGCGTACCCGCCGCCCAGCTGCTGCAATGGGCGGACCAGCTGGCGGCACGCGGCGGTTGGCTGGTGGTCGACGAAGCCTTCGGCGACACGGCGCAGCACAACAGCATCGCCGCGCACAGCGGACGCCCGGGCCTGATCGTACTGCGCTCGGTCGGCAAGTTCTTCGGACTGGCCGGTATCCGCCTGGGTTTTGTGGCGGCGCATGCCGGCCTGCTAAGCGGACTGGCGGATCTGCTGGGCCCCTGGGCCGTCAGCGGCCCGGCCCAGCACATCGCCCTCGCCGCCCTGCGCGACCGGGCATGGCAAGAGCATACTCTCGGCCAGCTTCTGGCAAGTGGCGAACGCCTGCGCCAGCTGCTGGCGGCGCACGAGATCCGTTCTGCCGGCACCGCGCTGTTCCAATGGTGGAGCGAAGACCGCGCAGAGGCCTTCTGGCAGCACATGGCTGAACGGGGCATCTGGGTGCGGCTGTTCAAACAGGCCGCGCGCGGTATCCGACTCGGCCTGCCGCCCGATGAGGAAGGCTGGCAAAGACTGGAGCAGGCACTGAACGAATGGACCAACAAGGCACATACATGAGCAAACCGACGTTCAAATTACTGACCGGCCTGACGATGCTGGCGATGGCCGCCAACGCCAGCGCCGCCATCACCGTGCGCGACGACGACGGCAACGCCGTCACGCTGCAAAAGCCCGCGCAGCGCATCATCGCCATGGCGCCGCACGTGACGGAATTGCTGTACGCGGCCGGCGGCGGTGACAAGATCGTCGGCGCCGTCACCTACAGCGACTACCCGGAAGCGGCAAAAAAACTCCCACGCGTCGGCGACAACCGCCAGGTCGACATGGAGCGCATCATCGCCATGAAGCCCGACCTGATCGTCATCTGGATGCACGGCTCCTCCGAGCGTCAGATCGAGACGCTGCGCCAGCTGAACATCCCGATGTTCCACAGCGAGCCGACAAAACTGGACGGCATCGCCGACAACGTGCTGCGCCTGGGCCAGTTGATGGGCACAGAGAGCGTCGCGCAACCCGCCGCCGCAGAGATCCGCCAGAAGTTCGCCGCGCTGGCCAAACAGTATTCCAACCGTCCGCCGGTGCGCCTGTTCTATCAGGTGTGGGACAAGCCGCTTTACACGCTCAACGGGGCCTCCATCGTCAGCGATGCGATGCGCCTGTGCGGCGGCGTCAACATCTTCGCCGACCTGAAGGTGACTGCGCCGGTGGTCAGCAACGAAGCGGTTCTGCAAGCCGATCCCGAAGCGATCTTCGGCACCAGCGAGAAAAACTACGGCGGCGTAAGCCTGTGGCGTCCATACACGACGATGAAAGCAGTCCGCAACGACAACCTGTTCACGCTGGACGGCGAACTGCTGAACCGCGCCGGCCCGCGCATGGTTGCCGGCACCGCCGCCCTGTGTGAAAAACTGGAACTGGCGCGACAGCACCGAAAAAACTGATATGAGCTTCCCCTATTCGACCCTGATGGTTCAGGGCACCACCTCCGACGCGGGCAAGAGCACCGTCGTTGCCGCCATATGCCGGCTGCTCAAGCGGCGCGGCGTGCGCGTTGCGCCGTTCAAACCGCAGAACATGGCCCTCAACAGCGCCGTCACGGCGGACGGCGGCGAGATAGGCCGCGCCCAGGCGCTGCAGGCCATCGCCGCCGGCGTGGCGCCGCACACCGACATGAATCCGGTGCTGCTCAAACCTTCGAGCGATATCGGCGCCCAGGTCATCATTCACGGCAAAGTGCGCGCCGAGATGAATGCGCGCGACTACCACCAATACAAAACCATCGCCATGCAGGCGGTATTGGAATCGCACCAGCGCCTGCTGGCACGATACGACAGCGTGATCGTCGAAGGTGCGGGCAGTCCGGCGGAGATCAACCTGCGCGACCGCGACATCGCCAACATGGGCTTCGCCGAAAAGGTGGACAGTCCCGTGATACTGGTGGCGGACATCGACCGTGGCGGCGTGTTCGCGCACATCGTCGGCACGCTGTCCTGTTTGTCCGAGAGCGAACGCGCCCGCACCATCGGCTTCGTCATCAACCGCTTCCGTGGCGATATCAAGCTGCTGGAGCCCGGCCTGGAATGGCTGGAACAGCAAACCGGCAAACCGGTGCTGGCGGTGCTGCCTTATCTGCATGGCCTGTTCCTCGACGCCGAGGATGCGGTGCAGCCGGTCCAAGCATCGCGCGGAGCCTTCCGCGTGGTGGTTCCCAGCCTGCCGCGCATGAGCAACCACACCGATTTCGACGCCCTGCGCGCGCACCCGGACGTGGACCTGCATTTCGTACGCCAGGGCGAATCGATACCGGCGGCCGACCTGATCATCCTCCCCGGCAGCAAGAACACGCGCGGCGATCTCGATTGGCTGCGCGCACAAGGATGGCCGAAGCAAATCGCCCGCCACCTGCGCTACGGCGGCAAGGTGATCGGCGTCTGCGGCGGCTTCCAGATGCTTGGCCACAGCGTGACCGACCCGCTGGGCATGGAGGGGGCACCAGGCACTTCTCCCGCGCTCGGCCTGCTCGACATGAACACCGAAATGACAGCGGACAAACGGCTGGTGCAGGTGCAGGGCGTGTGTGCCTTTGACGAGGACAAGGCCAGCGTCAGCGGCTATGAAATCCACATGGGCATCTCGGCCGGAGCCGCGCTCGATACGCCGGCCTTCATCATCGACGGCCGCCCCGAAGGCGCGCGCTCGGCGGATGGACAGATCCTCGGCACCTACCTGCATGGCCTGTTCGACACCCCGCAGGCCAGTAGCGCGCTGTTGCGCTGGGCCGGACTGCATACGCAAAATTCGGTGGACACCAGCGCATTGCGCGAGGCCAGCCTGGATCGCATCGCAGATGCCACCCAACCGTTGCTGGACGCCCTGCTTGCGCTGCACGGAAAGGAGGCATCGGTATGAGTACCACCAGCCCGCACGCCTTCGCATCCGCCGAAATCGAAGGTGTCTACCGCGCCATCCGTGAACGGCGCGACGTGCGCCACTTCAAACCCGGCCCGCTGGAGCCTGGACAACTGGAGCGCTTCATCGGCGCCGCCCACAATGGCCCCAGCGTCGGCCTGATGCAACCCTGGCGCTTTATCCGCATCACCAGTCCCGTGCTGCGCGCGCAGATACACAAGCACGTGAACGAAGAGCGCATCAAGACCGCCGAAGCATTGGGCAAACGCGCCGAGGAATTCATGCAGCTAAAAGTGGAAGGCATACTGGCCTGCGCCGAAGTGCTGGTGGTGGGCCTGATCGACAAGCGGGAACAATATGTATTCGGCCGCCGCACCATGCCGGAAATGGACCTGGCCTCCGCCGCCTGCGCGCTGCAGAACTTCTGGCTCGCCGCGCGCGCGGAAGGCATAGGCGCTGGCTGGGTGTCGATGTTCGATCCGCAGCAGTTGCGCGACATCTGCGGCATGCCGGACGGCAGCCAGCCGATCGCGGTGCTATGCGTCGGCCACGTGGACGAGTTCTACACCGCGCCGATGCTGGAGCTTGAAAAATGGGACCGGCGCCGGCCGCTCTCCGATGTCATGTTCGAGGACCGCTGGGACAATCCGGCCAGCGCCGTTTAGGCTCCGGAGCATTCCTCGATCTTGCGGTTGCCGGGCCCAGGCAAGGTGCGAAGGCTGCGTTCCGTCGCGGCGATGAACTCGTGCTTGAAGACGGTATCGACGAACCGCCAGTCGCAGCGCACCTGTTCGTGGCTGGCGGTGACGATCATGTAACCGCGCTTGCTGGTTTGTGCGTAGTACAGTGGCTCGATCAAATCCAACATCATGCTCGCCACATCTTCTGGATCGCGATCCGGATACGCGCCCTCCATCCCCGGCGACGACACCGAAGCCGTCGCGAACTCCACGCCCACCTGACGGCCTTGCGCGTCATGCAGGTCGCTGGCCCAGGCGTTGTGGGTGTCGCCGGCCAGCACCACCATGTTCTTGCGATGGCGCTGCATCATGGAGAACACCAGTTCACGGTCGTTCTGGTAGCCGTCCCACGAATCCATATAGCAGGGCAGCGTCGGCGCGGTCAGCCAGCGCTTTTCCTTGCCGCTGACGCAGGAGGGATCGGCAGCGGCACGCTTCTTCAGCGCGGAATAGTCGGTGCAATTGCACTCCCCCATGGCGACGGCGGTCGGGTACTCCATGCGCGCCATCAGCACCTGCTGGCCCAGCATCTGCCAGCGCGCGTTCGAACGCTGGACCTGGCCCTCCAGCCACGCCATCTGCTCGGCGCCCATCATCTGCCGGCGCGGTGAGCAAACGTCATGTTTGTACTTCTCGACATCGAAGCGCTTATGTTCGTCGTAGTAGGACGACATCATCAATTGCTGGTCGCGGCCGATCAGGCGCGTGTCCAGCATGTGCAGCGACACCACGCCGCCGAAGTCGAACGATCGATAGATCTTTTCCGGAGCCGCAGGATCGGGGGCGCGGATCGGCATCCACTCATGGTAGGCGGTCATGGCCGCCACCTTGCGCAAAGTGAAAGGACCATATTCCGCAGCCTTGTGTTCGGCCGAGCCATCGCGCCAGGTGTCGTCGGCGAATTCGTGATCGTCCCACACGGCGATGAACGGCATCGCGGCATGCACCGCTTGCAAATCGGGGTCGGTACGATACTGGGCGTAGCGACGGCGGTAGTCCTCCAGCCGTAGCAGCAGTTCGCGCGGCTCGGATACGCGGCCCAAGGCCTCCGCATTGCCGCAGGCGTAGCCATCGCTTTCGTATTCGTAGATGTAGTCGCCGATGTGCAAAGCAGCGTCGATATCGTCCTGGCGCGCCGCGTCGGCGTAGACATTGAAGTAACCGGACGGATAATTCGAGCATGAGAACACCGCCATCCGGACCTGGCGCACATCGCTGCGCGGCAGCGTCTTGGTGCGCCCCACGGCCGACTTCACCGTATCGACCGCAAACTGGTAGTAGTAGACATGTCCCGGCAGCAGGCCGGTGGCATCCACCTTGACGGTGTAGTCCTTCTGCGCCGACGTCGTCACGCTGCCATGTGCCACCACCGCCTGCATGGCCGGATCGGTCGCCATCTGCCAGCGGACGGCGATGTCGCCGTTGTCATCGCTGCGGCACGGCGTCACACGGGTCCACAATATCACCCGGTCGATGAGTGGATCGCCGCTCGCCACGCCATGATCGAAACCGGCCGGGTCGCCATCGGCAATGCTGGCCGCGGTGCTACTGCAGCCGCTCAGGCCCGCGCCCGCGCCCACACCCAGCAAAGCGGTGGCTCCCATCTGGCGGATAAACCCGCGACGACCAGGGAACAGTGACTTAGCGTCCATATCAACTCCATCGGCCATTTCAATGTGCGCCAACTTACGCCCGATTCGTGACCGCCTTATGACCTATGACCTCCGTGTGGCTTTTGTGTGACAATCGTGCGCATGAATACATCCGCCGCCAAAAGCTACCTTCCGTGGGTGGTCGCAACCGCCCTGTTCATGGAGCAGCTGGACTCCACCATCGTCAATACGGCGATTCCCAGCATGGCGACCAGCCTGCAAGTGACTCCCCTCAGTTTGAAAGCGGTCGTCACCAGTTATATCCTCAGCCTGGCGGTTTCGATACCCATCAGCGGCTGGATGGCAGACCGCTTCGGCACCCGCCGCGTCTTCATGAGCGCCGTGGCGATATTTACCGTGGCGTCGGTGCTGTGCGGGCTGTCGGTCAATTCGCCGATGCTGGTGGCGGCGCGGCTGCTGCAAGGCCTTGGCGCGGCGATGATGATGCCGGTCGGGCGCCTGACCATCGTCCGCACCTTCCCCAAGTCCGAGCTGCTGGCGGCGATGAATTTCGTGATCATCCCGGCATTGATCGGCCCTCTGCTCGGGCCCACGATCGGCGGCTTGATCGTGCACTGGCTGACGTGGCGCGACATCTTCTTCGTCAACGTGCCGGTCGGCGCGGTGGCGATCTTCCTCGCGCACCGCTATATGCCGGACTATCACGGCGACGACGCGCGGCCACTGGACCTGATCGGGCTCGTATTGTTCGGCACCGGCGTGGCGCTGCTGTCATGGCTGCTGGAGATTTTTGGCGAGCACCAGATCGATATCACGTCGGCGACGGTGTTGCTGTTCATCGCCTGCAGCCTGTTGGCGGCCTACGTGTGGCACGCCAGGGATGCGGCATTCCCCTTGCTGCGGCTGGCGTTGTTCAAGATACGCACCTTCCGCGTGTCCGTGGTTGGAGGATTCATCACGCGCATCGGCGTCGGCGGCCTGCCCTTCCTGCTGCCCTTACTTTATCAACTTGGATTGGGACTGCCGGCATGGCAATCGGGTCTGCTGATGATGCCGTCCGCCGCCGCGGCCATGGGCATGAAGTTCATCTCCGTGCGGGTGCTGGGCCGCTTTGGCTACCGCCAGGTCCTCACCGTCAACACAGTCTTGATAGGACTGACCATCAGCCTGTACTCATTCGTCCAGCAGGGAACCCCGTTGTATCTGATCGTGATGATCAGCCTGTGCCTGGGCTTCTTCAATTCGCTGCAGTTCTCCGCCATGAACAGCATCGCCTACGCCGACGTGGACAGCGGCGACTCCAGCATGGCCAGCACCATGGCAAGCTCGATGCAGCAGCTGTCGATGAGCTTCGGCCTGGCGACAGGTTCGCTGATTACCGGCTGGTTCCTGGGCGGCCTGCCACAATCGAATCGTCTGGCGCTTACCGGTGCGCTGCATCACGCCTTCCTGACGCTGGCGGTGCTCACCATCCTGTCCTCGCTGACCTTCTGGTCGTTGCGCCAGGAGGATGGCGAGAGCATCAGCAAAGGAAGTCCGGCCTGATACAGGCGGGCCTTGGCGGCCCGCCCCTTGCATCAAAACGCCGTCAACGCCTTGGTGAACTTGATCAGCCACAGACGGCTTGGGCGCTCACGGTCCTCGCCGCGCGCGACGCGGATCGTGTTCGCAGCATTGCAGCCGGCTGCGCTACTGGTGATGATCGCCCCCGCAGCATCGACAGTGCACTTGGTGACATCGGCTTCGTCGACCGCCACACCGGCCGGAGTGAATATCTTGGTTTTCAGGCCGAAGTCATTGTCGTTCGCCAGTGCCAGCGTATTGCCATCGACGATGGTCAGGCCTTCGGCTTTTTCCGCCTGCCAGCCGATCGCGTTCAGATCCAGCAGCAAGGTTTTCTTCAGCGTCGTCACCGATTTCCAGTCCGCGCCGTTGACCGCCGTGCCGCTCATGCTGCTCTTCTCCAGGTCCGACGTCTTGACGTTGTAGGCCGCGCCGGCGATGTCGGTCGCCGCGCCTATCTCCACCAGCATCAACTTGTTGAATACTTTGCCGTTTGGTGCTGCACCCTGTTCGATCACGATGAATTTACCGTTACCCAAGGCGACCAGTTCTCCCAGCTTGGCGTTACCGGTGCGGCCGTCCTGGTAGTCGGCGGCGTCGAGCGGGTACGCGTACATCTTGCCCGAGGTGCCGGTGGCCGGATCGAATTCCACCCAGCGCGTGAAGCGCGCGTAGCGTTCGATTGCCTCGTTCTTGCCGGTCACCGAGTAGGCCGCAGTGCCGTCGGTGAGTGGGCTTTGCAGGAAGCCGTGCAGCTTGTCGGTGCTGGTGTCCAGTGTCAGGCCTTCCATGCCGCGATTGGCGCGGCGCTTCAGGAAGATGTCCGGCAGTCCGCTGCCCGGCGCGTATTTATTGAGGATGATGCCGGTGGCCGGATCGAGCTTGATGATGAACGGGCCGTATTCATCGGAGATCCACAGCACGTTGCGCTTCTTGTCGACGACGATTGCTTCGGTATCCAGGCCGCCGGCGTTGAAGGTGGCCTTGCTGGAGGCGTCGTACTTCATCGTATCGACCACCGGCAGCTCGGCCGAATTACCCACGGCGCCAGGTGCTACCGGCAAGCCGGATGCGTTGACCGCAGCCGATACCTTGATCGGCGTCGACGACGTCAACACCGCGCCGGTTTTGCCGACAGTGATTACGCCGAACGACGGCGCGAAGCTCGGCGACGGAAATATCTTGGCGCCGGTGACACCGCTGCCGGTTAGTGCAGGCAGATTCGGGCCGTCGCCATTCGGACCACGGTCGGTCAGGCCGTAGAATTCCAGGTCGCCGTTGGCATTGGTACCTTTGAAGGCCAGCGACGAACCGTACGACGGCAGGAAGCCTTGCGGGAACTCTTCTTTGACCTTGGCGTTGGCGCCTTCATACGGCACGTAGTAGCTGGCTGCGGCCTGCACCTGATAGCGCGTGACGCTGACGGCGACGGCGCCCAGCGGCGTGGTCTGGGTGAAGGACTCCGCCACCGGTGTGCCTACCTTGGAGGCCAGTGTATCTTCGAAGTGCTCGCGCACCAGCGCGCGACGGCTATCGTCGATAGTGCGGGCCGCGTACTTCGCGCCTGCGGCAGTCAGGTTGGCGCTCATCGCGGTGTTGAAAGCGGTAGCATCCAGCGAGAAGTCGGCGCTCTTGGCGGCCAACGCAGTTTTTACATCGGCGGCGATCTTGATGCCGTTCGATGGGTCGCCGTCTTCGTCCAGCAATTGCAGAGCCAGCAGGCGGTTGACCACTTGGGTGTCCTTGACATCGCTCACGCCGGCCAGTTGCAGAGGTGTGATGGTGGCGGCACATGGAGCGCTGCCCAACGCGACCCCGCCTATGCTGAAGCTGACGGTATCGCCGGCGTAGCAGGTGAACTCTCCCTTGGCCGAGGTGCTGGCTTTCGCGGCGGTGCCGGCGACGTAATCCAGATTCTCCACCGCGCCGTCCAGGAACACGCCAGTGGTCGGCGTTTTGGCTGGCGCCGCCGTATCGCTGCCGCCGCAGCCGGCCAGCACAGAGAATACGGCCAGTGAAATCAGGGAAAAGTTTTTCATGCTCTGCTTGCCTCGATTGAAAAAGAAGCAAGTTTAGCCAGAGGAGGTTACATGGATGTGACAGACGCAAAAAAGCCCGCTCAGTTCACTGAGCGGGCTTTTTCTTATAACTAGCCTGACGATAACCTACTTTCACACTGGTTGCAGCACTATCATCGGCGCAGAGTTGTTTCACGGTCCTG
>NZ_JBWKWR010000022.1:0-23494 GCF_059422325.1 Duganella sp. GW821-FHT01E12 | reverse complement strand
GTACTGCTTGCTGAAGAAGCGTTGTGTTCATCAGCGAAGAGGCAAGATTATGAAGTGTTTCGTTTATCTCGTCAAGCCTGTTTTTTTCTCGCTTCACTTAGCAACATGCGCTGTGTTCTGCGAGGGGGCGAACTATAGCAAAGACCTGACGGAACTGCCAAGGCTTATTTTCCGCTGGCACCCTGCTTGCTTATACCCTGGATAGCAACAGCTTAACGCGCAGCTTTTGCTCACATTCCGCACAGGTGCTACATTATGGAACACCTTTGCGGGCAAAGCAGAGCCGACAACGGCCGCCGGAGACATAGAGAACTATATGGAACGCCAGACTGCTCCAGATCTGAACACCGCACCTGCATGCAAGGCGTGGGCAGACAATATGCCGCTGATCATCGAGACATCGCATCAGCGATCGCAAGAGTACGGACTATCCCCGGAGACCCCACCCGATTACAGCCCGCTGGCGCGCAACGATCTGTCCCTGCTCATAGAACAGAACCGCCTGCTGCACGCCCACGCCATTCCGGCGATGGAGACGCTGTACCAGCAAATCGTCAACACTCACAATATGGTCATCCTCACGGACGCCAAGGGTGTGATCGTCCACTCGCTGGGCGATGACGACTTTCTTGAAAAGGCCAGCCGCGTCGCCTTGCAGCCCGGCGTCGCCTGGTCGGAGCAAAGCCGCGGCACCAATGCCATCGGCACCGCCATTGCGGAGCGCACACCGGCGCTGGTCCACGCGGACCAGCACTACCTGTCGGCTAACCACTTCCTCACCTGCTCCGCCGCTCCGATCTCGGACCATCTTGGCAATGTGGTCGGCGTACTCGATGTCTCCGGCGACCAGCGCAGCTATCACAAGCACACCATGGCGCTGGTGCGCATGTCCGCGCTGATGATAGAGAACCAGTTGTTCTCCGCCACCTTCGAAGAAGCGATCACACTGCACTTCCATGCGCGCCCTGAATTTATTGGTACGCTGATGGAGGGCATCGCCTCGTTCAGCCCAGGTGGCCGCTTCCTGGCGGCCAACCGCAACGGCTTGTTCCAGTTGGGACTCCCCTTCGCCGCGCTGCAATCGCATACCTTCAGTTCCCTGTTTGGCCTGCCGGTGTCCGCCCTGTACGACCACTATCGCACGGCGTCGCCAGGCCTGCTGAACCTGTGCATGCACAGCGGCGTGCGCGTATATGGACGCGCGCAGCTGCGATTATCCAACAGCGTCTTCCAGCAATCGCTGACGGCCGAACGCGCCCCGCCGGCCAATGCCGCGGTGGCGGCCAATCAGGCTGCGGCCACCGCGCGCCGGCTGTCCGGCCTGCGTTACCTGCGCACCGGCGACCAGCAACTGGAACTGGTGATCGAAAAAGTCACGCGTGTCCTGGGGCGCGACATCCCCATCATGATCATGGGCGAAACGGGTACCGGCAAGGAGCTGCTGGCTCAAGCGATCCACAACGATTCGCCGCGCGGAATGAGTCCCTTTGTCGCAGTGAACTGCGCCTCGATACCCGAAACGCTGATCGAGTCCGAACTATTCGGCTACGAGGACGGCGCGTTTACCGGCGCGCGCAAAAAAGGCGCGACCGGCAAGATCCTGCAAGCCAACGGCGGCACGCTCTTCCTCGATGAAATCGGCGACATGCCATTCAGCCTGCAAGCGCGCCTGCTGCGTGTGCTGCAGGAGCGCATGGTCACACCGCTGGGCAGCGACAAGTCCATCCCCGTGAACGTGGACCTGATCTGCGCGACCAACCACAATCTGCGCGACCGCATGGCAAAGGGCTTGTTCCGCGAAGACCTGTACTACCGCCTCAATGGGCTGGTGGTCAAGCTGCCGCCGCTGCGCGAACGTACCGATCTCGAAACCGTGGTCAAAAAGATCCTGTCCACCGAATCGAACAACGGGCGCTATCACGTGTCCGACGAAATCCTGCAGCTGTTCCGGCGCCATCGTTGGCCGGGTAATTTCCGCCAGTTGACCAATCTGCTGCGCACGGCAATCGTGATGGCGGGCGACGAACATGAGATATGCCTCCGCCACATGCCTGACGACTTCCTCGACGATATCGAACAATCGCCAGTCGCCGACCACGATACCAACACCGCGCGCATCGTCGCCAGCGGCGCCAATCTTGAGGAAATGGAGCAATCGGTCATTCTCAAATCGCTGGAAGCCCACGGTGGCAACGTATCGGCGACCGCGCGCGCGCTCGGCGTATCGCGCAACACCATCTACCGCAAGGTGCCGAACCTGAAGTAGAGGGCGTTGCACCTTCAGGCATCCGAAGGAAAGCCGGCGGATCGCTTCTCGTGCCCCTGCTTGTCGATCGCCATCAGATCGACAGCTGGCAGTTGCGCCGCAAGAGCGCTGGCCCGCTCCCATCCCATGACCATGAACGCGGTGGACAATCCATCGGCAAGCATCGCGTTCGGCGCCAGCACCGTGACACTCGCCAGTTCGTCCGGCGAATCGCCAGCTGCCGGATCGAAGATGTGGTGATGCCTGTAATCCGGCGTGAAAGTGCATTCGTAATCCCCCGAGGTGGCGACGCTACACCCCTGTGCATACAAGGTGGCCGCCAACGCACCTGCATCACGCGGATCTCGCACGCCGAGTATCCAAGGATGGCGCTGGGATTTACGGCCGCGCGCGATAAACTCCCCGGTATCGAGCAATGCATGGCGGATTCCGTGCGCCTGCACCGCGGCCAGCGCCTGATCCGCCGCATATCCTTGCGCCAGGCCGTTCAGCGTGAGCGCCATGCCCGCCCTGCGGAACCGCACGACCGCGTCGTCGATCTCCAAATGGCTCCAGCCGACCAGCGCCTGCGCGCGACCGCGCTCCGCATCGGAAGGGAGCCGCCCCCGCGCCGCGGACTCGGAATACAGCCGCCACAAAGGCTGCACCGTCACGTCAAAGGCGCCAGCGCTCATTCGCGATAAGCTTACCGCCTGATGCAGTACTTCCAGCACGCGAATGTCGGGACAGGCCAGCATGCCGTCCCGATTCAACCGATACACCTGGCTGGCGGGATGGTAGATGCTCATCAGGCGATCGACGGCCTGCGCGGCAAGCAGCCCATCGGCGATCGCGCGTTGCGCAAGTTCCGCATCTTCATGCACCACAGAGATCGAGATTGTCGTGCCGAAGGCCAGGGCGGCACCGCGGTGCCGCCTGTCATTCCCACGCCACGCGCAAGCGGATATGCCGCCTATCGCTCCGATGGCGCTGGCGATAAAGGTACGCCTCTTCATTTGCTACTCCTTGCGACAGGCTGGATCGGTATGGTGCGATGGCGTTTAAGCTCCATGATGCGCACCGCGCACTTCTCATCGCTCTCGTAGATCACCACACAATCCATGCACTGGAAGCACTCGTCGTAAGCCACCGCGCCGGATGGAGAAATCGCCTGGTAGTCGCAGCGATGGCGACAGGCCTGGCACGGTGTGCCGCATTCCTCAAGGCGCGGTATCCAATTAAGCAACCGAAATCTGCCCAGCAGCGCCAGCGAGGCGCCGAAAGGACACAGATAGCGGCAAAAGAATTTGTAGACAAAACCACTGGCGATCAGCATCCCCGCTGCGTACGCGACATACGGCCAGCTGCGCACGAAGCTGAGGGTGATCGCAGTCTTGAACGGTTCCAGCTCCACCAGCTTGTCCGTGGTCTCACCGGAAAAGAAGGTACTGGCGACGATACCTGCCAACACCACATATTTGATGTACTTGAGCCCCGCATCCGTTTTGTTCCGAACGCGCAGCTGCGGTATGTGCAGCCACTGTGCCAGCTTCCCCGTGAGCTCTTGCAAGGCGCCGAATGGACACAGCCAGCCGCAGAACGTGCCGCGCCCCCATGCCAGCAACGACACCAGCACAAAGCTCCACAACGCGACGGTCATCGGATCGAACAGCAGAAACCCCAGGCCGCGCCGCGCTCTCAGCGCCTGGATAACACCCGTGACATTGACGATTGAAAGCTGCCCCTGCGCGTAATAGCCGATAAAGCCGACCGTGAAGACTAGGTAGGCGTAGCGGAACCGGGCGAAACGCGCGCCATCGGCCGTCAGGCGCTTCTGCATCGACAACGCGGCGCTCAGCACCGCCAACCCCGCAGCCAGCGTCGCCAGCTCCCACCGCCGCGCGCTCCAGATGCCCGGCCAGGATTTCCCACTGTCCTCGACCACCGTCAACAGGCGCTCCGGCAGCTTGTAGCGCAGACTTAATTCGCGCGTAATGCGCTCCGGGTAAACAATGCCCTTGTTGCGGATGATCGGCAGCGCAAAATCCATAGGCGATGCCGGGTCCAGTCCGGACTGGCCGATCACGCGCAAGATAGCCATGCTGTCGATCGCCAGCGGCAATGCCAGCTTCACATCGAGATCGAGGTCGCGCATATCGATCGGCAGTTTGTCCTGCCGCAGCACGATGCGATCCGGCACACTGCCGCGTACGAAGTCTTCTCCCGTCACGCTGTAGCGGCCGGAGGACATCACGATCAGCGCATGATCCCCCTCCTCCAGGCGGCCCTGCAGCTTGCGCCAACCAGCCGCCGTCAGCAGATTCCGGCCTATCGACGGCACGGATACGCAGGCCAGGTACAAGTCGATGAAGATGTCATCCGGTCGCGCCAGCGCCTGCGGATCGAGGCCGGCGCCCGCACTGCCGGCGAATAGCCGTTCGACTTCGCGATTACTCACACGCAGGTGCTGAACCAGGCCGTCCGCCATCATCTGCTTCAGGTCCAGCGGCTCAAACATATCCTGGCGTACCCGCGCGATCTGGTCGGGATCACGGCCAGCGGCAAAGCCCAGCTTCTTGCGCGAAACCTTGAGCGCCGCCGCCAGCACGCTCTGGTTAATGATGCGTACCGACGCCGTGGCCTTGGACACGCCGTCAATATATGCGCGCGCCGCATCGGGTTGACGGGCGCGGTGTCCGCCGGTCCCGATGCCGATATTCTGCTTGAGCGACAATCCCTTGTACTGCTTGACGAATTGGTAAAGCGGCGCCTCGCCCAATCCATCGAGGAACACCGGCTCGTGATGCGACAGCACTTCCACGCCGATAAAAGCGCCCCTGGGATCGATCGCCACCATCAGGTTAAGCGGCACGCCCGCAAAGCCAGGTATCGGCGCCAGGTCGATAGACTCGAATACATAACCCACCAATTCGGTCGCCGTTCCGTTTTGCTTGAACAGCGGCCAGACCGGCAAGTCGGCATCGCGTTCCCCCACCATCAACGGCGCAGGAAAACGGCGCGCCATCTCGGCGCGCGTGAGCACGCCGGCCTGCGCCGGGCTGGCGCCGAGCACCAGCGCCAGCACGCCGGCCATCAAACCCAGGACGCAGGTCAGCGTAGCCCTCATCAGAAGAAGATGATGCCGCCGAATGAAGCGCCGTTCATCTTGCCCTCACCTCCGGCGAAACCTTTGGAGCGCGTCTGCCCGATCTCGCCGACCAGCGTGATCGCGCTGGTCATCGAGTAATACAGGCCACAAGTCAGGTTGGCATTCGACTTCAGGCCGCCGGTGCCTGCGGTGTTGTCGTCGTTGCGACTGATGCCGTAGCTCAGACCCACCTTGACCTTGTCAGCGGTTTTGTAAGTGGCCTGCACGAAGTAAGCCTTGGATTTGGTATCGCCCTGGTCCGCGTCGGACAAAATGCCCAATCCTTTACCGCCCTGGAAATTGGCCAGCACGCCCAGCGGGCCGGCCTGGTATGAAGCACCCGCTTCAACGCCGGTCATGGTGAAGTCCCTGACGCCCGGCGCGGTGGCACCGAACTTCTGCGACTTGGCGCCGAGCCACCCCTTGAAACCGTCGGCCGCATAACTCAATTGCGCCTGAACCTGAGGGCTCGATTTCGACGAGTACGCGGGCGCCGCGACAATAGGCGTATCGGCCACAGGGCTAACCAGCGCCACATCGAAGCCTATGCCCGACACCGACTTCGGGGCGCTGTAGGCAATCTGGCCGTAGTAGCCTACGTAGCTGTAGCCGGCTCCGATATGGCCCAGCGTTACGCGGCCTCGCTGCGTCGCCTGCACAGGCGCGCCGGCGCCGATCAGGGTCATGTCCGAAAAGATGGCGCCTGCACCGAAGATGCCGTTGTCGCGCCCAAGCTTGATGGTGCCCATCTGCGCGTTCCCGAACGTGAAGTAGGCTTGGCGCACGTCGACGCCGCTGTTGGCAGCGATGGCGCTGTCGGTGGCAGTGGCGTTGTAGATGCCGATCAGCGCCTTGACGTCATAATCGCCTTGCTTCGACGTGGCCGAGGTGACCAGGCCATTGGGCAGCAGTCCATTACCGATCGTGGTGCGATTATTTTCGCCGCCGCAGCCCAGCCCCTTGCCACCCAGCGCCAGCCCGCCCACCGCGTCCCCATTGCAGGACACCTGCGTGTAGTAGGCGTTGACGATGCCGCCTAAAGATACGTTCCAGTCCCCAGCCTTGAAATCGACAGCCTGCGCGCCTTGAATACCCGTGACAGTCAATGCGCCGATCATCAGTATTGTTTTCATTTTTTATGTCTCCAGTATTGTTTTCATACATCGGTCGATGTAACTCCCATATCGCAATTTGCATGCCCACGTGCCGCCGCAGGGAGAAGCAAGCCTTATAAATAAAGGCCTTGTGCTAAATCTGATCATGCGTTCCATCGCACTGTTCATAATTTGACCGAAAAAAAAAGGCGGCCGAAGCCGCCCAAAAAACTACAAGAGATCTTTACTTGGCCGATAGTTTGAAGACCCACACCGAGCCGCCCTGCTCGAGGAAGTTGACCTTCTTCGCCACTTCGCCACCCCACAGAGGCACCGCGCCGCCCCAACCGGAAACCACGGCGACGTATTGGGTGTCGCCGTCCTGCCAGGTGACCGGCGGCGCCACCACGCCGGAACCGGTCTGGAACTTCCACAGCTCCTTGCCGCTCTTCGCATCCAGCGCCTTCAGGTAGCCTTCCGGTGTGCCATAGAACACCAACCCGCCAGCCGTCGTCATCACCCCACCCCACAATGGCGCATTGTTCTTGACTTCCCATACGATCTTGCCAGACTTGGGATCGACCGCGCGCAACGCGCCGATGTAGTCGTCGAACAGCGGACGAATAGTGAAGCCTGCTCCCAGGTAGGCGCCGCCTTTTTTGTAGCTGATCGGCTCATTCCAGATATCCATGCCCCACTCGTTGGCCGGCACGTAGAACAAGCCGGTCTGCTGGCTGTAAGCCATCGGCATCTGGTTCTTCGCCCCCAGGAAGGCCGGCGCCGCGAACACCGTGCTGCCCTTCTTGCCTTCCTCGCCCTTGGTTGGATCTCCAGGACGATTGGCGGCGATGAAGTTGGGCCGGCCAGTCTTGATGTCGATGCTCGACGCCCAGGTGATCTTCTTCACAAACGGGAAAGCGTTTTGCAGCTTGCCGTTGTTCGCGTCGATCACGTAGAAGAAGCCATTGCGGTCTGCCTTGCCGCCGTAGCGCTTGCCGTCCATGTCGAAGGTGACGAATTCATTGGCGCCGTCGAAGTCCCATGAATCGTTGGGCGTGTTCTGGTAAGCCCATTTGATCTGGCCCGTCTTCACGTCCAGCGCCACCGTCGACGACGAATACAGATTGTCGCCGGGGCGCAGGTGGCTGTTCCATGGCGCCGGATTACCGGTGCCGAAGTAGGCCAGACCGGTCTTGGCGTCGTAGGTTCCACCCATCCAGGTCGAGGCGCCACCGGTCTTCCATAGGTCACCCGGCCAGCTCTTATTGAGCGTCCCCGAAATGCCGTTCTCGATGGCCTTGCCGTCCTTGTCGTAGCGATAGCCCATGTGCCCCTCGACGGTGGGCCGGGTCCACAACAACTCGCCCGTCAGCGGATTGCGCGCCTCCACGCGGCCGACGATGCCGAACTCGCCGCCGGACACGCCGGTCAGCAGCACACCGTCGGCGATCAACGGCGCCGCCGTCATCGAATAGCCGGCCGAATAGTCATCGACCTTTTCCTTCCATACGACTTTGCCGGTGTCCTGGTCCAGCGCCACCAGTTGTGCATCGAGCGTTCCGAAGATGACCAGATTGCCGAACAAGGCGGCGCCGCGGTTGACCACATCGCAGCAGGGCATGATGCCGTCCGGGAGACGATGCTCATACTTCCATAATTTTGCGCCAGTCTTGAGGTCCACGGCGAAGATGCGCGAATATGACGCGGTGACGAACATCTTGCCTTTGTAGATCAGCGGCTGCGATTCCTGGCCGCGCTGCTTCTCGCCCCCGAACGAGAACGACCACGCCGGCACCAGCCTGGCCACCGTTTTGGTATTCACCTGGGTCAGCGGCGAATAACGCTGTCCCTCCGATCCGATACCGAACGACAGCACGCTGTCCGTGCTGGATGCCGCGTTCTTCAGCATGGCCGACGTGACGTCGGCCGCCTGTGCCAGCGACAGGAAGGATATCCCGGCCAGCGCTGCGATTACTTTTTTCTGCACAATCTTCTCCAGTTATTATGTTTTGGTTCGCTGCGGTGTGCAGCTATGCCGGCGGCTTCAAGGCCGCCAGTTCTTCGTCGCTGAACAGGCGCGAACGGGTCAGGAAACGCCTGCCCGTGCCGTTATCGAGCGAGAACATGCCGCCGTTCCCGTCGACCACGTCGATGATCAGCTGCGTGTGTTCCCAGTACTCGAACTGCTCGCGGCCCATGTAGAACGGCGTCCCGTCCAGATTGCCGAGATAGACATCGGTGTCGCTGATGGAAAACTCCCCGGCCGGGTAGCACATCGGCGTGCTGCCGTCGCAGCAGCCGCCGGATTGAAAGAACATCAGCGGCCCGTGGCGGCTGCGCAGGACGGCGATCAGATCGAGCGCCGCCGGTGTGGCCGTCACGCGGGCGATGACGTGGTCCATGGTCAGAAGAAGCCCAGCGCGTTCGGGCTGTAGCTGACCAGCAGGTTCTTGGTCTGCTGGTAGTGGTCCAGCATCATCTTGTGGTTCTCGCGGCCGATGCCCGACTGCTTGTAGCCGCCGAAGGCAGCATGCGCCGGATACAGGTGGTAGCAATTGGTCCAGACGCGGCCAGCCTGGATCGCGCGCCCGACGCGGAAGGCGCGTGAACCGTCGCGCGTCCAAAGGCCGGCACCCAGGCCGTACAACGTGTCGTTGGCGATGCTCAGCGCTTCGGCTTCATCCTTGAAAGTGGTCACCGACACCACTGGTCCGAAGATCTCTTCCTGGAAGATGCGCATCTTGTTGTGGCCTTTGAAGACGGTCGGCCGCACGTAGTAGCCCTCCTTCATGTCACCGCCCTGCATGCTGCGGCCGCCGCCGGCCAACAGCTCGGCGCCCTCCTGTTTGCCGATGTCGATGTACGACAGGATTTTTTCCAGCTGCTCGTGCGAGGCCTGCGCGCCCAGCATGGTGCTGGCGTCCAGCGGGTTGCCCTGCTTGATCGCCGCCACACGGGCCAGCGCGCGCTCAATGAATTTTTCGTAGATCGATTCCTGGATCAGCACGCGCGATGGGCAGGTGCATACCTCGCCCTGGTTCAGCGCGAACATCGCGAAGCCTTCCAGGCACTTGTCGAAGAAGGCGTCGTCGGCATCCATCACGTCTTCGAAGAAGATGTTCGGCGACTTTCCGCCCAGTTCCAGCGTGACGGGAATGAGGTTCTGCGCGGCGTATTGCATGATCAGGCGGCCGGTGCCCGTCTCGCCGGTGAAGGCGATCTTGGCGATACGCTTGTTCGATGCAAGCGGCTTGCCCGCTTCCAGCCCGAAGCCGTTGACCACATTCAGCACGCCAGGCGGCAGCAGGTCCGCAATCACTTCCAGCAGCACCATGATGGAGGCGGGAGTCTGCTCGGCGGGTTTGAGCACCACGCAGTTACCGGCGGCCAGCGCCGGCGCCAGCTTCCACACCGCCATCAGGATGGGGAAGTTCCAGGGAATGATCTGGCCGACCACGCCCAGCGGCTCATGGAAGTGGTAGGCGTAGGTTTCGGAGTCTATCTGTGCGACCGAGCCTTCCTGGGCGCGGATGCAGCCGGCGAAGTAGCGGAAGTGGTCGATCGCCAGCGGGATGTCGGCGGCGGTGGTTTCTCGGATAGGCTTGCCGTTGTCGATGGTCTCGGCGGTGGCGATCAGCGCCAGGTTGGCCTCCATGCGGTCGGCGATCTTGTTCAGGATGTTGGCGCGCTCGGTCGGCGAGGTCTTGCCCCATGCGTCCTTGGCGGCGTGTGCGGCGTCCAGCGCCAGCTCGACGTCTTCGGCGGTGGAGCGGGCCACTTCGCAGAATACCTGGCCGGTGATCGGCGTGACGTTGCCGAAGTATTCGCCCTTGACCGGAGCGACGAATTTGCCGCCGATGTAGTTGTCGTAGCGTTGTTTGAATGGATTGGCAACGCCCAGTTTGCTGATGTCTGCGAGATTCATGTCGTCCTCTTTCTGCTGTGGTTATGAGGCCGCGTAAAGCGGCGGTGGGTACTGCGTACACTCCTTTTCGCAAGCACCGTGCCAGCTTCACCTTTCCCTGTGCGGCGCATGAAATACAGGGGCTAGCGGTGATGGGAGGCTGTATCCGCGCTGTGACACCTGTTCAGGTTTGGAACAGGTGTCTGCCGATGGAACAACGCTTCAGCGGATCACCACACCCCAGGGCAATTCGCCCACCGCGACATCCGCCCGCTTCGCTGCCGCAGCGGTGTCGATCACGGATACGGTGTTCGAGCGGCCGTTGGCCACATAAAGCTTGGCGCCGTCCGGCGTCAGCGCCATGTTCCAGGGTCGCTTGCCAACTGCAATGGTGGCGCTGACGGCATTGGTGACGGTATCGATCACCATCACATTGGCGTCGGCGCCGTTCGACACGTACACCTTCAGGCCACCGGGATGCACGGCGATTCCATTGGCGTTCTTCCCGGCCGGGATGCGCGCTGTCGCCACCAACGTCGCCATGTCGACCACGTACACCGCTCCCGCCAATTCGCAAGCGACATAAGCGCGGGCGCCATCGGGACTGAAGCCCATGCCGCGCGGACGCAGCCCCACGGCCACCGCGCCGCTCTGACGCCGCGCGGCGACATCGATCACATCGACCTGCTCCGCCTCCTCCGCGCTGACCAACAACCAGCGTCCGTCCGGGCTGAAAACGGCATGTTCCGGGTTCTTGCCTTTCACGGCGATATCCGCCAACACGTCGCCGGAATTCGCGTCGATCAACGCGACGCTGTTGCTCTCCTCGACCGCCACCGCCACATAACGGCCATCCGCCGATACGCTCACGCCCTCGGGCGATTTCCCCAGCGCGATGCGGCGCACCAGGGCGCCGCTGGCGGCATCGATCACCAGCAGCGCGTTGCTGGCGGCGTCGGTCACGAACAGGCGTGTACCGCCTGGATCGGCTGCAATGCCGCGCGGCCGCTTGCCTGCGGCGATCTCGCGCAGCACGGTATCGGTGGAGGTATCGATCACGCTGACGCTGCCCGATTTCTCGTTCGGCACAAAAGCAAACGGCGCGGCCATCGCGGGACCGCACAGCAAAAAGACCAGGGAAGACAGGATGCGTAAGCTGTTCATGGTTATCGCCTTTCAGGGAAATGCGGTAACCATTGCAATCGGCGTGCCACCAGAAAAACGGGATGGCAGGTATATTGCTTACTGGTCCTGTGTAACACAGACCAAAACGGAGACAATATGAAGCAAGCCTTTTTCCCATTGAACGCGGTGGCCGCGCTGTTTGCACTGAGTGGCGGCGCCATCGCCGCCGACGGTGCCGCAGCGCCGGCGGAAGTGGTGGTCAGCGCCACCCGCGTCGGACACACGGTATTCGATATGCCGGCGGCCATCGACGTAATCGACGCTGAGCGCATCCGCGACAGCCAAGCGCGCGTCAACGCCAGCGAAGCGCTGGCCGCCGTCCCCGGCCTGGTGGCGCAAAACCGCCAGAACTACGCGCAGGACTTGCAGATATCCTCGCGCGGCTTCGGCGCCCGTTCGGCCTTCGGCGTGCGCGGCGTACACCTGGTCGCCGACGGCATCCCGGCCAGCATGCCGGACGGCCAAGGCCAGGCCGCCACCTTCAACCTCGATATGGCCGAGCGCATCGAAGTGCTGCGTGGTCCGTTCTCCGCCATCTACGGCAACCACTCCGGTGGCGTGATCCAGATGTTCACGCGCGACGGCGAAGGCGCGCCATCGGTGGAGACCACACTGACCGCAGGCAGCTACGGCAGCCGCAAAGCCGATCTGAATGCTCAGGGTAATCAGGCCGGCATCGGCTATGTGCTCGACGCATCGCGTTTTGAAACCGACGGCTACCGCGCCCACAGCGCCGCCACCCGCGACCAGGCCTTCGGCAAACTGACGCTGGCGCCGATGGCCGGCGCCAAACTGACCATCGTCGCCAACGCGCTGCGCCAGGACGATACCCAGGACGCTCTGGGCGCGACCTGGGCCACCTACCAGCGCGATCCGCGTGCCGGTGAGATAGATGCCACCGACAACCAGAGCCCGAAACGCACGCTGGCCGACCGCTACAACACCCGCAAGAGCATCGATCATCAGCAGATCGGCGCAAGCTGGGAACAGCGCTTCGGCGACGACCGCCTGCGCGTGAGCGCGTACGGCGGCAATCGCGGCGTAATCCAGTACCAGGCTTTTTCCAAAGCCTTCCAGGCGCCGGCGACACATTCCGGCGGCGTGGTCGACTTCGACCGCGACTTCCACGGCGCGGACCTGAACTGGCTGCACGTGAACGCACTGGCAGGGGGCAGGCTCAGTACCACCGTCGGCCTGGAATACGGTCGCTCCAGCGACGCGCGCAGAGGGTACGAAAACTTCACCGGCACCCAATTCGGCGTGAAGGGGGCATTGCGCCGCGACGAGAACGACAAGGTCACTAGCCTCGATCCATACGTGCAGTCGGAATGGCAGTCCGGCGCATGGATGGTGAGCGCAGGCCTGCGGCACAGCAGCGTGAAGATTTCGGTGGACGACCGCTTCCTCAGCAACGGCAACGACAGCGGCAGCCTCGAATACAGCCACACCACGCCGGTGCTTGGTCTGCTGTATCGCCTGTCGCCGACGCTGAACGTGTATGCCAGCGCCGCGCGCGGCTTCGAAACGCCGACGCTCAATGAGTTGTTCTACTCCGGCACCGGCGGCGGCTTCAATTTCCGTTTGCAGGCGGCACAGAGCACCCACCTTGAAACCGGGATCAAGGCGCGGCTTGGCGAAGGCACGCGCATCAACGCCGCAGTATTCCAGGTCCGCACGCGCGACGAACTGGTGGTCGACGGCAGCGCTGGGGGACGCACCAGCTATCGCAATGCCGGCAGCACGCTGCGCCAGGGTATGGAACTGTCGCTGGACACCGCATGGAGCCATGGCCTGAGCGCGCGCGCAGCGCTGACCAGTTTGCGCGCAGTCTATGATCATGGCTTCGGCGCCGTGGCCGAAGGCAGCCGGCTGCCCGGCATCCCGAATGCCAACGCCTACGGTGAGCTGGCCTGGAAGGACAGTGCCAACCGCTTTGGCGCCGCGCTGGAGGCTGTCGCCAGCGGAAAAATCTACGCGGAGGACGCCAATGCCGACAAAGCGGCGCCAGGCTACGGCGTGCTCAATGCGCGGGGCAACGCAAACCAGCAGTGGCAGGGCTGGCGTTTCAAGCAGTTTGTGCGCTTGAATAACCTGCTGGACAAGCGGTATGTCGGCTCGCTCATCGTCGGCGACACCAACAAACGCTACTACGAAGCTGCCCCAGGCCGTAACTGGCTGATTGGCGCCAGCGCCCAGTACCAATTCTAGAAGCGATAGCGCAACCCGGCCGCCACCGAACGTGGCGCGCCCGGCGCGATGAAGCGAGTTTGCGCGGCTTCGGCGCCCTGTTCCAGCAAGGCGCCGTTCGGGAACATATCCGCCGCCACGGCACCGAAGCTCTCGTAGCGGCGATTGAACGCATTGGTCACGCGCACATGCCACTCCCATTTCGAATCCGGCCGATAGCTGGCATGCAGGCCAGTCAAGGCATGGCCGCGCATGCGCCAGTCGGCCGATAGCGGTGCGGCCCTGCCGTCCTCGTTACCCTGCGTCGTCATGTCGGACAAGATTGTCAGATCGACGCCGACTGAGAGATGCTGTGCCGCGCTCCATTCAATGCCCAACTTCAGCGTGTTGCGCGGAAGGCCCGCCAGGCGGGTTCCCGGCGTCACGTGGACGTTGCGCGTGCCGTTGCGCAGATCGCCCTCCATGTCGTAGACCGCGTCCAGGTAGCTGTAGCTCCATCGTGCCGTCCAGTCGCCGCTCCGGTAGCTCGCGTTCAGGTCTGCTCCTTGATGGCGTGTCCGGCCGAAGTTGGAAAAGTAGCCCTGCTGCGCAATGCCGGCGCTGCGAAACAGAATGTCGTCGCGATTGACGGTGCGGTACAGCGATACCGCCGCCGTGCCACGTGGGCCCTTCCAGCGGGCCCCCGCTTCGGCGGTGCGTGATACGACCTGCTTCAAATACGGATCCGATTGCAGGCCCACCGGCAACCGGCACGGCTGCCCCGGATCGGCGCAACCCAGTTCGATCACGGTCGGCACCCGGTTGCTCTGCGACAGATTGGCAAACAGCGTCCAGCCGCCGCCCATACGGTGCGCGGCACCGATGGCGGGATTGAGCTTGCGATAGCCGAACGTCTCGGCGGGCTGCTGTATATCCTCGCGGCGCAGCTGGTTGCTGACCGCCGCGTGGTTGTAGCGGGCGGACATGGTCAACCAGGTGTCGGCGTCCACGGCCCAGGTATCGGCGGCGTACACCCCTGCCGCGCGCGAGTGGCCGCTGACCGATGATCCGGCCTGCCGTTCGGCATTCGCATCCGGGACGATTGTACGATCCAAGGCAAAGCCTGCGTCCTGCGCGTACTGCGCAAAGGCGACGCTACCACGGTCGAACGCGACTCCGGCGGAGAGCTGATGGACGCCTGCGTCTCTGCTGAAATGCGTACTGAATCCCTGGCTGCTTTGGCGCGTCTCGGTCGTGTTGTAGCTGGCCGGGTACGGGCTTTCGCCTTCGGCATAGGCATCGTTGATATCGCCGTTGACGGTACTGCGACGGCTATTGCGCGCATACACGGTGGTGCTCAACTCCGTATGCTCGTCGTAACGATGCGTCAAGCTGAAAACAATCTGGCGCACGCGGTTGCTGGTCTGGTCGGGCGAAGTGTAAACGGCGCGGCGGTTTTGTACATACATGTCATCGGGAAGCAGGCCATTGCCCACCAGGCGGCTGCGGCCGGCCAGCAGCGCCAGGCTCCACTCGTTATCGCCGTTGGCCCCAGCCAGCTTGACGTAGGCATTGGCCAGCCGTCCACCCGAGCTATCGCGCCAGCCCTTATCGTTGAAGACCGTGCCCGCGATGAAAACGTTCCAACGTTCGCCGCTGTCGTAGCCATAGGCCAGGTCGGCGCGTCGCTGGCCATTGCTGGTGCCCGATATGCCAAGGTCCGCACCCGGATAATTTTTCCCGGACTTGGTCGCCAACACCAGCGCGCCGCCAAGCGTATTGAGGCCGTATAGCGGGTTCGAGCCCGGTGCCAGCATCACGCTGGCGATCGCCGCTTCGGGCAGCATATCCCAGTTGACCACATCGCCGAATGGCTCGTTCACGCGCACTCCGTCGAGGTAGACGGATATGCCCTGTGACGCCCCCAGCACCGGCGAGGCGCGAAAACCGCGATAGGTGATATCGTTCTGGAACGGACTCCCGGAAATCTCGTTGATATTCACACCGGTCAGGTTGCGCGCCATGAACTCGCCGAGGTTTTGCCCTGCAGCCGCGCCCACCGCCGCGGCATTTGCCGTTTGCACCTGGTACGGCAACTGATTGCGGTCGACGCCCAAGCCGGGCAATGGCGCGACGCCGACGATATCCACCGACAGCATCGCGGTGGCCGGATACACAGCCACCGCGCCATCGGCCGCCGCAGCCGCGCCGCAGGCGAGCAGCATGCCCCCCGCCACCGCAGCCCCACGCATCACGGCATCTGCTCGTGCACGCCGTGCCGGGCGAAGATGGCTTGCAGTTCGCCGCTGGCCTTCATTTCATTGACCGCCGACTGAAGCAGTCGCGCCATCTCCTGATCGTCTTTACGCACCGCCATGCCAACCGCCCACCCTGCGCGCGGCAAACGCTGGAACGCCACCTCGTTCAGGGGGAAAGCGGGATCGTCGCGGAATACCGCATCGATCTCCGAACGGTTGGCCAGCACCGCATCGAGCTGGCCGGCCTTGAGCTGCTCCAGCGCTTCCGCAGCTGTATCGAAAATCCGCACCTTGTCGCGGAAGCGCCCATTGCCCTCGCCCAGCAGCACCATCGCGGCAATGGATACCTTCTCGACGCCGATGGTCTTGCCGCTCAGCGCATCGATGCCGTCGAAGGCCGGCATGCTTCGCGCATTCCGTACCAGCCGCACCGTCTCGACATGGTAGGGCGCGAAGATGGTGACCTTGCCGTTTTCGTTCATCAGCTGGGGCTCGACCGGCACATGCAGCAGGATGTCCGCCGGCCCATATCCCAGATAGTGGCCCTTCCAAACCATGTTGCGCAGGTCGTCGCCAAGGTTCTCACCGGCGGGAAAAGGCAGCAGGCTCAGTTTCAGGCCCAACCTGGTGGCCAGTGCCTGCGCCAGTTCGACATCGATGCCTGCGCCCCGCTCCGAGAACGGCGCGAACTGTTCATACACCGCCACCTTGAGCGAACCGGATAGCCGGATCTTGTCCCAGTCCGCATGCGCGGGCGCAGCGCCGCCCAGCATCGCCGCGACGAGGGGAATCAACACGCTTGCGCGCATACGGAAGTTCGACATGGTCTGCTCCTCGATCAGTTGGCGGCGTCGCGGCGTGCTTCAAGATAGGTCTTGATGGCCCACATGGCTTCCTGATTGAACACGCCCTCGAATGGCGGCATGTACACGGCGCCGTTACGCACCTTGCCGTGCCGGATCGATGTCAGAAAGTAGTTGTCGGTCTCCTTGTAGCAGGCCTTCTTCTTGGTGTCGTTCTTGACGTCGGTGCAATCGCGATCCAGCTGGCGCAGGTCTGGCGCGATGCCGCCGGTGACCGCTTCCAGGCCATGGCAGCGGGCGCAGTTCTGGTTATAGGCCGACGTCCCGATTTTCAACGCAAGCTTGTTGCCGCGATAAGGATTCTGGTCCAGCCATTTTTCGCCGAGCGGCGTCAGGCCAGTGGTATCCACCGCTTGCGGCACGACGTTGCCGTGTGCGGTGGCGTAAAGAGATGTCGTGGCTGCGGCGGCGATAACGGTCACGATGGCGAAAATGCGGAATGGATGGTGCATGATGTCTCCTGGCTGTTTTAATGAGTGATATACAGCCATTGAGCAAATGCCATGCCACGCATTTTCCGCCTTGACCCATCGCACACCTGCTCCAATTTGGCACAGCTGTCACAGCGCGAATGTTCAACGCAGGCTGACGGTCTGGCGCTTCCAGGCCGGGTCCTGCCAGCGATAGAACATGCTGAGCGACGAAGGCTTGTCGGCGGCCTTCAGCGTCGCCAGCGTATTGATCTCCACCAGTTCGAAACTGCGCTTGAACTTTCCGTCGACACGGGCCTCCCGCGCCACCAGCATGTTCTGCGAACCGGGCACCCAGCCCGCAAATTCGGCATAGCCTATATCCGGATCGGCGGCGGCCGGCGGCAGCACGTCGACCAGCCACCCAGCGCTGGTCTGGTGGAACAGCCACATCTCGCGCCAGCCATCCATCGGCTGTACTGCCAGCGACAGGGCCGTGTTTTGTGCATTGGCACGCGCAGACGCAGGCCAAACGACGCCGTAGCTGCAACGACGCGCCAGCGCATGCTGCTGATCGTGTTTCGCGTCCACCAGCACGATGCAGGTTTCTCCCGGCTGCCCGGCCAGTGCCATCACACGCAAGCCGCCGGCGGAAGGCGTTACCGGACCTCCGGCGGCCCAGCGCACGCTGCCCACGCGCACGCCCGCGTCGGCAAATGCGCTGGCATCGTCCTCGGTCAGCTCCGCCGGTTCGACCGACCCCAGTTCATCCAGGGCGCGCTGCGCAGCCTGTGTTGCCGGTTCGCCCTTGCGCGCCCGCGCAAAAGCCACCGACGACCACACCGCCGCGCGCCGCATATGGATGCGGTTGCGCATATGGGGCGCAAGATCCTTCAGATCCACACGCTCCAGCACTTCGGCGCGCCAGTCATCGAGCGCCACGCGCGCGCCGGGACGCAACGCAGGGTCCACACACTCTTGCCGCGTCAAGCCGAGTACCGCCGCCGCGCGTTGTTGCGGTTCCGAGAGCATCGCCAGCACGCGGCGGAAAGCCTCGCCGTCATAGCACAGCTGCATGCGCCCTTCCCGTTCGAAGCTGCGGATGCCGACGCCGTAGTTGGCAACCTCCTCCAGATGCGCAGCGATTGTGGCATCGCCTTGCTTGCCTTGTTTGGCGGACGCGCGCCGCGCCAACCGTTCGGCCATCGTGCCCAACGCATCGAAGGGTTCCGCCGTGATGGCGCTGGCCGGTGCGGCCTTCAGGTAAGCCGCTGCATAGCTGATACCCAGCGATTCCGCGCCCGGCGTATCGCGCAGGAAGCGCACCACCGACAGCAATTCCGGCGCGTCGGCCGGCGCCAACGAGATCCTGCGCACTTGCGAGGCGCGGATGTAGCCGGCGCGCTCACGGCGGTAATCGTAGACCTGCAGGAAGTCCTGCTTCTCGCCGCGGATCTCCAGGCTGTCCCCCTGCCACAGGACGGCCTGCTGCTGCGCACTGTCCTTGGGCGCAGCGCGCAGCGCGGCCTGGTCCTGCGTAACGATCGCCAGTACGGCGGCAGCTGCAATCATCGACATGATTATTGTCCTTCCTTGGTGCTATCCGCCACTTCACCGCTAACCGTCGCCATGCGCGGCTGCTTGCCGTGCTGGCTGCCCAACAGCGCCGAGCCGATAAACCCGCCATCGGTCGGCGACGGCGCGATGATGACCGATACCTTGTCCGACAATTTGTCCGCCATCGTTTTCTGGATCAGCAGGGGATTACGGGTAATCAGATCGCCTTCGCGCTCCATCTGCGCTGCGGCCACCTTGCCGACCAGCTCCTGGCGATACGCTTCCGCATCCGCCAGCTTGCGGCGCGAGTCGGCCTCGCCGGCGGCCTCGATGACGCGCGCCTGCGCATTGCCCTCGGAGGTTTTGATGCGCGCCATTTTCTCCGCCTCCGCCTCCAGTTTGCGCTGCTCGATCTGCTTCTGCTTGAATGGCAGCACATGCGCCATTGCCTGCTCCTGCGCCCTGGCCGCGATGATCTGTTCATTGCCGGCCGCCTCGGCGGCCTTCTCGCGGCGGATCTTATCCGCGTCCGCTTCCAGCGCGGTTTGCTTGACCTGCTTTTCCTTCAACTCCAGCGTGTAGCGCATCTTTTCCGTTTCCAGTTCTTCGGCCAGCAGCTTTTCCATGCCTGCCTGATACTCTTCCGGCAGCGTGATCTTGCCGATGGTGATGCCGCGCAGCGTGACGCCATCGGCAGCCAGCTTGGGTTTGAGCTCCGCCTCGATCGCCTGTTGGATCTCGGCGCGCTTGGTCGAGAAAATCTCGCGCACCGTGTAGCGGGTGAACACTTTGTAGATCACGCCCTGCACCGCCGGCTCGACGATAGAACCGTTGATATCAGGCGGCAGCGACTGCGCCATCGCGGCGACGCGGTTCACATCCAGCGCATAGCGCACCGACATGTCCACGCCCAGCGCCAGGCCTTCGACCGACTGGAACGGCGCCTTGTCGCCGCCGCTCGGACGGTACACCTGGTCACGCAGCGACACCTGCCGCAGCACATGCACGCCGGGCACCATGAACACGGCGCCATCGCGTACTGTCATGGCGGTACCGGTCAGCTGGTTGGTGCGGATGCCCAGGCTTCCTGGCGCCAGCTTGGCAATCGGCGGATGCGTCGCCAGGCCGTAGACCGCGGCGCCGGCCAGGCCCAAGGCCACCACCATCGCGCCATTGCGGCGCATGCCGTTCACCGCAGCGCCCGCGCCGCCGCTCAACGCCGCGCGCACCGCCTGCACCATCCGCTTGATCCGTTCTGCCATGATATTCACCCACTCCAAGTTATTTGATTTCAGGGACTATCCCTGAGATGCATGGTGCGCCGGATATGGCGGAAGTATCAACGCCGCGGTCGTCCCGCTATCCTCCGGCGATGTGAAGAAATCCTCACAGCCGGTTTGTGACTTTTTGCCTAAAACCGTGGATACTCGCTGCATTGACAGTCAGTGGAGTACATCATGGCCAAAGTCGCCGTCATCGAGGACGATCTGCCGACCAGCAATCAGCTGCGGGCGTGGATAGAATCGGCGCGGCCCGGCATCGTGGTCGACCAATGGTTCAGCCGCGACGACGCCGAGGCGGCGATCGCGCGCGAGCGCTACGACCTGGTGGTGCTCGACATCGAGCTGGGACGCGAGCGCCATGCCGGCGTCGCCATCATCAACGCCATCAACAAGCGGCACGCCACCCCGGTGCTGGTGGTATCGGCGATGCCGGCCACGATCTACCGCAGCATCATGAAAGCACTGGACGCCTGGGACTATCTGCAGAAAGCCACGTTCGAGGAATCCGACTTCATCGAAACCTTCCTGGAGATCCTGCGCTCGGTGAAAGAGAAAGCGGAGCCGGTCCCCGCCGCCGATGAACTAAGCATGGATCCGCTGCGCCAGCGCACGCCGACCTGGCGCGGCCATCGCATCAACCTGCCGCTGACGGCGCAGCGCATCCTGGCGGCGCTGTTCGCGCGGCGCGGGCAGGTGGTGTCCTACGACGAACTATTCGAAGTGGTGAAGAGCGGGCGCAATCGCGACAACATCCGCAAGCACGTCAGCACTATCCGCGACGCCTTCCGCGAGATCGATCCAGGCTTCGCCTGCATCGAGAATATCCCCATGCGCGGCTTCCGCTGGGCCGACACCGAAAGCCGCTGATCGTGAACTGGCGCCGGCTCAGCCTCGTCCCCTATCGTCTGCGGCTGCTGCTACGCGCAGCCTTCGTGTTCCTGATGGCGGCGACGGTGGGCCTGGCGCTATCGGTGCTTCAGCAGGAGAAGCAGCTCAGTTACAAGAATTACCAGGGCAGCTTTCAAAAAACCCGCGTGCAGGTGGCAGCCACGCTGCGCCATCCGACCGGGCAATTGGCTTTGCTGAATCCTCAGCCGACGGTTGCCGGCAAGGCGCTGCATCCATTGCTGCTGCCGTTCGCAGCGCTCGATTTCGACGATCTGCAAAAAGTGCAGCAGGCGGTGGCGATGTCCGGCTGCCTGGCGCAGTATGGCAACAACGGCTCGCTGTGCGTCGGCATCGGCAACAATCCCTGGGCCGGCGGCTTCATTTACGTCGCCGGTACTTTCGACGGCGCGCAACTGGTGCCGCACACGCGTGGCGACCAGGTGGTGGATCAGGCGCACCGCGTCAGGGTCAAGGTCAGCCTGCGCGGCCAGACATACGAGTGGATCGCGCCGTTCGAGGAAAGCAGCGAACCGCAAACGCCGGGACACCGCTTCGGCGGCATGCGCGGGCGCTTGACCGGTTTCGCCGCGGCCGACGTGGCGCGGGCCAAGGCGCCGGCTGTGAAGGACTTCCGAGGGTGGATCTGGCAGAACCCGCGCTGCACAGACCAAACCGCTGCCGACGACGACAGCAGCTGCACGCGCAGCGCTTTCTTCTCGCTGCGGCTGCCGGTCGGCGTGCTGCAGGACGCGCTGTTCGAAAAGCGCCGTCCGGTGTGGCCGCCCGAAGACCTGGATCGCATCGATATCCGCATCGCCGTGCTGCCTCCCGGCGATGGCGCGCCGCTGCTCGACAGCGCCACCGGCCCAAGCGCACCGTCATTTTCGTTGGCGGACTTGAAGCCCATGCTGCTGCCTGGCGAGAGCCTGCAAATACGGCGGCTGGCGGATAGCGCGTCTCCTGCTGCTGCGCTGCCACTGCTGGTTGGCCCGGTCGATCCGGAAGACCAATCCTGGCATTTCGTGACGACGCTGATACGCCATCTGCCGGTGGATGCCTATGATGTCCCGCTGGAGGCGAAGGAAGTCATCGCCACGCCGGCCGGCAGTTACGAGGTTCTGCTCAAAGGCGACGTGCGCAGCGTCAGCAAGAGCCTGAGCGTGGTGGCCAGCCGGCTCGTATGGTTCGTCGGCGCGATGCTGGCGGCGCTGATGCTGGCGTGGCTGGTGATCGAGATCGGCATCATCCGGCGCATCAAGGTGCTGATCAAGCGCGCGGACGATGTCGGCGAACGAGTCAAGGCCGCAAAAGGCTTTTCCGAATCCGACCTGGCCGACCTGCGCGGCGAGGATGAACTGGGCGTGCTCGCCACCGGCCTGCACGATCTGCTGCGCCGCGTGCGGGAAGATGTCGAACGCGGGAACATCCGCGCCGAACAAGAGCGCGACATGTGGCACGCGGTAGGCCATGAGATCATGTCTCCATTGCAGTCGCTGATGGTGCTGCATGGTGCTCCCGGGGACGAAAGCCATCGCTACATCAATCGCATGCAGCAGGCGATCCGCGTTCTGTATGGCCGCGCATCGCCAAGCGAAGCGTTCCAGTCGTCCGAGCTGCAGGTCACGGAGATTGATCTGACGGCGTTTCTGCGGAACGTCGCCGAGAATGCGCCGTGCATCGGTATCGAGAATGTGGTCTTCCAAGGGCCGGCCGAAACACTGACCGCGCGGGCCGACGAGTATTCGCTGGAGGATGTCGTCACCCATGTTCTGCGCAATGCAGAACGCTACCGGACGGAGGGCAGCGCGATCACCATCACGCTCGAGGGCAGCGATATCGGCGCGGCCATTACTATCCACAATCGGGGGCCGCAGATCGCGTCCGATATGCTCACCAAGATTTTTGAATACGGCGTATCGGATCAACAGGAATCCGGCGCCCACGGTAATCGGGGCCAGGGCCTGTTTGTCGCGCGCACTTACATGGCGAAGATGGGCGGCACCATCGTCGCGCAGAACCAGGCCGATGGTGTCAGCTTTGTCCTCAACTTGCAGCGCGGCGCTTAGCGTTAAACGGGCTGCTCCAGCAGTTTGTTGAGCAGTTGCTCCCGATGAGTCATCACAAAGTCGATGAAGACCGGTTCCTTGACAGCCAGTCGCAGCAGGCCTGGCAGCATCTGATAGCAGTAGCCGGCGACCGTTCGGACAGCGGCGTCGTTTTGCAGTGCTGTGCGGGTGATGGCGCCGCCATTCGCCGCCAGCATCGGCGTGATAGTGGTCCGGTGTTTGTCGATGATGGCCGCAACTGGCCCAGTCAGTTTGTCATCCATGTCCACGCTCCGATCGGTTGTCGTTTACCGAATACTGCCTCGGCGCCGATGGTTGAACAGTGCGCTCGCGCAAGCGCAAAACGTATAGACGAAAAAAAGCCCCGACCAAATCATTGGAAGGGGCTTTTTAGTATAACTAGCCTGACGATAACCTACTTTCACAC
>NZ_JBWKWR010000021.1:0-29951 GCF_059422325.1 Duganella sp. GW821-FHT01E12 | reverse complement strand
TAGAGCTCGTGTCCGAATGTCAGACTTGACCCCCAGCCCACGGCACAGGCCGTGTCCGAATGTCAGACTTGACCCCACCCTAAAAGCACAGGTAGAAGCGGTTGGCGAGGTCCAGCAGGAAATCCGGCGTCAGGTAGGCCATGAACACCAGCGCCAGCACCACAGCGCCGGCTGCGCGCAGCAGCCAGGTTTTCATCGTCAGGCCGCCTTCAAGACGCCGCGTTCGATGGCGCGCTCGTTGATCGGCAAATTGATCAGCCCCGCCATCACGCTCAAGCCGATGGCGATGCCCCAGACGATGTCGTAGCTGCCCAGCTTTGCAAACAGGTAGCCGCCCAGCCATACGCCGACGAAGCTGCCCACCTGGTGCGAGAAGAACACCACACCCGCCAGCATCGACATGTGCTTGACGCCGAAGATGCCGGCGATGATGCCGTTCGTCAGCGGCACCGTCGACAGCCAGATGAATCCTATCGCCGCCGCAAAGACGTACACCGAGTACGGCGTCAATGGCGCCAGCAGGAACAGGCCGATGATCACCGCCCGCGCGAAGTAGATCGACGACAGCAAATAGCGCTTGGGGAAGCGCCCTCCCAGCTTGCCCGCGTAGTAGGAGCCGAAGATGTTGAATAAGCCGATCAGCGCCAGCGCCATCACCGCCACGCCCGGACTGGCGATGCCTTTGTCCTTCAGGTACGCCGGCATGTGCACGCCGATGAACACCAGCTGGAAGCCGCACACGAAATAGCCCGCCACCAGGAATAGGAAGGAGCGGTTGCCCACCGCCTCGCTCATCGCTTCGCGCACGCTTTGCTGCGGGCCGGAGCCGTGTTCCACCGCAGGCTCGCGCAGGTGGAAGGCCATCGGCACCATCAGCAGCACCACCAGGCCGGCCAGCAGGTAGAAGGCACTCTGCCAGCCCACCGCGGAGATCAGCTGCTGCTCGACCGGCATCATCAAAAATTGGCCGAAGGAGCCGGCCGCGCCGGAGATGCCGAACGCCCACGAACGTTTCTCCGCCGGAGCCACGCGGCCGATGATGCCGCTGACCGCGCCGAACGCGGTACACGCCAGCGCCAGGCCTATGAACACGCCCGAGCCGATCACGAACATGGTCGGATCCTTCACCAGCGCCATCCACGCCAGTCCCGCCATGTAGCTGAAGGCGCCCACCACCACCACGCGCATGGTGCCGAAACGGTCGGCCGCCATGCCTGCGAACGGGCCGAAGGCGCCCCACAACAGGTTCTGCAAGGCCAGCGCCAGCGAATAGGTTTCACGCGTCCAGCCGTTGGCTTGCGAGATGGGCTGCATCCAGAAGCCGAAGCCGTGGCGCACGCCCATCGCCAGCGTCAGGACGACGCCACTGGCCAGCAGGACGGTTTTCAATGAGGGAGAACGAGTGGCGACGAACATGATAGGAACCCGATTGTGAAAACGACATCCGGCGATTCTAACCAGTTCCCGCCGCTCCTGCTTGATACCCCTACTGATCGGCGCTGTATTTCAAGCCGATCTGCGCGCGGATGTCGTCCAGCGTGCCCATGATGGACAGCGTTTCCTCGTGCGGCATCACCGGACTTTCGATCAAGCCGGCGCGGATGCAGCGCCCCACTTCCTGCGCTTCGTGCGTGTAGCCGTTGCCGCTGCGCGGAAGGTTGATGGTGCGCTCGCTGCGCGAAGCCCCGTCCACCAGCGTGACGGTGAGGGTCTCGGTGTTGTGGAAGCGGTCGTGCAGGCGCACGAAGCCCTTGGTGCCGGAGATGGTCAGCTCGGTCGGCGTGCGCGAACGCAGGCTGCACGCGCACGACGATACGCCGCCGTCTTTGTGCGTTAGCGTGAACGCGGTCTGCATGTCGACGCCGGTGGCGGCCATTTCCGCCTGCGCCATCGCGCCAGTCACGGGACCGAGGAAGAACGACGCCATCGACAAGGGATAGATGCCCAGGTCCAGCAGCGCGCCGCCACCCAGCTCCGGCGCGAACAGGCGATGCTCCGGCCCTGCGTCCGAGGTGAAGCCGAAGTCCGCGCTGACGTTGGCCGGCACGCCGATCTCGCCGCTGTCGACGATGCGCTTGGCCTCCACCACTGCCGGCATGAAGCGCGTCCACATCGCCTCCATCACGAACAGCTTTTTCTGGCGCGCGAGGTTGATGATGTCCTCGGCCTGGCGGCGGTTCATGGTGAACGACTTCTCCACCAGCACGCCCTTGCCGCCGTGGAGGCACATCAGCGCGTTCTCGTGGTGCATGGGGTGCGGCGTGCCGATGTAGATCACGTCGACCTCGGGATCGTCCGCCAAGGCCTGGTAACTGCCGTGGCAGCGCTCCGCGCCGTATTCGGCGCCGAAGCTGGTAGCGCTATCTACGCTGCGCGAAGCAACGGCGGCCAGCTTGGCGCCCGGGGTCTCCTGCAAGGCGGTGGCGAAAGCCTTGGCGATCTTGCCGGTGCCGAGTATCCCCCAGCGAATTACCTGCGTCATGGCGTGCTCTTTCTGCCGCGTCGGCGGCGAAGTCGGTTAAAAATCTATTTTACCGCCGGTGCGCGTTTGGGGCGGAACACCGTTGCATCATTGTAGAAGGCGTCGTCCTGCTCCGGCCACCAGCCAGGAACGCCCAGCGCCTGCATCGGCGTGAAGTCGGCGGTGCTCAGGCCATGTTCGGCCAGTTCCTGCGCCACCTTCGCGTCGATCCAGTGGCGGCGGGCGTCGTGGTCCATGGCGAAGAAGTCGTCGCCGGCCACCACCACGCGGGTGTGCGCGGTGATCGCCTTGCGCGGCGCGACCAGCTTTTCCATCAGCGCGTGGCCGAACAGCCAGACTTGCGCGTCCGGCCCGAAGCTGGCGCGCTGCTCGACGAAGGCGGCGCGCCATTGATGGTCGCGCAGCGCGGCCGTCAGCGCGTGGCCGGCGGCGCTGTCCCGCACCACCAGCAGGGCGGCGTTTTCGTCGAAGATGGTGGCGCCGTCGCGCGCCGGGCCGCGCGATTTGCCGACGCCGTCGCGCGCGATCTGCGCCGCCTGCAGGGCGTTCAGCTGCACTTTGATGCGCGGGAAGCTAAGCCACACAAGGCCGTTGAAGAAGTCGTGCAGATTGTCGCGCGTGGGCACGCCGCCGGTCGCGCCGATGAAGGCTTCATACGCCGTACCATCCGGCAGCGATTCCTGCGGTACGAAATGGATCGGCAAGTCCTGGTGGTTGCGCAGGCCCAGTGCGGCGGCTTGCGCGTTGAACGTGTCCATGAAGGGCACATCCGCCGAGAGGTGGCCGGCCGCGGTGCGTATCGAGTCGTACCAGGGGCGCGGCCAGTCTATCGCTTGCAGCACTGCTTATACCATTTTCCAGTTGATGGTTTCGCCGGCGTTGAGCGGCACCACTTGCTGGTCCGCCAGCGGCAGGGTTTCCGGCAGCGTCCACTGTTCGCGCTTGAGCGTGATGGTGTCGGTGTTGCGCGGCAGGCCGTAGAAGGCCGGGCCGTTGAAGCTGGCGAAGGCTTCCAGCTTGTCCAGCGCGCCGGCGCGTTCGAAGGCTTCGGCGTACAGCTCCATCGCGTGCAGCGCGGTGTAGCAACCGGCGCAACCGCAGGCGGCTTCCTTGGCGCCCTGCGCGTGCGGCGCGGAGTCGGTGCCGAGGAAGAAGCGCTCGTCGCCGCTGGTGGCGGCGGTGACCAGCGCCAGGCGGTGTTCTTCGCGCTTGAGCACCGGCAGGCAGTAGTAGTGCGGACGGATGCCGCCCTTGAAGATGTCGTTGCGGTTGTACAGCAGGTGATGCGCGGTGATGGTCGCGGCGATCGGGCCTTCGGCTTCGGCCACGTATTGCGCGGCGTGCTTGGTGGTGATGTGTTCGAAGACGATGTTCAGCGCCGGGAAGTCGCGGCGCAGCGGGCGCATCACGCGCTCGATGAAGACGGCTTCGCGGTCGAACAGGTCGATGTCCGGGTCGGTGACCTCGCCGTGGACCAGGAAGGGCATGCCCACTTCCTGCATCGTCTCCAGCGTCTTGTAGCAGTTGGACAGGTCGGTCACTCCGGCGTCCGAATTCGTGGTGGCGCCGGCCGGGTACAGCTTGACCGCGTGGACGATGCCGCTTTCCTGCGCGCGCAGGATCTCGTCCGGCGGCGTGTTGTTGGTCAGGTAGAGCGTCATCAGCGGTTCAAACTTCATCCCGGCTGGCAGGGCCGCCATGATGCGCTTGCGATAGGCCTCGGCGGCGGCGGTGGTGGTCACCGGCGGCTTCAGGTTGGGCATCACGATGGCGCGGCCGAACTGGCGGGCGCTATGCGGCAGCACGCTGGCCAGGGTGGCGCCGTCGCGCAGGTGCAAATGCCAGTCGTCGGGACGGGCGATGGTGATGCTGTCTGGGGTGTGTTCGAGGTCGGACATGGCGGCGGACTTTCAGGCTATCAATGACGAATACCGCCATTTTACCTCCTCGCGCCGCCATGGACAGCCGCGGTCAGAAGCGGATCACCGTCTTCCCTGCGCCGTGGCCGGTTTTGTTGCGCTCGATGGCGGCCGGCGCCTGGTCGGCGGTGACGACCTCCGCGACCACCACGGTCAGCTCGCCGCTGGCCGCCTGCGCCGCTATCCGCGCCAGCAATGCGCCATCGGGATGCATGGCGTGCCAGCTGCCACGGCGCCCTTCCGGCACGCGCGCCGCGATATCCGGCGCGGCGATGCTGACGATACGCCCCCGTGGCGACAGCACCTGCCACGAACGGTCCAGCGTTTCGCCACCAACCAGATCGAACACCAGGTCGACGTTCTTCGCCACATCCTCGAAGCGCGTGGTTTTGTAGTCGATCACTTCATCGGCGCCGAGGCGATGCAGCAGATCGGCATTGCGTCCTTGTGCGGTGACCAGCACGCGGACGCCGGCCTGCCTGGCGAATTGCACGGCATAGCTGCCGACGCCGCCGGCGGCGCCATGGATCAGCACCGTCTCGCCGCGCTGCAGCTGGCCCGCTTCAAACAACGACTGCCATGCCGTCATCGAAGCGACAGGAATCGCCGCGGCGGTGGCGTCTTCCATGGCTGCCGGTATCGGCGCCAGCTTGGACGCGCCGACCGCCACGTAACCGGCGTAGGCACCCAGGCCGCCCAGCGCACCGAATACACGGTCGCCGACGGCGAAGGCATCCACGCCCGCACCAAGCGCGATCACCTCGCCGGCCAATTCAAGGCCCAGCGTGGCGGGCAACGGCAGCTGGAAGACATCCTTGACCAGGCCATCGCGGATCTTCCAATCGAGGCCGTTGACGCCGGCGGCGGCAACCCGCACCAGCACCTCGCCCGGACCCGGCTGCGGCATCGGCACCTCATCCCAATGCATTACCTCCTCGCCGCCGTAGGCGTGGATGCGCAGTGCGCGGTTGGAGGCGGCATCGGCCAGCGCCGGATAATCGATATAGCCCTGCGCCCCCGGCGCATAGAACAACGCCGGATTCGGCGTGTTGAGCGGCGCATTCAACTCGAAGCGGCGCGGCAGGTCCGGATTGGCGAGGAAGGCGCTGCCATAGGCCACGGCGTCCGCTTCGCCGGCCGCGATGCGCTGTTCGCCGGACTCGCGGGTCTGGCCGCCGCCCAGGATGTAGGCGCCGTTGAACAGCGGACGCAACGCGCCATGGTAGTCATACTCCGCCTTGAACTTGGCCACATGCAGATAGGCCAGGCCGAGCGGCGCAAGCTGGCCCACCAGGTAAGTGAAAGTCTCCACCGGCGTTTCATCCTTGATGTCGTTGAAGCCCATCTCCGGCGATATCTTGATGCCGACCCGGTCGCTGCCCGCCTCCGCGATCATCGCATCGAGCACCTCCAGGATGAAGCGTGCGCGGTTGGGAATCGAGCCGCCATACTGGTCGCCGCGCCGATTGCTGCCCGACGACAGGAACTGCTCCGGCAGATAGCCCGACGCCGCATGCAGTTCAACACCATCGAAGCCCGCCTCCAGCGCGCGCCGTGTCGCCAGCCGGTATTCGGCGACGATGTCCGCCACCTCCGAAGTCTCCAGCGCACGCGGCGTGACGAAATCGGCCATGCCGTTGGCGGTGAAAGACTGCCCCGCAGGCTTGATGGCGGAAGGCGCCACCGGCAACGCGCCACCGGGCAGCATGCTCGGATGCGAGATGCGGCCGGTGTGCATCAGCTGCATGAAGATGCGGCCACCTTCGGCGTGCACCGCCTCCGCCACCGGCTTCCATGCCGCGACCTGCTCGTCGGTGTGGATGCCCGGCGTGCGCACATAACCTTTGCCCATCGCGCTGGGGAAGACGCCTTCGGTGACGATCAAGCCGGCCGTGGCGCGCTGGCGGTAGTAGGTGACGGCCAGTTCGGACTGCACGCCGTCCGCATCGTTGGCGCGCGAACGGGTCATGGGCGCCATGACCATGCGGTTGCGCAGGGTGTAGCGGCCGATTTGCACTGCTGTCGATAAGGTGTTCATGGAGAACCTCGCTAAGTGAGTGAATGTGCAGCCATCATCCATTGATTCCCCATTGGGATAAATAGCTTAAAATGAAATCACTGATCCACTGATGGAGCAATCGAAATGTCACTCTTATCGAGCATGGAACTATTCGTGGCGGTCGCCAACGCCAGAGGGTTCAGGCGCGCGGCCGAGACGCTGGACATGCCCAATTCCACGCTGTCGCGCCGCATCTCGGAGCTGGAGAGGGACATCGGCGTGCGCCTGTTCCACCGATCGACCCGCAAGGTCGAGCTGACCGAGGCCGGCCAGGCGTACTTCCGCCGCTGCGAAAGCATCGTCGCGGAAGCGCGCATCGCGCACGAATCGCTGCAGGAACTGGCCGAACGCCCCAGCGGCACGTTGCGGGTATCGATGCCGGTGGACCTGGCGATCTCCTACCTGGCGCCGTCGCTGAAGGCCTTCGGCGAACAGTATCCGCAGATCGATTTTGAAATGGACCTGACGCCGCGCCGCGTCGACCTGGTGACCGACGGCTTCGATTGCGCGATCCGCATGGGCACACCGCCGCCGACGCCGTCCACGCTGATCGCCCGGCAGGTCGGCCTGTTGCCACGCTATCTGTTTGCATCGCCGGCCTATCTGCGCGGCGCGCCGCCGCTGAAACATCCCGACGACCTGGCCAGGCACCAGTGCATGATCCAGTTCCCCGGCGGCGGCAAGGCGCAGTGGACGCTCACTTCGCGAAAGAAGACGGTCACCGTCAACGTCGGCGGGCGTTACACCGCCAACAACGTCAGCATGTGCAGGAAGATGGCGGCATTGGGCATGGGCATCGCGATTTCCGCCGGTCCCGAAGCGCTGGAGGAACTGGAACGCGGCCAGTTGCAACGCGTGCTGCCGGAATGGGATTTCGCGCCGATACCCGTGTATGCGATCATCGAATCGCGCCTGATCCCGTCGCGGGTGCGGCTGTTCATCGATTTCGTGCAAGCCAGCCTGAGGGGGTACTCCGCGCCCCTGTAGGCGCGCGCCTGCGCTTGAGAATATTCATTAGTGAATAATTCGGGCGAGAAAATCGCGCGCCCGTTCCGAGCGGGGGGCGCCGAAGAATTCGTCCTTGGCGCAATCCTCCAGGATGCGGCCCTGGTCCATGAACAGCACGCGGTTGGCCACCTTCTTCGCAAAACCCATCTCGTGGGTCACCACCATCATGGTCATGCCCTCCTGCGCCAGGCCGACCATCACGTCCAGCACCTCGTTGACCATTTCCGGGTCCAGCGCGGAGGTGGGCTCGTCGAACAGCATGGCGATCGGGTCCATCGACAGCGCCCTGGCGATGGCCACGCGCTGCTGCTGGCCGCCGGAGAGCTGGCTGGGGAATTTGTCCTGCTGCGCCAGCAGGCCGACCCGGTCCAGGTAGCGCTGGCCGCGCGCGGTCGCCTCGTCCACGCTGCGGCCCAGCACCTTGACCTGGGCCAGGTTCAGGTTGTCGCGCACCGATAAGTGGGGGAACAGCTCGAAATTCTGGAAAACCATGCCGATGCGCGCCCGCAAGGCCGGCAAATCGGTGTTTTTGTCGCCGACCGAGACGCGGTCGACGGTAATTCGCCCCTGCTGGAACGGTTCCAGCCCGTTGACCGTCTTGATCAGCGTCGATTTGCCGGAGCCGGAGGGCCCGCAAATCACCATCACATCGCCCTTCGCCACGCTGGTGGTGCACTCTGCCAGCACCTGGAATTGGCCATACCACTTGCTGACGTTATTGATTTCAATCATATACACGCTGAATAAAATAGCCTGTCCGAACCCACGTGGGTACGGCTCTACATGCGCTTGACAGCGCCTCTGCCCACAAGGATACTGCGGAACTTGCCCATAGTTTCATCAGCCGGACCATAAAATACCGGTTGCAGCCAATGCAGAACACCAGCAGCGGCGGACACCCCGCCCTCTGCGCAGGCCCAGAGAGACACTACCACAGGAAGCTCATAACATGCATAAACAAAGCCGATTGACCACCTACATCCTCGTCGGACTGGCGCTGGGTATCTTCGCCGGTTACCTGGCCAACATCAACCTGGCCAAGCCGACCGAATTCGCCGACTACATGTCGCTGATCACCACGCTGTTCCTTCGCCTGATCAAGATGATCATCGCGCCGCTGGTGTTCTCGACGCTGGTCTGCGGCATCGCCAAGATGGGCGACGCTTCCGAGGTGGGCCGCATCGGCATCAAAACGCTGGGCTGGTTCTTCATCGCCTCGGTGATGTCGCTGAGCCTGGGCCTGGTGCTGGTCAACCTGTTCCGCCCCGGCGACGCGCTGCTGGGTCACATGGCCGCCACCACCGCCAAGTCCGACCTGGTGGTGTCCGGCCTGACGCTGAAGGAATTCGTCACCCACCTGGTGCCGGCCTCCATCGTCGAAGGCATGAGCAAGAACGAGATCCTGCAGATCGTGATCTTCTCGCTGTTCTTCGGTTCGGCCGCCGCGGCGGTCGGCGAGAAGGCCAACGTCATGGTCAGCGCGCTGGACGGCGTGGCCCACGTGATGCTCAAGGTCACCGGCTACGTGATGCAGTTCGCGCCGATCGCCGTGTTCGCGGCGGTGTCGGGCGTGATCGCCAAGAGCGGCCTGGGCGTGCTGTCGACCTACGGCGTGTTCATGGCCGAGTTCTACCTCGGCATCGCGCTGCTGTGGACTCTGCTGATCTTCATCGGCTTCGTCTTCCTGAAGGGCCGCATCTTCGGCCTGATGAAGGAACTGCGCAGCCCTGCGCTGCTGGCCTTCTCGACCGCGTCGAGCGAGGCGGCCTATCCTAAAACGCTGGAAGGCCTGGAGCGCTTCGGTGTGCGCAACCGCCTGGCTGCCTTCGTGCTGCCGATCGGCTACTCGTTCAACCTGGACGGCTCGATGATGTACTGCACCTTCGCCACCGTGTTCATCGCGCAGGCCTACGGCATCGAGATGTCGCTGGGCCAGCAGATGTCGATGATGATGGTGCTGATGCTGACCTCCAAGGGCATGGCCGGCGTGCCGCGCGCCTCGCTGGTGGTGATCGCCGCGACGCTGGGCCAGTTCAACATTCCGGAGGCGGGCATGCTGCTGTTGCTGGGCATCGACCACTTCCTCGACATGGCGCGCTCCGCGACCAACGTCATCGGCAACGGCGTGGCCACCGCGGTGGTCGCCAAGTGGGAGGGCGAACTGGCCGCTCCCGGCGATGTCGAGCTAGTCAAAGCCGCGTAAGCAACGCTGGCAAATGGAAGAAAGCCACCTCGCTCAGTGAGGTGGCTTTTTTTTCGTCACAGCCAGGTGCGCTTGCCCTCTGGCTTGGCGCCCATCTCACGCAATCTGCGCCGCAATCGCGCGTTGTCCGCAAGGACGCACACCAGCATCACCAGTGTGAGGATGCTGAACGCCTCATTGCCAAAAAATCTGAAGAATAACGCCGCACCAGCTGCGCAAACCAAGCCGGCAATCAATAGCATCAAACCATCTTTCATCGACTTCTCCTTGTTTGCAAGACTCGACGCTCATTATGGCAGATCGCATGACGTGCCATGCGCGGCCTCACAGCAAGCAAACGTCACTTTTTCGGCTACGCTGAATCGTTACGCGGTTTGGTGAGATTTGCAATTGCGCCCGGCCGGACGCTCATGCACCATCAACGCATAATTTTGCATCGATGGAGACCGCATGACCTCATCCCGCCGCACGGCGCTCAAGACGATATTGGCCGGCGCGTCGATCGTGCCACAACTGACCCACGCGGCGGGCCCGAAATGGGGGCGCGGCGTCGAAGGCCAGCGCAAGGCCGACCTGGGCAACGGCACCTACCTCAATCCCATCCTGTCCGGCGACCATCCCGATCCCACCATCCTCAAGGACGGCGACGATTACTACATGACGTTTTCGTCCTTCCTGTCCTACCCCGGCGCCGTCATCTGGCATTCGCGCGACCTGGTGAACTGGGAACCCATCGTCGCCGCACTCACCAAACCTATCGGCAGCGTGTGGGCGATGGACCTCGTCAAGCACAACGGCCGCTACTTCATCTACATCCCGGCTGAGGGCAGCATCTACGTCATCTGGGCCGACAACATCCGCGGCCCGTGGAGCGACCCGGTCGACCTGCACATCGACGCCATCGATCCCGGCCACGCGGTCGGCGAGGACGGCAAGCGCTACCTGTTCGTCAACGGCGTGCGCCGCATCGGCCTGACCGACGACGGCCTGGCGACGGTCGGCACGCTCGAAAAAGTCTACGAGCCGTGGCGCTATCCGTCCGACTGGGTGGTGGAGATGTTCGCGCCCGAAGGACCGAAGCTGTTGCGCCGCAACGGCTGGTACTACCTGGTGCTGGCGGTCGGCGGCACCTCCGGCCCGCCGACCAGCCACATGGTGATCGCCGCCCGCTCGCGCTCCATCCACGGGCCGTGGGAGAACTGCCCGCACAATCCGCTGGTGCGCACCCGCAGCGACAGCGAGATGTGGTGGTCGCGCGGCCACGCCACGCTGGTCGAAGGCCCCGCCGGCGACTGGTGGATGGTCTACCACGGCTACGAGAACGGCTACCGCACGCTGGGCCGCCAGACCTTGCTGGAGCCGATCGAATGGACCAGCGACGGCTGGTTCAAGGCCAAGGGCGGCGACCTGTCATCGCCGCTGCCGATGCCGAAGAAAGGCAGCGCAGTCCCGCACGGCCACGCCTGGTCCGACGACTTCACGCAGGACCGCTTCGGCATGCAGTGGAGCTTTTTCAATCCGGGTCCGGACGAGATGCGGCGCGTGCGCCGTGAAGCCGGCAGCCTGACCATCGCCGGCAAGGGCGCATCGCCGGCCGACTGCTCACCGCTCACCTGCATGGCCGGCGACCGCAGTTACGAAGCCACCGTCACGCTCGACATTTCAGGCGCAGGCCATGGCGGCCTGCTGCTGCACTACAACGAGCGCATGTTCGTCGGCATCGGCTTCAGCGCCACCCACATGCGGACCTACCACTACGGCCAGGAGCAAAGCTGGATGCGCGAGAAGATGGCCGTGTCCACGGTGCGCATCCGCGTGCGCAACGACCGCAACATCGTCACCTTCTGGTATGCGCTCGGGGCCGGCGACTGGGTCCAGCATCCGTGGCAGATGGAGGTGTCGGGCATGCACCACAACGTGTTCGGCGGCTTCCTCAGCCTCAAGCCGGGCGTCTACAGCGCCGGCGAGGGCGCTGTACGCATGCGCGATTTCCGCTACCGCGCACTAACCTAGTTCTGGCCGGCGTAGATCTTCACCAGGTCGTACAGGAAGCTGCGGCCCTCCATCAGCGACTGCACGCCGATGTATTCGTTCAGGCCGTGGATGTTGCCCAGGTCCGGCGTCAGGAAGATGCCGCTGATGCCGTAGGTCGGAATGCCGGCCGCGTTGAGGAACTGGCCGTCGGTGGCGCCCGATTGCAGGATGGGCAGCACCGGCACGCCGGGCCACATCTTCGCGGTCAGCTTCTCGACCGGCTCCATGATGGCGCGCGTCAGTTCAGGCGGCGCCGAGTTCTCGCCACGGATCTCCAGCGTCTCCACCTTCACCGCCGGATCGCCGATGGCCTTGACCAGCGCCTCGCGCACCGCCTCCTGCGTCACGCCGGGGAAGATACGGCAGTTGATGTTGGCGCGTGCGCGCTGCGGCAGCGCGTTGGTGGCATGGCCCGCGTCAAGCATGGTCGCCACGCAGGTCGTGTGCAGCATCGCGCCCCAGCTGGTGTTGCGCTCAGAGATCAACGCCACCGCCTTGGCATCGCTGGGATTCTTCACCACGGCCAGCATCGCCGCCGCCACGTCCTTATGGCCTTCGTCCGACTGGATCTTCGACATGCCCTTCAGGTAGCCACGGCTGCCATCGGCCAGCTGGATCGGGAAGGTATAGCCTTCGATCTTCTTCAGCGCGCCGGCCAGGTGGTAGATCGCGTTGTCCTTCTGCGGACGCGAACTGTGGCCGCCACGATTGGTCACTTCCAGCCGGTAGTTCTGCGACACCTTCTCGCCCGCCTGCACCGTCATCGACACGCGCCTGCCCGCCGCATCAAGCTCGCCGCCCGCGCCTTCGTTGATGGCGAAGCCGGCGTCGATCAACTCCCGGCGATTCTTGGTCAGCCACTCGGCGCCGTTGAAGGCGCCGCCGGTCTCCTCGCCGCAGGTCAGCGCCATCTTCAGCGTGTGGCGCGGCACGTAGCCCTCGGTCTTGAAGCGCACCAGCGTGTCGGCCCAGATGGCCGCCTGCGCCTTGTCGTCCAGCGCGCCGCGCGCGTAAAACTTGCCGTCTTCCTCGATCAGCGTGAATGGATCGCGCACCCAGTCCTCGCGCTTGGCCTCGACCACGTCGATGTGCGCCAGCAGCAGGATGGCTTTCGCCTTCGGATCACTGCCCGGCATCACGGCCACCAGCCCGCCCTCCTTCGGATGCGCCGGATCGGCGAACAGGTGCAGCTGCGAATCGGCGAAGCCCGCCGTCTTCAATCGCGCGGCGACGCGTTCGGCGGCCAGCGTGCAGCTGCCCGACGACAGCGTGGTATTGGTTTCGACCAGCTCCTTGTAAAGGGCGCGGAACTTCTGCTCCGTGGGATCGGCGTGCGCGCTCTGCACACAAGCCATCAAGACAGTTACCGCACCCAACACAAATCGAGACTTCATAGTCGCTTCCTTAGTTAGAGACTTCATCCACGACGTCGTCGGGCGACGACGCCAATTCTTCATCGGCCTTGGCCTGCTGCCGTTGCCACATCTGCGCGTACAAACCGTCCGCCGCCAGCAGCGACTGGTGCGTGCCGCGTTCGACGATGCGGCCGTGGTCCAGCACCAGGATCTGCTGCGCGTCCGCCACCGTGGACAGGCGGTGCGCAATCACCATCGTCGTGCGGCTCTTGGCGATTTCCTTCAACTGCGCCTGGATCGCCTGCTCGGCCTTGGAATCCAGCGCGGAGGTGGCCTCGTCGAAGATCAGGATGGCGGGATTCTTCAGCAGCGTGCGGGCGATGGCCACGCGCTGCTTCTCGCCGCCGGAGAGTTTGAGGCCACGCTCGCCGACCATGGTCGCGTAGCCGTCCGGCAGACTGTCGATGAAGTCGTGGATCGACGCCGCGCGCGCCGCCGCCACGATCTGTTCCTTCGTCGCGCCGGGCTGGCCGTAGGCGATGTTGTATTCGATGGTGTCGTTGAACAGCACCGTATCCTGCGGCACGATGCCGATCGCGTGGCGCAGCGTGTCCTGCGTGACCGAGCGCAGATCCTGGCCGTCGATGGTGATGCCGCCGGCGTTGACCTCATAGAAGCGGAACAGCAATCGCGACAAGGTCGACTTGCCCGAGCCGCTGTGGCCCACCACCGCCGTCGTGGTGCCTGGCGCGATGGTGAAGTCCACGTCGAACAGGATCTGGCGCTTGGATTCGTAGCTGAAGTCGACGTGGTTGAAGCGCACCTGCGCGCCGTGCGTGACCAGCGGTTGCGCGTCGGGCGCGTCGGCCACTTCGCGGTTCTGGTCCAGCAGCGCGAACAGCTTCTCCATGTCGGCCAGGCTTTGCTTGATCTCGCGGTAGATCACGCCGAGGAAGTTGAGCGGGATGTACAGCTGGATCATGAAAGCGTTCACCAGCACCAGGTCGCCCAGCGTCATCTTGCCGTCGATGACGCCCTGCGTGGCGCGCCACAGGATCAGCGTGACGGCGGTGGCGATGATCAGCGACTGCCCGGTGTTCAGCAGCGACAGCGACGTCTGCGATTTGACGGCGGCCGATTCGTAACGCTGCAAGCCCTCGTCGTAGCGCTTCGCCTCGTAGTCCTCGTTGCCGAAGTATTTGACGGTCTCGTAGTTGATCAGCGAATCGATGGCCTTGGTGTTGGCCTTGGAATCCAGCTCGTTCATGGTGCGGCGGAAGTGCGTGCGCCAGTCGGTGATGAAGATGGTGAACGAGATGTAGGTCACCAGCGCGACGAAGGTGATCACCGAGAACCAGATGTCGTAGTGTGTGACGAGGTAGCCCAGCACCAGCGTGATCTCCACCAGCGTCGGCAGGATGTTGAACAGGGTGTAGCTGATCAGCGAGCCGACCGCGCGCGTGCCGCGTTCGATATCGCGCGTCATGCCGCCGGTCTGGCGGTTCAGATGGAAGCGCAGCGACAGCGCATGCAGATGGCGGAACACCTGCAGTGCGATGGTGCGCACCGCGCGCTGCGTGACGCGCGCGAACAGAAACTCGCGCAGCTCGGTGAAGAAGGTGGTCGACACGCGCAGCACGCCGTAGACCACCAGCGCCCCCAGCGGCAGCACCAGCATCGCCTGCGGGTGCGTGGGCGAAATGGTCAGGCTGTCGATCAGGCGCTTCATCACCACCGGCACGCCGACGTTGGCCAGCTTGGCGCCGACCAGGCAGCCCAGCGCCAGCAGCACGCGCCATTTGTAGACCCACAGGTAAGGGAAGAGTGTTTTCAGCGTCGCCGCGTCGCTGCGCTGGGCGGCGGTGCTGGCGTTGTTGGCGGGATCGGGCGGGGAGTTCGGGTAACGGCGCATGGCGGATGTCGGCTTTTTATGGTTCAATCCCGGTAATTGTAGCCCTTCAAGAGAATTCACGATGACCTCCCCCGAAAATCCCCCCACCATCAAAGTCGAAACCGTCAACCGCGGCCTGCCAGCGGGGAAAATGCCGGAATTGCGCATGATGCCGGCGCCGTCGGATGCCAACGTCTACGGCGACGTGTTCGGCGGCTGGATCATGGCGCAGGTCGACATCGCCGGCTCGCTGCCGGCCACCCGCCGCGCCAACGGCCGCGTCGCGACCATCTCGGTGAACTCCTTCGTGTTCAAGAACCCGGTGTTCGTGGGCGACCTGTTGTCGTTTTATGCTGATATTGTCAAGGTTGGCAATACGTCCATTACAGTCAACGTCGAGGTGTACGCGGAGCGCAACCGCCTGCAGGCCTGCACCGTCAAGGTCACCGAGGCCACGCTGACCTACGTCGCCACCGACTCCGACCGCAAGCCGCGCAAGGTGCCGCCTATCGAAACGCTGATCCGCTCCTGATCCGGCGCGGCATGCACCAGCCTCGCCGCGCATTCCTGCTCACCGCCAGCCGCCTCGCCGCGCTGGCCGCCGGCTGCGGCGCCCATGCCGCGCCATCCAGCGCCAGCAAGGCCTATCCGTTCAGCCTGGGCGTGGCCTCCGGTTCGCCGCTGCCGGACGCCGTCGTCATCTGGACCCGCATCCTGCACGATCCGCTCAACGCGGCGGCCACGCCGCAGCTGGCCTTCAGCGTGCGCTGGGAGATGGCCGAGGACGAGCGCTTCAGCCGCGTCGTCGCCAAGGGCACGGCCAGCGCTGCGCCGGAGCTGGCGCACAGCGTGCACGTCGATGTCACCGGCCTGGCGCCGGCGCGCTGGTACTGGTACCGCTTCATGCTGGGTGACGCCGTCAGTCCGGTCGGCCGCACCCGCACCGCGCCCGCCGCCGGCGCCATGCCGGACCAGCTGAAACTGGCCGTGGCCTCGTGCCAGCACTGGGAGTTCGGCAGCTACGCCGCGCACCGCCACATCGCGGCCGCAGCGCCCGACCTGGTGGCCTTCCTGGGCGACTACATCTACGAATGGGGCCCGTACCAGCTGGCGCATCCGCAAACGGCGCTGCGCACCGCTGAGAGCTTCTCGCTGGCCGACTACCGCGCCCGCTACGCCCAGTACAAGACCGACCGCGACCTGCAGGCCGCGCATCTCGCCGCGCCGTGGATCGTGACCTGGGATGACCACGAAGTCGCCAACGACTACGGCAGCGACCGCGACGAGCGGCTGGACCCGCACTTCCCCGAGCGCCGCGCGGCGGCCTACCAGGCCTTCTACGAGCACATGCCGCTGCGCCTGCCGCCGGCCGACTTCGCGCATCTGCGCATGTACCAGCGCTATGACTGGGGCCGGCTGGCGCGCTTCCATGTGCTGGACGACCGCCAGTACCGCTCGCACCACGCCTGCGCGCCCGCCGGACGGGGCGGCTCCAATTCCGTGACGCGGCGCGAGTGCGCCGAGCTGGCCGATCCCGGCCGCACCATGCTGGGCGCCGAACAGCAGCGCTGGCTGGAGCAAGGGCTGGCGTCGTCGCCGGCGCGCTGGAACATCCTGGCGCAGCAAACGTTGATGGCGCAGAACAGCCAGCTGCCCATCGTCAACGAATCCGACGGTCGCTTCTGGACCGACGGCTGGGACGGCTACCCGGCCGCGCGCCAGCGCCTGTTCGACGCGCTGCACGCCAGCAAGGCCAGCAACCCGCTGATCCTGGGCGGCGACGTCCACAGCTTCTTCGCGGCCGAGCTCAACCGCGTCCCCACGCGCCCGCGTTCGGCGGGCAATCCCGTCATCGCCACCGAGTTCGTCGGCACCTCGGTGACCTCGCCGTCGCGCCCGCAGGCGCGCACCGAGCAGTATGTCGCCATGAACCACAGCCTCAAGTACGGGCGCAGCGACAAGCGCGGCTTCATGCTGCTCAGCATCACGCCGTCCGACACCACCACCTTGTTCCTGGCGCTGGACGACGTCCGCGACGCGGCCAGCCCCGTCAAGACCATCGCCAGCTTCCTGGTGCGCGACGGCCGGCCCGGACTGGTTAGCGCTTGAATCGGGGCTGGCACCGCCTATACTGGCTAGACCATCACCGTATGGAGGCGCTACATGTTGAAAGTCACCGAGAGCGAAATCGCGCAGGAGCTCGATAGCTATTTGCACCAGGCTCTGACGCAGACGATAGTTGTGGAACAAGCCGACCGCGACCCGGTGGTCGTGCTGTCACTGGCCGAGTTTGAGAGGCTGCAGGACGTCGACGACCAGCACTGGGCCGATTGCGCCCGCAAGGCCAACGTCGAAGGGTATGTCGACCACGATCGTGAAGTGCGGCAGCGGCTGGCCGCCGCCATGAAAGACAAGCGGCTCGCCTGCATCAGGAAGGGACCGCATTTCGAACACCACTAGCAAAAAAAATCGCCTGTCTCAGCAGGCGATTTTTTTCGGTTACGCTGCGACTTTTTCGTCGCGCAGCTGACGGCGCAGGATCTTGCCGACGTTGGTCTTCGGCAGCTCATCACGGAACTCGATGTACTTCGGCTTTTTGTAAGCGGTCAGCTCGTGCTTGCAGAAGTCCAGCAGCTGCTCGGCGGTCAGGTTCGGGTCCTTGCGCACCACGAACAGCTTGACCGCTTCGCCGGAGTTCTTGTCCGGCACGCCGATGCACGCTACTTCCAGCACGCCCGGATGCGAGGCCACCACGCCTTCCACTTCGTTCGGGTACACGTTGAAGCCGGACACGATGATCATGTCCTTCTTGCGGTCGACGATGCGCGTGAAACCCTGCTCGTTCATGATGCCGACGTCGCCGGTCTTGAAGAAGCCGTCCGGCGTCATCGACTTGGCGGTCTCTTCCGGACGGTTCCAGTAGCCGGCCATCACCTGCGGGCCGCGGATGGCGATCTCGCCGGTGCCGCCCAGCGGCAGCACGTTGCCGTCGTCGTCCAGGATGCACACTTCGGTCGACGGGATCGGCAGGCCGATGGTGCCGGTGAACTCCTTGATGTCGACCCGGTTGGCGGTGGCCACCGGCGACGTCTCCGACATGCCGTAGCCTTCGATGATCGGCGTGCCGGTCAGCTTGAGCCAGCGGTCGGCCACGGCTTGTTGCACGGCCATGCCGCCGCCGTTGCAAACCGAGTACGAGGAGAAGTCCAGCTTGGCGAATTCGGCGTTGTTGAGCAGCGCGTTGTACAGCGTGTTCACGGCGGGGAACACGGCCACGCGGTACTTGGCCAGCTCCTTGACGAAGCCGGGAATGTCGCGCGGGTTCGGCACCAGCAGGTTCATGCCGCCCATGCGCATGCCCATGAAGGCGCTGATGGTCAGCGAGTAGATGTGGTACAGCGGCAGCGCGCACACGAACACCAGCTGCTCGGCCTGCGGCTTGAATTGCAGCCAGGCTTCGTTCTGCAGCACGTTGGCGATGATGTTACGGTGCAGCAGCACGGCGCCCTTGGACACGCCGGTGGTGCCGCCCGTGTATTGCAGGAAGGCGATGTCGTCATGCCCCTGCTTGACCGGATCCAGCGCCAGGCGCGAGCCTTCCGCCAGCACCTGCTTGAACGAGACCGAGTTCGGCAGCGAGTACGACGGCACCATCTTCTTGACGTTGCGGACCACGAAGTTGACCAGCGCGCCCTTGAGCGTGCCCAGCATGTCGCCCATGGTGGCGACGATCACGTGCTTGACCTGGGTGTGCGCGACCACCTGCTCCACCGTGGTGGCGAAGTTCTCCAGCACGATGATCGCTTCCGAACCGGAGTCCGTCAGCTGGTGCTGCAACTCGCGCGGCGTGTACAGCGGGTTGACGTTGACCACCGTGTAGCCGGCGCGCAGGATGGCCGCCATCGCCACCGGATACTGCAGCACGTTCGGCAGCATGATCGCCACGCGCGCGCCCGGCTTCAGGCCCTTGCTTTGCAGCCAGGCGCCCATCTGCAGCGACAGCTTGTCGAGCTCGCCGTAGGTGAGGAACTTGTCCATGCAGACGTAGGCGTTGCGGTCGGCATACTTGCGGAACGATTCCTCCAGCAGGTGGGTGACCGAGCGGTACTGCGTGCTGTCGATCTCGGCGGGCACGCCTTCGGGGTAGGACTTGAGCCAAATCTTTTCCATGTCTTATGCAGCTTTCTTGTTCTGGCCGGGTGGTTCGTCGCGCAGCATGCGCCGCAGGATTTTCCCGACGTTGGTTTTGGGTAGCTCCTCGCGGAACTCGATATATTTTGGCTTTTTATAGCCGGTAAATTGTTCTTTGCAATAGGCCATCAACTGCTCGACCGTCAGGTTCGGATCCCTGCGCACCACGAACACCTTGACCGCCTCGCCCGAGTGCTCGTCCGGCACGCCGATGCAGGCGCATTCGAGCACGCCCGGATGCGCCGCGATCACGCCCTCCAGCTCGTTCGGGTAGACGTTGAAGCCGGACACCAGGATCATGTCCTTCTTGCGGTCGACGATCTTCACGTAGCCGTTCTCGTCCATCACGCCGACGTCGCCGGATTTGAAATAGCCGTCGGCCGTCATGACCTTGGCGGTTTCGTCCGGCCGGTTCCAGTAGCCCGCCATCACCTGCGGGCCGCGGATCGCGATCTCGCCCGGCTGGCCCAGCGCCACGGGGTTGCCGTCGTCATCGAGGATAGCGATGTCGGTCGACGGCACCGGCAAACCGATGGTGCCGGTGAAGGCCGTGCTGTCGGCGCGGTTGCAGGTAGCCACCGGCGACGTTTCAGACAGGCCATAGCCTTCGATGATGGACACGCCCGTCACCTTCAGCCATTTATCGTTGACGGCCTGCTGCACCGCCATGCCGCCGCCGTTGCAGATCTTCAGACCCGAAAAGTCCAGGTGGCCGAACGACGGGTGGTTCAGCAGCGCGTTGTACAGCGTGTTCACCGCCGGCAGCATGTTGAACTTGTACTTGCCGAGCTCCTTGATGAAGCCGCCGATGTCGCGCGGATTCGGGATCAGGATGTTCAGCGCGCCCACGCGCGTGCCCCACATGGCGCAGCAGGTCAGCGCGAAGATGTGGTACAGCGGCAGCGCGCAGACGATGGTGATCTGCTCGGTCACATTGCCCAGCGCCGGCTTGGACCACGCCTCGTTCTGCAGCAGGTTGGCCACCAGGTTGCGGTGCGTCAGCGTGGCGCCCTTGGACACGCCGGTGGTGCCGCCTGTGTACTGCAGGAAGGCCGGATCGGTGGGTTCCAGCGACACCGGCGTGAGCTTCATGCGGCCGCCCTGCGACAGCGCATCCTTGAAGCGCACCGCGTTCGGCAGCGAGAACGGCGGCACCATCTTCTTGACGCTGCGCACCACGAAATTGACCAGCGCGCCCTTGAGGCCGCCGAGCATCTCGCCCATGCTGGCCACCACGATGTGCTTGACCTGCGTGCGGCCCAGCACCTGCTCCAGCGTGGTCGCGAAATTTTCCAGGATCAGGATGGCCTCGCAGCCCGAGTCGTTGAGCTGGTGCTCCAGTTCGCGCGGCGTGTACAGCGGGTTGATGTTGACCACGGTGTAGCCGGCGCGCAGGATGGCGGCGATGGCGATCGGATACTGCAGCACGTTGGGCATCATCACGCCGACGCGCGCGCCCTTCTTCATGCCGCGGCTTTGCAGCCAGGCGCCCAGGCGCTTGGAGCAGGCGTCGACTTCGGCATAGGTGAGGAATTTATCCATGCAGACGTAGGCGTTGCGGTCTGCGAACTTGTGGAAGGACTCTTCCAGCAGCTGCACCAGCGAGCGGTATTGGCTCGTGTCTATCTCCGTCAGCATGCCGGGCGGGTACGACTTCAACCAGATTTTTTCCATCCTGTGCCTCGTGTCTCGAATTATCGTTGTAAGGTCCGGCGCACAGTGCCGGTTCAGGGTCGGTGATTCGTATATGCGAATTTTCGGAGCCTACTTATCACGATGCTATCGGGCAGCAAGCTCAGACGCAAGCGCATTTAACCATATTTGAATGCGGCTTCTAACGGCTTTTTATGCTGCATTGCAGCATCAATGCGTGCCTTCCGGCAGGGCGTCCGGCTGCTTGGCGGCCTCCGCGTTGAGCATTACCGGGCGGCCCAGTTGCTGCAGCTGCTGCTGGCGTTGAACCAGATCAAGAGAAGCTATTTTTTGCACTGCACCATAAAAACGCACGAACGTTCGTTCCTGCTTCAGCAAAGAACGGAAGGCGGGCAGAAAATCGTGGTAAGTTCCCACAGCGCTGAGGTGGGCATTGGTCAGCGGCTCGGCAAACCAGCGGTCGTAGCCCGCATAGCCGCCCCAGCTGTCCTTCAACTTCTGATAGTCGGTTTTCAGGTGGGCGAAGATGCGCGCCTTCTCCGCCCGCTTGTGGCGGGTGCTGGTCTTGGCGGCATAGGTATCGGCCAGCATTTTTCGGTGACGCACCAACAGCTCCAGGAAATCCTGGCGGCGCGCATTGTAGCGGACGTAGGCCTCGCGCATCGGATCGGTGCCGTACAGTTCCAGCCAGCGCGCCACGCCGGCCTCCTCCACCGCCGTGGCGAAACCTTCATTGAACTGGGAATCGCCCTGCACGTACACCACCTGGTGCGCCAGTTCGTGGAACACCATGCGCGCCAGCTCGGCGTCGGAATAGTTGATGAAGGTCGACAACAGCGGATCGCTGAACCAGCCCAACGTGGAATAGGCCGGCACGCCGCCGACCTGCACGTCGTTGCCCTCCTTGCGCAGCTCGTCGGCGTAGGCCATCGCGTCCTCCTTGCTGTAGTAGCCGCGATAGCTGACGCAGCCGGCGATCGGGAAGCACCACTGGATCGGCCGCAGCGACAGCTCCGGCGTCGCCACCACGTTCCACAGCACGAAGGGGCGCGTGAGCGCGGCGTAGTTCTTGTAGCTGGCGTTGTCGGGCAGGCCCAGTTCCTTGACGGCGAAGCGGCGTATCAACAACGCTTTTTCGAGGCGGGCCTTGAGCTGGGGATCGGTGCTGGGGTCGCCCAGCCAGTCTTCAATCGGACGGGCGTCCGACCACAACGCATACTGGCCCTGGGCGGCCTGCATGTAGTACTTGAGTTGTGCGCAGCCAGCCAGCATGAGTGCTGCGCAGCCCGCCGCCAGCCAGTACCTGGCGCGGACGATTCGGCGGGCTAAGTTGCGCATACATTACCTTCAAGCAGCGACTCTTTCGACTTGTACCAGTGTATCGTAAAAAGTTGGTGCGCGGCCCATATCGGTTAACTGTTGGCTGGTAACCTCATTGGCGTTTTTACCATCCCTGCCTAGCTTTTTCCACCACACTGACAAGCCTACAACAAGGCCCGCGCGCGCCTTGTCCGTGACCCGCGCCTTGGCGATGAAGGTGCCGCGGTCGTTGAAGATGCGCACCATGTCGCCGTCGCTGATGCCGCGCGCGGCGCTGTCGTCGGGATGGATGTCCAGGTGCGGCTCGCCCTCCGCCGAACGCAGGCTTTTCACGTTGACGAATGTGGAGTTGAGGAAGTTGCGCGCTGGCGGAGAAATCATCGCCAGCGGATAGCGCTTGGCCAGCTCCGGGTTGCTGGCCACCGATTCATACGGCGGCAGATAGGCCGGCAGCGGATCGAGTCCGTCGGCCGCCATCGCGGCGGAATAGAACTCGCACTTGCCGGACGGCGTGGGGAAGCCGCCGTGCGCGAACGGCGCGTCGGGCACGTTGAGCTTCTGCCAGCCCTTGCGCTTCAGCGATTCCCAATCGAAGTTGACCGCACGCACGTCCTGCGCGTTGAAGGCCATCGCCGCCAGCTGGTCGTCGCTGTCCTGGAAGCACGGGTCGTCAAAGCCCATGCGCGCGGCCAGCAGGCGGAAGATTTCGGTGTTGGCCTTGGCCTCGCCCATGGGCGCGATGGCCGCGTTGTTGGCCATCATGTACAGGTGGCCGTAGGCGGTGTGCGTGTCGATGTGCTCCAGTTGCGTGGTGGCCGGCAGCACGATGTCGGCATAGTCCACGGTGTCGGTCTGGAAGTGCTCCAGCACCACGGTGAACAAATCCTCGCGCGCGAAGCCGGCCATCACCTTGCCCGAATCGGGCGCGATCGCCAGCGGGTTGGCGTTGTAGACGATCACCGCCTCCACCGCCGGCCCGAACTCCGGCGAAGCCGCGCGCAGCAGGTCGTCGCCGATGGTGGTCATGTTGATGGTGCGGGGCTGCTTCGTCAGCAGGTCCGGCCGCTGCAGCGCCGCCTTGTTGGTCGGGAAGGAGCCGCCGGACGACAGCTGGATGCCGCCGGCCGGATGGCGCCACGCGCCCACCAGCGCCGGCAAACAGGCGATGCTGCGCACCGACATGCCGCCGCCGCGCACGCGCTGCACGCCGTAGTTGGCGCGGATCGCCACCGGCTCGCCGGCGCGCGCCATGCCGCCGTACAGGCGCGCCAGGTCGACCACCTCGGCCACGCTGATGCCGCAGGTTTCGGCGGTGCGTTCCGGCGTCCACTCGGACGCGCGCTGCTTCAGCTGCTCGAAGCCCAGCGTGTGCTGCGCGATGTAGTCGTGGTCCAGCAGGTCTTCGGCGATCAGCACATGCATCAGCCCCAGCGCCAGCGCGGCGTCGGTGCCTGGCAGCAGCGCGATGTGCTGGTGGCATTTCTCCGCCGTCAGCGAGCGGTAGGGATCGATGGCGATCAGCCTGGCGCCGTTGCGCTTGGCCTCTTGCGCGCGGGTCCAGAAGTGCAGGTTGGAGGCGATCGGATTGCCGCCCCATATCACGATCAGTTTCGCGTTCTGGAACTGTTCCAGGTCAATGCCGATCGAGGCGCCGATGGTGTACTTGTAGCCGGTGGCGCCGGCCGTCGCGCAGATGGTGCGGTCCAGCAGCGAGGCGCCGATGCGGTTGAAGAAGCGCGCCGACATCGACTCGCCCTGCACCAGCCCCATGGTGCCGCAATAGCTGTACGGCAGGATCGCTTCCGGTGCGCGTTCGGCCAGCGGCTTGAGCCTGGCCGCGATGGTGTCGAGCGCCTCGTCCCAAGTGATGCGCTCGAACTTGCCCTCGCCCTTCTTGCCGATCCGTCGCAGCGGATGCAGCAGACGATCCGCGTGATAGGTGCGCTCGGTGTAGCGCGCCACCTTGGTGCACAGCACGCCGGCCGTGGTCGGATGGTCGGGGTCGCCCTTGACGGCGGTGGCCACGCCGTCCTCCACCGTCACCAGCAGCGCGCAGGTGTCGGGGCAATCGTGCGGGCAGGCCGCGCGGACTTGTGTCGTTGTCATGTCTTGGATCCAAAAAACGTGGACGGAAAGCAGTATGGTAATCGATACCGTCCACTCTGGATTTGTTCGCGTGACAAGGGCTACAATGGCTGTTCTCGATGCCCAAAAGGCAAGCGAACCCGATCTTGGAGAAGCAGATGAAACTAGTTGATCCCATCATTGCATTTCAATCTGAAATACAGCAAATCCGGCGCGACCTGCACGCCCATCCCGAGCTGTGCTATGAAGAGCAACGCACCTCCGACATCGTCGCCGACAAGCTGAGCGAATGGGGCATACCGGTGATCCGCGGCCTGGGCCTGACGGGCGTGGTCGGTATCATCAAGCACGGCAGTTCCCAGCGTGCCATCGGCCTGCGCGCCGACATGGACGCGCTGCCGATGCAGGAAGTGAACACCTTCGCCCACGCCTCGCGCCATCCGGGCAAGATGCACGCCTGCGGCCACGACGGCCACACCGCCATGCTGCTGGGAGCTGCCAAGCACCTGGCCGAGCACCGCAATTTCGACGGAACGGTTTACCTCATTTTCCAGCCGGCCGAGGAAGGCGGCGCCGGCGCGCGCCGCATGATCGAGGACGGCCTGTTCGAGCAATGCCCGATGGACGCGATCTACGGCATGCACAACTGGCCGGGCGCGCCGGCCGGCACGATGAGCGTGGTCGAGGGGCCGATGATGGCGTCCAGTAACGAGTTTTACGTCACGGTCAAGGGCAAGGGCGCGCACGCGGCCCAGCCGCACAAGGGCATCGATCCGGTGATGGTGGCGGTGCAGATCGCACAGAGCTGGCAGACCATCATCAGCCGCCAGAAGAGCCCGCTGGACACGGCCGTGCTGTCGATCACGCAGATCCACGCCGGCAGCGCCACCAATGTGATTCCCGACGACGCCGAACTGGTCGGCACGGTGCGCACCTTCACCCAGCCGGTGCTGGACATGATCGAGCAGCGCATGGGCGAGATCGCCCGGCACACGGCGGCCGCGTTCGGCGCCGAGGTGGAGTTCAAATTCCGCCGCAATTATCCGCCGCTGGTCAACCATCCGGCCGAGACCAAATTCGCGGTCGAGGTGATGAAGGCGGTGGTGGGCGCGGACAAGGTCGACGACAACGTCGAGCCGACCATGGGCGCGGAAGACTTCGCGTTCTTCCTGCAGGCCAAGCCCGGCTGCTACGTCTTCATCGGCAACGGCGAGGGCGACCATCGCGACGGCGGCCACGGCCTCGGCCCGTGCGTGCTGCACAACGGCAGCTACGACTTCAACGACAACCTGCTGCCGATCGGCGCCAGCTTCTGGGTGCGGCTGGCTGAGATGAGCTTGCCGGCGGCTTAAGCCAGTTTGTCCGGGGCGGTGCCGACGCGCTGTCCCGGATTCAAGGCCTCCAGCCCCAGCAGGGCCGCCGAATGGTCTGCCTGCGGAACGGTCTCCGCCAGCGCCTGATAGCGCTCGGTCACCAGCTGCGTCACCGGCAAGGTGATGCCGGCCGCTTGCGCCGCCGCCAGGATGTTGCGCTGATCCTTCAATTGCGTCTTCACCTGTCCGCCCGCGACAAAGTTCCGGTCCAGCATGCGCTGGCCGTGTACATCAAGAATTTTGCTTTCGGCGAAGCCGCCGCGGATCGCCGCCCGCATCGCGGCCGGATCGGCGCCGGCCGCCTGCGCCAGCAGCAAGGCCTCGGCCACGATGTTGATGGTGGCGCCGACAATCAACTGATTGCACAGCTTGGCCACCTGGCCGCTGCCGGCCGGACCCACCAGCGTCGGCCGGCCCATCACGGCCAGCACCGGCTCCAGCTCGGCGAAATCATCCGCGCTGCCGCCGGCCATGATGGCCAAGGTGCCGGCCGCCGCGCCGCCCACGCCGCCGGACACCGGCGCATCGACAAAGCGCCGCCCCTGCGCGGCCAGCAGCGCGTGGAACTCCTGCGCCTCGGATTGACGGGTCGAGCTCATGTCCACCCACAGCGCGCGCGGCGCCAGCGCCGGCAGCGCGGCGCGCATCACCTCGCCGACCACCGGGCCGGCCTCCAGCATCGAGATGACGATGCCGGCATCGCGCACCGCCTCGGCCAGCTCGGGCACCGCGTGCGCGCCGGCATCGGCCAGCGCGGCGGCCTTGGCGTAGGTGCGGTTCCAGACCGTGACCTTGTGGCCGGCCGCCAGCAGGCGGCGCACCATCGGATCCCCCATCAAGCCAATACCGAGAAAGGCGATTCGCGTAGACAATTCCAACTCCTGAGATGGTCAAAATAGCAGCCTCGCCGGAATATTTTCAAGAACCCCGGTACAATCTGGGCAGCCGTATAAATTGAGATACAGCACTAACTATGCAAGGATACTATGTTCGCTAAAAAATTGATCGCAGCCGCCGCCGCACTGGTCGCGATGCAGGGCGCCTACGCCGATGACAAACTGGTCGACTCCGTCGCCATCGACTACGGCAACGCCGCCAAGGTGCAGATGGTGCGCTTCAGCGCCGCCAAGGATTGGAGCGCGCGCTGGTTCCAGTCGAACGGCACGCACCTGAGCGGCTACTGGGAAGCCAGCGCCGGCTTCTGGAAAGAGAGCCAGTACCAGAATATTTCGGGCAACACCGCGCACCTGTGGGATGTCGGCTTCACGCCGGTGTTCCGCTTCGAGAACGACAACAAGAAGGGTCTGTACTACGAAGGCGGCATCGGCGTGCACCGCCTGTCCAAGCTGTACGACAACGACACCTATCGCCTGTCGACCCACTTCCAGTTCGGCGACCACATCGGCATCGGCTACGTATTCGACAACAACTGGGAAATCGGCGGCAAGATCCAGCACTTCTCGAACGGCGGCTACAAAAAGCCCAACACCGGCGTGAACTTCCTCGAAGTCAAAGCGGCGTACCACTTCTGATCGATCAAGGCCCTTCGGGGCCTTTTTCTTTTCAGACGTTCGTCTCGGCGACGATCTTCCAGCTCTTGCCTTCCTTGACCCAGTACTGCTTCTTGCGCACCGCGTGACGGAACTTGCCGACCACGATCTGCTGCGTGAAATTGCTGACGATGACTTCCTCCTGGCTGGGCTGGCGGAAGTAGCTCGGCTCGGTCACGGTCACGCTGATCTTCTTGGCGCCGGGCAGGAAACGGTTCTTGTCCAGCCAGGCATTCACATCCTCGTCGGCCGCCGACTTGAAGCGCGGGGAATACAGCGCGCGCAGGCCGGCATCGTCGCGGTTCTCGACGTCGCGCCGCCACGATTCCACCAGCGCGCTGGCCACCCGCAGGTCGCGCTCCATCTGCTCCTTGCTGACGAACTCCACCTGGTCGCCGATCAGGATCGGCGTCTTGCCGATCTCCACCGTGCGGGTCAGCGTGTTGAGGTCGTCGTTGCTGACCACCACACAGCCGTCGGTCGACAGCGGCGGACGGCTGAAGGTCTCCGGCGGCGTCCCGTGCACCCAGATGCCGGAACCGCTGCGGCCCTGCGCCTTGTCCCAGTCGTTCGGATAGTCGAGCGGCAGCGCGCCCTTGCCGTACATGTCGGGCAGCTTCACGCCCGGCAGGCGGCCGATGATGTAGTACACGCCCACCGGCGTGCGCATATCGCCTTCCTTGAGCTTGTTGATGCCCAGCTTGCCCTGGCTGACGTAGAAGTCGGACAGCAGGCGGATCTGGTCGTTGCGGTTCTCGTACAGGTAGAGGCGCGAATGCTTGGCGTCGACGATCAGCGCGTGCCGCTGGTCCTTGCGCATCTGCAGCAGCGCGCGCGGCAGCAGCGCCGGCGACGGACGGCCAGGTTCGGCCTGCATGCGCACGGCGGCCTCGCGGCGCAGGTCGGCCAGCTTGGAATCCTCGCCCGGCGGCACGGCGGCGCCCAGCACGTTCACCGCGCGGGTATGCATCAGCAGGATGTCGCCGCGCACCAGGTGGCCGAGGCGGAAGTTGGGATAGGCCTCCACCAGCGCATCGGCCTTTTGCTGGGCGTCGCGCAGATTGTGCTGGGCCAGCTCGCGGTAGATATCGGACAGTAGCTCTTCGGGATTGGCTTTACGGACGACCGGCGCCCGCGGCGGCTTTTTTGCGGCGTAGCTGGCCTCACCTCCCAAGACACTGAGAAGTACCGCGCACAGCAACCCACTGGCACGCCAGCGTTTTGAAAATCTAAAGTGTGACATCAGCTACCCGAAGCTTCCTGCTTGATCTGCCATTTTCCACCATTTTTGACCAGCACAAGCGTCTTTCGGCTTCTGGCCGTGAGACGGTCTGATTCATAAGTCTGGCGGAAGGTCACTTTGGCGGTATTGCCGTTCACGACCACTTCCGGCGCGCCCACTTCGACGTGGATGCGGCCCTTGCCTTCAATGCGGGCGCGGCGCTCGTCGGCCCATGCCTTGCGCGACAAACCTTTCGGCGGTTCGAACTCCTGGCTGTAATAGCCGAGGTAGGAATCGACGTTTTGCGCAGTCCAGGCCTTGGCCCAGCCGTGGACCTGGGCCAGCACGGCGTCGCGGTCGGTGGTGTCCGGTTTCGCGGCTTTTTCCGGTTCATGCTTGGCCGGCTTCGGCGGCTCCGCCTTGACGGGCTTGGGTGGTTCGGCCTGGGCGACCACGACCGGCGCGGCTTTGACCGGAGCAGGAACAGGGACCGGCGTTGGCTTCGGCGGTTCGACCTTGGCCAGCACCGGCGCCGGAATAGGTGCCGCAGGTTTGGCAGGCGCCGGTGTTGGAGTCGGCGCGGGAGCAGGTGCGGGCGGCTTGGCCGGAGCCGACGCCGGCGCGGGCGCGGCGGCCATTTTGACTGCCGGCGCAGGTGTCGGCGCAGGCGGCGTGACGGACAAGGCCGGTATGCGCTGCAGCGTGGTCGACTTGCCGGAATCGGCCGGAATTTGCGAGATCAACGGTGGCGTGGCGTTGGCCGCGGCACGCGGCGCCACCGGTGCTTGGGCCACCTGCGGCGCAGGCGTTGGCGCCGCGGTCTCAGGCGCGGCGAACTTGGCGCCTGTGCTGCTGGAGAAGTTGCGCAGCAACGTCAGCTTGGATTTGGCTGGCGGGGCGTTGTTCGCGCCCAAGGCCAGCGCCTTGTCGTAAGCCTGGCTGGCCATCTTGCCATAGACATCGCCCAGGTTTTCATAGGCCGTCATATAGCTTGGATTGGTGCGTATCGCCTTTTCCAGCGATATGCGCGCCTTGTCGTACTGGCCGCTGGCGGCGTACAGCACGGCCAGGTTGTTGTAAGGCTCCGGCAGATCTTTGTAATCCTCGGTCAGCTTGGTGAAGACGGCGATGGCCTCTTCCGACTTGTTTTGCTCGGTCAGCAGCACGCCCTTCATGAAACGCATCTGCGGATCGGACGGGTGCTTGCTCAGATATTCATTGGTCTTGTTGAGTGCTTCGACAACCTTGCCAGCTTTGGCCAGTTTGCTGACGTCGGCCATCTCGTCGGCGCGCACGGGAGCGGTCGCGAAGATGGTTGCCACGATGCCGGCGGACGCCAGGACACGGTACAGCAAGGGTTGGGCTGTCTTATTTTTCATTGAGGTATAGAGCAAGCACGAAAGAGTACATGGTACACCTTTCGTTTCTTCAGATCAAAATCTAGCTTGTATCTTATATGCCTCTTTTTACGACAAAAAACTGTCGCCGAAAGCGAAAAACCCCACCAAGATCACTTGGTGGGGTTCTTCATATAACTAGCCTGACGATAACCTACTTTCACACTGGTTGCAGCACTATCATCGGCGCAGAGTTGTTTCACGGTCCT
>NZ_JBWKWR010000020.1:0-42765 GCF_059422325.1 Duganella sp. GW821-FHT01E12 | reverse complement strand
AGTCCCCATCGTCTAGAGGCCTAGGACATCACCCTTTCACGGTGAGTACGGGGGTTCGAATCCCCCTGGGGACGCCATCCGCTCCACTCTCGATCGCATCCAATTTGGCGTACAATGATCATCTATATATTGACGATCAGTTTCGGGGGTTGGCATGCGCAAATCGAATGCGGAGGCGGCGGAAACACGTAAGCGTATTCTGTCGACCGCCTCCGGCATGTTTCTAAGGAACGGCATTTCGGCCACGGCGATTGCCGACATCATGGTCGCGGCCGGACTCACGCAGGGCGGCTTCTACCGCCATTTCCAATCGAAAGAACATCTGGTGGCGGCCGCCAGCGCCGCCGCGTTCGAGCAGATCCGCGCCTTGTTCGACGCCGCCACGGCCGGCAAGCCGCCGCGCGAGGCGATCGACCTGATCGTGCGCTACTACCTCAACCAGCACAAGGATACCGCGCTGGGCAACCTCTGCCCGATGGCGAACCTGGCCAGCGAACTCAGGGATGCGGACGAGCAGATCAAGGAAGTCGTCACCGACGGCTATGCGCGGCTGGTCAAACTGCTGGCCTCGCATTTGATGCGCCTCGATTACAGCGACTACGTCGGCGTGGCCGAATCCATCGTCTCCGTCCTGGTCGGCGCCGTGTCGGTGTCGCGCGTGGTCACCGACCCTGTCCTGTCCGAAACCATATTGCGCAATGCGCAGAACACGGTGAACCTGATCCTGAGCAACGCCGCCACCAGCTCCGGCCTGGAGCCGGACCAGCGGGCCGCCGCCGAGGCGTAACGGCAGCCCGGCAGGCGCGCCGGCTAGCCCTGCGGCGCGCTCCAGCCGCCGCCCAGCGATTTGTACAGGGCGATGCGGTTTTGCAGCTCGGCCAGGCCGGCGCGGATGGCCTGCTGCTGCGCCGCGAACAAGGCGCGCTGCGCGTCCAGATATTCGAGGTAGCTGGCCTCGCCGCTGTCGTAGCGCAGCCTGGCCAGATCGTGGCGCGCCTGCTCGGCACGCTCCTGCGCCCTCACCGCCTGCAACTCCTGGCCCAGCGTGGCGTGGCCGGCCAGCGCGTCGGCCACCTCGCGGAACGCCACCTGCACCGTCTTCTCGTATTGCGCCACCGCGCTATCGCGCTCGGCCACGGCCGCGCCCAGGTTGGCGCGATTGCGGCCGCCGTCGAAGATCGGCAGCGTCACCTGGGGCAGGAAGCTCCAGGCGCGGCTGCCCGAGTCGAACAGGCCGCCCAACTCGTCGCTCGACGAACCGAACGCGCCGGTCAGGCTGATGCGCGGGAAGAACGCCGCCCGCGCCACGCCGATGTTGGCGTTGGCCGCGCGCAGCAGCGCCTCCTGCTGGCGGATGTCGGGCCGCGCAGTCAGCAGGTCCGACGGCAGCCCCGCCGGCAGCGCCGCGATCGCCTCGCCGTCCCAGCGCTTGCCGGGGCCGGGCAGCAGCGCGGCCGGCACCGGTCGGCCGATCAGCACCACCAGCGCGTTCTCGTCCAGCGCGCGCTGGCGCTGCGCCTGCAGCACCGCGACCCTGGCCGCCTCCAGCAGCGATTCCGACTGCCGCAGGTCGTAGTCCGAATTGGCGCCCGAGGCGCGCAGCAGCTGCTGACGCTGATGCGAGGCGCCGCGGCTGTCCAGCGTCTGGCGCGCCAGCGCCAGCAGCTGCTCGTCGGCCAGCACCGCCTCGTAGCTGTAGGCCACTTGCGCCACCAGACTGATCTGCGCGGCGCGCTGCCCCTCCTCGGTCGCGGCGTAACGCTCCAGCGCGGCGCCCGACAGATTGCGGACCCGGCCGAACAAATCCAGCTCGAAGGCGGTCACGCCCAGGCCCGCCGTGTAGCTGGTGGACAGTCCGCCCCGCCCGCCGGGCGCCACCTGGTCCGGCACCCGCTGGCGCGCGCCGCTCAGGCCGGCGTTCACGCCCGGCAGCCGGTCGGCCGACTGCACCTGGTACAGGGCGCGGGCGCGCTCGATGTTCAGCGTCGCCACGCGCAGGTCGCGGTTGTGCTCCAACGCCATGCCGATCAGCTGCTTCAATTGCTCGTCCGTGAAGAACGATTGCCACGGCACGCTGCGGGCGGACGGGCCGTCGTCCGCGTGCTGCGGCGCCGGCCAGTCGGCGGCCACCGGCAGCGCCGGACGCTCGTATGTCGGCGCCAGCGAACAGCCCGCCAGCAGCACCGCCAGCAAGCCCGCTAAATGTTTGACGACAATGTTCATGCTGCCTCCCGGGATTCGATATCGATTTTTTCAGCCGCCGGAGCGGCATGCTTGCTGACCTTGAACCACAGCGAATACAACGCCGGCAGGAACAGCAGGGTCAGCACCGTGCCGACGCCAACGCCGCCGATCAACACATACGCCAGCGGCCCCCAGAAGCTGGAATGGGTCAGCGGGATGAAGGCCAGCATGGCCGCCGCCGCCGTCAGGATCACCGGCCGCGCGCGGCGCACGGTCGATTCGATCACGGCCTGGTACGGCGTCAGGCCGGCCGCCAGGTCGTGCTGGATCTGGTCCACCAGGATCAGCGTGTTGCGCATCAGGATGCCCGCCAGACCGATCAGGCCGAGGATGGCGTTGAAGCCGAACGGTTGATGGAACACCAGCAGCGTCGGCACCGCGCCCACCAGGCCCAGCGGCGCGGTGGCGAACACCATCCACATGGTCGCGAACGAACGCACCTGCACCATGATCACCGCCAGCATCAGGATGATCATCAGCGGGAACAGCTTGGCCAGCGCCGTGTCGGCCTTGGCGCTCTCCTCCACCGCGCCGCCGGTGTCGATGTGGTAGCCGGGCGGCAGGCCGGCCTTGAGCTGCTCCAGCTTGGGCAGGATGGCCTTGGTCACGTCCGGTGGCTGGGTGCCGTCGCGGATGTCGCCCTGCACGGCGATGTAGTTCTCGCGGTCATAGCGCTTGAGCACGGAGTCCTCCATCCGCATCTCCAGCCGCGCCACCTGCGACAGCGGCACGCTGGCGCCGCTGTCGTTGGTCAGGGTCAGGTTACGGATGTCGGCCAGGTTGTTGCGCTCGGCGTGCGGGCTGCGGATCAGCACGTCCACGGTGCGCAAGCCTTCGCGCACCTGGGTCGCGGGGATGCCGTTCAACAGCGCCTGCAACTGGTTGGCCGCGTCGCGCGGCGACAGGCCGACCTGGCGCAGCCGCTCCTGGTCCAGCGCCAGGTGCAGCGACGGCGTGCGGTTGCCCCAGTCGAGGTGGACGTCGCGCATGTCCGGGTTTTGCGCCATGATGGCGCGCACCTGGCCGGCCAGATCGCGCACGCGGTCCAGGTCGGGACCGGCCACGCGGAACAGCACCGGATACGGCACCGGCGGCCCGAACAGGAACTGGCTCACGCGCACCCGCGCCTGCGGGAAGCGGCCCTCGGCGATCATGGTGCGGATCTTCTGCTTCAGGATGTCGCGCTCCTGCGGGCCGGCGGTCAGCACGATCAGCTGCGCGAAGGCCGGGTTGGGCAGCTCGGGATTGACCGACAGGAAGAAGCGCGGCGTGCCCTGGCCGATATAGCTCGACACCAGCTTGGCCTCCGGCTCCTTGCGCAGCGCGGCCTCGATCTGGCGCACGGCCGCGTCGGTGGCGGCGAAGGCGCTGCCCGGCGGCAGGTTCACTTCCAGCGTCAGTTCGGGACGTTCGGAATTGGGGAAGAACTGCTTCTGCACGGCGCCCATGCCCACGCCCGCCAGCGCGAACAGCGCGACGGTGACGGCGGCGGTCAGCCACTTGTGGTCCACGCACCAGCGCACCAGCTGGCGCAGGCGCTGGTAGTTCGGCGTGTTGTAGATGGCATCGTGGCCGCCGGCCTTGACCGGTATGTCCGGCAGCATCTTCACGCCCATGTAGGGAATGAACAGCACCGCCACCACCCACGAGGTGATCAGCGCGAAGGCCACCACCCAGAAGATGTTGCCCGCGTATTCGCCGGCGGTGGAGCGGGCGAAGCCGACCGGCAGGAAGCCGATGATGGTCAGCAGCGTGCCCGACAACATGGGCGCGGCCGTGGCGGTCCACGCATGGGTGGCGGCGGCGATGCGGCCCACGCCCTCCTCCATCTTCACCACCATCATTTCGATGGCGATGATGGCGTCGTCCACCAGCAGGCCCAGCGACAGGATCAGCGCGCCGAGCGTGATGCGGTCGAACACGCGCCCGGTCACCAGCATGATGACGAACACCGCGGCCAGCGTCAGCGGCACGGCGGCGGCCACCACCAGGCCGACGCGCCAGCCCAGCGTGACCAGGCTGACCACGATCACCACCGCCAGCGCCACCACGAACTTGACCATGAACTCGTTGACGGCGGCCTTGATCGCGAGCGACTGGTCGGATATCTGGTCCAGCTCGATGCCGGTCGGCAGTTCGCCGCGCAGCGTCTGCTGGGCGGCGCCGAGGTCCTGGCCCAGCTGCAGGCCGTTGTAGCCGCGCTTCATCACCACACCCAGCACCAACGAGGCCTCGCCCTGGGTGCGGATGGCGTAGCTGGCCGGATCTTCGTAGCCGCGCCGCACGTCGGCGATGTCGCCCAGCTTGAGCGTGCGGCCGGCGCCGACGATGGGGATGGCCTTGACGCTGTCCACGCTGTCGATGGCGCCGTCCAGGCGCAGCTGCACGCGCGGGCCGCGCGTCTCGACGAAGCCGGCCGAGGTGACGGTGTTCTGCCGGCCCAGCGCGTCGATCACGGCCTGCGCCTTGATGCCCAGCGTGGCCAGGCGCTCATGCGAAATCTCGACGAAGATCCGCTGCTGCTGCTCGCCCAGGATGTTCACCTTCTGCACACCCGGCACATGCAGCAGGCGCTGGCGGACCTGCTCCGCCTTCAGCACCAGCTGGCGGTGCGGCAGCTGCTTGCCGCTCAACGAGAACAGCGAAAAATACACGTCCGAGAATTCGTCGTTGACGAAGGGGCCGATGACGCCGCGCGGCAGGTTGATCGCCTCGTCGCCCAGCTTCTTGCGCACCTGGTAGAACTGCTCCTCCACCGTCTTGGCCGTGGCGTCGTCCTTCAGGTAGACCTTCATGGTCGCCAGTCCCGGCCGCGCGCTGGTTTCCACGCGGTCGTAGGCCTCCAGTTCCTGCAGGCGCTTTTCCAGGCGGTCGGCGACCTGCTCCTGCATCTCGGTGGCGGTCGCGCCCGGCCAGCTGACGGCCACGGTCAAGACCTTGACCACGAAGCTGGGATCTTCCGCCCGCCCCAGCCGGAAGAACGCGAACAGGCCGGCCGCGCTGATGGCGATGATCAGGAACAGCGTGATGGCGCGCTCGCGCACGCCAAAGGCGGACAGGTTGAAGCCGCTCATGATCCGCTCCCGGTCCTGGTCTCAGCCAGCAGGCGGACCTTCTGGCCGGCCTTCAGCAGATGGCCGCCGACCGCCACCGCCCGCTCGCCGGCGGCCAGGCCCTGCGACAGGCTGGCCTGCTCTTCGCCCAGTTGCGCCACCGTCACCGGACGCAGGCTGACGGTGGAAGTCTTGTTGTCGATCACCCAGACGGCCGGGCCGTTGCCCTGGTCGGTCAAGGCGCTGACCGGCACGCTGATCGCGGCGGCGGATGTCGTGGCGATGCGGATCGTCACCGTGGCGCCCAGCGGCGCCTGGCTGGCGGCGCCGCCCAGCGTGTAGCGCGCCAGGTAGGTGCGGGTCTGCGGATCGGCGACGGCGGCCAGCTCGCGCAAGGTGGCCGGCGCTGCGCTGCCCGGCTCGCTGTACAGGGAGGCGCTGGCCGGACGCCTGGCCAGGGCCAGCTCCTGTTCGGGCAGGTAGACCTGGGCCTCGCGCGCGCCCTGGCGCGCCAGCTTGACGACGCTCTGGCCGGCCGCCACCACCTGCCCGACATCGGCCGGCACCTCCAGCACCACGCCATCCATATCGGCCAGCAGGACCGCATAGTCGCGCTGGTGCTCGGACTCGCGCGCCCGGGCGCTCTCGGCGCGGGTCTGCGCGATGGCGGCGTCGGCGGCGGCCTTGGCCTGTTCGTAGGCCTGGTTCGAGGTGGCGCCGTGGGCCAGCAGATTGCGCAGGCGCGCCTCTTCCGCCACCGCCTGCACCTGTCGCGCCTGCGCGGCGTCGACCGCCGAGCGCGCTGCGGCCAGCGCCAGGTCGTAATCGACCGCGTCGATGCGCATCAGGGGCTGGCCCTTGCGCACCGTCTGGCCGGGGTCCACCAGGCGCTCGACGATCTTGCCGGCCACCCGGAAGCCCAGTGTGCTTTCGGTGCGCGCGTGCACGACGCCGGTGAAGCTGGCCACGCCGGACGCGGCCGGCTGGGCGGTGAACCAGGCGACCCTGGCCACCGTGTCCTGCGGCGGCGCCGGGTGGCTGCATGCGGCCAGCCCAAGCAGCAGCGCGGCGGCGACGGCTGTGCGCCGGGGGAATCTGCGGAATATTGTTTTCATATGGCCCTCGTAATTTAGAGTTTTAACAAACGCTAAAAATAGAGTACATCTGCAATCTAAAAAATTCAAGCTATTTTTGCGCCGGCAGCATCAGGCGGATCGCCTGCCTGGCGTTGAGCAGGATGCGGCCGGCCGCATCGGAATCGGGCGCGAGCCTGGCCAGCATCACCGCGCCGACCATGGTGGCGACGATGGCGTCCGCCAGCTTGTCCGGCTCGGCGTAGCCCGCCTGCCTGGTGAGCGCGGCAAAGAACCGCACCATCCGCTGATAGCCGGCCATGGCGGCATCCCTGACCTGCCTGTCTGAACGGCCTAGTTCGCTCCCCAGATTGGGCAGCGGACACAGGCTCTCGCGGTCCTGCTGCCCCGACTGGGCGAGGTACAGGGCCACCGCGATGTCGAGCGCTTCGGCCCCGGCCTTGCCGCGGATCGCCTCGCTGAAAACCTCGCGCATGCGGTCGCTGGCGGCGATGCTGGCCTCGACGATCAATTGCTCCTTGGAGCGGAAATGGCGGTAGAAGCCACCCTGGGTCAGTCCGGCGGCGGCCATGATGCTGGCGATGCCGGTCTCGGCCAGCCCTTGCTCCAAAAACATCCTGGTCGCGGCCGCCACGATGCGCCTGCGCGTGTCGATCGTTTCGCTTCTTGACTTTTTCATGCTTGTCGCTCCTGTCTTGCCATTCTTCTTGCCATATTTAGAGTTTTAGTATAATCTATTTTTAGCGTTTAATTGAACTCTATAAACTAAGGAGAAGCAGAATGTCCAAGCCATGGGTAGTGGTCGTCACCGGCGTTTCATCGGGAATAGGACGGGCGGCGGCGCAGAAATTCGCCGCGCGCGGTTGCGAGGTATACGGCACGGTGCGCAGTGCCGCCGGCATGGCGCCCATCCCCGGCGTGACGCTGGTTGAGATGGACGTGCGCAACGGCGAGTCGGTGACGCAGGCGATGCAGTCGATCATCGTGCGCGCTCAGCGCATCGACGTGCTGGTCAACAACGCCAGCCTGGCGCTGGTGGGCGCGGTGGAAGAGACCTCGGTGGCCGAGGCGCAGTCGCTGTTCGAGGTGAACGTCTTCGGCCTGCTGCGCACCGTCCAGGCCGTGCTGCCGCAGATGCGCAAGCAGGGCGCGGGCTGGATCGTCAACCTGAGCTCGGTTCTGGGCTTCCTGCCGGCGCCCTACATGGGCTGGTACGCCGCCTCCAAGCACGCGGTCGAAGGCATGTCGGAAAGCCTGGACCACGAGACCCGCCAGTTCGGCGTGCGCGTGGTACTGGTCGAGCCGTCCTACACCAGGACCAGCCTGGACACCAATGCGCCCGTGGCGGCCGGCAAGCTCGCCGCCTACGATGCCGAGCGCGAGACGGTCATGCGCGCGGTCACGGGACATGTCTCCAACGCCCCCACCCCGGACGGCGTGGCGGAAACAATCGTCGCGGCCGCGTTCAGTGCGTGGAAAATGCGCCGCACGCCCAAAGGCCAGGCATCGCTGCTGAGCAAGCTGCGCCGCTTCATGCCGGCCGGGCCGGTGGACTCCGCGATCAGGAAAGAACTGAGCATGAAGACCTGAACCGGACTGGCGCCGCCCTCCCCCTGCACTGCCGGCAGATTTCAATGGTGTTGCCATAAATATACGTTTCCAGCTTATCATAGCGCCCTTCGCGGCCTGGCCGCAGCACTATGAAAGCATCTATGAAACAAAAAGTCCTTGCGTTGGCCTTGCTGGGCATGGGTATCGGCCTGGCCGGCGCCGCCCGCGCCGATCTGGCGGGCGGCTTGGCCGCTTATGAGGACGGCCGCTGCGACGAAGCGATCAATGCGCTCACGCCGCTGGCCGAAGCGGGCGACGCCGCGGCGCAGACCGCGCTGGGCGACCTTTATCTGGACCAGGATCGCCACTGCCAGGGCATGGCGCGCAATCCGCGCAAAGCGGAGCCCTGGTATTTGCTGGCGGCCCGCTCGGGCAATCCGGCGGCGCAGCGCCAGTTGATCGGCATCTACGACTACGACTTCATCGAGAAGGACCGGGTGCAGTCCACCATGTGGATCGCCAGCCTGGCGGCGCTGGGCGACGCCAGCGACCTGGCCGAACTGGCCACGCGCCAGCAACGCGCCGAAGGCGTGCCGTACGACCGCGTGCTGGCCCATGCCTTCAATCTGCTGGCCAGCCGGCGCATGGACAAGGACGATGGCGGACAACTGGCCACGATACTGGCGCGCAGCGCGGCGGAAATGTCGCCGGAACAGCTGGCCGAGGCCGAAAGCATGGCGTCCGCGTGGAAGGTGGGCACGCCGCTGCCTGCCACCTCCGTCACCGGCAAGCGCGATCCGCGCGCATGGTACCAGGGCGCAGCCGAAGCCGGCGATCTTGACGCCGCCTACAAGCTGGGGACGCTGTACTGGAAATTCGACTACGGCCTGACGGCGGAACCCGAACTGGCCGCGCTCTGGCTGCGCAAGGCCGCGCAAGGCGGCATCGCCGATGCCCAGTATCAGCTCAGCCAGTTTTACGCCATGGGATACGGCGTGCCGAAGGATTATGTGCTGGCGTATCTCCTGCACAGCCTGGCCGTCCGCGGCGGCAGCAAGGACGCGCAGCAGCGCAAGGACGCCTGGGACGATACCCTGACCGCACAGCAGCTGAACGAGGCAAACGCCCTGATCGGCAAATGGAAGAAGGGCGACGCCCTGCCCCAGGCGTCCCGCTACGGCATGCAGCGCAAGGTCAATTACGTCGAGAGCGGGCGCGGCAAGCTGGCGCCGACGCCGGAAGTGCTGGACCTGTTCAAAGCCGCCAGCGAAGGCGATGAAGCGGAATTCAAGCGCTTGCTGGCCGGGGTGGAGCACATCGACGACTACGTGGTCGAGCACGAAAAACTGCTGCACGCCCTGCTGCTGCCGGCCGCCAGCCTGCGCGCGGAAGCGGACGCCTGGCGCAAGGCGGAAAAGAACCCGCGCGACACCGCCCACTGGCAAGCGCTGCAGGCCCGCCATGCCGCGCTGCTGCCGGCCAAGACCCGCATGCTGGAGCTGGCCTTGCAGCGCGGCGCCGGCGTCGACGAAGGCACTGAGCGCGACAGCGCCGCGCCGCTGCACCTGGCCGCCATGTTCGGCACGCCCGACATGGTGCGGCTGCTGCTCCAGCATGGCGCCGATCCGCGTCAGTACGGCGGCCAGAACAGCCGGCTGGCGCCGCTGGAATTCGCGCTGGAGCAAAAGGAGCACGGCCGCGGCATGCCGGAGCTGATCACGCCGGAGCAGCGCACCGGGAATATCCTGGCGCTGCTGCAGGCGGGCGCGCTGCGGCCTTACATCCGCTACGACATCGACAATCGCCGCAAGAAGGCCGGCGAAGAGAAGCTCCCGCGCCCCTTCGCCGACTATATGCTGTGGCCCGCCGTGCTGTCGCAGACGCGCGGCACGGCGGTGCTGGACGCATTGCTGAAAACCGGCACCAGCCCGGCCGACAGCGAAGGCGGAAAAACCGCCTTCGGCTATGCGGCCGAAGCGGGCAACGCCGACGCCATCGCCTGGCTCAAGCGCCGTCTGCCACGCTACGATAAGGACAAGCGCGACCAATGGCTCGATGCCGCCATGCTGGCCATGTACAGCAACGCTCCGGAGCGCGACAAAGTGCTGCAGCAACTGCTGGACAAGAAGACGAACTGGAAGGTGGAGGGGCCGCAGGACGATAGTTTCAGCCGCAACTACCGCACCCTCTACGCCGGCAGCGCGCGCGTGGAAAACGGCACGCTGCTGAACCACGCCACCCGCGCGCACCGCTTCGAATGGATACCGAAACTGGCCGCGCTGGGCGCGCCCGTCAACACCGGCGGCAGCGAGCAGGACCTGGCCAACGCCGTGCGCGATAACGATGCCGACGGCGTGCAAGCCTTGCTGGCACAGGGCGCAGACCCCTTGAACGGCTACCAATCCGCGCTGTCGCTGGCGCTGGCCGCGCCCGGCGGCCAGGACGCGATACTCGATCTGCTGCTCGACCATATCGTGCTGGTGCAAAAAAAATCGCTGGCGGACCTGCACAACTCGCCGCTGGAAGAAGTGCTGGCGGGAGCGGACAAGATCGACATGCCGCGCCTGCGCAAGCTGCTCGATGCCGGCGCCTCCGTGCAGGGCTTGAGCAGAAACGCCATCGACGCAGCGTTCTCCGCGCCGGATCGCGCCTTGGCGGTCCTGCTGATCCAGCGGGGCTTGCTGGGCAACGCCACCGCGTCGGCCGAAGCCGACGGCAGCACGCCGGGCGAGCCGCGCTTCCTGTTCTTCGCCATCCGCCTGAACCGGGCCGACCTGCTGCCTTCGATCCTGGCGCATGGCGCGGATCCGAATCGGCGCAACCAGCTGGACAACGGCAGCGTGCAGCCCAGCGCGGTGGACTATGCGATCTCGCAGGGGAATATGGAGGCGCTGAAAGTGCTGCTGGCTCATGGCGGCACGATCGACACAAGCACCGTCCAACCCTGGGGCACGGCGCTGGACCGGGCCGTCGCTTCGCTCAACGCCGACATGCTGCGACTGGTGAGCAAGGATTTCAGCCTGCCGTTGAAACAAGTCTGCCTCAAGGCCCCGGTCCACCTGGCCAAGGTCGTGCTGGAGTCGCCGGCCAGCTACTGGACGCTATTGCGCGAACATGGCCTGGGCAGCGGCTGCGACGGCAATCAGCAAAGACTGGCGCTGTACCTGTCCGTGACGCCGGACCTGCTGCTGGAAGGCTGGCCGGGCCAGCAACTGGTGGAACGTCTGCCGCAGCTTGGAGCGGCCCGCGCAACCTTCGACGCCGACACCTGGGCAGCCATCGCCGCGAGCAAGAACGATCCGCTGGCGGGCCTGCTGGCCAAGGCCGGCTGGAAGGCGCCGGCCAGCCAGGCTGCGGCCGAGGAGATGGCCCCGCAACAGGACAAGGCCGCCGATCTGGCGCTGCAAGCCACGCTGCCGGGCCACTACTACCTGACCGGCGTCACGGAAGTTGGCGCCGAGCTCCTGCTGCGCCCGAACGGCAAATTCCAGTACTCGATGGCCTACGGCGCGGTCGACGAATTCGCCCAGGGCAGCTGGAAGGTCTGGAACCGGCAAGTGGTGTTCCGTTCCGAAAGCGGCCCGGTGAAGGCGGCGTCGATGCGGCCTTCGAGCGAAGCGCCGCCTGCCACCGTGGCTGCCGGCCAGGTGCTGGTGGAGATGCGTTATCACGGCAAGAGCATCCCCGGCTTCAAGGTCGCGCTGCTGGGCGACGCGCCACTCAAGGTGGAAGGCCGCACCAGCGCCCATGGCTGGCGCACGCCGTTCGGCGCACCGGTGCGCCAGATCGCGGTCAGCCATCCGGAAGTGAACGAAAACAAATGGATGGTGTACACCGTGCCGGCGGCGGACGCGCAGCGCGGCAGCTACCAGCTGGACTTCGAGGCGCCGGCGGCCCCGCAGTCGAGCTTCAACTTCACGCTTGAGGCGCGGGACGGCAAGCTGATACTGGAACGCGATGGACGCGATATGCAATTCGAAAAACACTGATTGATTGAAGAAAGACGAAAGAGAAAATGATGACCACAAAAACCACCAGCCGTTTGCTGTGCGCCCTTGTTCTGGCCGCCCTGGGCAGCGCCAGCGCGCATGCCGCCAGTCTGGAGTTGAGCGATTGCGACATCCTGATCGGCAAGAAATCCAACGCCGCCTACAAGGACTGGCTCAAGGACAATCAGAAGGCAGCCGAAGCGGGCGACCGCGACGCGATTCGCCAGCGCGCGATCGAAGCGCACAACCGCCTGGCCTGTTACGAGGAAAAGCTCACCGGCGACGATGGCTGGGGCGTCACCATGACTTCGTCGGACGGCAGCTCGGAAACGCGCCAGCCTTCCGGCATCGCCAATATCCGCAAGCAGCCGGCCGCCTGGCGCGCGCTGAACCAGGCCGCGAAGTATGGGCATCAGGCAGGCGCCTTCGACGTCGGGCTCAAGGGCGCGGCGGCGGAGCTGGTCGTGCGTTACGCCACCGACCTGCCGCAGCAGTTGGAAACGGCCTATGAGGACGCGGCGGCCGTGTACGAATACGACTGCGTGCTTAAGCGCCAGTTCGGGCGGCGCGACCGCGCTGCCGGTTGTGCTTCCGGGCGCGCTGCGCGGGCGCGCCTGATGCCGTTGGTCGCGGCGGAACGCCGCCAGGCGCTGGATGCTTCAGCGCGTCTGTGGGCCGAGCAGCTGCCGGCCGTGCCGAAGAACCAGTAGGGCGACGTTGCGAGCTGTGCTGCCGCTTTTAGGGCATCCGGCTCGCTGCGCCACCTTGTAAATCGCCGCGACGACTAAGCCGCATAAGCAGCGACCTTTACTCGCCGGCGTGGAGCAACAACGACACAGATCAAATCCGCGCCGGGTTGCCATGGACTGGTTCCGACTCCCCTGTTACTCTCGAATGCCAGCCGAGTTACGGGATCGCCTGACATAGAGCCAAGAGCCATCGTGAAGCATTCAGAGTAGTCTGCCGGGTCGGAGGCGAGCGGCCCCTCAGCATCATCCGAAACAACGGCATGTACGATTGAACCTGGCGAATCTGGCCAGGCATTCACGGTCGCGAAATTTCTCAATCCACCCAGAAGCAGCACGAGGAGATCATCATGAGGTGCTCCTGCAGATACACCTGGCGTACATTGTTAGCCATCATCCTGGCTTTATCTTCGATCTCCGCCAGGGCCGTTCCGAGCTTCGCACGTCAAACCCAGCTAGATTGTTTCGTCTGCCACGTGAGCTGGCCTGAGCTGACTCCCACCGGGCGGCAATTCAAGTTAAATGGCTATACATTGGGGCCGCGCCTGAAGTTTCCCGTGGCCGGGATGGTCCAGCTGTCGTACTCGGAAACACGAACCACTGGACCAGATTTCGCGCAGGGTTTTCCCAAGGATCGGAATGCGGTGCTGCAAGCAGCGAGCGTATTTTTCAGCGGAAAGCTGAGCGACCACATGGGGGTCTTTTCACAGTTCACTTATGACGGCGTTGAGCATCGCACCAGCATCGATAACGTCGACCTGCGCTACGCAAACCACATCGACATCGGCAAGCACGACCTGCTCTATGGATTCACCCTCCATAACAACCCACAAGTTCAAGACGTTTACAACACGGTGAGCGCCTGGGGCTTTCCCTTCGCGTCGTCGCCAACCGCAAACGCGCCCGCCGCCTCGCCCCTGGTGAGCAATCTGGGCCAGCAAGTGGCAGGCATGGGCGCAAACATTTTATGGCGCAACACGCTATATGCCGAACTGACGGCATACCGCACCAGCAATCGGCTGTTCTCGCCATTGCGGCTTGGGGTCCCGCGTGACACGGCGGCGGCCCTTGATGGCTACAACCCCTACTGGCGGCTCGCGCTACAACATGACTGGGATGGCGGCAAACATTCGGCCATGGTGGGGACCTTTGGCCTGGTCGCCGATGTCTTCCCGGACAACAAAGTGCTCACCGGCCCGACTGATCACTTCCGCGATATCGGCGCCGATGCGCAATACCAGTACATCACGGATCGACACCGCCTTACGGGCCAGCTTAATTTTGTGCGTGAATCAGTGGTCTGGAACGCCGGCGCCCAGACCAGCAACAGCAGGGACAAGCTGTATGAATTCCGGGCAAAAGCGACCTACTATTTTGAAAAAAAGTACGGCATTAACCTGTCACGCTTCGACATCCACGGCAGCATCGACAGTGGCCTTTACAGCACGGGCGACCCGATCACAGGCAGCGCCAGCGGCAGTCCTGACAGTTCTGGCTGCATCCTGGAGTTCAACTACCTCCCCCGCCGCGACATTCGCCTGATGCTCCAGCTCACGCACTACGACAAGTTCAACGGAGCGAAGCGAAACTATGACGGCTTCGGCCGCGCCGCAAGCGCCAACGACACCATATATCTGCTGGGCTGGTTCATGTTCTGACCGTCCGGCACTTTTCAAGCAGAGATCATCATGAACGCACACGATACGGCCCGACGACGCCTGCTCGGCGTGTCTGCCGCCACACTGACATTAAGCGCGCTAGGCGGAGCAACCCTTGCCCGTGCCGGCGCGGCAACCAAGGACGCTTTGCACTACCAAGATCAACCAAAAGACGGTCAGCGTTGCGCGGACTGCGTGCAGTTTATCGCACCGGATGCAGGCCGTCATTCCGGCAACTGCCGGATCGTCGCTGGCGAGATCAACGCAAACGGCTGGTGCATGGCATTTACGGCCAAAACACCGGATTGACCACCATTCAACATTGCCCTGACGGCTCCCGGCTCCGCATTTCAATCAAAAAAAAAAAAGAGCCCCATCACTGGGGCTCCTTCTCTTGTTCTGGCGGAGACGGTGGGATTCGAACCCACGATACAGGTATAAGCCGTATGCATCCTTAGCAGGGATGTGCCTTCGGCCACTCGGCCACGTCTCCTAGTCGATTACTCAACTATGTCTTTTCTACCAAACTGCGCTAGAGCAGACGACCGTCATAGTATAGAGCGAGACCACTTTGGTCAAGGCTACATGACGATATTTTTTGAAAAAATTATGCCTTCTCCAACTCGAACGCTTTGTGCAGCGCGCGGACGGCCAGTTCCATGTATTTTTCGTCGATCAGCACGGAGATTTTGATCTCCGACGTCGAGATCATCATGATGTTGATGCCCTCTTCCGACAAGGTGCGGAACATCTGCGAGGCCACGCCCACGTGCGAGCGCATGCCTACGCCCACCACCGAGATCTTCGAGACCTTGGCGTCGCCGGTGATGCTGGCCGCGCCCAGTTCCGCCTTGGTGCTGTTGAGCACGTCGATGGCGCGCTGGTAGTCGTTGCGCGACACGGTGAAGGTGAAGTCGGTTTTACCGTCGACCGACTGATTCTGTATGATCATGTCGACTTCGATGTTGGCGTCGGCCACCGGGCCCAGGATGTGGTACGCCACGCCTGGACGGTCTGGCACGCCCAGCACGGTGATTTTGGCCTCATCGCGGTTGAACGCGATACCGGAGATGACTGCTTGTTCCATGTGTGTGTCTTCCTCAAACGAAATCAGGGTGCCCGAGTTGGCTTCTACTTCCAGGTCCAGCATAGGGTCGGTCAGCGACGACAGAACGCGGGTCGGCACGCGGTAGTTGCCGGCGAATTCCACCGAACGGGTCTGCAGCACTTTCGAGCCCAGCGACGCCAGTTCCAGCATTTCCTCGAACGTGATCGCCTTCAGGCGGCGCGCTTCCGACACCACGCGCGGGTCGGTCGTGTAGACGCCGTCGACGTCGGTGAAGATCAGGCATTCGTCGGCCTTCATCGCGGCGGCGATCGCCACGGCGGAGGTGTCCGAGCCGCCGCGGCCGAGGGTCGAGATGTTGCCGCCCTCGTCCACGCCCTGGAAGCCGGTGATGATGACGATCTTGCCGTCGTCCAGGTCGCGGTTGACCTTCTCGCTGTCGATCGACTGGATGCGGGCTTTGGTGAAAGCGGAATCGGTTTTAATCGCGACTTGCCAGCCGGCGTAGGACACGGCCTTCTTGCCGATCGCCAGCAGCGCCATCGACAGCAGGCCGACCGACACCTGCTCGCCGGTGGAGGCGATCATGTCCAGTTCGCGCGGGTCGGGCTGGGCCTGGATTTCCTTGGCCAGCGCGATCAGGCGATTGGTCTCGCCGGACATTGCCGATGGCACGACCACGATGCGGTGCCCGGCGTCATGCCACTTGGCGACACGCTGCGCCACGTTCTTGATACGGTCCGTCGAACCCATCGACGTACCGCCATATTTGTGCACGATTAAAGCCATAACAGTGAGTTTTCCGCTCAAATAAAGGTAAATGGAACCCTTAACTCTACATGCCGCACTGCAAAATAACAAGTCAAAAAACTCATAATGTCATACCGAATAGACATATCTACATACAAAATTCGGCAGATGCGCCCGATTGTCTATACAGCCTGCCAACGCAGGCGCCAGCGTGAAGCCCCTTCATCCACCAGATGATTGCAATCCATGCCAACCCCGGCCGCGAACAACACCTGCCTGCCGGCGCTCACCACCGGCAGGCGCGAACGCTCCCAGGCCGGGATGTCCAGCGCCTGGTAATGATACTTGAGCCCGCGCGTTGGCCGGTTGTGGGCCGGCTTGAGGCGCTCGCCGCCCTTGCGGAATTCGATCAGCAGCGGCTGGCCGCGCAGCCAGTCCGCATCCAGCCCACCCTCGCCCGCGCCGGCGGGGTCAAAATGCAACACGCCGCCGTAGGCCGGGAAGGCCAGCTCGGTTTCGCCGTTCCAGTGGAAGGTGGTGCCCGGCGTTTTGTCGAACTCGTCTTCGCGCGTGCCCTCCAGGTCGGCCAGCTTGGGCGTGATGTGCAGGCGGTCGCGGTGGCGCCGGACGTGGCAATCGGGATGCGTCACCAGCGGCTGGGCGCCGTCGCGCGCCTCCAGCAGCTGGGCCAGCATCTCGGACAGCCACGCCGCGCTCGGCATGCGCAGCTGGCGCGTGCCGAACCAGTAGCGCAGCATGTTGTAGCTGCGGTCCAGGCTCAGCATGCGCAGCTTGGCGATGTCGATGCAGTCGTCGACCAGGCACAGGGCCAGGTCCTGCTGCGCCAGCTCGGTCAGCAGGCGCTGGGCCGATTGCGCGTGCTGGGCGCTGCGCGCGAAGCGTTCCTGGAAGCCGGGGAAGGCTTCGTCCAGCGCCGGCATGACCTTGTGGCGCAGCGCGTTGCGGGCGAAGCGCGGGTCGTCGTTGGACTCGTCATTGATGTAGGCGATGTCGTGCGCGGCCACATACGCGGCCAGCTGCTTGCGCGAGGCCGGCAGCAATGGACGCGCCATCACCAGACCGGGATTGGCCAGCAGCTCGGGCGCGGCGTTGGCGGCGTCCATGCCGGACAGGCCGGCCGGGCCGGAGCCGCGCAGCAACTGCAGCAGCACGGTCTCGGCCTGGTCGTCGAGGTGGTGCGCGGTCAGCAGCAGCTCGACCCCGTGCGCGGCGCACAGCGCGCCCAGCGCGGCGTAGCGCGCCTTGCGGGCGGCCGCCTCGGTGCCGCTCTTCTGCTGGTTGGCCAGCTGCACGCGGCGCGCCTCGAAGGTGACGCCCAGCGCGGCGCAGGCTTGCTCGCAGTGCGCCAGCCAGGCGTCGGCGTTGGCGCTGATGCCGTGGTGGACGTGGAAGGCGTACAAGGCCACGCCATGCGCCTGCGCGTAGGCGTGCGCCAGGTGGAGCAGCGCCGACGAGTCGAGGCCGCCGCTGAGGGCCACTGCCATGCGCGGAGCACCCTGCCGCTGCGCCAGCGCCGCCGTGACGGCCTGTTCGAAGGTTGAGGACAAGGTCGGGATCTGTTGCTTCTTCAATTGCTGCTCCAAAATGCAAACCGGGGGCAAGCGCCCCCGGTCGTGGTGTCGTGCCGCGCGCTTACTCTTGCGGCGTGGTTTCTTTGAACTTACCGTAGCTCATCAGCTTTTCGTGACGCGCTTCCAGCAGGTCCTTGGTCTTCATGCCGTGGAACTGGCGCAGCGAATCGGCCAGCGCGCGCTTGAGCAGCGTGGCCATCTGCTTCGGATCGCGGTGCGCGCCGCCCAGCGGCTCGCTGACGATCTTGTCGATCAGGCCCATGGCCTTCAGGCGGTGCGCGGTCAGGCCCAGCGCTTCGGCCGCGTCGGCGGCGCGCTCGGAGGTCTTCCACAGGATCGAGGCGCAGCCTTCCGGCGAGATCACCGAGTAGGTCGCGTATTGCAGCATCAGCACCGCGTCGCCCACGGCGATCGCCAGCGCGCCGCCGGAGCCGCCTTCGCCGATGATGGTGGCGATCAGCGGCACTTTCAGTTCCGCCATCACATACAGGTTGTGGCCGATCGCTTCGGACTGGCCGCGCTCTTCCGCGTCGATGCCGGGGAACGCGCCCGGCGTGTCGACAAAGGTGAAGATCGGGATGCCGAACTTTTCTGCCAGCTTCATCAGGCGCATGGCCTTGCGATAGCCTTCCGGCTTCGGCATGCCGAAGTTGCGCATCGCGCGTTCCTTGGTGTCGCGGCCCTTCTGGTGGCCGATGACCATGCAGGCCTGGCCGTTGAAGCGCGCCAGGCCGCCGACCACGGACAGGTCGTCCGCGTAGCTGCGGTCGCCGTGCAGTTCGTGGAAGTCGGTGAAGATTTCGTTCACGTAGTCCATCGTGTATGGACGCTGCGGGTGGCGCGCGATCTGCGCGACCTGCCAAGGGGTCAGCTTGGCATAGATGTCCTTGGTCAGTTGCTGGCTCTTTTTGGCCAGACGGTCGATCTCCTCAGAGATGTCGACAGCCGAATCGTCCTGAACGAAACGCAGCTCTTCGATTTTGCCATCGAGTTCGGCGATCGGTTGCTCAAAGTTGAGGAAAGTCGTTTTGGTCATTGTACCTCCGTGATTATTCTCAGCCATGCGGGCACAAAAACGCCTCGCACAGCGATTAGAGCATCTATTCTACAGCAACCGGGTCCAGGCTACGCCATAAGTACCAGGTGGCGACGGTGCGCCACGGCTCCCAGTTGGCCGAAACCTCGCGCGCATCGCTGCGGGACACAGGTTCGCCCGAAAAATAATTCTGGCTGATGCCCTGGATCAAACCGGGGTCATCGAGCGGCAAAACATTCGGCCGCAGCAGATTAAATATCAAAAACATCTCGGCTGTCCAGCGGCCGATGCCGCGGATCTGCACCAGTTCAGCGATGACGGCCTCGTCGTCCATCTGGTCCCACTGGCTGGTGTGGACGCGCTTGTTCTTGAAGTGGTCGGCCAGGTCGAGGATGTATTCGGTCTTGCGCTTGGACAGGCCGCAGGCCGACAATTGCTCGGCGCCGGCCTTGATGATCTGGGCCGGCGTGCACTTCGGGCTGACCTGGAGCAGTTTTTTCCAGGCGGTGTCGGCCGCCTTGGTGGTCACTTGCTGGCCGACGATGGAACGCGCCAAGGTGGTGAACGGGTCGTCATGGCCGACCAGGTGCAGGTCGCCAAACTGCGGGATCAGCTTTTTCATGATGCGGTCCCGCTTCATGAGCTCGATCTTGGCCTGTTCCCAGTACGGCGGCACGGCCGATACCGGGCCGCCTGCGCCCTCGTTATCCTTGGCGGTGACCATTATGCGCGGCGCCAGTTGGTCGTGCCGTCAGGCTTGTCTTCGAGGATGATGCCGGCCGCCAGCAGCTCGGCGCGGATCTTGTCCGATTCGGCGAAGTTGCGCGCCTTCTTGGCTTCGATGCGCTTGGCGATCTGTTCGTCGATGGCGGCGTCGCCGGAAGCGTCGGTGTCGCCCACGGCGGCCTGGCGGAACTGCTGCGGCGTGCGGGCCAGCAGGCCGATCACGCCGGCCAGCGACTTGAGCTGGCGCGCCACGGCCGGCGCTTTCGACTTGTTGAGCTCGCTCACCAGGTCGAACAGCACGGCCAGCGCGACCGGCGTGTTGAAGTCGTCGTCCATGGCCTCGGAGAAGCGCACCGCGTGCGGCTCGCTCCAGTCCAATGGCAGGCCGTCGCCCTCCACGCCGTCCAGCGCGGTGTACAGGCGGGTCAGCGCGACGCGGGCGTCGTCCAGGTGGGCGTCCGAGTAGTTCAGCGGGCTGCGGTAGTGGGCGCGCAGGATGAAGAAGCGCACCACTTCGGCGTCGTACTTCTTGAGCACGTCGCGGATGGTGAAGAAGTTGCCCAGCGATTTGGACATCTTCTCGTTGTCGACGCGCACGAAGCCGTTGTGCACCCAGTAGTTGACCATGGTGTGGCCGAACGCGCCTTCCGACTGCGCGATCTCGTTTTCGTGGTGCGGGAACTGCAGGTCCGCGCCGCCGCCGTGGATGTCGAAGTGTTCGCCCAGCAGCGCCGAGCACATGGCCGAGCACTCGATGTGCCAACCCGGACGGCCCTTGCCCCACTTGGAGTCCCACTTGACCTCGTCCGGCTCGGAGTCCTTGGACGCCTTCCACAGCACGAAGTCCAGCGGATCGCGCTTGCCGGTGTTGACGTCGACGCGCTCACCGGCGCGCAGGTCGTCGAGCGACTTGCCGGACAGCTTGCCGTAGTTGGGGAAGTTGCGCACCGCGTAGTTGACGTCGCCGTCCGCGCCCTGATAGGCCAGGTCCTTCGATTCCAGCGTCTCGATCAGCGCCAGCATCTGCGGCACGTATTCGGTGGCGCGCGGCACCAGCGTGGCCGGCAGGATGCCCAGCGCGCCGGTGTCCTCGTCCATGTAGCGGGTGAAGCGGGTGGTCAGCTGCGAGATGGTTTCGCCGTTCTCGACCGCGCGCTTGATGATCTTGTCGTCGATGTCCGTGATGTTGCGCGCATACGTGACCTGGTAGCCGGAGGCCATCAGCCAGCGGTACATGACGTCGAACGCCATCATCATGCGGGCGTGGCCGATGTGGCAGTAGTCGTAGATGGTCATGCCGCAGACGTACATGCGGACTTTGCCTGCCTCGATGGGAACGAATGTCTGCTTGTCACGCGCCAGCGTGTTGTAAATCTTTAAATTGCTCATCGGGCTCTTGCTTGTTCTCTTTTAAGCGGGTGCCGCGGCCCAAGGCAATACGAGAACCGGGCGCGGCGCGGTAGGCGCGCACCTGGCATTCGTCGTATCGCATTGGAGACCAGCTGACACTCGGTAGTTATTCTTTCCACCTTCTAAGGGGTAGAATGAACAAGTATAGCATTGATAAAAACAGCAGAGACCCAATCTGACTGAGGATTTTTGGCAAGTCGGCCAGTTTAAACCACCACGAGGAAGCAACAATGCACCAAACCCAGCCATCGCTGTTCGCCAAACTGATGACCTTGTTTGCCGGCGTCGCCCTGTCCGGCGCCGCGCTGGCGGCCACCCCGGCCGCCGCCAACCCCACGCCGCAAGTGGAAATCAAGACCTCGATGGGCGACATCGTGGTCGAACTGAACCACGAGAAGGCGCCCAAGTCGGTCGACAACTTCCTGACCTATGTGAAGGCCGGCTTCTACAAGGGCACCATCTTCCACCGCGTGATCGACGGCTTCATGATCCAGGGCGGCGGCTTCGACGAAAAGCTCAAGCAAAAGAAAACCAACCCGCCGGTGCCGATCGAATCGCAGAACGGCCTGACCAACAACACCTACACGCTGGCCATGGCCCGCAGCGGCGATCCTAATTCCGCCACCTCGCAGTTCTTCATCAACGTGGCCGACAACGACGCCCTGAACTACCCCGGCCGCGACGGCTTCGGCTACACGGTGTTCGGCAAGGTCATCAAGGGCCAGGAGGTGGTCGACAAGATCAAGGGCGTGCTGGTCGACGACAAGGGCATCTTCCAGAACATCCCGGTGATCCCGGTCGTGATCAAGTCGGCGACGATTTTGAAGACCCCAATCCAGCCAAAACTGTAAAATAGCGGCCTGCCGTATTTTTTAACTACCTCAGGATAACAACATGACCAACGTAATCATCACCACCAACAAGGGCAACATGACCGTCGAACTGAACGACGAGAAAGCGCCTAAATCGGTAGCCAACTTCCTGAAGTACATGGAAGCCGGCCACTACGCCAACACCATCTTCCACCGCGTGATCGACGGCTTCATGATCCAGGGCGGCGGTTTCGAGCCAGGCATGAAGCAGAAGCCGGCCGACGAGACCGTCGAGAACGAAGCCAAGAACGGCCTCAAGAACGACACCTACACGCTGGCCATGGCCCGCACCTCGGCGCCGCACTCGGCATCGGCCCAGTTCTTCATCAACGTGAAGAACAACTCCTTCCTGGACTACCCAGGCCAGGACGGCTGGGGCTACGCCGTGTTCGGCAAGGTCATCGAAGGCACCGAAGTGGTTGACGCCATCAAGAAGGTCAAGACCACCCGCAGCGGCATGTTCGCCGACGTGCCTGCCGAAGACATCATCATCGAGAAGATCGAACTGGCTGCTTAATGAGCGACGCCAACATGCGCGCGGGCCAAGCCTGCGCGCTGTTCATCTCCGACCTGCACCTGCAGCCCGCGCATCCCGCCACCGGCACGGCGTTCTTCGACTTCCTGGAGCGGCACGCGCGGCGCGCGCAGCAGTTGTACCTGCTCGGCGACCTGTTCGAATACTGGGCCGGCGACGACGACATCAGCGATCCCTTTCACCAACGGATCATCGCCGCGCTGCGCAGCGTGAGCGACGCGGGCGTGGCCGTCTACTGGATCGCCGGCAACCGCGATTTCCTGGTCGGCCCGCAGCTCGCGGCGGCGGCGGGCCTGACCCTGCTGCCGGAAACCTATGTGACCGAGATCGGCGGCCAGCGCCTGGTGGTGCTGCACGGCGACGCCCAGTGCACCGAGGACGTCAAGTACATGGAGTTCCGCGCCATGGTGCGCCAGCCCGCGTGGCAGCAGCAGTTCGTGGCGATGCCGCTGGCGCAGCGCAAGGCCATCATCGCCGGCATGCGCGAGAACAGCCGCAAGGACCACGGCACAAAATCCTACGAGATCATGGACGTGACGCCGCAGGCGATCCGCGACGTGTTCGACGCCACCGGCGCCGACGTCATGATCCACGGCCACACCCACCGCCCCGCCCTGCATGTGGTGGACGGCAAGCGCCGCTACGTGCTGCCGGACTGGGAACCGGACGCCAGCCCGCCGCGCGGCGGCTGGATCGCCATCGACAGCCACGGCGCCATCACGCGCCACGCGCTCGACGGCGCGGTCATTCCAGCGTAATCGCCACGCCGTCTTCCGGCGGCGCGGCGTCGATCGGCGCCTCGCAATAGGCCGCGATCGACGGCAGCTCGCGCATGCGCCGCACCAGCTCGGGCCACGGTTGCGCCCACACCTGCGGATACAGCTGCTCGCCCGGCGTCAGCACCGGGAAGGCCAGGTTTTCCGCGCCCGGCGTGAACTCGCAATGCACGGTGGCCTTGTTGCCGCGCGCATCGCAGCGGTACCAGCCGCCCTCCTCCAGCCACACCGCCACCAGGCCGTGCGTGCAGAACGGCGAACCGGCGTCGCGCAGCGTCAAACGCTGATAGCAGAAGCCGGACGGGATGCCGTTGGCCCGCAACAGCGCCACCAGCAGATGGCTCTTGGCCGTGCACAGGCCGGTGCCCAGCGCCAGCGCCTGGGAGGCGTCGCAGCTGACCTCGTCGCGCCGGTAATCGATGCTGTGCTCGATGCGGTCGCGCACCCATTCGAAGCAGCGCTGCGCCGTCGCGCGCGGCGTGGCGGCCTGCAGCGAGCGCGCCAGGCGCTCCACGTCGGGATGGTGAAAATCGATGACGTCGCTGGCGGCGACAAATGCGGGCAACAAGGCGTTCATGGCTCTCCCATTTATCAAAGGAGCAACAGTTTGCCACACTTATGGTTTTGGCACAGCGGATGGCCCTATAATCGGCGCATGACCTTCCGCATCTTTTTTCAAAGCAGTCTCCTTGTCGCCGCTGTGCTTTCGGTCGGCAGCGCCTGGTGCGCACCGCAGCCGCTGACCGTGGTCTGGCGCGACAAGCCGCCCTACCACTACCAGGAAAACGGCGAACCCAAAGGCTTTTTGCTGGACCGCGTGAAAAACATCTTCACCGTCGCCGGCATCCCCGCGCAGTTCATCACCGAACCGCAGAAACGCATCTGGGCCAACTTCCGGCACGGCGCCAAAAACTACTGCTCGATCAGCTGGTACCGCCTGCCGGAGCGCGAGGCGGTCGCGCAGTTCACGGCGGCCATCCACGAAGACCTGCCGCACAGCGTGCTGATCGCGCCGGCCTATGTGGACAAGGTGATGGCGCATCCGACCCTGAGCTCGCTGCTGGACGATCCCCAGCTGACGCTGGGCTTGGTCGACGGCGTGTCCTACGGGCCGGCGCTGGACCAGATGATCAAGGGCAGCAAGAACCGCATCATGAGCCGCACGGTGGAAGCGACGCTGATGATGCGCATGCTCACGGTGGGCCGCGCCTCGTTCATGTTCGTGGACCGCGAGGACTGGGAGTATTTCCGCGCGCGCGAAACCGCGCCGCAGACGGCGGTGCGCCGCGATTTCCCCGACATGCCGCCGGGGATGAAGCGCTACATCCTGTGCAGCAAGGACGTGCCGGCCGAGACCATGGCCAAGCTCAACCAAGCCATCGCAGCGACCGGCGGCAGCAGCAACCCCGGCCACAGCGCGCGGCCGAAATGATCAGCGCTTGAGGCCGGCCATCGCCGCGTTCAGGCGGCGTATCAATTCCTGGTTCAGGTCGCGGGTGTGGCGGGTCCAGCGCTCCATCGTGCGCTGCAGCTCGGCGTACAGCTGGTTGGCGCGCGCCGCGTCGCCGGCGCCGGCCGCCCAGATCGCGAACTCGGCCTGCGCGGTGAAGCTGTTGTAGCGCCCCAGCGCGAATTCGAATTCCGCCCTCGCCTCATCCTGGCGGCCGGCCGCGGCCAGGGCCTGGGCCAGCAGCAGCGACACTTGCTCGCCACGGAAATTGGCGTCGGCGGCGCGGATGGTTTGCAGATGCGCGACCGCGGCGGCGGCGCGGCCGCAGGCCAGCGTGGCGCGCGCGGCGCCGTAGCGGATTTCCAGGTCGCCGGAGAACGGCCCTTGCAGGCAGGCTTCGTAGGTGGCCGCCGCCTCGCCGGCATCGCCGGCCTCCAGCAGCGCGCTGGCCAGGCGCATCTGGTTCTGCGCGGTCGGGGTGTAGGCGTAGGCGTCGCGCGCCTCGCGCAGCTCGCGGCCGGGATCGAGCGTGCGGGCCGCCGCCGTCACCACCTTGCGGGCGCCGTGGTTCAGTTTCGAATCGGGCAGGTAGATGGCGATGAAGTAGACAATGCTGCCCAGACCGGGAAACATGAACAAGATCATCAGCCAGTACATCTGCTGTCCGCTGCGGATCACGTGGATGGCGAAGAATATCGCCACCAGCACGTGCAATCCAATTCCAAATATGGTCATGAGGCGAGCTCCAACATTTCATCAATGCCGCGAATTGTAGAAGCTCTTGACCTGCGCCACAAGGAAACTTGCAAATCCATTAAGCCGCGATGGGTTCCGGCTGGCTGAACCAGGCGGCCACATAGCGCGCCAGGCGGCCGACGAACACGCCGTTGAACAGGCCGAACAGCAGGGTGACCATCGTGGCGAACAGCGGATTCTGCTGCAGCTCGGGATGCATGGCCGTCGTCACCGCCACCGCGTACTTGGTGCAGAAGATGGCGATCATCAGCACCAGCGGCGCCCAGCTGCCGCGCTGGAGCACGGTGCCGGCGGCGCGGTCGACCACGACGGGGACGCCGCTGCCGAGCCGCCAGGTGAGCGCCACGCCGGCCAGCACGCCCAGCAGCCACATCGCCCAGATGCCGCCGCCCAGCGCGCCCCGCCCGCTCATGCTCGACAGCGACAGCCCTATCATCACCGCCGGGATGACGAACAGCGCCCGCAGCGCGATCTCGCGGTCGCGGCTGGCCAGCGCGCCACGGTATAGCAGGAAGGCCAGCAAGGCCCAGACGTAGGTCGGTGTATGGCTGACAATTTGCACAATCATGATCTGCTCCGCGTGACTGGTTAAGGTGTAGCCACTATGCCGGGCGCGGCGCCGCCATGGTTCGCGATGCGACGAAATGCAGCAAAACGGCGCGAAATGCAAGCGTGCGGCGCAAAGCGCGCGCATTCCATCGGCCAGGCGTTGCAGCGAAATGGTTCGTTACAAATTTTCGGTGGCAAGGCAAGCGGACTCGGCATAAATTACCACACAGCAATGCCTGAGCCCCTTTTCCGGAGATACCAGTCATGACCCCAACACCGACCGCGGCCGCCGCCGCCCGCTTCCTGGCGCAAGCCTCGATGGGAGCCAACCGCGCCGAGATCGCCAAAGTGCAGTCGCTGGGCTACGCCGGCTGGATCGACGCCCAGCTGGCCGCGCCCCGCTCCGGCACCCGCTGGGACTGGCTGATCGCCAAAGGCTACAACGCCGCCACCAACCGCAACTCCGAGAACGGCTTCGACGCCTGCGCCTGGCGCAAGCTGATCAGCGCGCCGGACACGCTGCGCCAGCGCGTCACGCTGGCGCTGTCGGAAATCTGCGTGGTGTCTATCGATGGACTGGTCGGGGCCGGCTGGCGTTCGTTTTCGGCGGCGGCCTACCTGGACCTGCTGGAGGACTACGCCTTCGGCAATTACCGCGCGCTGCTGGGCGCGATCTCGACCAGCGCGCCGATGGGCCAGTACCTGACCTTCCGCGGCAACGTCAAGCAAAACCCCACCACCGGCGCCCTGCCCGACGAAAACTATGCGCGCGAGCTGATGCAGCTGTTCAGCATCGGCCTGGTGCAGCTGAACATCGACGGCACGCCCAAGCTGAGCAACGGCGTGCCCAGGGAGACCTACGGCCTCGCCGACATCACCGGCCTGGCCCGCGTGTTCACCGGCTGGGACTTCGACATGGCCGGCCAGGACGGCAGCACGCCCGACTTCCTGCGCCGGCCGATGATACAGGTGGCCAAGCGGCACGAGACCGGCGCCTCCACCTTCCTCGGCAGCACCGTGCCGGCCGGCCTGCCCGGCGCCGACGCGCTGAAGACTGCGCTGGACATCATCTACGCCCATCCCAACGTGGCGCCCTTCATCAGCCGCCAGCTGATCCAGAAACTGGTGACCAGCAATCCGTCGCCGGCCTACGTGGCGCGCGTGGCGGCCGTGTTCAACGGCGACAGCCGTGGCGTCAAGGGCAACCTGGCGGCGGTGGTGCGGGCGCTGCTGCTCGATCCCGAGGCGCGCACCGACGGCCTGAACGTGAACGTCCCCGGCGCCGGCAAGCTGCGCGAGCCGATGCTGCGCTTCATCGGCTGGGCGCGCGCCTACAACGCCGCCTCCGCCTCGGACGCCTGGGCCATCGGCAACACCAGCGACGCGTCGAGCCGCCTGGGCCAGAGTCCGCTGCGCTCGCCGTCGGTGTTCAATTTCTACCGGCCCGGCTACGTGCCGCCCAACAGCGCCGTCTCCAAGGCCGGACTGGTGGCGCCCGAGTTCCAGCTGACCAACGAGACTTCGGTGGTCGGCTATGTCAACTACATGCAGCGCGCGGTCAGCAAGGGCGTCGGCGACGTGCTGCCCTACTACGGCAGCCTGCTGCCGCTGGCCGCCAACGGCCAGGCGCTGGTCGATGAAATCAACGTGGTGCTGGCGGCGGGCCAGCTGAGCAGCGCCACCGTCGGCCTGATACGCGGCGCCATCGACACCATGCCCGCCAAGACCGACGTCGCGCTGCTCAACCGCATCTACGCCGCGCTGACCCTGGCCATGGCCGCGCCGGAATACCTCGTTCAACTCTAGGGAGCCGCCATGACCACCAATACTTCCCGCCGCGCCTTCCTGCAACGCGCCTCGATGCTGGCCATGAGCGGCGTGGCCGCGCCGCTGGCCGTCAACCTGGCGGCGATGGCCGAAGCCTCGGCCGCCACCGCCAGCGACTACAAGGCCATCGTCTGCGTGTTCCTGTACGGCGGCAACGACTACGCCAACACGCTGGTGCCGTACGACGCCGCCAGCTACAACGCCTACTACGCGCTGCGCTCCACGCTGGCCTACCAGCAGAGCGCGCTGTCGGGCACGGTGCTCAACGCGGCCGCGGCTCCGGTCGACGTCAACGGCGTGGCGCATCAGTACGCGCTGGCGCCGGAACTGGCGCCGCTGCTGCCGATCTTCAACGCCGGCAAGATGGGCGTGCTGCTCAACGTCGGCACGCTGGTGCAGCCGACCAGCAAGGCCCAGTATCTGGCCAGGTCGGTGCCGCTGCCGTCCAAGCTGTTCTCGCACAACGACCAGCAGTCCGAGTGGCAATCGTCGATGCCGGAAGGCGCGACCTCGGGCTGGGGCGGCCGCATGGGCGACCTGTTCGAAGCGGGCAACGGCAACGCCACCTTCACCTGCGTCAACGTCTCCGGCAACGCGGTGTACTTGTCCGGCAAGGAGGCGGTGCAGTACCAGGTGTCGACCAAGGGCTCGGTGCCGTTCAGCGCGTTCCAGAGTCCGCTGTTCGGCTCGGCCAGCTGCAGCAGCGCGCTGCGCACGCTGATCACGCAGCAGCACAGCAACCTGATGCAGTCCGACTATGCGCGCGTGACGCAGCGGGCGATCTCCGCCAACGACGTGCTGACCTCGGCGCTGGCGGGCGCGCCGGCCATCAACACGGCCTTCCCCGCCAATAACAATCTGGGCGACCAGCTGAAGATGGTGGCCCGCATGATCTCCTGCGCCTCGACGCTGGGCGCCAAGCGGCAGGTGTTCTTTGTGTCGATGGGCGGCTTCGATACGCACGACGGCCTGGTCAAGGTGCATCCGGGCCTGCTGAAGAGCGTGGCCGACGCGGTGGCGGCTTTCTACCAGAGCACGGTGGAACTGGGCGTGGCCAACCAGGTGACGGCCTTCACCGCGTCCGACTTCGGCCGCACGCTGAGCGGCAACAACGACGGATCGGATCACGGCTGGGGCAGCATGCACTTCATGCTGGGCGGCGCCGTCAAGGGCGGCCGCTACTACGGCAAGGCGCCGGTGGTGGCCAGCGACGGCCCGGACGATGTCGGCCAGGGCCGGCTGCTGCCGACCACGTCGATCGAGCAATACGCGGCCACGCTGGGCAGCTGGCTGGGCGTGTCGAACACCGACCTGCTGGCCATGCTGCCCAACCTGGCCAACTACAACGCCAGCGCGCGCAACCTCGGCTTCGTCTGACGCCTACTGCGCCGGCTGCAGATTGGCGACCAGCGCGCCGGGCCGGGTGCTGATCCCGGTCAGCACGAACTGCACGCCGGCGTAGCGCAGGTCTTCCGGGCGGAAGGTGTGTACCGGTACATCCTTGAGCGTGTTCTCGCCCAGCAGATTGGCCACGCTGGCGATCTGGTTCTGCTTGCCCTCGTCCATGCCGTCGACCACGAAGCGGTCCACATGCGCATCGCTGATGTAGATGGTGTTGCGCACATTGTCCACCTTCAGGCGGCCCGACACCGCCATGCTGCCGTGCCAAGACTGGCGCGCCAGCAGCGGCGACACGTTCACGTCCAAGGTCAGCGCCACGCGGTCGTTCTCGGCCAGGATGTCCAGCTGCGGATGGCTCAGCTCCACTTCGAACACGCCCAGCACGCGGTGGCGCACGGGGAACTTGCGGTCCAGGTTCTGCTGCATGCGCGCCTGCGGCAGCTCCACCTGGCGCGGGCCGATCAGCGTGGAACAAGCGGCCAGCAGGGCCGCCAGCATCAGCGGCGCGGCCAGTTTGAGGGGGCGTGATATCGACATCGGGGATCTTTCCGTAAAAACCGTAACGCCGCCATTATGACCCAGGCGCGCCGCCAGCCTCGCCACCGACAAAAAATATCGAAAATAACAAGAAACGCTTGCCTTTTTCGATCTCAGTGTTATAGTTAACTACAACACCACTCCATCAACACACATCAAGGGGACCACATGTATGTCCACGATAGGCTGGAATGACAACGCGCCGATTTATCGGCAGCTCAAGGACAAGGTCATCGGCATGGTGCTCGACGGCCTGCTCAAGCCCGGCGACGCCCTGCCCTCCGTAAGGCAGGTGGCCGCCGATTACCAACTCAATCCGATCACCGTATCTCGCGCCTACCAGGAACTGGTGGACGAAACGCTCGTAGAAAAAAGAAGGGGACTAGGTATGTACGTAACTGACGGCGCCCGCGACAAACTGCTGGCCACTGAACGCGAACGCTTCCTGAACGAGGAATGGCCGCTGATGCTCGAACGTATCCGCCGCCTGGGCCTGGAGCTGGAAACCCTGCTCAAACCGATCGCCACCGGAGGTGCGTCATGAGCGCCGTCATCACCGCGTCCAAGCTCAGCAAGAACTACGGCAAGCAGGCCGCGCTGAACGGCGCCACCTTCACGGTCGAGGCAGGCCGCATCGTCGGCCTGATCGGCCCCAACGGTTCGGGCAAGACCACCACCCTCAAGGCCATCCTGGGCCTGACCCAGTTCGAAGGCGAGCTGACGGTGCTGGGCATGGACCCGCGCAGCCAGCGCGAGGCGCTGATGAACGAGGTCTGCTTCATCGCCGACGTCGCCATCCTGCCGAAGTGGCTCAAGGTCAAGGACGCGATCGCCTTTGTCGAAGGCGTGCATCCGCGCTTCGACCGCAGCAAGGCCGAGAAATACCTGGCCAACACCAAGCTGACGCCGGACATGAAGGTCAAGGCCATGTCCAAGGGCATGGTGGTGCAGCTGCACCTGGCGCTGGTGATGGCGATCGACGCCAAGCTGCTGGTGCTGGACGAGCCGACGCTGGGCCTGGACATCCTGTACCGCAAGCAGTTCTACCAGAACCTGCTGGAAGACTACTTCGACGAGCACAAGACCATCCTGATCACCACCCACCAGATCGAGGAGGTCGAGCACATCCTCACCGACCTGATGTTCATCCAGGACGGCAAGATCTCGCTGGCGGCGTCGATGGACGAGGTGGGCGAGCGCTTCACCGAGGTCATGGTCGAGCCGCAATTCGTGGCGGCCGCCAACGCGCTGCAGCCGATGAGCCAGCGCACCGTGTTCGGCAAGCCCATCATGCTGTTCGATGGCGTGCCGCGCCTGCAACTGTCGACCTTCGGGGAATTGCGCACGCCCAGCGTCGCCGACCTGTTTGTCGCATCGATGAAAGGAACCTACGCATGAAAACGATGAAATGGCTGATCAGGCGCGAACTGTGGGAGCACAAGGGCATGCTGGTCTGGGCGCCCGCCGTCATCGCCACGCTGATCGCGGCGCTGGCGCTCGGTTCCATCATCATGGGGAACCAGCTCAACTTCAACGACGGCGACCAGACCATGTCGATCGGCTCGGTCACCATCGAAGGCACGGCGCGCATGCGCATCGTCGAGACCATGTCGCAGGCCTATATGGTGTCGGCCATGCCGGTGCTGATGGTGCTGAGCTTTGTGGTGTTCTTCTACTGCCTGGGCGCGCTCAACGACGAGCGGCGCGACCGCAGCATCCTGTTCTGGAAATCGCTGCCGGTGTCCGACCTGTCGACCGTGCTGTCCAAGGCCACGCTGGCGCTGGTGGTGGCGCCGCTGATCACGCTGGGAATCGGCACCGTGCTGTCGCTGCTGATCCTGTTCGCCGCGTGCGGCGCGGTGATGGCGCACGGCACCAACCTGTTCGGCGCCATGCTGACGGCCCCGGACCTCTACCTGACGCCGCTGCGCCTGGTGGGACTGCTGCCGGTCTACATCCTGTGGGCCTTGCCGACGGTGGGCTGGCTGCTGATGGTGTCGAGCATGGCGCGCTCCAAGGTGTTCCTGTGGGCGGTGGGTACGCCGCTGGTGACGTCGCTGCTGCTGGTGTGGGCGGAAAAGATGCTGCACTTCGGCTTTGACGCCAGCTGGTTCGTCACCCGCATCGTCGACCGCATCCTGCTGGGCGCGATTCCAGGTTCGTGGATCATGTTCGAAGCGGACCACGTGGCGCTGCAACATGAGGTGCACCGGATGGCGGTGCCCGAGACCATCTTCAGCGCCTCATGGGGCACGCTGGGCGGCATCAGCGTGTGGCTGGGCGCCGTGGCCGGCGTGGCGATGATCGCCACCGCGGTCTGGATGCGCCGCCGCCGCGAAGAAGGCTAAAAACCAGCGGGGGTCAAGTCTGACATTCGGACACGAGCCCAGCTGTCGCACGGGGGTCAAGTCTGACATTCGGACACGAGCTCAACCGTAGGCGCGGCCTACGGTTGAGCTCGTGTCCGAATGTCAGACTTGACCCCCAGCCCACGGCGCAGGCCGTGTCCGAATGTCAGACTTGACCCCAAATTTATTATTCGAACTGCTTGCGGAATTCGGCGAACTGCGCGCTCAGGTCTTCGACTTGCTGGCGCAGTTGCTGCACTTCCTGCTCCAAGGCTGCGACGCGGCCGCCCTGCCCCGCCGCGCTGACCGAGCCGCCCAGGCTGGCGGCGGTCTCTTCCCGCGCCAGCGCGTCCTCGCCGCCGAGCAGCTGGCCGTAGCGCGGCTCCTTGGTGCCGGGCGCCAGCGCCAGCTTCGATACCAACGGCGGATATTTGTCGATCAAAAATTGCAGCGCCTGCTCGACGTCGCCCACGCTCTTGAAGTCGTGCAGCCGGCCGGTGCGGGTGCGGATCTCGCCGGCGGTCTGCAGGCCGCGCAGCATCAGGATGGTCAGCACCGCCAGCTTGTCCTGCTCCAGCGACCACTTGATGCGCATGCGGTGCTCGTACTTGGTCACGCGCGCGCCGGCCTGCGTGATGCCGTTGACGTACTTGCGCTGCATCAGCCGCTGCAGCACGTCGGCCACCGTCTCCTCCGACAGCGCCATCACCGGATCGCGGCTCGACAACTGGTTGCAGCCGTTGACCAGCGCGTTCAGCGACAGCGGATAGTTATCCGGCGTCAGCGCCTCCTTCTCGGCCAGCACGGCCAGCACGCGGATTTCAAACGGGTCCAGCACTTCTGCGCCATCGGGCGACGATTCCATATGCGGCATCCTTATTCAACGAGCTTGTTGAGTTGGTCTGAATTCAATTTATCACAATCGGGTACGCCCTGACAGTGCAAGCCCGCCGCCTTCATGGTGGCGAGGATGCGCTCGATCTGCTCTTCCTGTTTCACCGCGTGGTTGATCAGGCCGTGCAAGGCCTTCGACAGCGGATCGTCGCCGTTCGGCGTGACGCCGTAGGCGCTGAACAGGTTGGCCGTGGCGCTGGCCGCCGAGGCCGGCTCCTTCTGCACGATGTGGGCCGGGTTGCCGACCGCCGTGGCGCCCGGTGGCACCGGCTTCAACAGCACGGCGTTGGAGCCGACCTTGGCGTACTCGCCCACCGTGAAGCCGCCCAGCACCTTGGCGCCGGCGCCGACGATGACGCCGCGTGCCAAGGTCGGATGGCGCTTGGTGCCGGTGTGCAGCGAGGTGCCGCCCAGAGTCACGCCCTGGTAGATGGTGCAGTCGTCGCCCACCTCGGCGGTCTCGCCGATCACCACGCCGAAGCCGTGGTCGATGAAGACGCGCCGGCCGATGGTGGCGCCGGGGTGGATCTCGATGCCGGTGACGATGCGCGCCAGGTAGGAGATGAAGCGGCCCAGCCATTTCATCTTGTGCGTCCAGCACCAGTGCGCCCAGCGGTGCATGACGATGGCCTGCAGGCCGGGGTAGCAGGTCAGCACCTCCCAGGCGTTGCGGGCCGCGGGATCGCGTTCGATGATGCTGTTGATGTCTTGGCGCAGGTGATGGAACATGGGGTGTACGGTATTGCAATGGAAACGCTAATGGTAGCGTATTCGGTCGGGGGTTGCTGGAGAGGCCTGGCGGCCTTAACCCGTAAGGAAGAGGGTCAGACCCCGCACGGGGTCTGACCCTGACGGCGGAACGCCGCGGGGTTAGCCTTCCTTGGCGATACGCTGGCGGCGTGCCTCGTACAGACAGACGCCGGATGCGACGGAAACGTTCAGGCTCTCGACCGAACCGAACATCGGAATGCTGACCAGCATGTCGCAGGTCTCGCGCGTCAGGCGGCGCATGCCCTCGCCTTCCGAACCCATGACCAGCGCGGTCGGGCCGGTGAAGTCGGCTTCGTACAGGCCCTTCTCGCCGTCGTCGGAGGTGCCGATCAGCCAGATGTCGCGGTCCTTCAGGTCGCGCAAGGTGCGCGCCAGGTTGGTGACGGTGATGTAAGGCACGGTCTCGGCCGCGCCGCTGGCGACCTTGGCGGCGGTGGCGTTCAAGCCCACCGCGCGGTCCTTCGGCACGATCACCGCGTGCGCGCCGACGCCGTCGGCCACGCGCAGGCAGGCGCCCAGGTTGTGCGGATCGGTGATGCCGTCCAGGACCAGCAGCAGCGGCGGGCCCTCGATGGCGTCCAGCAGCTCGTCCAGGTTGCGCGCCAGCGCCAGCTGCGAGGCGAACGCGATCACGCCCTGGTGGCGGCGGGTGCCGACGATCTTGTCGAGGCGGCCGGAATCGACCGGCATCACGCGCACGCCGGCCGCCTTGGCGTTGGCGATCAGGTCCTTCATGCGGCGGTCATCGCGCCCCATGTCGACAAAAATCTCTTCCACGGACGAGGCCTCATGACGCAAACGCGAGGTCACGGCGTGGAAACCAAAAATCATTTTATTCTTACTCATTTATCGCTTCTTTTTACTTTTTGAGACAGTCTTCGCTGCTCGGGGTGCTACCGGGGCAGCCGCCCCGGCATTAGTCTTGCGTCCGCCGCGCGCCTTGGCGGCGGGCTTGGCCGCAGCCGGCTTGGCGGCAGGCTTGGCGGGCTGCGCCTTCGGCACGGCCGGACCAGGCTTGATGTTGGTCTTGCGGTCCTTGGACGGCGCGTCGCCTTTCTCGGCGCGTGGCGGCGGCGCGTCGGCCCCGGCCAGGCGCAGGTCGATCTTGCGCGCCTCCAGGTCCACGCGCACCACCTGCACGCTGACGCGGTCGGTCAGCTGGAACTTCTTGCCGGTGCGCTCGCCGCGCAGTTCGTGGCGGGCGTCGTCGTACTGGAAGTAGTCCGCGCCGAGGTCGGTCACGTGCACCAGGCCTTCAACGAACAGCTGGTCCAGCTGCACGAAGATGCCGAAAGTGGTCACGCCGGTGATGATGCCGGTGAATTCCTCGCCCAGCTTGTCCTGCATGAAGTAGCACTTGAGCCAGGCCTCGACATCGCGCGACGCCTCGTCGGCGCGGCGCTCGTTGGCCGAGCAGTGCACGCCCAGCGCGTCCCACACGGTCAGGTCGGCGGTTTTTTTCTCTTTGCCTTCGGCCTTGTCCTTGGCCTGCTGCTTGCGGGTGGCGTTCGAGACGTTGGTGTTCAGCACGCTGGTGCTGGCCACTTTCGGCTCGTACTTTTTACCCAGCAGGATGGCCTTGATGGCGCGGTGCGTCAGCAGGTCCGGATAGCGGCGGATCGGGCTGGTGAAGTGGGCATAGGCCTCGTACGCCAGGCCGAAGTGGCCGATGTTGTCGGGCGAGTAGACCGCCTGCTGCATCGAGCGCAGCAGCATGGTCTGCAGCAGCGACGCGTCCGGACGCTCCTTGACCTGCTTCATCAGCGCGGCGTAGTCGCCGGCGGTCGGCTTGTCGCCGCCGTTCAGGTTCAGGCCCACCTGCTTGAGGAAGGTGCGTACCTGCTTGAGCTTTTCAGCGGTCGGGCTGGCGTGGATGCGGTAGGTGCCGGGATGCTTGTGGCGGATCAGCAGGTCTGCCGCGCAGACATTGGCGGTCAACATGCATTCCTCGATCAGCCGGTGGGCGTCGTTGCGGGTGCGCGGGATGATCTTCTCGATCTTGCCGGACGGGTTGCAGACGATGTAGGTCTCGGTGGTTTCGAAGTCGATCGCGCCGCGCTCGGTGCGCGCCTTGAGCAGCGCGTGGTACACCTCGTACAGGTTCAGCAGGTGCGGCACGATGCCGGGACGGCGTGCCGCCTCGGGGCCCTTGGTGTTGCCGAGGATGTCGGCCACTTCGGTGTAGGTCAGGCGCGCGGCCGAGTGGATCACGGCCGGATAGAACTGGTAGGCCTTGATCTCGCCCTTGGCGGTGACGACGGCGTCGCACACCAGGGTCAGACGGTCGACCGCAGGGTTCAGCGAGCACAGGCCGTTGGACAGCTTCTCGGGCAGCATCGGAATCACGCGGCGCGGGAAGTAGACCGAGGTGCTGCGCTCGAGCGCGTCGGCGTCCAGCGCGTCGTTCGGCTTGACGTAGTGGCTGACGTCGGCGATCGCGACGATCAGGCGGTAGGCGTTGGTGCGGCCGATCTTGACCGGTTCACAGTAGACCGCGTCGTCGAAGTCGCGCGCGTCCTCGCCGTCGATGGTGACCATCGGCACGTCGCGCAGGTCGACGCGCTCGCCCAGGTCGGCATCGCGCACGTGGTCGGGCAGCTTGTTGGCCTGCTTGAGCGCGGCGTCCGAGAACACGTGCGGCACGCCGAACTTGCGCACGGCGATTTCGATCTCCATGCCGGGATCGTCCAGCGAGCCCAGGATTTCAACGATCTTGCCGACCGGCTGCTTGAAGCGCATCGGCTGCTCGGTCAATTCGACGCTGACCACCTGGCCCGACTTGGCCTTGCCGACCGAGCCCTCGACCAGGATGTCCTGGGCGATGCGCTGGTCTTCCGGCGCGACGATCCAGGCGCCGTTTTCGTTGAGCAGGCGGCCGATGATGTGGGTATTGGCCCGCTGCACCACCTCGACGATGGTGCCTTCCGAGCGGCCGCGGCGGTCGACGCCGACCACCTTGGCCAGCACGCGGTCGCCATGCAGCACTTTCTGCATTTCCTTCTCAGGCAGGAACAGGTCTTCGCCCGGCTCGTCCGGGATCACGAAGCCGAAGCCATCCTTGTGGCTGCTGACGCGGCCGGAGATGAAGCCCGTTTCGGTGGCCAGCGAGAAGTGGCCGCTGTCGTCGGAGACGATCTGGCCGTCGCGCTGCATGGCGTTCAGGCGGCGCGACAACACGGCCTGGGCCTCGGTCGCGACCTTCAGCGCCTTCGAAAGTGCGCGCAGATCGAGCGGCGCCTTGGCGCTGCGGAAGATGCCGAGAATTTCCTCCCGGCTGGGAATGGTATGGGTAGATTGGTTCAAAAGTATTTCTGTAGTTATTATTGACAGTGTTCAGAGGAAATCCGGCCTGGCAAAATCGTCAGGTGCATATATATGGCATGACGACAGGCGTAGTGTACTTGGAAACGCCCTGATTGACTAATTTGCGGCCAGCGTTGCGAATTCAAACGGATTTTTTAAGTTGGGGCATTTGACATCCCGCAAAATTCCTCTATAATCTTGGTCTCTCGCAGCGACAACGTTGAAAAACGGCGGCAAAGCGGGAATTGCTAGACAGGGTTGATGTGCAGTATGGAACGAAAGTTCATCTGGCGCGAAACTCTCCCCGTCGCTATAATAGCAGAGTTGTTAAGAAGCATCAGTGCCCACGTGGCGGAATTGGTAGACGCGCATGGTTCAGGTCCATGTGCCGCAAGGTGTGGGGGTTCGAGTCCCTCCGTGGGCACCACAAATTCCGCAAAAAAGCCTCCATCGAGCTGAAAAGCAGATGGGGGCTTTTTTCATTCCCCTCCCCGTTCCGGCTTTGCCAAAGCGGCCATCTTTCCAAAATACAATCATGGGATTATGATGGGCCTCTCCCCCATTTAGGCAAACGGAAGCAATCATGCGATTCATCCAGCGCGATCCCGCCTTGGCGCCGCCCATCCTGAGCGCCCCCGATACGAAAGCGGCGGTCAAACACATCCGCACCAGCATGGACCAAGGCCAGCAAGTACGCGATGCGCTCTACCATTTGCGATCGTCGATACGCCGCACCTTGCAGCCCGCCCTGAACGCGCAGTTCCAGCAAAAATGCGCATATTGCGAGAGCCCGCTGGAGGCCGTGCGGGGCGATGCCGACTGGTTCCGCCCCATTTTCGGCGCCGCCCGGGAAGATGGCAGCATAGACCAGCACCACTATCACTGGCTGATCGCGCAATGGGACAACATCTACCTCAGCTGCAAGGCCTGCAACAACTACAAATCGAACCGTTTCCCCGTCCACTTTCAAGCTCGGTACGGGATGTCCATCAACCAGCTGCGCCGCGAGAAAGAAGCCAAGTTGCTGGACCCTTGCCACGACCGGCCGGAAAAACACTTCCTCATGGATGCCGACGCCCGCCTGCTGGCGGTCAGCACCGAGGGCGCCGTCACCATCGACATGTTCCAGTTGAATAGGATGGATCTGCTGCATGCGCGCGAGGCCAGGCTGAAACAATTTCTCTACGCGTGGAATCTGACATGCTCCCCCGGAAGCACGAAGTCGGACCTGTTGGTGAGCCACCTGGCTAGCCTGCTGCACGCTGACTCCCCATACGTCGGCTCCCTCTACCTTTGCCTGTGGCAGGTGTCGCCGCCCGCTACGCGAAAAATCCTGCGCCAGATGATGGGCGGCGCGCTCGAGCCAATCGAACTCGAGCGCCTGCTCGCAGACCTGGGCCCGATTGGCGAGGAAGACATCCACCGCGCCCTGCGCAAAGCGAAAGAAATTGCAGCGCCGGCCATCACGGCAGCAGAGCCGTTCCACAAGATCCGGCAAATCCAGATCCGGAATTTCAAAGGCATAGAGGCGCTCACAATAGAGTTTCCGGAGTCTTCAACTTTTGCCCTGATCGGCGAAAACGCCACCGGGAAAACCTGCGTGCTGCAGGCCATCGCGCTGGGTCTTGCAGGCCACCGCCATGCCACTGCGCTCGCGGGCAGGCCAGCGGGCTTGCTGGCCGAAAAAGCGGACAGCGGCGAAATTATGGTCCGCTTCTGGGGAACGGACGAATACAACCGGGTCAGCTTTAGCCGGGATGCCGCGCGCTACGGCGGCCAGACACAGGTGCACCCGAAGGTGTTCGGCTACGGCCCGTATCGCCTGCTGGCCAAGCGGGAACAGGGCAAGTCCAAGCGCGACGCAAACATCCGCCTGTGCTCGCTGTTCGACGACACCTGCCTGCTGAACGGCCATCACGGCTGGCTGGCCGGGCTGAACCCGAACCAAAAAAACGACCTGGCGGAAGTGCTGCAACTACTGCTGGCGTCGGCCGACAGCAAGGTGACCGTCAACACCACCACGCTGACGATCACCACGAACGGCAGGCCGCACCCGATCGACTCCCTGTCATCGGGCATGCAAAGCGTCACGTCGCTGTGCACCGACCTGATGGAGGCGCTGTACGAATCGGCCGAGAGCGTCCTGGGAAACGGCTACGTGATCATCATCGATGAACTCGACGCCCACTTGCACCCAAGCTGGCGCATCGGCATAGTCGAACGTCTCGGGAAAGCCTTCCCCCAAGCCCAGATCATTTTCAGCACGCATGACCCGTTGACCTTGCGCGGACTCGAGGCCGATCAGGTGCGCATACTCTACCGCGGCGAAAATGGCGACCTCAGACAAAGGGCCAGCACCTACGCCGATTCGCAGAGCATCGATCAAGTGCTGACCTCGAACAGCTTTGGCATGTTGAGCACCCATCCGCCCGAGTGGGAGCGCGAGTTCGCCGACTATATCGCCCTGCTGCGCAAGGAGGACAGCGGTGCGCTGAGCGCAGCCGACATGAGCCAGCTGACCGCCCTGGAGCTCAGTCTGAACCGGCACCGCATGCTGGGCGAGAGCCGCCGCGAGCAGCTGATGCTGGCCGTGATGGAACAGATACTGGCCTCGGCGCCGCAGGAAATCGACGTCTGGGATGAGGACATCGTCAAACAACTGGCCGAACAGGTGCAGGCGAGCCTGGCCGACGGCGCAGGGGACGCCCATGATTAAAAGCAAAAAGACCGTGGCCACGCCTGCCCCGCTGAACCCCGCCAGCCAGGCTTATATCAACGAGTACAACTATAACCACTTCGTCGTCCAGAACCATCTGGTCGCCGGCCACGCCTGGCCGAGCTTTCGAAAGATCCTGGCATTCGACCTTTACCGCGCCAAGCCCGGCGACGCGCAGGTGAAGAAGGGCTTGAGCCAATTGTTCGGCAACAAATGCGCCTATTGCGAGTCGTCGCTCGGCACGCAGGATCTGCACACCGAACACTATCGCCCCAAGGCGGAAGTCACGCTGGCGAAGAATCCCGACCAGAGCGGCTACTGGTGGCTGGCCGCGGATTGGGACAACCTGCTGCCGGCCTGCATACATTGCAATCGCTCGCCAGGCATCGACCATGCGAGCGGGGTGCACTACAAGTCAGGCAAGGGCAACCACTTCCCCCTGCTGCCGGGCAGCCCGCGCGCGACCATCCCGGGGCAGCAGGGCACCGAACTCCCCTCTCTGATCAATCCCAGGATCGACGAGCCCGCCGATTTCCTGACCTTTAAAACACTGCGCGGCGAATCCGCGGTCTGCACGGCGGATCACGCGAAGTCCAGCCCGGCATCATCCCAACGCGCCGACGATACGATCGACATCCTCGGCTTGAACCGCCCCGGCCTGGTCAACCGCCGCAACGCCCACCTGAGGAAGCTCAGGTCGGCCATCAAGGCATTTCTGGACGCCGCGCGGCTGCACCAGAAGGTGTCGGCGGACAAGGCGTTCATGCCGCTGCTGAGATTCAGCAGGAAGATGGTCAAGGACCGCTGGAACGAGATTTATCACGACTACCTCTGCGCCGACGACAAGGAGTACTTGCACGCGTCGATGAAATGCCTGGATCTCGAACTGCAAAAGGCCGGCCTGAGCCTGAAAAAACTCTTGGGCGGCAAGTCGCTCCACCTGCCGGCCGGCGCCATCCAATAAGGCCGGGGCGCCGCTCAGGATAGCTCATGCACCCATTCCACCTTGAGCCAGCCGCCGATTTCGCGCAGCAGTTCGTGCTCGTCGACCGGCTTGCTGAGGAAGGCGTTGGCGCCCACCTGCAGTGAGCGCTCCTCCTCTTCCGGCGTCGAGCTGGCGGAAATCATCAGCACCGGCATGTGGGTGGTGCGGGCGTCGGCGCGCAGGCGGCGCGTGGTTTCGATGCCATCCATGTCCGGCATCACCATGTCCAGCAACACCAGATCCGGCAGCCCGGCCTGCATCTGGCGCAGGGCGGCCACGCCGCTGTCGGCCTCCAGCATGCGGAAATCCAGCGCACCCAGCAGATCGCGCAGCAAGGCGCGGTTGGCGGCGACATCGTCCACCACCATGATGGTTTTGCGCGGACCCAGATAGCCGGTGGCGTTGTGGCCGTCGCTGCCGGCCGGCGCCGGCGCCTCCGCCAGCGGCACGCAAACATCGAACCAGAAGCGGCTCCCCCGCCCCAGCGTGCTTTCCACCTTGAGTTCGCCGCCCATCAGGCGCACCAGCTGGCGGCTGATCGCCAGGCCCAGCCCGGTGCCGCCGGCACGGCGCGATGCCTCGCCCACCTGCTCGAAGGGCCGGAAGATGGCGTCCACATGATCGGGCGCGATGCCGATGCCGTCGTCGCGCACCTCGAAACGTAGCCGCGCCTGGTCCGGCGGCGCATCCGGCAAGGGCGCGACACGCAGCCGCACGGTGCCGCGATCGGTGAACTTGACGGCGTTGCCCAACAAATTCAGCAGCACCTGGCGCAGGCGGGTTTCGTCGATGCTGATCGCCACCGGCAGGCCGGCCACCAGCTCCAGCTCGAAGTGCAGCTGCTTCTGCTCGGCGCGCACGCGCATGATGTCGGCCACCACCGACAGCAGGTCGCCCAGCAGTACCGGCTTGGGGTGGAATTCCATCTTGCCCGCCTCCACACGCGACAGGTCGAGCACGTCGTTGATCAGGGCCAGCAAGTGCTGGCCGCCCTGCTGTATCGTGCCGACGCCGGATCGCTGCGACGGCGTCAAACCCTTGTCGCGCTTGAGGATTTGGGTGTAGCCCAGGATGGCGTTGAGCGGCGTGCGCAGTTCGTGGCTCATCGAAGCCAGGAAGGCGCTCTTGGCGCGATTGGCCACCTCGGCCCGCTCCATGGCGGCGCGCAGGTCGTTATTGGCCTGCTGCAGCTCGGCGTTGACCGCCGCCAGCTGCGCCGGACTGGGTATGCGCAGCGCCAGCGGCACCAGCCGCACCAGCACCACGGCCGTGACCACCGAGGCGCCGGCGGTGATCGCCTTGAGGATCACCGACAGCCAGTAATCGGGGCGCCAGATCACCCATATGTCGGCCAGGTGGGTGCCGCCGCAGGCCAGGATAAAAACACCAAAGGCGATGAACATCCAGTCGAACGGCATGTCGCGGCGTTTGCGGATGAAGTACAGCAGCGTGACAGGGATGGTCAGGTAGGCCAGCGCGATCAGCGCGTCGGAGATCACACTCATCCAAAGGATGGACGGCGTCCATAAAAAACAGTGCCCGTGCGGCATAAAGCCCTGGCTTCCGAACCAGTTGCTCAACGTGTCCATTGCCTACCTCCTTTGCCTCAGATGATGGGGCCAGCACTCAGGAGCTTACGAAAGTGTGAGCAAACAAGCAAGCAACAAATCTGCGGTGCGGCTTTGTGCAATCTTTCTCAAAAATCAGCATTTCGCCCTTGACGCGGGCGCGTCGCTCCCCTATGATTCTGGCCTCTGTTGCAGCACACGCCGCAGCGGAAAGCAGCAAAGCAGTAACAGTGCCCACGTGGCGGAATTGGTAGACGCGCATGGTTCAGGTCCATGTGCCGCAAGGTGTGGGGGTTCGAGTCCCTCCGTGGGCACCACAGAATTCCGCAAAAAGCCTCCATCGAGCTGAAAAGCAGATGGGGGCTTTTTTCATTGCGCGGCCGGCCCCTGCGGCACAGTTTCGCAATCCGCCCTTGACGGCAGCGCCGCCATGCGGCATGATGCTGCCTCTGTTGCAGAACACGCGGCAGAGAGTAGCAAGCAGTACAGTGCCCACGTGGCGGAATTGGTAGACGCGCATGGTTCAGGTCCATGTGCCGCAAGGTGTGGGGGTTCGAGTCCC
>NZ_JBWKWR010000019.1:0-47799 GCF_059422325.1 Duganella sp. GW821-FHT01E12 | reverse complement strand
GATCGGCGCCTGCCGCCGCCGCGGCCGGAACGGGCGCCGCCGCCCGCACAGACAGCGCCGCCAGCGCGGACGGCGCCGGCCCGGCGCACGGCGCCGCCGCCGCGCTGGCGCAAGCCGGCGCAGCGGAGGCGGTGGTCGCCGCCAGCGCGGCCGCCCGGGATGCTGGGACGCCGTCGCCGGCCGCCGTGCAAAGCCTGTACGGCGCGGCAGCGGCGGCGCTGCAACGGGGCGGGTCCGGCAGTGGCGGCGCGGCGCTGACGGTGCAGAAGACAGCCGCGGCAGCGCCGGGCTGGACGCTGGCCGGCTCCGCCGCGGCCGACCCGGCCGCGCCGCGCCCCGCCGGCGGCCGGCCCGAGCAGGCCGAGCATGCCGAGCAGGCGCCGCCGGCCGGGCGCCGCGCGCAGGCCGACGGCGAGCAATACGCCAGCCGGCTGCTGCATGTGTACCGCGACGCGGACGGCGTGCACGCCTGGCTGCGCGACGCCGAGCTCGGCACGGCGCAGGCGCGCCTGGTGGCGCAGGCCATGGCGGCCGAACTGGGCAGCGCGGGCGCGCCGCTGGCGGCGCTGACCGTCAACGGCCAGCGGCTGCCGCTGGCGCCGGGCGCCGGCCGCCCGCAACGGGACGACTACGCCGGCGACAGCGCCGCTCCGCCGCCGGCGGAGGCGCCGTCGCCATGGACTATCAACGCAAACGGAGCAGTGTAAATGGCCATCAGTTCAACCCCGGCAGTGGGCACCGGAACGCCTGCGCAATCGAGCAATATCGGCATCCAGGATTTCCTCAAGATCCTGACCTCGCAGCTGAACAACCAGGACCCGCTGAAGCCGGTCGACAACCAGGAGTTCGTGGCCCAGATCGCGCAGTTCGCGACGCTGGAGCAGAGCCGCCAGCTCAACGCCAAGATCGACGACCTGCTGACGGTGCAGTCGTCGGTGCAATCGGTGGGGCTGCTGGGCAAGACGGTCGACGTCAACCAGAACGGCTTCATCGTCTCGGGCCGGGTGACGGCGCTGGACGTGTCGCGCGGCACGCCGATGCTGACGGTGACCACCGCCACCGGCGCGTTCCAGAACAACATCAGCCCGTCGCAGCTGCTGAATATCCGTCCATAAGGAAACCCCATGTTCGACACTCTGTTTATCGGCACCTCCGGCCTGCTGAGCAATGCCAAGGGCTTGAAAATCGTCAGCAACAACCTGGCCAATGTGAACACGCCCGGTTTCAAGGGCTCGCAGCTGCAGTTTGCCGACCTGTTCGAGCAGGGCGGCGGCGTGATCGCGCACGACAGCCAGCGCGAACCGGCCGGGCAGGGCGTGGCCTCGCTGGGCGCGCGGCTCAACTTCCGTCCCGGCAGCGACCAGTCCACCGGCAACGCGCTCGACCAGAGCATCAACGGCAACGGCATGTTCACGCTGCGCCGCGACGGCGAGCTGCGCTACAGCCGCGCCGGCGATTTCCTGTTCGACGCCAAGGAGGTGCTGACCAACGGCGCCGGCGACCACGTGCAGGCGCTCGACGCCAGCGGCAAGCTGGTCGACATCACGCTTGGCGGACTGGAGCGCAGCGCCGCCAAGGCCAGCGCCACCGTCAAGTTTTCCGGCAACATCACGACGGCGGTGGCGGTGCCGCCGGTCGACACCACCGTCAACGGCGTGACCGTGATCGACGCCGCCGGCACCTCGCACACCCTGACGCTGACCATCAAGGACGCCGGCGGCGGCAGCTACACCGTCAACGCCGCCGACAGCACGGCGCCGGCGGTGGTGGTGGGCAGCGGCACCATCAAGTTCGCCGGCGGCGCGCCGGTGTCCGGCTCGGACGGCTTCAACCTGACCTATCTGCAGCAGACGGTCAAGCTGGACTTCTCCGGCACCGTGGCGCAGGGCGGCCCGTCCGGCGTGAGCTCGTCGCAGGACGGCTACGCGGCCGGCGTGCGCACCGACCAGACCATCGACAGCGACGGCACCATCAAGGTGCGCTACTCGAACGGCCAGAGCGTCAAGGGTCCGCGCCTTGCGCTGGCCCAGTTCGTCACCGAGTCCGACCTGGAGCAGGCCGGCGGCGGCGCCTTCACCAAGACCCGCGACGGCGTGGTGCGCTACGGCTACGCCGGCGTGGACGCCTTCGGCACGCTGACGGCCGGCCACCGCGAGGGATCGAACGTCGACCTGGCCGAGGAGTTCAGCAACCTGATCGTCATGCAGCGCGGCTACCAGGCCGCCTCGCACGTGATCAGCACCGCCAACGACATGATCCAGGAACTGTTCGACATGAAGGGGCACCGTTGATGCAGTGCAGTCCTTATGCGCTGATCCGGGCCGAGGTGCTGGACCAGCTGCGGCAGCAGGCCGGCCAGGCGCTGCAAACCTGGTGCGACGGCTGGGGCGTGGCGCGCGCCGACGTCGAGCTGGAGTGCCTGCGGGCCTGGGAGGGCGCGGCGCAGCTGCCGGCCGCGCCGGTCTGGCGCCAGTGCTGGCGCGCCGGCGCGCGCTCGGTGGCGCTGTGCTGGGCCGGCGAGATGCCGGCCCAGGTGCAGCGCCTGCTGTACGCGCCAGATCGCCAGTACGGCCCGGCCGGCGCCGCCGTCACGGCGGCGGCGGCCGGCGAGGCCGCGTGGCAGGACCTGCTGCAAGCGCTGGGCGCGGCGCTGAGCGGCGGCGCGCCGGCGGCGGACGCGCAGGCGCCATCCCCGGCCGACTGGCGCCACGCGTCGGGCGCGGTGCTGCTGGTGCTGCGCATCGGCCGCCACACCTGCTGCGCGCTGCTGAACCATGAAACGGTGCTGGCGCTGGCCGGGGGCGCGCCGCCGGCGCCGCTGCCGGCGCTCGACTACCCCGGCCTGCTGGCGGCGCTGCCGGTGCGCCTGCCGGTGGCGCTGGGCGCGGCCGAAGTCGACCTGGGCAGCCTGACGCGCCTGCAGGTCGGCGACGTCATCCGCCTCGACACGGCGGCCGACCGCGCGCTGCGGGTGGCCGGCCCGTCCGGCGCCCCCCTGTTTGACGGCTACCTGGGCCGCGCCGGCGAGCAGCTGGCGCTGGAACTGGCGCCCCACGATACAACCTTTGGAGTGAACTATGAGTCGTAAATCCCCCGTCGCCGATACCGCGGTGACCGAACTGGTGGCGCTGGCCGAACTGGCGCCGCCGGCGCCGGGCGGCGCCAGCCTGATGGGCGGCAACCTGCGCCTGCTCGACAGCGTGCAGGTCAAGCTGCAGGTGATGCTGGGCGAGGCCTGCAGCACCGTCGGCGAACTGCTGTCGCTGCAGGAATCGTCGCTGCTGAAGATCGACCGCAAGGCCGACTATCCGGTCGACGTCATGCTCAACGGCAGCGTGGTGGCGCGCGGCCAGCTGGTGGTGGTGGACGACAACTTCGGCGTGCGCATCACCGACGTGGCGCCGGCCGCGTGAGGCGCGCGCTTTGGGCCGGCTGGACGGCCACCGCCAGCGGCTGGGCACTGGCCGATGGCGGCGCGATTCCGTTCAAGCAGGACGGCGCCGGCGCCGCGGCCGCGCTGCCGGGCGGCGCGCTGGGCGTGCTGCTGGTGTCGGCGCTGGCCATCGTCGCCGTGTACTGGATACGCAAGCGCCTGAACCTGCCCTTGCCGGGCAAGCCGGGCGCGCGCCATGTGCGGGTGCTGCAGACCGAGCGGCTGGGGCCGCGCGCGCTGCTGTCGGTGGTCGAGTTCGAGGGCGGGCGCTATCTGATCGCGCAAGGCGAGCACGGCATCAGCTGCCTGGCGCAGGCGGCGGGCGCAGCCGCGCCGGCCGCGCCGGAGCAGGCGCCATGAGGCGGGCGTCGACCAGGCGGCTGGCGCTCGGCGGCGTGCTGCTGGCGGCGCTGCTGGCGGCCATGCCGGCCGCCCGCGCCGCCGCCGACGCGGGCGCGCTGGCGCTGCCGGGCATGCAGCTGAGCCTGGGCGCCGGCGGCAATCCGGCGGAAATCTCGTCGGCGATCAAGATCCTGCTGGGCTTGACCGTGCTGAGCCTGGCGCCGGCCATTTTGATGTCGATGACCTCGTTCGTGCGCATCGTGATCGTGCTGTCGATGCTGCGCCACGCGCTGGGCATGCAGGAAACCCCGCCCAACACCGTGGTGATCAGCCTGGCCCTGTTCCTGACCTTCTTCACCATGTCGCCGGCGTTGCAGGAAATGAACGCCAAGGCGTTCCAGCCCTATATGGCCGGCAAGATATCGACCGAAACTGCGGCCCAGCGCGCCATCGTGCCGCTGCGCGAGTTCATGGTGCGGCAGACGCGCGAGCAGGACCTGGCGCTGATGGTCGAGCTGGCCAAGGCCGAACAGCCCAAGACCATGGACGACATCAGCCTGGTGCAGCTGATCCCGGCCTTCATGCTGTCCGAGCTGCGCACGGCGTTCCAGATCGGCTTCGTGATCTTCCTGCCGTTCGTGCTGGTGGACCTGATCGTGTCGAGCGCGCTGATGGCGCTGGGCATGATGATGGTGCCGCCGGCGTCGATCTCGCTGCCGCTGAAGATCCTGATGTTCGTGCTGATCGACGGCTGGAACCTGGTGGTGCGCGCCTTGCTGGGTACGTTCGCCTGACGGCTGCCATGACGACCGGCACCGACCAGGATACCGGCGCGGCGGCGCGGCTGTGGAGCGCCTACGGCGCCAGCCGCGACGCCGGGCTGCGCGAGCAGCTGGTGTCGCTGTACCTGCCGTTTGCCCGTATCATGGCGGCCAAGATGTACGCCGCCCGCACCCACGCGAACGTGGAGTTCGACGATTACCTGCAATACGCCCGGGTCGGCCTGCTGGAATCGATCGAACGCTTCGACGCCGGGCGCGGCTACAAGTTCGAGACCTACGCGGCCAGCCGCATCAACGGCGCTATACTCAGCGGCATGGAAGCGTACAGCGAAGTGCACGAGCAGGTGGCGGCGCGGCGGCGCGCGGTGCAGGCGCGGGTGGCGGCGCTGGCGGAGCCGGAGCGGCCGCTGGAGGCGCCGGCCGACCTGTTCGGCTATCTGGCCGAGCTGGCGGTGGGCCTGGCGGTCGGCTTCGTGCTGGAACATTCCGGCATGTACCAGTCGGCGGCCCAGGAGGCGCACTACCGCGACTACACCTACGCCGGGGTGGAGTTGAAGCAGTTGCAGGAACGGATCAAGGCGCTGCTGGAGGGGCTGCCGGCCAAGCACCGGCAGGTGGTCAGCTACCACTACCTGCAGCAGCTGCCGTTCCACGAGATCGCCGAGCTGATGCAGCTGACCAGGGGGCGCATCGCGCAGCTGCACAAGCAGGCCCTGCTGAAGCTGCGCGAAGCGCTGCGCGCCACAAGCGAGCTGGACTGGAGCGGCTAGGGCGCGCCGGGGGATGGATTTTTTTTCGATGGTATTGAAAACCTGATCAACACATGATCAACACATGAACGGAAATGAAAAATGACTAATGGCACACTCGCAATGCTCGACGCCGCCGAATTGCAGCAACTGGCCTTGAACGCCAGCGCCGGCGGCGATTCCGCCAGCGCCATCGCCTATCTGAAGGCGGCGGTCGGGCGCGCCGACGCCACCGGCGTCATGCACTACCTGCTGGGCGCCGAATATGCGCAGATCAAGATGTACGAGCGCGCCATCGAGGAGATGGAAGCGGCGGTCGCGCTCGATCCGGCGCTGTCGACGGCGCGTCTGCAGCTGGGCCTGCTGTGGCTGGGCGCCAACAACGCCGGCCGCGCCGCCGAGGTGCTGGAGCCGCTGGCCGAACTGGCCGAGGACGATCCGTTGCACCAGTTCGGCGCCGGCCTGCGGCACCTGATCAAGGAGGAGCTGGCCGACGCCCTGCGCTGCCTGGCCGCCGGCGTGCAGCGCAACAGCGCCAACCCGGCGCTCAACCACGACATGCAGAGCATCATGGGCCAGATCGAACAGCTGCAGGGCGGCGCGGGCGCCGAGGCGCCGGCGGCGCCGGCCGGGGACAGCCCGCACATCCTGCTGTCGGCCTACACCGGCCAGCGCCACTGACGCCGCGGAGCGCAAGCCATGACGTCAGCGATAGCTTCGGTAGCGCAGCTGGTCCGGGTGATCCAGACCCAGTTGTCGGCGCGCGCGGCGCCGGCGGCCACCGGCAGGAAACCGGCGGCGGGCGTGCCGGCGGGCGGCGACCGCTATGCCCAGGAAAACCTGGCGTCGCTGATCGAACTGCGGGTGCGCCAGATCGCCCGCGACGACCCCAACCGCGGGCGCAAGGCGTTCCGCGTGTTTCTGGAGGCGGTGCTGCTGTCGCAGTTCGGCGAGGGACTGGTCAACGACCCGCGGTTTTTCCAGATGGTCGACGACGTCCATCTGGCCATGGAAGGCGATGCCCACTGCAGCGCGCTGGTGGCCAGGGCCATCGAACAACTGCTGGCGGAAATTTAAGAATAAAAGGAAAAAGATGAACGACCTGATGCAACAACTGGAACGCCGCGAAGGCTATCTGGCCGCCGACCCCGGCAACACGGAGCTGCTGGCCGAGGTGATCGACCTGAGCCTGGCGGCCGGCGAGGGCGAACGCGCCCGCCGCCATGCGCAGGCCGCGCTGGCGCGCTATCCGGACGACATGTTTTTCCTGGCCCGGCTGGGCAGCGCCCATCTGGCATGCCAGGCGTGGAGCGAGGCGGCCACGGTGTTCGAGGGCCTGCTGGCCCGGCACCCCGACCTGAACCTGGCCTACAACCTGGCCTACGCCTATGTCTGGCTGGGGCGCCATGCCGACGCCTATGCGGCCATGACGCCCTACCTGGAGGCCGACGCGCTGTCGCCGGCCATGGTGACGCTGCTGGTGCGCGCGCTGCACCACCTGGGCGAGGGCGAGCGCGCGATCGCGCTGGCCGAGGCCCACATGGCCGCTTGCGCGGGCGACGCCGCCTTCAACGCGGCCGCCAGCCTGGTGTGCTTCGACGCCGGCCTGCTGGAGCGCGCCGAACAACTGAGCGCGGCCGCGCTGGCGCTGGGCGCGTCCCAGCCGCGTCCGCGGGCGCCGCTGGAGGCGCTGGTCACGGCCGGCTCGCTGGCGCTGGCGCGGGTCGACAGCGACGCCGCCGCGGCCCAGTTCCAGCAGGCGCTGGCGCTCAATCCGGCCGAGGGACGCAGCTGGTCCGGACTCGGCACCGCCAGCCTGCTCAGGCGCGACCTGGCCGGCGCCCAGCAGCAGCTGGAGCAGGCGGTGCGGCACATGCCGTCCCACATCGGCAGCTGGCACCTGCTGGGCTGGAGCCGTCTGCTGGCCGGCCAGCTCGACAGCGCGCAGGCCGCCTTCCAGACCGCGCTCGACCTTGACCACAACTTCGGCGAAAGCCATGGCGGCCTGGCGGTGGTACAGGCCATGCAGGGCCGGCGCGAACTGGCCGAGGCCGGCATTGAGCGGGCGCTGAGGCTGGACGGCGACAGCCTGTCGGCGCGCTACGCGCAGATGGTGCTGGCCGGCGAAACGGCCGACCCGCAGCGCTTCAGCCGGCTGGCGATGCGCCTGCTGGCGTCGCGCCAGGGCGCCTTCGGCCAGAACCTGGCGGAGATCGCGAAGCAGCATGTGCCCGATTAAGAGCGTGGCCGTCGGCGCCGGGAGCGCCGCATGAGGCCGGACCTGGCGATGCAGCTGCTGTCCGACCTGCTGTGGAACGCGCTGCTGATCTCGGCGCCGCTGCTGGCCGCCACGCTGGTGGTCGGGCTGCTGGTGAGCGTGATCCAGGTGGTCACGCAGGTGCAGGAAGCGTCGCTGACCTTCATCCCCAAGGTGATCGCCGCCGTGGTGGTGATGGTGGTGTGCGGGCCGTGGATGCTGAAGCGGCTGGTCGGCTATGCCGCCAGCCTGATCGGCAACATCCCGACCTATTTCTGAACCATGGGCATCGCTCTCGATCCGGCCTGGCTGCTGGCCGTGTTCTACACCGCGCTGCGGCTGGGCGTGGTGCTGATGATGACGCCGATCTTTTCCAACCTGGCCGGGCTGGTGACGGTGCGCGTGCTGCTGACGCTGTCGCTGAGCGCGCTGCTGGTGTCCGGCCTGCACGCGGGCCTGCCGGCGCCGGCGCTCGAGCTCGGGCCGGTGCTGCTCAACGCGCTGGCCGAGGTGGTGACCGGCGTCACGCTGGCGTTCGGCATCTTCGCCGCGTTCGGCGCGTTCTCGGTGGCCGGCAAGATCCTCGACGTGCAGAGCGGCTTCGGCCTGGGCAATGTGTACGACCCGGTCACGCGCGCCGGCGCGCCGCTGTTCGCCACCATCTTCAACCTGGTGGCGGTGGCGGTGTTCTTCGGCATGGACGCCCACCACGCGCTGCTGCGCGGCATGGCGTTCTCGCTGCGGCAGATGGCGCCCGGCGCCGGCTTCCACGGGCTCGACCCGGAGGCGGCGATCCGCCAGTTCGGCCTGATGTTCTCGCTGGGCGTGGCGCTGATCATCCCGGTGATGCTGTGCCTGCTGCTGGCCGAGACCGGGCTGGCCGTGGTGTCGCGCGTGCTGCCGCAGATGAATGTGTTCGTGGTCGGCGTGCCGGTCAAGATCGTGGTCGGGCTGGCGGTGCTGGCCACCACCATGGGAACCCTGCAGCCGCTGATGGCGCGCGTGTATGGTTCGATTTTTATTTATTGGGAACAGGTGCTGACGTAGATGGCTGAGCAGGATGCCGACCGGTCGGAACAGGCCACGCCGCACAAGCTGGACGAGGCGCGCAAGAAGGGCTCGGTGGCCCGCAGCAACGACTTCAATGCGATGTCCATGATGGCGGCGCTGGTGGTGACCATCTATGCCGGCGGCTGGGACGCGCTGCGCCAGACCCTGGCCCTGCAGCAGAAGGTGCTGGCCGGCGCCGGTCGCCAGCAATGGAGCGTGGACGCGGTGGCGGCCTGGATGGGCCAGCTGCTGAGCGGCATGCTGCACGTGCTGGGCCCGCTGTTCCTGACGCTGGCGGTGGTGGCGGTGCTGACCAACCTGGTCCAGACCGGGCCGATCTTCAGCATGCATCCGCTCAAGCCCGACCTGGAGCGCCTGAGCCCGATGGCCGGCTTCAAGCGCATCTTCGCCATGCGCACGCTGTTCGAATCGGCCAAGAGCATCGTCAAGCTGGTCATCCTGGGTACGGTGGTGACTATGCTGGTGCGCGACACCATCCCCGGCCTGATGGGCTTGTCGGCGATGGAGCCCAAGGGCTATATGCGCATGCTGCTCGCGCTGGTGGGCTCGCTGCTGGTCAAGCTGGTGCTGACCCTGCTGTGCATCGCGCTGATCGACCTCGGCTTCACGCGCTGGGAGTTCGCCAAGCGCATGCGCATGAGCAAGCGCGACGTCAAGGACGAGTCGAAGAACCGCGAAGGCGATCCGCGCATCCGCTCGCGCATCCGCGACCTGCGCAAGGAAATGCTCAAGCGCAGCAAGTCGATGGCCAAGGTGCCCGGCGCCGACGTGCTGATCACCAATCCGACGCGGCTGGCGGTGGCGCTCAGCTACAGCCACGGCAAGTCGGGCGCGCCGCAGGTGGTGGCCAAGGGCGCCGGCGACCTGGCGCGCAAGATGCGCGAGCTGGCCGGCCGCCACCACATCCCGGTGGTGCAGAACCGGGCGCTGGCGCGGGCGCTGTTCCGCGAGGTCGATTACGACGGCTATGTGCCGGAAAAGCTGTACCCCCAGGTCGCCAAGATCATGGTGTGGGTTTATACAATGCGCGACGCCAAACGCCGCGCTTCGAAAGGGTAGTTCGATGTCGTCTCTCCGTCGCATATTCAATAACAACGCCGATCTGGTGATGGCCCTGCTGGTGGTCGGCATCCTGACGGTGCTGTTCGTGCCGATCCCGTCCGGCCTGCTGGACTTCCTGATCCTGACCAACATCAGCTTCGCGCTGCTGATCCTGCTGCTGACGTTCTACATCGGCCGCCCGGTGGAGTTCTCGACCTTCCCGTCGCTGCTGCTGATCGCCACGCTGTTCCGGCTGTCGCTCAACGTGGCGGCCACGCGGCTGATCCTGTCCGACGCCGACGCCGGCCATGTGATCGCCGCCATCGGTTCCTACGTGGTGGGCGGCAACTACGTGATCGGCATGATCGTGTTCCTGATCCTGGTGGTGGTGCAGTACGTGGTGGTGACCAGCGGCGCGCAGCGCGTGTCCGAGGTGGCGGCGCGCTTCACGCTGGACAGCATGCCGGGCCAGCAGATGAGCATCGACGCCGACCTCAACATGGGCTTCATCGACCAGGACGAGGCCAAGCGCCGCCGCAAGACGCTGGAAAAGGAAACCGGCTTCTACGGCGCGATGGACGGCGCCAGCAAGTTCGTCAAGGGCGACGCCATCGCCGGCATCGTCATCATGCTGATCAACATCATCGGCGGCCTGGTGATCGGCGTGATGCAGATGGGCATGCGCTGGGACCAGGCCCTGCAGACCTTCACGCTGCTGACCGTGGGCGACGGCATCGTCACCCAGGTGCCGGCGCTGGTGATCGCGGTCGGCACCGGCATCATCGTCACCCGTTCGGCGTCGGACGGCAACCTCAGCTCGGAGGTGCTCAAGCAGATCACCTCCTTCCCCAAGACCCTGTTCATCGTCGCGGCCGCGCTGTCGGTGATGCTGGTGCTGCCGGGCATCCCGTCGCTGCCGGTGCTGTTCCTGGTGCTGGCCTTGCTGGGCATAGGTTTCGTGGTGCTGCGCAAATCGCGCCAGGCCGCCGAGCCGGGCGCCGAGGCCGAAGCCGAGGAGGGCGAGAAGGAGGGCGACAAGGACGCCTACGACATGCTGAAGGTGGAGCCGATCGAGGTGATGGTGGGCGCCAACCTGGTGCCGCTGGTGAGCGGCGAGAAGACCGTGTTCATGGAGCGCATCGCGGCGATCCGCAAGCAGTATGCGCTGGACTCGGGCATGGTGCTGCCGCGCGTGCGCTTCCGCGACGCGCCGCAGCTGGGCGCCAACGCCTACGAGTTGCAGGTGTTCGGCGTGCCGGCCGGGAAGGGCGAGATCATGATCGACCGCACCATGGCCATCCATGCCGGCGGCGACCAGCGGCAGATCAAGGGCATCGCCACGCGCGAGCCGACCTACGGCCTGCCGGCGATCTGGATCGAGGAGTCCGAACGCGAGATCGCCCGCGCCGCGCGCTACACGCTGGTCGACGCGTCGACCGTGTTCATCACCCACCTGAGCGAGGTGCTCAAGCAGCAGTCGGCCCAGCTGCTCACGCGCACCGAGACCGACCGTCTGCTGCAACGCATACGCCAGCAGCAGCCGGGGTTGGTCGAGGAGCTGATCCCGACCATCCTGTCGGTCAGCGACGTGCAGAAGGTGCTGCAGAACCTGTTGCGCGAGAAGGTGTCGATCCGCAATCTGGAGGTGATCCTGGAATCGCTGGTGGACATGGCGCGCAACAGCAAGGACCTGGGCTATTTGACCGAGGTGGTGCGGCAGAAGCTGGGCGCGGCGATCTGCCAGGCGTTGCTGGGCGAGATGACGTCGCTGAACGTGCTGACGCTGGACCCGGCGATCGAGCAGGTGCTGCTGCAGAGCATACGCAGCGTCGAGAGCGGCAGCAGCATGGCGATCGAGCCGAAGTACGCGGAACAGTTGCAGGCGAAGCTGGCGGCGGAATCGGATCGCATGATGAAGGCCAATATGCTGCCGGTGTTGCTGTGTTCCCCCGACCTGCGCCGCCACGTGCGGGCGCTGTCCGAGCGGATGATCCCGCACATGCGGATATTGTCGATGGCGGAGATACCGAATTCGGTGAGTTTGAAGTCGTATGGGACGGTGAGTGTGTAGGGTGGTTCAGGTCTCGCGGTGAATTAATTCCGCTTGATTGCGCGAGGATAAACGACATCAAATTGATGGTGTTGCCGATGGCCTGCGCTGGTCCGCGACGCGGCCTCCGCTATGCAGTTTAGGTGGCGCCGGCACGCCGCTTACCAGTTCAGAAGTTTTCGTCGTTTTTGATTCCTTATAAGAATTCGGAGCGGTTTTCCACCAATGTGGCAGCTGGAGAGGTAAAATGCCAAGCCCTTGATTTGTCAGGCGGCGAACGGCCTGCAAAGCCGTCCGGGCCGGTTCGACTCCGCTCCTCGCCGCCCGACAATCTGAACTCCACGCGGGAGTAGCTCAGTTGGTAGAGCGCAACCTTGCCAAGGTTGAGGTCGAGAGTTCGAGACTCTTCTCCCGCTCCAGTATGTAGAAGGGCAGCCGATGTGGCTGCCCTTTTTGCTTGGTCGCCGCCGTCCACGAAAGAACACGATGAAACAATTGCTCTCCTCCTGCGTTATTGGCCTCACCCTGAGCCTGGCGGTGGCCGGCTGCGACCGCGCCAAGCCGCCGCTGCCTGCCGCCGCCAGCGCCGCGCCCCTGCAAAAGATCGACACCGTGGCCGGCAGCGGCAAGGAAGCGGTGGCCGGCGCGACCGCCGTGGTCCACTACACCGGCTGGCTGTACGAACCGAACGCGCCCCTGCAGCACGGCGCGCAGTTCGATTCCTCGGTGGGGCGCGATCCCTTCAGCTTCCCGCTGGGCGCCGGCCGGGTCATCCCCGGCTGGGACGAAGGCGTGCAGGGCATGAAGGTCGGCGGCAAGCGCACGCTGATCGTGCCGGCCAGCATGGGCTACGGCGAAAACGGCGCGGGCCCGATCCCGCCCAACGCCAACCTGATCTTCGACGTCGAACTGCTCGAGGTGCGCTGAGCCGTTGCGGCCATCGCCTGCCGCTGCGGCAGGCCGGCCGTCATGGCGGGAGCGCGGGGCCGCCGTCCTCGCCGAGCGCCCGGGCGATGTGGCGGCCGATGGCGCCGCTGGCCTTCATCCTGGCCAGGATCTCCGCCAGGCGCGGCACCAGCGCCGCATGCCGCTTGTGCAGATAGATGTAGACCGGCGTGTCCTGCACCAGGCCGGCGTTGTACACCATGCCGTAGCGGTTCTGCAGTCTGTCCAGTTGCAGCTGGCCATATTCCTCCAGGTCGACAAAGACGTCCGTGCGGCCGAGGGCGACGTTCTGCAGGCCGGTCTGGCTGTCCACCACCGACGAGATCTGCGCCAGCGGCAATATCTGCTCCAGCCGAGTCTTGAAGGTGGCATAGCCGCTGCGGTACTGCACCCGGTACGGGCTGCCTTTCAGGCTATCCCAGCCGCTGATCTTCAGGCCCGGAATCCGGGTGAACGCCGTCACGCGCAGGGAGACCAGGGAGACGTCCACGCGGATCAGGTTCGGATGGTTGTCGCCGTAGGTATAGGCGCGCCCGACCTCGCCGTCGATCTTGCCGGACTCGGCCTCGATGGCGCCGCGCAGCGGCGGATAGAGGCGTACCTCGGCGCGCATGCTCAATTGCCGGAAGGCGTCCGAGCAGATCAGCGCCAGCACCCGCGGCGCGTAGCTGGTCTCCTTCGGGTAGGGATGGGCCAGCAATATTGTTTGGCCCGCACTGGCCACGCTCGCTTGCAGCAGGCCGAGGCACAACATCGATATGGCGAGAGTTCTCACGGTCGATCCTGTCGCGGGACATGGAATGGGAGACTACCATCATTTTACTCTCTGGCCGGTTGCCAAGGCGTCTTATGCGCGTCGACCTGGCGCTGGATGGCTTCCAGGTAGGCCGGAAGCCGGGCGGCCAGCTCGCGCGCCTGCCGCAGGCTGCCGTCCGCGCGCGCGGCTTCCAGCGAACGGCCCAGCTCGGCCAAGCCCCTGGCGCCGGCCGCGCTGGCCGTGGATTTGATACGGTGGCCCAACGCGCCGACCCCGGCGCTGTTCTGCTGCGCGATGGCGACGTTGAGCTCCGCCATGGACTGCTCCAGCGAGTCCATGAAGACGTCGATGTAGCGCTCCAGCCGTTCCGGGTTGCCGACGCTGAGGCCGGCCAAGACCGACAGGTCGAAATCCTCCGGCCCCAACTGCGGTGCCGGCTGGGGCGCGGGTTCCGGCGGCCGCGCCGCCAGGCCGGGGCCGGCCTCGGGCCGGCCTGCCCACTTCAGCAGCACGTCGAACAACAGGGTGGCGTCGATCGGCTTGCTGACCACGTCGTTCATGCCTGCCGCGATATATTGCCGGCGCTCCTCGCTGCGCGCGTTGGCGGTGAGGGCGATCACCGGCAGCGCGCGCAGGGCCGGATCTGCCCGGATATGCCCGACCGCCTCCAGACCGTCCATTTCCGGCATCTGGATGTCCATCAGCACGCAATCGAAAGCCTGCTGGCGCAACAGGTCCAGCGCTTCGGCGCCGTGCTCGGCAACCGCGACCTGGGCCCCGGCGTCGGCCAGCAGGTCGTGCGCGACTTGCTGGTTGAGCAAATTATCCTCGGTCAGCAAGATGCGCATCCCGCGCAGGCAGGCGAGGTGCCGCGGCGCCTGCGCCAGGTCGTTGCCGAGCGGTGCGCGGCCAAAGGCGAAGCGTATTTCACACCAGAAGGTGCTGCCCTGGCCTGGCTGGCTATGCATGCCGACCGCGCCGCCCATCAGCGTCACCAATTGCTTGCTGATGATGAGCCCCAGGCCGGTGCCGCCGTAGCGGCGCGTGGTGGTGGTGTCGGCCTGCTGGAACGGCTGGAACAGTTTTTCCTGTTCGGCGCCGCCGATGCCCGGTCCCTGGTCGCGCACCTCGACGCGCACCAGGCTGTGGTTGCCGTCGGCGCCGGCCTCGGTGGCGCTGATCGCGATCTCGCCGCTGGAGGAGAATTTCACCGCGTTGTTGGCGAAGTTCAGCAACACCTGGGTCAGGCGCAGCGGGTCGCCGCGCAGATAGCGCGGCAGCTTCGGATCGATTTCCAGCCGTATCCGCAAGCTCTTCTCCAGCGCCCGGAACAAGACCTGGTCGTAGACGTTTTGCAGCACGCCCTTCAGGTCGAAGTCGACGGTCTCGATCTCCAGCTTGCCCGCCTCGATCTTGGAAAAGTCGAGGATGTCGTTGATGACGCCCAGCAGATGCTTGCTGGCCACGTTGATCTTGTCCAGATAGTCGCGCTGCTTTGGCTTGAGCTCGGTCTTGAGCGTCAGGTACAGCAGTCCGATGACGGCGTTCATCGGCGTGCGGATCTCGTGGCTCATATTGGCCAGGAAATTGCTCTTGGCCTGGCTCGACGAGACGGCCAGGTCCTTGGCCGCCTCCAGCTCGACGGTGCGCAGCGCCACCCGCTGCTCCAGCGTTTCGTTCGCCTGGCGCAGCATGTTCTCGACCCGGCGCCGGTGCGCCAGGTAGCCGGTCAGCAGCAGCAGCACGACCAGGCCCGGCATCAGGTAGGGCAGCACGTCGCGCAGCGACACCTTGCGCTCCTCATAGATGCCGAACCACTTGTCGTGGATCTGGTCGTAGGTGCCGTTCAGTTTAACGAGGGACATGCCTTCGTTGATGCTGGCGAGCAGATCGGCATTGCCTTTCTGGACCGCGAAGGAAAACTTCTGGGCAAACCCCAGCCTGAGGTCGAGCGCCCTGACGTTGCGGATACCGCCGGCCTGCAGCGTCTGCAAGCCCACCAGTTTGCTGATCAGCACGGCATCGTGCCGGCCCGAGGCGAGCAGCGCGAAGCAGTCCGCCGCGGTGGGTTCGACCACCAGCTGGCGTTGCCAACCCTGGGCCAGCGCGTAGTCATGCGCGAGATCGGCTTTGAGGACGATGATGGCCTTGCCGCGCAGGTCGGCGACGGTATTGATGGCGCTGCCGTCCTTGCGCACGAACACGGCGCCGTTGACGGTCACGTGCGGCACGGTGAAATCGGCGAACTGGCGCCGCGCGTCCGACTGCGCGAGGTTGATCAGGACGTCGATCCTGCCGTCCTTGAATTCCTGCAGAATCTGATTGAACGGGGCCACGCGCAGGGTGTAGGCCAGCCCCCGCTCCCTGGCCACCGCCCGCCACAACTCCACCGTGAAGCCGCCCGCCGTGGCGCTGCTGGTGCCGGTCGAGAAGGGCGGGAATTCCTGCTCGCTGCCCACCACCAGCGGGCGCTCCTGGGCCGGCGCGCCGCCCGCCGCCAGTAGCAGTGCCAGCAGCCACGCCTGCGCCCATGCCCTCATGCCGCTCTCCTGTTTGATCAGCGCTAGGCCGGCTGCCCGGCCCCCGGCGCGGATTGCCCGTCCGGCTCGCCGTGCAGCCGCCAATGGTAGTCGAACGCTTCCCGGACCTGGTCGCGCAGTTGCTGGTCGTCCCAGGGCTTGGTGAAGAAACGATAGACGGCGCCGCGGTTGATGGCGTCGATCACCGACTCCAGTTCGGTATAGCCGGAGAGAATGATGCGTATCGTGTCGGGATACAGCTCCCTGACCTTGGACAGGAAGGTGGTCCCGGACATATTGGGCATGCGCTGATCGCTGAGGATCACCTGGACCGGGTGCATGGCCAGCAGCTCGAAGGCTTCCAGCGCCGAGGTGGTGTGCAGGACCTGGTAGTGCTCGTTGCGGAACACGCGCCTGAGCGCGCTCAGCATGTGCGGCTCGTCGTCCAGCAGCAGGATGGTGCGCTGCGGCTCGGGGGCCAGCGGCAGCATGGGGCGCTCGCGCTGCGCGTGCAGCAGCGCCGTCAGCGCCGCGGCCGGCACCGGCTTGCTGAAGTAATAGCCCTGCACCTCGTCGCATTTGATCGCGCGCAGGAAGCCGAGCTGCCCCGGCGTTTCCACGCCTTCGGCCACCGTCTTCATCTTCAGCGACTTGGCCATCAGCACGATGGTCCTGGTCAGCGAGGCGTCGTTGGGATCGGTCGTGATGTTGCTGATAAAGCTGCGGTCGATCTTGATGACGTCGATGGGGAAGCGCTTCAGGTAGGCCAGGCTGGAGTAGCCGGTGCCGAAGTCGTCGAGCGAGAGCGCGACGCCGACCGCCTTGATGCCGCGCAGCGCCGCCAGCATGCTGTCGCTGTCGCTCATCAGCATGCTCTCGGTCAGCTCCAGTTCCAGGTGGCGCGGCGCGAGGCCGGTCTCGGCCAGGATCTGCGCCGTCAGCTCGGCCACGTTCTGCTGCGCGAACTGGTTGGCCGACAGGTTGACCGCGACCGTCAGGTCGTCAAAGCCCAGGTCGTGCCACTGCCTGGCCTGGCGGCAGGCGGTGCGCAAGACCCAGGTGCCGATCGGGCCGATCAGGCCGGATTGCTCGGCCAGCGGGATGAAGGTGCCGGGCTGGACGACGCCGTGCCCGGGCTGGTTCCAGCGCACCAGCGCCTCCACGCCGCTGCACCGGCCGCTGCGCAGGTTGACCTTGGGCTGGTAGTAGACTTCGAACTGCTGTTGTTCCAGCGCCACCCGCAACGCGTTCTCCATCTCGACATAGTGCTCGATGCGGCGGCCCATTTCCTGCGCATAGAATTTAAAACAGTTGCGGCCGCCGCCCTTGGCCTCGTACATGGCCACGTCGGCGTTCTTGAGCACGCCGTCGACGTCGTCGCCGTCGTCGGGCGACAGGCAGACGCCGATGCTGGCCGTCACGTGCAGCGTGCGCGCATCGATCAGGAAGGGGGCGGCGAACAGGTCCAGCACCCGCTGCGCCGAGCGCAGCACATCGCGGTTGTCGCCCTGCTCCGGAATGATCAGCACGAACTGGTCGCCGCCGAAGCGCGCGACGGTGTCCGATTCGCGCAGCGCCGCCTTGACGCGCGCGGCCACCGCCTGCAGCAGGCCATCGCCGACGGCGTGGCCGTAGCTGTCGTTGACCAGCTTGAAGGCGTCGAGGTTGAGGCACAGCACCAGCACCCGCTGGCCGTTGCGGCGGGCCTGCAGCAGCGCCTGGCGCAGGCGGTCCTGCAGCAGATTGCGGTTGGGCAGGTCGGTCAGCTCGTCGTAGTTGGCCAGGTAGTGGATGCGCTGCTCGGCCTGCTTGCGCTGGGTGATGTCCTGCCAGGTGCCGCTCATCGACAGCGCCTTGCCGTCCGGGCCGAACACCACGTCGGCCTTGCCGTGCACGATGCGCAGCGTGCCGTCGGGCCGCAGCAGGCGATGCTCCAGCTCGTACGCGGGCCCGTGGTCGAGCGCATCGCGCATGGCGCGCTCCACCTGCGGCCGGTCGGCCGGATGCACCGGCGCCAGGAAGTCGCGGCAGCTGGCGCCGAAGGCGGCGGGCGGCACGTCGCAGATGCGGTACATCTCGGCCGACCAGGTCACGAGGTCGGGGCCGATGCTCCATTCCCAGCTGCCGACCGACGAGATCCTTTGCGCGTTGGCCAGTTGCACGTCGCTCTTTTGCACCGCGCGGAACGAGGCGGCGGCCTTGAGGATGAAGCGCACCCGGTACTGCAGCAATTGCCAGTTGATCGGCTTGCCGATGAAATCGGTGGCGCCGGCCTCGTACGCCTGCGTGACCGAGTCGGCGTTCTCCAGCGCGGTCAGCATGACGATGGGGCAGAATTCCATATTGGGCAGCTGGCGCGCCTGGCGGCAGGCGTCGAAGCCATTGGTGCCGGGCATGAGCACGTCCAGCAGGATGATGTCGGGGGCGTGGACGCCGATCGCGGCCAGCCCGGCGTCGGCGTCGGCCGCCTCGACCACCTGCAGGCCGATTTTCTCCATGCTGTCGCGCGCCAGAAGGCGGATGAAGGGATCGTCGTCGACGACCAGGACAAGTGCCGCATGTGCCAAGCGTTCAAGCTTCATCCAGCTCGCCTCCGTCTGAAAAGATGGCCCGATGCGCCGACCTTGCGTCGAGTCTATCAGTACAGGCGCGGCGAAAATACACGCATTGTCACCCGCCGGGGCGCGCGCGTCAGGCCGCGAAGGCGGCCCGGATGTCGTCCAGCTTGTCGTCGATGGAATAGGGCAGGGCCTTGGCCAGCAGGTCGAGGATGATCAGGCCGTTGATGGCGCCGTCCTCGTCCACCGCCTGCCGCAGGCGCCTGGCCATGGCGGCGTTGACCCCTTGCAGCGCCTGATAGCGCGCCTTCAAGCCATGCAGCTCCCAGTCCGGCACGCCGCCCTGGCGGGACAGGAAGTACTGCGCCAGCAAATAGGTGGAGGCCGCGCGGTAGATGGTCTCCTCCTCGGTGGCGAAGGGCAGGTGGAAATGCGCCATGGGCCGCAAAAAGTCGACGCGCGGGCAGGCGCTGCTGGCGGCCAGCAGCCCCATCAAGGCGCCCACGCCGCGCTGCACGGTGGTGCACTTGCTGACGCTGCGTTCGGCCATGTCCACCCGCACCTCGACCTGCTCGTAGGAGCGCAGCTTGCCCATGATGGCGACCAGCGGCACGAAGCGCACGGCCATCGGACAGTGGGGCGAACTGGCGGGCTGCAGCGGACAATTGGCGCATTGCTGGCAGCTCAGCGCGGTCCAGTCCGGCAACTCGGCCGGCGCCGGCGCGTCGTCGGCCGCGACCGCGCAGCTGGCGGTGTGGCCGTCGGCGAAGCGAAAGTGATAATGCACGTTCTGCATGGACCAGGTTCCTTGAGTGACGGTCACGGTACCGGCCGGCTGCCCGCGGCCATGGCGGCCAGTCTAGCCCCATTGCCACGCGATGACAATCACGCCGGCGCCACGCTCATTCTTTCTGGATGTGCTCGGCGAGGAAATCGATCAGCAGCCGTATGCCGGGCAGCAGGCCGCGGCGCGACGGGAACACCGCATGGATGATGCCGCCCCTGGGCGCCCAGCCCGGCAGCGCGTCGGCCAGCGCGCCCCGCCGCAGGTCTTCCTCGACCACCATGTGCGGCAGTTGCACGATGCCGGTGCCGCGCAGCGCCGCCTGGCGCAGCGCCGTCATGTCGTCGGTGATGTAGCGCGGCTGGTGGCGCACCTGCGCCTGCGCGCCGTCGGGGCCGTCCAGCTGCCACGCGTGCTCGCGCACCGGCCCCCAGTCCAGGCTGGGCAGGCCGGCCAGGTCGGACGGCCGCAGCGGCGCGGCGTGCCGCGCCAGCAGGGCGGGGCTGGCCACCAGCCGCTGCGGGCTGGCCGACAGCACCCGCATCACCAGGTCGATGTTCTCCAGCGGCGGAAAGCGCACCCGCAAGGCCAGGTCCAGGCCCTCGCCGAGCACGTCGACGCGGCGGTTGGTGGCGTCCAGCTGCACCTGCACCTTGGGATACGCGGCCATGAAGCGCGCCAGCAGGTCGCCGATCCGGTAGTCCAGCAGGGCGGTGGGACAGCTCATGCGGATGATGCCCTGCGGCTCGGCGTGCTCGCGCTGCATCACCTCGCGCGCCGCCTCGGCCTGCACCAGCACGCCGATGCAGCGCTCGTAAAACTCCCGGCCCAGCGCGGTGACGGAAAAGTGGCGGGTGGTGCGCTGCAGCAGGCGCACGTCGTGCGCCGCCTCCAGCGCCGCGATGCGGCGGCTCAGCTTGGACTTGGGCATGTTCAGCGCGCGCCCGGCCTGGGTGAAGCCGCCGTGCTCGACCACCTTCACGAAGTAGTAAATATCGTTTAAATCCATCGTTGTTTCAAATAAGGAACACTGACGGCATTTTATGTCACTTTCGCTAACTTTACGGCGGCCCTATCATCGCTGCGTTTTCAACCACCCAAGGACTTACCATGACCAGCGAAACCATCCGCAACCCCGCCGGCGACCATCTGCTCACGCCGCAGAACAGCGCCCTGATCGTCATCGACTATCAGCCGGTGCAGGTGAACTCGATCGCCTCGATGGACCGGCAGCTGCTGATCAACCACATCGTCGGCGTGTCCAAGGCCGCCGTGGCCTATGGCCTGCCCATCGTGCACTCGACCGTGAACGTCAAGACCGGCCTGAACCAGCCGCCCATCCCGCAGCTGCGCAAGGTGCTGGACGCCTACCCGACCGTCGACCGCACCACCATCAATTCGTGGGAAGACATCGAGTTCCGCCAGGCGGTGGCGGCGACCGGCCGCAAAAAGCTGATCATGACCGCGCTGTGGACCGAGGCCTGCCTGACCTTCCCGGCGCTGGACGCCCTGGCGGCCGGCTATGAGGTCTACGTGGTGGCCGACGCGGTCGGCGGCACCTCGGTGGCCGCGCACGAGATGGCGCTGCGCCGCATCGAGCAGGCCGGCGGCAAGATGATCAGCACGGTGCAGCTGTTCTGCGAGCTGCAGCGCGACTGGCGCCGCACCGACACCGTGCCGGCCTTCATCGACCTGTTCGTGTCGACCGGCGGCACGGCCGGCATCCAGTTCGCGTACGACCGCGCGCAGTAGGTGCGCCGCGCCACGGACGGCCGTTACGGAACGCTGCGCATTGTTTGCTTCTGTTAAGATGAAAACACAGTGTTCCCAACGCGCCGTGGCGCCACTCTGTCCTATGCAAATCGATCCAAGCCCAGCCTTGATAGCGGATCAGCCGATGCCCCAGGCCAGCGACGGGCGCTCGGGCGTCAGCGGCGCCGATCCGCAGACGCAGTACGACCACTGCCCTTACTTCGTGTTCACGGTCGGCATGGACGGCCGGGTGGCGGCGCTCAATCTGTACGGCCGGCAGCGCCTGGGGGCCTACCGCCTGGGCGAGCCGGTGGCGCGGCTGTACACCGACTGGGCGGCGCAGGTGCTGCAGGACGCGGCGCTGGTGGCCGCGCGCCAGAGCGGCTGGTGGCACGGCGAGCTCGAACTGCTGGGCGCCGACGGCGCCTTCCATCCGGTGACGCAAACGATCGAGTTGCAGCCCGCGAGCGAGCAGCGGCCGGCGCGCTATCTGTGCCTGGCCTACGACCTCAACGACTACGACGTGTACGAATCGCTGCTGCGCTTCAAGCGCCTGTTCGAGCACCATCCGCAGCCGATGTGGATCTACGACCTGCAAACGCTGCGCTTCCTGATGGTCAACGCCGCCGCCGTGTCGCATTACGGCTACACCGAGGCCGAGTTCCTGCAGATGACGATCAAGGACATCCGCCCGTCCGAAGCGCTGGCCGCGCTGGAGCGCAACCTGGCGGCGGCGCCGGCCAGGGGCCCCGAGCGGGCCGGCGTGTGGACCCACGTCCGGCGCGACGGCGTCCGCCTCGACGTGCAGATTTCCTCGCACTCGCTGACCATCGCCGGGCGGCCGGCGCGCTTCGTGACGGCGCACGACGTGACCGAGCAGCTGCGCATGGAGGCCGAGCTGTACGCCTCGCGCGAACTGAAGCAGCTGGTGATCGACCACATTCCCCATCAAATTTTCTGGAAGGACCTGGACGGCAGGTATTGCGGCTGCAACACCGTGTTCGCCAGCGCGGCCGGGCTGCGGACGGTGGACGAGGTGGTCGGCAAGACCGACCACGACTTCCCCTGGCGGCACAACGCCGACAGCATCCGCGCCGACGACCGCGCCATCGCCGCCACCGGCCAGCCCCGCCTCAACGCCGAAGACCAGCTGCTGCGCGAGGACGGCCGCGTGCACTGGTACCTGATCAACAAGCTGCCGTTCTACGACCAGCACGGCAACATCATCGGCGTGGTGGGGACCATCGAGGACATCACCGGGCGCAGGCAGGCCGAGCAGACCTTGCGCCTGCGCGGGCGCGCGCTCGAGGCCAGCGACAACGCGGTGGTGATCACCGCGCACGGCCCCGGCGGCGACCTGATCGAGTACACCAACCCGGCCTTCACGCGCCTGTTCGGCTACACCGAGGCCGAGGCGGCGGGGCGGCAGCTGGACATGCTGCTGGAGCAGGAGGACGGCGACCGCGACGCGCTGCGCGACGCCCTGGGCGGCGTGCACGAGCTGACCATCACGCTGCGCATCGCCCACCGCGACCACTACCTGATGTGGGCCCGCCTGCACGTGGCGCCGGTGCGCAGCGGCGACGGCGCGCCCAGCCACCACGTGTGCGTGCTGACCGACATGACCGAGTCGATCACCTACCAGCAGCAGCTGGAACACCAGGCCAACCACGACCCGCTGACCGGCCTGCCGAACCGGGCGCTGCTCGGCGACCGCATGGCGCAGGCCATCGGCTACGCCGAGCGCTACGGCCATCCGCTGTGGGTGGTGTTCATCGACCTGGACAACTTCAAGCTGGTCAACGACAGCCTGGGCCACCTGGCCGGCGACGAACTGCTGCGCGCGGTCGGCGACCGCCTGCGCGCCTGCGTGGCCGACAGCGACACCGTGGCCCGGCTCGGCGGCGACGAGTTCCTGCTGCTGCTGTCGGACACGCCCGAGTCGCCGGCCTCGGCCGTGCTGCACCAGGTGCTGGCCACGGTGGCCGCGCCGCTGACCATTGCCGGCCACCTGCTGACGGTCACCTGCAGCATGGGCGTGAGCGTCTACCCGACCGACGGCGGCGAAGCGCAGCAGCTGCTCAAGCACGCCGACATCGCCATGTACCGCTCCAAGGAGGGCGGGCGCAACCAGCTGCAGTTCTACGAGGCGGCCATGCACAACCGCATCACCGAGCGCACCATGATCGAGGCCGAGCTGCGCCACGCGCTGGCGCGCGACCAGCTGCGCCTGCACTACCAGCCCAAGGTCGACCTGCGCACCGGCGCCGTGGTCGGCATGGAGGCGCTGCTGCGCTGGCAGCATCCGACGCTGGGCATGGTGTCGCCGGCGCGCTTCGTCGGCGTGGCCGAGGAGACCGGGCTGATCGTCGAGATCGGCCGCTGGGTGACGCGCACCGCCTGCCGGCAGAACGCGCAGTGGCAGCGGGACGGCCTGGCGCCGCTGCGGGTGGCGGTCAATGTGTCGGCGCGCCAGTTCCGCGACCCCGGCCTGGGCCGGGAGGTGCGGGCCGCGCTGGCCGACAGCGGCCTGGACGCGCGCTACCTGGAGCTGGAACTGACCGAGAGCCTGGTGATGCACAACGTCGACGGCGCGGTGGCGGTGGTCAGGGAGCTCAAGCAGATGGGCATCGCGCTGTCGATCGACGATTTCGGCACCGGCTATTCCAGCCTGGCCTACCTCAAGCTGTTCCCGGTCGACTACCTGAAGATCGACCAGTCCTTCGTGCGCGAGATGCTGAGCGAGCCCAAGGTGGCGGCCATCGTGCGCTCGGTCATCGCGCTGGGCCAGTCGCTGGGCTTCAAGGTCATCGCCGAGGGCGTGGAGACCGAGGCGCAGCTGGCCTACCTGCGGCGCCACCAGTGCGACGACATGCAGGGCTACCTGTTCAGCAAGCCGCTGCCGGCGGACGACTTCGGCGCGCTGCTGCGCTCGGAGCGCGGCCTGCCGCCGGCGCCCGGCGCGGCGGCCGGCGAGCAGCAGACCCTGCTGCTGGTGGACGACGAGCCCAGCATCCGCGCCGCGCTGACCCGCCTGCTGCGGCCGGACGGCTACCGCATCCTGCGCGCCAACAGCGCCGAGGAGGGCTTCGACCTGCTGGCCAGCCACCCGGTGCAGGTGGTGCTCAGCGACCAGCGCATGCCGGGCATGAACGGCACCGAATTCCTCAGCCGCGTGAAGGACATGTATCCCGAGACGATACGCATCATCCTGTCCGGCTACACCGAGCTGGAGGCGGTGCTCAGCGCCATCAACCGCGGCGAGATCTACCGCTTCTACACCAAGCCCTGGGACGACCTGGTGCTGCGCGAGAATATTCGGGATGCCTTCCGGTATCAAAAAATGATGTTCGGCAAATCGCCGGCGCGGCCGCCGGATGAGCGGCCGGACGGATAGTATTGGTGAGTTTTTCGCCCGGTAAACTAGGCATAATTGTTGGAGCCAACATTGGTATCAGGAGGCGGTATGTCTGAGCTAGTCCCCCGTTCGCGGATCGTGGTCGTGGACGATCAGGCTGCCCATCTGAAAGCCTTGTGCGACATCCTGGGGCAGCACAACCTGGACCCGGTGGGCTTTCCCACCGGCGAGACCGCGCTGGCCCATCTGCGCGTCCACGCCTGCGACCTGCTGCTGACCGACATGAACATGCCCGGCCTGGACGGGCTGGCGCTGATCGAGGCGGCCAAGGCGCTCGACGCCAGCATCGCCTGCATCATCATGACCGGGGCCGGCACGGTCGACACCGCCGTCAAGGCGATGAAGATCGGCGCCTTCGACTACATCATCAAGCCGTTCAAGGCCGCGACGCTGCTGCCGGTGCTGACGCGCGCGCTGGAATCGCGCCAGCTGCGCCAGCACAACCTGCAGCTGGAGGCGGCGCTGCGCGAGCGCATCGACGAGCTGGGCCGGCTCAACCAGGTGCTGGACGCGGCGCGCAAGGAGGCCGAGCGCACCAACGAGGAAAAATCGGCCTTCCTGTCGAACATGAGCCACGAGCTGCGCACGCCGCTCAACAGCATCCTCGGCTTCGCCCAGATCCTGGCCAGCGACAGATTCCCCAAGGGCGAGGGCGAGCGCCAGCGCTTTTCGCAGAACATCGTCTCGTCCGGCAAGCACCTGCTGCTGCTGGTGAACGAGATGCTGGACCTGTCCAAGATCGAGGCCGGCAAGGTGTCGCTGGTGCTGGGGCCGGTGATGCTGGACGAGGTGCTGCGCGAGGTGCTCGCCATCGTCGCGCCGCTGGCCGAGCGGCGCATGGTGGCGCTGATGATGCCGGCCGAGTGCAGGCTGGAGCTGTGCGCCGACCGCATGCGGCTCAAGCAGATCCTGGTGAACCTGTTTTCCAACGCCATCAAGTACAACCATGTGCACGGCAGCGTGACGGTCCATTGCAGCGCGGCGCGCGGCGGCTACGCCAGCATCGCCATCAGCGACAGCGGCATCGGGCTGGACGCGGCGCAGCTGGAGACCATCTTCCTGCCGTTCGGCCGCGCCGGGCGCGAGGAGGACGACGAGGAGGGCACCGGCCTGGGCCTGACCATCACCAAGCGCCTGGTCGAGGCCATGCGGGGCCGCATCAGCGTCGAAAGCAAGCCGGGCGAGGGCAGCACCTTCCGCATCGATCTGCCGCTGCAAAGCAGCGCCGCGGCCCAGGCCGGCGCCCGCAGCCCGAACCAACATGTCGTTTAAACAGGCAGGCGACGGCCTGAACCCCAACCGCCCGAGCCGGGAGTCCGTATGAAGCGCTTACATCTCCGAGCCATGTGGCCGGCCGCCGCGGCGCTGGCGGTGGCCGCCGCGCTGTGGCTGGCGCTGCGCCCGGCCGCCGCGCCGGCCGCCGCGCCGCAGTCCATCGTCATCGCCACCAACACCGAGTACGTGGGGGCGTGCCCGGTGATGGCGGCCCAGGCCCGGGGCTATTTCGCCGCGCGCCAGCTGGCGGTGCAGCTGCAGCCCTACACCAACGGCCGCGAGGCGCTGCAGGCGGTGACCTCGAACCGGGCCGACATGGCCACGGTGGCCGACATCCCGATCATGTTCTTCGCGATGGAGGGGACGCCGATCCAGGTGGTCAGCACCATCTTCCGCACCGGGCGCGACCACGGGCTGGTGGCGCGGCGCGACCGCGGCATCGCCACCCCGGCCGACCTCAAGGGCAAGCGCATCGGCGTCACGCTCAGCACCTCCGGCCATTTCACGCTGGAGGTGTTCCTCAACCGCCAGCGCCTCGACACCCACGACGTGCAGCTGGTGAACTACCCGCCGGCCGGCCTGCAGCAAGCCATCACCGACGGCGCGGTGGACGCCATCAGCGGCTGGGATCCCTTCCTGGGCGCGGCCGAGGAAAGCCTGGGCGGCAACGCCATCCGCTTCGGTGGGGCCGACGTCTACGAGAGCATCTACAACATGGTGGCGCTGGCGCCCTACATCCACCAGCATCCGGACACCATGGTGCGGCTGCTGCAGGCGCTGGAGCAGGGCGAGCGCTATTGCCGCGAGCATCCGGGCGCGTCGGTGTCCCTGTTTCCCAAGCTGTCGGCCGGCCAGGCCACGGCCATGCTGGCGGCCTGGCCGGCCCACCATTTCGGCCTGGAGCTCGACCAGAGCCTGCTGCTGGTGCTGGAGGACCAGTCGCGCTGGGCGATCAAGGGCGGGCTGACCGGCGCGCGCGAGGTGCCCAACTTCCTCGACTACATCTACCTCGACGGGCTCAAGGCCGTGAGCCCGACCGAGGTGACCATCATCTACTAGGGACGCCGCGTGAAAATCTCCACCCGCCTCAAGCTGGCCCAGGTCATCTGCATCGTGCTGCTGGCCATCATGGCCGTGGTGTTCGCCAGGACCGCGCGCGAGATGCGCCACGAGATCGCCAAGGCCGAGGTCACCGGCGAGGTGCTGCGCGGCGCCGCCTCGCTGCGCTACCTGTCGCTGGAGTACGTGCAGCACCACCTGGCCCGCACCCGGGCCCAGTGGCTGCAGCGGCAGCAGTCGCTGCAGCGGGTGATCGCCGCCGACGGCAGCTTCGACGGCCAGGCCGAGCTGGCGCTGCTGAGCGACATCCGCGAGCGCCACCGGTCGCTGGCCGGCCTGTTCGACGAGCTGCAGGGCGTGCAGGCGGAATTCACCCGCACGCCCGAGCGCAGCGCCATCCTGCGCGAGCTGGAGGCGCGCCTGTCGGGCCTGATGATGAACCGGGCGCAGGCGATGATGTCGGACGCCGAGGACCTGGCCCGCCTGAGCCGCGACAACATGCTGTCGGCGCAGTCGGACCTGGTGCTGGCCGGCGCCGTGCTGGCCGGGCTGGTGCTGCTGGTGGTGCTGGGCGCGATGGGCCTGACGATCCGCAGCGTCAGCAAGCCGCTGATGCGCCTGCACCGGGCCACCGAGGTGGTCGGCTCGGGCCGGCTGGACGTGGCGCTGGACGTGCGTTCCGACGACGAGATCGGCAGCCTGGCGCGCGCCTTCGACGGCATGGTCGAGCGGCTGCGCCAGACCACCGTCTCGCGCGACGAGCTGATCGACGCCAACGGGGCGCTGCAGGCCGAGGTGGCGGAGCGGCTGGCGGCCGAGCACAAGGTGGTGGCCCAGCTGGCGCGCATGAGCCTGCTGCACCAGATCACCCGCTCGATCGGCGAGCGCCAGGACTTGCCCAGCATCTTCCAGGTGGTGGTGCGCTGCCTGGAGGACCAGCTGCCGATCGCCTTCGGCGCCATCTGCCTGTACGACGGCGGCGAGCTGGTGGTCAGCTGCGTGGGCATGCGCAGCCACGCGCTGTCGCAGGCGATGGGGATGGACGAGGCGGCCAAGATCGCCATCGACGAGAACGGCCTGTCGCGCTGCGTGCGCGGCCAGCTGGTGTACGAGCCGGACATCCGCGAGGTCGGCTTCCCCTTCCCGCGCCGCCTGGCCGGGGCCGGCATGGGCTCGATGGTGCTGGCGCCGCTGCTGGCCGAGAGCACGGTGTTCGGCGTGCTGATCGTGGCGCGCGCCGAGACCGCGGCCTTCTCCAGCACCGACTGCGAATTCCTGCGCCAGCTCAGCGAGCACGTGGCGCTGGCCGCCAACCAGGCCAGGCTGTACGGCGCGCTGCAGCAGGCCTACGACGACCTGCACCAAAGCCAGGTGCAGGTGACCAAGCAGGAGCGCCTGCGGGCGCTGGGGCAGATGGCCAGCGGCATCGCGCACGACATCAACAACGCCATCTCGCCGATCGGCCTGTACGCGGAATCGCTGCTGGAAAACGAGCGGGGCCTGAGCGAGAACGGGCGCGCCTGCCTGCAGGTGATCGAGCGCGCCATCGACGACGTCGCCTCGACCGTGGCGCGCATGCGCGAGTTCTACCGCCAGCGCGAGCCGCAGCTCACCCACAGCACGGTCAACGTCAACCTGATGATGCAGCACGTGGTGGACCTGACGCGGGCGCGCTGGTCGGACATGCCGCAGCAGCGCGGCATCGTGATCGAGATGCGGCAGGAGCTGGGCGCGGAGCTGCCGGCCATCCTCGGGGTCGAGGGCGAGATCCGCGAGGCGCTGACCAACCTGATCTTCAACGCGGTCGACGCCATGCCGGACGGCGGCACGGTGACGCTGCGCACCGCCCTGCTGGAGCGGCTGGACGACGGCAGCGGCCCCTACGTGCTGGTGGAGGTGGCCGACACCGGCGCCGGCATGGACGAGACGACCCAGCGCCGCTGCCTGGAGCCGTTCTTCACCACCAAGGGCGAGCGCGGCACCGGCCTGGGGCTGGCCACGGTGTACGGCATGACCGAGCGGCACGGCGCCCGCATCGCCATCGCCTCGCGCCTGAACGAGGGCACGGCGGTGCGGATGTACTTCCCGGTGGCGCCGGCGGTGGTGGACGGCGCGGCGCCGGCGCCGGCGCAGGCGCCCGAATCGGGGCTGAGGATACTGGTGGTGGACGACGACCCCACCGTGCTGGCCTCGCTGGAGACCATCCTGAGCCTGGACGGCCACCAGGTCACCAAGGCCGACGGCGGCAAGGCCGGCATCGCGGCCTTCTGCGCGGCCGAGGAGGCCGGCCAGGGCTACGCGGTGGTGATCACCGACCTGGGCATGCCGTATGTCGACGGCCGCAAGGTGGCCGAGACGGTCAAGCGGATGGCGCCGGCCACGCCGGTGATCCTGCTGACCGGCTGGGGCCAGCGCCTGATCCCCGACAGCGGCGAGGCGCCGGTCCACGTCGACCAGGTGCTGAGCAAGCCGCCCAAGCTGCGCGAATTGCGGCTGGCGCTGGCCAAGTGCGTGGAGTTGCTGGCCTAGCGCGCGACGAGACCGACAGGCATGAAGCACTCATCCATAAAATGGATCGACGCCGTGTTTCGCGCCAAGATCGAAGCACCGATGGACAACCGGGTGGTGCTGGTGGAGCGGGCGCTGGCGCCGTTCTACGCGTTATGACGCCTATCGTTGTTTGGCGCTAGCGACAAGGCGATTGTGGCATATCAAAAGCCCGGCATGTGGGCGTGACATCATCGGCAGCCTGTGCGGTAAAAATCTGCGTCGGATGCCATGATGGAAAAACGGTTGCCCTACCTCGAACGCGAACTGAGCATGTGGCGGCGCACCTGCGCCGAGTTCGCAAGTCGCCACCCCAAGTTGCCAGGCAGTTTGCTGACGCAGGGCGAGATCTGCGCCGATCTCCATCTCGAACGGCTGATCCAGGCCTCTGCCTTCCCCCCCAACTCCCGCATCGCCCAGCCGCTGAGCGATGGCTGCGTCCGCTTCACTGAAGTGCTGCTGGGCATGTTGTATCCGTACTACTCGCAGCCGATACCTTGGTGCCCCATCGCCCGCATCGACCACAGCGGCAGCAAGTTCGGCGGCTGGACGTCGATACCTGCCTGGTGGATGACCCGCAGCGCCGGGACCGCGAAGAACTGATATTCCTGCTGCATGCCTGAGGAGCGAACGTGGACCGCGACAACGATTTTTTCAGCTTCATGGGCCTGGCCAAGGAACTCGTGACCAGCAACCGGCCGTTGCGCCTGCGGCTGGACCTGCCGGGAGGCGTCAACGACGACATGCTGCTGCCGCAGCGGGTGTACGGCTCCGAAACGCTGTGCGGCGGCATCGAGTACCGCGTGCTGTGCGTGTCGGCCAATGTGCAACTGCCGCTCAAGGAGATGATCGCCGTGCCGGCCGCGCTGGACTTCGTCACCGACCGCGGCGACTTGCGCAGCGTGTGCGGCATCGTCACCGAGGCCTGCTCGGGCGACAGCGACGGCGGCCTGGCGAGCTACCAGTTGGTGCTGCGCGACGCGCTGGCGTTGCTGGAAAAGCGCAACAACACGCGCGTGTTCCGCAACATGGATGAAGTGGAGATCGTGCAACGCATCCTGAACGAGTGGCGGCAGAACAGTTCCATCCTGGGCGTGTGCTTCAAGCACGAGCTGGATGAATTCTTCACCATCCGCGAATACCCGCAACGCGAATTCACGATGCAGCACAACGAATCGGACGCGGCCTTCATCCGGCGCCTGCTGAAGCGGCGCGGCATCGGCTGGTATGTGCGCGCCGTCGGCGGCGAATTTCCGGTGCACACGCTGGTGCTGTTCAACAACGCCGACAGCCTGCGCCGGAACGCCGCCGGCACGATTCGCTATCACCGCGACGCCGCGACGGAGGAGCGGGACACGATCACCTCCTGGAGCGCGGTGCGCAGCCTGCAAGCGGGCAAGGTGACGCGGCACAGCTGGGACTATCGCAATCCGCTGGGGCGCGACTTCATGATGGCGGATGTGGCCAGCGGCGTGGATCAAGGCCTCCACGGCAACGAGCTGGCCGCCAGCCTGGATGACTATCAAATCCTGGCGCCCCATGCTGGCGCCGATAACGAGGACTTGTGCCGCCTCGGCAAGCTGCGCATGAGCCGGCACGATTACGAGTCGAAATGCTTTCATGGCGAAGGCAGCGTGCGCGACCTGTGCGCGGGGGAGTACTTCACGCTGGCCGAGCATCCCGAGGTGGACCGGCATCCGGCCGAGGAGCGGGATTTCATCGTCACGGCCTTGCAGGTGAACGCGCAGAACAACCTGCCCAAGGCGCTGGCGGCGCGCGTGGAGAGGCTGTTCGCCCGCAGCCGGTGGATGCAGGGCGGCCAGGAGCTGCAGATGCAAAGGGATGTGGCGGACAAGGTAGCGTCGGGACCGCTGCGCATGCACATCCAGTTCACGGCCGTGCGGCGTGGGGTGATCATCGTGCCGGCCTACGATCCACGCACCGACCTGCCGCTGGCGCTGATGCAAAGCGCGATTGTGGTCGGCCCGGCAGGGGAGGAGGTGCATTGCGATCAAATGGGGCGAGTCAAAATCCGCTTCCCCGGCACGCGTGCGGCTGACCACGAGCAAGCCGCCGGCATCGGCGCATCCGATTCTGACAGGGATTCGGCCTGGGTGCGCGTGGCGTCGAACTGGGCCGGCAACGGACCAGGCAGCCTGCAGCAATGCGGCACCGTCGCCTTGCCACGGGTGGGGACGGAGGTGCTGGTCAACTTCCTCGGCGGCGATCCGGACAAGCCGGTGATCGTCGGGCAGCTCTACAACCAGCAAGCGCAGCCGCCAGCGCTCAGCAACGTTGGTGACCTGCCGGGCAATCGCTACCTCTCCGGTATAAAAAGCCGTGAGGTGCGAGGAGGACGCGCGAATCAGCTTATGTTCGATGACACAAACGGGGAGATTAGCGCGCAATTAGCCAGTGATCATGGTCGAAGCGAACTTAATCTTGGCTTTCTCACGATGCCGAAACGAGGTGGTAGCGGTAATCGAAGAGGAACGGGCGCGGAGCTGCGCAGTGATGACGCAATAGCTGTTCGCGGTGCAAAGGGCCTGTTGCTGACGGCTTGGCAGCACTTGGGCGGCGCGGACAAACAGTTGGCTAGAGACGAGTTCTTGAGCCTGCTGGATCAGTGCGGAGAACTTGCCCATGCGCTTGGAAACTATGCGGAAGATCATCGAGGGTTACCTACTGATATCACCGCCCAGGATGACTTGGGTAGCGTGATCGACGGATGGGAGGGGGATAAAGAAAAAGCCGATGCCAGCTCCGGCCACGATGCCGCGATCGGTGTAACTGCGCCAGTTGGTATCAGCTTTGCGACACCTCGAACGGTAGTCAGCTATGCAGGAATGAATCTGGACTCGTTCGCGAATCAGCACTTGCAAATGGGAGCTGGGAAGAACGTGGTAATCAATTCGGGGAAGGGAATGTCATTATTTTCGCAATACGGCGGCCTTCGTGCAATCGCTCACCATGGTCAATTGCTTTTACAAAGTCAGCACGATGGGACGGTCATTAACTCGGCTAAGGACATTAGCTTTACAGCAAGCGACGGAAAATTAGTCGGTATGGCCAAGGAAATAGTGCTGATCGCCGAGGATGGATCGTTTATCAAGATCGGCGGAGGCGTTGATATTGGAACTCAAGGCACGATTACTCATCATGGTGCCAGCTTCCCCTTTGTCGGCGGAGCCACGATGAGCACTGCCTTCCCTAAATTTTCGGAGTCTACTTCCAAAGCTGTTCGGGAACTGCGAATTGAGCTCGTGGATGCTGATGGTCAGAGCCCAGACGGCGAACCGCTCAAACTTATTTTCCATACGGACAGTCAAGAGGTAGCGAGCAATCTCCGAGGTGGAGCCGCGACGATCAAAGACGCTCCCACCGGTAGTTTCATGCTGATTCAACCGTCCCGTCGGTCGTGATTTTGAAAACAGGAGCGATCATGCCTACTGAAAACACGCATGCTAAAAAAAAGCGTAACAGTAAAAAAAGAAGTAAAAAAGTGACGGTCCCAATTGATTTGCCTGGTCAGCCAATTCAGTGTTGGATGGACGATGCGGAGACGGTAACAGTTATTCTAAGAAAACATCGCGACGTTATATTTGATATCCAAATGGAGTTGGGAAGAAAATATACCGTAATTTCCGATATTTCAGAAATGTATGACACCAGAACAAAAAAATTAATACACCCACACGAAAAAGTTTTCTTTGGCGATGGAGAGGTTTTTCATTTGTGGATTGGTCGAAATTTTAAAGGAAAAATCGCACTTTATCATGATGCAGTACAACTTGGAGAATATGTTATAAATAGCATTGATGTCGGTGTTGACAGCATTGATCCGTCTTTCAAGCCAGTCCCAATAAGTATAATAATAAGAAATAACTTAATAACAGATAATCGTAAAGCATTTGATGTTGTTCAGCCGGATGGAAGCTATAGCACGCCACCGATATTGAGTAATTATGAAGCTGAGAAATTTCTTCAAATAGTAGAAATAGACGCGTCAAAAGATGATGTTCCGAGAGAGGTCGCGGATTTTTTTAAGCACGGCGGAGAAAAGGAGGTTGTAGTTTCCGGCGGGGTTGTAACACATAACTGGGTAATGAATCAAGTTGTGTCGCAATCAGCGTACGTTAGCGATAATAAAGTGTGGATACGTGAGTTATGGGATGAAAAAATCCTTTTGAAAGCGATTAACCACAAAAACGCGGGAAGAAAGATATATGTAATTTTGACGGGTTCAACAAGGATTCGGCGACAAATCACCGCCGCGCTTTATAGTGCAAAGAACACCAAGGTTTTGGCATTCTCATTCGGCGCAGGTTCTGCCGAGGGACTTCGTCATGGAACTTGGTCAACCGTAAAGGGAAATTCAAAAGGTGCTGGCCTCCTTTCGATATTGTTTACCGTGACGTTGGATATCGCCGAGTGGAGCGCTGACTATGAACGACGGGATCCGGTTACAGGAAAACCAAAACAGGATATAACTGATCTTTTTATAAAAATCGGCTTGGATGTCGGTAAAAATTTAATGAATTCAGCAATTGTTTCCTGCGTGATGTGGGGATTACTTACTGCTAGCGGTGGCGCTCCTATTATCGTTGTAATTGTGGGTACCGTTGTGGTTTCCATTCTAGTGGGCTGGACGATTGATTATCTGGATAAGCGCAACAAAATTTCCGAAAAAGCAAGTGGCATAATAAAGAATAGCGTAGAAAAGCTTGAGAGAGAATTGCCGCTTGATTATAAGGGTTACAGTCCAGCTGTGGAACAAGCTATGAAATATGGAGGATTCACGGAATGATTATCCGACGCGCCATTATGGATAACCCATGGAAAAGAATTATTCCGGCATTTTCCATGTTAAATTCATTCACATTGATTTTATTTTTTGTTGTTTTTGATATTTTAGGATATGAAAAAAAACCATTATTTTTACTTTTTTTTATTGTATTTTTTTTATCTGTGATGTTTTTTTTAATTGGATGTATTTCTAATGGCCCGTTGCGTTTAAAATTTTTTGTCTTAATAATTGGGGTGTTCGGTGTTGTGCCAATTATTTTATTTAGCATGGCGCCGTTCATTCTATGTTTGATATTTCCTCATGGTAGCAATTTTTTGAGAATTTTTATTTTACTTTTGTATTTTTTTGTTTCTGCGATATGGGCGGCTTTTGAAATAAGATGGATTCGTAAAATTTTCGAAAAAACTGGTTATTTTGAAAATCAGATAGAGGTTTGCGGATCTTCTTCTTATGTGGATCGAGACGAAATAAAGGATATTTATGATTGCAAAGAGAAAAAGTCTAGTAATAAATTTTATGCTAAAGCAGTAGGTATATTATTTCCCATCGCGTCACTTGGCTATCCCTTGCAAAAACTAATAACTAGGATCGGCGGAGAATTTGGAACGCTCTTTTTTGTTAGCATGCTCTCTGTCCCGCTGTCGATATATTTTATAGGAAGATTGTCTGCCGGATATTATTTATGGGTACACTTGATCGGAAAATTTGAGAAAGAAAAGAATACGAAGGTCATCCTGAGATAGCAGCTAGTAATTTTAGATATCGATCCAGGACGAATGCCACCGTTCTCGCTATAGATTCGAAAAATTATGAGGAACCGAGACAATAATAGGAGAACGTTATGCGTAAGGTAATTCGCGTTGGCGATCCTACGTCGCACGGCGGTAAAGTTGTAAGCAGCAGTGCGCCGCACTTCACAGTAGATGGAAAGGCTGTCGCATGTATCGGCGACCAATGCACATGTCCGGTGGTTGGGCACGGCGGCATTTGCACTATTACCGAAGGCGACGACAAGCACACGATTGACGGTCGCCCAGTAGCCTATGAAGGGCACAAGACCAGTTGTGGTGCAATTCTTCAAGCTACAAGCGAAAAGCTCTATCAAGAGTGAGCTGTTGCTGCTCCCTTCTATCCTCAGGTTTATCGAGGCACCGACTCTATGGACCTGTACTATCTTGCGAAGCAAAAGATTTTTCTAGTTAAACGGAGGTCTAACCTTCAGGCTACGCCACGGTGGGAAAGTCATCATTTGGTCGCCGGTCCATGACATAGGAAACGAGGCGATTGCGCGCCTTCACGATACTTTCTGCTGCCCTCAGGTTTATCCCGGAGTTGCCCTGCTTGGCGTAAATAAAATCATCACCGCTCACAAATCACTCACCGTAGGGGATATTCCTGTTGTGGTCGAAGGCTGCAAGACGGAATGTGGCTGCACTCTCATCGGCTCCGCTAGTGCAGCAGTCGACCAGATATTATGGGAGAGCGAGGCGGCAAATAATAACCAAGCCTGGCGCGCTGGGCGGCAGGGTGCCCCCCGCAAGGAACTTGAACAAACGCTCCTATTGGAGGGTGTAAATAATGGAGCCCCGCCGGCTCAGTCGGCCGGCTCGAAGGCGGCCGGGTCGAGCTGGTCCAGCGTGACGAGCTGCTCGCGCTCGCTGCGGGCCGGCTGCGACGTCAGGCGCGCGCGCAGCCGGGCCAGGTAGTCGGCGCGGCTGCGGCGCAGCGCGTAGTCGCGGAAGTTGCTCTGCTCCAGGTCGCGCCAGGCCTGCTCGCGCCCGCTCGTCGAGCGGACGGCGGCCTGCTCGCGCCGCGCCAGCGGCAGCGGCGCGTCGCCGGCCGCCAGCCGGGTGTAGCCGTAGCGGTCCATGTAGTCGCCGGTCAGCGTCTCGATCACGTTGATCTCGTCGAGCGAGAGCTGCTGCTTGAACTTGTCGATGTTGGCGGCGATCGGCGGGTAGCAGTTGGACGACCACAGCGCCGACATCTGCGACAGCTGGCGCGCCTCGCGCGAGCCGGCCACGTCGAGCATCTGCGGCAGGAACCCGATGCCCAGGAACTGGCACAGCGCCTCCAGCGTGTGCTGCTGCTGCGACAGGAAGTCTTCGTAGCGTATCGTCAGCACGCGCTCGGGCCATTGCCGCATCACGCGGTCGGCCGCCTGGTGCGCGGCCAGCCAGGTCTCGGCGTTGAGCAGGGTGTCGAAGTCGTGGATGATGGCGCGGTTCATCGACGCCACCTGCGCGCGCGGATCGCGCACCACGTTGACGAACAGCATGTCGGGGAACAGCGTCATCAGCTCCGGCGCGTAGTGCACGCTGTCGAGCGACTTGTCCATCACCACCCGGGCGCCCTGGCGCTCGCCGGCGCGCAGCAGCAGCTCCCACACCACGCGGTGGATGCTGCGCGGCTGGTGGCGCAGCGTCTCGAAGATCTCGACCGGATCGAACACCACCTCCGGCCACTTGACCATGCTCACGGCCTGCAGGCCGACCACGTCGACCACCAGGTTGAAATAGGCGCGGTCGTCGCGCAGGTCGCCGTACAGCGGCAGCAGCGGCATCATGTCGACGATGTGCAGCGGGTAGGGCGAGTAGAACTGCGGCGACATGTTGAGCCGCAGGCGCAGGGCGTGGCTGCCGCAGCGGCGCAGGGGGATCATCATCGCCGGACGGGGACGCTGGCTGCTTGTAGTGTTCTGCATGGTCATTCTTTCTGTAGGTGGAGGTCGTGCGGGGTGGTGAAGTAGCGGCGGAAGCTGTCCATGAAGCGGCCCAGCTCGGACGCGGGCAGGCGGTTGATGCCGGCGGCGGCCTTGCGTCCGCCGCCGCTGTCGAACTGCTGGCAGAAGCCGCAGGCGCTGTGCGCCAGCGGCGCGCCGGAGCGCACGCTGACCAGGTAGGAGCCGTCGTCGCGCTCGTTGAGCACGGCGAACGAGGCGCCGCTGTGCGCGGCGGCCAGCTGGTTGGCCAGCACGCCGCTGACGCGGCGCGCCCAGGCGCTGGCGGGCAGGATGTAGACCGCGCCGGCGTCGAGCTCGGCGTGCGGGCGCAGGCCCTGCAGGCGCGCGCAATCGTCGCGGTAGCCGGCGCACAGCGTGCGGTAGATGTCGCTGCCGGCGATGAAGTCGAACGGTTGCACATGGCCGCCCAGCGCGCGGTACAGCGCGGCCGGCGCGATGTGCAGGTCGTGCTCGCTCTCGCCGTAGGCGTTGTAGTTGACCACCCGCCCCAGCTGGTCCAGCGCCGCCACCGCGGCCGCGTCCAGCCCCAGGCTGTCGGCCAGGCGCCGGGCCGGCCCGGCCAGGTTGTCGCCGAAGGCCGCCGCCACCGCCCACGGCCGGTGCCGCCCCTGCAGATGGCGGTCCACCAGGATGCTGCTGCACACCTCGGGCGAGCCGTCGCAGTGCAGGCGCAGGCGCGGGTGGGCGAAGGCGCAGTCGGCCGAGTGGTGGTCGAAGTACTCGACCTCGGCGCCGTCGTCGAGCAGGCGGCGCAGCGCGGCGGCGTTGCTGTCGAGTGCGATGTCGAGCACGGTCACCCGGGCGGCGCCGCCCGGCACCCGCTGCAGCAGTTCGATCTCGCGCTTGACGCCGGTGATCAGCTCGGCCTGCTGCGGGGCGTCCAGGCGCAGCTGGTGCAGCGCGAAGATGCCGTCGGCGTCGCCGTTGAAGACGTCGTAGCGTGTCATGGCGGGCTCAGATGAAGCGGCGCGCCAGCTGCTGGAACAGGCGCTCGCACGACTGTTCCAGCGACAGCATGCCGGTGTCGAGCGACAGCGCCGGTTCCAGCGGCGGCTCGTACGGCGCCGACACGCCGGTGAACTCGGGGATCAGGCCGGCCCTGGCCTTTTTGTACAAGCCCTTGGGGTCGCGCGCCTCGCACACGGCCGCCGAGGTGCTGATGTGGGTCTCCAGGAAATTGTCCTCGCCGATGATCTGGCGCGCCATCTCGCGGTCCTGGCGCAGCGGCGAGATGAAGGCGCAGATCACCATCAGGCCGGCGTCGTTCATCATGCGCGCCACCTCGGCGCTGCGGCGGATGTTCTCCTGGCGGTCGGCCGGCGAGAAGCCCAGGTCGCGGTTCAGGTGGTGGCGCAGGTTGTCGCCGTCCAGCACATAGGCCGGGTGGCCGGCGTGCACCAGCCGGCCTTCCAGCGCGCTGGCCAGCGTCGATTTGCCCGCGCCGCTCAGGCCGGTCAGCCAGACGGTGGCCGCGCGCTGCCCGGCCTGCCGGGCGCGCGCGTCGGCCGTCACCTGGCTGCCGTGCCAGAAAATATGCTGCGCGCCGCGCAAGCCCGTATCGTCGATCTTGTCCAGCTTACCCATTCCCATTCCTCCGCTTTAGAATTGTTCCCACTCTTGCGTATCGACCTTGGCGGGCCCGCGCGGGCGCACTGCCGTGGTCAGGGCCGGGGCGCGCATCGCCGCCGGAACGGCGACCGCCACCCGCTGCAGCGCCGGCCGCGCCGCGCCGGCCTGGGCGTCGGTGCGGAACACGCTGACCAGCTCGTTCAAGCTGTTGACCTGGTCCTGCATGGCGTGCGCGGCGGCCGCCGCTTCCTCCACCAGCGCGGCGTTCTGCTGGGTGACGTCGTCCATCTGCGTGACGGCCGTGTTGATCTGCTCGATGCCCGACGATTGCTCCTGGCTGGCCAGCATGATCTCGGACATGATGTCGGTGACGCGCTTGACGCTGGAGACCACGTCGTGCATGGTGGTGCCGGCCTGTTCGACCAGCCGGTTGCCGGCCTGCACCTTGTCGACCGAGTCGCCGATCAAGTCCTTGATCTCCTTGGCCGCGGCGGCCGAGCGCTGGGCCAGGTTGCGCACCTCGGTGGCCACCACGGCGAAGCCGCGCCCCTGTTCGCCGGCGCGCGCCGCCTCCACCGCGGCGTTCAGCGCCAGGATGTTGGTCTGGAAGGCGATGCCGTCGATGACGGCGATGATGTCGACGATCTTGCGCGCCGAGACGTCGATGGCGGCCATGGTGTCGACCACCTGGGCCACCACGGCGCCGCCCTTGGCCGCCACGTCCGAGGCCGACTCGGCCAGCCCGTTGGCCTGGCGCGCGTGGTCGGTGTTCAGGCGCACGGTGCTGGTGAGCTCCTCCATCGACGAGGCGGTCTCCTCCAGCGTGCTGGCCTGCTGCTCGGTGCGCGAGGACAGGTCCAGGTTGCCGGAGGCGATCTGGCCGGCGGCGGCGGCGATGGTCTCGGTGCTGGCGTGCACCTGGTTGACGATGCGCGCCAGGCTGTCGCGCATGGAGCGCATCGCGTACAGCAGGCTGGCCTCGTCGCCCGCCTTGGGTTCGACCCGCACGGTGAGGTTGCCGGCGGCGATCTGGCCGGCGATCTCGGCCGCCTCGCCCGGCTCGCAGCCCAGCTGGCGGGTGACGCCGCGGGTGATCAGCCAGGCCGCCACCACGCTGGTCACCAGCGCCAGCGAGCCGATCAGCAGCATCACGGTGCGGGCCTCGCCGTAGGCCACCTCGGCCGCCGCGGCCGCCTCGGTGTTCTGCTTTTCCTCGACCGCGATCAGCTTGCGCAGCAGTTCCCACCAGCGCTTCTGCACCGGCCGGAACTCATAGCGCAGCAGCTTGTAGGCCTCGTCCTGCTTCTGCTCCAGCGCCAGCGCGGCGGCGCGCTGGACGAAGGGCGTGGCCTGGTCGGCCTGCTTGCGGATCTGGTCCAGCAGCTCTTTTTCCTCGTTCGAGGTGCCGCTGAGCTTGGTGAACATCTGGCCCAGCCTGTCCTGGGCGTCCGCGTATTTCTTCTCCTGCTCGGCGATGCGGCTGACTTCGATCTGGATTTCCTTGTCTTCCTTGAGCAGGATCAGATTGCGTGTGGCGAGCGCGCGTTCTGTAACCGTCAGGTCCATTATTTGCGCCAGCTTGGTCTCAACGTCGTTGACTTTGGTGATCTCGTCCAGGCGGCCCTGGATCTGGCGCATGCTGGCCAGGGCCAGCCCGATGATCATCAACAGAAACACGGCACACAGGCCAAAACCCAGGCCCAGCCGGTTCGCTATGGTCCAATTCTGAAATTTCATATCGCCTCCTTGGGGCTTATGTGCCTTCCAAATATCCAAATGAGAATTTGGTGGAACGCTTCCACGATCTTAGTGGGCCTATGAGGCTAGGAAACTCTCACATAATCACTTTCAACACTGGTGCAACAATGAAATATGTATTGAGATCAATGTTTGAAACTATTAGTTGCGAAAGTGATGCCGTGCGGCAACTCAAGTGGATGCTCTTTTGACATGGGCGGTGGACAAAAAGACCATAAGCAGAAACCGCCACTGGGCATGGGCCGCCAACAGGTCTAAAATGCAGTCTGGGGCCGTTGCCGGATTGCGACACATCATCTTGCAATCCGAAACGGAGAAATTCAATCGGCGGGTATCGCCCGCATGACATGGAATGAACATGGCAACACAGAAATCTAAAATCATCTACACGCTGACCGATGAAGCGCCCATGCTGGCGACCTATTCGCTGCTGCCTATTATCAAGAAGTTTGCTGCATCGGCTGGTGTAAACGTGACCTCCAGCGATATCTCGGTGGCGGCGCGGGTGCTGGCCGAGTTCCCCGAATACCTGAGCGAAGAGCAGAAAGTCCCCAACACCCTGGCCGAACTGGGCGCGTTGACCCAGCTCGCCGACACCAACATCATCAAGCTGCCCAACATCAGCGCCTCGGTCGGCCAGCTGACCACCTGCATCCGCGAGTTGCAGGCGCGCGGTTTCAAGCTGCCGGACTACCCGGAAGAAGCCAAGACCGACGAGGAAAAAGCACTCAAGGCCCGCTACGGCAAGTGCATCGGCAGCTCGGTCAACCCGGTTCTGCGCGAAGGCAACTCCGACCGCCGCGCGCCCAAGGCCGTCAAGGAATACGCCCGCAAGCACCCGCACTCGATGGGCGAATGGAGCCAGGCGTCGCGCACCCACGTGTCGCATATGCACCATGGCGACTTCTACCACGGAGAAAAATCGCTGACGCTGACCCAGGCGCGCGACGTCAAGATGGAACTGATCACCGCCTCCGGCAAGACCATCGTGCTCAAGCCGAAGGTCTCGCTGCTGGCCGGCGAGATCATCGACAGCATGTTCATGAGCAAAAAGGCGCTGCTGGAGTTCTACGAGAAGGAAATCGACGACGCCTTCAAGACCGGCGTGATGTTCTCGCTGCACGTCAAGGCCACCATGATGAAGGTGTCGCACCCTATCGTGTTCGGCCACTGCGTGCGCATCTTCTACAAGGAAGCGTTCGCCAAGCACCAGGCGCTGTTCGACGAGCTGGGCGTCAACGTCAACAACGGCATGGCCAACCTGTACGAGAAGATCGAGAAGCTGCCGGCCTCGCAGAAGGAAGAGATCCTCAAGGACCTGCACGCCTGCCACGCCAACCGTCCGGAACTGGCGATGGTCGACTCGGCCAAGGGCATCACCAACTTCCACTCGCCGAACGACATCATCGTCGACGCCTCCATGCCCGCCATGATCCGCATCGGCGGCAAGATGTGGGGCGCCGACGGCCGTCCGAAGGACGTCAAGGCCGTGATGCCGGAATCGACCTTCGCCCGCATCTACCAGGAGATGATCGGCTTCTGCAAATGGCACGGCAACTTCGATCCCAAGACCATGGGCACCGTGCCCAACGTCGGCCTGATGGCCCAGCAGGCCGAGGAATACGGCTCGCACGACAAGACCTTCGAGGTGTCGGAAGCCGGCGTCGCCAACATCACCGACCTGGCCACCGGCGAAGTGCTGCTGACCCAGAACGTGGAAGCGGGCGACATCTGGCGCATGTGCCAGGTGAAGGACGCGCCGATCCGCGACTGGGTCAAGCTGGCCGTCACCCGCGCCCGCAACTCCGGCATGCCGGCCGTGTTCTGGCTGGACAGCTACCGTCCGCACGAGAACGAAGTGATCAAGAAGGTGCAGGTCTACCTGAAGGACCACGACACCAAGGGCCTGGACATCCAGATCATGTCGCAGACGCGCGCCATGCGCTACACGCTGGAGCGCGCCTTCCGCGGCCTGGACACCATCTCGGTGACCGGCAACATCCTGCGCGACTACCTGACCGACCTGTTCCCGATCCTGGAACTGGGCACCAGCGCCAAGATGCTGTCCATCGTTCCGCTGATGGCTGGCGGCGGCATGTACGAGACCGGCGCCGGCGGTTCGGCGCCCAAGCACGTCAAGCAGCTGGTGGAAGAGAACCACCTGCGCTGGGATTCGCTGGGCGAGTTCCTGGCGCTGGCGGTGTCGCTGGAAGACCTGGGCATCAAGACCGGCAACGCCAAGGCCAAGCTGCTGGCCAAGACGCTGGACGAGGCCACCGGCAAGCTGCTGGACAACAACAAGTCGCCATCGACCCGCACCGGCGAGCTGGACAACCGTGGCAGCCACTTCTACCTGTCGCTGTTCTGGGCCCAGGCGCTGGCGGCGCAGACCGAGGACGCTGAACTGCAAGCCTACTTCGCGCCACTGGCCAAGTCGCTGGCGGCCAACGAAGCCAAGATCGTCGAAGAGCTGAACTCGGTGCAGGGCAAGGCCATGGATATCGGCGGCTACTACTATCCGGACCCGGCCAAGACCGAAGCGGTCATGCGTCCAAGCGCGACCTTTAACGCGGCGATTGCAGCGATCTGAATCTAGCGTAGTTTGGTAGGGAGAAGGGCAGCCGGGGCTGCCCTTTTTTTATTGCCGCGCCGAGGACAGGTGCAGGGCGGGAGCTATTTTTTCGGCTTTTACTAAAACCCGCTAACCACTACTACCCAATACTAACCATCGATATTTCGTGCGACTTCGCGCTATTTTCGGAACTAAAAAATACTAATTTCGGAAGAAATGCCCGCCGCAGGAAGCGCCGCGCTGCGAAGCCCATCCCGGAAAATCCCTGTAGAACTCTTTTTACGGTAGAACTGCTGCATCGCGCGCGTCCACATACGCCCAGGCGAGCGTACCCGAAGCCAGCGTCACGCTCTGGCGGCGGTAGGCCGCCACCTCGTAGCGGTCCGAGTCGCGCAGCTCCTCGATCGTCACCGCCAGCACCGCGCCGGCTACCTGGTCGTCCGGCGACCCGCTGCGGGAAACGATGGGATGATGCGTCTTGCCGCTGGTGGCGACCACGACAGGATCGTCTATCGCCACCGCCGACAGGCGATAGCCCGGCAGGCTGTCCTGGCGGCCGGACAGCAGGCGGCCGAACGTCGCCATCTGCACTTCCGGCTGTTGCAGCGTGCCGTAGGAGAACAGCATTTCAGTTGCATCGGTGGAGCTCGATTTCATGCCTTACCTTTTTGAGAGCATTGCCTTGCGGGTGGCCCACACGATCGGCAGGCCGAACAAAAACATATGGGAAGCCAGGTCCAGCACCGTCGCCAGCGGCTGGAACGTGACGGGGCGGGGGAAGGCCGACAGCGGCAGCACCACCAGCCGCATCGCCAGGAACACCACGGCGCCGAACAGCACCGCCGACAGCAGCGGCCTGGCCAGCAAGGCCGGCGCCCGCCGCGCCGCCAGCAGGAACAGCGCCATCCACACGAAGCTGAGCGCGAAGTGGCTCAGCATGCCCAGCGCCGCGGTCGCCGCGCCGCCGCTGAAGGCCGCGCTGCCCAGCAGCCCGCTGGCCACGATCTGCAGCAGGCGCTCGGGCGTCAGGCCGTTGTAGACGGCAAAGGAAATCGCGAACGTGATATCGAGCGCGCCGGCCACGGCGCCCCCGGCCAGCACGGCAAACGGAATCGACCAGCGCTTCATGCCTCAGCCTCCTGTAGTTTTGCAGCATCTTATTTTAAAAGCAAATCTTCAGGAGGTCGAGCGCATTAAATCGAGCGGCCGTCGTAGCGATGGACGGGGATGGCGTCCAGGTCGATGCCCTCGATGCAGCGCAGATTGATCGCCGCCACCGGGTCGCCGTTGGGCGCCGTGCCTTCGCTGTACGGCGCAATGCCGCAGGTGGGGCAGAAGCGGTGCTTGATCACGTGCTTGTTGAACAGATAGGTGCTGGCGTTGTCGTCCGGCGTCAGCAGGCGCATGTCCGGGCGCGGCACGAACCACATCAGCGTGCCCTTGCGCTGGCACATCGAGCAATTGCAGGACAGCGCCGACGCGATCTCGCCTTCGGCTTCGAATTTCACCCTGCCGCAATGGCAGCTTCCCTGGTATTTCATAGCGCACCTCCTGAAAAGTAACGATCAAGACTGTTGAAGAATAGGGCCCAGCCGCGCTCGTGGTTGATGCGCGCCTGCTGGTCGAAGAAGCGGTCGTGCACAAAGCGCAGTTCCGTGCCTTCCGCCACCGGCGTCAGGTCGATGCTGACGCGCGACATCCGCTCCGGCGTGCTGTGCCAGGCCCACGTGAACACCAGCCGCGTAAAGGGCTGCACCTCCTGATACACGCCGGCCAGTTGATTCAGGCCGCCGTCGGGTCCGGCGAACGCGAGCTGGTATTGCCCGCCCACGCGCAGGTCGATGTCCGCCCTGGTCAGCGAGGCCTGGCCGGGGCCGAACCACTGGCTCAGCGCTTGCGGGTCGGTCCACGCGCGCCAGACTTTTTCGGGGGCGACGGGGTAGACCCGCCGGAGGCTGACGTGGGCGGGTTGTTCGGTGGTTGACATGGTGCGATTTCCTCCTGGTGGTAGAGATAGCGGCCCAGCGCATCGAGCTGTTCGGTCCAGAAACGCTGGTAATGGGCGATCCACGCGGCGGCGTCCTGCATGGGCGCGGCCTGCAGCTCGCAGCGCACCACGCGTCCTTCCTTCGAGCGGGCGATCAGACCGGCCGTCTCCAGCACGGCCAGGTGCTTCATGAAGCCGGGCAGCGACATCTCGTAGCGCTGCGCCAGCTCCGTGACGGAGCAACTGCCTTCGCCCAGCTGCGCCAGCACGCCGCGCCGCGTGGCATCGGACAGGGCCGCGAAGATCAGGTCCAGCTGGGCGTCTTTATAGTTAACCATAAGGTATAGTATTGGCAAAGACGGCCGCCGTGTCAAGCGGGTTTTGCGCGGCCGCGTGCACGCCGCCAAAAAATAGGATATGATGACCATCATGGAATCGAAATCAACCCGACGCGCAGCCGTCAGCCGCAAGGAAGCCACCCACGAACGCATCGTGGAGGTGGCCTCGCGCGCCATCCGGCGCAGCGGCTACGACGGCACCGGCGTCGCCGACATCATGAAGGAGGCGGGCCTGACGCACGGCGGCTTCTACGCGCACTTCGAGTCGCGCGACGCGCTGCTGGCCGAGGCCGGCGACCGCGCCGGCGCCGAGTCGGTCGCGCTGGCCGCGCGCGTGGCGGCCGCCGCGCCGCCGGGCCAGGCGCTGCAGGCGATGATGCAGGCCTACCTGTCGCCGCAGCACATCGGCGCCATCGAGACCGGCTGCCCGGTCTCCGCGCTGGGGTCGGAAATGCCGCGCCAGGCGCCGGAGGTGCGGCGCGCCGCGACCATCCACATCAAGGAGATGATCGACCTGTTCGCCCGCCAGATGCCCGACTGGGGCCAGCCGCAGGCGCACGAGCGGGCGATGGCGCTGGTGTGCTCCCTGATCGGCACCACCATGATGGCGCGCGCCGTGGACGACCCCAAGCTGTCGGCGGCGCTGTGCGCGGCCACCCTGAAACAACTCGCCCCGGCGGCCGCCTGAAGCGGCGGGCGGCCGTTTTTTTTTGCACGAAAATATGATGATCATCATATTCACTTTAAAGGAAACACCATGAGCAGCAAGATCGCATTGGTCACCGGCGCCTCGTCCGGCATAGGGGCCGCCACGGCACAGCGTTTGGCCGAGGCGGGTTTCAAGGTGTACGGCACCAGCCGCCGCGGCGCGCAGCCGGCGCGGCAGGGCTACGAGATGTTGTCGCTGGACGTGACCAGCGACGCCTCGGTGCAGGCGGCGGTCGGCGAGGTGATGCGGCGCGAGGGGCGCATCGACCTGCTGGTCAACAACGCCGGCGTCGGCGTCGCGCCGGCCGGCGCCGAGGAAAGTTCGATCGGGCAGGCCCAGTCCATCTTCGACACCAACTTCTTCGGCCTGGTGCGCATGACACGCGCCGTGCTGCCGCACATGCGGGCGCAGCGCGCCGGCCGCATCATCAACATCGGCTCGGTGCTCGGCTTCCTGCCGATGCCGTATAGCGCGCTGTACGCCGCCACCAAGCACGCGGTCGAAGGCTATACGGAATCGCTGGACCACGAGCTGCGCAACTGGGGCATCCGCGCCGTCGTCATCGAGCCCGCCTACACCAGCACCCCGTTCGACGCCAACATGCTGGCGGCGGACGCCAAGCTCGACGCCTACAGCGAGGTGCGTGCCGCCGTCACCCGGCGCGTGCAGGAAGTCATGGCCGTCGCGGAAGGGCCGGAAGTGGTGGCGGCGACCGTGCTGAAGGCGGCCCTGGCCCGCACGCCCAAGCTGCGCTACACCGCCGGCGGCCTGGCGGGGCGCCTGCGCCTGCTGCGCACCTTCGCGCCGGCCGGCGTGATGGACGCGGGCATACGCAAGGACTTGCGGCTGGCATAAGCCGGCGCTAGCAAACAACGATTAAAGGCAAACATGAAAGCACTCATCCTGAAGCGGTATGGCAAGGCCGGCGTGGTCGAATTCGCCGACATCCCCCGTCCCGCGATCAAGCCGGACGAAATCCTGGTGCGGGTCCACGCGGCCGGCCTCAACCCCATCGACTACATGATACCGAAGGGCATGTTCAAGCCCATCCTGAAGTTCTAGCTGCCGGCCACGATGGGCAGCGACCTGGCGGGCGTGGTGGTGGAAGCGGGCAGCCGCGTGAGCCGGTTCAAGGTGGGCGACGAGGTGTACGCCAGTATCTTCGACCTGGGCACCGGCTCGCTGGCGGAATACGCCGCCGTCCCCGAGTCCGCCGCCGCGCTCAAGCCGGCCAATCTGAGCTTCGTACAGGCCGCCTCGGTTCCGATGGTCGGGCTGACGTCCTGGCAGGCGCTCAAGGAACGGCTGCGGCTCAAGCCCGGGCAGAAGGTGTTCATTCCGGCCGGCTCCGGCGGCATCGGCACGTTCGCGATCCAGCTGGCCAAGCACCTCGGCGCCACGGTGGGCACGACCACCAGCACCGGCAACGTCGGGCTGGTGCGCGGCCTGGGCGCCGACGAGGTGGTCGACTACACCCGGCAGGAAGTGGAGCAGGTGCTGAAAGGCTACGACGCCGTGCTCGGCACGACCCGCGGCGACGGCCTGGAAAAGGCGGTCGGTGTGCTCAAGCCTGCCAGCGCGGTGGTCTCGCTAGTCGGCCCGCCGGACGCAGCGTTTGCCCGCGCGCGCGGCATGAACTTCCTGATGACCTTTGTGTTCGGCCTGTTGAGCCGCAAGATCATCCGCCTCGCGGCCAGGCAGCGGGCCACGTACTCCTTCCTGTTCGTGCGCCCGGACGGTGGGCAGCTCGCGGAGATCGCCCGGCTCATCGAGGCCGGACACATCCGTCCGATGATCGACGCGGTGGTCCCGTTCGCGCAGGCCAAGGACGGCCTGGCGTATCTGGAAAAAGGCCGCGCCAAGGGCAAGGTGGTGGTGCAACTAGTTGCCTGACAATCGATGGGGTCAAGTCTGACATTCGGACACGGCCTGTGCCGTGGGCTGGGGGTCAAGTCTGACATTCGGACACGAGCTCTA
>NZ_JBWKWR010000018.1:0-48849 GCF_059422325.1 Duganella sp. GW821-FHT01E12 | reverse complement strand
GAGTAGCTCAGTTGGTAGAGCGCAACCTTGCCAAGGTTGAGGTCGAGAGTTCGAGACTCTTCTCCCGCTCCAGTATGAAGAAGGGCAGCCAATGTGGCTGCCCTTTTTGTTTTGTGCCGCCGTCCACGAAAGAATCTGATGAAACAACTGCTCTCCTCCTGCAACACGGAGCGCAGTTCGATTCCTCGATCGGCCGCGAGGCCTTCGGCTTACCGCTAGGCGCGGGGCGGGTCATCCCTGGCTGGGACGAGGGCGTGCAGGGCATGAAGGTCGGCGGCAAGCGCATGCTGATCGTGCCCGCCGGTATGGGCTACGGCGAAAACGGCGCGGGCCCGATCCCGCCGAACGCCACCCTGATCGTCGACGTCGAACTGCTGGACGTGCGCTGAGCCGTTGCGGACATCGTCCCGCCGCTCCGGCAGACAAAAGGGAGGCCATTGTGGCGGCCCTTCCTAAACCATTCCCAATTCTCGGTATTAGTATGCTTAGTTTGTTCGTCAAGCCTTTCTTGCTTGTGGCGGCAAGGCTGGCCGATGGCGGGTGCTATTGTGCGTCTGCACTGTGCCGCAGACGATATTAGTCGCTGTACGATATCACCAGCTGATGCCTGGACATCAATGGCCACGCTTGGTTCGTTCGCAGTTCACGGGGCGCCGCGCGCCTTCAGCGCTTGCCGTCGCGCTGCGCCGGCAAACGGACAACGGCCATGCAAAAGCACAGCCTCTCCGGGGGAAATGGGCTGCGCCCATTCCACATAATGCCGCATTCCGCACGGTCGGCCCAGTCGCTACGCTAAAGCTTCACTTGGTGGGCCGACCGCGCGGAACAGGCGTTATGTCTGGCGCCCCTGCGCGCCTGCCAAGCCATCATGTGCGCCTTGCGGGCGCATCAAGCGGTCAGCCCTACGGCGTAGGCACCTGCGGTGCCCACGGCCGCGCGCTGCCGTTAGTCAGGTTGAACACAAAACCAAAGTCAACACCTAGCAGCAAGGCCGCGCCTTGCTGCCGAGTTTGTGCTATTGCTAGACCCTGGCTCGAATGGTCGAGGCTCTTTCCGATTGCCGGAGCAGAGCCCGTTAGCGCATACGAAAAGTACCGGCAACTCTCCCAGCAACAGGAACATACTTCGGCAACGTTAGGCAAGGAATTTTTCCCGAACCTGTGTTAACCATTGAGTGTAAGTTAGTCCTTCTGAGCTTGGGTCAAAATAACAACCAACTTGGTTGGTCATGATCGACACCAAATCATCTTCCAACAGCGATGCCGCTAAGAGAGCATCGATTTCAACAATTCCAGCTGAGATTTGCGCTCGTGGCTCCGATTCTATAATGGATTGAAGAGCAGCGGTGTCGCTATCGAATTCCTCAGTCCAGTCTTGGTGGAAATAGCAACCCAATAGCTGCCCAAGGGCATCAAGTTTTCTATATGTCATGGTGGAGTGGGGAATCCCGTTAAAATTTTATCACCAGTTGGCATTGATGGATCGCGCACCAGAATCGTTCGAACAGATGCTGCATCGAGCGCTCCTGCTGTCCCACGAGTAAGCGAGATCCCAACTGGACTCGGCAGCGAATAATCCAATCGCAGGCGGTTACTTGAGCCGTTAAGCCAATCTGTAATAATAGTTTTATTTGCATCCAATGTTTGCGATACAGCGATTTCCGCTGCTGCCCGATCATAGAATGAAGATGATCCGCTAATTTTGGGCTCAGCCATCAAACGGTTCATCAGCGCTTGTTCGGATTGTCCCACATGCTTTTCCAAAAGGTGACCACCTACATTTTCGTGCATTTGTAATCCACCACCATCTACGAGTGGGCTAAAGGCCCCATCGAGGGCGGATATCTCTTTTGTGGCAAGTGCTTCTGATACTGAATTCATGCCTGCTTGGCGGAAAGCGGAGAGCGAGCCCAACGTGAGTACAGTCAACCCGGCTTGACCAACAGCGGCCATTCCGTGAGCAGCCGAAGCACCGTAATTACCTTTATTCCATTCCTGTTTGGCCGTGTTGGCACTGTGCACGCCGATCATGCCTTTGCCAAACTCGACCACTGATCCGACAGTGCGGCCAATACGTTCTCCGCTTGGCGTAGGGCCTTCCATTACACTGCGTTCCTCGCCGTTGAAGCCTCGCGAGAAATCGTTGCCCCATTGGCCGGGCGCACTGCTTGATACGCGGAAGTCGTACGCTAGTTTCTCTTCGAGCGTCCATTTAGCATGATTGACTAAAACCTTAGGCAGTGACGGATCTTGGGCTCACGACGCCGATGGTGTGATACTACCCGCGAAAGTGCCGTCGTTCTGCTTCAGGTCGCGGACGTCATTGGCCTCCAGTTGTCCCAGGTAGTCTTTAGTTTGATCTTCGTCGCCGAAGACATAGCTGTTCCTGGTTGGGCCTTCGAACGGATTGTCTTGCCACGCTTTGATATTGTCGCCAAAGCTTTGGCCTGCCGAGGCGGTCGCGGTTACCGAGGTTGTTGGCCGCATGCTGTCAGCCAAGCTGCTCCCCAGCGCATTGCCAAACGCATTTGTAGCTATCTGGTTGTTTTAACTATTTCTATGTTGTCAAGTTGGGCGCCGAATTCATTCATATGCCCTGTAGGCCCTCGTCGGAAGGTGCCAGTCAGAGAAATTGCCTGTAGATTTAAGGATTTTGGAATATCGCCATTAATCCATATACCCATAGAATGTAAAACCTCTCCACGTGTATTTTCATCGTACAACCCCGAGGATTCAGTACTCAAGATAAATAGCCCTTTTACGAGAACTTTTCGGTTGTGATACTTCTGGGGGGTAGAAAGCAGTCTTGCGATCGAGGTTGAGCAGATTTTATAAAAATCCACGCATTCTTCTGGTGTAGAAGGAACGACCTTATCCCGAGCCGTTTCCGACTTTTTGATGGAGTCAGCTCGTTGCCCAAGTGCGTAGACATTAGCATCTAACGATATCATCATTAAAATTAAACCGCTAAAAAGCGTAGCGAAAAGTCGATGATATCGATTTGAGTTTGAGTTTGAATTATTTTGCATACGTTTATTTTTTTATTGACTGAAAATATTTTATTTGTGATTCCTCATATTTTAAGGTCAATGCTTTAAGATCTGGTCCGCGAATGATCCCATGAAGATCGCCCATCAGGCTATCGTTAAAATTATTGTATGGAATAGCTGGGAGAATATAATGATTTGGCATGACTAAATCAAAGTAAGCATCCTTCACGCCAAAGAATGCGTGTCCAAGTTCATGAGCCGGCATCCCTGGTCTTAATCCATCCATGTCGCTATTTAAAAAATATATATTGCCATTGGGTAATGCGTGCTGACGTGTATTCTGAACATCAATGCCATAATTTAGCCGAACGTCAGCATCCCTCTCCACCTGCGTAATTGTGAACTTCACATCGGACTTATAAGTATACCCATCGCTATCTTTATAGGATAAGTTGTCCCATTTGTCCATTCCATCGGCTGCGGCGATGAAGCTGAGGGGGCCATAGATACTGCCTCGGCCAACCAAAGTTAAGGTCCTGTTAATATCATCACGGTTCACAGATATATGCCCTTTGTAAAAGGCTGCCGTTTCTGTAAATTTGTCCATAAAGTCGTGTGGATGCAAACGAAGCTCAGCATTCAACTCAGCATCAGTAGGTGGTTTGATGACTTTTCCATCAGCAGTGCGTTGAGGTTCCAATATTCGCTTTTGTGGGGCCCCGTTCATATCATCAACGGACGGCTCAAGGTCAAGCTTCGCTACCTCGGCGTCATAGTCGTTGGCTTTAACAATACCGGCGGCATTTAAAGCGCTATAATCGACTTCCTTCGGTTTCCACTCAACTGGCGCAATGCTGCTGAAATTGCTGATCGGTCGAGGCGATAGAATCCTACCATCGCCATTGAGGCTGTCGGCCAGGCTGCTACCCAAGGCATTACCAAACGCATCTGTAGCAATCTGTGCCACCGCGATTTTACCCCCGCGCGCGATTGCAGTAGAGAGTCCCGCCGAGAAACCTGACGCTGTGGCTCGTGCCAACTGGGCGGCGCTATCTTGTAACGGTCCAAAAATTTCATTCTTGTTCAGGTACTCACCGACCTGGCTGCCCACCGCCGCACCGATGGCGGAGGCGGCGACGTTGGCCCAACTAAAGCCGTGCTGCAAGCCCGCGATGTTGCCGATACCTTGGCTGACGACATTGGACAACGCAGCCCTGGCCGCCACTGCTCCCCAACTTTGCCCTCCTATAGAGCTCAGCAGTTTATCCGTGCCGCTAAGCTGCGCGACACCGCCTGTAACGCCGCCGGCGACAGCTGCCAAAGCGACACCACTCCAGCTGAATCCGTCCTGAGCGCCGATGGCGATGCCGACGCCCTGGCTGGCGACAGAACCGGCCGCGGCCCCAATGGCGGTGGACAGGACCGGGCCGAGCGAGGCCAACATGCCTGCGGTGAAGTAGGTCACCGCAACGGCCACCACCACCATGAGGATCTTGCCCGCAGTACCGCAGCCGCCGCCATGGCTAGGCGGCGGCAGCGCCGGCGTGGTGTTGCCGACCGCCTCGGACGCGTCGTACGGCTTGAAGGTGGCGTAGTCGTTGTGCAGCGTGTTCACGCGCTCCGGAATGCGCAGGATCTGGCCGGTGGACAGCTTGCTGTCGCTGCTCAGACCGTTGGCGTCGGCGATCAGGTACCACAGCTTGTTGTCGCCCCAGATCGCCTGGGCGACGCTGCGCAGCGTCTCGCTCGGGTTGAGCACGCTGTAGGTGCTCGGCGGCGCGCTCAGCATCGACGAGGTCACGCCGGCATAGGACGAGCCCAGCACGTCGTTGCGGCTGTTGGTCTCCTCGCCGATCACCTGGCCGTTGACGATCAGCGAGAAGTGGTCGCCCGCGCCGTCGTGCTTGGACAGCACGTGGCCGTCGGCGTCGTACCACAGCGAGGTCATCACGGTGGACTTGTCGTTGTCGTAGCTGGTCACCTGGAAGCGGTTGTCGTTGGCGTCATAGTTGCTGGTGTTGGTGGCGCCGTGTTCGACGCTGATACTGGCCTCCTTGGCGCTGTCGGTGTGGTTGTAGCGGATGGTGTACTTGGTGTTGTGGCCGGAACCGGCCGGCCGCACCTCATAGCTGATCAGATTGCCGGCCTTGTCATAGCCATCGCTTCCGATCCAGGTGTTGGAGGTGATGCTGTTGCGGTCCTCGGGGTTGAAGCGGTTGTAGCTGCCGTCCCATTGTTCGAGCAGATGGCCGAGAGCGTCGTTGTAGCCGTAGATGTGGGTGGCGGAGGAACCGCCGGCCGCTTCCACCGCCTTGTCGAGGCCGTCGTAATCGGCGGTGGTCAGGATGCCGGTTTCGGTCAGGCGTCCCATCTTGTCGTAGCGACGGTCGTTGATGGCGATGCCGTCGCGGTTGACGCGCACCAGGCGGTCCACCTGGTCATAGTCATAGGTTTCGGTTACCAGCAGGTGGGCGGCGGTCGCGACGTAGGTGTGGTTGACGTCGTCCTTGGTGATCTTGACGCCGGAGAAGCTGTCGGCCCTGCGGTTGCCGGCGTAGTCGTAGCGCAGCTCGTGGCCGTTGACGCCCATCGCCATGCCGGTTCGGTTGCCGTTGCCGTCCACCGTCACGGCCCAGTTGACCTTCAGCTGGCGGTTCATGACGTCGTAGTCGTTGTAAGTGATCAGATGGCGCGGGACCGACGTCGCCGGCACCCAGACGCTCCCATCGCTGTCGCCCTTTGGTTTCGGATTCGGGCCGGGCTCATAGTGGTCGGGGATGATCTCGATGAAATCGCTGGTCACATAGGTGCGGTTGCCGTTATTGTCGTACTCGTAGCTCAGCGTGTAGTCGGCGTCCTTGATCGAGGCGACCCGGTTCTGCATGTCGTAGGTGATGGTGTTGTCCTGCACCCGCGCTTTGGGAGGGGCGAACGCGGCGCTGTCGTAGACCTGCTTTTCGGTCAGGCGGTTGCCGACGCGGTCATAGGTGTAGCGGGTGGTGACATGGGTGCCCCTGTCGCGCACCTCCGTCAGCAGGCCGTTCTCGTAGACGTAGTCGATGTCCTGCTTGAGCGTGGCGCGTTGTGCATCCTGGTGGATTTTGCGGCCGGCGGCGTCGTATTGGTAGTTGGTCACGGTGCCGCTCATGTCGGTGCTGCTGCTGAGCTGGCCGTGGACGTCGACGTTCCAGCGCATCTTGTAACCCTCGGCGTCGAGCGTGCCGACGCGGTGGTGCAGGGTGTCATAGCTGGAGTAGCTGCGCGCGCCGGCCTCGTTCACGGTGGCGACGACGTTGCCGTCAAAGTCGTAGATTGACTGGGTGACGAAGCCGGCCGCATTGACGCGCACGATGTTGCGCCCCAGTTCGTCGTAGAAGTAGCGCTGTATCAGCTGTTCGGCCGCCAGCTGTTGCACCGGATTGCCGTTGAGCTGGCCGGGGAACGGGGCGGTGTAGTTGACCACGGCCGCCGATGCCGAGCTCAGCATATGGCCCAGGTGGTCGTACGTGTAGCTGGTCTGCAAGGCCGTCTGGCCGTCGCCGCGCTGGGTCGTGACGGACATGCGGTCGCCGAACAGGTTATACGTGTAGCTGACCACGCCGCCATCGGCGTGGGTCTCGGTGATCACGTTGCCGTTGCTGTCGTAGGCCCGGCGGTTGAAGCGGCCGAGGGCGTTGCCGACGAAGTCGCCCGAACGCACCTGCCGGCCCAGGGCGTCGTAGCCGATGGTGCTGAGCGCCACGTTGGCGTCGCCGTCGCGGGCGTTGAGCGACTGGCTGATCTGCTGGTTGTTGAGGTTGTAGCGGTAGTTGACCTTGTAGTTGCGGTCGCGCGCATCCGTCACGCTGAGCACATTGCCCCAGCGGTCGCGGGTGATCGAGGCCGCGTTGCGCATGTCCAGGCTGTCGACGACGCTGTCGTGGCCGAGCAGCACGCCGTCGCTCATGCGGGCGAGCAGGGCCGAGCTTTCGATGCTGGCGTTACGCTGCGCGGCCAGTTGCGAGATGCCGACGAAGGACGCGGTCTCGCCGATAGAGCGCTCCAGGCTGGCGGCAACGTTGATCGCCAGCGCGGTGCGCGCGGCGGTCTTCTCCGGCTCGCTGCCGGCGTAGTTGCTGAGCTCATTGATCAGATCGATCACCAGCCGTTCGCGCTTGACGCCCGTATTGAGCGTGTCGGCGGCGCGGGCGATTTCGTTCAATGCGCCCGGACGTCCGAAGCCGATGGTGTACAGGCGGCTCGCAAACTCATAATTGCTCAGGCTACGGAATTCCTTGGACTCCACCATGTTCCGGACGATTTGTTCGAGCGGCGTCCCGTTACTCAACTGATAGACAGCCGACGTGATGGCGGCCGCTTCCGGCGCACGGTTGAACAGCACCAGGTACAGTTGCGTGATCTGCGTCACGTACTTGGCGGCAGGCGGCATCGCGGCTTGGGCGGCGGCGTCGAAGGTGGTGGCCTCGGCGCGCGCGGCGTCGCTGTTGTCCTGGATGAACTTGGAGAAGGTCAGGGCGGCCTGGTCCGGGCTGCCGGCATTTTGCGCCAGGGCCGACAGCGCGTTAAGGTTGCTTGCCACTTGCGTGTTGAAGGTGACGGAGTCGGCGCCGCCTGCCGACAGATTGCGCACCATCGTCATGACGACCGGGCCGCGCGATTCCGGCGCGCTGGTCAGCGCGTCGCTCAATGTCCGCAAGGTGGCGTTGTCCGGTGCGTGGCCGGTGGCTGCGGTGTAGGCCTTGGTCACGAAGGCGTCGTTACTGATCGTCAGCTTGGGATAGAGATCCTGGTTGCGATTCAGGACCTCGACGGTGATGTCTTCCAGGCTCTTGCCGGCTTTAAGCGAGTTCAGGCCCTGGTTCAATTCCAGGAAGGTCGGGCTGCGTTTCAACAGGGCGGTGTAGACCTCGGTGACTGCGCGCACCTGTTTGGACAAGGGGCTGGCGCCAGCTGCGGCCTGGACCGCATCGGTACGGACCACGTTGGCGCTGGCCAGTGCGCCGCGACCGGCCTCCAGCGACTTGACGGAGCCGATGGCGGATCTCAGTACGGCGGCAGTGTCGGCCACCGTTTTGAAGTCGATCAGCTTGGCGTTGCTGGCCAGGCCGACCGACAGCGCGGCGTCGCGCATGCGGGCCTGGGCAGCGATTGAATCGGCGGCGGTGACGTCGACCGTCGCTGCAGCAGTCTGTACCTGGATGGCGCGGCTGAGCGTGGTGCCGGCAACCTTGGCCACTTCGTTGTAGGACCAGGCGTAGTTGTAGTTAGTATTTGCTGTAGCCGCGTCCGTGCCGGCATTGGTGTACGCCGTCTTCGCCGCATCCTGTTGCCTCGAGATGTCATCTGCAACGGCTTGGCGAACCGCAGGATAGTTATCTATCCGTCGATTGACCTCGGCCATCAACGAGTCGTAGGCGGTATTAAACTCCGTCTGGAAATTGAGACGCTGGGCAATGCCTTTGTAGGGCGGAATCGTCGGCGTGTAAAGTTCTTTCCGCGCTCCAGCCAGGAACTGCCAGGCCTTGTCGACGGAATCGAAGGGAACGCTTACTGTGTTGGCATACCACCAGTTGCCAGTAGGCCAAACCTTCCCAGGGGAGACATCCGGGTCCCGGTGCAGCATCCGGTTATACAGGTACTGGAAGAAGCTGGCGCGCTCCGTGTCATTTTTGACGGAGGGCAGGTTGGCGGACGCGAGTATGTCTTTAAGCAGGGTGTCGCCGGTATTGGTGTCCATAACCACGGGGTAGAACGAGCTGAAATCAGTCGGCATTCCCAGGATGACCATCAATTCCAGCCCGGGCTTGAGGTTGACTGAATTCTTAACCCGGGTGCCGGTATCGGCCAACGACGAGGCGGAGACGACCCGCCAGTCGCCATCGACTGTCAATGCGTTCGCCGCATTCAGCGCTTTGCGCGCTGTCTCCAGTGTTTGATTCGCCTGCTGCTGCAGCCCCCCTTTCGTGCTGAGGTCAGTTGCGGCTCTGGCGGCCTCGGATGCGGCGTTCTGCGCTGCCGTTTGCATGGCATCGCGAACGCGCGCGTCGAACCCGCCTTTAAGACGGTAATCGAGTTCCGTGCTGACAGGCGTATTGACCAGTTCGCGGATGATGCCGACGGCGACGCTGGCGTAGCCCATCGCAGTGCTATTGCTGATCAGTTTGGAAACCCAGCGGTTGCTGTCGGCCCCCGGTTCGCGCCCCCAAACCTGCTGATACATTTGCTTCACGAACGCGACCTTGTCGGTCGGGAATGTCGCTTTCTCCAGCATCTGCCGGGCGATATCGACCGGATCGGTGCCCTGGATGTAGGCGCGGGTCCAGAAGTTGAGCCCACCGACGTCGATGTCGAGCTGGCCCGGCGCGCCCCGGTTGAGGATGCCGACGTAGAAGCGCGACAGCTCCAGCGCCGCCAAGGCTTTGGGGTCGGTGGTGCTGGCGGTGATATCGCTCAAGGCCTTGGCGGCGGTGGCGGCACTGCTGGCTTTGGCGTCGGCATCCTTGGCGATCGCGTAGGCGGATTCGGCCTGTCCAATTTGCGTGCTCAGCCCCTCCAGCACTCTGCTGATGTTGTTGTGGAACTGCGCCTGGGCCAGCTGGATGTCGCGCTTGCCTGCGTAGGTGTCGGCAATCGGATCTTCCAGGAAGGACTTGAGCAGGCCGGCGATGACCTGGGCGCGGTTCTCCGGCAGCGCGGCCGCCGCGGTCCACTTCGCCACACCGTCCGGGTCTTTGGCCGGATCCAGGCCCAGCGCCTGGACATACAGCTGTTTGACAAACTTGCCGGCGTCGTAGCCGGTTGGCGGGGTTTTGTCCATCATCGATTGAATCGCCGCGACGTCGGTCATGCCGTCGCGCATCTGCAGCGACATGGCGGTGATGCCGCCCAGATCCAGCCCGGGCTGGCCCGGCGCGCCGCGCGACAGCACGACGACATACAGCTGCGCCGCGCGCACCAGCGGCGCGACCAGCGCGTTGCCGCTGGCGGCCGCCAGCAGCGTGTTCAAGTTCGCCTGCGCGGCATTGACCTTGCCAAGGCCGTCGGCGCTCGCGGCTGCTTGCGCGGCGGCCGTGGCGGCGGCGGTCGATGCCGCCAGCGCCTCGTTGATCAGCACCTGCACGCCGATCGAGTTGCCGAACGCGATGGCGGCGGAGATGTCGGTGGAGGTGACCTTGGACAGGATGGCGCCGCCCTGGGCCAAGTCATTGCTGCCGAAATTGAGCGCATAGGTGATGCCCACCGCGGCCTTGTTGTTGAGCAGGCTGCGCATGGCTTGTTCGTCGGGCTTGGTGCTGGACGCCACCGCGTTGATGATGTTTAACATCAACTGACCGCGTGTTGTGTTCGCCGCGGCGGGCACCCAGGTGGCCACCGCGCTGGCCAGCGCGGCGCTGCCGGGCTGCAGTCCCAGGCCCATGGTGAACACGCGCGTGACAAAGTCCTTGTCGCTCAAGCTGGACGGGTAGAGTGCGCTGTTCTGGCCTTCGTGACTGAGCATGTCGTTCACGATGTCGAGCATGGTCCCTGGACGGCCGCTCTTGAGCACATTGACCCAGAAGGCATAGCCGCCGGAGTCCGGCGCCCGGTTCAGCACCACGGCATAGACGCGCGCCAGTTGCAGGCGCAGCGTTTCCAGCGGGGTGGCGGCCGTCGCCGCCCGGGTCGCGTCCGCCGCGGCTTGCGCGGCCAGCGCCAGCGCCTGCAACTGCAGCGTGGCCTTGTGCGCCGCGTCGGCCGCGGTGCCGGCGCTGTACATGGCGTCGATCGCGGCCTTGTTGGCGGCAACGATCTGCTCGGTGCTCAGTCCCGGCGACGGCGTGGCGGCGTAGGCCAGGCAGACCGTGACCTTGTCGAACAGCATGGTACGGGCCGCCTGCGCGGCCGCATCGCCGCTATTGTCGTTGGCGACCCGGTTGCACAGGCCGACGATGAAGCTGGCGTGCGCGGCGGTCGGCGGCGTGGCCTGTCCCAGCGCCGCGGTCTCCGTGGACAGTTCCGCCGGCGTCGGCATGCGCCCCAGCAGATTCAGGTAGGCGAGCTGGACCAGTTTTTCATTGTAGCTTGCCGGCGTCAGCGTCGGCGACAGGCCGAGAGCCAGGGCCTCCTTGTCCTGCATCATGCTCAGCGCAATCGATTCCAGCGTCTTGCCGTTGCTGAGGTCGTTGATCCAGTAGTCGAAGCCGCCTTTGTCCGGCGCGCGGCCGAGCAAGGCCAGGTACAGGCGCGCCAGTTGCACGCGCTGGGTTTCCGCCTTGGCCAGGCGGACGCTCTCGGCGATGGCGCCGTCCGGCGTGCTGTCGGCCAGCGTCAGCAGGCGTGCGGCGGCGTCGGCATCGCTGCCGCCGAGCAGCAGATAGTTGGTGACTGCCTTGGTGCGTGCGTCGAGCGCGGTGCCGGCGTCGTCGAGCAGGGCGCGGATCACCTGGCCGCGCGCGGCCGGGGTGGTTGCTTGGTTGAGCTTGCCGGTCCACAGGTCCAGCTTGGCCTGGTAGCCGGCGTCGGACGGCAGTGGCCGGCCGATGGTGGCCAGCATCTGCTGGATGGCGGTGCCGTTGTCGTTGCCGCGGCGGGTGCTGGCCTCGGCGCTGGCAAATATCTCGCCGGCCAGCTGGGACAGCGTGGCGCCCAGATTGTATTTGCCGACCCACCGGTTGAGCGTGGCCGGATCGGGCGCGCGCCCCATCAGCATCAGGTACAGGGCGACGACCTGGCTATTTTTGGCGGTGGTGTCGACCTCGGCGATGTGCATGCTGCCCATGCGGCTTTGATAGCTGCTGCTGCCGACCGGCGTCATCTTGACCTGGTATTCGTAGTCGCCGCTGGCCATGCCGCCGGTGCTGAAGACGGGCGTGCCGTCCAGCCACTGCACGCGGTCGGCGCCGGCCGCGACCCAGGCGCCGTCCGGCTTGAGACGGTATTGCACTTCGATGGTCTTGCCGGCGTCGTCGCGCCGGCCTATGACGATCAGGCTGTCGATCGCGGGGCGGTCGTAGCTGCTCGGTACCTGGACCCAGGCGCCGTTGAACCAGACCAGCACCGTGTTCAATTCGTTGACGGCGCTGGAATCGATCACATTGCCCAGCAAATCGTATTGTGTGTCGGTGCGCAATTGCTGCGCCACATTGCGCGCCGCCATGGCGTTGGCCACGTCCGCCAGTTCGTGCACCCTGGCCTGGTCGGTGGTGGCGCTGCGGATCTGCGCGGTGGCCTGGCCCTGGGCGTTGAACAGGGTGACGGTGTCGACGCCGTCGACGCCGTTGCTGTACCAGGCGCGGCCGGCCTGGTCGTACTTGGTGCTGGTCACCTGCTTCCGCATACCGCTGGCATCGGTGACGTAGGTCCCGATGACTTCGCCGAAGGCGTTGTAGGCGTTGCTCTTGACGACGTTCGGGCGGCTGGTGTTGTCGACCAGGTCGGCCAGCGGCGGCGTTTCCGTTTCCTTGATGCGGCCCAGGCTGTCGTAGCGCGCGATCTGGAACGTGGTTTGGGTGGTGTAGCTGTCGTCGGCATTGCGGGCGCTGACGGTGCGCCACTGCTTGACCGCATGGCCCAGCGCATCGTAGGAGGTGTGGGCGACCGACACCGGCACGCCAGCCGGACGCGGATTGGTTGGACCGAACTGCTCGGGATCGAGCACCTCGACGGCGCGGCCGTCCAGGTTGTAGTGGGTCATCGTGACGCGATTGTAGCCATTGCCGGCGTCGCCGGCAGGCGGTGCGCCTATCCCCGGCGGATTGCCGGTGATGCCGGCGTAATCGATGCGCACGGCGGTATTGCCGAGCAGGTCGAGCTTGAACTCGGTCAACGACGGCGCGGCCGCGGTGATCTCCGCAACGCCCGGCAGCTGCGCCTTGGCGATGGCGATGACGCGGCCCAGCTGGTCGTAGTAGGTGTAGACCTGGCCGCCGAGCGCGTCGACGGCGAGGACCTGGTTGCCCAGGGCGTCATAGTAATACGCGGTCTTGATGTCGCCGGTGACCTCCGCGCCGTCGCGGAAGAATTTCGCGCCGACCTTGGATTGGCTGCTCAGGCGGTTGGCCAGGTCATAGACCGACTTGGTGGTGCGGTTGGTGTCGGACGGCGCGGAGGGCGGCGCGCCGCCGTTGGCGCGGGTGTCGTCCCAGTCGCCGGACTGGCTGTACTCGGTCTGGGTGACGGTGCGGTTGCTGCCATCCCATGCGTAGGCGTAGGTGGTGAAATAGCCGGTGCCGGTGTGGCCGTCGGCGCTGGACGACAGGGCCGACACCTGCGCCTTCAGGTTGCCGCGCAGGTCGTAGAAGTTGCGGGTCTCGCTGGCGAGGGTGAGGCGTTTGCGGTTGCCGGCGGCATCGGCGGCGCTGGCGCCGTAGACCGATTGCGCGCGCACCTGGCCGAAGCGGTCGAACGCGGTGTCGGTGGTCTTGGCGGCGCGGATGTAGGGGCCGGTCTTGCTGAGCTGGTCGTAGACGTCGGTGAGCGGCTCGCTCGACCTGATGACGCGGCCGAGCAGGTCATAGTTTGTGCTCAGCGTGCGGTCGTTGTTGGGATCGGCCTGCACGCGGCGGGCAAAGTCCTTGGCGCCCAGCTGGTCCGGCGTCGGCGTGCCGGCCTGCGCGGGCGTGTTGTAGCGTGTCAGGTCGGTGACTTCGCCGAAACTGTTGCGCGCATAGCCGGTGACATAGCCCATGGCGTCGATGTCGTAGCGGACCTGGCCGTGCTGGTCGTAGACCTTGTAGCTGATGTTGCCGGCCGCGTCCTGGTTGGAGACGGCGTCGCCAAAGGCGTTGTAGCGCACGGTGGTGACACGGTCGCCGGAGTCCTTTTCAAACGCATTCGCCGTGCCGGCGGTGGATTTGGGATCGGCGGCCTCGTCGTACACCTTGATCCCCGACAGTATGGTCAGCGTCTGGCGTCCCGCCAGGTCGTAGCGATAGGTGGTGGTACGCTCCTGGCTGCTGCCGCTGGCTTCGGTGCGGGACAAAAGGTTGCCAAACATGTCGTATTCGAACATGGTGATCAGCGCCTGCTGCGGCAGTGCTGTCCACGCGCCCATGGCGACGGCGAAGTCGGCGACGTAGTTGGCTACCTGCGGGCTGGTCTCGCTGACCATGTGGCCGGCGGCGTCGTATTCATACGTCCAGGTGTTGTTGGCCTTGTTGATGAAGGTGAGCTTGCGGCCTTGGCCGTCGTAGGTGTACCGCTCCGTATTGTTCAGCGGGTCGGTCGAGCTCAGCAGATTACCGGTGGCATCGTAGGTATAGCTGTGGACAGCGACAGACTTGTTTTGGCGGTTGGCTTCCGCGGTCAGCGCGTCCGGGGTGAGCGGGTCGGCGAAGGCGGCCGCCGGCGGCGCCAGGTACTCTCTGGTGGAACTGACCTGGCCCAAGGTGTTGTAGACGGTCTCCTTCAGGTAGCCGGCGGCATCGACGGTGTAGCGCAGGCGGCCTTGCTGGTCGTAGCTGTAGCGGGTCAGGCGGTCCACGCCCGGCGTCAGCACCAGCAGGTTCTTGATGTCGGCGGTCTGCGGCGTCAGCGTGGCGAGCTGGTCCGGCTTCAGGGCGGCGGCATACTGCAGGGTTGCCGCCAAATTGCCGTGGGCGTCATAGCGCTGTTCGGTGACCTGGCCCAGCGCGTCGATGCTGTAGACCGGACGGTTGTCCAGATCGTAAATGGTGCGGGTGATGCGATCCGCCGGCTGCGGCGCAGGGTTGTAGGTGGCGGTGACGGTGTTCGGCGCGGCGACGGGTGTATTGTAAGCGGTGCGTTGAGTAACGTTGCCGCGCGCGTCGTAATCGAGACGGGTGACGGCACCGGTGGCGTCGATCGTTAACTGCACACGATTGAGGGCGTCGTAGCGGTAGCTGGTGGTGCGGTCGTTGTCGGCAACGGCCACCGGGGCCATTGCGGGATAGGTGCCGGGCGAGGCGGTGACTTGCGGCGTGGCGTATTGGGTGAGCGAGCTGAGATTGCCGGCGGCGTCGTAGCTGCGGCTGCTGACGGCCCATTGTACGTGACCGTCGTTGTTGTTCTGCGCGACGGCCACGGTCTTGATTCGGTTGGCACTATCATACGTATAGTAGGTGACGGCATCGTCAGCGGAGGCCGCAACAAACCTGAGCAATTGGGTACCGTTACCCGCCGGACCAAGGTACGGTCTGGCGTATGCAGTAGTGGCTGAGAGGTTGCCCAACGCGTCGTACGTGTTGCTCACTACAGACCAGCAGTACCGAGGTGTGCTTTTGCTGGGAAAGCTGAACTGGGTGGAGGCGGTTGAGGCCAATCGGTTGGCGCTGTCATAGGCATAGAGGGTGAGGCTGTCGGACGCGCTGACGGCCGGGTAGGCCAGCGCCGGCGCGCCGCCCGCCGCCGACAGCGGCGTGGCGTAGGCAGTACGCATGATCAGGTTGCCGTTGCCGTCGTAGTCTCGCTTTGTCACCGACCATTGCACCTTGCCGTCGGCGGCCAGGCCTTCGGCGCGCATCTCGGCGGCCAGCAGCCCGCGCGCGTCGTAGAAGTAGCGCTGGTGGCTGTCATGGGCCGCGTCCGGCGCGACCAGCGCCATTGCCGCGTTCAGGTCGGCCACGGTAAAGCTGACCGGCTTGGCGTAGGTGATGCGGTCGGTCAGTTGGCCCAGCGCGTTGTAGGTGTAGGCCGTCAGGGCGCCGCCGGAGGTGAGCGAGGCTGTCAGGCGGCCGTCGAGGTCGTAGAAGTTGCGGCCGCCCGGATTGGCGGCCGGCGCCGACACATTGCCGTTCGGGACGTTCTGCTGTTCGGTGGCGTCGACCCGGCCGAAGGCGTCGTAGTGCACCGTGCTGCGGTTGCCGAGGGCGTCGACGACGGCGCTCTGGCGGCCGTTGTGGTCGTATTCGTAGCGGGTCACGCTGTCGAGCGCGCCGACGGCCAGCTGGCCGGCGATGGCGTCGATGTTGGCGTCGTTCTGGCCGCCGCCCAGGGTGGCCAGCGTGGCGGCGTCGATGCGGGTGCCGTAGCTGGTCTTGCTCTTGAGCTGGTTGAAGCCGTTGTACGCCAGCGCGGTGACTTCGCCGGCGGCGTTGATCGTGTAGCTGAGGTTGCCCTGGCCGTCGTAGTAATAGCGGCTCTGGTTGCCCAGCTGGTCGGTGGCGGTCAGGCGCAGGCCGTTTTCGTTGTAGGTGTAGCGGGTGCCGTAGCGCAGCCAGATGCCGTCGACGTCCTCCGGCTTGGCGGAGGCCAGCGCGGCCACGCCCTCGGCGTTCAGCTCGCCGATCAGGCGGCCCTGCAGGTCGTAGCGCTCGGCCTGGGCGCGGGTGGTGCCGGTGCCGACGCGGGTCTCGATCAGCTTGCCCAGCTTGTCATAGGTGTAGCGGGTGACGATGCCGCCGGGCGCGGTTTCGGTCTCGAGCTGGTTGCGGGCGGTGTAGGTGTAGCTGGTCACCAGGTCGCTGGGGCCGGCGGCGTAGCCCAGGTCGGACATGCGGGCGCCGCCCGGCGCGGTGACGGCCACCGCGTAGTGGCGGCGGCTGAGGAGGTTGCCGTTGGCGTCGTACTTCAGTTCGGTCAGGTAGTTGCCGTTGTCCAGCGTGCCGGCCAGCTGGTCCTTGGCATTGTAGAAGTAGCGCTGGTGCGACGCGACGGCGCCGGCGCCGGCGATGATGGCGCTCGCGGCCGGCGCCTGGCTCAAGTAGGCGGCGGTCAGCTGGGTGGCGTAGTTCAGCGTTTCGATCAACCGGCCGAGGGCGTCGTAGCGGTGCTCGGTGACATAGCCGGCCGGATCGATCTCCAGCTGCAGCTTGCCGTCGGCGGTGTAGAAGTTGCGGCTGACCTGATCGTCCGCCGTCGGCGCATCGGCGAGCGTGGCGGGCACATACACATTGGCCAGCTTGCTGATATCGTAGGCGCGGCGGATCTGTTGCGTCACCCGTCCAGCCTGGTCGTAGACGTAGACGGTCAGCAGGCCGCTGGCGTCGACGGACTTCGACAGGCGGCCGGCGTCGTCGTACAGGTTCCAGCTGCTGCGGTTGTCGGCGTCGTTGTCGGCCACATGCAGGTCGGCCAGGCTCACGCGCGGCCAGTTGCCGTTGACCTGCGCCAGCTGGTTCAGCTGGGCCGGCGTCAGCGGCCTGGCGTACTGGATGGTGCGGCTGACCTGGCCGTCGGCGTTGTAGAAATACGCGGTCAGGTCGCCGTTGGCGTCGACCTTGGCGGTCTGGCGGCCGGCGTCGTCGTACAGGAAGTACATGGCGGCGCCGTTCGGCGCGGCGGTGCGGCGCAGCTGGCCGTCGTTGTCGTAGCTGTTGGTGGCGATGCTGAGCACATGGCCATCCTTGTCCAGCTGCGAGACGCTGGTGGCGTGGCCGGCGCGGTCGTAGGTGGTCTTGGTGACCAGGCCGTTCGACAGCGTGACGCTGCGGCTGCCGCCGACATCGTCGTAGGCGGTGACCGTGGTGTTGTTGGCGGCGTCGGCCGCCGAGATCAAACGGCCCAGGCCGTCATAGGCGAACAGAGTGCTGGTCTGGGTCTTGCCGTCGATGGTTTGCAGCAGCTGGCCATGTTGATCGTAGACGTATTGCGTTGTAAAGACCTCCGTGGCAGGCGTTGCCGGCGAGTTGCGCGTGTAGGCATAGGTGCTGATTTTGTTGACCAAGCCGCGTGCGTCATAGCCATAGTCGGTTCTGTTGGCCGCCGAAGCGTCCGCCGTGAGGTTCTTACTCCAGTCGATCAACTGCGCTTCTGTGAGCGGCTTGTCGGTTTCCTTGGCGCCTACGATCGACGGGAATACGCTCGCGCTGTACTCAATCTTGTTGGCGCGAAGTCCGTTGGCGTCGTATTGGTATTCGGTCACATGGCTTTGCGGCGTGACGATAAACCGGAGGTTGTTACGCGCGTCGTAGACATATTCGGTGATCAGCGGAAGTTGCGAAGACGTGCCGGATGGCCATATGGACTCCTTCAACAGCCGGTTGGTGGCCAGGTCATATCTGCGCGTAATGGTGTCGCCGGCTTGGTTGGTCTCCCGGGTGCGGTTGCCGTTGGCGTCGTATTCGTAGGTGGTCTTCTTGCCGCGCGCATCGGTCACGCTGAGCACGTTGCCGTTGGCGTCGTAGGCGAAGGTCGTAAGCTGGCCGGGCACGACGGCGCCATTGAGCAGCGTGGCCGGCGCGGTCACGGTCAACAGCTGGCCGGCCGCGTCATAGGTGTAGACGGTGTTGTTGCCGAGCGGGTCGGTCACCGTGGTCTGCTGGTTGGCGTAGGCGTAGCGGGTGACCTGGCCCAGGCCGTCGGTGACGGTGTCGATCTTCCAGTCGCCGCCCACCTGCTTGTAGCCGAACGCCAGGCGGGTGCCGTCGCTCTGGGTCACGCTGGCCACTTCGTTGGTGTTGTCGAGGTAGGTGTAGGTGGTGGCGTAGAGCTTGCCGTCGGCGATGCTGTTGTCGTCCGGCGTGAGGTCGGTGCTGACCTGGATCAGGCGGTTCAGGGCGTCGTAGCTGTAGTGGACGCGGGTGCTGGTGACGCCGGCGCGGTCGGTGACGCGGATCTGGCTCAGGTTGCCGTTGACGTAGTCGAAGCGGGTCACGTCGCCGGAGGCGTCGGTGACCTGGCTGAGCAGGCCGCTGCCGTCGTACTGGTAGCTGATGCGAGCGCCCATCTGGTCGCCGCTGGACTGGATGCGGCCGCCGGCGGCCAGGGTGCCGTAGTTTTCGTAGAGGCCGGCCATGTCGGCGCGGTCGGCGGTCCAGACCCACTCCTGGCTGGCGTTCAGGCTCAGGTGGTTGTAGCCGCCGCCGCCGTCGGTGCTGAGGTATTGTGCGCGGGCCGCGTCGTAGCGGTACAGCTCGCGGCTGCCGTCGTTGTTGATGCGGGTGATGGTGCTGCCGGCGGTGTTGACGGTGCCGGTCAGGTCGGTCAGTTGCTTGAGCGGGCCCATGCGCCAGCCGGAACGGTTGCCGTCGATGTAGCCGCCTTGCGAATTGTAGGTGCGGGTCAGCGAAAGATTGGTGCCGAGTGCGGCGATGAAATCATCCTGGTCCTGCAACACCAGGTTGCCGCTGGCGGCGTTGACATACGCGCCTTCCTTGTTGTTGCCCAGGTTGGGATTGCCGAACACGCCCGCCTGGCCCAAGGTGGCGGCGGAGCCCGTGGATAAACCAAAACCGTTGCCGCTGACAATAGCTACCATTTTTCTCTTCTTCGCATGAGGTTAGTCTGTCGATGCCCACGTTCAGGCACCATCTGGACAAGGTATCCAGCGATCCGGAGAAAAATTTAGCGCTACGGTAATTATTTTTTCGCATCAGACTTTCTGCGCGGGCGCCGCCCCACGCCGCCGGTGGTAATTGGTGACTTTTTGGACAATATTGCCAATTAGAATAGAGATCCTATTCATCACCTGGAATCTTTGTTATGAAACGATATTGGAAATACGCGGCAGCGACGGCGCTGGTGCTGAGCTCTGCCGGCGCGCTGGCGCAAGGCACGCACCGGGGCGACGCAGTGCTGGCCTCCACCTACGGCGTCAAATGCGACGGCGTCAACGACGACACCGCCGCGATCAACAGCGCGCTGGCGGCCACGTCGGGCCGGCAGCTGCAGTTCCCGGCCGGCACCTGCCTGTACGCGGGCGGCGGCATGCTGATGGAGGGCACCGTGATGGTCGGCGCCGGCCGCGACGCCACCGTGATCCGCGCGACCACGCCGTCGGCCGTGCTGTTCAACGCCTTCGGCACCGGGGCCGGCATCCGCGGCTTCAAGTTCAACGCGGCCGTGCCGCAGACCGGCGGCAGCTATGTGGTGCTGGCCGGGCAGGAGTCGTTCATCGACGACTTCTACATGGACGGCGACTATAACGGCATCCTGATGACCGGCAGCGTCGCGCGCATCCGCCACGGCCGCTTCCAGAACGGCGCGGTCGACGCGATCCGCATCCGCGCCGAAGGCGGCGACAACAGCCAGATGATCGACGACGTGCTGATGGGCGCGCAGCAGCCGCAGGTGTCGCACGCCGGCATTCGCGTGCGCAATTCGGCGGCGCTGATCATCAGCAATACCTCGGTGATCCAGCAGGGCACCGGCTTGCTGGTCGATCCGTACGTCGACAGCGGCGGCGGCGCCACCGACGCGGGCAGCGTCTACAGCCTGTGGGTGCACCACTGCTTCTTCGACAATTCCGGCAATAACGGCATCCGCATCGCGCCCACCGGCAGCGCCAGTGTCGTGCGTTCGCGCTTCGACAGCATCTGGGCCAGCTCGTCGAGCGGCGACGGCGTGTACGTGGTCAACAGCGGCACCGGCATGGTGTCGGGCATCCACTTCACGTCGCCGCACCTGATGCTCAACGGTGGTTCGGGCATCACCACCGGCGGCGCGGTCAGCGACCTGGCGATCAGCGGCGGCGAGCTGGGCGGCAATCGCTACGGCGCCTGGTTCAACTCCGGCCTGAACGGCGTGCGCATCACCGACGCCACCATCGGCACCGGCGGCGGCGTCAACGGCAATAGCGGCGCGGGCGTGGTGATCAGCCGGGGCGTGGACTATGTGATCCTGTCCGGCAACGACGTGCGCGGCAACGGCGCGGCGCTGGTCAACGACGCGGCCGGCACCAACCAGCTGTTCAAGAACAACTTCGGCATCGGCAACGTCGGGCCGTAGTCGTCGCGCGAGCGGTGCTCAACGCTTGGCAGTCTGCGTTGAGCACTCTGGCGCCGAGAAGCTCGTTGTCCGACGAAGCTTACTTTTTCTCGCCCTTTGCGGCTTTGCTTTCGACGAAATACCTGAATTTGCTTAACCCCAGCAACTTGCCGTCGACGAGCAGGCGTACATAATATTCCTGCTCATTCTTCAACGATATCTTCTGGCCGGGAACGACGGCACCGACGGCGGGATTCAAGCCGAGGCTGGTTTCCATATAGCCCGACTTGCCGTCCAGGTAGCGGGATTCGGTGAGGTCGTGGACCTCCCGCGTAGTCGTGCTGCCGAGAATAAGCTGCCCGGTCGCGTCCACGCATTCCAGCCGCACCTCGAATTTGCTCTTGCCCGGATTGATCACGCGGATGGCGGCGTAATAGAACGCGATCTTGTCCTTGCTGCTGATTGTTCTGGTGACGCTCCCAGGAAAACCATTCCCGTAAAGCATAGTGGGATCGGTGCTGAGCGCCATGGTTTCTATCGCCAGAACTGGCGCGGCATTCTCGGCGGCGTCAGAGGCTGGCGCCGCGTTGGCGTGCAGCGCGAAGCATACGAACAGGCAGCATGACGCCAATTTGGACAATGTCGTTAGTTTCATTACGGTTTAAATCCGTTCACAAGGTTGATCCACGCGTCGTAAGGCCTGCTGTTTTGCGGCGCGAAGTAAGTAAATGGCGTGTATTTTAACCGAGCGTATTCCGAACTTGTGCGTGCCGTATATTGGAAACCCTGATGCAGTTGCGTGACATCGTCTGCATGGTCGTGCTGCCACGACGCCAGTCCATTCCTTCCGACCACTGCGATCTGTTCCTTGTCTCGTGGATCGTAGTCGATCTTCATATTCAGTTTGCGCGGATCTGCGGTGGCCTCGTCGAAATACCGGCGATAGGTCTGGGCCGCCTTGTCGATCGATGCTTCGATCGATAGCGCGGCCGGATTCCCGCCGCCGCCGGCGTCGATGCCAAACAGCTTGGACAGCTTTCCGTTCAGCCCCCAGCTTTGTTCCTGCGCCATGGAGGCCAGCAGTATCTTCGGATTCAGCTGGTATTTTTGCGCCGCGTCGTACAGCAAATCAGGCGCGCCCACCTTCACCAGCAGAGGATTGTGCGATTCGATGATTTCCCTGACCCGGCTGCGGGTCAGGGACGTCGAATCCTTAAATTCGGCGTCGCTGAGCGGCGCCGATGTCGGATACAGGCTCTTGCTCACCGGCGCGCGCGGGACTTTTTTGCCAGCTTTGGCAAAGGCGCCGGTAGCCTTCAACATGGACAGGCGGATCTCGTCCTTCGCCTGGTTTTCGTACTCGGCCCGTTGTTCTGCCGTTGGCCGCTGGCCGACAATGATGACGCGCTGTATGGCGTCGGCTTCGGCGGCCGGTTCGGTTGCTGGCGTGACGGCGGCAGGATTTGCCGCCGGTGCTGCCGCATCCTCCGGATCGAGTATGCCTTTGGGCAGCACGCCGCCGTTGGCGTCGGCCAGGCGCGACAGTTCCTGAAGCTGGTCGTTGGAGACGAAGTCATAGACGCTGCCGCTGTCCATCGCGTCGGCGCGCATCTGCGCGTAGATATTGGTGGGCAGGGAGTTGTTGAAGGCGAACTTGTCGCCATGCGATCCCGCCTGCACTTCGGCGTCGGAGGACGAGCCGAGTTGGGCGGCGAAGCTGCTGCCCAGCGCATTGCCGAAGGCGTCTGTAGCGATCTGCCGCAGGTCGATCCGGCCGCCGCGCATGACCGAGGCGGTCACGTTGGCCGCGAGGTTGCCGACGGTGTTGGCCGCGAGGCCGGCGCCGAACACCGAGCGCGCCGCGTCGCCGGCCATCGAGCCGGCCAGCGAACCTGCCGCCGAGGCCGCCACGCCGCGCCAGTCGAAGCCCGATTGCAGGCCGGTGATCATGCCCGCGCCCTGGGTCACCACGTTCGACAGCGTGGCGCGCGCGGCGGCCGCCTGCCAGCCGGAGCCGTTGAAGACGGAGCCGCTGCCTGCCGCCTGGCCGAACTCGGCCACGCCGGACGAGACGCCGGCGCCCAAGGCCGACAAGGCCACGCCGGTCCAGCTGAAGCCGTCCTGCGCGCCGATCAGGTTGCCCACCGCCTGGCTGGCGATGGAGCCGACCGCGCCGGCGATGGCGCCGCCGGTGAAGCCGGCCGCGCCTATCGTGGTGCCGGCGACCACGCCGCCGCCGCCCAGCGCCGAGGCGCCGGCCGCCATCGTGTTGAGGAAGCCGCCGGTCACGCCCGACATGGCGCCGGCCGTGTAGATGGTCACCGCGACCGCGATCACCACCATGATCAGCTTGCCCATGCCGCCGCAGCCGCCGCCGCCACCGCCGCCGCCGCCGCTCTGCGGCGCCTGCGGCATCGCCAGTTCCGGCGTGGTGCTGCCCAGCGCGGCCGAGGCGTCGTAGGGCTTGAAGCTCTGGTAGCCGTTGAGCACGGTGTTGACGCGGGTCGGTATCTTCAGCGGCTGGCCGACGGTGAGCTTGCTGTCGGCCGCGTTGATGCCGTTGACGTCGCCGATCAGGTACCACAGGCGCTCGTCGCCCCACACCATCTTGGCGATGCTGCGCAGCGTCTCGTCGGCGCTCTGCACCACGTACACGCTCGGCGGCGCCGCCACCGACGGCGAACTGACCGAGTCGTACACGCTGCTGAACGATTCGAACGCGCGGCTGCTGCTGCCGATCAGCTGGTCGTTGGCCACCAGGCTGTGGGTGACCACGCCGCCCTGGGTCTTCTCCAGGATGTGGCCGTTGCTGTCGCTGAAGACGGTGCGCGCGTCGACCCCGGTCACCTCGGACAGGTGGCCGTTGACGTCGTAGTGGCGCACGCTGGTCTTGCCGTCGACCGCGCCGTGGTCGCCCAGGTTGCTGATGGTGGTCGAGGTCAGCAGGTAGCCGTCGCGCTTGACGCCGTACACCATGTCGATCATCTGCACCTGGTGGCTGTCGGCGCCGACGATGCCGTAGTGGTACAGGTTGCCGGCCTCGTCGTACTGGTAGTGCAGCTTGCTGGTCAGCTTGCCGTTGATGTCGGTGTTGCGCTGGTCGATCAGGTGGCCCACCGTGTCGTAGCTGTTGTAGTGGATGCCGTCCTTGTCGGTGCTGGAGATCACCTGGCCGCTGCTGTCGTACCAGCGCTGGCCGGTGACGGCGTTGTTGGTCAGCACCTGCGACAGGCGGCCGGCCTCGTCGTACCGGTAGATGTCGTTGTTGTCGGTGCTGCGGTTGCCCAGCCAGTCGTAGGTGATGGTGTGGGCCTCGATGACGCTGTTGTCCAGGTTGCTCCAGTCCTGTTCGCCGCTGCCGTCGTCGACGATGGCCGCACGGCGGCGGCCGCCGCCGCTGCTGTGCGGCGTGGCGTACTCGGTCTCGGTGCCGCCGGAGACCCTGGTCTGGCGGTTCATGCTGTCGTACTCGTAGTTGACCCAGATGTGCTTCTTGTCGGTGACGTCGTTGGTGAACGTGGTGTCGACGCTCTTGCGGTTGCCGTAGTCGTCGTATTCGTAGTGCACCTTGTAGTCGGCGTAGGCGACGTTGGCGACGATGTCGGTCAGCCGGCCCTGGTGGTCGTAGCTCAGTCTGTTGTCCTGCAACATGCGGTTGCCCTGCGGCGAGGTCAGCCACACCTGCTCGCTCAGGCGGTTGCCGTCGCGGTCGTAGGTGTAGGTGGTCAGCTGGTGCAGGCCGCGGTCGTCGATCTGCAGCAGGCGGCCGGTGCCGTTGTCGTAGGTGTAGCGCAGGTTCTGGTAGGGCAGGCGCAGGTCGACGAAGTTGCCCTGGTAGGTCAGCTTGCCGGCGGCGTCGTAGTTGTAGTCGGTCCTCGCGCCGCTCAGGTCGTAGGAGGCGATGGCGCGGCCGCGCTCGTCGAGCACCCACTCGCGGTAGTTGTGGGCGCCGCCGGGCTGGGCCTGCTCGTCGATGGTGCCGCCGTAGCTGAGCTCGCCGAACTTGCCGTTGAAGGCGTCGTACACGCTCAGCGTGGCCTTGCGCGCGGCGCCGGCCGCGCGGTTGGCGGGCACGCCGTTCTCCACGCTGATGATGTTGCCGCCCAGGTCGTAGCGCGTCAGCGTGCTCAGGCCGTTGTTCGGGTCGGTCACGTCGGCGTTGTGGCTGTTGGTGCTGCGGATGCGGCGGCCCAGCTCGTCGTAGGCATAGGTGTCGGTGATGCGGCCGCGCTGCCAGGCCAGTATCGTGCTGTCGACGTTCCAGTGCGCCACGGTCACCTCGGCGGTGGTGCGGCTGGTCTGCCGGCCCAGGCGGTCGTAGCTGTAGTCGGTCTTGACCGCGTTGCCGGCGTCGGTGTACTGCCAGACCGCGGTGCGCTGGCCGAACACGTCGAGCTGGTAGTCGATCACGCCGCCGTCGGCGTGGACTTCCTTGACCAGGTTGCCGTTGGCGTCGTAGTAGCTGCGGTTGGTGTGGCCGCTGCCCGGCACGGCCGGATCGGCGCCCTCGGTCACGCTGCGCACGCGGCCCATCACGTCGTAGCTGTAGCTTTGCGCGTACTTCGGCCGGTCGCCGGCCTTGGCGTACTGGGTCTGGGTCAGCACCTGGTTGTCGTGGTTGTAGGTGTAGGTGACGGACCAGTTCGGATCGCGGGCGTCGACGCGGTTGAGCACATTGCCCCAGCGGTCCAGCGTGACGGCGTTGATGGTGGCGCTCTTCTCGCCGCCGACGATGGCCGCGGCCACGCCCATGACCACGCCGTCCACGTGCCGGTTGAGCGGGTTGCTGGCGGCCAGGTCGTGCGCCAGCCTGACCGCCTGGTCGAGGTAGCGGGCCTGGTCGGTCAGCGCGCCGGCCACGCTGGCCATGGCGGCGCCGACCTTGGCGTTGAACTCGTCGCGGGTGGCGGTCAGGTCCAGGTCGCCGGTGGCGGCGCCGTCGGCGATGGCGTTGATCATATTGGCCGCCGCCGCGCCGCGGCCCTGGCCGGCCACCTGGGCCAGGTAGGGATTGAGCTCGGCCGCGCCGGGCGCGCGGCCCATGGCGTTGGTGAACACCTGGGTCAGGAAGGCGCTGTCGCTGGTGCCGGCCGGATAGCGCTGCGCCGCCTCGGGCGAGGCCAGCATGGCCTGGGCGACCTGGCCCATGTTCAGCACCGGCGGGCCGGCGTAGGCCTTGATCCAGAACGGCACGCCCGGCGTGTCCGGCACGCGGTTGAACAGCGCCAGGTACAGGCGGGTGACCGGCTGGACGTATTGCGCCATCGGCGTGCTGGCCGCCAGCGCCCTGGCGGCGGCGTCGAAGGTGGTGGCGGTGCCGCGTGCGGTCTCCTCGGCCAGCTGGATGGCCGGCGCCAGGCTGCCCGGCGTGGCGAGGATGGCCTTGCCCTCGGCGATCAGGGCCTGCAGCGCGGCGGCCACCTTGTTGTCGAAGGTGACGCTGTCGCTGTTGTTATTGGCCGGCACCGATTGCGCCCAGGCCGCCGCCAGTTCGGCGCGGCTGAGCGGCGCGGCGCCGCCCAGCTTGTCGCTCCAGAAGCGCAGGCCGCCCGGGTCCTGCGAAAAGTCGCGGGCCAGGCCGAACTTGTAGAGCTGGGTGACGAAGCCGTCGTTGCTCAAGCTGGCGGGATACAGCGCGGCGCCGGCGCTGCTTTCCATGATGCCCTTGGCGACATTGGCCAGGGTCATGCCTTCGGCCAGCTTGCCGTTCCAGAAGCGCAGCTCGGCGAACTGCGGCGCGCGGTTCATCAGCGCCACGTACAGCTGGCTGACCTGGCGGCTGGAGCGCGCCACCGCGCTGGTGGCGGCGTCGGCGATATAGGCGCCGGCCACGCCGAGGTCGGCGGTGGCGGCGGCGGCCAGCTTGGCGGCCAGCACGGCGCCGGCGTGGTCGGCCGGGGTGGCCGTGGCCGCGCCCTGGACGATGGCGATCTGCGGCGCCAGCACGATCTGCTGGGCGTCGTAGCGGCTCTTGGCGGCGCCGTAGGCGTCGCGCGACTGCGCGGCGCTGATGTAGGCGTTGTCGGCCGCGATGGTCTTGGCGTAGGCGTTCTTCAGCGCCAGCACGGCGGCCGCGGCGTTGGCGGCGGCCGTGTAGACGCCGCCGGCCGCGCTCTCGCGCCCGGCGGCGGCGTCATAGGCCGCCTGCACGCCCGGCAGCTGGTTCTGGGCGTTGGCGTAGGCGGTGTTGGCGGCCGCGCGGCCGTCGACCAGGCTCTGGGCGTGGCCGATGTCGGCCGCGACCTGGGTGGCCACCAGCGGGTTCAGGTGCTTGGCCGCCTCGTCGGAGTTCAAGATCATCTCCGCCACCGCGGTGCGCTGGTCCGGATGGCTCTTGAGGTAGTTGGCGTAGAACAGCACGCCGCTGTCGGTGGCGCTGGCCACGCGGCCCAGCACTTTCAGGAACAGCTTTTGCACATAGGCCACGGGCTCGGCCGGATAGCCGTTGTTGGCCTCGGTGAGCAGGGCGCCGATCAGGGCGGTGCGGTAGGCCGCGCTGCCGTCCGCATGGCTCATCTGCCAGGCCAGGCCGCCGAAGTCGACCGAGCCGCGGATGCCCAGGTAGAGGTAGGTGATGCCGCTCTGGTAGGCCGCCGGCGCCGCGCGCAACATGTCGGCGGCCGCGTAGTCCTTGTTGGCGTCGGCCGCGATGCGGTCGACGGTGGCCTTGGTGCTGGTCACCAGGGCCCTGGCGTTGCTCAGGTTTTGCGCGGCGCTGGCGGTCTCGCCCTGGCGTTGCCGCAGCAGCGCCAGCGCGCCGGCGGCGACGCCGGCCGCGTCGGTGTTTTGCTGCGCCAGGAAGCCGGCGATGGTCTGGTCGAAGCCGGCCTTGCGCTGCAGCTGGGGCAGCTTGCTGTCGCTGTAGGCGTTGTACGAGTTCAGCATGAACACCGCCACCTGGCCGCGGCCGTTGACCGCGTTCAGCGTCGGCAGCCAGTAGTCGATCTCGCTGGCGTCGGCGCTGCGGCCCAGGATGTAGTTGTACAGCGTGGCGATGAAGGCGCGGTTGTCGGCCGGGAACAGCGCCCGGTCCTGCGCCTCCTTGCTGACGATGAACGATTGCGCCAGCGCCGGCAGGTCGGCGGCGGCGCCGTTGCCGGTGACGTAGAAGTCGAACTCGCCCTGGGTCGGCGTGGTCTTGCGCTGCAACAGCGTGGCGTACAGCAAGGTCAGCTGCAGGCGCCGGTTGGCGCTGGCGTTGCCGGCGCTGTTGGCGCCGCTGAGCGCGGCGGTGGCGTCGCTGGCCGCCGTGGCTTGCGCGGCGGCATCCCGCTGCTGCTGGCTCAGCAGGCCGGGCAGGGTGGCGCCCAGCTTGTTCTGATCCACCAGCGCGGCGTTGGCGGCGGCGACGGCGGCCTGCTGCGCGCTGTCGACCAGCGCGAAGTTATCGGCCACGCGCTGCAGGAAGGCCTGGCGCGCGGCCAGGAAGCTGCGGGCGTTGGCGTCCGGCGTATAGTTGGCGTAGTTCTTGACCGCGTCGAGGATGGCCAGCGCGACCTGGCCGCGGCTCATCGGCGCGGCGCCGCCCAGCTTGGCGACCCAGGCCGCGCTGTCCGGCTGGCCCGGCGCTGCGCTGCCGAGCACGGTGGCGTACACCTTGGCGACGAAGTCGGCGTCGCTCATGCCGGCCGGGTAGATTTTCAAGCCTTCGGCGCTGGTGATGAAGCTGCCGGCGATGACGTCCATCGTGGTGCGGTTCAGCGCGTCGATCTGGAACTCCAGCCCGCCGACGTCGGGCTGGCTGGCGTACTGGGCCGGCGTGCGCCCCAGGATGCCGGTGTACATCTGCATCACCTGCAGGCGCTGGGCCGCGCTCGGCTGGGCGGCGGCCAGCGCGCTGGCCGCGTTCAGGTCGTTGCGGGCCAGGGCGTTGGCGGCCGCCGCGGCCGAGGCGGTGGCCACGCTGGCCTTGGCCTGGGTGGCGGCGTCGATGGTCGGCTGGGCGCCGGCCGCCTGCGCCAGGCCGTAGGCGTAGGCCAGGGCGGCGTGCAGGTCGGTGGCGGTCACCTTGTCGAGCGTGCTGCGGGCCGCGCCGATGTTGCCGGCGTTGGCCCAGTCGAAGGCGCTCAGGTTGACCACGCAGGCCAGCGCGACGCCGACCTTGTTGTTGAAGGTGGCCTTGAGCGCGGCGTCGTCGGCCGACAGGTCCGGGTAGGACAGCATGCCGTTGAGGATCTTGACGGCGATCTCGCCGCGGTTGCTGGCCGTGAGCTGCTGCTGGAAGGCCAGCATCTCCTGGCGCGCCGCGCCGCTGGTGGGCAGCCGGCCCAGCGCCAGCTGGTAGATGCGCTGCACGAACTGGGCGTCGGTGGTGGCGGTCTTGACGCCGTTGACCAGCGTGTAGGCGGTCAGCGTGGTGTCGGCCTGCGACTCGGCGCTGGTGATCAGGCCGTTGGCGAGCGCGTTCCACGCGGCCTGGCCGCCGCCCATGCGTTGCAGGGCGTCGAGCTGGAAGGCCAGGCCGCCGGTGTCGGGCGTGCGGTTGAGCAGGGCCACGTACAGGCGCGTCACCTGCGCGCGCATGTCCTCCAGCGGCGCGGCGCCGGCCGCGGCGCGGGCGGCCGCGGCCACCGCGGCCATCGCGGTGGCGCTGGCGGCCAGCGTGGTCTCGGCCTTCTCGGCCGCCGCTTTGGCGGTCTCGGCCGAGGTGACGGCCGCGAACACGGCGCGGCTGACGTAGCCCTGGTCGGCCAGCGAAATATTGCCCAGCGCGACCTGGCCGAAGTTGAGCGCGATCGCGACCTTGTTGTTGAACGCCAGCTTCTGCGCCTGCAGCGCGGGGTCGCCGCCGCCGTAGTTGGCGACCTGGTTGACCAGCTGCATGACGAACTGGCCGCGCTTGTCGCGGGCGCTGCCGCCCATGGCGGCGAAGCGCGCGGTCCAGTCGGCCGCCTCGGCCGCGCTGGGCGCGCGGCCCAGCATGTTCTGGTAGGCGTGGGCGACCAGCTGGCGGTTGTAGCCGGCCTCGTCGAGGTCGTTGTCCGGGTACAGCAGCGGGTCCTTGGCTTCCGGGCTGTCGAGCATGCCGGTGGCCATCTGCTCGGGGGTGATGGACTTGAGCGCGTTGAGCCAGAACACCACGCCGCCGGCGTCCGGCGCGCGGCCGAACAGCGTCAGGTACATCTGCGCCACCTGGGTCTTGCGCAGCTCCTGCGTGCCCAGGTCCTGGGCGTCCTGCTTGGCCTTGGCCAGGTTGGTGGCGGCCTCGTTGAAGACGGTGGCGGCGCTGGCCGGGTCGACCCCGCGGTAGTCCATCACGTAGTTGAGGCTGGCTTCGACGCGGTTGTTCAGCCAGGCCTGGGCCCGGTACAGCGGCGCCTTGGTGGCCGGCGGCAGGTAGTCGTCGACCGGCAGCACCACGCTGTCGATCAGGTCGAGGAACAGCTGGCCGGGGGCGTTGCCGCCGGCCGCCTTGGCGCGGTCGTAGGCCACGCTCCACTTGGCGACGTCGGCCGCGTAGGACGGATCGTTGGCGCCGTCGCGCCCGAAGGCGTAGGCGAAGATGCGCTTGATCACGGCCTCGCTGGTGCCGGCCAGGTTGGGCGCCGCCTCGGTGCTGGCCAGGAAGCCCAGCACGATGGCGGCCATGCTGGCGCCCTCGTTGGCGCGCGCCACATAGAAGTTCAGGCCGCCCAGGTCGGGCGCGCGGTTCAGCAGCAGCGCGTAGATGCGCGCCAGCGTGACGTTCTTGTCGGCCGAGGCCTGGTTGGCGATCTGCATGGCGCCGTGGGTGCGGACGAACTCCGCCTCGCCGGCCGGCTGCGCGACGACCTGGTATTCGTAGTCGCCGGCCGCCAGGCCCTGGGTGCTGAACACCGTGGCGCCGCCCAGGCTTTGCAGGCGCGGGGCGGCGTCGATCCAGGCGCCGCCCTTGAGGCGGTAGGACATCTTGAACGGCGTGCCCTGGTCGCGCGTGTCGGCCACCACCAGCAGGCTGTCGAGCAGGCGGCTGCCGCCCACCTGCGGCAATTTGTACCAGTTGCCGGCCACCGGGTCGCGCACCATCACGTACAGCTGGGCGTCGCTGCTGGCGCGGGCGTCCACCTGGCGGCCCATCAGGTCGTAGCTGTAGTCGGTGCGCTGCAGCCAGCTGGTCTGCAGGGCGGCGCGCACGTCGGTGGCGCTGCGCAAGGTGGCATTGCGATAGTCGACCTCGGGATTGACGCAGACGATGCTGCTGCTGACGTTGCCCTGGGCGTCGAACAGCGTCAGCTTGTCGACGCCGTCGCCGGCGTTCGACAGCCAGGCGTGGCCGGCGTTGTCGTAGCGGGTGTAGTCGGTGCGGGTGAACGGCGTTTCCCAGTCGTCTTCGCTGTTCTGGTTGGCGCCGGCGGTCTGCGCCTGCGTCACTTCGCCGAAGGCGTTGTAGGTGTTGGTCTGGATCGTGTTGTGCTGATTCAGCCTGCCGTGGATCAGGTCGATATTGCCCGGCTTTTCGATGCTGGCCACGTGGCCCAGCACGTCGTAGCGGGTGACGGTGAACAAGGTCTCGACCTGGTGGTCGGCGTTGTCCAGGTTGGTGACGGTGCGCCATTGCTTGGCGACCCGGCCGAACTTGTCGTAGGAGGTGTTGATCGCCTTGCCTTCGGCGTCGTACACCTGGATGGCGCGGCCGGCGCTGTCGTAGGTGGTGCTGGTGACGCGGTCGTGCGCGGGGTCGCGCACCGGCTTGACGGCGGCGGCCGGCGAGAACGGATTGACGGCGTCGGTGGTGCCGGCCGGCGCGCCGTTGGCGTAGTCGATGCGGGTCACGACATTGCCGTACAGGTCGCGGCGGAACTCGGTCAGCGGCGTCGGCGCGGCGGGCAGGCTGGTGCCGGGCGGCGTCTCCACCCACGGCAGCGGGTAGTGCATGACGGCGGTGGCGCTGACGCGGCCCAGCGCGTCGTAGTAGCTGAAGGTGGTATTGCCGCCGCCGTCGCTGGCGGTGATGGTGTTGCCCAGCTTGTCGTAGGTGTAGCTGGCGGCGATCTGGTGCTCGCGCGCCACCAGCACCTTGCGCCGGTTGGCGTTGTAGTAGTTGACGGTCAGGCGGTCGCTGTCGCTGGCCTGCGGCAGGCCGTAATAGCTGTCCTTCCAGTCGGCGTGCCAATCGCTGTAGGCGGTGGCGTATTCGGTCTGCGTCAGCAGGTCGCCGGCCTGGTCGTAGGTGTAGGTGGTCAGGTAGCCGAGGCGGCCGGCGGCGTCGTCCTGCAGCGCGGCGATCTGCGCCGTCTTGTTGCCGTTGGCGTCGTAGAAGTAGCGGGTGCTGGCGGCGCTGGTGAGCGCCGCGCCGGCCGCGTCGGCGCCGTACACCGTCACCTGGCGCGCCGCGCCGAAGGCGTCGTAGCTGGTGTCGGTGGTGCGCGCCGACAGCATCATGCTGGCGCCGCCCAGCGCGTGCTGGTCGAACACCCAGGCCAGCGGCTCGCTGACCTTGACCACCTGGCCGAGCTGGTCGTAGCGGGTGGCGATGCTGCGGTCGGCGGCCGCGACGGCGGCGGCCCGTTGCTGCAGGCTGGCCAGCACGGCGGCCGGCGTGCGGTTGGCGGCGTCGGCCTTGAAGGCGGCGTAGCCCGGCATCGGCTCGTTGTAGCGGGTCAGCGTGGTGACCGCGCCGAAGCTGTCGCGGACATAGCCGGTCACGTAGCCGGCGGCGTCGACGTCGTAGCGCAGCTGGCCGAGGCGGTCGTAGACCTTGTAGCTCAGGTTGCCGCCGACGTCCTTGTTGGCGACCGCGTTGCCCAGCATGTCGTAGCGCACTTCGATGGTCAGTTCGCCGGACGGCACTTCGTTGCGGCCGGCCGCGCCGATGGCCGAGGCGGTCTCGCCGGCGTTGTAGACCTGCACCGAGGCCAGCGTGGTCTTGATCTGGCGGCCGACCAGGTCGTAGGCGTAGCCGGTGACGCGCGGCTGCGACGAGCCGTAGCCCTCGGTGCGGCTGGTCAGGTTGCCCAGCATGTCGTACTGCATGAAGGTCTGCAGCTGGACCGTGGCCGGCGTGCGGGCGGTCCAGTCGGGGTTGACGTCGAGCTGGCCGTTGGCGTACACGTCCACCGGCGGCGCCGTTTCCAGCACCAGATGGCCGGCGTCGTCGTAGGCGTAGGTCCAGGTCTGCTGCAGCTTGTTGGTGAAGCTGGTCTTGCGGCCCAGCGCGTCGTAGCCGAACGATTCGCTGTAGGTCATGGCGTCGGTCGACTTGACCAGGTTGCCCTGGGCGTCGTAGTCGAAGTGGCTGACGCGCGGCGTGCCGAACTTGGCGGTGTTGTTGACCAGGTTGGCGTAGCTGGTGTCGGCCAGCGCCGCCACGGTCGGGTAGACCAGGGTGTCGGACAGGCGGCCGAAGTTGTCGTAGCGGTTTTCCGTCACATAGCCGCGCGCGTCCAGCGTGAAGCGCAGGCGATGGTTCTGGTCGTAGGCGTAGGTGGTGCTGCGGTCGTCGGCGCTGGCGCGCAGCTGGCCGGTGACGCTGTCGGCGCGGTCGGTGACCAGCGCGGCGTTGACCGCGGTGGCGTAGCGCACCACCGAGGCGAGATTGCCCTGGCCATCGTAGTTGTGCTTGACGACGTTGCCGGCGGCGTCGACGTCGAACAGCGGCCGGTTGTCCAGGTCGTACACGGTGCGGCTGACGCGGTCGGCGGCCTGCGGCGCCGGGTGGTAGGCGGCGCTGACGTTCTCGGGCGCTTGCGGCGCGGCGTATTGCGTGCGCTGCGCCACGTTGCCGCGCCCGTCGTAGTCGATGCGGCTCACCGCGCCGTTGGCGTCTATCGTCACCTGCAGGCGGTTGTTGGCGTCGTAGCGGTAGGTGGTGGTGCGGTCGCTGCCCGGATCGGCGAGCGGCGCGCCGGTCGGGTAGGCCAGGGCGGAGCCGGTGGTCTGCGCGGTGGCGTACTGGGTGGTGGTGCTGAGGTTGCCGGCGGCGTCGTAGCTGCGGCCGCTGACGGCCCATTGCACCTGGCCGCCGCTGCTGTTCTGCGCGACCGCCACCGTCTTGACGCGGTTGGCGCTGTCGTAGGTGTAGTAGGTGGTGGCGTTGCCGGCATCGGCCGGCGCGTATTTCTGCAGGGCGTCGCCGGCCGGCGCCGCGCCGGTCAGCGGCGTGGCGTAGGCGGTGGTGGCGCTCAGGTTGCCGAGCGCGTCGTAGGTGTTGCGCACCACCGACCAGTTGCGCAGCGCCGGCGTGCGCGGGTCGGGGGTGTTCTGCGCGGTGGCGGTGGCGGCCAGGCGGTTGGCGCCGTCGTAGGCGTACACGGTGACGCTGTCGGACGCGCTGTCGGCCGGATAGGCCAGGTCCGGCGCGCTGCCGGCCAGCGCCAGCGGCGTGGCGTAGGCGGTGCGCATCGTCAGGTTGCCGTTGCCGTCGTAGTCCTGGCGTATCACCGACCATTGCAGCTTGCCGTCGGCGGCCAGGCCTTCGGCGCGCATCTCGGCGGCCAGCAGCCCGCGGGCGTCGTAGAAGTAGTGCTGGTGGCTGTCGTGGGCGGCGTCCGGCGCGACCAGCGCCATTGCCGCGTTCAGGTCGGCCACGGTAAAGCTGACCGGCTTGGCGTAGGTGATGCGGTCGGTCAGCTGGTCGATCGCGTTGTAGGTGTAGACCGTCAGGACGCCGCCGGAGGTGAGCGAGGCTTGCAGGCGGCCGTCGACATCGTAGAAGTTGCGCCCGCCGGCATTGGCGGACGGCGCCGACACATTGCCGTTCGGGACGTTCTGCTGTTCGGTGGCGTCGACCCGGCCGAAGGCGTCGTAGTGCACCGTGCTGCGGTTGCCGAGGGCGTCGACGACGGCGCTCTGGCGGCCGTTGTGGTCGTATTCGTAGCGGGTCACGCTGTCGAGCGCGCCGACGGCCAGCCGGCCGGCGATGGTGCCGATGTTGGCGTCGTTCTGGCCGCCGCCCAGCGTTGCCAGCGTGGCGGCGTCGATGCGGGTGCCGTAGCTGGTCTTGCTCTTGAGCTGGTTGAAGGCGTTGTAGGCCAGCGCGGTGACTTCGCCGGCGGCGTTGATCGTGTAGCTGAGGTTGCCCTGGCCGTCGTAGTAATAGCGGCTCTGGTTGCCCAGCTGGTCGGTGGCGGTCAGGCGCAGGCCGTTTTCGTTGTAGGTGTAGCGGCTGCCGTAGCGCAGCCAGATGCCGTCGACATCCTCCGGCTTGGCGGAGGCCAGCGCGGCCACGCCCTCGGCGTTCAGCTCGCCGATCAGGCGGCCCTGCAGGTCGTAGCGCTCGGCCTGGGCGCGGGTGGCGCCGGTGCCGACGCGGGTCTCGATCAGCTTGCCCAGCTTGTCGTAGGTGTAGCGGGTGACGATGCCGCCGGGGGCGGTTTCGGTCTCGAGCTGGTTGCGGGCGGTGTAGGTGTAGCTGGTCACCAGGTCGCCGGGGCCGGCGGCGTAGCCCAGGTCGGACATGCGGGCGCCGCTTGGCGCGGTGACGGCCACCGCGTAGTGGCGGCGGCTGAGGAGGTTGCCGTTGGCGTCGTACTTCAGTTCGGTCAGGTAGTTGCCGTTGTCCAGCGTGCCGGCCAGCTGGCCCTTGGTGTTGTAGAAGTAGCGCTGGTGCGACGCGACGACCCCGGCGCTGCCGATGATGGCGCTGGCGGCCGGCGCCGGCACCTGGTTCAGATAGGCTGCGGTCAGCGGGATGGCGTAGTTCAGCGTTTCGACCGGCTGGCCGAGGGCGTCGTAGCGGTGCTCGGTGACATAGCCGGCCGGATCGATCTCCAGCTGCAGCTTGCCGTCGGTGCCATAGACGTTGCGGCTGACCTGGTCGTCCGCGGTCGGCGCGTCGTCGAGCGTGGCGGGCGCATACACATTGGCCAGCTTGCCGATGTCGTAGGCGCGGCGGATCTGTTGCGTCACGCGACCGGCCTGGTCGTAGACGTAGACGGTCAGCAGACCGCTGGCGTCGACGGACTTCGACAGGCGGCCGGCGTCGTCGTACAGGTTCCAGCTGCTGCGGTTGTCGGCGTCGTTGTCGGCCACGTGCAGGTCGGCCAGGCTCACACGCGGCCAGTTGCCGTTGACCTGCGCCAGCTGGTTCATCTGGGCCGCCGTCAGCGGCCTGGCGTACTGGATGGTGCGGCTGACCTGGCCGTCGGCGTTGTAGAAATAGGCGGTCAGGTCGCCGTTGGCGTCGACCTTGGCGGTCTGGCGGCCGGCCTCGTCGTACAGGAAGTACATGGCAGCGCCGTTCGGCGCGGAAGTGCGGCGCAGCTGGCCGTCGTTGTCGTAGCTGTTGGTGGCGATGCTGAGCAGGCGGCCATCCTTGTCCAGCTGCGAGACGCTGGTGGCGTGGCCGGCGCGGTCGTAGGTGGTCTTGGTGACCAGGCCGTTCGACAGCGTGACGCTGCGGCTGCCGCCGCCTTCGTCGTAGCTGTAGAGCGTGGTGTCGGCGCCGGCGCCGGTGGCGGCGCTGGTGGTCGACAGCAGGCGGCCCATGCCGTCGTAGGCGAGCGCGGCGCTGGTCTGGGTCTTGCCGTCGATGGTCTGCAGCAGCTGGCCGTGCTGGTCGTAGACATAGCTGGCGCTGGCGGCGGCCACCGCCAGCGTGGCCGGCGCCCTGGCGCTCAGGGCGCTGACGGTGATGGTGTTGCTGGCGCCGCTCGTGGCGCCGCCGTATTGCGGGCCGCACGAGGTCTCCGCGCCGAAGCGCAGCACGCTGCCCGGCGTGAAGTTGAAGCGCTGCACGCGCAGCGCGTCGGCGGTGCTGTTGTTGTCGTGCACCGTGATCCGTGCTTCGCCGGACGCTTCGGTGATGATGTCGACCGTGTAGCTGGTATTGGCCTTCAGGCTGCCGAGCGGCAGGTCGGCCGCGGTCGCGCCGTTGCGCGCCTGCAGGTGGAGCACGCCGGCGTCGAACAGCACGCGCAGGCGCTGGTCGCCGGCCGGCGCGGTGCTGACGCCGATGGCCAGCAGGCCGTCGGTGAGCGTGGCCGGCGTGGTGACCTTGAAGTGGAAGGCGCTGCCCAGCGGCAGCGTGTCGGTGCCATTGACGACGGGGAAGCTGGCGCTGGGCTGGTTGACCGAGGTGAAGGTCAGGCTGCCTTTGCTGGCGTTGGCGATATTTGCCGGCATGACCGCCGGCAGCGCCACCGCGGCGGCGTTGGCGTTGTCGACCACGTAGGAGTTGGTCTTGCTCACCAGGCCGCGCGCGTCGTAGCTGAAGTCCGTGCGGTTGATGCGGGTGCCGGCGGTGCTGGCCGACTGCGTCCAGTCCAGCAGGCCCCAGGTCAGGAAGATGCCGTTGTCCGGCATCCGGGCTTCGGCATATTCGAGCGCGCTGGTGCGCTGGCCGTTGGCGTCGTAGCGGTATTCGGTGACCGCGCCGCCGGGGGCGACGATGAACTGCAGGCGGTTGCCGTTGTCGTACAGGTAGCGCGTGGTCTGCTGCACGCCGAACGGCGAGCCGGGCGCGGCCTTGCTGACCGACTGGGTCTCGCTGATCAGCAGGCCGCTGACCGGATTGTAGTTGCGGATGATGAAGTCGCCGGCCGCGTTGGTCTCGCGGGTGCGGTTGCCGTTGGCGTCGTATTCGTAGGTGGTCTGCTTGCCGCGCCCATCGGTCACGCTCAGCACGTTGCCGTTGGCGTCGTAGGCGAAGGTCGTGACCTGGCCGGGCACGACCGCGCCGTTGAGCAGCGTGGCCGGCTCGGTCACGGTCAGCAGCTGGCCGGCCGCGTCATAGGTGTAGACGGTGTTGTTGCCGAGCGGGTCGGTCACCGTGGTCTGCTGGCTGCCGTAGGCGTAGCGGGTGACCTGGCCCAGGCCGTCGGTCACGGTGTCGATCTTCCACGCGCCGCCCACCTGCTTGTAGCCGAACGCCAGGCGGGTGCCGTCGCTCTGGGTCACGCTGGCCACTTCGTTGGTGTTGTCGAGGTAGGTGTAGGTGGTGGCGTAGAGCTTGCCGTCGGCGATGCTGTTGTCGTCCGGCGTGAGGTCGGTGCTGACCTGGATCAGGCGGTTCAGGGTGTCGTAGCTGTAGTGGACGCGGGTGCTGGTGACGCCGGCGCGGTCGGTGACGCGGATCTGGCTCAGGTTGCCGTTGACGTAGTCGAAGCGGGTCACGTCGCCGGAGGCGTCGGTGACCTGGCTGAGCAGGCCGCTGCCGTCGTACTGGTAGCCGATGCGCGCGCCCATCTGGTCGCCGCTGGACTGGATGCGGCCGCCGGCGGCCAGGGGGCCGTAGTTTTCGTAGAGGCCGGCCATGTCGGCGCGGTCGGCGGTCCAGACCCACTCCTGGCTGGCGTTCAGGCTCAGGTGGTTGTAGCCGCCGCCGCCGTCGGTGCTGAGGTATTGCGCGCGGGCCGCGTCGTAGCGGTACAGCTCGCGGCTGCCGTCGCTGTTGATGCGGGTGACGGTGCTGCCGGCGGTGTTGACGGTGCCGGTCAGGTCGACGATCTGCCGGATCGCGCCCATGCGCCAGCTGGGGCCGTAGCCGTTGTTGTAACCGCCTTGCGAGTTGTAGGTGCGGGTCAGCGACAGGTTGACGCCGGCGGCGGCGATAAATTCGTCCTGGTTGTGCAAGACCAGGTTGCCGGTGGCGATGTTGACATAGGCGCCTTCCTTGCTATTGCCCAGGTTGGGGTTGCCGAGCACGCCCAACTGGCCCAGGGTGGACGAAGAACCGGTGAGCAAACCCATTCCGTTACCGCTGACAATAGCTACCATTTCGTTTTCCTTTTTTGCAAAGAATGCCGCGCGCCCGGCGTCCAGGTTGATTGGTGGAGGCGCAACTTGCCCCGTTCAGATCAAGGTATCCACACGGTTTTGCAAAAGTTTAGGAAAAATATGATCTTTGGGATTTTTTTCTTTCGCGTTTAGAGGCATGGCGCGGATTTTTCAATATCAGTATTTGTGACGGAAAATCAAAAATTATCAAAATTTAATTCTGATCATTCCCCGGCTCAGCTTGTTATAAATTCGTTCATTGTGCCAAAAATATAGTTATGTTCTGTGGAAACAATAGTTCTAAATTAAATACTCTTTTTCTTATGGGTAATGTTGTTAAAAATATGGTAGCATGCGTGCCTTTTTAATAATCTTGCGGCGTGTCTGCCGTCGAAGGGCAAACTCTGTATGGATGTGATGGCGATCGCGGCAAGCGGCATGCAGCATGACTTGCTGCGGATGGAAACCATCAGCCAGAACATGGCCAATGTGCTGACCCCCGGTTATAAGAAGCAGATCCTGTCCGGCGCCTCGTTTGCCCAGCAGGTAAGCGGCGGGCTGGCCGACGCCGCCGCGGCCACGCTGACGATCGACGCCACGCCCGGCACCGTGCGCTATTCGGGCAATCCGCAGGACCTGGCGATCGAGGGGCCGGAATTTTTCGAGATCGCCGGCACGCAGGGGCCGGCCTACACGCGCCAGGGCAGCTTCCATACCGATGTGCGCGGCCGCCTGGTCGGCGAACACGGCATGCCGGTGATGGGCACCAGCGGCGAGATCGTCCTCAACGGCCCTTACGTGGTCGACGCCAACGGCGACGTGCGGCAGGGCGAGCGCGTGATGGCGCGCCTGAAGATGGTGCGCTTCGCCAACCCCGAGGCGCTGCAGCCGCTGGGCAGCGGCACCTACGCGCAAGGCGGGGCGCGGCTGGCCGAGGCCGGCGCGGCGCCGTCGGTGCGGGTGGGCTACCAGGAAAACTCCAACGTCAGCTCGCCGCAGGAAATGGTGCGCCTGACCGAGACCGTGCGTCATTTCGAGGCGCTGCAGAAAATCATGCAGGGCTATGACGACAGCCTTGAAAAAACCATACGCAAGCTGGGAGACTTTTAAACGCCATGAACGAGTCACTGTATATCGCCGCCACCGGCATGCACATGCAGCAAAAAAGCGTCGACACCATCGCCAACAACCTGGCCAATGTGAACACGCCCGGTTTCAAGAAAGGCCATGTGACCTTCGAGGACATGGTCTACCGCGAGATCAATCGCGCCGGGAGCGCCGACGCCCAGGGCGCGCCCAGCCTGTGGCACGGGGGCGGCGTGGGCATCTTCTCGCTGTCCAAGGTCTTTACCGCCGGCGAGATGCGCAAGACCGACGCGCCGCTGGACGTCGCCATCCAGGGCGACGGCTTCCTGGAAGTGACGATGGTCGACGGCAGTTCGGCCTACAGCCGCGGCGGCGCGCTGTCGGTCGACCACGACGGCTTCCTGGCCACCGCGGACGGCCATGTGCTCAAGCCGGCCATCCATGTCGGCACCGACGCCAGGAGCATCGTGGTCAAGGCCGACGGCCAGGTGCTGGTGCAGGGCGCCAACCAGTCCGAGCCGAGCGAGGCCGGACGCATCGAGCTGAGCCACTTTTCCGACACCACCGGCCTGGTGTCGCTGGGCGCCAACCTGTATCAGCCGTCGGCGCGTTCCGGCGACGCGATCTACGGCAAGCCCGGCGAGGACGGCCTGGGCACGCTGGCGCAGGGCTTTGTCGAAGCGTCCAACGTCAACCTGGTCAACGAAATGGTCGACCTGATGGCCGCGCAGCGCGCCTACGAAAGCAGCGTCAAGGTGATCCAGGCGTCGGACGAGATGCTGGGCATGAGCAACAACCTGCGCAAATAAGCATGGCGCTGCGGGGGCTGGCGTGCTGGGCGCTGCTGCTGGCGCTGCCGGCGCGGGCGGGCGAGGCGGTCATCGAGCTGCGCCCCGAGGTGCTGCTGAGCGGCCCGCGCATGACGCTGGCCGACCTGGCCAAGGTCGATGCCGCCAGCGCCGAGGTGCGGCAGGCGCTGCAGGAGGTGCAGCTGGGCAGCGCGCCGCTGGCCGGCCAGGTCGCCCAGCGCAGCCGGGCCGAACTCGATCTGGCGCTGCGCGGCCTGAGCCTGGCGCGCGGCGTGGGCATCGTCTGGCGCGGCGCCGAACGGGTGCGCATCCAGAGCCAGAGCCAGGCGCTCGATGGCGCGCTGCTGCTGGAGCTGGCGCGCGCGCAGCTGCAGCAGGGGCTGGGCGGGCCGGAGCTGGAGCTGGACGTGCGCCTGGCCGCGCCGCTGCCGGACCTGGCGGCGCCGGCCGGCGCGCTGCAGTACCGGGCGCGCCTGGTCGACGGCAGCCGCCTGCGTCCGCGGATGGCGGTGTGGATCGACGTGATCGCGCAAGGCGCGGTGTACCGCTCGGTGGTCGTGCCGCTGGCGGTCAACGCCTGGCGCGAGGTGTATGTGGCGCGGCGCGCCTTGCCGGCCGGGACGGTGGCGACGGCGGCAGATTTCGCGCCGCGGCGCGAAGAGGTGGCGGGCCTGGCCGATGCGCCGCTGGACGGCGCCGCGCTGGCGCACGGCGGCCGGGTGCGGCAGGCGCTGGCGGCCGGGCAGGTGGCCACGGCGCGGCAGATCGCGCCGGCGGCGATGGTGCTGCGCGGCGAGCGCGTGCGGCTGGTGACGGCGGCGGCCGGCATCGAAGTGGAGACCGGCGCCACCGCGCAGGCCGACGCGCTGGTGGGCCAGCAGGTGCAGGTGCGCCCGGAGCGCAGCAACGAGATGGTGACGGCACGGGTGATGGCACCCGACCTGGTACGAATTGAAGGAAGGTAGTTAATGATGCGGTCCATATTTTTGCTGATGCTGGCGGCGCTGTCCGCCGGCGGCGTCCAGGCGACCAGCCTGTACCAGCCGGCGACTTACCAGTCGTTCACCTCCGACCTGCGGCCGCGCCGCGTCGGCGACCTGATCACGGTGATGGTGTACGAAAGCGCCAGCGCCAGCAGCGCCGCCAACACCAGCGCCGGCCGCGATGCCGGCGTCGGCGTCGACCTGCAGGGGACGGGCAAGGGCTACAACGCCGGCGTCAAGGCCAACAACCAGCTCGACGGCCGCGGCCGCACCGCGCGCGAGGGACGGGTGCTGGCGCAGATCACGGTGGCGATCCGCGAGATCACGGCCCAGGGCGACCTGGTGATCGCCGGCGAGCAGCTGCTTGAGATCAACAACGAAAAGCAGCAGATCCGCGTCGAAGGCCGCATCCGTCCGCAGGACGTGTCCGACGCCAACGTGGTGCTGTCGACCCGCATCGCCTCGGCCAAGATCAGCTACGCGGGGCAGGGCGACCTGGCCGACGTCCAGCGCCCGGCCTGGTGGCAGCGTTTCCTCACCCTGTTCGGACTGTGACCATGCTGCGATCCCTGCTCTGCGCGCTGCTGTGCGCCACCCTGGGCGCGGCCGGCGCGGCCGAGACCATCCGCATCAAGGACATCGGCAAGATCGCCGGCTGGCGCGACAACGCGCTGACCGGCTACGGCCTGGTCACGGGCCTGGCCGGCACCGGCGATTCGGCCCGCAACAAGGCCACCCGCCAGTCGATCGCCAACATGCTGTCGCGCTTCGACATGACGGTGGTGGCCGACGACGTGCAGAGCCGCAACGCCGCGGCCGTGATGGTGACGGCCAGCCTGTCGCCGTTCGCGCGGCCGGGCGACGCGCTCGACGTCACGGTCACCTCGATGGGCGACGCCCGCAGCCTGGTGGGCGGCACGCTGATCCTGGCGCCGCTGAAGGCGGCCAACGGCCAGGTCTACGCGCTGGCGCAGGGGCCGCTGTCGGTGGGCGGCTACAAGTACGACCTGAACGGCAACGTGGTGCAGAAAAACCATCCGACGGTGGCCTCTATCCCCGGCGGCGCCACGGTGGAGCTGGGCGTGCCGAACGACGTCAGCAACGGCGGCCAGAGCGTGACCTTCGTGCTGTCCGACCCCGACTACACCACCGCCAGCCGGGTGGCGGCCGCCATCAACGGCGCGCTGGGGCAGAACCTGGCGCTGGCGCAGGACGCCTCCGGCATCGAGATCCGCATCCCCGAGGGCCGGCGCGCGCGCCTGACCGACTTCCTCATGGCGGTCGAGAACGTCAACGTCGAGCCCGACCGGCGCGCCAAGGTGGTCATCAACGAGCGCACCGGCACCGTGGTGTCCGGCGGCGACGTGCGCATCTCCAGGGTGGCGGTTTCGCAGGGCGACCTGAAGGTCACCATCGTGACCGACAACACGGTGTCGCAGCCGCTGCTGGTGAGCCAGACCGGGCCGGACGTGCGCAGCGTGCGCGTGGCCAACAGCCGGGTCGACGTGGCGGAGCAGGGCGAGACCGGCTTCGTCGCCGCCAGCAACAACACGGTGGCCGACCTGGTGCAGTCGCTGACCCGGGTCAAGACCAACACGCGCGACATCATCTCCATCCTGCGCGCGGTGAAGGCGGCCGGCGCGCTGCACGCCGAACTGATCGTGCAATAACTTTTATCCAAGGAAGCAGCTATGGTATCCCTGATCGACAGCAGCACGGTAGGCTTGCTCAGCCTGGCGCTGGACGCGGCCGGCATGCGCCAGCAAGCGATCGCGCAAAACATCGCCAACGCCAACACCCCCGGCTACCAGCGCGTGGGCGTGAGCTTCGAAAGCCGGCTCGACGCACTGCGCCAGGACCTGCGCCAGGGGCGCGCGCCGTCGCTGGCCGGGCTGGCGGCGTTGCGGCCGCAGTTCGAGGCGGCCGGCGCGGCCGGCGAGGCGGTCGCGCTGGACACGGAAATGGCGTCGCTGTCGGAAAACACGCTGCACCACCAGGCGCTGCTCAAGGCGCTCAACAAGCATTTCGCGCTGATCGGCAGCGCCATCAACGAAGGCAAACGCTAATGGACTACAACGCGGCATTTCAAATCAGCGCCAGCGGCATGGCGGTGGAAAAGCTCCGCCTCGACGTGACGGCGGCCAACATCGCCAACATGAACAGCGCGGCCGCCAGCGCGGCCCAGGCCTATCGCCCGCTGCGGGTGGTGAGCCAGGCGGCGCCGCTGAACTTCGGCGAACAGTTCGACCGGCTGGCCGGCGGCGGCGTCGAGGTGCTGGCGCTCGAGCCGCAGGCGGTGGCGGCGCGCATGGTGTACGAGCCCGGCCATCCGTATGCGGACGCCAAGGGCATGGTCGCCTATCCCGGCGTCAATCACACGGCCGAGATGGTCAACCTGAGCACGGCGCTGCGCGCCTACGAGGCCAATGTGGCGGCCATGAACGCGGCCAAGACCATGGCGGCGCGCGCGCTCGAGATCGGAGGCCAGCAATGACGATCGAAGCGATCGCCGCGGCCACGCTGGCGGCGGCCGAAGCGCTGCCGGCCACGGCGCCGGCGCCGCAGCCGGCCGACGGCTTCGGCGGCTGGTTCGCGGCCGAGCTGCAGGCCGTCAACGCCGGCCTGGTGCAGGCGGACCACGAGGTGCAGCAGCTTGCGCTCGGCGAGGCCAGCAATTTACACGAGGTGATGATCCATCTGGAGGAGGCCAAGCTGTCCTTCCAGTTGCTGGCCCAGGTCAGGAATCATGCGCTGGAAGCCTATCAAGAAGTGATGAGAATGCAGGTCTAGGAGTAGAACGTGGCAGTCATAAATGAAGCATGGAACCGCCTGGCGGTGCAGTCCCGCGTGGGTATCGTGGTGGGCGCGGTGTTGATCGTCGCGCTGGCGGCCGCGCTCGGCCTGTGGGCCTACCGCACCGACTACCAGGTGCTGTTCGCCGACGTGGCGCCGGCCGACGCGGCGTCGATGACGGCCGAGCTGGACAAGATGAAAACCCCGTACCAGCTGGCCGACGGCGGCAACACCATCATGGTGCCCAAGGAGCTGGTGTACAAGACCCGGCTCAAGCTGATGGGCAAGGAGTTGCCGCTGCATGGCGCGGTGGGCTTCGAGGTGTTCAACAACGCCGACTTCGGCATGACGGAATTCGTGCAGAAGGTGAACTATCTGCGCGCCATCCAGGGCGAGCTGACCCGCACCATCCTGTCGATCGACGACATCCAGGCCGCCCGCGTGCACCTGGCCTTGCCGGAGCAGGGCCTGTTCAAGAAGGCGCAGACCAAGCCCAAGGCCTCGGTCACGCTGACCATGAAGAGCGGCAAGGTGCTGGCGGCCGAGCAGATCGCCGGCATCCAGCGCCTGGTGGCGGCCTCGGTGCCGGACATCGTCAGCGCCGACGTGACCGTGCTCAACCAGCACGGCGTGGCGCTGACCCGCGTGGCCCAGGGCGACGGCGGCGAAACCGCGCTGAGCCAGCTCGACGGCAAGCGCGGCACCGAGGACTATCTGCTGAAGAAAGTCACCCAGGTGCTCGACCGCACCTACGGCGCGGGCGAGGCGGTGGCCAGCATAGACGTCGCGCTCAATCTCGATCAAAGCAAGGTGACCACCGAGGAAGTGCTGCCGGCCAAGAATTCCGACCCGGCCGCCAACGCCACCGGCGTGGTGGTGCGCGAGCGCAGCAGCTCGCACGACGGCAGCACCGCCACCGGCGCCGCGGCCGGCTCGGCGCGCGTCAACGGCGCGCCGGCCAGCAGCACCAACGAGTTCGACTACCAGGTCGGCCGCCGGGTCGAGCAGGTGGTGGCGGCTGGCGGCGCCGTCAAGCGCATGACCATCGCCGTGCTGGTCAAGCGCGACATGGATGAGGAACAGCTGGCGCGGCTGAAGGAAGTGGTGGCGCTGGCGGCCGGCTTCGACAGCCGGCGCGGCGACGCGGTGGTGGTGTATTCGATGCACTCGCTGGCCGCGCAGCAGGCCCTGGTCATGCCGGCCCCGGCCGCCGGCGCCGAGACCGCCGTGGACACGGCCGCGCCCGCCGTCGCCAAGCCCGGGCCGGGCGCGGCCCGCCAGGTGGCGCCGTGGCTGGCCGGCCTGGCCGGCCTGGTCGCGCTGGCGGCCATCGCCTTCGGCCTGGGAGCGCGCCGCCGCGGCGCCCGGCCGGCCCGCCTCAGCGCCGCGCAGCGCGAACAGATGCTGCACGACGTGCGCCAGTGGATCGCCACGCCGGCGGCCGGCGACGTCGCGGGACGCCAGCCATGAGCGGCCACCGTCAAGCGGCGGTCGCGCTGCACGCCTTGGCCGACGCCGACCGCCACCTGATCCTCGAACAGCTGGCGCCCGGCGACCAGTCGGTGTTGCGCGGCTATCTGGACGAGCTGCGGGCGCTGGGCTTCGAAACGGCGCAGGCGCCGGCAGCGGCGCCGGCGCAGCCGGGCGGCCTGGCCTCGGCCTCGGCGGCCGCCATGTTCGGCCTGCTTGAACACGAACCGGTGGAACTGGTGGCGGAGGTGCTGGCGATGCAAGCGTGGCGCTGGCGCGGCGACTTGCTGGCCATGTACCATCCGGCCCGGCGCGAAGCCATCGTCGCCGCGCCGGTGGCATCGGCCCCGGCGCGCGCGCGCTTCGTGCGCGATGCGCTGGGCGCGCGGCTGGCGGCATTGCCGGCGGCCGGCGCCGCGCAGCCCTTGTCGCCGCTGGCCGCCTTGTTTGAACGGATGACATCATGGCGGCGATAATCCGCGCGCCGGCCATGGCGGCCGGCAGCCGCCAGTTGCGCCGTCCGGGCGCCATGCCGGCGGCGGGCGCGGCGGCCGTAGCCGTCGCGCCGGCGCCGCCCGAACCCATAGCCGCGTCGGCGCCGACCGCGCCCGCGCCGCTTGAGCCCGCGCCTGTGCCGGCCGCGCCGGCGCCGCCCGCATCGGCGGCCCCGGCAGCGCCAGCGCCGCCAGAGCTCCAGCAGCAGATGGCGCGCCAAGCGGAGCAGCTGCGCGAGCGTGAGGCCGCCGCGCAGGCGGAGCAGGACGCGCTCGCGTTGCAGCGCGAACAGCTGGCCCGGCAACAGCAGCAACTGGCGCAGCAGCAGGCGGACCTGGCCGCGCGCGAACAGGCGCTGCAGGAAGCCCAGCAGCGCCTGCACGACGAGGCCGAGGCCATCCGCGCCGAGGCCGGGCGCAGCGGTCGCCAGCAGGGACTGGAGCAGGGCGAACGCGAGGCCGCCGCCGCCGTGGCCACCCAGGTCGAGCGGCTGAACGCGGTGACCCAGGCGCTGACGCAGTCGCGCCGCGCCGTGCTGGACGAACAGCAGGACCTGCTGGTGGAGACCGCTTACACCGCCGTCTGCCGCATGCTGGGCACGCAGGCGGCCAGCCGGGACGGCATGGCGTCGATGGTGCGCAGCCTGACCGATGGCGCGCAGGGGGCGGAGTCGCTGGTGGTGCGCGTGCATCCGCTGGACCTGCCGCTGCTGGAGGGCGGCGCGCTCGATCCGCGCCTGGCCTTCCAGGGCGACCCCGGCATCGAGCTGGGCGGTTGCATGGTCGACGGCCCGCGCGGCACGCTCGATGCGCGGCTGGACCTGCAGTTGCAGCATCTGCGCGAGACGCTGATGCAAGTGCGCCGCCAGCACACCCAGCTTGAGGCGCCGGTCTGATGCAAGCCTATCTCGATGCCGTCCGCGGCGCCGAACTGACGCGCCGCACCGGCCGCGTGCTGGGCATTTCCGGCCAGAGCATCGAGGCGGTGGGGCCGGAGGCCACCATCGGCGAGGTCTGCGAGATCGAGCTCGACGGCGGCGCCCCGGCGCTGCTGGCGGAAGTGGTGGGCGTCAAGCCCGGCCGCATCGTGCTGATGCCCTACGGCGACACCCGCGGCGTCGGCGCCGGCAGCCGCATCGTCGCCAACGGCCAGCCGCCGGGCATGCGGGTCGGCAGCGGCCTGCTGGGCCGGGTGATCGATGCGTTCGGCGCGCCGCTCGACGGCGGCCCGGCGCCGGTGGCGGCCGAGGTGCGCAGCCTGTTCGCGCCGCCCATCAATCCGCTGACGCGCCCGCGCATCGCGCAGCTGCTGGAAACCGGCGTGCGCGCCATCGACACCCTGCTGCCGCTGGGCCGGGGCCAGCGCATGGGCATTTTCGCCGGCAGCGGCGTCGGCAAGAGCACCCTGCTGGGCATGCTGGCGCGCGATGTGCAGGCCGACGTCAATGTGATCGCGCTGATCGGCGAGCGCGGCCGCGAGGTGCGCGAGTTCGTCGAAAAAAACCTGGGCGCCGAGGGCTTGAAGCGCAGCGTGGTCATCGTCGCCACCTCGGACCAGCCGGCGCTGGTGCGCACGCGCGCCGCCCATGCGGCCACGGCGGTGGCCGAGTACTTCCGCGACCAGGGCCGGCAGGTGCTGCTGATGATGGACTCGATCACCCGCTTCGCCATGGCGCGGCGCGAGATCGGCCTGGCGGCGGGCGAGCCGCCCACGGCGCGCGGCTACACGCCGTCGGTGTTCGCGGAAATCCCGGCGCTGTGCGAGCGCTGCGGCACCACCGACAGCGGCGGCGCCATCACCGCCCTGTACACGGTGCTGGTGGAGGGCGACGACTTCAACGAGCCGATCTCCGACATCGTGCGCGCCACGCTGGACGGCCACATCATGCTGTCGCGCGAGCTGGCGCACGAAGGCCATTTCCCGGCCATCGACGTGCTGCAGAGCAGCAGCCGGCTGGCCTCGGACCTGACCAGCGCCGGCGAACGCGAATTGATGGGGGCGGCGGTGGAGTTGCTGGCCACGTATGAACGCAACCGCCAGATGGTCGACATGGGCGCCTATCGCGCCGGCAGCAATCCCGCCATCGACCGCGCCATCGAGGTGGCGCCGGCGCTGCGCGAAGTGCTGCGCCAGTCGGTGCTGGAATCGACCACGCGCCAGGCGGCGCTGGCGCGCCTGCGCGGCGCCGTCACCGGAGCGGCTTGATGGGCGGCGCGCGCTTCCGCTACGCGCTGGAGCCGATCGCGCTGCAGCGCCAGTGGGCGCTGGACGCGCTGCTGCGCGAGCTGAGCGACTGCAACGCCGAGCTGGCCCGGCGGCGCGCGGACTGCGACGCCGAGCGCGCGCGCATCGCCCAGGCCGGGCAGGAATGGAAGGCGCTGGGGCGCGACGGCCAGGCGGTGCGGGTCGAGCGCTTCGCGCTGCTGGCGCGCTACCTGGCCGACCGCCGGCAGCTGTTGCTGGAGCTGGACCGGCTGCAGCAGGAGGCGCAGCGGCGGCGCGAGCAGCTGGTCGCCGGCGTGGCCGGCGCCCGGCGCGCGCTGGACGCGGTGGAAGAGCATCGGGACGCGATGCGCAAGGAGTTCGTGCGGGCCCGCCTGAGCGGCGAGTTCAAGGACGCGGACGATCAATGGAATGTATTGCAGACAGTGAGGGCGGCAGATGGCAATTAATGTGGATGGATATGGCGCAACGGCGCCGGCAACCGGTCCCGCGCAGCGGCTGCAGACGGACGCGCGCCAGACCCGCTGGCTGTACGAGGTCGAGCACGCGATGCTGCTGCAGGCCGGCAAGAAGCCGGCCGGCGACGGGCGCGGCGCGGCCGTGGACGAGGGCCGTGAGCCGCTGCGCGAGCGCGCGGCCGGACGCGAACGCGACGCCGCCCGGGCCGATGCCGCCGAGCGCGGCGACGCCGGCGCCGCCGTGGCGCAGCGCGTGGCCGCCTTGCCGCCGGCCGAGGCGCCAGGCGGCAACGGCGCCACGGCCGCCGCCGCGCACGGATCGGCGC
>NZ_JBWKWR010000017.1:0-71456 GCF_059422325.1 Duganella sp. GW821-FHT01E12 | reverse complement strand
ACATTCGGACACGGCCTCTGCCGTAGCGGGCCGCTACGGCAGAGGCCGTGTCCGAATGTCAGACTTGACCCCAATTTTCCACGGCTAGGTGACGCCGAGTTCGCGCAGGATTTGTTCTTTCATTTCCTGGAACTCGGGACGGGATAGCTTGCGCGGGTGCGGATGTGGCACTTCGAATGTCGCCTGTATCCGTGTCGGCCGTGGCGACAGCACCAGGATGCGGTCGGCCATGAACAGCGCTTCCTCCACATCGTGCGTGATCAGGATGACCGTGTGCCGTTCCTCGGCCAGGATGCGCAGCAGTTCGGTGCGCATCTTCAGGTTCATCAGCGCGTCCAATGCGGAGAAGGGCTCGTCCATGTACAGGATCTCCGGCTTGACGACGAACGCCCGCGCCAGCTCCACCCGTTTCAGCATCCCGCCCGACAGTTCGTGCGGATAGCTGTTCTCAAAACCCTTCAACCCCACCATCTCCGCATAGTGGTCGGCCAGCGCCGATTTATCGCCATGGCCGTTGCCGGTCAGGCCGAACATCAGGTTCTGCTGCACCGTCAGCCACGGGAACACCGAGCCATGCTGCGAGATCGCGATGCCTTTGGGACTGGGCCCGCGCCGCACCGCGCCATCGATGCGCACCTCGCCCTCGCTGGGCTGCTCGAAGCCGGCGATGATCTTCATCAGCGTCGACTTGCCGCAGCCCGAAGGCCCGACGATGGCGACGAATTCGCCATCCTTCACATCCAGGCTGACGCCACCAACCACCGGCAGCTCCTTGAAGTGCTTCTTGATTCCGTTGACGACGATCTTAGCGTCCATAGCGCCACCTTACCGATTTGAGGCCTTCGAGTTTGCGCATGACGGCGTCCAGTATCAGGCCGATGACGCCGATGATGATCATGCCGGCGATGACCAGGTCGTAGCGGTTGCCGGCGTTGCGCGAGTCCATGATCAGGTAGCCCAGGCCGGAGCGCAGCGCGATCATCTCGGCCGCCACCACCACCAGCCACGCCACGCCCAGCGCGATGCGCATGCCGACGATAATCTCCGGCAGCACCGCCGGGATGATCACCTGCCGGAACAGCGTGGCCTTCGACACGCCGAAGTTCTCGGCAGCCCGCAGGTAGCGCCGCTCGATGGTGTGCACGCCGGACGCGGTCTGCACGATCATCGGGAACACGGCGGCGATGAAGATCAGGAAGATCGGCGACACATTGCCGACGCCGAACCACAAAATGGCCAGCGGGATCCACGCGATCGGCGATATCGGCCGCAGGATCTGGAAGATGGGATTGAGCGTGATGTAGGCGCCGTCCACACGCCCCATCCACAGGCCGAGCGGAATCGCCACCAGCGCCGCCAACCCGAAGCCGGTGCCGACCCGGAACAGTGATGCGCCGATGTGTTCCCATAGCGTGCCGTCTTCGGCCAGTTCCAGCGTACCCGTCACCACCTGCAGCGGCGTGGGGAAGATCACGCTCTCGGTCTGCACCACGACGATCCACCACAGGGCGATCAGCGCGGCCAGCACCGCCAGCGGCGGCAGGATTGTCTTGAGTTTTTCCATGGCGTCCAGTCAGGTTGAGAACAGATGCGGCGCACGCGCCCAGGCGCGCAGGGCGCGCCACTTCAATCGCTGCCAGCCTGCTGCTGGCATGGCATCGACCACCACCCGCATTTGTCCGCTGGCATGGGCGGTGCAGGCGAAGTCGTTGATGGAGACGGTTTCGAACGGCAGCCGGAAACTCTGCCCCGGCATGATCAGCACCGGCCCGAAAATCTGGGGCACGTTGTCCAGGTTGCGCAGCAGGAGCACGTCGTTCGCGCCCTGCGTCAGATGGATCTCGGACGGCAGGATCTCCACCTTGTCGCCGGCCATGCGGCGCGCCCACGTGCCGTTGGGGATTTCAAACAGCTCGTCGCGCGAGGGCAGGGCGATGGGCGCCAGTGCGGCCCACGCGCCCAATGCCGCAAGACCCGCCGCGACGGCAGCCAGTATCTGGAGACGCCGCGTCTTCAATTCTTCAGCAGCAGCGTGGCGTCATGCACCACGTCGGCGGCGGTGCGTCCGAACGGCAGCAACGCGCGCAGGCTGCCCTTGCGGTCGACGAAGTACAGGTACGAGGAGTGGCCGACGGTGTAATCGGTCTTGCTGCCGTCGATCATCTTCCTGGTGGCGGTGATGCCGTAGTCCTGCCGCACGCGCGCCATCTGCTGCGGCGTGCCGGTGGCGCCGATGAAGGTCGGGTCGAAGGCGCGCAGGTAGTTGCGCATGCGTTCGGGCGTGTCGCGTTCGGGATCGACGGTCACGTAGATCACCTGCAGCTGGCTGGCCTGCGCGCCCATTTGCCGGCGCGCCTCCGCCAACATCCCCAGCGACACCGGGCACACGTCCACGCACGAGGTGTAGCCGAATTCCAGCAGCACCAGCTTGCCCCGGTACTGGCTCAGTTTCAGCTCCTTGCCGTCCGAGCCGCGCACCGTGAAGTCGGGCGCCATGCGCGGCGGATCGAACACGCCGGCTTTCAGGCCGAGGGTGTCGGCCGCGTGCGCGCCGAAGCTGATCGCCATCGCCAGCAGTGCGGTTTTCAACTTGCTCATAGGCTGATGGCGACCGGCTTGATGGCCTTGACGAAGCTCTCGTCCACGTAGGATTCGTAGGCGATGGGGCGCTTGATGGTGCCGGCTTCGATCGACAGTTGCATCAATTCGTCGAACTCGGAACGTATCATGCGCAGGTCGCCGTAGGTCACGCGGTCGGCCGGATTCTGCATCACGAAGCGCAGCACGTTCGGGTCCTGGTTGAAGTATTTGCGGCCGGCGGCGATGGTGATCGCCTTCTCGCGGCTGGCCGGCGCCGAATCAAGCCAGCTGCCGGCGGCCTGCACGTAGTTGACCAGCTCCTGCACCAGCGGACGGTTTTCCTTGATCAGTTCTTCGCGCACCGTCAGCACGCAGCAGATGTAGTTGCGCCATTCGTCGCGCGTCATCGCCAGCGGACGCGCATAGCCGGCGCGCTGCGCGGCGGCGCCGAAAGGTTCGCCGGTGCAGTAGCCGTCCACCGCCTTGGCGTACAGCGCGGCCGGCATGTCCGGCGGCGCCATCTCGATGATCTCGATATCCTTGGGCGTCATCTTCTCGCGCGCCAGCATTTTGCGCAGGAACAGGAAGTCCACCGCGAAGCGGCTGGGAATGGCGATGCGCTTGCCGCGCAGGTCGGAGAATTTTTTGTGCGCGGAGTCCGTGCGCACCATGATGACGGCGCCCGAGCGGTGGCCCAGCGAGACGATCTTCACCGGAATGCGCTTGTCCGCCAGGTCCATCACCAGCGGCGCGAGCATGTAGGCGGCCTGGATGCGGCCCGTCATCAGCGACTCCTTCACCTCGGGCCAGCCGTTGTATTTGCTGTATTCGAAGCCGCGTGGCAGCGCGCCCGGCTTGCCGATGGATGCGGCCTTCGCCATGCAGGCGACGGGCAGCGTGAGATTGCAGGTGACGGGCAGGCCGCCCACCTGGATGGGCGCATCGGCCGCGCGGGCGCTGGCCGGCAGTATCAACGGCAGCGCAGGCGCGGCGGCGCTCAGCAGACCGCCCAGCAGCCGGCGCCGCAGCGGTGAATCGGGGGAAGGATCGTCTCTGTCATCCATGGCGCTTGGCCGAATAGTATTTTCCTGTAATTGTACTACAGGCCTTTCCGCACCAGCACCGGATCGGCGCGATATACATCCGGCGCGATACGCTTCAGGTTCTCCACCTTGGGCAGGTCGTTGAAGGCGATGTATGGATGGCTGGGGTGCAGCGTCAGGAAGTTCTGGTGGTAGGTCTCGGCGGGATAGAAGGCCTTGTCCATTTCGATCCTGGTCGCCAGCGGCTTCCTGAACACATGCGAGGCGTCCAGCTGCGCGATGTACTTTTCCGCCACGCTGCGCTGCACCGGCGATTGCGGAAAGATCGCGGAACGGTATTGCGTGCCGCTGTCCGGCCCCTGGCGGTTCAACTCCGTGGGATTGTGCACCACCGAGAAGAATATCTGCAGCAGCTTGCCGTAGCTGATCTGCGCCGGATCGTAGGTGATCTTCACGCTTTCCGCATGGCCGGTGTCGCCGCCGCTGACGGCTTCGTAGTTGGCGCTGCGGCCGTCGCCGCCGGCATAGCCGGAGACCGCGTTGGTGACGCCCTTCACGTGCTGGAACACGCCCTGCACGCCCCAGAAGCAGCCTCCGGCAAAGATGGCGGTGGCCGTGTGGCCGATGGCCGCCGGTTCATCGACGGCCGGCGGCGCAATCACCACCGCGACTTCCGCCGATTCCGCCGGCTGCTGCCACAGTGCCACGCCGAAGATGGCGGCGCCGGCCAGCGCCAGGGGACCGCCGCAGTTTTTCAAGAAGCTGTTCATGTTGTGCTCTCCGTTTCAACCAAAGGTGAAGGCGTAGGCTTGTACGCCGGGATCGAGGAATTCGATGCTGAAAGTGCGGTCGCCGATGCTGCCGGACTGCCGCACCAGCTGATACAAACGCTGGCCGTTGATGGTGCCGCTGCCGTCGGCGGCGACGTCGGCGCCGTGGTTGCGGCCCGGCGCGGCGCCGTCTATCGTCACGCGAAAGCGCACCGGCTTGCCGTTCTTGTCCGGGCCGAGCACCAGGTGCAGGTCGCGCGCATGGAAGCGGTACACGATGCGGCCCGTGCCCTGGCTCAGCGTGACCTGGTCCGGCTGCGACAACCAGCTGCCGGCCAGGCCCCATTGATTCAGCGCCGGCTGCGATGGCGCGGTGTAGCTGCGGCTCTTGTCCGCCGCCAGGCCTTCCGGCGAGGCGAAATTCTGCGCACGTTCGTAGCCGAGATAGGTCTCCGGCGAGGCCACCTGGCCCATGTCGGCAGCCTGCTGCACGCCTTGTGCGTCCTCCGCGCTGACCACGGTGTTGGCCACGTCCTTGCGGCCCGCTTCTTCCAGCAGCTGCTGGATCGCCTGCTCGGACTGGGCGTATTCGCCTTCGCCGAAATGGTGGTGGCGGATCTGGCCCTTGGCGTCGATGAGGTAGTGCGCGGGCCAGTACTGGTTGCCGAAGGCGCGCCAGATGGCGTAGTCGTTGTCGACAGCGACTGGGTAGGTGATGCCGAGGTCTTTGACCGCCTTGCGCACGTTGCCGATATCGCGTTCGAAGGCGAATTCGGGGGCGTGCACGCCGATCACCACCAGGCCCTGGTCGCGGTATTTTTCCGCCCAGGCCTTCACGTAGGGCATGGAGCGCAGGCAGTTGATGCAGGAGTAGGTCCAGAAGTCGACCAGCACCACTTTGCCTTTCAGTTGCGCGGCGGTCAGCGGCGCGGAGTTCAGCCAGTCGACGGCGCCGGCCAGCGGCGGCAGCTTGCCTTCTACCGGGAGCGTGTCCTCGGCCGGCGCGGCGGCGTGCATGGCCATCATGGCAGGGCCGTTGCCGCTCATCGCGGTGCGCGACATCATGGCGCCGCCGGCCATCATCGCGCCGCCTTGCGGCTCGCGGGGCGACAGCGTATCGATCAGCTTTTGTTCCAGGCCCGAAGTGGCGACCGTCGACACCCGCGTCAGCAGGCCGGTATCCAGCCCGCTGGCTATCGCCGCCACGCCGCCCAGCATGGCCACGCCCAAGCCACGCCGCAGCCATTCACCAGCGCCCAGCGAACGCTTCATCGCGCTGAAGACCTTACCGCCGATGAGCAGCGCCAGTCCCAGCGAAGTCGCCGCTCCCGCCGCGTAGGCCAACAGCAGCAGCGTCGTCCCGGCACTGGCGCCGTTGAGTGCCGCGCCGGTCAGCACCAGGCCAAGCACCGGCCCCGCGCAGGGCGCCCACAGCAAGCCGGTCGCGATCCCCAGCAGGAACGAAGACCGCGCACCGGACCACGCGCCGCCATCCGACGCCCGCGCCTTGCTGGACAAGCTGTCGCCAAGCGCCACCAGCGGCTTGGTCAAACGGTCGGCCAGATGCGGCAGCATCAAGGTCAGCGCGAAGAACGCCATCAGCGCCATGGCCAGCCAGCGGCCATACTGGTTGGCCTGCACCACCCAGCCGCCGCCGACGGCGGCCAGCGTCGCAACCAGCGCGAACGTCAGCGCCATCCCGACAAGCAAAGGCAATCCGCTGCGCACGAACGGTTGGCCGGTGCGGGCAAACACGAACGGCAGCACCGGCAGGATGCAGGGGCTGAGTATCGTCAGCGCCCCGCCGAGATAAGAGAGCAGTATCAGCAGCATGACGACGATCCTCCCTTAAGCCGCACCGGGCGTGAAGGTCAGCGCCAGGCCGTCGATGCAGTAACGCAGGCCGGTCGGCTCCGGGCCGTCGTCGAACACATCGCCCAGGTGGCCGCCGCAGCGGCGGCACTGCACCTCGGCGCCGCGGAAGCCCAGCGACGTCGTGCGGCTCGTGTACACGCCGCGTTCCAGCGGCTTCCAGAAACTGGGCCAGCCGGTGCCGCTGTCGAATTTGGCGGCGGACGAAAACAAGGGATTCTGGCAGCCGGCGCAGAGGAACCTGCCGGCGCGGTGCTCCTTGTAGAGCGGGCTGCTGAACGGGCGCTCGGTGCCGCCGTTCCGCAGGATCTCGTACTGCGCCGGCGAGAGCAGGGCGTGCCATTCAGCGTCGGTGTGCGTCACTTCCCATGCGGGAGCCGGGCCGGCTTGGGCCGCGCGCCATTTTAAAGCTGCGGCGCCTGCCATCAGGGCGGCACCGCTAGTGAGGAGAAATTTGCGTCTGGAAGTCATACAAACTCCATGGAGTGGAATGTCGATGCAGCCATTGTGGCCCGGCGCGGATGGCGAAATCCTCACGTAATCTTCAATTAAATGTGATACTTTCCTGCGCAGGAATCCCGCACAATGGCGGCATCCAGACTTTTACCCGGCCAGACTGACTATGGATTTACCAAAACGCGTCCTGATCGTAGAGGATGATATGCCCATCGCCGACCTGTTGCGCCTGCACCTGCAGGACGAGGGCTACCAGGTCACCCACTGCGCCGACGGCAACCAGGGCCTGGCCCAGCTGCGCACCGGCGGCTGGGATGCGCTGATCCTCGACCTGATGCTGCCCGGCGTGGACGGACTGGAAATCTGCCGCCAGGCGCGGGCGATGGCGACCTACACGCCCATCATCATCACCAGCGCGCGCTCGAGCGAGGTGCACCGCATCCTCGGCCTGGAGCTGGGCGCGGACGATTATCTCGTCAAGCCGTTCTCCGTGCTGGAACTGGTGGCGCGCGTGAAGGCGCTGCTGCGCCGGGCCGACGCCATGGCCCGCAACCAGCGCAACGAAGCCGGCGCGCTGGAACTGAACGGCGTGCGCCTCGATCCGTTGACGCGGCAGGCGCAGGTCGAAGGCCGCCCGCTGGACCTGACCCCGCGCGAATTCGACCTGCTGTACTTCTTCGTCAAGCATCCCGAAAAAGTGTTCTCGCGGCTAGACCTGCTCAACCAGGTGTGGGGCTACCAGCACGACGGCTACGAGCACACCGTCAACACCCACATCAACCGCCTGCGCGCCAAGATCGAGGCCGATCCCGCCGATCCTTCCCGCATCCTGACGGTGTGGGGCAAAGGCTACCGCTTCGCGCACGGCGGGCCGGCGGCATGAACCTGACCCTGTCCCAGCGCCTGTCGCTGGTGTTCTCGGTGCTGCTGCTGGCTTGCTGCGGCGCGTCCGCGTGGCTGCAGATCCGCGCCAACATCATGCACGAGAAGGAAGTGGTGCAGGGCCTGTCGCGCGGCCTGGCGCGCAGCATCGCGCTGGACGCGCAGCTGATGCATGCGAACAGCGATCCCGCCCCCGCGCCCGGCGCGCCGGCCAGCGAAGGCCTCGGCCCCGAAGCCGTGCGCCGCCTGTTCGGGCAACTGATGGTGGTCAATCCCAACGTCGAGGTCTACCTGCTCGACCTGGACGGCCGCATCGTCGGCCACGCCGCGCCGGCCGGCCACCTGAAGCGCGACCATGTGAATCTTGAACCCATCCGCCGCCTGCTGGATAACCAGCCCTTGCCGATACAGGGCGATGATCCGCGCAGCGAGACCGGGCGCAAGGTGTTCAGCGCGGCCGTGCTGCGCATGGGCGAACGCAAGGTCGGCTACATCTACGTCATCCTGCAGAGCGAAGAACACGACCGCCTCGCCGCCCGCGCCACCGCCAGCTCGGTGCTGCGCACGACCTTGTGGTCGATGGCCATCGTGGCGCTGCTTGGCCTGGTGGCCGGCCTGGTCGCGTTCCGCCTGATCACGCGGCCCTTGCACCGCCTGGCCGCCACCATGCGCCAGTTGGACACCAAGGCCGAGCAACTGGCGCTGCCGCCGCCCAGTGCCGGCGGGCGGCGCGACGAGATCGCGATCCTGGAGCGCGCCTACGGCGAGATGGCCGCACGCATCAACGAGCAATGGCAGACGGTGCGCCAGCTGGACCACGAACGCCGCGAAGTGGTGGCCAACATCTCGCACGACCTGCGCACTCCGCTCGGTTCCCTGCACGGTTATCTGGAGACCTTGTCGCTGAAGGATGAAACGCTGGACGCGGCGGGCCGCCAGCACTATCTCGGCATCGCGCTGGCGCAGAGCCGCAAGGTGGGCCGCCTGGCGCAGGCCTTGTTTGAGCTGGCGCGCCTGGAGCATGGCGCGGTGGCGCCGGAAATCGAATCGTTCTCGTTGAGCGATTTGATACAGGACGTGTTCCAGAAGTTCGAACTGCGGGCGGAGGAAAAGCAGCTGCGCCTGAACGCCGTGCTGCCGCACCCCGCGCCGATGGTGCGCGCGGACCTGGGCATGATCGAGCGCGTGCTGACCAATTTGTTCGACAACGCGATCCGCCACACGCCGCCCGGCGGTACGGTGGAAATCGAGGTGGAGCCGGACGCGCATGGCCACGTGCGCGTCACCGTCGGCGACACCGGGCCTGGCATCCCGGCCGATATGCAGGAGGTGCTGTTCCGCCGCCCGTTCGCGCTGCGCGGCGAGCACAGGGAAGGGGGGCTGGGCCTGCTGATCGTCAGCCGCATCCTGCAACTGCACGGCAGCGCCATCGAATTGGTCCGCGTGCCGCAGCGCGGCGCCGTGTTCCGCTTTGCGCTGGCGACGGCCTAGGCGCGCTGCAATGGCGCGCGCCAGCCGCTCAGGTAGTGCTGCGGCGTTCTGCCGAGGATGCGGCGGAACATCGCGCTGAACGCGCTCGGGCTGGCGTAGCCCAGCGCCGCCGCAATCTCGCCCACGCTGTCGCCGCGCTCCAGCCGTCCGAAAGCCTCGGCCAGATGCACCTGCTGCACCCACTGGCGGTAATGCAGGCCGGTCTCCCTGGGGAACAGGCGTATCAGCGTGCGCGCGCTGGCGCCGGCTTCGGCGGCCCAGTCCTCGATGGTGCGCGGGCTGCCCGGATCGTCCATGATCGCTTCGCACACGGCCAGCAGGCGGCGGTCGCGCGGCCATGGGATCGCGATCGGCACCGTCTCCGCCGCCGCCAGCTCGGACAGGATCAGCATCGCCAGATGCTCGCCACGGCCGGGCAGCGGATATTCGATCGGTTCATCCAGCAGCGACAGTATCAACTCGCGCAGCAGCGGGCTCACCTCGATCACGCGGCAAACGTCGCCGAAGGCCTGCGCCGTCTCCGCTTCGACATAGATCGTCCGCATCGTCACCTTGCTCAGCGACGTCCACTGATGCACCACGCCGGGCGGAATGAACAGCGCGCGGCGCGGCGGCAGTATCCACACGCCGAAGGCGGTCTTCACCTTCATCAGCCCCTCGGTGGCATACAGCAGCTGCGCGCGTTCGTGGCTGTGCGGCGTTACCGATACGCCGTGCACCTCGTCGCGCGCCATCGCCGTGACGATGCGCGGAACGCGTTGGTAGTCGCGATGGTCGCTGCTGCGGTGGAGAGCCTTCATTGTCACTTAATCGATGAAAGTTGGAATATATCGGGTTTGCAGCCATATTACACTGGGCCGCATGAATACATCCACTCTCACTTCCTCCAGCCGCCCCCACGGGGACACCGTCATTTCCATCCTCGGCGCGGTCGCCCTGGTCCACCTGCTGAACGACCTGACGCAAGCGATGCTGCCGTCGATCTACCCGATGCTGAAGGCGCAGTTCGGCCTGACGTTCACGCAGGTTGGCCTGATCACGCTCACCTTCCAGTGCACCGCCTCGCTGCTGCAGCCGTGGATAGGCCTGTACACCGACCGCCGCCCCATGCCTTTCCTGCTGCCGCTGGGGATGGTCGCCACGCTGATCGGCGTGCTGATGATGTCCGTCGCCGCCAGCTTCCCGGCCTTGCTGGTGGCCTCCGCGCTGATCGGCGTCGGTTCCTCGACCTTCCACCCGGAGGCTTCGCGCGTGGCGCGCATCGCCTCGGGTGGGCGGTTCGGCTTTGCGCAATCGCTGTTCCAGGTGGGCGGCAATGTCGGCTCGGCGCTCGGGCCTTTGCTGGCCGCCGCCGTCATCATCGGCCGTGGACAGGGCAATATCGCCTGGTTCGCGTTGCCGGTGGCGGCGGCGATTCTGGTGTTGGTGCGCGTGGGCCGCTGGCACAGCGCGCACCTGGCCGGGCTGCCTCGCAAGGCGGCCTCGCATGCCGTATCGCCTTTACCTAAGGGCCGCGTTTATGGCGCGCTGGCGGTGCTGGCGCTGCTGGTCTTTTCCAAGTACATCTACATGTCCAGCTTGAGCAGCTACTACACCTTCTACCTGATCGACAAATTCGGCCTGTCGGTATCGTCGGCGCAGCTGTATTTGTTCCTGTTCCTGGCGGCGGTGGCGGCGGGCACCTTCATGGGTGGGCCTATCGGCGACCGCATCGGCCGCAAGCGGGTGATCTGGATCTCCATCCTCGGCGCCGCGCCGTTCACGCTGATGCTGCCCTACGTCGATCTGTTCTGGACGGCGGTGCTGTCGGTGGTGATCGGCTTCGTGATCTCGTCGGCGTTTTCCGCCATCGTGGTGTTCGCGCAGGAGCTCATGCCGGGCAAGGTCGGCATGATCGCGGGGATCTTCTTTGGATTGATGTTCGGCGTGAGCGGCATCGGCGCCGCCGCCATGGGGCATATCGCCGACGTGGCCGGCATCGCCTATGTGTACAAACTGTGTTCGTTCCTGCCGCTGCTGGGCATCCTGACGGTGCTGCTTCCGCACATAAAGCAGCAGCACCGCTAGGCCGGATCAGGCGTCGATGAAGCGCATCTTGAAGTTGCGGCCTTTGATGGCGCCGAAGTCGCCGCCCAGCGGGTTGTTCTTGCTGAGACGTTCGAAGGCTTCATAGGCCACGCGGCGGTCGATCGCCACGTAGGTCTGGAACTCGAACACGTTGATCTTGCCAACTTGTTCCTTCGACAGGCCGGCGTCGCCGGTCAGGGCGCCCAGCAGGTCGCCCGGACGCAGCTTGTCCTTTTTGCCGCCCGAGATCACCAGCGTCATCATCGGCGCCGGATCGACGCCGTAGTCGTTGTCGTCCAGCGACTTCAGGTCGAACCACTCGACCGGCGCGTTCTGGTATTCCTCGATCAGCTTGACCCACTTCTTCTCGTTCGGCGCGCACAGCGACAGGGCCAGGCCTTGTTCGCCGCCACGGCCGGTGCGGCCCACGCGGTGGATGTGCACCTCGGTGTCCTTCGACACGTCGACGTTGATCACCGCCTCCAGGTTGGGGATGTCCAGGCCGCGCGCGGCGACGTCGGTGGCCACCAGCACGGAGCAGCTGCGGTTGGCGAACAGCACCAGGATCTCGTCGCGCTCGCGCTGTTCCAGTTCGCCGTACAGCGCCAGCGCCGAGAAGCCTTTCGATTGCAGCTCTTCCACCAGCTCGCGGCACTGTACCTTGGTGTTGCAGAAGGCGATGGCCGATACCGGCTTGTAGTGGCCCAGCAGGCGCGCCACGGCGGCGTTGCGCTCGTCGAAACCGATCTCGAAGAACAGCTGTTCGATCTGGCTGTTGTCGTGCTGCGCCTCGACCGTCACTTCGACCGGATCGGCCAGGAAGGAATCGGTGGCGCGGCGGATGTCGTCCGGGTAGGTGGCCGAGAACAGCAAGGTCTGGCGGCGTTTCGGGCAGGCGCTGACGATGCCGGCGATTTCGTCGTAGAAGCCCATGTCGGTCATCCGATCCGCCTCGTCCAGCACCAGCGTTTCGACCTTGGACAGGTCCAGCGTGCCGCGGCCCAGGTGGTCGCGCACGCGGCCCGGCGTGCCGACCACGATGTGGGCGCCGTGTTCCAGCGAGGCGATCTGCGGGCGCATCGGCGAGCCGCCGGTCAGCACCAGCACCTTGACGTTGCCGGTGGCGCGGGCCAGGCGGCGCAGCTCATTGGCCACCTGGTCGGCCAGTTCGCGGGTAGGGCACAGCACCAGCGCCTGCACGGCGAACCACGCGGGATTGAGCTTGGCCAGGATGCCGATGCCGAAGGCCGCGGTCTTGCCGCTGCCGGTCTTGGCCTGGGCGATCAGGTCGCGTCCCTCCAGCACCGACGGCAGGCTTTGCGCCTGGATGGTCGTCATCTCCTTGTAGCCGAGCGAATCGAGATTGTCGAGCAGGGTTTGGGCCAGCGGCAGGCTGGAAAAGGCGGTGGATGTCATGGTGTCAGACCTGTTCAAAAAGGACGTGGTCACAGTCTAACAGGCTCGCTGACGCTGTGATATCGGGGTTGGTGTTAGTTTGGCGCCCACACCGGCAAGCCGGTAAGGTCCAGGTTTTCGTCGCGCACCCAGACCGGCAGGCCGGTGGTGTCGGTCGGCTCGAGCAGTTCGAGCTGCACCTGCTTGAGTGTGGAACGCTTGCCGCGCGGCGCCGGCGGGCGCTTCGCTTCCGGTTCGAGCGGCGCGGCCGGGCTGAAGCCGGGCAGGTCGAACGTGGCGTTGTCTTTTTTATCTCTCATTCTTAAATCTCGTGCCCACGGCGCCGTGAAAATGCGCCGCTCAAAACAAAAGCCCGGCTGCAGCAGTCGGGCTCAGTAAGTAAGTCGCGGATTGTAACACAGAGGTGCTACCGCCCGCACTAACTCATCGGAAGCTTAGCGGAAGCTCAGCGTGGCCGTCAGGTCGCCCGGCGGCGGCGCGTTGCGGGCCGCGAAGGCTTCGTTGCGCAGCTTCAGGCCTTGCAGCAGCGGCAGGTCGTGCAGGCGGCTGATGAAGCGCAGGATCGACGTGGTGTCGTAGAAGGTGTGGTCAACCTGGCCCCTCTTCGCGTACGGCGAAATGACGATGGCCGGAATGCGCGAGCCCGGACCCCAGCGGTCGCCCTTGGGCGGCGCCACATGATCCCACCAGCCGCCGTTCTCGTCGAAGGTCACCACGATGACCATGTCTTTCCACTGCGGGGACTTCTTCAGGTGCTCGATCACGTTGGCGATGTGGGCGTCGCCGGACTCCACGTCCGAGTAGCCGGCGTGCAGGTTCAGGTTACCCTGCGGCTTGTAGAAGGTCACGGCGGGCAGCTTGCCGGCGATGGCGTCGGCCAGGAATTTGTTCGAGATCGGGCTGTCGCCAAGGCCGCCGTCGCGCAGGTGCTCGGCGCGCGCGGCGGTGCCGGGCGCGAACTGCTTGAAGTAGTTGAACGGCTGGTGGTGGTACTGGAAGTTCGGCTTCTCGCCGCCGCCGCGCGCGTCGAGCGCCGCCTGCCACGCGCCGCCGTACCACGCCCAGCCGATCTTTTTGGCCGACAGCAGGTCGCCGATGGTGTCGTAGGTTTGAGGCGGCAGCGTGCCGGCGTCGTTCGGATCGGCCAGCAGCGGGTCGCCGTCGAAGGCCGGGCGGATGTAGCTGGGCTGGTAGGGCGGGGCCATGGTGTTGACCGCGTAGCCGTCCGGCGTGATGGCGCCGTTGTTGACGTAGACCGGCATGCCGTCCATCGCCGATGCCGGGCTGTCCTTGGTCACGGACAGGCGCATGCCGGTCGGGCCGTCGTCCAGCACCGCGATCTTTTTCTTGGCGGCGGTGTCCTTGGCGTTGAAGTATTCGGGCGTGCGGCCGCTGATCAGGAACTGGTGGTTCAGGTAGGAGCCGCCGAAGGCCGCCATGAAGAAGTTGTCGCACATCGTGTACTGCTCGGCGATCTTCCACAGGCCGAGGTTCTTGCCGGTCTCGCCGTAGTAGCCCATAACCATACCGCCGGTATTGCCCCAGGCCGCGAAGCCGTCGTTCTTGCCGCCGTTGATCTGCATCTGGTTCTGGTAGAACAGGTGCCACAGGTCGCGCGTGATGACCGCTTCGGGCAGCGGCTTACCCTCGGTGTCGACCAGTTTGAACGGGCCGTTCGGCAGGCCCTTGATGTCGTCTTCCTTGAGCGCGTATTGTTTGCCGCCGATGTCCTGGGTGTTCGGCACCATGCCGCCCCAGACCTTCGGCAGCGCCGGCAGCACGGAGCCGTCGCGGTCGCGCTGCTGGCAGGCGGCCGCGGTGGCGGCCGACAGCGGCGCGGCGGTGCCGGGGAAGTTGGCGAACAGATTGTTGAAGCTGCGGTTTTCCAGGTAGATCACGACCACGTTCTTGATATGGGCTTTCACCTTGGCGTCCAGCGAGCCTTTGACGGCGGCCGGCTTGGCGGTGGCGGCCTCGCTCAGCGCGGGCAGGGAGGCGGCCATGCCGGTGGCGGCGGCGGCCTGGAAGATGCGGCGGCGCGATGGATTGGCAGGAGCATCCTGCTCCCGTTGTGCTGAAACCTGATCTTGACCCTTCACGCGCGCCTCCCTGGCTATCCAAAAAGTGCGATTGTGACAGCTTTATGACGGGTTGGGTATGGGGCGGCCGCCGGCTTGCTTGCCAGCGACTGGGCCTGGAAAAGAAAAAGCCGTTGATCTCTGAAAGAAATCAACGGCTTATCGAATCTGGTTGCGGGGACAGGATTTGAACCTGTGACCTTCGGGTTATGAGCCCGACGAGCTGCCAGACTGCTCCACCCCGCGTCTGAGGCCCGAATTATACATAGGGCTTTTGCGTTCCGCAAGGGTCAAAATAAGAGTCGCTTATATTTTGCGCGATTTTTTAAGCGATGCTTATGTTTATCGCATCATTCCTCGCCTTGCGTGGCCGCGAAGTCCTTGAAGCGCAGCACCTTGACGTCGGCGTCGCGCGCCAGGGCGATGGCTTGTCCGGCCAATGCGTCATCGATGATGAGCGCGTAGTAGGAATCCGATTCGTAGTCCACCACCAGCAGCGACAGTTGCAGCGGCGCCAGCCAGCGCGACAGATCGCCCAGCCCCTGCATGACGGTCTTGCCCTCGTGGTCCCATTGCCACTGCGGCTCGACGCCGCGCGCCGCCAGCATTTCCTGCGCCTGCCAGGCGACTTCCTCGCTGGCTTTCCAGTCCACCTGCAGCATCAGCCAATGTCCGCGTTGCTGGCCCTGATCGTCCAGCATGGCGTCGTAGAACAGCCAGCGGATCTCGTCGATGCTGGTCGCGCCGTTGCCATCGTATTTGGCCGCCACGTGCCGCACCAGCCGTTCGCTTTCCTGCTCGCCCAGGTGCTGCGAGATCAGGCGCATGAACGCGCAGGCGCCGGCCTTGTAGCGCGCATAGTCCTCGTCGCTCAACAAGTCGCTCGGCAGGTCGGCGGGAGGCGGAAGGGGGGCCGCCGCTTGTGGCGACAACAGCCCGAATAATCGCTTGAACATGGGAGTTCCTCCATGAAAGTTGACTCAAGCGAGCATAGCAGAACTACAAAGATTGCCTTTTTCGATAGCCGGCCTTGTTACGCTGCGGCCAGGCGCCACAGCGACGTGACCTCGGCGGCGCGGGCGGCATGCAGCGGGTCGGCGGCGTCGGCGGCGCGCGGGTGGGTGGGGCGCACGTCGTGGCGGTCGACGACCTTCAGGCCGGCGGCGGCGATCCATTCCATCAGCTGCTCGCGCGGGCGCAGGCCCAGGTGCTCGGCCAGGTCCGACAGGATCAACCAGCCTTCGCCGCCTGGCGTCAGGTGCGCCGACAGGCCGGCCAGGAAGCCGCGCAGCATGCGGCTGTCCGGATCGTAGACCGCGAATTCGATCGGCGAACTCGGACGCGCCGGCACCCACGGCGGATTACACACCACCAGCGGCGCCCGGCCTTCGGGGAACAGGTCCGCCTCCAGCAGTTCGACCTGGCCGTCCAGATCCAGCCGCGCCAGGTTCTCGCGCGCGCAGCTCAATGCGCGCTGGTCCTGGTCGGTGGCGATGACGCGCGCCACGCCGCGCTTGGCCAGCACCGCCGACAGCACGCCGGTGCCGGCGCCGATGTCGTAGGCCAGCTTGACGCCGGCCGGCAGCGGCGTATTCGCCACCAGGTCCACATACTCGCCGCGCACCGGCGAGAACACGCCGTAGTGCGGATGGATGCGCGCGTCCAGCGCCGGAATCTCGACGCCGGTGCGGCGCCATTCGTGCGCGCCGATTACGCCAAGCAGCTCGCGCAGCGAGGCCACGAACGGTTCTTCGAAGCGTCCGTAGGCCTCGTTGCAGGCCAGCTGCACGTCCGGCGCGCGGCGCAGCGGAATGGTGTAGCCGTCGTCGAAAGGAATCAGCAGCATGGCCAGCGTGCGCGCCCGCTGCGATTGCGCCTGGCGATGCAGGTGGAACGCCTCGGTCGGCGTGGCCGGAGTCTTGGCCGGCTTGGCCTTCTTCGCGGGCTTGCTTTTATGGTCGGCGCGGCGCGCCAGCGCCTGCAGCAGCTGGCGGGCGTTCTGGAAGTCGCCGCGCCACAGCAGCGCCGTGCCTTCGCAGGCCAGGCGGTAGGCCACGTCCGCGTTGGTGCGGTCGTCGGCGATGACCACGCGTTTCGGCGGCGGCATGCCGGCTTCGGAGCGCCAGCGCGCGGCGCACTGCACGCCGTTCTCCTCCCAGTGGATCTGTTGCGGCGTAGGGGAGGCGGTGGTGTGTGCGGACATGTTCGGGGCAATCGGTAGGTGTAATAGGCGGAAGCACAAAAAACGCCGGGGATGGTGTCCATCCCTGCCGGCGTTTCGGTGTCGAGGCGCTTATTATACTTGGCGCTTAGCTGGTGGCGGCTTTGGCGCCCGCTGCGGCGTCGTTGGCGGGGGCGAGCGAGATCGGATCGTCGGCCGGCGATGGCACTGCGCTCACGCCTGCGGGACCGGCCTTGATCGGCTCCTGCGGGGCCTGCGCGCCGTAGGCGTCGGTGGCCGATTTGACCTTGTCGGCGGCGGTCGGCGCGCTGTAGGTGTTGGTGTCCTTGCTGTCGACCAGGTTGAGCAGGCGCAGCGACAGGTTGCGCAGCGTGTTGCGGTCGATGCCGTCGCTGGTCTTGGCGGGCGAGTTGTCGCCGGTCGACAGCGCCGATTGCAGGTCGCGGCCGATCAGTTTGAACAGGTCGGCCAGGGTGCCGGGGAAGTCGATGTTCGGCACCTGCACCGACGGCAGGTTGTTGGCGCTGGCGCCGTTGCTGGCCACCGGACGCTTGGTGGCGTTGTCGCTGCTGGCGGCGGGTGTGTCCTGGCTGGCGGCGCCGGCCAGTTCCGCGTTGTACTGCACTTCCACTTCGAAATCGAACTTGCGGCCGTCGGCGGTGGTGATCGTGCCTTTGCCGATGAAGTGCGAGCTGTCGATCAGGTCGAAGGCGGCGGCGTCGCTGCTGCCGTTCGGGCCCGAGGTGTGCTGCGCGCCCACGGCGAAAGTGGAACTGGTATCCAGGCTGGCCGAGTCGAAACTGATGGTCGCATCCTTGCCCGAGTCGCCGAACAGCGACTTGGCAAAGCTGCTCAGGAAGTCCTGCGCGAAATCGACGGTGGCGTTGCCGACCGAAGCCACGTGCTTTTCCAGGCTGTCCGTGGACAGGGAGGTCGGCGAGGAATCCAGCGCTTTCACCGGCTTGGCGGCGTTGGCCGCCGACGTCTTGCCGTCGTTGTGTGGATTGGCGCCGTAGAGGGACGACGGCAAAGCGCGGGTGCCGAGAGCAGGTAGGATAGACATGGCGGGTTCCAGCGGATTCGGTTTGATAATACTTCTATAACGGTGCGCCTTTGGATTTCTTGAGGCCTGCGCAAAGATTAATGATGGTGGGTCCAGCCTTCCGGCGCGGCCAGGTAGGAGGCGACGGCGTCTTTCTGGCCGATCGCGTGGTGTTTGACTTCGCCACAGGCGCAAATGCCGAGGTAGGGTTGGATGTGCGAGCAGGCCGACACCTTTTGCAGGCGGACTTGCACGGCTTTGGCGCACTTGGCGCATTTGAAGGTCAGGGTACGTGGTGCTTTTAACATGGTTGCTCTTTGAGTGGCTTGCAAAGGCGGGATTTTATCATCCGGCCGCGCAGCCGCTCAGGCGAAAACGTCCAGCGTGGGCGGCACCAGCGGCGGCGTCTCGTAGGTGCGCCGGACCTTGGCGGCGTCGCCGGACGCCGGTCCCGATCCATGGAGCCGGGCCGCCGCCTGTTCCAGCTGCTGGGTCGCCAGCTCGGCGCGGGCCTGCAGTTCCAGCTGCTGCGCCTGGGCCGCCACCGCGCGGTCGGCGCCGGAGGGATCGGCCGGCGCCAGCGCCGCCGCCTGTATCGTGTGGGCGCGTTCGATGGTCTCCTGCGGCGTGCGGCCGGGCGAGGTATCGATGTGGACCTCGCCACCGATGGCGTAATCGACGCCGTTCGGCCCGCGCTGGTAGGTATAGGACGCGCCGGACGTGGCCAGCCCGCCGGCGGTGGCCAGGTGCGCCTGCTCGTGTTGATGCACTTCGGTGTCGCGCGCCTTGAGCTGGGCCACCAGGGCCAGCGCCTCCGGCGTCAGGTTGGTGGTCGAGTCGGTGCCGGAAAAATTGGCGTTCGGGGACGCGGCGGGGGAGGCGGAGGCCGGCCCCGCGGGCCTCGCCGACGACGCCACCTGCACCGGCGGCGTCGCGCGCGCCGGTGGCTGGCTGGCGGAACTCGGTGATATGGCGCCTATGCTCATGGTGACTCGCGCTGCCTCCTGCTGGTCTGAATGATAGCAAATCTGTAGCAAATGGTTGCAAATTCGCGGCGGCCGGCGCGTCAACTGGGCGGGCCGGCCCGCGTTGTATGCCTACCGGGGATCGTTCTTCCACCAAAGAGGCAAGGCCATGGAACAAAAGAAGCAACCGAGCAAAGAATCCGTGCGACAGTGGCTGCAGACGCAGATCGCCGAGCGGCGCCCACCGCCGGATGCCCAGCAGATCCGCCGCGAGCTGGGTTGGGAGATGCTCAAGCTGGAACGCAAGGAGCGCGGCGAACGCTAGCTTGTTCTTAATCGCTGACCGTGGCGATCAGCGTATGCAGCAGTTGGTTGGCCTTGGCGGCCATCGCCTCGGAGCCGTAGTCGCCGGCGGTGATCACCACCGTCATGTCCATCTCCGGCACGATGAAGATGCGCTGGCCGCCGTTGCCGAAGGCCGCGCTCCATGGCGTGCGGTGGCCGTGCCAGGCCGCCGTGCCGTCCCACCATTGGTAGCCGTAGTGCAGTTCGTCCGGCTGGTTGCCGGGACTCCTGAAACCCACGCTCAGGCGCGGCTTGAGCGATTCATCCACCCATTCCTCTGCCACGATCTGCTGGCCGTTCCAGCGGCCGTGGTTCAGCATCAGCCGTCCCAGCTTGGCCATGTCGCGCGGACGCAGGCGCAGGCCCGAGAAGGGCGCCGGGCGGTCGCGCAAGTCGGTCACCCATTCCCACTGCACGATGCCCAGCGGTTCGAACAAATCCTTGCGCGCCACCTCGACCCACGGCCGGCCGCTGACGCGGGTGACGATGTCGGCCAAAATCGTGGTGCCGCCGCCGTTGTAGTTCCACACGGTGCCCGGCGGCGCCACGATGGGCCGCTCCAGCACATAGCGCAGCTGGTCGGACTTCCAGTACAGCCGCAGCTCGTTATTGGGCTGCATGCCTTCGTCCCACTTCCAGCCGCCGCTCATGGTCAGCAGGTGTTCGAGATTGATGGCGTTGAGCTGCGGCGAGCGCAGGTCCTGGAACTCGGGGAAGTAGTCCAGCACCGGCGTGGTGAGCGCGCCTATCCTGCCGCGCTGCTTCTCGATGCCGACCAGCAGGCTGATGACGCTCTTGCCGATCGAGCGCACGTCGTGCAGCGTGTCCGGGCCGAATTCCACCGTCGGCGCGAACGGCGGCCAGATGCCCAGGCCGCGCCGGATCGAACGGTCCTTGCCGGTGCGGTACATCTCCGCCACCAGCTTGCCGTGGCGTTCGACGACGATGCCGTGGATATTGTCCCCGCCCTCGGCCAAGGCGGTCAGCGTGACGCACAGGGCGTTGGCGTTGAAGCCGGAGGCCTCCGGCGCGGCCAGTTCCCAGCCGTCGGCTTGCGCGGCCGGCGCGGCGCACGGCGCGGCATGCGCGGCCGGCAGCGCGAACGACAGGCAAAGGCACAGGCGAAGCAGCACTTTCATGGACTAACCTGTATTAGCAATAAAACACCATTCTACTGCACTGTGACCGCGCTCTTACCACCGGCCGAAGGTTGCACCAGTATTTTCACGGCGATCCGCTCCGTCATCTCCTGCACGTGCGAGATGACGCCGACCTTGCGGCCCATCGCCTGCAGGCCGTCCAGCGCGTCCATCGCCACACGCAGCGTTTCGGCATCGAGGCTGCCGAAGCCTTCGTCGATGAACAGCGATTCGACCCGCACGCGGTTGGACGACAGCGAGGCCAGTCCCAGCGCCAGCGCCAGCGACACCAGGAACGATTCGCCGCCGGACAGCGAATGCACCGAACGCATCTCGCCGCCCATGTCCAGGTCCCGCACCAGCAACGCCAGCGACGGACTGGCCGGATTGCCGATGCGTTCCAGCTGATAGCGGCGCGCCAGGTGGTTCAGGTGGGCGTTGGCATAGCCCAGCAGGACGTCCAGCGTGAACTGCTGGGCGTAGTTGCGGAACTTCTTGCCGTCGGCGGAGCCTATCAGGTCGTTCATGCGCGCCCAGCGCTGCTCGATGGTCTCCTGCTGTTCGATCTGCGCCAGCATGGCTTGCGATTGCTGGCGCTTGGCGTCGTCCTGCGCCAGCGCCAGTTGCAGAGCTGTGGCGTGGTCCTGCGCGCTGCCGCGTTCTGTGGCGAGCGCGTTCAGCGCCGCAGCCAGTCGGGCGATCGGCGACGGCGCAGTGGCGATCGCGTTGTTGTCGCCATGTTCTTCGGCCGGCGGCGTGTGTTCCGGCGGCGCGGACAGCTGGTGCTCGGCGCGCTGGCGCTGGCGTTCTTTCAGCACGGCGGCGGCGTTGTCGGCGGCGCGGTCGATGGCTTGCAGCGCCGCGCGTTCCGCGTCCACTTCGTCGCCGGAATGGGCCAGCAGTTCGTGCAGGTGCTCCAGGTCGCGCAGACCGGCGTCGGGCTGGCGCTGCTGGAATGCGGAGACCCAGTCGGACAGCCTGGCCGAAGCCGCCGTCGATGCGCCGTGTAGCGCCGCCAATCGTTGCGCGGCCTGCGCCAGCGCCTCGTCGGCCCGCGCGCGGGCTTGCGCCGCCTGTTGCGCCGTGGTTTGCAGCCCCGCCAGCCGCTCCCTGGCCGCGTCGATGGCGGCGTTGAGCGACGCTTCGACATCGCGCACCTCCTTGCCGCCCCACAGCGCCATGCGCTGCTGCTGCATGTCCTTGAGCGCCGCGTCCGCGCTGCTGTAGGCGACGCGGGCGTTGACGGCGTCCAGGCCGGCCTTGGCCTGCGCCTCGGCGAGCGCCTTCACTTCCACCTCGATGGTGGCGATGGCTGCGGCGCGTTCGTCATGCGCCGCGCGCTGCGCAAGCCATTGCCGGCTCTCCGCCTGACGGGCTTCGTAGAATCGGGCCGGGCCGGCTTTCCAGTCGTCCTTCCAGTCTTCGCTCGGAATGTCGCCGCCGCTGAAGGCCGGGTCCAGGTCGGAGAGCAGGCCGCTGAGCGTGAGCGCGACTTCGATGCGCTGGTCGTCCAGCGCCTTGTATTCGGTGTTCGACTGCGCGAGCGCGGTCTGCGCATGCGCAGCGATGCCTTGCAGGCGCGCGTGTTCGGCCGCCGCCAGATCGTAGGCGGATTGCGCCTGGTCGCGCGCGGTGCGGGCAGCGTGCATGTCCCGCTCCTGCCGCTCGATGGCGTGCAGCGCGTCGCGGACCTGCTCCAGCTGGGCGACGAACCAGCCGGTGCGCTCCGGCTCCGGCGGCAGCGATGCCGCAAGCCGGGACGCCGCGCCGCCTTGATCGGCAGCCCGCATGTGACCGTGCCACGCGGCGGCAACGCGCTCCAGCGCCTGCGCCACGGCGCGGCCCTCGGCGGCCAGCGCGTTCAATTGTTCAAGGCTGGCCTGCTCGGTGGCGCGTTGCGCCGCCTGCTGATTGACGTTGGCTTCCATCTGCTGCCGGCAGCGCGCCACTTCCGACTGGAACTCGGCCAGCATCGCATGCAGGCCGCCGTCGTCCTGGCGGTACGGATGCTCGTGCGATCCGCACACGGGGCAGGGTGCGTCGTCCTCCAGCGCGGCGCGCAGCGATTCCACGTTCTTGGCGCAGGCGGCTTCCGCCAGCTTGAGCGAGCGCTCGGCCTGCGAGAAGGCCGCCAGTATACCGACGCCTTCCTGCTGCGCCGCTTTCAGTTGAAGCTCGGCGGCGGCCACCGCCTGCCGCAGCTGTGCCGACTGCGCCTCGATATGCGCATGCCGGGTTTGCCGCGCATCGAGCTCGATCCACAGTTTTTCCGCAGCGGCCAATTGATCGCGGCGCTGTTCCAGGTCGTGTCGCGCAGCCTGCAGCCGCTCGGCGGGGAAGGTCGCCAGCGTGCGCGCCGCTTCCTGCCGCTGCGCGTCCAGCGTTTGCATCGCGACGCCGGCGGCGGCCAGCTTTCCGCTGGCGTCGGCCTCCTCGTCGCGATGCGCCTTGGCGCTGCGCTGCACGCGGGCCAGCGCGCCGCCCAGCTTCTCGGCTTGCGACGCGGCCTGGCCGGCCTGCACGAACAGCACGTCCCAGCGCTCCCACGATTGCGCCATCGTTTGCCACTGCTTGTGCTGCGCCAGCCAGGCGACTGCCGCCTCGTGCTGCGCGCCCAGTCGCTTGCGTTCATCCTGGCGTTCCTGCAGCGCGGCCCTGGCGACGGCGTCCGCCTGGTCGGCCTTTTCGCAGGCGGCGGCGGTTTGCCGGTAGGTCGGCAGCATGGCTTCGATGCGGGCGTCCAGCGCCTTGGCCTGGTCCAGCTGCGGCGCGGCGTTGCGCTGCGCGGCTTCCGATTCCTGCACCTGCGTTGCCGCCTGCGCCTGCGCCGCCGTGGCGCGTTCCAGCGCCTGCGCGGCCATCGCCGCATCCTGTGTGCTGGCGGCGATGGCGGCCTGCGTGGCGACGATATCGGCGCCGATGCGCGTTATCTCGTCGGCCAGCGGACGCGCCGGCTGCACCGCCGCGATCCGCGCCAGTGCGGTGCGCCGCGGCGCCGACGCCTCCACCTCGGCGGCGGCGGCCTGGCAGGCTTGCTGCGCCAGCAGCTCGTCTTCGGCCAGCTTGGCGGCCTGCTTGTGCCAGCGCAGTTCCTGTTCCAGCTCCAGCTTCTGCTGCTCCAGCGCTTGCAGAGCCGCAGCGGCGCTTGCGCGCTGCGCTTCCAGTTCGCCGCGTTGTTCGGCGCTCAGCGGCTTCTGGTCGGCCAGGCGGGCGATCAGGCTTTGCAGGGAAGCCTGTTCCTGCTTGGCGCGCTCGAAGGCGCGCATCGAAATCTCGGAATAGACGGTGCTGCCGGTCAGCGTCTCCAGCAGCTCGCCGCGTTCGTTGTCTTCGGATTTGAGGAAGGCGGAGAATTCGTTCTGCGCCAGCAGCACGGCGCGCGTGAACTGCTCGAACGACAGGCCGATGCGCTTCTCGATTTCCGCTTTGACCTCGGTCTTGGTGCCGCCTATCGGCTGCAGCGCCGGCAGCAGGTGCAGCGTCATCTGGGTTGGCTGCAGCGCGCCTTCGGCCTTGGTGCGCGAACGTCGAACGCTCCAGCGGGCGCGGTAGGAGGCGCCGTCGCTGCCGACGAAATCCACCTCCGCATGGCCTTCGGCCGTGCCGCGCCGCAGCAGCGTGCGCGGGTCTTGCGTGGACACGGTTTCCGCGCCGACGTCGGTCAGGTAGTTGCGTCCCGCGACCTTCAACAGGCGCGGCGTGGCGTCGTACAGCGCCAGGCAGAGCGCGTCGAGCAGGGTGCTCTTGCCGGCGCCGGTCGGGCCGCTGATGGCGAACAGGCCGGTCGACGACAGCGGCTCCTGTTCGAAGTCCACGCCGAATTCGCCGGCCAGCGAGGCCAGGTTCTTGCCGCCGATTTTCAGGATTCTCATGGCAGCCTCGATGTCAGCATGAGTTCCGCGAAGGCGCTCAGTTGGTCGGGCGGCGCGTCGTTGTCGAACCGTTGCCGGTACAGCTGGCGGAAGATGTCGTCCGGCTTGAGCTGCTCCAGCCGGTCCAGCGTCATCACCTCGTCGTCGATGGAGGTGTGGCGCGCCGCGCTCGACGTCTCGATCTTGGCCAGCCGCACCGGCTTGCCGTCCAGCGCCGCCTCGACGCGGGCGCGCAGGCCCGGCTCCGGCGCGTCCAGCAGCACGCGCACCTCGAGGAAGGGTTGGCGTTCCGGTTCCGCCTGCGGCAGCTCCAGCGCCGCCAGTTCCTCCAGCACCTGCGCCAGCGGCGCCGGTCTGGCCGGAACGCGCAGCAGCTCGACCGCGCGCGGCACCATCAGCGGCGCGATCTCGCGCACGGCGGCGCCGTCGATGTCGATGCGCAGGATCTGGTGGCTGTAGCCCACTTCCGCGAACGACAGCGGGATCGGGCTGCCGCAGTAGCGGATGTGCTGCTGCTTGCCCACGCTCTGCGCCAGGTGCAGATGACCCAGCGCCGCGTAGGCGATCTCCGGCCCGAAGATCCCGGCCGGCAGCATCTCGGTGCCGCCGATGACGATGCGGCGCTCCGAATCGTTGGACATCTGGCCGTCGACCATGTGGCAGTGGCCCATCGCCAGTATCGCCTGGCCGTCCTGGCGCCTGGACAGCGCCAGTTCCAGCGCCTGCCGGTAGAGCAGCGCGATGCCCGCCAGGTAAGGATCGGGCGCGGGATCAGCGCCATCCTCCGCCTCCACGCGCGGCACGTCGCCCGGCCGCAGGAAGGGCACGGCCAGGCACCAGGCCTCCACCGCGCCGCCACGGCCGGTGAGCGGCAGCACCAGCGGTTCCAGGTCGATCTCGCCGCCGGCTGTGCGCTGCACCGTGCCGACCACCCGCGTGCCGTGCGCTTCCAGCAGCGGCCCGGGCGCCTCCAACCGTCCCGGCGAATCGTGGTTGCCGGCGATGATGACCAGGTTCAGATGCGGCGCGCGTTCCTTCGCCTGCTGCAGGAAGCGGTACAACTGCTTCTGCGAAGCCGACGAGGGATTGGCGTTGTCGAAGATGTCGCCGGCGATCAGCAGCGCGTCGGCCTGTTCGGCGGCGATGGTGTCGAGCAGCCAGTCCAGGAAGCACTGGTGCTCGTAGGTGCGCTCGAAATTATGCAGGGATTGGCCGAGATGCCAGTCGGAGGTGTGCAGCAGACGCATGAAGATGTGTAATCAAAACAGCCGGGAAGCGCACAATATAGCGCAAGATGGGACCGGACGAGTTGATAAAAGTGGATACGCGCCCGGCTAGGCGGCGTTGCTGGCCGCCGGCGGCAGCGCCGGGCCGGCGCGATAGGTGTTGCGGCCGGCCTGTTTGGCCTCGTACAGCAGCACGTCGGCGCGATGCAGCAGTTCGGCCGGGGTGATGTCCTCGTCGCGGTAGTAGGCCAGGCCGATGCTGGCCGAAATCGACACCACCTTGCCATCGAGGTCGAACGGCGCCTGCATCGCCACCACGATCTTGGCCGCCAGCGCCGCGGCGTCGTCGACGCGGGCGATGCGCTCCATGATGATGGTGAACTCGTCGCCGCCCAGCCGGGCGATGGTGTCGCTGGCGCGCATGGCGTGCGTCAGCCGCGCCGAAAACGCCTTCAACAGCGCGTCGCCGACACTGTGGCCGTAGGTGTCGTTGACCGGCTTGAAGCGGTCGATGTCCATGTACATCACCGCCATCAGGCCGTGCTGTTCGCGGCTGGCGAGCATGCTGTCCTGCAGCCGCTGCACGAAGCCGGCGCGGTTGGTCAGGCCGGTCAGCGCGTCGACCTGCGAGAGTTTGAGCAGGCGCTGTTTCTCGCGCTTCTGCGCCGTGATGTCCTGCCGCATGACGTGGAAGCCGTTGACCGTCACGCCGTCTTCGTCCATCTGCGGTATGTAGACCACCTCGAAGGTGCGGTCGATGGCGGCGTCGGGATCGTCCTCCTCGAAGGTCAGCGTTTCGCCGGCCAGCGCGCGCTTGATGTAGGGCGACAGGAAGCGGTAGCGCTCCTCGCCGATGGTGTCCTCGATGCTGCGGCCCAGCACCGACACGCCGCTGCGGTTGAATTCGCGCTCGTAGGCGAGGTTGTGGAAGCGGTAGACTTCCTCCGAATCGATGTAGGCCACCATGGCCGGCAGCGTGTCGGCGATGGTGCGCAGGCGCGCCTCGCTTTCGCGCAGCGCCATCACGGATTTGCGCACGTGGGTGATGTCGTCCACCGTGCCGACGTAGCCGTAGATATGGCCGTCCACCACCATCGCGGCGATCTTGAACGAGATCCAGATCATCATGCCGTCCGGGTGCACGCAGCGCATCGTGTCCTGATAGGGGACGCGGGTTTCGGCCATGTGCTTGAGCGCCGCCTTGAGCACCGGGCGGTCGTTGGGATGGATGGCGCGCATCCACGAATCGCCCAGCGCCTCCTCGCGCGTCAGGCCGGTGATGAATTCGAAGGTGCGGTTGACGTAGGTGCAGTGGCCGGCGGCGTCGGCGCGTATCAGCCCCAGTGGCGAGGCGTCGTTGACGGCGGCCAGCTCCGCCTGGTTCTTGCGCATCGCCAGTTCGCTTTCCTTGCGCGGCGTGATGTCGCGCGTGGTCACGGCCACGCCCTCGTCGATGGCGACGATCTGGTGGTGCAGCCACAGATGGGCGCCGCCCGGCAGATGGTCGGCTTCGAACTCCTCCTCCATCGGCCGGCCGGTGATCAGCACCGTCTTGTACTTGTCGATGTAGCCCTTGGAATGCAGCGCCGGCACCACCTCCATCAGGCGCTTGCCTTTCAGTTCGTCGGCGGTGGAGCCCAGCAGCGCGGCGCCGCGTTCGTTCAGGTCGGCGATGGTGAAGTCGACGATCTCCTTGGCCGGCCCGCGCATGCGGCAGGCCTTGAACAGGTAGACCGCGTCCATGCTGGCGTCGGCCGCCGCGCGCAGCATGGTCTGCGCCTCGGTGATCATGCGCGCGCTGCGCCGCAGCCGGTGCGCCTGCTGCATCAGCAGGCCGACGAACAGCAGCACCACGATCGAGGCGCTGGCGGCGGCGCCGTAGTACATGTCGCGCCGGTGCGCGTAGCCCGCCATCGCCGACTGCACCGGGTTGCCGACCACCGCCAGCAGCAGGTAGCGCGGCATCTCGGCGTAGCCGTAGATGCGCTCGACGGCGTCGAACGGGCGCGCCAGCAGCAGCTCGTCCTGCTGCGCGCCGGCCTGCGCGGCGGTGAAGTCGATCGAATCGCTGATGATCAGCTGATCGTCGACGCGCGCGGTGGACATGCCGTTCTCGCGGCTCACCAGCAGCACCGCGCCGCCGGGATCGACGTTCATGCGGTCGTAGTCTTCGACGAAGGCGGCCGGGTCGATCATCACCATGATGACGCCGGCGAATTCGCCCTTGGCGTCGTTCAGCCGGCGGGTGATCAGGATCTGCCATTTCTTGGTGCGCGGCTCGACCACCGGGGTCGACACCTGCGGCGTGTCGGCCGGGTTGCCGGCGTGGTGCAGGAACAGCGGCTGCTCGTGCACGTCGGGCGGGAAGTAGCCGTTGCGGCTGTCGAGCAGTCGGCCGTCGGCGCCGACCAGCGCCAGCGGCAGGTCCAGCTTGGACGGCAGCAGCGAATCGAGCAGGCCGTTCCTGCGGGTGAATTCGGCCAGCCGCAGCGTGCCGCCGGTCTCCTCGAATTTGAGCTTGAACAGCTGGGTGGCGTGGTCGACCTGGCGCAGCAGGTGGTTGGTGTGTTCGGCCAGCGTGCGCGCCTGCGACTGATTGCGCAGCACCGCTTCGTAGCGCGCGCTCTGGCGCTCCTGGCCCAGCTGGTAGGCCACCGCCGCCCACATGGTCGCCAGCAGCGCCAGCGCAAACACGGGCAGCAGTACCGCGCGATACAGACGGCGGAAAAAAATCACGATCGGGCGCGTGGCGGAATGGTTCATTGAAAGTCTTGGGTCACGGCGAAATCGAAGCTGCACCTCATGTGTGGATATTCTGCACGGAAATGTCACGTTTGTGGCCTGCGCGTCAAAAAAAACCGCTTTCCGATCACAGGCAATGTTGATTTCTTTATTAGAATAGCGGTCATGACCGAATTGATAATCAGCCTGGCCGCGGCGCGGGCGCTGCACCTGGCGGCGCAGGGATTGCTGCAGCCGCGCCGCCGCAAGGCGCGCCAGGCCGACGTGGTGGACGCGATCCGGCAGATGGGCGTGCTGCAGATCGACACCATCCACGTGGTGGCGCGCAGTCCCTACCTGGTGCTGTGGAGCCGCCTGGGCGACTATCCGCAAGCGTGGCTGGAACAGGCGCTGGCGGCCGGCCAGCTGTTCGAGTACTGGGCGCACGAGGCCTGCTTCGTGCCGATCGAGGACTATGGCCTGTATCGCCACCGCATGCTCGATCCGGCGGCGATGGGCTGGAAGTATTCCGAGACCTGGATGCGCGAGCGCCGCGCCGAGGTGGACGCGGTGCTGGACCACATCCGCGCCAACGGCCCGACGCGCTCCTCGGACTTCGAGCGCACCGACGGCCAGAGCGGCGGCTGGTGGAGCTGGAAGCCGGAGAAGCGTTCGCTGGAGGTGCTGTTCACATCCGGCGCGCTGATGATCGCCGCGCGCGAGAACTTCCAGCGCATCTACGACCTGGCCGAGCGCGTGCTGCCAGGCTGGGACGACCGCCACATGCCGCACATCGACGACACCCGCCGCGCGCTGGTGCTCAAGGCGGTCAAGGCGATGGGCTGCGCGCGCGCCGGCTGGATCAGCGACTACTTCCGCACCAAGCCGCCGCGCCTCGACCCGGAGGAGCTGGTGGAGCAGGGCGCGCTGCTGCGCGCCTGGGTGGACGACTGGGACGATCCGGTCTACGTCCATCCCGACCACGCGCCGCTGCTGCAGGCCGCCGCCGCCGGCACGCTGGCGCCGACGCTGACCACCATCCTGTCGCCGTTCGACCCGGTGGTGTGGGACCGCCGCCGCGCGCTGGAGCTGTTCGGCTTCGACTACCGGCTCGAATGCTACACTCCGGCGGAGAAGCGCAAATACGGCTACTTCACGCTGCCGATACTGCGGCGCGGCGCGCTGGTCGGCCGGGTGGACGCCAAGGCGCACCGGCGCGGCGGCGTGTTTGAACTGAAGTCGCTGGTGCTGGAGCCGGGCGTGCGCATCAGCGACCGTTTCGTGCGCGACGTCGCCGCCGCCTTGCAACGCCTGGCTAACTGGCACGAATGCCCCGAACTACGCATCGTCCACGCCGCGCCGGAGCGCTTCGCGCCGCTGCTGCGCGAAGCGCTCGATCACAACATCAAACAAGAAATGGAAGCCGCATGATGGGAGTTCAATGAGCCTGCCCGCCGCCCCCGCCAGCCTGCTGGGCCCCGACGGCCAGCCGCTGTTCGGCCGCTACGCCGGCCAGGTCGGCCACATCGACTGGAGCGGACTGGCCGCGCCGTTCGCGCGCAGCCGCCTGTGGCGCCGCTTCCACCACAAGCGCTGGCACTACGTGGCGCTGTGCACCGAACAGATATTCTGCGCGGTCGCCATCGTCGACCTGGGCTGGACCAGCACCGCCTTCGCCTACGCCTTCGACCGCAACGACGGCGACATGCTGGCCAACTTCGGGCAGAACGGCTTGCCCGGCCTGTCGGCGCGGCTGGCCGACCATGCCGGCGCGTCCAGCCGCTTCAAGACGCGCAAGAGCAGCATCGCCATCGACAGCCGCGGCGACGGCAGCTTCGGCCTGACGCTGCGCTGCGACTACCTTGAGATCGACGCCGAATTCGGCCCCGGCGCCTCGCCGCTGCTGCTGGCCGCAGGTCCGGTGGCGCATGGCTCGGTGCACGCGACGCAGAAGTCGTCCGGCCTGCCGCTGAGCGGCGAGGTGCGCACCTTCCGCGAGGACTACGACCTGGCCGGGGGCGTCGCCAGCTTCGATTACTCCAACGGTCTGCTGGCGCGCAACACCGCGTGGCGCTGGGCCTCGGCGCACAACCTGGAGCTGGGCTTCAATCTGCAGTCGGGCTACTTCGGCGGCAACGAGAACGCGCTGTGGCTGGACGGCCAGGTGCACGCGCTGGCGCCGGCGCACTTCATCTACGACAGCAGCGATCCGCTGTCGCAGTGGCACATCTTCACCGAGGACGACTTGCTGGAGCTGTACTTCACGCCGGAAGGCGCGCGCCGCGACGACCAGAATCTGGTGGTGGCGGCCAGCCGCTACCTGCAGCCGATCGGCACCTTCACCGGCTGGGTGCGCAGCGCGCCGGACCAGCCGAAACGCATGGTCACGCAGATGATGGGCGTGACCGAGGACCATGCTTCGCGCTGGTAGGCGCAGATAAAAGGAGCATCGCAGCCATGAGCATCAGGAATCTCGACCGATTGTTCCAACCGCGTTCGGTGGCCGTGATCGGCGCCTCGGACAACCCGCAGCGCATCGGCACCCGCGTGCTGGCCAACCTGGCGCAGGCCGGCTTCGTGCACGGGGGCGGCGCGCTCTGGCCGCTCAATCCCAAGTACCAGACGCTGCACGACATGCCGTGCTACGCGCGGGTGTCGGCCCTGCCGTCGGCGCCGGACCTGGCCATCGTGTGCTCGCCGCCGTCCACCATCCCCGGCGTGATCGCCGAACTGGGCGCGCGCGGCACCCGCGCCGCCATCGTCATGACGGCGGGCCTGGACGGCCTGCGGGCCGGCAGCCGCAGCGTGCAGCAGGCCATGCTCGACGCGGCCAAGCCTTACCTGATGCGCATCCTCGGGCCGGGCAGCGTCGGCCTGCAGTCGCCGGCGGCGGGGCTCAACGCCAGCTTCACGCACATCGCCGCCGACGCCGGCAAGCTGGCCTTCGTGTCGCAATCGGGCGCGCTGGGCACGGCGGTGCTGGACTGGGCCAGCCTGCGCGGCATCGGTTTCTCGCGCTTCGTCACGATGGGCGAGGGCGCCGACGTCGATTTCGGCGACCTGCTGGACTACCTGGCCGGCGACGTCGAGACCGAGGCCATCCTGCTGTGCATCGAGGACGTCAGCAACGCGCGCAAGTTCATGTCGGCGGGCCGGCTGGCGGCGCGCGGCAAGCCGGTGATCGTGCTGAAGGTGGGGCGCGACGCCGCGCCCGGCGCCGACCTGGTGTTCGACGCCGCGATCCGCCGCGCCGGCATGCTGCGCGTGCATTCCACCGAGGACCTGTTCGACGCCGTCGAAACGCTGGCGCGCCAGCGTCCGCAGCGCGGCGAGCGGCTGGCGGTGCTGACCAACGGCGTCGGCCTGGGCCTGATCGCCGCCGACGCGCTCGAATGCAGCGGCGCGCAGCTGGCGCCCCTGTCGGGCGAGACGCTGCGCCTGCTCAAGCGCGCCGACGCGCCGCTGGACAATCCCGTCAACCTGCTGGCCGACGTGCCGGTCGAGCGCTACACCAGCGCGGTGGAGGCGCTGCTGCGCGAATCGCAGGCCGACGCGCTGCTGTTCCTGCACGCGCCGACGGCCATGGTGGACAGCGGCCGGATCGCGGCGGCGGTGGCGCCGCTGATGCGTTCCGCGTCCAAGAACGTGCTGTCCTGCTGGCTGGGCGGGCGCTCGGTGGCGGCCGCGCGCCAGCTGTTCGCCGACGCCGGCCTGCCCACCTACGACACGCCGGAAAAGGCGGTGCACGGCTTCCTGCAGATCGCCCAGTACCGCCGCAACCAGGAGCTGCTGATGGAGGTGCCGGCGCGCCTGCCGGCCACCTCGGCGCCGGAGCGCGCGGCGGCGCAGGCGCTGGTGGCGGCGTCGCTGGCGTCCGGCCGCGGCGACTTGTCCGACCAGGATGCACGCGCGCTGCTGTCGGCCTACGGCATCGCGCTGGCCACGCCGCAGCAGGCCGCGCTGACCGGCCCCACCTTGGCCGCCGCCCGCATCCAGACCGGCGCCGATCCGGTGTTCGGGCCGGTGGTGTTCTTCGGCCAGGGCGGCATCGCGGCGGAGGTGGCGGCCGACCGCGCCGCCGGCCTGCCGCCGCTGAACATGGTGCTGGCGCGCGACATGGTCGGGCGCACCCGCGTGGCGCGCCTGCTGGCGCAGGGCCAGACCGAGGCCGACGCCGACGCGCTGTGCCGCACGCTGGTGCAGGTGGCCGACATGGTGGCCGACCTGCCGCAGCTGGCCGAACTCGATCTCAATCCGCTGCTGGCCATCGGCGGCGCGGTGGTGGCGCTGGCCGCGCGCGTGCGGCTGGCGCCGGCCCGCAGCGGTGGCGTGCTGGCCATCCGTCCCTATCCGCTGGAGCTGGAGCAGGAGCTGGACTGGCAGGGCGGCCGCATCCTGCTGCGGCCGATCCGCCCGGAGGACGCGCCGCAGCACCAGGTGTTCTTCGCCGCGCTGGACCCGGACGACGTGCGGCTGCGCTTTTTCACCGCGATGCGCGAGCTGCCGCCGTCCCAGTTGGCGCGGCTGACGCAGATCGACTACGACCGCGCCATGGCCTTCATCGCCACCCGCAACGGCGCCAACGGCGAACCGGAGACGCTGGGCGTGGTGCGCGCCGTGGCCGATGCCGACAATCAGTCCGCTGAATTTGCCATCATCGTGCGTTCCGACCTGAAGGGGAAGGGCCTGGGCTACATCCTGTTCCAGAAACTGGTCGACTATTTCCGCAGCCAGGGCACCGGCGAGATCGTCGGCGACGCGCTGGCGGAGAACCTCGGCGTGCAAAATCTGGTGCGCCATTTCGGCGGCGTGGTTTTACCGCATCCTGAAGCGGGTATGGTGCGGCTTCAGTTGTCTTTGCGATAGCATTCGCGGCCGGGTTGTTATATATTGATGTGTATAACGCTCGGTCGCAGATTTGTTCTAGGTCAAAGCGTGTTTGTCGGCTTTATTTACACTTTTACTTCCGCTCTTGCCGCTCATCCGGGCGTTTCGCAACTTCAGCTTTGGGAGTCAGAATGTTAACTGCCACATATACTCTGGTAGCCCTGTCGGTGGAACACGCCAGTGTCCGCCTCAGTTTGTTATCGTTCCAAAAGTATGTGCGCTCCACGCTGATGCATCAAAACAGCATCACCCTGTCGCAGCTGGAATACGCCTGCGAAAACCTCAACAGCCTGTACCAGGCCTGCCACTGGCGCAAAACCGAGATGTACCTGATCCCCGCGCTGCGCGAGGCCACCGAGCGCGCCGACCAGCTGCTGGACGAGCTCAACCGCCTGAACCAGTCGGCGCTGCTGTCGATCCGCATGCTGCAAGACAGGCTCGGTTCGCTGGCCGACGTGCGCGACGACCAGGTCAACCTGATCTGCGACAGCATCGAAACCTTTTGCTCCTCGCTGCTCAAGCGGCTGGAAAAGGAGGAACAGGAACTGTTCGCCATCGCCCGTCACGCGATCGCCGGCGAAACCTGGTTTTCCATCGCGAATCAATTGATGATGCACGACAAGCATCTGGAAGAAATGAAGCGCGCCGGCCTGACGGCGGTGGCGGCGGTCGACGCGGCCAAGCCCAAGGCCGTGGCCGCGCGCAACCTGGCCGGCGCGCTGCGCGTGGTGGACGACGGCCAGATCAGCATTCCCGGCCTGCAGGTGTTGCCGGTGATTAGTCTCGAGGAAAGCGAGGCGCAAGCGGCGCCGGCGCCCCAGGTCCGTACCACCCGGCAGTTGCCGGCGATGAAATAACCGCCCAATTAGCATACGCTTCAGGCAAATTCCCCTTGCTTTGCTATGATGGTGGTTTTACCCATCTCATAGCGCACCATGTTCGATTTCATCTTCAAGCGAACTACCGACCAGGCGGCCGATCAACAGGCCGCCGAGGCGACTCCCGAGCAGGGCGCCGCCGCTGCCGCATCGGCCAGCCGCCGCGAGGAGCAGGCCCAGCGCGCCGCCACGCTGGCGGGCGACGAGGCCGCCGCCGTCGAGCTGATACTGCAGAGCGAATTCGCCGGCGTGCGCCTGGCCGCCGCCGAGCATGTGCAGTCGCAGGCGCAGCTCGAGCGGGTGCTGCAAGCGATGCGCAACACCGACCGCCGCGTCGCCAAGCTCATGCAGGGACGGCTGGACGCGATCCGCTATCAGCAGGCCGAGCATCAAAAGGCGCAGGCCTGCCTGGAGCTGGCCCAGCGCCTGCTGCAGGATGAGAAGCTGACGCCCAACCAGGTGGCCGACCTGGACCGACAATGGCAGATCACCGCGGCCGTGCCGGCGCTGGCCGAGCCCTACGCCGCCGCGCGCGCCGCGCTGGCGGCCCGGCTGGAGGCGCAGGTCAATCTGCAGCGCACCATCATCGACGCGATGGCCGCGCTGCGCCAGCTGCCGTCGGCCGGCCTGGCGCCGGAGGAGGCGCAGCAGGCGCTGGAGCGCCACGCCGCCGCGCAGGCCGAGTACCAGCAGGCGCCCGAACACAACGCCTTGCCCAAGCATCTGCTGAGCGACTATGCGCAGGCGCTGGAGCAGAGCCGCGCCGCGCTGTCGGCCGCGTCGAGCCAGCGCGCCGTCGCCGACACCGCCGCCGCGCCGGAAGCAGCGCCCGCCGCCGAAGCGGCCGCCGTGGCACCCGCCGCGCCGGCGCCCGTCGCACGCGAGACCAAGAAGCCGGCCGCGCCCAAGGAAACCGATAAAAAATTCCTCGAAACGCTGGACGCGATGGAGGCCGCGCTGGAGCAAGGCTTGCTGCACGCCGCCGCCGACCACGACAAGTGGCTCAAGGAACACAAGACCCGCTTGACGCCGGCCCAGACCGACCGCCTGAACCACGTCCGCGCCGAATTGAAGCGGCTGGGCGACTGGGCGCGCTGGGGCGGCAACGTCTCGCGCGAGGAGCTGGTCAAGGCGGTGGAGGAACTGCCCGCGCTGGGCCTGGCGATGAGCGAACTGGCCAAGAAGGTCGGCAGCATGCGCGAGCGCTGGAAGTCGCTGGACGCGGTCTCCGGCCACGCGCCCAAGAGCCTGTGGGAGCGCTTCGACAGCGCCTGCACCGCCGCCTACGCGCCGGCTGCCGCCCACTTCAAGCAACTGGCCGACGAACGCCACGCCAACGCCGCCAAGGCCCAGGCGCTGATCGACGAGACCCGCAACATGGCCGCCGCCGCCGTGGCCGAGGGCGCGGACCTGAAGAATGTGGCCGCCGCCGGCCAGCGCCTGCGCCAGATGTGGGGCCGCCTGGGCACCATCGACCGCAAGGAAAAACGCAAGCTCGATCAAGCCTTCGACAAGGCGCTGGCGCAGATGCTGGCGCCGTTGGCCGAGCAGCGCAAGATCGAAACCGCCAAGCGCGAATTGCTGATCGCCGAGGCGGAGCAGATGCAGGCCAGCGACCGCCACACGCTGGATAACTTGCGCCGCCTGCAGGAGCGCTGGCAGGAGCAGGCCAAGGCGCTGCCGCTGGAACGCAAGGCCGAGCAGGCGCTGTGGCAGCGTTTCCGCGCCGCCTGCGACGCGATCTTCGCCAAGCGCAAGGAAAGCGCGCACGCCGCCGACCACGAACGCAAGGCCCACCTGCACGCGCGCGAGGCGTTGTGCAAGGAACTGGAAACGGCCACCTTCAGCGGCGAGGACAAGGCGCAGCTGGCGGCCATCGCCAAGACCCTGCGCGACGCGGCGGCGGCCTGGCATGCCGCCGGCGGCGTGCCGCGCGCGTCGGAGGCGCGCATCCAGCAGCGCTATCAGGCCGCGGTGGCGGCGGTGCAGGGCCAGGCCGACGCGATCAAGCGCCGCGCCGGCGCGGCCCAGGCCAATGCATTGCGCGACAAGCTGCGCCTGTGCCAGGCGCTGGAAAGCGCGATCGGCACGGCGGCCGACGGCCCCGCCATCGACGGCGCCGACTGGCAGAGCCGCTGGTCGGCCTTGCCGCCGCTGGCCGCCGACTACGAGCGCGCCTTGCACGGCCGCTTCAACGCGGCGCTGGGTGCGTTGGACGGCAAGCGCAGCGCCTACGCCGAGCAGCTGGAGCGCAACCGCGCCAAGCTGCTCGACGAAGTGCTGCGGCTGGAGATCGTGGCCGGCGTCGACAGCGGCGCCGAGTTCGCGCGCGAGCGTTTGAAGATGCAGGTCGAGGTGTTGCAATCGTCGCTGAAGTCCGGCCAGAAGCCGCAAAGCGCCGGCAGCGCCTACCTGCAGCTGTGCGCGATGCCGGCCCTGGCCGACGACCGCACCGCCAGCCGCATCGAGCAGCTGTTCCGCCGCATCGGCGCAGCGGAGCGCGCATGAGCGCCGACAGCGTCCGCATCCAGACCGGCGACTTCGACCTGAGCGCCGAGCTGGCGCGGCTGCGGGCCGGCAATCCCAAGGTGGGCGCGGTGGTGTCGTTTGTCGGCACGGTGCGCGACCTGAACGAGGGCGCCAGCGTGGCGGAGATGGAGCTGGAACACTACGCCGGCATGACCGAGCAATCCATCCTCGCCATCATCGAACAGGCCAAACAACGCTGGCCGGTGTACGGCGCGCTGGTGATCCACCGCGTCGGGCCGCTCAAGCCGCTGGACCAGATCGTGCTGGTGGCGGTCACCTCCGCCCATCGCGGCGAGGCCTTCGCCGCCTGCGAATACATCATCGACTACCTGAAGACCGAGGCGCCGTTCTGGAAAAAGGAACAGACCCCGGACGGCGCCCGCTGGGTCGACGCCCGCGTCAGCGACGATGTTGCACTGAAGAAATGGAGCACTGTGGCGTAGTTGATGTAGGTCATGGATTTGTTAAATAAAAAGGCGTCTCCTTGAAACTGGATCGCATATCCCTATGTATGCGATAAGTTAAATTTATTGGAGCAATTCCATGCGGCAAGACAAACTCACCACCAAACTCCAGGAAGCCCTGTCGGACTCGCAGAGTCTGGCCGTAGGCAACGACAACCAATACATCGAGCCGGTCCACCTGCTGACCGCGCTGCTGAACCAGAGTGACGGCAGCGCGCGCTCGCTGCTGCAGCGCGCCGGCGTCAACGTCGGCGGCCTGACCAAGGCGCTGGGCGCGTCGCTCGAGCGCCTGCCCAAGGTGTCCGGCACCGGCGGCGACGTGCAGGCCGGCCGCGAGCTGGTCTCGGTGCTGAACCTGGCGGACAAGGAGGCGCAGAAGCGCGTCGACCAGTTCATCTCCAGCGAGATGGTGCTGCTGGCGCTGACCGAGGACAAGTCCGACGCCGGCAAGCTGGCGCGCGAGAACGGCCTGACCCGCAAGTCGCTGGAAGCGGCCATCGACACCGTGCGCGGCGGCGCCAAGGTCGATAACCCCGACGCCGAAGGCCAGCGCGAGGCACTGAAAAAATACACGCTGGACCTGACCGAGCGCGCCCGCGCCGGCAAGCTCGATCCCGTGATCGGCCGCGACGACGAGATCCGCCGCGCCATCCAGGTGCTGCAGCGCCGCTCCAAGAACAATCCCGTGCTGATCGGCGAACCCGGCGTCGGCAAGACCGCCATCGTCGAAGGCCTGGCGCAGCGCATCGTCAACAACGAGGTGCCCGATTCGCTCAAGGGCAAGCGCGTGCTGGCGCTGGACATGGCGGCGCTGGTGGCCGGCGCCAAGTTCCGCGGCGAGTTCGAGGAACGCCTGAAGGCCGTGCTCAAGGAGCTGGCCATGGACGAGGGCCAGACCATCGTCTTCATCGACGAGATGCACACGATGGTGGGCGCCGGCAAGGCCGAGGGCTCGATGGACGCGGGCAATATGCTCAAGCCGGCGCTGGCGCGCGGCGAACTGCATTGCGTTGGCGCCACCACGCTGGACGAATACCGCAAGTACATCGAGAAGGACGCCGCGCTGGAGCGCCGCTTCCAGAAGATCCTGGTCGACGAGCCGTCGGTGGAGGCCACCATCGCCATCCTGCGCGGCCTGCAGGACAAGTATGAGCTGCACCACAAGGTCGCCATCTCGGACGCCGCCATCATCGCGGCGGCCGAGCTGTCGCACCGCTACATCACCGACCGCTTCCTGCCCGACAAGGCGATCGACCTGATCGACGAAGCCGCGTCCAAGATCAAGATCGAGATCGACTCCAAGCCGGAGGTCATGGACAAGCTGGAACGCCGCCTGATCCAACTGAAGATCGAGAAGGAAGCCGTCAAGAAGGAGAAGGACGAGGGCTCGCGCCGCCGGCTGGACCTGATCGAGGAAGAGATCGCGCGCCTGCAGCGCGAGTTGAACGACTACGAGGAAATCCTCAAGGCCGAGAAGGCGGTGGTGCAGGGCAGCACCCACATCAAGGAAGAGATCGACCGCATCAAGCTGCAGATGGAGCAGGCCACGCGCGAGAGCAACTGGCAGCGCGTGTCGGAACTGCAGTACGGCCGCCTGCCCGAGCTGGAAGCGCAGCTCAAGCAGGCCGAGAGCATCAACGCCAAGGAGGGCGCGCCCGCGCAGCCCAAGCTGCTGCGCACCGAAGTCGGCGCCGAGGAGATCGCCGAGGTGGTCTCGCGCGCGACCGGCATCCCGGTCTCGCGCATGATGCAGGGCGAGCGCGACAAGCTGCTGCACATCGAGGAGAAGCTGCACGAGCGCGTGGTCGGCCAGGACGAGGCGATCGACGCCGTGTCCGACGCCATCCGTCGTTCGCGCGCCGGCCTGTCCGATCCGAACCGTCCGTATGGTTCGTTCATGTTCCTGGGACCCACGGGCGTCGGCAAGACCGAGCTGTCCAAGGCGCTGGCAGGCTTCCTGTTCGACACCGAGGAATCGATGATACGCATCGACATGAGCGAATTCATGGAGAAGCATTCGGTGGCCCGCCTGATCGGCGCGCCGCCCGGCTACGTGGGCTACGACGAGGGCGGCTACCTGACCGAGGCCGTGCGCCGCAAGCCCTACAGCGTGATCCTGCTCGACGAGGTGGAGAAGGCGCATCCGGACGTGTTCAACGTGCTGCTGCAGGCGCTGGACGACGGCCGCATGACGGACGGCCAGGGCCGCACGGTGGACTTCAAGAACACGGTGATCATCATGACCTCCAACCTGGGCTCGCACAAGATCCAGGCGATGGAGGATGCCGATCCGGGCGTGGTCAAGCTGGCGGTGATGGCCGAGGTGCGTTCGCACTTCCGTCCGGAGTTCATCAACCGCATCGATGAAATCGTCGTGTTCCACGGCCTCGATGAGAAGAACATCGGCGCCATCGCCAAGATCCAGCTGGCGATCCTGGAACAGCGCCTGGCCAAGATGGAGATGACGTTGTCGGTCACCGACGCGGCGCTGCAGAAGATCGCCGAGGCCGGCTACGATCCGGTGTATGGCGCGCGGCCGCTGAAGCGGGCGATCCAGCAGCAGATCGAGAATCCGCTGTCCAAGATGATCCTCGCGGGCCGCTTCGGTCCCAAGGACACCATCCACGTCGACGCTGTGAACGGGGAGCTGGCCTTCAGCTAAGCGAAGTTAAGCGTCGTGATGGACGATGCGGTTGCGCCCGCCGTGCTTGGCGCGGTACAGCGCATCGTCCGCCCGTTTCAGCACATCCTCGCTTGAGGCGTCGTCCGGCTGCATCTGGCTCAAGCCGCCGCTGATGGTGGCGCCCTGGCCCAGCGTGCCCAGTTCCCGCAACTGCTCGGCGATGCGCTGGCGCAGCCGCTCGGCGATCGGCACCGCCTGTTCCCAGGTGGTGTGCGGCATCAGGATCACGAACTCGTCGCCGCCCAGCCGCGCCGGAAAATCGGTGGTGCGCAATTCGCGCCGGCAGACGTCGGCCGTGGCCTGGATCGCCTTGTCGCCGCTCAGGTGGCCGTAGCGGTCGTTGATGTCCTTGAATTTGTCGATGTCGAAGATCAGCACCGAGGCCGGCGTCCGGTAGCGGGCGTGCAGGCCGTAGTTGTCGTTGAGGGCCTGCATCAGCTTGCGGCGGTTGGCCAGACCGGTCAGCGCGTCGGTCTCGCTCTGCATGCGCAGCAGGGCCTCCAGCTTTTTGCTGGTGGTGATGTTGCTGGCCACCCACAGCACGGCGTCCTCGCCGTCCACCTGATATTCCAGCGCCTGGGCGCGGCCTTCGAACCAGATCGTGTCGTCCGGGCCGTCGCCTTCCAGGCCTTTCACATCCTTGCGGTCCAGCCGGTATTCGACCACGTGCAGGCCGCGCTTGGCCAGCGCGACGGCGATCTGCGCCAAAAACCACGCGGTCTTTTCGCTGTTGAGCACGTCGGCGATGCGCTTGCCCACCAGCGCGCTGCCGTCGTGGTAGTAGCGGGCGTCGGTGCCGCCGAACAGCGCGGCGTATTTGCCGCTGCGTGTGAAGATAAACGCCGGGTCCGGCAGCGCGCTGAGCAGCGCTGCGATCTGCTCGGTCGTGAAGAGAGACAGGTCTGTCATCCGATACCGTTGTTCCAGTTGTTGAGTTTCCACTAATGTACCGTACTTTCGTCCAAGACAACGTTAACGGTGCGCCAATGGAAAACTTGACCGATTATCTATTTTTCAGCGAAAAAAGATGTGGGCGTGCTGCCGAAGGTCTTCTTGAACATGGCCGAGAAGGCCGACTGGCTGGCATAACCCAGCTGGGCCGCCACCTGCGACAGCGGCACGCCGCGCGAGATCAGCGGCGCCGCGTGTGCCAAGCGCACATGCTGGCGCCATTGGCTGAAGCTCATGCCCAGTTCGCGTTCGAACAGGCGCGTCAAGGTGCGTTCGGAGGCGCCCACGCGGCCGGCCCAGGCTTCCAGCGTCAGCTCGGCGCCGGGATCGGCGATCAGCGCATCGCACAGGGTTTTCAGGCGCTTGTCGTGCGGCAGCGGCACGCGCAGCGGACGGGTGGCGCAGCGCGGCAGCTCGTCCAGGATCATCTCGGACAGCAGATGCTCGCGGTTGGACTGCTCGTCCTGGTCGTGCTGCTCCAGCGTGGCCAGCAGCTCTCGCAGCAGGCTGGACACTTCCACCACCTTGCACGCTTCGGGAAAGGGCGAGCGGCTGGCGTGCACGCAAAGCGGACGCAGCCGGATCGGCTCCAGCACCGTGACCGCGTGCTCGACCTCAGGCGCGATCCAGATGGCGCGCTGCGGCGGCACGATCCAGCTGCTGTGGTTGGCCGTCACGCGCATCACGCCCTGCATCGCGTAGGTGAACTGGCCCCACGGGTGGTGGTGGGGCAGCAGCACGGCGTCGGTTGGCAGGTCGCGGCCGGACATGGTCAGCGGCCGGTCGGCGGTGGGGAAGTTGCAGTTCCAGTTGAATTGCGTGTGCGTGAGGACGCGGATAGCCATGGCGGATAGGCGACAAATGTTGACGTACTATCTTAAATCAGACTGGCGGCAAGTGCTTACACTATGCTTTCTTTTTTTGAAACAAGGAGGCAGTATGAACGATACATCCTTGCTGCGGCAGGACGCCAGGGTCATCGCCCTGGTCGGGCTGGCACACGGCACTTCGCATTTTTACCACGTGATCCTGGCGGCGCTGATACCGTGGCTGAAGCCGGAATTCCAGCTCAGTTACGCCGAGCTGGGCTTGCTGATGACGGTGTTTTTCACCGTGTCCGGCGTGGGGCAGGCGATGGCCGGCTTCGTCGTCGACCGCTACAGCGCGCGCACGGTGCTGTTGGGCGGCATCGCGCTGCTGGGCTTGTCGGCGGTGATGCTGTCCAGCGCGCACAGCTACGCGCAACTGATGCTGGGCGCCTTCCTGGCGGGCTGCGGCAACAGCGTGTTCCACCCGGCCGACTACACGCTGCTCAACCAGCGGGTGTCCAAGGCGCGGCTGGCGCACGGCTTTTCGGTGCATGGCATCAGCGGCAATATCGGCTGGGCGCTGTCGCCCTTGTTCCTGACCTTCGTGGCCAGCCGCACCGACTGGCGCACGGCGCTGCTGAGCGCGGCCCTGTTGCCGCTGACGGTGCTGGCGCTGCTGGTGTGGAACCGCCATGCCTTGCGTCCCGAGCGGGCGCCGGCGCCGGTGGCTGTGGCGGCCGGCGCGGGCAAGGGCGGCGCGCTCGGCTTTCTGCGGCTGCAGGTGGTGTGGATGTGCTTTGCCTTCTTCCTGATCTCGGCGGTGGCGCTGGCCGGCATCCAGAGTTTCGCGGCCACCAGCCTGGTGAGCTTGTACGGCATGTCGCTGGCCTGGGCCACCTCGGCCTACACCGCCTATATGATCGCCTCGGCGGTGGGCATGTTGTACGGCGGCTTCCTGGGCGCGGGCAGCCGCCACCACGACCGCATCATCATGCTGGCGTTCGGGTCGGCGTCGCTGCTGGCGCTGGTGCTGGCGGCGGCGGTGGTGCCGGGCTGGCTGGCGGTCGTCCTGATGGGCGCGATCGGCCTGGTGACCGGCATCTCGGGGCCGTCGCGCGACCTGCTGATACGCGGCGCGGCGCCGGCCAACGCCACCGGCCGCGTGTTTGGCGTCGTGTATTCCGGCCTGGACAGCGGCCTGGCGCTGGGCCCGCTGCTGTTCGGCGCGCTGATGGATGCCAACCATCCGTCCGGCGTGTTCATCGGCATCGCCGTGTTCCAGGCGCTGGTGATCCTGACCACGGTAGGGGTGGGCAGCAAGACGCGCGTGGTGGCCGTGCCCAAAACAGCATAGAATCTTTGCTACCTTAACCAACTGCATGGAACCACGATGAGCTTTGCAACCACCGACTTATGCGACGACAACGCCAATCTGCTGGAGGACGGCCGGCTGGCCGTGCTGCCGCCGGTCTTCCTCCACTTCGGCAAGCAGATGCGCTTTTCCGGCCGCGTGACCACGCTCAAGGTGCATGAAGACAACGCGCTGGTGCGTTCGATGCTGGAAACCCAGGGCGGCGGCAACGTGCTGGTGATCGACGGCGGCGGCAGCCTGCGCCGCGCGCTGGTCGGTGGACAGCTCGGTCTGCTGGCCCAGGACAACGGCTGGGCCGGCATCATCGTCGACGGCTGCATCCGCGACACCGACGAGATCAATTCCTGCGAAATCGGCGTGCGCGCCCTGGGCGCCCATCCGCAAAAAAGCAGCAAGAAGGGCGCCGGCGAGCGCAATGTGCGCGTGCACATCCAGGGCGTGCCGGTGCAGCCGGGCGACTGGATCTATGCCGATGCCGACGGCATCCTGGTGGCGCAGCAGATGCTTGCCTGAGGCTGTGGTCCAGGGTGAATTCCTGATCCCGATCCGGCCTTCTCCTGACACCCCGTAAGCCACGCGGCTTGCGGGGTGTTTTTATTTCAGAACCGCGATTTTTCATCTGGCGAGGCGTTCGTTTCACATCGCGGAAAGGCGTGGCCAGGACTGGCCTTTTTCTCTTTCATTTCAAGAAATCCTATTCCGCATCATGGAATTCTAGGTCTATCTATTTGATTTGTATAAATTTATATTTGGTTATATGTCTTATATAAGACTATTGGTGCATGGCACAAAAGGTACTACCATTTGTTTAACGGATTTCGTTTTTTAAATAGGAGAACACCATGGCAACTCGTGAACAGCAAATCGCAGCCTTGCAAAAGGACTGGGACACCAACCCCCGCTGGAAGGGCGTGACCCGCAGCTACACCGCCGAAGACGTGGTGCGCCTGCGCGGCTCGCTGCAGATCGAGCACACGCTGGCCAGGCGCGGCGCCGAAAAGTTGTGGGACCTGGTCAACAACGAACCCTACGTCAACGCCCTGGGCGCGCTGACCGGCAACCAGGCCATGCAGCAGGTCAGGGCCGGGCTGAAGGCGATCTACCTGTCCGGCTGGCAGGTGGCCGGCGACGCCAACCTGGCCGGCGAGATGTATCCCGACCAGTCGCTGTATCCGGCCAACTCGGTGCCCATGGTGGTCAAGCGCATCAACAACACCTTCCAGCGCGCCGACCAGATCCAATGGTCCGAGGGCAAGGACGACATCGACTTCTTCGCGCCCATCGTGGCCGACGCCGAGGCCGGTTTCGGCGGCGTGCTGAACGCCTACGAGCTGATGAAGTCCATGATAGACGCCGGCGCCGCCGGCGTGCACTTCGAGGACCAGCTGGCGTCGGTCAAGAAATGCGGCCACATGGGCGGCAAGGTGCTGGTGCCCACGCGCGAGGCGGTGGAAAAGCTGACCGCGGCCCGCCTGGCGGCCGACGTCATGGGCACCTCGACCCTGGTGATCGCCCGCACCGACGCCGAGGCGGCCGATCTGCTGACCTCGGACGTGGACGACAACGACAAGCCCTTCTGCACCGGCGAGCGCACGGTGGAAGGCTTCTACAAGGTCACGCCCGGCATGGAGCAGGCGGTTTCGCGCGCGCTGGCCTACGCGCCGTACGCCGACCTGGTCTGGTGCGAGACTGGCAAGCCCGACCTGGCCTTCGCCAAGCGCTTCGCCGAGGCCGTCTACGCCCAGTTCCCCGGCAAGATGCTGGCTTATAACTGCTCGCCGTCGTTCAACTGGAAGAAGAACCTGGACGACGCCACCATCGCCAGGTTCCAGAAGGAGTTGGGCGCGATGGGCTACAAGTTCCAGTTCATCACCCTGGCCGGCTTCCACGCGCTGAACTACGGCATGTTCAACCTGGCGCACGGCTATGCGCGCCGGCAGATGTCGGCGTTCGTGGAATTGCAGGAGGCGGAATTCGCCGCGGCCGAGAAGGGCTTCACAGCGGTCAAGCACCAGCGCGAGGTCGGCACCGGCTATTTCGACGCGGTGACCCAGTGCATCCAGAACGGCCAGTCGTCGACCACGGCGCTGCACGGTTCGACCGAGGACGAGCAATTCTTCGACAAGAAGGTGGCCTGAGCCGCCCGAGGCCGCGGCGGGGGAGGCAAGTCCCCGCCACGGCGGCCGGCCTCAGGGATTGGCCAGGTGCTGCTGCAGGTGCTGGTTCAGACGGTTCTGGAAGTCGTCCAGGTCGTGGATGGTGGCCAGGTCGTCGTCGACCTCCACCATGTGGGTCACGTGGCCGGGGCCGAACGAGACGCTCGCTTCCACGCCGCCCTGTTTGTCCGACAGGGAATGTCCCTGCACCGCGCCCAGGATGTTGTTCTGGTCGTCCGTAATGATGGTCATCTTCATGACATGCCTCCGCCTTGCAGGTTGTGGAAGGCGCCGCCTATGCCCTGGTTGTGGATCTGGACGAAATAGGTGGCGTTGCCGTTGTTTTCCTTGCGCTTGCTTTGCTGGTCCGCCATGTGGATCGCGCCCAGGTTGGGCGCCTTGACGTCGGCCGTGGCGAACTGCGTGCCGTGGTCGGTGCCGTACGTGTAGCTCCAGAACGCCGTCTGCCCCGGCGCCAGGTAGGTCAGCGGACCTACGTTGTTGAATGCCATGATGTCCTCCATGAAAGTACGCCGCGCCAGCGGATGCGGCCCGGCTGTACCATCTTAATCAGCGCGGCGGGGCTCGCCTTGACGCAAACGATATGGGCGCTTTTTTGGTGGGCGCGGCTTTCTAGTGGATAATGCGGGATTGTTCCGCACCACTTATTGAGAGTACCAAGCTTATGTTGAGTTACCGCCACGCCTTTCACGCGGGTAATCACGCCGATGTATTGAAGCATTTCGTGACCATCCAGTTGATGCAGTATCTGAATCAAAAAGATACCGCCTACAGCTACATCGACACCCACTCCGGCGCCGGCGTGTATGCGCTCGACGGCACTTTCGCCTCCAAGAACGCCGAGTACGACACCGGCATCGGCCCGCTGTGGGAGCGCACCGACCTGCCCGCGCCGATCAAGGAATACGTCGACCTGATCCGCGCCATGAACCCGAGCGGCAAGATGCGCTACTACCCCGGTTCGCCCTACATCGCCGACCAGGTGGCGCGCGAGCAGGACCGCCTGCGCCTGTTCGAGCTGCATCCGGCCGATTCCAAGCTGCTGGCCGATAACTTCCGCAAGCTCGAAGAGCACGCCGCGCAGCAGGGCATACGCCCGACCACGCGCGGCAAGCGCGTGCTGATCACCCGCGGCGACGGCTTCCAGGCGCTCAAGGCGCTGCTGCCGCCGCCGTCGCGGCGCGCGCTGGTGCTGATCGACCCGCCGTACGAGGACAAGCAGGACTACAAGAAGGTCAAGGACACGCTGGCCGACGCGCTGGTGCGCTTCCCGACCGGCACCTACGCGGTCTGGTATCCGCTGCTGCAGCGCATGGAGTCGCGCCAGTTCGCCGACAAGCTCAAGCAGCTGCAATGCAGCGACTGGCTCAACGTGGTGCTGACCACCAACACGCCGATGCCGGACGGCTTCGGCCTGCACAGCAGCGGCATGTTCATCCTCAATCCGCCGTACACGCTGGAGCCCATGCTCAAGGAAGTCATGCCCTACCTGGTCAAGGTGCTGGGCAAGGATTCCGGCGCCCGCTACACGCTGGAAAGCGGAAAGCCGACGGCTACGCGCAACAATGCGGTGCGCCGGCCTGTTACACGATAGAAAAACGTTGTCAGGACGGTACTGAGAGGTATAGTCTGCTAGTTAGCGGGTTGTCGCTTGAGACGGCAGCCCGAACTTAGCAGATTGCGAAATGGGGGCTTCCCATGATGATCGCGCCGTCGACCATGCCATCCAAGCTAGCCGATAACTTCTTCCTGGCCCGCCAGCCCATCCTCAACCGGGGACAGCGGCTGGTGGCCTACGAGCTGCTGTTCCGCGACGCCCGCGTCCGCAACGTGGCCGACGTCACCGACGACGCCGAGGCCACCGCCACCGTGATCGCCCACGCCTCCGAGCTGGGCATGGAGCACGTGGTGGGCGACCAGATGGCCTTCGTCAACGTCGACGCCATCGGCCTGATGAGCGACTTCATCCGATTCCTGCCGAACGACAAGGTCATCCTTGAAATCCTGGAAACCGTCAAGGCCACGCCGGAAATCCTCGACCGCATACGCGAGCTCAAGCAAGCCGGCTTCAAGTTCGCGCTGGACGACGTGATCGGCCATTCCGAGGACGTGCAGAAATTCCAGCCGCTGTGCGACGTCATCAAGGTCGACATCAAGGACATGGAGCCGGGGACCTTGCCGGCGCTGGCGCGGGTGCTGAAGAACCCCAGGCAGAAGCTGCTGGCCGAAAAGGTCGAGACGATGGAGGAGTTCCAGGAGTGCATGGAGCTGGGCTTCGAATACTTCCAGGGCTATTATTTCGCGCGCCCCGTCATCCTGAGCGGCAAGAAGATCTCGCCGTCGCAGCGCAGCGTGCTGCACCTGCTGGACCTGCTCAACACCGACGCCAGCAGCCACGAGATCGAGCGCAGCGTCAAGCACGACGCGCTGATCACGCTCAACCTGCTGCGCCTGGTGAACACGCCGGCGGTCGGCGCGCGCTACCGCATCAACTCGGTCGGCCACGCGCTGATGGTGCTGGGACGGCGCCAGCTCAAGCGCTGGCTGCAGATCCTGCTGTACGTGAAGAGCGGCAGCGCGCAGGAGTTCACCTCGCCGCTGCTGCAACTGGCCACCACGCGCGGCAAGACCATGGAGCTGATGGTCGAGCATCTGCGGCCGGGGCAGCGCGTCAGCGCCGACATCGGCTTCACGGTGGGGGTGATGTCGCTGATGGACACGCTGTTCTCCATCCACATGCGCGACGTGCTGGAGAGCGTGAACGTGCTCGACGAGGTGCGCGCCGCGCTGCTGCATCGCAGCGGCGACTATGGCAGCATGCTCAACCTGATCGAGCACATCGAGCGCGACCGCGACGGCAAGCAGCTGGCGCAGTTGCTGCACCAGCTGGCGCTGACGCCGGCCGAGCTGTACGCCATCCAGCTGGCGGCCATCGAGTGGGTGACCGAGTACACGCGCGGCGTCTGACTTATTGGCCCAGCAGCAGGAACACGGTCGGCTTCTTGTGAAAGTCCGGCGCCTTCGCGCTCTTCCATTGCGCCGCGCTCATGGTGCGGATGGTTTCCGACGGCAGGCTCAGGTCGGTCGCCACGCACAGCAGCGTGCCGGGCGCGCAGGCCGCCACCAGCGCCTCCAGCATGGCGGCGTTGCGGTAGGGCGTCTCGATGAACAGCTGCGTCTGCTTCTCCTTGCGCGAGCGCTGTTCCAGTTCCTTGATGCGGGTGGCGCGCTGCGCCGCGTCGGTCGGCAGGTAGCCGTTGAAGGCGAAGCTCTGGCCGTTCAGCCCGCTCGCCATCACGGCCAGCAGCAGCGACGACGGCCCGACCAGCGGCCGCACCGGGATGTGGTGCTGGTGCGCCAGCCGCACCAGGTCGGCGCCGGGATCGGCCACCGCCGGCACGCCGGCCTCCGACACCAGGCCGCCGTCCCGGCCTGCCAGCAGCGGCGCCAGCAGGCCCGCCAGCGCGGCCGCCGGGGTGTTGACGTTGAGCTCGGAAATGGCGATCTCCTGCAGCGGCTTGGCCAGCGGATGGTTGGCGTTGACCAGCTTGAGGAAGGCGCGCGCCGTCTTGGCGTTCTCGGCGACAAAGTAGTCGAGCTGCGAGGTGATGCGCTGCACCTGCTCGGGCAGCACGGAGGAGAGCGCTTCAGTCTCGCCCAGGGTGTTCGGTATTAAAAAGAGGGTGCCGGTCATAAAAACAGTCAGGTATTAAAAAAGGAAACGCCGATCTTGCGCAGCATGCCTGTCAGCGCGATCAAAGGCAAGCCGGTGAGGGCGGTCGGGTCGCCGCTGTCGATGCGCTCGAGGATGGCGATGCCCAGCGCCTCGTTCTTGGCGCTGCCGGCGCAGTCGTAGGGCTGCTCGATGCGCAGGTAGGCGTCGAGCTCGGCGTCGGGCAGGTCGCGGAACTTCACGACGGTCTGGATGTCTTCCAGTTGTGCCGTGCCGTTCCTGCCGTCCCAGACGCACAGCGCGGTGTGGAACACCACTTCGCGGCCGCGCATCTTTTGCAGCTGGGCCAGCGCGTTGGCGTGGCTGCCGGGCTTGCCGATCTGCTCGTCGTCCAGCGTTGCGACCTGGTCGGAGCCGATGACGATATGGCCCGGCATCTTGGCGGCCACGGCGGCGGCCTTCTCGCGCGCCAGGCGCAGCGCGGTGGCGCTGGGCGTCTCGCCGGGCAGCGGGGCTTCGTCGATGTCGGGCACCGCCACCTCGAACGGCAGTTGCAGTCGTGATAAGAGTTCCCTGCGGTAGGCGGAGCTGGAGGCGAGTACGAGTAAACTTGATGTCATGTGGGGAATGTTATATGCTCTGTCGCCGGTAGTGCCAGCGGCACAAAAAGAACGAAAAAAGCGCTAAGGCTTTGACTTGACGATGAAAACCCTGTTATTATCGCAGGTTTTCCGGGGAAATTTCTGTAATGAATGCTATTGTGATCGACGCCTTTGATTTTTGTCGGAGCAACGGCAGCCAGCACGGCGTGACGCCTGTTGCCGAAATGACCCGCTTGACCAAGGATTGTGCGGACACGTCCGGCACCATCGCCTGGAAAGCAGTAGGGGGCACCAGCAAGATGGGCTTCCCGCAGATGACGCTGTCGGTTGCCGGCACCGTGCAACTGGTCTGCCAGCGCTGCCTGACGCCTTACGCTCACACCATCGACGCGTCGACGGTCCTGATGCTGGGCAAGGATGATGCGCAGGCGGACGAAATCGAAGAAATGATCAACGACGAGACGATCGATGTCATCGTCGGCAGCCGCAGCATGGAGCTGATGGACCTGGTGGAAGACGAAGCGCTGCTGGCCTTGCCGCACACGCCGAAACATGATGTCTGCCCCGATTCCGCCCTGCTGGACAAGGCGAAAAGCGAAAAGTTGTCGCCGTTCGACGCCCTCAAGGGCCTCAAATCCGAATAAGCAGTACCGAATAAGTAGTGTTGTAAAGAACGTGTCAAACGCGTGTAGTAAATCGAGTATGGCAAGTCAGCAGTGAAGTGTAGTAAATCTCAGTTTAACTATGCCGGTTCAGTTTTGCCGGCAGGATACTCGATTCGCATGTATTTGCTGGTCGAATGTGTTAAAATTTTAGAACTTATGTATTAGGAGTCATTAACATGGCAGTTCAACAGAACAAGAAGTCCCCTTCGAAGCGCGGTATGCACCGTTCGCACGATTTCCTGGTTGCTCCACAACTGGGCATCGAGCCAACCACCGGTGAAACCCACCTGCGTCACCACATCAGCCCTAACGGCTTCTACCGTGGTCGTAAAGTCCTGAAAACCAAAAACGACGAGTAATCGACGCTTTTGCTGGACCCGGAAATAGGCGGTGCTACGTGGATAACTCGCGAAGCATCGCTTTTTCTTTATCATCGGCTGCAATCCTCTTTTGCACACCGTCATTTTGAAACGCGTAGACCTGGATGTTGTTGGTCCGCAGATTGCCGCAGCTTGCCCTATCCGGGCTGGAGCGTGGTACTGAATCAAAACAAATGACAATCAAAATTTCTATCGACTGCATGGGTGGCGATCACGGCCCGTCGGTCACTATCCCCGCAGCTGTTTCCTTCCTCAAACGTGAGCCTGACGCTGAACTGATACTGGTCGGTTTGGAAGACGTCATCCGCGCGGAACTGAAAAAGCAGCACGCCGACGCGCACCCGCGCATCACCGTGCAACACGCCTCCGAACAAGTCACCATGGACGATCCGCTGGAAGTGGCCCTGCGCCGCAAGAAGGATTCGTCGATGCGCGTCGCCATCGAACAAGTCAAGGACGGCAAGGCCCAGGCCTGCGTCTCGGCCGGCAACACCGGCGCGCTGATGGCGGTGTCCCGCTACGTGCTCAAGACCATGACCGGGGTCGACCGTCCCGCCATCTGCGGCATCATGCCGAACCAGAAAAACGGCCCGACCTATATGCTGGACCTGGGCGCCAACGTCGACTGCGAACCGCATCACCTGCACCAGTTCGCCATCATGGGCTCGGTGCTGGTGTCGGCCATGGAGAAGATCGCCCGTCCGACCATCGGCCTGCTGAACGTCGGCACCGAGGACATCAAGGGCAATGAAGTGGTCAAGGCCACCAGCAAGCTGCTGCAGGCCGACCACGAGCGCGGCGCGCTCAATTTCCACGGCAACGTCGAAGGCAACGACATCTTCAAGGGCACCACCGACATCGTCGTGTGCGACGGTTTCGTCGGCAACGTGACCTTGAAGGCGGTGGAGGGCGTGGCGCGCTTCTTCGGCGACACGTTGCGCACCGAATTCAGTCGCAACCTGCTGACCATGCTGGGCGCCTTGTTCGGGCGCGGCGCGCTGAAGGCGGTCAAGGACCGCTTCCAGCCGTCGCGCCACAACGGCGCCAGCCTGCTGGGCCTGCGCGGCCTGGTGTTCAAGAGCCATGGCGGCGCCGATGCCTATTCCTTTGAATGGGCGATCCGACGCGCGTATGATGCTGCAAAAAATGATGTGTTGGGACATATCTCGGAGATGATTGCCGAGCTCATGCCGCGCAACACGGATACCCCTGAAGTTCCTAGCTCAACTATTTAGTGGACGGTAGAACGGCATGACTTTGTACAGCAAAATTATAGGCACCGGCAGCTACCTGCCGGAAAAGCGGGTGACCAACCAGGATCTGGCTGATCAACTCGCCGCCAAAGGCATCGAGACCTCGGACGAATGGATCGTCACCCGCAGCGGCATTTCGGCGCGCCACTTCGCCGAGCCTGAGCAGAAATCGTCGGACCTGGCTGTCAACGCCGCCAGGAAGGCGCTGGAGATGGCTGGCCTGCAGCCCAACGATATCGACCTCATCGTGCTGGCCAGCTCGACGCCGGACTTCTTCGGCAGCTTCCCGAGCACCGCCTGCATCGTGCAGAAAAAACTGGGCATCACCAACAACAGCGCGGCGGTCGACGTGCAAGCCGTGTGCAGCGGCTTCGTCTATGCCGTCTCCACCGCCGACGCCTTCATCCGCGCCGGCGTGCACAAGAATGTGCTGGTGATCGGCGCCGAGGTGTTCTCGCGCATCCTCAACTTCGACGACCGCACCACCTGCGTGCTGTTCGGCGACGGCGCCGGCGCCATCGTGCTGAGCGCGTCGGAAGAGCCGGGCATCCTGGCCACCAGGCTGCACGCGGACGGTCGTCATTCGGACATCCTCAGCGTGCCGGGTTCGGTCGACGGCGGCGCCGTGGCTGGTAGTGCCTTCCTGTACATGGACGGTCCCGCCGTGTTCAAGCTGGCCGTATCGGTGCTGGAGAAGGTCGCGCACGAGGCGCTGGACAAGGCCGGCATGACCGCCGACCAGATCGACTGGCTGATTCCACACCAGGCCAATATCCGCATCATGAACAGCACCGCCAAGAAGCTGGGCCTGCCTGCCGAGAAGATGGTGGTCACGGTCGACCAGCACGGCAACACCTCGGCCGCCTCGATCCCGCTGGCGCTGGACGTCGCGGTGCGCGATGGCCGCATCCGGAAGGGGCAGAACATCATGATGGAAGGCGTGGGCGGCGGTTTCACTTGGGGCGCGGTTTTGGCCAAGTTTTAACGGCCTGAATTAGAATTAGAGTTCTAACGGGCTCGGCGGTAGCAAGCCTGTCACGATGGCATGCTAGCGTAGCGTTCAATAAAAATGAGATGGATGAAGTATGACTAAATTTGCTTTTGTATTTCCGGGCCAGGGTTCGCAAGCGATCGCGATGATGGACGGCTTCGCCGGCAATCCGGTGGTGGCGCAAACCATCGCCGAGGCGTCCGACGCCCTGCAGTTCGACCTGGGCAAGCTGATGGCCGAAGGCCCGAAGGAAGAACTGGACCTGACCACCAACACCCAGCCGGTGATGCTCACCGCCGCGGTCGCCGTGTACCGCGCCTGGATCGCCGCCGGCGGTCCCGTGCCGTCCATCGTTGCCGGCCACAGCCTGGGCGAGTACTCGGCGCTGGTCGCGGCCGGTGTGATTTCGTTCAAGGATGCCGTGCCGCTGGTGCGCTTCCGCGCGCAGGCGATGCAGGAAGCCGTGCCGGTCGGCATGGGCACCATGGCCGTCGTGCTGGGCCTGTCGGACGACGACGTCCGCGCCGCCTGTGCGGAGGCCGCCGCCGCAGTGGTCGGCTCGGTGGTCGAGGCCGTCAACTTCAACGCGCCCGCGCAAGTGGTGATCGCCGGCGACACCATCGCGGTCGAGCGCGCCTGCGAAATCGCCAAGGCCAAGGGCGCCAAGCGGGCCATGAAGCTGCCGGTGTCGGCGCCGTTCCACTCGTCGCTGCTCAAGCCGGCCTCGGATCGCCTGCGCGAGTACATGGACGGCCTGACGTTCTCGGCGCCGCAGATCGCGCTGATCAACAACGTCGACGTCGCCGTGCTGACCGATCCGGCCAGCATCAAGGATGCGCTGGTGCGCCAGGCCGCTTCGCCGGTGCGCTGGGTGGAAACCATGCAGAAGGTCGCCGCCGAAGGCATCACGCAAGTGGTCGAGTGCGGCCCGGGCAAGGTGTTGATGGGCTTGACCAAGCGCATCGACGCCACGCTGGTGGGCGACGCCATCACCGACCAGGCCTCGCTGGAACGCGTGTTGACCGCGCTCAAATAAGCTGCCAGGTCTTCAGGCACACTCCCTAAACGTCTAAGGATACCCATGAATTTAACGAATCAAGTTGCCCTGGTTACGGGCGCATCGCGCGGCATCGGCAAGGCCATTGCCCAGGAGCTGGCCCGCCAAGGCGCCCGCGTGATCGGCACCGCCACCACCGAAGCTGGCGCGGAAGCGATCTCGGCCTATCTGGCGGAGATCGGCGCGGAAGCCGGCAAGGGCATGGTCCTCAACGTCACCGACGCCGAGCGCTGCGCCGCCGTCATCGACGAAATCGCCAAGACCTGGGGCGCCGTCGGCATCCTGGTCAACAACGCCGGCATCACGCAGGACCAGCTGGCCATGCGCATGAAGGATGAAGAGTGGGACAGCGTCATCGCCACCAATCTGAGCTCGGTCGGCCGCCTGTCGCGCGCCGTGCTGCGCGGCATGATGAAGGCCAAGACCGGCCGCATCATCAACATCACTTCGGTGGTGGCGTCCTCGGGCAACCCGGGCCAGATGAACTACGCCGCCGCCAAGGCCGGCGTGGAGGGCATGGGCCGCGCGCTGGCGCGTGAAATCGGCAGCCGCAACATCACCGTCAACAGCGTGGCGCCGGGCTTCATCGACACCGACATGACCAAGGCGCTGGGCGAAGAGCAGCACGCGGCCCTGCTGACGCAGATTCCGCTGGCGCGCCTGGGCAAGCCCGAGGATATCGCGGCCGCGGTCGCCTTCCTGGCGTCGCCGCAGGCGGCGTATATTACCGGTACCACCCTGCACGTGAACGGCGGGATGTACATGAATTGATGGGTTCCGGTGGCGGAAAAGCCACCGGTTCTCGTCTTTTAGCAGTGATTTCGGATTATTTAGCAGCAGCTACCGAAATTAGTTTTTCAGTGCGCAAACCTGATAAAATGCGCGCTTTCCGTAACAAACAAAATGGAGCCATAACATGTCGGATATCGAACAACGCGTTAAGAAAATCGTCGCTGAGCAACTGGGCGTCGCCGAAGCAGACATCAAGATCGAATCCTCGTTCGTCGACGACCTCGGCGCTGACTCCCTGGACACCGTGGAACTGGTGATGGCCCTGGAAGACGAATTCGAAATGGAAATCCCTGACGAACAAGCAGAAAAGATCACCACCGTGCAGCAAGCGATCGACTACGCTACCGCCCACGTCAAGGCGTAATTTCTGCCCGATCGACTTTAGGAGAATCGCTTGAGAGGTTCTAAAAACCGTCGTGTTGTCATCACCGGCCTGGGCGCCGTGACTCCGGTCGGCAATACTGTTGCCGAATCGTGGGCCGCGATCACCGAGGGGAAATCCGGGATTGCCAACATCACCAAGTTTGATGCGCAAGCTTTCACCACCAAGTTCGCCGGTGAAGTCAAAGGCTTCAATATCGAGGATTACATCCCCGCTAAGGAAGCGCGCCACATGGATACCTTCATCCATTACGGCATGGCGGCCGGCATCCAGTCGGTGCAAGACTCCGGCATCGTCGTCACCGAAGAGAATGCCGACCGCATCGGCGTCATCATCGGTTCCGGTATCGGCGGCCTGCCGCTGATCGAAGCCACCAAGGAAGAGTACGACAAGCGCGGCCCGCGCCGTATCTCGCCTTTCTTCGTGCCTGCATCGATCATCAATATGATCTCGGGCAACCTGTCGATCAAGTACGGCATGCGTGGTCCTAACCTGTCGATCGTCACGGCCTGCACCACCGGCCTGCACTGCATCGGCGTGGCTGCCCGCATGATCGAGTACGGCGACGCCGACGTCATGGTGGCCGGCGGTGCGGAATCGACCGTGTCGCCGCTGGGCCTGGGCGGCTTCGCCTCGGCCCGCGCGCTGTCGACCCGCAACGACGATCCAGCGACCGCGTCCCGCCCCTGGGACATGGACCGCGACGGTTTCGTGCTGGGCGAGGGCGCTGGCGTGATGGTGCTCGAAGAGTACGAACACGCCAAGGCGCGCGGCGCCAAGATCTACGCTGAACTGCTGGGGTTCGGGATGAGCGCCGACGCTTATCACATGACCTCGCCATTGGAAGATGGCAGCGGCGGCAGCAAGTCCGTGATTGCAGCGCTGGCCAACGCCGGCATCAATCCCGACCAGGTGAACTACCTGAACGCCCACGGCACGTCGACCCCGCAGGGCGACGTGGCGGAAGTGCAGGGCATCAAGCGCACCTTCGGCGCGCACGCCAAGAACATGGTGATCAATTCGACCAAGTCGATGACCGGTCACCTGTTGGGCGGCGCCGGCGGCCTGGAAGCGGTGTTTACGGTACTGGCGGTCCACCATCAGGTGTCGCCTCCGACCATCAACATCTTCAACCAGGACCCTGCTTGCGACCTGGACTTCTGCGCCAATGTGGCCCGTCCGATGAAGATCGAGTATGCAGTCAAGAACTCGTTCGGCTTCGGCGGCACCAATGGCAGCCTGGTGTTCGGCAAGATCTAAAGTCCGCAAAAGTTCGACTCCGCGTTGAACTAATCCACGCGATCCCTGTCCAAACAGGGTGAGCGTGGATTCGGCGCCGGCATTCGCCGGCGCCAGAATTGCCCGGCCCTCGCGGCCGGCGCTTCCGAATGTAATCCCCTGTTTGTTGTTGAACGTACCCGGCTGTCATGTCGATTGCGGTCTCTGCCATCGTTCGCCCCTCGTCCGGCCTGCGGCTGCTGCACGCCGGCCTGTGTTGCGGCGTGTTGGCGTCGGCCGCCGCTTGTCCGGGCTGGTGCGCGCCGCTGGGCTGCGCGCTGGCCGGGCTGCTCGGGCTGTGGCGCGGACGTCCATACCGTAATGCGCGCCGGCTTGATATTTCCGGTGTCGGCCAGTTGCGCCTGGCGGTATACCAAGAAACAGGGGTGGCGCTGCGCCTGCTGGAAGGCTCGACCATTTGGCCGGGCTTGCTGCTGTTGCGGCTGGGTGGCGGCGACGGCAACGTGCAGGTGGTGGCGGTGCTGCCCGACAGCGTCGCGCGCGCCGATTGGCGCGCCCTGTCGCTGGCTTGCCGGGCCATCGCCGCACGGGCTGAAATAAAAACGCGAACACTGTGAACTTCTTGCAGCGAGCTAACTCTATAGCATATGGCTAAAGAATTCGGCCGCGCTGCATGCCACCGAGGAATGCAGGAGTGACGACAGAACGTGAGTGCGACCAGGTGCTGGTGGACCGGGTGCGGGATGGTGACAAGCAGGCGTTTGATTTGCTGGTGGCAAAGTACCAACGCCGGCTGATGCGCCTGCTGTCGCGTATCGTCCACGATCCTGCCGAAGCCGAAGATGTGGTGCAGGAGACATTTATCAAGGCCTACCGCGCGCTGCGCCATTTCCGCGGCGACTCGGCCTTCTATACCTGGCTGTACCGCATCGGCATCAACACCGCCAAGAACTTCCTGGCGACGCAGGGCCGCCGCACGCCCACGTCGACCGAAGCCGACGCCGAACAAGCCGAAGCCTTTAACGATGGCGAGCATTTGCGCGACATCAATACGCCGGAATCCATGCTGGCGAGCAAGCAGATCGCCCAGACCGTCAACGCGGCCATGGATGCCTTGCCTGTGGATTTGCGCACCGCGATCGCCTTGCGCGAGATCGAGGGGCTGAGCTATGAGGAAATTTCCGACATCATGGCCTGCCCGATCGGCACGGTGCGCAGCCGCATCTTCCGCGCCCGCGAAGTCATCGCTGAAAAATTGCGTCCCATGTTGGACATGCCAGTTGACAAGCGCTGGTAAGGGGCGAATGATGGCAATTGTTATTGGCGTCTGGCAATGCGCCTGTCGATGGCGCGGCGGACATGTTTTGACATGGCGGGATACGCGATGGATACCCAGAAAAGACTGCACGAAAACATCTCGGCGCTGGCCGACGGTGAGTTGGCGGACAGCGAGCGCGAACTGGCGCTGGCGGCGCTCGACACGGCGGAAGGGCAGGCGGCCTGGCGCGCCTACCACCTGGCCGGCGACGTGCTGCGCGACCAGGCCAGCGGCGAACTGAGCGAGGGCTTCGGCGCAACGCTGGCGGCCCGTCTTGCTGCCGAGCCCGCCTACCTGCCGGCCGCCGCGCCGGCCGGGCGCGCGGCCGATCCGGCGGCGCCGGACCAGGCGGAGTCTCCCGCGGACGTCATCCTGCCCTGAAACGCTTGCACATATTGCATTGCCGAGTGCACCATCCGGCGCATTTTCGCTTACCATACGCTAGCCTTAGCCTCGCGCAACTCGCCCGAGGGGCACTTGCGTTCCAGAACTTTATAAAGACCGATACTTTCCATGAAAAATAATTTCTCTGTTGGTGGTAAAACTCTTTCCGCGCTGCTGGTCGGCGCAAGCATATGGATCTCGCCGGCCGCGCTCGGCCTGGCGCCCGCAACGGCCGCCGCGCCGGTCACCGGCGCCGTCATCGGCCTGCCGGACTTCGCCGACCTGGTCGATCGCGTCGGCCCGGCCGTGGTCAACATCCGCACCACGGAACGCCTCAAGCTCGGCGGCCGCGGCAGTGCCGACGGCCAGCCGGGCGAAGAGGAAATGCAGGAATTCCTGCGCCGCTTCTTTGGCGGCGCGCTGCCGCAGCCCGGCCCCGGCGGCAAGAGCGCGCCGCGCGGCCGCCGCCAGGCGCCGTCCGACGAGCCGGTGCAGCGCGGCGTCGGCTCCGGCTTCATCCTGTCGGCCGACGGCTATGTGATGACCAACGCCCACGTGGTCGACGGCGCCGACGAAGTGTTCGTCACGCTGACCGACAAGCGCGAGTTCAAGGCCAAGGTGCTGGGCGCGGACGCCCGCACCGACGTGGCCGTCCTGAAGATCGAGGGCGACAAGCTGCCCTTCCTGATCATGGGCGATTCGGACAAGATCCGCGTCGGCGAATGGGTGATCGCGATCGGTTCGCCGTTCAACCTGGAGAACACCGTCACCGCCGGCATCATCTCGGCCAAGCAGCGCGACACCGGCGACTACCTGGCGCTGATCCAGAGCGATGTCGCGGTCAATCCCGGCAACTCGGGCGGCCCGCTGATCAATATGCGCGGCGAGGTGATCGGCATCAACTCGCAGATCGCCACGCTGTCGGGCGGTTACAACGGCATTTCCTTCGCCGTGCCGATCGACGAGGCGATCCGCGTGTCGGAGCAGCTCAAGAAAAACGGCAAGGTCACGCGCGGCCGCATCGGCGTGCAGATCGGCGAAGTGAGCAAGGAAGTGGCGGAGTCGCTGGGCCTGAAGAGCGCGCAGGGCGCCGAGGTCTCGCTGGTGGAGCCGGGCGGTCCCGCCGACAAGGCCGGCATCAAGGCGGGCGACATCATCCTCAAGTTCAACGGCGTGCAGGTGAACCGTTCGTCGGACCTGCCGCGCCTGGTGGGCGGCACCGCGCTGGCCAGCAAGGCCGTGGTGACGGTGTGGCGCAAGGGCCAGCAACTGGACCTGCCGGTGACGGTGGCCGAGCTGGAGGCGGACAAGGCCGTCAAGGCCGGCAAGGGCAAGGGCGGCAAGGCCGAGCCGGAAGCGGCGGTCAAGGCCAACGCGCTGGGCTTGAAGGTCAGCGACCTGAGCGCCGAGCAGAAGAAGGAGCTGGGCGTCGATGGCGGTGTGCTGGTCGATGCGGCCGAGGGCGTGGCCGGACGCGCCGGCGTGCTGGAGGGCGACGTGCTGCTGCAGTTGAATAACATCGAAGTCAAGGACGCCAAGCAGTTCAACGCGGCCGTGGCCAAGCTCGATGCGAAGAAGGCCTCGGTGCTGCTGGTGCGCCGCGGCGACGTGACGCAGTACATTTCCGTGCGTCCCAGCGCCAAGTAAGGAGTTCGCCCCGCCCGCCGCGCGGCGCGGCGCGGCGGGGCGCCGGTCATGCACTTCACCCTCTACTCGCGCAGCTACTGCCACCTCTGCCAGGACATGCTGGACGCCCTGATGCGCCTGCAAACGCCCGAGCGGCCCATCACCGTGGACGTGATCGACGTCGACGCCGACGACGCCCTGGTGGCGCGTTTCGACGAGCTGGTGCCGGTGCTGTACGCCGACTTGTCCGGCCCCGAGTTGTGCCACTACTTCCTGGACGAGGCAAAAGTGCGCGAAGTGCTTAATAAATAAGCATTTCCGCTGCATTTTTTGCCTCAAGGCCTTAAGCAATATGCATTTCGCACTGCATAAGTCGGCCTTTCCCCTCTGAAATCCGGTAAAATGCGGGGGTAGAAAAGCTTACGTTTTGCTTTTAGTGGCTGTCATCAAGGCGCTCGCCAGGGCATTACCGCCCCGCTCGGAGCGCTTTTTTCGTATTGCGCGCTGTTTCCGCGCCCCGTCGTTTCAAACCCGTTTTTGAATATTTGTTAATGAACAACATACGCAATTTTTCCATCATCGCCCACATCGACCACGGTAAATCGACCCTGGCGGACCGTATCATTCAATTGTGCGGTGGCTTGTCCGAACGCGAGATGGAGTCGCAAGTGCTCGATTCGATGGATCTGGAGCGCGAACGCGGCATTACGATCAAGGCGCAGACCGCTGCCCTGCAATACAAAGCCCGCGACGGCCAGATCTACAACCTGAACCTGATCGACACCCCCGGCCACGTCGACTTTTCCTACGAAGTGTCGCGCTCGCTGTCGGCCTGCGAAGGCGCGCTGCTGGTGGTCGACGCCTCGCAGGGCGTGGAAGCCCAGACCGTGGCCAACTGCTACACCGCGCTCGACCTGGGCGTGGAAGTGGTGCCTGTGCTGAACAAGATCGACCTGCCGAACGCCGATCCGCCGACCGCGATCGCCGAGATCGAGGACGTGATCGGCATCGAGGCCGGCGACGCCGTCCACTGCTCGGCCAAGACCGGCCTGGGCGTGGAGGACGTGCTGGAATCGATCATCGCCAAGGTGCCGCCGCCGAAGGGCGATCCGGACGCGCCGCTGCAGGCGCTGATCGTCGACTCCTGGTACGACCCCTACGTCGGCGTGGTGATGCTGGTGCGCGTGATGAACGGCACCCTCAAGCCCAAGGACAAGATCAAGCTGATGGCCACCGACTCGCTGCAGCTGGTGGAGGACGTCGGCATCTTCGCGCCGCGCTCGGTCTCGCTGCCGCAGCTGTCGGCCGGCCAGGTGGGCTTCATCATCGCCGGCATCAAGGAGCTGAAGGCCGCCAAGGTGGGCGACACCGTCACCCTGGCCAACCGTCCGGCGCCGGCGCCGCTGCCCGGCTTCAAGGAGGTGCAGCCGCAGGTGTTCGCCGGCCTGTTCCCGGTCGAGGCCAACCAGTACGACGCGCTGCGCGACTCGCTGGAAAAGCTCAAGCTGAACGACGCCGCGCTGATGTACGAGCCGGAAGTGTCGCAGGCGCTGGGCTTCGGCTTCCGCTGCGGCTTCCTCGGCCTGCTGCACATGGAGATCGTCCAGGAACGCCTGGAGCGCGAATTCGACATGGACCTGATCACCACGGCCCCGACCGTGGTGTACGAGGTGGTCATGCGCGACAACAGCATCATCAAGGTGGACAATCCCTCCAAGATGCCGGACCCGACCAAGATCAACGAGATCCGCGAACCGATCGTCACGGTCAACCTGTACATGCCGCAGGAGTACGTCGGCTCGGTGATCACGCTGTGCATCGGCAAGCGCGGCGTGCAGATGGACATGGCCTACCATGGCCGCCAGGTCAAGCTGGTCTACGAGATGCCGATGGGCGAGATCGTGCTGGACTTCTTCGACAAGCTCAAGTCCACCTCGCGCGGCTACGCCTCGATGGACTACGAGTTCAAGGAATACCGCGCCTCGGACGTGGTCAAGGTCGACATGCTGATCAACGGCGAGAAGGTCGACGCGCTGGCCATCATCGTGCACCGTTCCAACAGCGCCTACCGCGGCCGCCAGGTGGCGGCCAAGATGCGCGAGCTGATCCCGCGCCAGATGTTCGACGTGGCGATCCAGGCCGCCATCGGCGTCAACGTGATCTCGCGCGAGAACGTCAAGGCTTTGCGCAAGAACGTGCTGGCCAAGTGCTACGGCGGCGACATCAGCCGTAAAAAGAAACTGCTGGAAAAGCAGAAAGCAGGTAAAAAACGCATGAAGCAAGTGGGCTCGGTCGAGATTCCACAAGAAGCGTTCCTGGCAATCTTACAAGTGGACGACAAATGAACCTGCAAGTGATCTTAGGTAATTTTGCTTTAATCCTGTTCGTGCTGATGGTGATCACCGGTGTGATCTGGTTCCTGGACGTGTTCTACCTGGCCAAGCAGCGCCGTGCCGCCGCCGACCGCGCGCTGGCCGAGTACGACGCCCGCAACGCCAGGGCCACCGCCGACGGCATCAAGCTCGACAACCAGGGCAAGCGCGCCGAGATGGAAGCGAGCATCCTGCGCCAGCCGACCTGGATCGAATACTCGGGCAGTTTCTTCCCCGTGATCGCGCTGGTGTTTTTCCTGCGCTCCTTCCTGTACGAGCCGTTCAAGATCCCGTCCTCGTCGATGGTGCCGACCCTGCTGGTGGGCGACCTGATCCTGGTGAACAAGTTCACCTACGGCATCCGCCTGCCGGTGCTGAACCAGAAGGTGGTCCAGATCAACGACCCGCAGCGCGGCGACGTGATGGTGTTCAAATATCCGCTGGACATGACCCAGGATTACATCAAACGCGTCATTGGCGTGCCGGGTGATAAGATTACGTATGAGAACAAGCGCTTGACGGTGAACGGCGTGGAAGTGAAGTACACTCCGCTGGACGATTATCTCGACGATGAGCACCTGGTGTACAACAAGCAATTCCAGGAAAACCTGACCGGCGTCAGTCACCGCATCCTGAACAACGAGACCGCGCCGACTTACAGCCGCGACGGCGTCAAGCCTTTCCCGTACAGCGAAGCCTGCACGTATCGCTTCGAAGGCTTTACTTGCGTAGTGCCGAAAGGCAACTACTTCATGATGGGCGACAACCGCGACAACAGCGCGGACAGCCGCTACTGGGGCTTTGTGCCGGACAAGAACATTGTTGGAAAAGCATTCTTCGTGTGGATGAACCTGGGCAACCTGCGCCGTATCGGCAGCATCCACTAACAGCGGACCACGGCGAAAGGGACTAAGATGCAAGCAAGCTTGAAACGGCAGAACGGCATTTCCCTGGTCGGACTGATCATCGTGCTGGCGGCGCTGGGCTTTATCGGCGTGCTGGCGCTCAAGATCGTGCCGACCTATACCGAGTACCGCGCGATCCAGAACGCCATCGTCACGGCCAAGGCCACCGGCGGTTCCGTGCTGGAGATGCAGAAATCGTTCGACGCCAATGCGACCACCGGCTACATCAGCTCGATCACCAGCCGGGATCTGCTCATCGGCAAGGAAAACGGCGAAGTGGAAATCAGCTTCGCCTACGAAAAGAAAATCCCGCTGGTAGGGCCGGCCAGCCTGCTGCTGGAATACCAGGGCACCACGGCCAAGGGCGGCATGCCGGCGCCGGCCAAGACCGACCAATAAACACGTTTAACACCAGAACCGAACAGAACAATGAATCTTCAGTTATTGCAAACCCGTCTAGGCTATACGTTCCAGGATGCTGGCCTGTTGCAGCAAGCCTTGACGCACCGTAGCCACAGCAGTTTGCATAATGAACGACTGGAATTCCTCGGCGATTCGATCCTGAACTGCGTGGTGGCGTCCATCCTGTACGAGCGCTTCGTGGCGATCGACGAGGGCGACCTGTCGCGCCTGCGCGCCAACCTGGTCAAGCAGCAGTCGCTGTACGAGATCGCGCAAAAGCTGGAGCTGTCGCAGTTCCTGCGGCTGGGGGAGGGCGAGTTGAAGTCCGGCGGCTTCCGCCGTCCTTCGATCCTGGCAGACACGCTTGAGGCGCTGCTGGGCGCCATTTTTTTGGATGGCGGCTTCAACCCCGCGCGCGACGTGATCCGGGCCTTCTACATTCCGATCCTGGAATCGGTCGACCCGCAAACCCTGGGCAAGGACGCCAAGACCCTGCTGCAGGAATTCCTGCAAAGTAAGAAGATTTCCCTTCCGCTGTACAATGTGGTGGCCACCCACGGCGCCGCGCACAGCCAGGAGTTCGAAATCGAATGCCTGGTGCCCAAGCTGGGCATCCAGGTCTACGGCCGCGGCGGCAGCCGCCGCGCCGGCGAACAGGCCGCCGCCAAGCTGGCGCTGGAAGTGGCCGAGCAAGCGCTGGTCAAGACCCCGGCCGCCGGCCGCAAGTCCAAGCCGCGCGCCGCCCAGCTCAAGCTGGCCGGCATCGCCACCGTGCAGACGACCGAGGCCGCGGCTGGTCATGAACCGTCGCCACCGCCTGCCAAAGCAGCAAACAAGTAAAGAGAACTGAAATGAATACCGAAACGACCTCCGCCAACTTCCGTTGTGGCTACATCGCCATCGTGGGCCGCCCCAACGTGGGCAAATCGACCCTGATGAACACGCTCATTGGCGCCAAGGTCAGCATCACCTCGCGCAAGGCGCAGACCACGCGCCACCGCATCACCGGCATCCAGACTCATGACGACGCGCAGTTCATCTACGTCGACACGCCGGGCTTCCAGACCCGCCACTCGAACGCGCTCAACAACACGCTCAACAAGACCGTCACCAACACCCTGATCTCGTCGGACCTGATCCTGTACGTGATCGAGGCCGGCACCTTCGGCCCGGCCGACCAGCAGGTGATGGATCTGCTGCCGGCCGAAGTGCCGGTGATCCTGGTGATCAACAAGGCCGACCGCGTGCGCGACAAGGCCGCGCTGATGCCGTTCGCCCAGCAGGTCGCGTCCAAGTTCAACTTCGCCGCCATCGTGCCGGTGTCGGCCAAGCTGCGCTTCCAGCTCGACGGCCTGGAGCGCGAGATCAAGAAGCTGCTGCCCGAGAACGCGCCGATCTTCGGCCCGGACGACATCACCGATCGCAGCGAGAAGTTCCTGGCGTCGGAAATCGTCCGCGAGAAGCTGTTCCGCCTGGTGGGCGACGAACTGCCGTACACCAGCACCGTGCTGATCGAGAAGTTCGAGCAGGAGGGCGACCTGCGCCGCGTGTTTGCCGCCATCCTGGTCGAGCGCGACACGCACAAGTCCATGGTCATCGGCAACAAGGGCGCGCGCCTGAAGGAAGTGTCGACGCAAGCCCGGCTGGACATGGAACGCCTGTTCGGCGGCCCGGTCTACCTGGAGATATGGGTCAAGGTCAAATCCGGCTGGGCCGACAACGAAGCGGGTCTGCGCGCCTACGGCTACGAATAAAGAAGAGGGCGATGTCCACCACCACGCTCGACGCCGACGCTGAATCGGCAACGCAGCAACCGGTCGTTCCCGCGCAGGCGGGAACCCAATCTCCCTCCGCAACTCCCAAACGCCCGCGCGCACCGTCGCGCGAGCGCACCTTCGGCACCAAGGTCGCCGGCCAGCCGGCCTTCGTGCTGCACAGCTATCCCTACAAAGAAACCAGCCTCATCATCGACCTGTTCACGCGCGACTTCGGCCGCGTTGCGCTGATCGCCAAGGGCGCCAAGCGGCCGCACTCGCAGCTGCGCGGGGTGCTGCAGACCTTCCAGCCGCTGTCGTCGAGCTGGGTGGGGAAATCCGAACTGCGCACACTGACCGAGGCCGAATGGGTGGGCGGCATGCTGCCGCTGGAGAAGACCGCGCTGCTGTGCGGCTTCTACCTGAACGAACTGCTGGTCAAGCTGCTGGCGCGCGACGACGCGCACCCGCGCCTGTTCGACCACTACGTCGCCACGCTCAACCAGCTCGCCCACAACGAACCGGCGCCCATCGTCTTGAGAAAATTCGAACGGGCCCTACTTAAAGAGACAGGCGTCGCCGCCGAGCTGACCCGCTGCACCGAGACCCGCCGCGCCGTGCAGGCCGAGGTGCTGTACGTGGTGGACCCGGAACGCGGCCCGCGCCCCGAGCGCGCCGCCGACCCGTGGCCGCGCGTGGCCGGCAAGACGCTGCTCGACATGGAGCGCGAAGACTACCAGGACGCCGCCACGCAAGCGCAGAGCAAGCAGCTGATGCGCTTCCTGCTGGCGCACCACCTGGGCGGCGCGCCGCTGAACACGCGCCAGATCCTGATCGACCTGATGCAGTTATAAACCCGATAAACGGTATAAATCAATGAGCTTCCTGCAACCCTCCGGCACCATCATCGACCTCGGCGTGAACATCGACCACGTCGCCACCCTGCGCAACGCGCGCGGCACCACGTACCCGGACCCGATCCGCGCCGCGTTGCTGGCCGAGCAGGCCGGCGCCGACTGCATCACCCTGCACCTGCGCGAAGACCGCCGCCACATCAAGGACGCCGACGTGATCGCGCTGGCGCCGCAGCTGCTCACCCGCATGAACCTGGAAGCCGCCGTCACGCAGGAGATGATCGACTTCGCCTGCCGCATCAAGCCGGCCGACGTCTGCCTGGTGCCCGAGAAGCGCACCGAAGTCACCACCGAAGGCGGCCTCGATGTCGTAGGCCACTTCAACGCCGTGCAGGCCGCCGTCAGGCAGCTGCAGGCCGAAGGCATCCGCGTCAGCCTGTTCATCGACGCCGACGAGGAGCAGATGAACGCCACCGCCGACATCGGCGCACCGGTGATCGAGCTGCACACCGGCCGCTACGCCGACACCGAGGGCGCCGAGCAGGCCGCCGAGCTGGAACGCATCCACCGCGGCGTGCTGTATGGCGTGTCGAAGGGCCTGAAGGTCAACGCCGGCCACGGTCTGCACTACACCAACGTGCAGGCGATCGCCGCGATTCCTGAAATCGCCGAACTCAATATCGGCCACGCCATCGTCGCGCATTCGGTGTTCGTGGGCTGGGAAAACGCCGTGCGCGAGATGAAGGCCATCATGGTCTCGACCCGCCTGGGCGCGCGAAAATGATTTACGGGATAGGCACCGACATCTGCAAGATCCCGCGCATCGAGGCGGCGCTGGCGCGCAACGGCGACCGCTTCGCCGCCAAGATCCTCGGCCCGCAGGAGATGGAGAAGTATTTGGCGCGCAAGGCCAAGAACGCGGCGCGCGGCATCCGCTTCGTCGCCACGCGCTTCGCCGCCAAGGAAGCCTTCTCCAAGGCCATCGGCCTGGGCATGCGCATGCCGATGACCTGGCCGGCCGCGCAGATGCTCAACGCGCCCAGCGGCAAGCCGGTGATCGTGTGCAGCGGCGTGCTGAAGGAATTCATGGAAAAGCATAAGCTGTCGGCACAGGTGACCGTCAGCGACGAGGAAGAATACGCCGTCGCCTTCGTCATCGTCGAACAAGCGCAGTGAGAAGACAATCGCATGACTGAACTGGAAGCCGCGCCCGACCCGCGCGAACAAGTGCTGGCCACCGTGGCCAAGCTGCCCAACCTGCCGGGCGTGTACCGCTATTTCGACGCCGATGACAAGGTGCTCTACGTCGGCAAGGCGCGCGACCTGAAGAAGCGCGTGTCGAGCTACTTCCAGAAAAACCTCAGCAGCCCGCGCATCGCCATGATGGTCGAGCGCATCGCGCGGCTGGAGACCACCGTCACCCACAGCGAAGCCGAAGCGCTGATCCTTGAGAACAACCTGATCAAGGCCCTAAGCCCGCGCTTCAACATCCTGTTCCGCGACGATAAATCCTACCCCTACCTGAAGATCACCGGCGGCGACGCGCCGCGCATGGTTTACTATCGCGGCGCGGTCGACAAGAAGAACCAGTATTTCGGCCCGTTCCCCAGCTCGTGGGCGGTCAAGGAATCGATGCAGATCCTGCAGAAGGTGTTCCTGATCCGCACCTGCGAGGACAGCGTGTATTCCAACCGCACCCGCCCATGCCTGCTGCACCAGATCGGCCGCTGCAGCGCGCCCTGCGTGGACCTGATCAGCAAGGAAGACTACAAGCTCGATGTGGAGAACGCCGCGCGCTTCCTGCGCGGCCGTCAGAGCGAGGTGATGGCCGACCTGGAAAAGAAGATGCACGCCTACGCCGGCGAGCTCAAATTCGAGCAGGCGGCGGCGGTGCGCAACCAGATCCAGTCGCTGTCGCGCGTGCTGCACCAGCAAAGCATGGAGACCACCGGCGACGCCGACGTCGACATCATCGCCGTGCTGGTGCAGGGCGGACGCGCCTGCGTCAACCTGGCCATGGTCCGCGGCGGCCGCCACCTGGGCGACCGCGCCTACTTCCCCAACCACATCGGCGACGCCGCCGCCATCGCGGAAGAGCCGATCGAGGTCGAGGTGCTGGCCGCCTTCCTGGTCCAGCACTACACCGAGAAGTTCATCCCCGGCACGCTGATCCTGAATATCGAATTCGACCACCCGGCGCTGATGCAGGCCTTGCAGGAGCAGTGCGGCCATCGCATCAACCTGATCTTCCAGCCGCAGGACCAGCGCCGCAAATGGCTGGAGCTGGCGCAGAAGGGCGCCGAGATCTCGCTGGCGCGGCTGCTGTCGGAGCAGGGCTCGCAGCAGTCGCGCACGCGCGCGCTGGTCGAGGCGCTGCAGCTGGAGCCGGAGGACATCGACGCGCTGCGGGTGGAGTGCTTCGACATCTCGCACACGCAGGGCGAGGCCACGCAGGCCTCGTGCGTGGTGTTCCACCACCACCAGATGCAGAACGGCGAATACCGCCGCTACAACATCAACGACATCACGCCCGGCGACGACTACGCGGCGATGCGCCAGGTGCTGATGCGCCGCTACGAAAAGGTCGCCAACGGCGACGGCGTGATGCCGGACGTGGTGCTGATCGACGGCGGCAAGGGCCAGATCGAAATGGCGCGCCAGGTATTCGCCGAGCTGGGACTGGACATCAGCCTGATCGTCGGCGTGGCCAAGGGGGAAGGGCGGCGCGTCGGCCTGGAGACGCTGATGTTCGTCGACGGCCGGCCGTCGCAGGAGCTGGGCAAGGAATCGGCGGCGCTGATGCTGGTGGCGCAGATCCGCGACGAGGCGCACCGCTTCGCCATCACCGGCATGCGCGCCAAGCGCGCCAAGACGCGCCAGACTTCGCGCCTGGAGGAGATCGAGGGCATAGGCGCCAAGCGCCGCCAGCGCCTGTTGGCGCGCTTCGGCGGCCTGCGCGGCGTGGTTGATGCCAGCATTGAGGACTTGAAGCAGGTCGAGGGCATCTCCAGCGCCTTGGCCGAGGAAATCTACCGCCAGCTTCATTGAAGCCTGCACAACAACAGTGCGCTGGTTTAATGTGCGGCGGCAAGGTAGACTAGCGGCGCATTAACAATTTTCACGGCCGCACTAATTTCCGAGCTTATGCCCATCAATATACCGATACTGTTGACCTGGTTGCGCGTTGCGCTGATTCCGCTGGTGGTAGGCGTCTACTATCTGCCCACCAACGTCCTGCCCGTGGCGGACCAAAACCTGGCGGCCACGCTGGTGTTCATCATCGCCGCCGTCACCGACTGGTTCGACGGTTTCCTGGCCCGGCGCTGGAACCAGACCTCGGCCTTCGGCGCCTTCCTCGACCCGGTCGCGGACAAGCTGATGGTGGCGGGGGCCCTGCTGGTGCTGGTGCAGCTGGACCGCGCCAACGCCGTGCTGTCGTTCATCATCATCGGCCGCGAGATCGCCATCTCGGCGCTGCGCGAATGGATGGCGCAGATCGGCGCCTCCAAGTCGGTGGCGGTCAGCTCGCTGGGCAAGATCAAGACCACGGCCCAGATGATGGCCATCCCGCTGCTGCTGTTCCATGACGTGCTGTGGGGCGCCATCGACACCCAGTTCTGGGGCTCGCGCCTGCTGGAAGTGGCGGCCGTGCTGACCGTGTGGTCGATGTTCTACTACCTGCGTCTGGCCTGGCCGCTGATCAAGGAAAAGTCCGGCACGCTTAGCTAATGGCAAAGTGCTATGATCTGGTGAAGCTCACCTCATCAGATCAGGAGCACACGCCATGGCGCTTTGGAGATTCCTGGCCGCTTGCGCGGCAACCGCAATCTGCCTGGTCGCGCAGGCGCAGCAACAACCTTTCGTCTGCCGCACGCAGGAATCCGGCCTGGGCCAGCCCAGCGTCGACAACCAGGACGGCATCGGCCACCCGGTGGTCGATGAAGGCAGCGGCGCCATCGTCGGCTACAGCCGCAATTGCGCCATCGCGACGCGGGTCCAGTACTTCTACCTTGCCGGCGGCAACTTCAAACCCTTCGATCCCGCCACCGGCTACACGGCGCCCCCAGCAGACCTGAAGACCATCCAGCGCAACGGCGCGGCCGTGCCCTTCGTGGTGCGGGTGGAGGTCGGCACCATCAACCGCTTCGTCTACACCATCGCCATGCTGGCGCCGGGGGCCAAGCCCGAGCCGGCGGCCTGGAACCGCAAGCTGGTGTACTGGTTCGGTGGCGGCGTCGGCGTCGGCCATCATCAGGGCTTGCCGCTGTGGTTCAAGCCCGGAACCTTGAACGGCAACGAGCGCCAATTGATGATTCCCTTGCTGGAGCAGGGCTACGCCATCGTCAGCTCGTCCGGCAATGAGACCGGCGTCCATTACAACATGCGCCTGGCCGGGCAAACCGCCATGCTGACCAAGGCCCGCTTTGTCGAAGCCTATGGCGCGCCGCTGTTCACCATCGGCCTGGGTGGGTCGGGCGGGGCGGTGCAGCAGTACCTGTTCGCACAAAACCATCCCGGCCTGCTGGATGGCGGCATCCCGCTGCAGTCTTATCCGGACATGATCACCCAGACCATACCGGTCTCGGACTGTCCGCTGCTGAGCCAGTACTTCAAGGACGAGGTGGCGCTCGATCCGGCGTCGCCGTGGGCCAGGTGGACCAATCAAATCGCGATCGAAGGCATGAACGCCAGCGACACCGCGCGCCACGCCTGGACCGGCCGCGCCGGATCGACCGAGTGCATCAACGGCTGGAAGATGGCGGTCGTGACGGTGCTGAACCCGCGCCACAGGCATGAGGGGTATGACCTTGCCGCAGCCTTCTACCGCTATCCGGCCGGAGTCTTCGACCATGTCAAATGGACGCACTGGAACGACCTGGCGGGCATCTACGGCACCGACAGCTCAGGCTATGCCCCCGTCTCCATCGATAACGAGGGCGTGCAGTACGGCCTGAAAGCGCTGGCGCAGGGCAGCATCGGCATCGACGAATTCCTGCGCCTCAACGCCTGCATAGGCGGCTGGAAGGAGCAGGCCGACTTCGTGGATTGGCTGGGCAAGGACGACCCCTACGACAGCCGCAACATGATGCGCAGCGCCACCTGCCGCGATCCGGAGGGCGCGCCGGCGCCGCGCCGCAGCGGCAGCGTGGAGGCGATGCGCAAAGCCTACAGTTCGGGCCAAGTGTTCACCGGCCAGCGCCTCGGCATCCCGATGATCGACCTGCGGCCGTATCTGGAGCCGGAGCTGAATATGCACAACGCGCGCCAGGCCTTCTCGGTGCGGGCCCGCCTGCTGCACGCCAACCGCGCCGAGGCCGGGCGGCAGGTGATCTGGTTCACCCGTTCGCAGGCCGACATGCAGGGCAGGGTGCTGGAAGCCTTGTCGGTCATGGACCGGCTCCTGAGCGGCGGCCAGGCGCCGGCCGAATTCACCGACCGTTGCATCGATACAGGCGGCGCCGTCATCGCCGCCGGGCCATCCGCCTGGGACGGCATCCTGGACGCCAAGCCGCCGGGCGCATGTTCCAGGGCCTTCCCCTTGTTTTCCAGTCCGCGCATGGTGGCGGGGGAGTCCATCAGGGGCGACGTCTTCAAGTGCGCGCTGAAGCCGGTCGCGCAGGCTTTGCGGGACGGCAGCTATCCCGCCGGCGTGGCCTGGACGGCGCAGCAAGCGGCCCGGCTGCAGCGGATTTTCCCGCATGGTGTCTGCGACTACAGCCAGCCGGACCAGGGCCGGCCGCCGGCTTTGGAGCAGAACCGATAAGATTGGCATCAGAGCCATTGACAGATGCTATGGATCATCTATAATGCTGGCCTGTTGTTGATGACGACGAAGCGGGAGTAGCTCAGTTGGTAGAGCGCAACCTTGCCAAGGTTGAGGTCGAGAGTTCGAGACTCTTCTCCCGCTCC
>NZ_JBWKWR010000016.1:0-122956 GCF_059422325.1 Duganella sp. GW821-FHT01E12 | reverse complement strand
TGGTGGAGGTAAGCGGGATCGAACCGCTGACCTCTTGCATGCCATGCAAGCGCTCTCCCAGCTGAGCTATACCCCCCTGTGTGCGGGGCGCATTATAGCAAAGGACCGCGCAAAGCAAAAGGCGGTGTTTTACGGCGCGGCGAACCTTTCCAATCTGTAATGAAGTGATCATGCCACCGGGAGCCGCGAATGGCTAAAATTCGTCATCCAAATCGGTCGGACCAGTTTATATCCTCGCAATTTCCCACGGCATCCAAGTCCTCGCATCCGCCATCACACCGAACTATCCGGTTGCGTGATGCGCACCCCGGCAAAAAAAACCAGCATGTCGATGGCATTCCGGTGCAGCGGTTACTGGAGTTTCTGTGTCAAACGAGGGTATGATGAACCCATTTTTTAACGCTCGCGGCAACAGCGACTGATGACCGCCCCACGGTCAACAATAAAAAGCTTTTCTTGAACAGGGTAGTATGAAGACTATTGAATTGGCAGGCGGCCCGCATGCCGTGCTGGCATTGCACGGGCTGCTGGGCAACCCGCTGGAAATGCAGTATGTGGGCAAGCGCCTGCAACGTGCAGGCTACACCGTTGTCATCCCGCTCATCCCGGGATATGGCTACTCGTCCGGCCAGGCCGACTCTTACCGTACCACCCGCAGCGAGCGATGGTACGAGGAAGTCGCACGCCTGTTCGATCAGCTCAAGCAGACCCACGCCAGCGTGTCGGTGGTGGGGCTGTGCATCGGCGCGGTGCTGGCGCTGCGCCTGGCGATCGAGCGCGGCGACGAAATCGCGGCCCTCGGCCTGCTGGCCACGACCCTGTCCTACGACGGCTGGAGCATCCCCAAGTACCGCTTCCTGTTGCCGCTGGCGTACTACACGCCGGCCCGCCACTGGTACTCGTACGAAGAGCGCTATCCCTACGGGCTGAAGAACGAAAACCTGCGGCGCTGGATCGCCCGCGAAATGAAGGTCAGCGATTCGTCGGCGGCCGGCGCCTCGCGCCTGTCGGCCGAAGGCATCTTCCAGGCGCACCGCCTGATCAAGCAGGTGCGCGCGCAGCTGTCCAAGGTGGTCGCGCCGGCGCTGATCATCCACGCCGAGGAGGACGACGTCGCCAGCACCAAGAGCGCCGACCTGGTCGAGCGCAGCATCAGCTCGCCGAGCCGCCGCAAGGTCATCCTGCACAACAGCTACCACATCATCACCCTCGACAATGAGAAGGAACTCGTGGCCGACGAAACGGTCGCGTTTTTCAACCAGCATCTGCCGTCCGAGGACGCGCTGCTGAACCGCGCTTAACACCAATTAATCTGAGACTATTTTTTATGAATTCATTTCCCACCGTCGCCAAACTGCTGGCCAAGAGCCTGGACGTTCCCGAAGACACCATCCAGCCGCAAACCGAACTCGAAGCGCTGGGCGCCGATTCGCTGACCGTGATTGAGCTGATTTTCGACCTGGAAGAAGAGTTCGGCATCGAAGTGGGCGACGAGCGTCCGAAGCTGGTGGTGGTGCAGGACATCGCCGACCAGATCGACAGCTACCTGGCCAACAAGGCCACCAGCGCATGACCGCGCAGCGCGTGGTGATCACCGGCCTCGGGGCGATCTCGTCGCTGGGCGTCGGCGCCGACCGCAACTTCGAACAGGCGCTGGCCGGCCACAGCGGCATCGGCCTGCTGCAGGTGGCCGGCGACCGCCAGCGGCCGGACACGCCGGCCGCGCAAATCCGCGGCCCCTTGCCCGAGTTGGTCAAGAATTCCGAGCTGCCGATCTTCGACCGCTTCTCGCTGCTGGGCTGGGCCGCCGCCAGCGAGGCGCTGGCCCAGTCGGGCCTGGACGCGAGCGTCGCGCCCGAGCGCAGCGGCGTGTTCTGGGGCAGCGGCATGGGCGGCGCCGGCACGGTCGAACACGGCTACGTCGACCTGTTCATCGACGGCAAAACCCGGGTGCGGCCGATGTCGGTCGTGGCCGGCATGACCAACGCGGCGGCCGCGCAGATCGCGCTGCGCTGCGGCTTCAAGGGCAGCGTCAACAACTACAGCAGCGCCTGCGTGTCGTCGGCCCAGGCCATCGGCGAGGCCTACCGCCACATCCGCCACGGCTACGCCGACCGCGTGCTGGCCGGCGGCTCGGAAGCGCTGCTGTGCTACGGCGTGGTCAGCGCCTGGGACGCCTTGCGCGTGCTGGCGCCGCTCGACGCCGAGCACCCCGAGCGCTCGTGCCGGCCGTTCTCGGCCGGACGCGGCGGCCTGGTGCTGGGCGAGGCGGGCGCCGCCGTGATGCTGGAATCGCTGGCATCGGCGCAGGCGCGCGGCGCCACCATCCTGGCCGAGCTGGTCGCCTACGGCACCAGCAACGACGCCACCCACATCACCAAGCCCGACGCCGACGGCCAGGAACGGGCCATGCGCCAGGCGCTGGAGCAGTCCGGCCTGCCGGCATCGGCGATCGGCTACATCAACGCCCACGGCGCCGGCACCCCGGCCGGCGATCTGGCCGAGGCCACCTCGATCAAGCAGGCCTTCGGGCCGCTGGCGCGCGATCTGCTGGTGAGCTCGACCAAGTCCATGCACGGCCATACGCTGGGCGCGGCCGGCGCGCTGGAATTTGTGATCACCACGCAGGCGGTGCGCCACGGCGCGGTGCCGCCGACCGCCTTCCTCGATCAGCCCGATCCCGAGTGCGACCTCGACTTCGTGCCGCGCGAAGGCCGGCGCGGCGTGGCGCTGCAGGCGGCGATGTCGAACTCGTTCGCCTTCGGCGGCAGCAACGTCGCGCTGATCGTCGGTGCGTTCCGATGAGGGCTGGACTGCGGCGCTGGGCCGCGTTGCTGGTGCTGTCGGCCGGCTGCGCTCAGGCGCAGCAGCAAGCCGCGCAGGATCAGGCGCCGCGCCTGGTCGGCGACATCGGGCTGGGCATCAGCAGTTCGCCGGTCGCGGTGCCGGCGCAATCGCGCAGCACCAGCGCCGTCCCGTACGCCAATTTCGAATACGGCCCGGCGTTCGCGCGTATCGACACCTTCGGCGTCAAGCTGGCGCCGGCCGGTTACGGCAGCGTCGAACTGCTGACGCGCGTGCTGGAGGACGGCTACCGCGCTAGCGCGCCGCCGCAAGAGCGGCTGCGCTCGTCGGTGCCGCTGGGACTGGGCACTTTGCAGGTCACGCCGGTGGGCGCCTTCATGGCCAACGTGTATCGCGACCTCGGCAAATCGCACGGCACCATGCTCGACCTGATGTACGCGGCCGAGATCGATCACGACCGCTTCGCGTTTTATCCGCAAGCCGGTATCGAATACCGCTCGGCCAATTACGTTCGCTACTACGACGGCGTGGCCCGCTCGGCCAGCAACCCGTTCGCCGGCCTGCTGGTGGAGGCGCGCCTGAGCGGCCACTGGTACCTGGTCGTCAACGTGCGCCGCACCTGGCTGGACGATGCGATCCGCAGCAACCCTGCGGTGCGCCACCGCTCGCTCGATTCCGGCCTGGTGGCGCTCAGCTACCGCTTCGAATAATCACAAGTCCACCTTCACACCCAGCTTGACCAGGCGCGGCGCGCCGGCGGCCAGGCGCGTGCCGGCGCCGGCCCAGTACTGCTTGTCGCCGAGGTTCTCGATATTCAGCTGCCACGTGGCGCGCTTGCCGCCGATGCTGGTGGCGTAACGCGCGCCGGCGCTGAACAAGGTCACGCCGCCGAGGAAGGCCTGGTCCAGATCGTTGACCGGACGGGCGCTGTAGTAGTAGGCGCCGCCGTTGACCGACCAGCCGGGCAGGGCATTCACGTCATAGGCGAGGAAGGCGCTGGCGGTGCGCCGGGAGGCGTTCTCCGGCGCCTTGCCGTTGTAGGCGGCGGTGGTATTTTCAAATGCCGGGTCCAGCAGCTGGGCTGAGGTCTGCCACGACAAGCGGCGCGTCAGTGTGCCCTGCGTGGACAGCTCCAGCCCGCGATAGTGCTGCGCGCCGTCGGCCACGAACACATTGGCCGCGTTGGTGTAGTAGCCGGGGCGGTGGATGTCAAATAGCGCGGCCGACACCAGCGTGCCGCCGCCGCCGAGCCAGCGCGCGCCCAGCTCGCGCTGCTTGCTGACACCCGGCGCCATCTTGACGCCCTGGTTGACCGTGCCGGTGGGCGCCGATTCGCCTTCCTCCAACCCGCGCGCGGCCGATGCGTACAACGACAGCGCCGGCGACAGCTTGTAGATCAGCGAGGCCATGGGCGTGGTCTGGCCGACGTCGTAGCGATTGTCGCCCTGGTCGCTGCGGTAGCTGGTGTGGCGCAGGCCCAGCACGGTCTGCCACTGCGGCGACAGGACGATGCGGTCCAGCGCGTAGACGCCGGTTTCACGCGTCTTCAGTTCGGCCGTGGTGGGCGTCGCCGGCGCTGCGCCGAACACCACGCTCGCCAGCGGGATCGCCACCGGGTTGTACAGGTTCTGCGCGGCGATGGTGTAGTTGCGCTGGTAAATCGGATCCTGCGATTTGCCGGTGTGGGCGGCGCCCAGCGTCAGCTCGTGCGTGAGCGCGCCGGTGGCGACCGTGCCCGCCAGCTCGGCGCGCAGCAGCGTCGACGCCGTCACCTGATGCTGGATGTTGCCGGTGATGCGGCCGGCGCCGGTCTGCAGCGCGGCCGCGTTATTCAGGCGGAAGATGGGCAGCGTGCGGTCGCGCGCGGTTTCCGAGTGGCCCGCCTCCAGCGTCACGGCCCAGTCGCCGGCCAGCGCGTAATCGGCGCGCAGCTGGGCGTTGTCGCTCCTGGTTTCGAAGCGTGCCCAGTCCGGGCCGACCAGGGCGCGCGGATCGACCGCGCGCGGCAGGCTGATGACGTTGTTGACGGCGGCCGGCAGCATCACGGCGGCTTGCTCCGTCACGCGGCGGCGGTCGTGCTCCAGGTCGGCCTTGAGCAGCAGGCGGCCGCTGACGCGCCAGTCCAGCGCGGCCGAGGCGAAGCCGCGGTTGCCGTTGCCGACGTCGCGCAGGTAGGAGCCCAGCGTGCCGCCGGCGGCGTTGACGCGCACGCCGAATTCGCCGCGCTCGCCGAAGCGGCGCGCCACGTCGGCGCTGGCGACCGCGCTGCCTTGCTGGTCCAGCGTCAGGCCGGCGCTGGTGACCGGCGTCGCGCCGGCGCGGCGGGTGACGAAGTTGACCACGCCGGACGGCGACGTAAAGCCGTAGTACAGCGCGGACGCGCCTTTCAGCACCTCGACCCGCTCCTTGTCCTCCATCGGCACCTGCGAGAAGTTCATGATGGGCAGCGAGCCGTTCAGGCGGTAGTTGGTGCGGTTCTCCACGGCGATGCCGCGTATCACCAGCTGGTCCCAGGTATCGCCGCCGTTCTGCTGGCGCGTGACGCCGGCGGTGTTGCGCACCGCGTCGTAGAGGCCGGCGGCGGCCTGCCGTTCCAGCAGCTCGCGCGTGACGACGTTGACCGTGGACGGCACGTCCATGATGTCGGCGCCGCGAAAGCTGCCGGCCTCGGTGGTCCGGGGCAGCAGGCCCTGGGCGCGCGCGGCGGTGACCTTGACTGTCTGCAGCACCTCGTCCTCGGCGGTTTGGGCGGCGGCGGCGCCGGCCAGGCAAGCCAGGGGAAGGGCATAGCAAAGACGGAAATAAGTGGGACTGCGCATGTTTGGCTTTCTGGGCGGCGGAAACGCGCATATTATCGCAAATGAGAAGCATTCGCAATTGTGGTGACAAGGCGGTTGCTGCATACCGCTGCTATGTGATCGCGTAAAATATCGAGCCGTCACCCCGACCCAACGCCCCATCGTATGATTTCTGGTTTCGCCGACAATATTGCCACCGACTTTAGACCGGACCTGGTCCGCTGGCGCCAGCTCGTCGCGCCGGCCTGGCTGGCGGCGCTGGTCGCGGGCGCCGAGGTCGAGGCGGCCCCGGCGGCGGACTGGCGCCTGTTCGAAGTCGGCTGCGGCGCGGCGGTGCTGTTCGAGCAGGCTCATATTCCGGGCGCGTCCTACTTCGACACCGCCTGCATCGAGCAGCTGCCCTTGTGGAACAAGGTGGCCGACCAGGCGCTGCTGGCGCTGCTGCTGGCGCGCGGCGTGCGCCACGACACCACCGTCGTCCTGTACGGCCGCAACAACCTGGCCGCCGCGCGGCTGGCGCATCTGCTGCTGTACGCCGGCGTGGCCGATGTGCGCCTGCTCGACGGCGGCTACGCGCGCTGGCAGGCGGGCGGCCACGCCTGCGTTCGCGGGCCGGCACCGGCCGGCGTCGCGGTCACCGACTTCGGCTGCGCCTTCCCGGCCCATCCCGAATACCTGATCGGCACGCCGCAGGCGCGTGCCTTGCTGGCGCGCGGCGACGGCGTGCTGGCCAGCATCCGCACCCGCGCCGAATTCGCCGGCCGGGCCTCCGGCTACCACTACATCGCCGCCGGCGACATCCCCGGCGCGCGCTGGGGCAGGGCGGGCGAGGACGGCGACGTCAACAGCATGAGCGCCTATCACCAGGCCGACGGCAGCATGAAGCCGGCGGCCGAGATCGCCGCGCAGTGGGCCGAGCACGGCATCCTGCCCGGCACGCCGACCGCGTTTTACTGCGGCACCGGCTGGCGCGCCTCGATGGCCTTTTTCTATGCCTGGCTGATGGGCTGGCCCGACATCAGCGTCTACGACGGCGGCTGGTTCGAGTGGAGCCAGACGCCGCCGGCCGGCTGACGGCCGTCCAACTTTCCATACAAGGCCGGCTCGGGGCGTTTGGATTTCGGGACGCTTCCGCCGTCCCGCAAAATGTTGCTAAAATGAATTATATTTAGAATCAAGGACTTGCTTCCGAATTTTTGTCTGTCAAAGGCTGGCACAGCCATTGCTATGTAGCCCAGACCCGCCGGCGCACGCTGAGCGGTGACGACAACAAAAAACTGGAGAAGCCAAGTGAAAAAGAAACGCCCATTAACGCTCTACATCCTGATCGCCATGGTGCTCGGCATCGGTGTCGGCTATGCCTGCCATGACACCTTCCCCGACAAGGCGCTCAGCGCCAGTATCGCCGGCAATATCTCGATCGCCACCGACGTGTTCCTGCGTCTGATCAAGATGATCATTTCGCTGCTGGTGTTCTCCACGCTGGCGGTGGGCATCGCCCACATGGGCGACGGCAAGGCCGCCGGCCGGGTCGGCATCAAGGCCATGGGCTGGTTCGTGATCGCTTCGCTGGTGTCGCTGACGCTGGGCATGCTGCTGTCGAACTTCCTGCAGCTGGGTACCCACCTGGGCCTGCCGCTGCCGGCGGTCGACGCCGCCACCGGCCTGAAGACCTCGGCCTTCACGCTGAAGGACTTCGTCGCCCACATGGTGCCGAAGTCGCCGATCGAGGCGATGGCCAACAACGAGATCCTGCAGGTGCTGGTGTTCTCGATCTTCTTCGGCAGCGCGCTGAGCGCGATGGGCGAGGCCGGCGCCAAGCTGACCGCCGTCATCGACCAGCTGGCGCAGGTGATGTTGCGCATCACCGGCGCCATCATGAACCTGGCTCCGCTGGCCGTGTTCGCCGCGATGGCCTCGGTCATCACCACCAACGGCCTGGGCATCCTGGCCACCTTCGCCAAATTCATGGGCGGCTTCTACCTGGGCCTGGTCTGCCTGTGGGCGCTGCTGATCCTGGGCGGCTTCCTGTTCATCGGCAAGCGCGTGTTCCGCCTGATGGCCCTGATCCGCGAGCCTTTCCTGCTGGCCTTCTCGACCGCGAGCTCGGAGGCGGCCTATCCGAAACTGCTGGTAGCGCTTGACCAGTTCGGCGTGCAGCGCAAGATCTCCAGCTTCGTGCTGCCGATGGGCTACTCCTTCAACCTGGACGGTTCGATGATGTACTGCACCTTCGCCGTGCTGTTCATCACCCAGGCCTACGGCATCGACCTGTCGCTGGGCACCCAGATCACCATGCTGCTGTTGCTGATGGTGACTTCCAAGGGCATCGCCGGCGTGCCGCGCGCCTCGCTGGTGGTGATCGCCGCCACGCTGAACCAGTTCCATATCCCCGAAGCGGGCCTGCTGCTGTTGATGGGCATCGACCAGTTCCTGGACATGGGCCGTTCCGCCACCAACGCGGTCGGCAACGCCGTGGCCACCGCCGTGGTCGCGAAATGGGAAGGCGCTTTGGAACCAGAAGTGGAACAACCTGTCGTCGCCACGATGCGCGCGGCTTGAAAAAATAATTAGAGGAGATTGAAAGATGCGAAAGTATGTGATGAGCGCGCTGGCGCTGGGACTGGTTACGGCCGTGGCGCAAGCGCAATCGACTGTCACCGTGTACGGCATCGCCGACGCCGGCCTGGTGCTGGAGCGCGGCGGCCCAGCCGGCAACACGCAGAACGTCAGCAGCGGCGTGGGCTCCGGCTCGCGCCTCGGCTTCAAGGGCAAGGAAGACCTGGGCGGCGGCATGAGCGCCGGCTTCCTGCTGGAGAACGGCTATAACATCGACACCGGCACCGCCGGGCAGGGCGGCCTGCTGTTCGGCCGCCAGGCCTATGTGAGCCTGTCCGGCTCGGCCGGCGCCATCAGCGCCGGCCGCCAGTACATGCCTTACTTCAAGGCCCTGCGCGACGTGATCGATCCGTTCGGCACCGGCTTCGCCGGCAATGTGCAGAACATCTTCTTCCCGAGCACGCGGGTCGACAACTCGGTCGAATACATGACGAAGAAGTACAACGGCTTCTCGGCCGACGTGCTGTACGGCTTCGGCGAAACCCCCGGCGACAGCAGCAAGAACCGCACCATCAGCGGCGCCGCCAGCTACGACAACGGCCCGCTGAGCCTGGTACTGACCCACCATCAGCGCGACAACGCCCTGGCCACCGCGCACACCCGCTACACCATGCTGGGCGGCCGCTATCGCTACGGCGACGTCACCGGCCACGCGGCCTACTCGCGCAACCAGGACCTGCTGGGCGTCGGCAGCCGCGACGCGCTGCTGGGCGTGACGGTGTCGGTGGGCGCGGACAAGCTGCTGGCCTCCTACATCGACCACCGCGACGACTCGTCGCCGCGCCAGCGCGCCCGCCAGGCCGCGATCGGCTACCTGCATCCACTGTCGGTGCGCACCGACCTGTACGCCGCGTACGGCCACATCGTCAACCGCAACGGCGCCAATTTCCACGTCGGCACGGCGACCGATAGTGGTACCGGTACAACCGGACTGAACCTGGGTGTGCGTCATGTGTTTTAATGAGGGCGTATGAACTGACGATAACAACAGAGGAGAACATGGCAGTAGCGCTGCAGACCGTCATGCCGTCTCGGCCGGGCCGCCGGCTGCTGCGCCGGGCCGCGCTGTGGGTGTTGCTGCTGCTGTGCTGCCTGGCGGTGGCGCTGCTGGCCTGGCGCTGGACCGAGAACGCCGCCACCGAAAAGCTGCGCCTGGCCGCGGCGCAGCGGCTCGACGGTTACGCCGTCAGCCTGGAAAACCTGTTGTCCAAATACGACTTCCTGCCCGGCACGCTGGAGCTCAACAAGGACGTGATCGCCTTGCTGCAGCGGCCCGACGACGAGGCCCTGCGCGCCGAGGTCAACGCCTACCTGGAGCAGGTCAACCACCTGTCCAAATCGACCACCATCTACATCGTCAACCTGCAGGGCGTGACGCAGGCGGCCAGCAACTGGCGCGAGCCGGACAGCTTTGTCGGCGACAATGTCGCCTTCCGCCCCTACGTGCGCGACGCGCTGCGGCGCACGCCGGGCGGCTTCTACGGCGTCGGCACCACGCGCGGCGAGCCGGGCTACTTCTTCGCGCACGGCATTTATCACAACGGCCGCATGCTGGGCGTGGCCACCGTCAAGGTCAACATCGAGAAGCTGGAAAGCGGCTGGGTGCAGGGCAGCGACAAGGTGCTGCTGACCGACGCCCACGGCGTGGTCTTCCTCAGTTCCGAGCCGGACTGGAAATACCGCGCGCTGGCGCCGCTGTCGCCGGCCGTGCTGCAGGAGCTGGAAGTGTCGCGCCAGTATTTCTCGCACGCCTTGCTGCCGCTGGGCCTGCGCGAATTGCGCAAGCTCGACAATGGCGCCGCCATCGTCGCCACGCCGGCGCCGGCCGCGCACATGCGCATGCTGGGGCAGACCCGTTCGCTCGCGCCGCGCAAGTGGCAGTTCGTCTACCTGTCCGACCTGGCGCCGGCCGAGGCCAGCGCCCGCAACGCCTTCATCTTCACCTGGCTGTCGGAGGCGCTGCTGCTGATGCTGGTGCTGTACGCGCGCCAGCGCCGCCGGCTGGGCCGGCAACGCCAGCGCGCCCGGCTGGACCTGCAGCGCGCCTACGACCACCTGGAATCGATGGTGGCCGAGCGCACCGCCAGCCTGCAGCAGATGACCCACAGCCTGAGCGAGGAGAACGTCGTGCGCCGCCAGGCCGAGCAGAAGCTGCGGCAGGCCCAGAGCGAGCTGGTCCAGGCCGGCAAGATGGCGGTGCTGGGCCAGATGTCGGCCGGCATCACGCACGAGCTGAACCAGCCGCTGACGGCGCTGCGCACCATGTCCGACAACGCCCGCGTGCTGATCGAGCGCGGCCGGCTGGACGAGGCCAAGGACAACCTGGCGACCATCTCGCAGCTGGTCGGACGCATGGGCGCGCTGACCGGCCAGCTGCGCCAGTTCGCCCGCAAGTCCGACGCCAGCCTGCAGCCGGTGCCGGTGGCGGCCGCCATCACCGCCGCGCTGTTCCTGGTCGAGCGGCGGGTGGAGCAGGAGCGGGTCAACTTCCGCATGTCGATGCAGAGCCCGGACGTGCACGCGCTGTGCGACAGCAACCGGCTGGAGCAGGTGCTGGTCAACCTGTTCACCAACGCGCTCGACGCCATGGCCGGCTGCGAGACGCGCCAGCTGACGGTGAGCGTGACGCGCAGTTTTCAGAAGGCGCTGATCGCCGTCTCGGACACCGGGCCGGGCATTCCCGAGGCGATACGCCGCCACCTATTCGAACCATTTTTCACAACAAAACCGCAAGGGCAGGGCCTGGGCCTGGGACTGGCGATATCCGAGCAGATCATCCGCGAATTTGGCGGCCAGTTGCTGGCCGAAGCCACGACTGCGGGCGGCGCCCGGTTTATCATCGAATTGCCCATTGCGGAGCGGGAGACAGCATGAAAGTATTACTGATCGAAGACGACCCGACCGTGCGCGCGGGCAGCGCGCAGGCGCTGGACCTGGCGGGCATCGAGGTGCAAGCCTTCCACACCGCCGAGCAGGCGCTGCCGCTGATCACGCCGGGCTTTGACGGCGTGGTGGTGAGCGACGTGCGCCTGCCCGGCATGAGCGGGCTGGACCTCATGGCCGCCGTCAAGGCCATCGACCCGCAACTGCCGGTGGTGCTGGTGACCGGCCACGGCGACATCACGATGGCGGTGGGCGCCATGCGCGACGGCGCCTACGACTTCATCGCCAAGCCGTACTCGTCGGAGCAGCTGACCGACGTGGTGCAGCGCGCGATGGAAACCCGGCGGCTGGTGCTGGAGGTGGCGGCGCTGCGCCACCGCATCGAGCACGGCGAGGGCATCGAGGCCACCCTGCTGGGCGACTCGGCCGCGATGCGCGACCTGCGCCGCCTGATCCTGGACCTGGCCGACGAGCCGGCCGACGTGCTGATCTACGGCGAGACCGGCACCGGCAAGGAGATGGTGGCGCGCTGCCTGCACCAGTTCAGCCGCCGGCACCAGAGCAATTTCGTCGCGCTCAACTGCGGCGCCATCCCCGAGACCATCTTCGAAAGCGAAGTGTTCGGCCACGAATCGGGCGCCTTCACCGGTGCCGCCAAGCGCCAGGTCGGCAAGATCGAGCACGCGGACGGCGGCTCGCTGTTCCTCGACGAGATCGAAAGCCTGCCGATGGCGCTGCAGGTGAAGATGCTGCGCGTGCTGCAGGAGCGCTACGTCGAACGGCTGGGCTCGAACAGCCCGGTGCCGGTGGACGTGCGCGTGATCGCCGCGGCCAAGGTCGACCTGAAGGAATGGTCGGACCAGCAGAAATTCCGCAGCGACCTGTACTACCGCTTGAACCTGATCGTGCTGAACCTGCCGCCGCTGCGCGAGCGGCGCGAAGACATCCCACTGCTGTTCGAGCACTTCCTGCTGGGCGCGGCGGCGCGCTACAAGCGCAGCGCGCCGCCGGTGCCGGGGCCGCTGATGCAGGCGCTGATGGCGCACGACTGGCCGGGCAATGTGCGCGAGCTGCGCAACATCGCCGAGCGCTTCGTGCTGGGCTTGTCGAGCGGGGCCGACGGCCTGCTGTCGGCGCGCAGCCTGGCGCCGTTGCCGCTGGCGGAGCAGGTGGGCTGCTTCGAACGCGCCGTCATCGAACAGGAATTGCGCAGGGCCAGCGGCAGCGTCACCGAAGTGAGCGCCGCGCTGGGCGTGCCGAAGCAGACGCTGTACTACAAGATGCAAAAGTACGGGCTGACGCCGGACGACTACAAATAGCCGTCCGCTTGGCGGCGGCCTAGTTCAACGGCCGCTCGCCGGCGCGCAGCGTCAAGACCTGTACGCCGCTGCGCGTCACCGCCACCGTATGCTCGAACTGCGCGGACAGCTTGCCGTCCATGGTCACGACGGTCCAGCCATCGTCCTCGGTGCGGACGGCGCGGCGGCCCTGATTGAGCATGGGCTCGATGGTGAACACCATGCCTTCCTGCAGCACCAGTCCGGTTTTCGGCTTGCCCCAATGGAGTACCTGCGGCGGCTCGTGCATCTCGCGGCCTATGCCGTGCCCGCAATATTCCCTGACCACCGAATAACCGTTGCGCCGCGCGTGACGCTCGATCGCGTGGCCGACGTCGCCCAGTCTGGCGCCGGGACGGACGGCCCGGATGCCGCTCCACATGGCTTCGTAAGTCACTTGCACCAGCCGATTGGCCAAGGGCGCCACCTCGCCGACCAGATAGGTCTTGCTGGAATCGGCGATGAAGCCGTTCTTCTCCAGCGTGATATCGAAATTGACGATATCGCCGCTCTGCAAAAACTCGGTCGGCGACGGCACGCCGTGGCAAACGACGCTGTTGCGGGAAGAGTTCAGCGCATAGGCATAGCCATACTGCCCCTTGCTGGCGGGACGCGCCTTGAGCTCATCGACGATAAAGCTGTCGACCAGATCGTTGACCTGCATGGTGGACATGCCGATCAGATTCAGCTGATCCAGATGGCCGAACACGCTGGCCAGCAGCTTGCCGGCCTCCGCCATCAGGGCGATTTCTTCGGGGCGCTTGGTCATGCCGGGACGCTCCTGAGTGGAGGCGCCTCGACGCCGGCAGCCCGCAGTTCGCTTGCGACGATCTCGTTGAAACTCAGTGTGGGATTCAATTCGCTCAGCATACCCATCTTGATCCAGAAGGCCGCCTGCGCGTTGATGGACCTGCAAGCGACGGCGCTCGCCTTGCGGATCTGGTCGTGCAGCTCGTCGTCGATGTTCACTATACCCATTTTCCATCCCTATATACGAAACGTATACGAAGTGTATATCCCCCCGTGGGGTGGGGTCAAGTCTGACATTCGGACACGCTCTCAGCGGTATTTCATGTGACCATATTGACACGTGACTGTTTGGTCACTTAATATGACTGCCATGGATGCGATCTTTAAAGCCCTGAGTGATGAAACCCGCCGTCAACTGCTGGACATGCTGCGCAGTCGCGACGGCCAGACGCTGACCGAGCTCGAAAGCGCGCTCGGCATGACGCGCTTCGGCGTCATGAAGCACTTGAAGGTGCTGGAAGCCGCATCCCTGGTGGTGACGCACCGCTCAGGCCGGTTCAAATACCACTACCTCAACGCCGCTCCGTTGCAGTCGCTGGTCGACCGCTGGATCGAACCGCTCACCCGCCAACCGTTGACCAGGGCCATTCTTGACCTGAAGGTCGAACTGGAAAGGACATCATCCATGGATACCGTCAAACCCGATTTCATCCTTGAAACCTTCATCCGCACCACGCCCGAGAGGCTGTGGGAGGCGCTGACCAGCGCAGAATTGTCGAGACGCTACAACCTGCGCGGCACCGAGATCCACGGCCGGTTCGAAACCGGCGGCAAGTACGAACACCGCACGGCCGAGGGCAAGGTGATGGTGTCGGGCGATATCCTGTTCGCCGAACCTTGCAAGCGGCTTGAGATGACCTTCATTCCCAGCTGGATTCCGTCCGATATCAAGCCGTCGCGCATCGTGTACGAAATCAAGCCGGGCGGCGAGACCACCAAACTGACCATCCTGCACTATGACCTGCCCGAAGGCCACGAGGGATTGAAGGAAGCATGGGCGCAGATCGCGTCCAGCCTCAAGTCCCTGCTTGAAACCGGAAACGGCTTGGACTTCGTCTGAGCCCCGGAGCGGAAGATGTCGACGCCAGCAAAGCCTGAATTGATCGTATCGTGCGCGTGCGGAAGCGTTGCATTGAAGGCGCGGGCCGCGCCGATCTGTAGCGTCATCTGCTACTGCGGCGACTGCCAGCGAGGATCGCGCGAGCTTGCCTCCTTGCCCCATGCCACGGCCGTTCAAGATTCCGACGGCGGGACAGCATATGTGGTGTATCGCAAGGATCGCGTGACGCCAGTGCGGGGCGCGACACTGCTGAAAAATTACAAGCTCGACGCGACGTCGGCGACCAATCGCGTGGTCGCCACGTGCTGCAATTCAGCCATGCTGATGAGCTTTGACGATAGCCGGCACTGGGTATCGATGTACCGGGCGCGCTTTCCGGATGATGTGATGCCGGTGCAGATGCGCATTTGCACCAAGTCGAGGACGGCTAAGGAGCCCTTGTCATCCGACCCGCCAGGATTTGCATCGTATCCGCTCCGGTTCATGGCGAAGCTGATAGCGGCCAGGATTGCGATGGTAATTCATCGCTGAGTGATAATTGGCGCATTTTACACATTGACAAGATGCTATCCTGATGCTCTCCTGCCGGAGCCAGCTGGAAGCGTCGACGCCAGGCTGGATGCACAATGAAAAAGGAATTTGAATGCATCGGATCTGCTTATGTTTGCTCTTGTCATGCTGTGCGATTTCCCTGTCGGCCAATGCTGCAGATATCTTGCCGGTTCATATCATTGGCACCTGGGGCACGGGCTCCTCGTTGTACGATGGCGCGGATAAACAATCTGAAATCTATCTTCTGGCCGACGGATTTGGAATGGCAGCCGGCTCGACGTCGCCAGCCCGCCGCGCGGACGGCGTAGATGATGGGAAGCCTGGTCCGCGCGCGATCATCGGCTTTCCGGTGCAGGTAACCTTGAATGGCGATACCTTAATGGTTCGCCCATTGCTACCCAAGGACCAGCGGGAAGGTAAAAACGTTGATGTGGCCATTTCTTGTCACTATGAGCGGGCAGGACAGAAATTGGCCTGCACCGGCCCGGATGGCGTTCCAATGACTATGACCCGACGTAGCACTTCCGTTGCGGAAGAAATTGTACAGACTATCGACCAAGTTCGGGCCACACTTCATTAAGCGTGTAAGTCGATTTCATCCAACTGGTCTGAAATCGGCCATAAGCCGCTAGTTCAAAACACTATTTCTTAGCATTTCTAACGCTGGTTCCAGAAAAATTTACCTGAAAGGAATTGCAATGAGCAACCTGAATCTGACTAAGCTGGAATGGAACACTGTCCCTGACAACTCGATCGGAGGGAATGGCGCCCCACGACGGACTAACTTGCGTGCTGCGCAAGCCGCATGTGGCGCCTGTGGGTTCAGTTGGCGTGCAAATGCCACGATTCGTCCGGCCGGCGGCGCGCCAGGGGAAATATTCGAGCATATGGGTGGAATGGCGGTCGATTGCCCCAGTTGCAAGGCGAAGTTGAAACTAGAAGGAGCTGGGTACAAGCAGCTCTATAGCTAATTTTGGTATGCCGAGCCTCCTACGGCGAAGAAGTTTGTTTCGATGGGAAACAAATGATTAGTTGTAGTGGTATGCCTGTCGCGATTTAGACCGTGAACGGCCAAGAGCAGCCGCCCATGCTAAAAATAGGAATTTGAAAAATAGGTGAAAATTTGAACGACGCTTTATCGTACTGGTCGCCCATATGTGAATTGGTTTCAAATCTACGTTGTTGGGTTCGCGTCTGCGCGAAGGTTGGCAGTGACTCACAAGAGGGACATTGGGGACAGCATCTCACGATTCCGAGTAGAGGCTATCTTGAGGGGCCAGGAGGCCTCTTTCCGTTCCGCGATATTGAATGGGTTGAGATATCAATGGGTCGCGTCAAGGGTGGCATCGCGGGCCATCCACTGCAATTCATAGACACAAGGGCCGAAATTCTTGCCCATTTGCGCACGACACAGGTCAGCTGGGAGCTCTGCGACAGCACATGGTCGAACGCAGGAATTTTTGAAGATGAACCTGTTGAAGTGGTCCGGATCGCCGGTTTAATTGGGCATATGCAGGGACCGTAATCGGCCAGAAGCTGCCGTTCCCAACATTTAAAAAGATACTTTGAGGTTGAAATCGATTGAAGTGTGCACTGTTCATCTGTAGCCAAAACCGTCTGAGAAGCCCTACAGCTGAACATATATTCTCTGCCTGGCCAGATGTTGAGACCGATTCGGCGGGGTTGGGTGGCGATGCAACTGTACCGCTGTCGTCTGAGCAAATAGCTTGGGCAAACATCATATTTGTGATGGAAAAAGCCCATCGGAATCGACTCTCATCCAAATTCCGTTCATATTTAAATGGGAAGCGAGTTATCTGTCTCGATATTCCGGATGACTATGAGTACATGCAACCTGAGCTCATAAAGCTCTTAGAAGTAAAAGCCGGTCATTTTTTACGTTCGTCCTCATAGGCCGAACTCGGCCAAAAGCTGTAGTCGTTGCGCTTGCGCCAACCGCTGAAAATGGTTTTGCAACGGTCACCCATTTAATTAACCAAGGGATGTAATGAAATTTTTTCGCTATGTTTTGTCCGCAATAGTTATGCTAGCTGCCCCGCAGGTATATGCTGATGTGAACGATTCAATTACCGACCGCAGGTTTTCGATACCGTTAGGTGCGCAAGGGCTGGTGATGCCGCGCGCGGACTGGGCGTTGAACAAAGAACAAAGACGTTCGGATGGTAAGGTCGCCTATTACATGATGTACAGTGAACAGGCACGTACTGTCTTTTCGGTCTACATAGACAAAACGGGACCTTGCCGGTCAGCGGATGACTGTCTGAAAGAGGCGCTGAAGAATCCTCTGTACAAGGATGCGCAAGAAATAAAGATGACCGATGACCGTCAATTCAAGGTAGCTTACTTTTATCTCGATAAGCCGCAAGGTTTAGCGGTGAGTCAAGCGCACGTATTGGCGAGCGCTTATGTGGATGGATTGTGGTTCGACATCCATATTTCCCAGACCAACAAAGAACGCCCGGATATCGGGGGGCTGCTGGAACTGATGAAGACACTGCAATTGAAATAAGAGCCATGACCCGTCAACGCGAAAACTCGGCGTATGAAAATAGTGTTGTTGCCAGCGATAGTGCGACTTTTATCGCCCAAAAGCAGACTGATTTTTACGTAATCACCAGGTAAGATTAAGAATGAAAATTGCTCCGAAAATTATGACGTGTCTGCCGATACTATGGGCAACTTCTGCGTATGCAACTTCCCCATGCAAAGGTGATGCGTGTATCGACGCTGCATCAGCGTCCTTTATTGCACCGTATGATGTCTTTGAAACCAAGTGTTCGGCCGTAAAACCAGAACTACATACACGGTATTCAGCCACAGTGGCTTACTTCGTGCGTAATGAAGATGCAGTTTTTCTAAAAAAATTGCGGGAGTCGAATGCTTATGTGGCGGTACGTAGTGAATTGGAGTCGAATGTAGCTGCGATGAGCTCGAGTCAACTTGCAAAGGCTTGCGAAGATTTTCTGAAAGAACCCAGTTCCGAGGTAAGTTCGCCGACTCAACAACACTAGTGCGTGCCTGTTGTCGGCCAGAAGCCGGCATTATAGAAAATACTGCGCATTAAAAATTTTGAATTTAAACCGCAATACACTAATAAATTTCCCTAAATGAACGATACCACCGCCGCAATTCCTTCGGTCAGCCCAGATCAAGGAAAAAATGAAAAATCTGAAAAAACTTCTAGTCCAATTGGTAATGCATTAGGAAGGTTTCTTAAAGCTATAGAAGATTTTCGCGATGCCGCCATCGTTGGCGGCCCGGCGGTTGGTAAATGGCAAATTTCCGAGATCGAGAAACAAAATAAGATAATTTCAAAATTTATCCGTGAAGAAAACGAGCACGAGATTACAGCCGTAGCTCATGATCCTCAAAGCGCAAAAGAAATGTTGAGCGCTTCGAAGGAGTTGAGCCGGCTTCGTCACTCAAAGCCAGTCAAGGCATTAATGAAGAGCTTATTCATCGGCATTTTTAGTGAATATGATGTCTTTATTGGCGAATTATTGAAAGCTTTTTATTCGTCGAAGCCAGAATTGTTTAAAAGCATTAAGCGCGAAGTAAGCTTAAGCGATTTATTAGAATTCTCCTCAGTTGATGCGGTTAAACAGGATATTCTAGATTCTGAGATTGACTCTTTCCGTCGCAATAGTTACGTTGAACAATTTGCAGAGTTGGAAAAAAAGTTTGAAATATCTACTCTACGAAGTTTTCCAGAGTGGTCAAAATTCGTTGAGTTGGGCCAGCGTAGAAACCTGTTAACACATAACGGGGGGTTATGCAGCGAACAATACTTATCAGTTTGCGATAGAACTGGCTATAAATTCGAATCTAGGCCTTCCTGTGGCGATGACTTAATGCCCTCAGGTAAATATTTCACAGATTCGCTTTTTATCATTGCAAAAGTTGCATTTATGCTTACGCACACGCTGTGGCGAAAAATTTTGCCTGATGACATCGAGGTTGCAGACTCGGAAATGAATAATACTATTTTTGAATTATTATCTAAGGAATGGTGGAGGCATAGTGCGGAATTTGGAAAATTCGGATTAGGAGAAACTATATCGAGAAAAACAACCGACATCAACAGGAGAATAAGGGTTATTAACACAGCGATTGGATTAAAGCACTCGTCGAGAAATGATGAGGCGATGAATCTCTTGAAATCATTAGATTGGTCTGCTAGTTTAAGAGATTTTAGACTGGCAATTGCTGTTCTTCGAGAAGAGTACGATGAGGCTATCGAACTGATGAAGAGTGTTGGAAAAAGTGGGGAAATGATAGATCAACTCGCCTACCATACATGGCCTCTTTTCCACGAATTTAGAAACTCTGAGAGTTTCCAAAAGGCATATGAGGAAGTGTATGAGAGGCCATTTATAGAGCAGGCAACAAAAGAAGCTCAAACGCAAATTATAGATGGCGTATCGTTAGTCTCCGAAATAAATATAAGTTCTAGAAAACCTAAAGTGGAAGAGAGTAACAGCGAGCCTATGTCCGTCACAAAGGGAACATCTTCAAAATCTATATCTAAAACTAATGCCCCTAAACGCCGAAAAGTTTCTGCGTCTTGAGTGTGGCAATGTCGCACATATGCCTTTGTTAATAAATGTGCCATTGCTCGGTCTTCTATTTGGACTTCCGCTTTGGGGCGGAAGCTGCCCTCGGTCGGCGCTCGCGGTGGGGCCAGATCGGAACCGCTGAGAACTATCCTCAATCCCGCTCCGGCACCGGCACGTTGAAGCCGTTCAGCGTGACCGACACCAGCGCATACAAGCCGACCAGGTAGATCAGCTCGTTGACGCCATGCTGGCCGAAGGTGTTGACCGCCAGGCGGTACAAGGGCTCCGGCAATATTCCGCCGCGGCTCAGTGCATAGGCCATGTCGTAGGCCACGCTTTCTTCCTTGCTCAGATCCCCGGGTTTGACATCGGCCACCAGCGTGGCCAGCCGCGCCGCCGGCATGCCTTCGCGCTCGGCGACGGCGATGTGCGCGTAGATTTCGTAGGCCGCGTTGTAGCTGGCGCCGACCACCAGAATGGCGATCTGCCGCACGTTGTCGGGCAGGGTGGCGTTGGCGGTCATGGCCAGCGTCAGGCCCCAGATCGCCTTGCCGATGCCAGGCTCGTGCAGCCACGGGTTCCACGGTCCCATCAGGGCGCCGTCTTCGCGCACGGAGATGAAGTCGTTGAAGTTGCTGGTGATGCCCTTGCGCATATTGTCGTACAGGGCTTTTTGTTCGGGCGTGAGGTCTCGTGGGGCGATCAGTGGCAGGCGCATGCTTGTTCCCTCGGTGGATGAATGGTCAACCGTCAGGATAGGCGGGCGTTCCCGCGAACTCTGTACGCCATCGCACCCTGCACACCAGGTACTACTGACACAAATTGACAGTCGTTTCGGCTACGCTTAGTTTTTCCGCGAAAGGACACCATCATGAAACGATCCATCACCATACTCACGGATGACTTTGCCGACTGGGAAACCGCCCTGATCAATTCAACCGCGCGCGCCTACTACGGCTTCGACACGCGCTTCGCCAGCCCCGGTGGCAATCCGGTCACTTCGTCCGGTGGGATGAAGGTAACACCTCAGCTGGCGATCGACGCCATTCAGCTCGAAGGGCTGGACCTGCTGATCGTCTGCGGCGGCACCATCTGGCAGACCGATCGCGCGCCCGAGATCGGCGCGCTGCTTGCCGCCGCCCACCAGCGTAACGTGGTGGTCGCCGGCATCTGCGACGGCACCCGCGCGCTGGCGCGGGCCGGCGTGCTGGATCATGTGCGGCATACCTCCAACTCGGCGGACAACCTGGCGCAGTTGAATTATGCCGGAGCCGCCCACTATCAGGATGTGCCTTACGCCGTCGCCGACCAGGGCGTGGTCACGGCGCCCGGCAGCGCGCCGGTGAGCTTCATGGCGGAGATTTTGCGTGTCATGGGGATAGGCGACGATAATTTGAAGGCCTACGTGGCGATGCACGCCGCCGAGCACAGCAAGGCTGGCTAGATATCCGGTGGGCGGAGGCACTTAGTTGGCCTACGCCCCCCCGATCATTTCAAAGCACCAGCACCTGGTTCTGCAATTCATTGGCGGCGTTGCCCGTCGCCGGATAGTGTTTCGTCAAATGACGCGTGACCGCCTCGATTCCGGCTAGCACCCCGGCCTCGTAGTGGCCTTGCTGGAAGGCGGTTTCCATCTGGTGGCAAATCTTTTCCCATTCGAGCGAGCCGGTTTTGATGTGTATGCCGCGATCGGCAACAATCTCGACGTTGCGATCGGCCAGCAGCAGGTAAATCAAGACCCCGTTATTATGCTCGGTATCCCACATCCGGTATTGGGAAAACACATCGATGGCCCGTGCCCTGGCAGATTGATTGGCGAGCAGCGGCGCGCCATCCAACGCGGCCTCCACCGCGAAACGAATTTCGCCGGCATGGGTACGCTCGCTGCTGGCGATGGCATTTTCAATCGCGCTCAGGGTTGCTGGCGGAAAGGCGCGCTTGATTTGCCGGCGTGTTGTCAGCAGGTGCTGCGCCAGACGTTGAAGGTTGAGCACTACCATCTCCCCGAAGCGCCGCCGCCGCCAAAGCTGCCGCCGCCTCCACTGAAACCGCCGCCGCCAAAGCCACCGCGACCGGAGCCCCCTACGTAGCCACCCAGGCCACGTCCCAGCATGCCGCCGCCTATCAAGGTGAACAACAACGCCATCACGCCTGCGCCGGCCGCGACGAGTACCGTTCCCGTGAACAGCCAGACGATGCCCGTCACCGCGCCACCGGTGACCAGGGCGCCAGGAAGTCTGCCCAGCACGGCGCGCAACACGCTGCCGAGCGCGAACACCAGAATGAAGGCGACGGGAAAATAGCGCCGCGCATCGGACGCGCCGTCAAGCCTGGTCTCTGGCGCCGGCAATTGCTCGCCGCCGATCACGCGCATCATCTGCTCCGTGCCGGCGGCAATGCCGCCGTAGAAGTCGTCCTGCTTGAAATAGGGCGTAATGGTTTCGCTGATAATGCGCTTGCTGCTCGCGTCGTTGAGCGCCCCCTCCAAACCGTAGCCGACCTCTATGCGCAGCGCACGATCGTTCTTGGCCACCACCAGGATGGCGCCATCGTCGATTTTCTTGCGCCCCAGCTTCCATTGCTCGGCCACGCGCATTGCGTATTGCTCGATCGTTTCCGGCGCGGTGGTGGGGACGATAAGGACTGCGAGCTGGCTGCCTTTTTCCGCCTCAAACGACTGCAGGGTTTGTTCCAGTTTGGAGGTCTGCACAGCCGTCAGAGTCGCCGTCTGATCGGTAACGTGTCCGGTCAATGGCGGCACGGCGACCTGGGCGTTCGCGGCGAACGGCGCCCCTAGCGCGATAAGCAACAACGGCACCCTTGCCGCTTGCATCGCGCGCGCCATCGTGATCATTTTTTCGCCTCCTGGGCCTGGTCCTGAGGCTGGACCGGCGCCGATTTGAAATCGACTGTCGGTGGCTTGCTGATTTCCTTTTCATTGTCGACCGAGAAATTGGCCTTCGTTTTGTAGCCGAAGGCCATCGCGGTCAGATTGGAAGGAAACGAGCGCACGGTGACGTTGTATTCCTGTACCGACTTGATATAGCGATTACGCGCCACGGTGATGCGGTTTTCAGTGCCTTCGAGTTGCGCCTGCAGGTCCCGGAAATTGGCGTCGGCTTTCAACTGGGGATAGTTTTCACTGACTGCAAGCAGGCGCGACAACGCGCCGGACAGCGCCCCTTGTGCCGCCTGGAATTTGGCAAACGACGCCGGATCGTTCAGTACTTCCGGCGTGACTTGCACGGAGGTCGCCGCCGCCCGCGCCTGCGTCACCTGCGTCAACACATCTTGTTCATGCGCGGCATATCCCTTGACGGTATTGACCAGATTGGGAATCAGGTCGGCGCGTCGCTGGTATTGGTTGACAACCTCCGACCAGCTCGCCTTGATTTGCTCGTCATTGCTTTGCAATGAGTTGTAGCCGCACCCTGATATAGCAAGAAGGGCGACCATCGCCAGCAGCATCCACAATTTACGCACTTGAATTCTCCACAGGTCTACAACGGTTGGGGGGGCAGGGTTCAGACTAGTCGTCGGACAATTGAATTTCTTTGATCTGAATCAAAATAGACCATCTGCGTTAATTTGACGCCCGGCAATGGGCCAGCCACGTGCGCAATGCCCAGGGTTCAGGCATGCACCAGCGCGTTGTGCAGCGCTTCGCGGTCGTCGGCGGAGGGTTGGTACAGGTAGTTGAATTTGCCGGACACCATGGTCGCCACCGGCAGGCCGTCGCGGAACAGCAGGCGGTTGCCGGCCAGCGCCGGGACTTTGTCGCCGGGGAGCAGCGTGCCGCACAGGTTGAGCGGGTCGATGCCGGACACGCACACCAGGCTGCCGTCGTGTTTGCGGCGGCGCATGTCGCGCAGCAGCGGGATGGCTTCGGGCAGGGCGAACTGTTCGCCCGACAGGCCGGCGATGAAACGCCCGCCGCGTATCTCTCCGCGTGCTTCGAGGCGGTGGTAGACCGGCAGCAGTTCGCGCCACGAGGGCATCCAAGCGGCCTCGCGCTCCAGCAGGCGCCAGAACATCACGCCGTAGCGGCGCAGCAGCGTCATGGCGATGTGCTCTAGCGTTTCGGGCGCGGTGCGCGGCTTGCGGGACGGCGGCGCGTTGCGGACGTCGGCGACTTCGGGGGTGGCGGCGCTTCCGGCGGCGGCTGCGATCTCGCTCACGCGTTCGCGCACGGCCACGCCGTCGCCGCGACGGACCAAGGCCCAGCGTCCCGCTTCCTCCATCGACGGCGCCGCGCCACGATGGCGGCGCTTGTCGTTGCTGGCGCGCTTGTTCGCGGGCAGCAGCATGGCGCGCAGGCCGGCGTAGCTGTCGGCGTTGACCAGGCCTGTCGCCACCAGCTCGCCCAGCGTGTTTTCCAGTTCCACCGGCAGCAGGCGCGCGTCGTGCGCCAGTTCGTCGAAGAACATGGCGCCGTCGCGGCGCAGCGCCGCCAGCACGCGCGCGGCGCGCGGCGATACTTCGATTTCCGCCGCGACTACCGGCAGCGCGTGCCACAACGTCAGCTGGCGGCGCGGCAGCAGCACCAGCGGCGTGTTACGCACCGGCCCTCCGGCGGCGCTGGACGGGGCGCCGATGCGCGTCCAAACCAGTTTGCCGCTGCGGCACAGGTCATCGAGCCAGGCTTTTTCGTAGTCCCGCATGCGCAGCGACAGCAGGTCGCTTTCCCACGCGCCGGCGCCGGCTTCGTAGCCTTCCAGCTGGGCGAGCAGCAGCGGCAGCGAGTCTTCGCCTTGCAGTTGCGCGTCCGGCGACAGGTGCTGCCAGTCGAACAGGAAGCGCATGAAGTCCTGGCGCTCCACCGGTTCGATCTCGCGCCGCAGGCTCTTGATGGTGTAGCGGTGGATGCGCGCCAGCAGATGGCGTTCGCACCATTCCTCTGCCCTGGCGCCCGGCGTGAAGCGGCCGCGCATCACGTAGCCTTCGCTTTCCAGTTGGGTGAGGGCGATGGTGGCGCTGCCGGTGGCAAGGCCCAGCGCGCCGGCGATGGCGGCCACCGGTTGCGGGCCGAAGCCGCTCAGGCGCGCGCGCAGGATTTCGACCAGCGCGGTGTCCTCGGTCCAGACGTCGGCGTCGTTGGACGGCGCGGCCAGTGGCGGCGTCGCTTGCGCTTGCGGATAGGCGGCCTGCAGGCAGGCCAGGCGCTCCAGCGGAACCCAGAAGTCGATGACGCCTGCTGCCGTAGCATCGGCGCGCAGTCGCGTGGCGCGGCCGCCGGCGGCCAGCGCGTCCAGCCAGGCGGGCCAGCCTTCGTTGGATGCCGCCTCCGCCTGCGTGATGCAGGCCAGCGACATCAACGCTTCATGCATCTCGTCGGCGTTGCGCGCGCTCGGCCAGGCTTCCTCCGCCACGCTGGCGATGGCGCCGGCATCGAGCGCGCCCAGGTCGTCGGTGGAGGCGGGATCGGTCCAGCGCCGGTTGATGACGGCCTGCGTGCGGCGTTCCTCCAGCGGCGCGTCGTCGAGGAAGGCGTAGGGGCGGGCGTTGAGGATCTCCATCGCCAGCGGCGACGGTGCCGGCAGGTCGCGCGCGATCAGCTTGATGTCGCCGGCCTCCATGCGGCGCAGCAGGGCCAGCCAGCCCTCGCAGTCCATGGCTTCGTGCAGGCAGTCGTCCAGCGTCTGGTCGACCAGCGGGTGGCTGGGCAGTTCGCGTTCACCGACGATGTTTTCAAGGCACGCCGCCTGGTCGGGGAAGACGGAGGCCAGCAGGTCGTCGCTCTTCATGCGCTGCAGCTGCGGCGCGACCTTGCGGCCGCCGGCATAGCGCGGCAGGGCCAGCGCGGTGGTGGCGTTCCAGCGCCACCGCACGTTGAACAGCGGCGCGTCGAGCAGCGCCTGGATCAGTATGTGCTCGGCGGTGGTGGAGCGCAGGTAGCGCCACACCTCGTCCAGCGGGAAGCTGTGCGCGGTCGACAGCGACAGCACGATGGCGTCCTCGGTGGCGGCGGCCTGCAGTTCGAAGTTGAAGCTGCGGCAGAAGCGCTTGCGCAGCGCCAGCCCCCAGGCGCGGTTGATGCGGCTGCCGTACGGCGAGTGCAGCACCAGCTGCATGCCGCCCGATTCGTCGAAGAAGCGCTCCATCACCAGCGTGTCGCGGGTGGGCAGGGCGCCCAGCGCGGCGCGCGAACGGGCCAGGTATTCGACGATCTGGCGCGCGGCGTCGTCGGCCAGGCCGAGATGTTCGTACAGCCACTCGACCGCGCGTTCGATGGCGGCGGCGCCGTCCGCGACCGACGCCAGCTGATGTTCGATCTCGCCGCGCAGGCGCGCCACGCCGATCGACAGTTCGTCGCTGCGGCCAGGCGCTTCGCCCAGCCAGAACGGGATGTTGGGCGCGGCGCCGTGCGCGTCCTCCACGCGCACCTTGCCCGCTTCCACGCGCTGGATGCGGTAGGACGTGTTCCCGAGCTGGAAGACGTCGCCGGCCAGGCTCTCGACGGCGAAGTCCTCATGCACCGTGCCGACCATCTGGCCCTGCGGTTCCAGCACCACCGTGTAGTCGGCGTTGTCCGGGATGGTGCCGCCGGAGGTGACGGCGGTGAGCTTGCCGCCGCGCCGTCCGCGCAGCGCTCCGGCCACAGTGTCGCGATGCAGGTAGGCGCCGCGCACGCCGTTGCGGCCCGTGTAGCCCTCGGCCAGCATGCGGATCACGGCGTCGTAGCTGGCGCGCTCCAGCTGCGCGTAGGGCGCAGCGCGGCGCACCATGTCGAACAGCGCGTCCTCGCCCCATTCGCGGCTGGCCACTTCGGCGACGATCTGCTGCGCCAGCACGTCCAGCGGCGCGGCGGGGATGTGCAGCAGGTCCAGCTCATCGCGGCGCACGCAGTCCAGCAGCGCGGCGCATTCGATCAGGTCATCGCGCGAGGTGGGGAACAGGCGGCCCTTGGGCAGGCCTCCGACCTGGTGGCCGGAGCGGCCCACGCGCTGCAGCAGCGCGGCGATATTTCTCGGCGAGGCGATCTGGCACACCAGGTCGACGTCGCCGATGTCGATGCCCAGTTCCAGCGAGGCGGTGGCGATCAGCACGCGCAGCTCGCCGCGCTTGAGGCGCTGTTCGGCGTCGAGCCGGTATTCCTTGGCCAGGCTGCCGTGGTGGGCCGCCACCAGCTCCGCGCCCAGCCGCTCGCCCAGGTGGCGCGCCATGCGCTCGGCCATGCGGCGGGTGTTGACGAACACCAGCGTGGTCTTGTGCAGCACCGACAGTTCGGCCAGGCGGTCGTACACGCGCTCCCAGACTTCGTTGGCCATGACCGCCTCCAGCGGCACCGGCGGCAGTTCCAGGCCCAGGTCGCGCGCGCGCACGTGGCCGACGTCGACCACCGCGCAGTCGCCGTCCGCACCGACCAGGAAGCGCGCCACCGCCGACAAGGGCTTCTGCGTGGCGGACAGGCCAACCCGCACCGGCGGTTGCGGGCACAGGGCGTCGAGCCGCTCCAGGCTCAGGGCCAGGTGGCTGCCACGCTTGCTGCCGGCCACCGCGTGGATCTCGTCGACGATCACCGTGCGCACGGTCGAGAGCATGGCGCGGCCGCTGTCGGAGCCCAGCAGCACGTACAGCGACTCGGGCGTCGACACCAGGATGTGCGGGGCGCGGCGGCGCATGGCGTTGCGTTCTTGTTGGGTGGTGTCGCCGGTGCGCACGGCGCTGCGGATGCCGTGGTCGGCGAGGCCCATCGCGGCCAGCTCGCGGCTGATGCCCTCCAGTGGCGCCAGCAGGTTGAGGCGGATGTCGTTGGACAGCGCCTTCAGCGGCGATACGTACAGCACCCGCAACTCGTCGGGCAGCGGGGCGCCGGCGCTTTCGGCCACCAGCGCGTCGATGGCCGCCAGGAAGGCGGTCAGCGTCTTGCCCGAGCCGGTGGGGGCGGCGATCAGCGTCGGCCGGCCGCTGCTGATCAGCGGCCAGGCGCGCCGCTGCGCCTCGGTTGCCCCGGCGAAGGCCGAGCGAAACCATGCCGCCACGGCGGGGTGGAAGTCTTGCCACAGGTCGGCGGCGGTGGGCGGTTGGCGCATGCCGTTATAGTTGGGGATGTCGCGTTGGATGTCAATCGCGTCCGGTTATTTGAGCCGCATCCGCTGGCCGCTGTTGTTGGACGCATCGATCTTATCGAGCTGGTCGTGCATCACCAGCGCATCGGCAAAGGTGGGCGCGAGCCGGGTGCCGTCCTGCACATCGCGTGCGTAGGCCGCGTACAGGTTGGTCAACTCCAGCTGGTTGCTACCGAGGTCGCAGGCGGAACCGGTCAGGTCCAGCTGTCAGCCGAAGTTATTGCGCTTGCCCGCTTCCAGGTGGGCCGTCAGCACGGCGCCGTTGGCGAATGTACCGCTCACCACCACCTGGTCCGCCGGCGTGTGCGGCAGCACCGCGCCGGATTCGATCAGCGTCACTTCCTTGAACTGGTTGACCGTCAGCGCTTGGATACTGTCCGGGTGGCCCAGCGTGGCTCCTTCAAAATGTGTGGAGGGCCAGTCTGACGGCATCGGTTTCGAAGATAAACGGGTTGGCGTTCCGAAGATATCGAACCGTTTGTTCCGATATCGTGCCGCTAGATGCGCAGGTGCTGCACCACGTAGTCGATGAACACCCGCAGTTTGGGCGAGGCATAGCGGCTGCCTGGCCACAGCAGCGAAAACGTCACCGTCTGCTCCATGTAGTCGGCCAGGATGATCTGCAGGCGGCCGTCCTTCAGTTCGTCCTCGATGATGAAGGTGGGCAGGAAGGCGATGCCTTCGCCCTGCAGCAGCGCATAGGTGATCGCCTCGATGGTACTGCATGTCATGCGCTCCGCCAGTTGCGGTTCCGGCTCGTCCGCCGTCAGCTTGAAGGGCCAGCGTTCGATGCGGCCGGTGGCCGGGAACTTGTGCAGCAGGCAGTGGTGTCGCGCCAGCTCACGCGGATGCGACGGCGTTCCGTGCCGCGCCAGATAGGCTGGCGAGGCCACCACCACCTGCGGGCAGGCGCCGATGCGGCGCGAAGCCAGGCGCGAATCGTGGTGGGTGCCGGTGCGGATCACGGCGTCGAAACCTTCTTCGATGATGTCGACCATGCGTTCGGACAGGTCGACTTCCAGCGCGATGTCGGGATAGCGGCGCATGAAGCCTGTCAGTGTCGGCATCACCAGGCCGGTGAGCTGCGGAGTGCTGACGCGCAGGCGGCCGCCGGGTTTGCCGGAGAGTTCAGACAGTTCCGCTTCAGCTGCCTCCACTTCGCTGAGGATGCGTCGGCAGCGCTCCAGGAACAGCGCGCCTTCGGCGGTGAGCGTGATGCTGCGGGTGCTGCGGTGGAACAGCCGCACCGCCAGTCGCTCCTCCATGCGGGCGATTCCCTTGCCGACGGCGGACGAGGACACCCCCAGCTGTGCGCCGGCCTTGGTGAAGCTGCGCGTCTCGGCGACGGTGACGAACATCGAAATACCGCTCAGGCTGTCCATATGGCTGGCTCGTTAAAAAAGGCTATTGCGGAAGTATCTGTCCGGTATCTCGGGAATTGCAAGCTATTTTTCTTTTGTAGGACATCCCTTACATTGGCTGTATTCCTAACCAAGTGAGCAAATCATGAAAAACCTGATGTCCCCTGTAGCAGTCGGCCCTTACACCTTCGACCACCGCGTGGTGCTGGCGCCGCTGACCCGCATGCGCGCCGAAGCCGGCGCCAAACCCGGCCCATTGATGGCGGAATATTATGCGCAGCGCGCCTCGCAGGGCGGCCTGCTGATCGGCGAGGCCACTATCGCCGCTGAAAACGGCAACGGCTACCTAGGCGCGCCTGGCCTGTACGACGACAGCCAGATCGCCGGCTGGAAGCTGGTGACGGAAGCCGTGCACGCCAAGGGCGGCAAGATATTCCTCCAGCTGTACCACGCGGGCCGCCAGTCCAACAAGGACGTGCAGCCGGCCGGCAGTATTCCGGTCGGCCCATCCGAAGTGCCGCACGGCGGCGTGGCCTACACCACCGACGGTTGGGTGCCGAACACTCCCAACCGCGCATTGACGATCGCCGAAATCGAAGTCCTGGTCGAGGGCTTCCGTCTGGCCGCCGTCCGTGGCAGGGAAGCGGGCTTCGACGGCGTCGAGCTGCATGCCGCCAACGGCTATCTGTTCGACCAGTTCCTGCAGGACGGCAGCAACAAGCGCACCGATATCTATGGCGGTTCGTTTGAAAACCGCGCGCGCTTCCTGATGGATGCCACCAAGGCCGTGATCTCGGTCTGGGGCAGCGACAAGGTGGCGGTGCGGATCGGCCCAAGCGGCAGTTGGGGCGACATGTCGGACACCGATCCGGAAGGACTGTTCACCTACGTGGCGGCTCAACTGGCGCAGCTGCAGCTGGCCTATTTGCACCTGATCGAGCCGCGCATCGCCGGCAATATCGAGGACGAGAGCCGCAGTCAGGCGCCGCTGGCCGCGCAGCTGATACACAAGCACTACGCGGGCACCATCATCGCCGCCGGTGGCTTCGACCGGCAATCGGCCGACGCCATCCTCGCGGCGGGCGACGCCGACCTGGTGGCGTTCGGCCGCCACTTCATCGCCAATCCGGACCTGCCGGAGCGCTTCCGTAACGGCTGGCCGCTGAACGACTACGACCGTCCGAGCTTCTTCGGCGGTACGCAAGCCGGCTACACCGACTATCCGTTCTACCAGGAGCAGGCGCTGGCGGCCTGAGTGCGCGCAGGCCAGCGGCCCGATGACGGCGCGCTCAAGCCTTAATCGCCGGCGACCTGCACCACGACCTTGCCGCGCGCCGTGCCTTCTATCAGCGCGGTGTGGGCGTCGGTGACGCTGGCCGCGTCCAGCGTGTAGACACCATCATCCAGCGTCACTTTCAATTTTCCTTCGACGGCCAGCGCGGCGGCTTGCTGCATGATCGCGCCGTGGTGCGCGCGGCCTTTGCCGGACAACAGCGGCAGCAAGGTGAACACGCCCGAATAGGTCGCGGCGCGGAACGACAGCGGCGCCAGCGCGTGCGTGCCCCAGCCCAGGCAGCTCACCACGTGGCCGCCATACTGGCGCGCGGCGCGGAACGAGGCGTCCAGCGTGGCGCCGCCGACGGTGTCGTAGACGATGTCGAAGCCCTCGCCATCGGTGTGCTGCTGGACGTATTGTTCGACGCTGGTGCTCTGGTAGTCGATGAAGGCCGCACCCATTTTTTCGATGGCCTCGCGCTGGCCGGCGCTGCCGGTGGCGTAGACCTGCGCGCCGCGCGCCTTCGCCAGCTGCACCGCCATGTGGCCGACGCCGCCGGCGCCGCCGTGCACCAGCACCTTCATTCCCTCGCCGACGCGGGCGCGGTCGACCAGGCCCTCCCAGGCGGTGATGAAGATTAGCGGCAGGGCGGCCGCTTCGCGCATCGTCAGCTGCGGCGGCATATGCGCCAGCAGGCGGGCGTCCACCGCGGCGTACTGCGCCAGCGAGCCTTGTATCTCGCCTATGCCGCCCGTCATGCCGAAGACGCGGTCTCCGGCGGCAAAGCCCCGCACATCGTCACCGACGCTGTCGACGATGCCGGCGATATCGATGCCCAGCACGGCGGGCAGCCGGACCTGGGCGTGGCCGGCGTTGCCGGCGGCGATCTTGGTGTCGAGCGGATTGACGCCGCTGGCGATGACGCGCACCAGCACCTGGCCGCTGGTGGCGGCAGGGCGGGCGATCTGCTGGTCCGACAGCGGTGCGCCTGGGGCGTTCAGTACGACGGCTTGCATGGTGTTCATGGTGCGGCTCCCTGTGATTGGTTGATGGAGCTATTCTGCGGCCGGGCGGCGGCGGGAAAAAGTGGGCTGCGCCGCATTCAGTATCCCGGAATCGTGGATAATCAGGCCAGAACAAGGAGAAAACGTGGACCGTCTGGACGCCCTCAAAGTTTTTTGCGCCGTCGTCGATGCGGGAGGCTTCAGCCGGGCGGCCGCCAGGCTGGGGATATCGACATCGTCCGTGACCCACCAGATCGGCGTGCTGGAGGCGCATTTCGGCGTCAAGCTGCTGAACCGCACCACCCGCAGCATGTCGCTGACCGACGAGGGCCGCCGCTGCGTCGAGCAGGCGCGCCGGCTGCTGGAGGAAATGGACGAACTGGAAGGCAGCATGAGCGACGCCCACCAGACGCCGCGCGGCAGCCTGCGGGTGGACATGCCGGGCATCCTGGCGCGCCAGTTCGTGGCGCCGGCGCTGCCGCGCTTCCTGGCGGCGTATCCTGAGCTGAGTGTGCGCCTGAGCGCCAACGACCGCCTGATCGACATGGTGGACGAAGGCGTGGACGTGATGCTGCGTATCGGCGAGCTGCCCGATTCCGGCCTGGTGGCGCGCAGCGTGTTCAAGAACCGCTACATCTGCTGCGCCTCGCCGGAGTTCATCGCCCGCCACGGCCAGCCGCGGCATCCCGATGACTTGAACGATTTCCCCTGCCTTAACTTCCTCTATCCCAAGGCGGGCCAGCTGCGGCCATGGCTCTTCCAGCAGGACGGCCAGCCCTTCACCAGCACGCCGCGCGGCGCGGTGGCGATGGACCATGTGGAATCGCTGATCGAAATGGCGGTGGGCGGCGCCGGCGTGGTGCAGCACTTGTCGGTGTCGCTGATCGAGCCGCTGCGCAGCGGCGCGCTGGTGCCGCTGCTTCTGCCGTGGCAGGCGCCGGGGCCGGATGTATCGGTGCTGTATCCGCAGCGGCACCAGCGCGCCGCGCGCGTCAAGGTGTTCGTCGATTTCATCGACGCTCTGTTCAAGGACGCCGCGCCTTGCGCCCCGCCAGCGGGTTGATGGTGCCGGCGCATTCGCCGCAGAAGCCGTACAGCGACAGCGAGTGCTCGTGCAGCACGAAGTTGCGCTCCCTGGCCACGGCCTCCTGCCGCAGCTCGATCTCGGCGTCGAGAAACTCCTCCATGCGGCCGCAGTTGGTGCAGATCAGGTGGTCGTGGTGGCTGCCTTCATTCAGCTCGAACACCGAGGCCACGCCTTCGAAATGGCGCCGGATCAGGATGCGGGCGTCGGCAAACTGCATCAGCACGCGGTAGACCGTGGCCAGGCCCATGTCGATATGCTCTTCATGCAGCAGCCGGTAGACATCGTCGGCGTTCAGGTGCTTGCTTTTCGATTCCTGAAACAGCTGCAATATGCGCAGGCGGGGCAGGGTGGCTTTCAGTCCGAGCTTGCGCAGTTCTTGAGGGATGTCCATGTGGCTCCTAATTGATAATGATTCTTATTCTCATGGTAACCCAATTTTATATAACTGGCTACAGTGGTCGGCGATGCAATATATTCGGTAGTCGAATGTCATCTTTATTGATATTTAATTATGCGATTGTGTGGGTTTTCGATAGATTTTTTGGTGTTGTGCTCTAATTCATCGACAGTTGCTTTACGGCAGTATAAAGTGCTTACATCCGATTCAGTTCTTCGGTACGGCACCCAGCCATGTGCCACGCGCCCCAGCCGCGACCATCCCACCTTGTTGAGTACGAACGCCCGCCATTGCGGACGGCGTCCGCGTCTGCGCGCGTCCTGAACACGGTGCATTGGGCAGCACACGCCGTATGTAGACGATAAACAGGAACCATGAATGACCGTTGAATTTTCACCTTTGCGCGCTGTCCGGACGTCGTTGACTTTCACCTTGGCGATGCTCGCCTGCGCCGTCGCGCAGGCCGGCGACGGCGCCGCGCCGCGCTGGACCTTCGGCGGCTACGGCACGCTGGGCTTCGTGCACAGCAACGACAGCCAGTCCGATTTCACCGCCAACGTCCTCAATCCCGGCAACGCCGGCGCCAGCCACGAATGGAGCGCCACGGTGGACAGCCGGGTGGGCATGCAAGTGGGCGTGAACCTGGACAGCCGCTGGTCGGCGGTGCTGCAGGTGGTGTCCGAGCGCACGCTGCAAAGCGGCTACGCGCCGCAGGTCGAGTGGGCCAACATCAAATACCAGGCCACGCCGGACCTGAGCCTGCGGCTGGGGCGCATCGCGCTGCCGCTGTTCCTGGCCGGCGACTACCGCAAGGCCGGCTTTGCCTTGCCGTGGGTGCGGCCGCCGGTCGAGGTGTACGGCGCCATCCCGATCAGCAACAGCGACGGCATCGACGCCAGCTACCGCTGGAGCGCGGCCGGCGTCAACAACGTCACCCAGGTGTTCTTCGGCCATACCGATATCGTCGTCGCGCCGCGGACGCATGCGACGGCGCGCGCGATGACGGGCCTGTCCAACACCACCACCAGCGGCGCGCTGACCGTGCGCGCCAGCGCGATGTGCACCGAGCTGACGCTGGGCCTGGCGCGCGAACTGTTCGCCGGCTTGAACCAGTTCGGGCCTCAGGGCGCGGCGCTGACGGCGCGCTACGATGTCGACGCCAAGCGCGCCGACGTCGTCTCGCTGGGCGCCAGCTACGATCCGGGCGCGTGGTTCCTGATGGGCGAAGTGGGGCGCATGAACGCGCGCTCCTACCTGGGCGACAAGACCGCCGGCTACGTCAGCGCCGGCTATCGCTTCGGCGACCTGACGCCCTACCTGGCTTACGCCGCGTCGCGTTCCAACACGCCTACCCGCACGCCGGGCCTGGACCTGCGCGGCCTGCCGCCGGTGCTGGCCGGCGCCGGCCTGCTGCTCAACACCGGCTTGAATCAGATGCTGGACACCATCCCGCAGCAGCGCAGCGTCACCGCCGGCGTGCGCTGGGACCTGCGCGCCAACTACGCGCTCAAGCTGCAGTACGACCGCCTCACGCCGCGCAACGGCTCGAACGGCACCTTCATCAACGTGCAGCCGGGCTTCCAGTCCGGCCATCCGATCGGCGTGGTCAGCGCTTCGGTCGATTTTGTGTTCTGAAGGGGATGGCATGCATACCCTCCGATTGATTTCGCTGCTGCTGGTGCTGGTGCTGGCCTACGGCGGCGCCGGCGCGGCCGAACTGGTGGTCATCGTCTCGGCCAGGAACCCCGTGTCGGCGCTGCGCCCCGACCAGGTGGCCGACATCTTCCTGGCGCAGACCGGCCGCTTCCCCGGCGGCGACGAGGCCACCGCGCTGGACCTGCCGGTCGGCAGCCCGCTGCGCGATGAGTTCTACAACAAGGTGGCGGCCAAGTCGCCGGCGCTGATGAAGGCCTACTGGACCAAGATGGTGTTCACCGGCCGCGGCCAGCCGCCGCGCGAACTGGATAACAGCGCCGCGGTGCGCAAGATGGTGGCCGAGAATCCGTCGATGATCGGCTATATCGACCGCGCTGCGCTGGACGCCAGCGTCAAGGCCGTGCTGGTGACGCGATGACGGTGCGCTCCCGCAGCGAGACCCTGCGCCACCGCTGGCTGCGGCGTGGCCTCGACACGCACTTTTCGCTGCCGCTGTTCGCCTTCCTGCTGCTGGTGGCGATCTGGGTGGTGACCTTCCACGAGGTCGACGCCGAGCGCGCGCACGCGCGCGAAGCGGCCGCCGATTCGCTGCGCGAGTTGATGGGCACCTACGAGGCACAGGTGGCGCGCAGCCTGGATGGCATCGACCAGACGCTGCGCGTGCTTAAGTACGCGGTCGAACGCAAGGGCGCGCTGGGCGCGCTGCCGGAGCTGGGCCGCGAGGGCCTGCTGCCGCCGGGCGTGGTGTTCGTGGTCAGCATCGTCGACCGCAACGGCGTCACCGTCGCCAGCAACCCCAAGGCGCTGTCGATCTCCGTGGCCGATCAGGGCTACTTCAAGTTCCACCAGGAGCGCGACAGCGGCGCCACCTTCGTCAGCCAGGCCACGCGCGACGCCGCCAACACCGAATGGCATTTGCACTTCACGCGCCGGCTGGACGACGCGGCGGGCAACTTCGCCGGCATCGTCATCGTCGAAACGGACCCCGCCTACTTCACCAGCAGCTATGAACGCAGCCGCCTGGGCGAGCAGGGCATGCTGGGCCTGGTCGGCAGCGACGGCGTGGTGCGCTCGCTGCGGGTCGGCGACAAGCTGTCCTTCGGCCAGCGCATGGCGCAACCGGCCAGCGAGGTCGCCACGGTGGAGGGCGTGCGCCGCTACATGGGCATGCGCGAGCTGCATGGCGTGGCGCTGAACGTGGTGGTCGGGCTGGCGGAGCAGGAGCAGATGGCGGGCTTCGAACGCGAGCGCCGCGAGAAGATCGGCGAGGCTTCGGTGGCCAGCGCGGTGCTGGCGGTGAGCACCGCCTTGCTGTGGCTTTGGTCGTGGCAGGGCGCGCGCCACCGCGCGCGCATGCGGCGCGCGCAGGAGACCTACGCGGCGGCGTCGGCGGCCAGCCTGGACGCCTTCTTCGTGCTGCGCGAAGTACGCGGCGCCGGCGGCGAGATCGTCGACTTCCGCTTCGTCGACGCCAACTCGCGGGGCGAGAAAATGACGGGCCTGAGCAAGGAGCAGCTGCGCTTGACGACCCTGTGCGGCCTGCTGCCGCAGGCGCGCGGCAACGGCATGTTCGAACACCTGGTGCATGTGACCAGGGTGGGCGGCGTGCACGAGCAGGAATGGGAAAGCACGATCCCGCAGCTGCGGGCGCGCTGGATCCACCAGCAGGTGGTGCCGGTGGAGGGCGGGCTGGTGGCCATCGTGCGCGATATCAGCGAACGCAAACTGGCCGAGGGCCGCATGCAGCACCTGGCGCATCACGATACGCTGACCGGCCTGCCGAACCGCAGCCTGATCGCCGACCGGCTCGACCTGACCATCGCCCAGGCCAGCCGCAGCGGCGGCGCGGTGCTGGTGGCCTTCATAGACCTCGATGGCTTCAAGCTGGTCAACGACGGCCTGGGACACAACGCCGGCGACGAGCTGCTGAAGGTGGTGGCCGCGCGCATGAGCGCCTGCCTGCGCGCCGGCGACACCGTGGGCCGCTTCGGCGGCGACGAATTCGTGCTGCTGCTGAACGAGTCGCGCAACGGCGAGGACGCGGCGCCGGTGCTGGAGCGGGTGCGCGAGGCGGTGCTCGATTCGATCACGCTGAGCGGACAGGAAGTGCAGGTCAGCTGCAGCATCGGCGTGGCAGTCTATCCCAACGACGGCAGCGACGCCGGGACGCTGCTGATGCATGCCGACGCCGCCATGTACCGCGCCAAGGACATGGGCAAGAACAACTGCCAGTTCTACACCCGCGAGATGAACGCCAGCATCGAGGAGAAGCTGGTGCTGCTGGAAGGCTTGCGCGGCGCGCTGGACGAGGGCCAGTTCCGGCTGGTGTACCAGCCCAAGGTCGACCTGCGCAGCGGCCGCATTTTCGGCGTGGAGGCGCTGGCGCGCTGGGACCATCCGGAGCACGGATGCATCGGGCCGGATCGGTTCATTCCGCTGGCCGAGGAAAGCGGCATGATCGTCGCGCTGGGCGAGTGGGTGTTGCAGACCGCCTGCCGCCAGAACCGCGCCTGGCAGGACGCCGGCCTGCCGCCGCTGCGGATGGCGGTCAACGTCTCGCCACGCCAGTTCGAGGAGCAGGGCCTGGTGCCGCGCGTGGCGCTGGCGCTGGCCGACAGCGGCCTGGCGCCGGAATGGCTGGAGCTGGAAGTGACCGAGGGCGTCATCATGCGCGACTTGCAGCAGGCCGTGGCCAAGATGGGCGAGGTGCGCGCGATGGGCGTGTCGCTGTCGATCGACGATTTCGGCACCGGCTATTCGAGCTTGTCGGCGCTGAAGTCGTTCCCGATCAGCACCCTGAAGATCGACAAGTCCTTCGTGCGCGACCTGGGCATCAGCGAAGGCGACCAGGCCGTCGCCAGTTCCATCATCGACCTGGCGCACCGGCTGCATTTGCGCGTGATCGCCGAGGGCGTGGAGACCGAGCAGCAGTGCGCCTTCCTGCGCCAGAACGGCTGCGACGAGATGCAGGGCTATCTGTTCAGCCGCCCGCTGCCGCCTGAGCAGCTGCGGCAACTGCTGCTGGACCGCGCGCCGCCGCATTCGGCGGCCGTGCCGCTGGACGCTACAACGGCTTGATCACGTAGACGCAGCGGCGCGCGCCGTCGAGCAGATGCTCGACCCGGCCCACCGAGCATTCAGGGCCCAGCACGCGCTGGAACACGTCCAGCTCCGAGCGGCAGAACTTCTGGCACTGGCGGGCGGCGGCGCAGATCGGGCAGTGGTTCTCGATCAGCAGCAGGCTGCCGTCGTCGCGGGTTTCCACTTCGGCCATGTAGCCCTCGCTGGTGCGCGCCTGCACCAGCGCGGCCACCCGCTGCGGCAGCGTGCCGGAACCCTGCAGATGCTGGCGGTACTGCTGCTCGCTGGCCGCCTCGCGTGCGTTGATCAGCTTATCGAGGCCGGCGTCGCCGAACAGGCCTCGCACCTGGTCGATCAGCTGCAGCGTCAGGTCGGCGTGGCGGTCGGGGAAGCGCGCGTGGCCGGCGTCGGTCAGCAGCCAGCGGCGCGACGGGCGGCCCGGTTTGTCGGCCACGTCCTCGTACGTCACCATGCCTTTTTCCTGCCAGGCCTCGAGCTGCTTGCGCGCGCCCATCGACGTCAGGTTGAGTAGGGCGGCCAGCTGCTGCGCGGTGTGCGGGCCGCGCGTCTTGAGCAGGAACAGCGTGTGTTCGGCGGTGTTCATTGCAGCGCGCCTTCCAGCTTGTCCTTGCTGGCCATGGCCGCGTGCCAGCTTTGCATGCGCCAGGCCGACCACGCCGTCAGCGCCGCGCCCAGCACCAGGATCAGGCGGGTGTCGATCAGCGTCAGCACCGCGCCGACCAGCGCCATGATGATGTTGGCCAGGCAGAAGGTGGTGGAGATCAGGCCCATGACGGCGCCCTGTCCGTGCGCGCCGAAGCGCTCGGCGCACCAGTTGGGGACGATGGCGTTGTAGATCGAATGCGGTATGCCGTACAAGACGATGGCGGCGATGCCGACCCACGCGTTGCTGGCCGCGACCAGCGCGATCAGCGAGGCCGTGACCAGCGCGAAGCGGCGCGCCCGCAGCAGCGGCTCGCCCTCGAACGGACGGCCGGCGAACATGGTGGTGGTGGTCATCACCGCGCACATGGCGGCGGTGGTCCAGGCGATGCCGCGCGCGCCGAAGCCCGGCACCTCGACCAGCCACAATGGATAGAACTCGTAGAACGCGGTCACGCCGCAGGTGTAGGCCAGCGTGACGATGAACAGGTTGCGCAGGTCCGGTTCGCGCAGCAGGTTGAGCGAGTGGCGGTCGCGCGCCACCTGCCACCACGAGGTGGTCGCCAGCGACGGCGCCTCGTTCGGCAGCACCAGGGCCACCAGCAGCGCCACCAGCAGCAGCGCGGCCATGGCGATCCAGAACGGCGCCGTCAGGCCCCATGCCAGCGTGAAGCCGGCCACCAGCGGCCCGGCCAGCCAGCCCATGTAGAACGCGCCGTTCAGCCAGGACAGGGCCTTGCGGCGCAGGTCTCCGCTCAGGCGGTCGGCCAGCATGGCGCGCGCCACCGAGCCGTTCCCTTCCAGCAGGCCGGTGACGAAGCGGGCCACGATGAACAGCGGGTAGGATTCGAGCAGCAGCGCGCAGGCGGTGGCGGCATGGCCGATGGCCGCGCCGACCGCCGTGATCAGCAGCACCGGGCGGCGGCCGTAGCGGTCGGACATCGGGCCCAGCAGCGCCGAGCCGATCAGCAGGCCGAGCGGGTTGATGGTCAGCGCCAGGCCGAACAGCAGCTTGGGCGGCAGGCCGAGGAACTGGTTCAGGCCATTGCTGACGCCGGCCGCGAACAGCGGCGGCAGGATGGGATAGGGCAGCGAGGCGCCTATCGTCGAGAGCAGGGCCAGCAGGCAGGCGGCGCTGATCAGCAGGGGTGTTTTCATCGGCGGCAATCAAGGGGAGCGAGTACCGACACTGTAAGCGGACTCTGCTAATAAGTAAACTGAAATGTTTATTAACTGGGTGACGCAGGACCAGCGGCGGGGTGGGGCGGCAGTCGCGGACCTGCGCATCGCTTATTGTCCCTGCTCGACCATGGAGCGGATCTTGACGGCCTTCTCGAAGTGATCCAGCTGGTGCGTGCGTATCCACCATTCGGCCGCCTCCATCAGCAGCTCCGGATCGTCGTTGCGGTTGGCGAAGAAGGCGTAGAAGGACAGGCCGACCGTCTCGCCCTTTTGCGCGATCTTGTCGTTGCAGACGCGGATGATTTTTTCTCGCAGTTGAAGTCTCATGCCCTGGCTTTGTTTTGCTTGAAGTGCGCTTCAAGTTCGTTGAATGACGGCCGCTCGGTGGCGGAGATGACCTTGCGGCCGAATTCTACCGCCAGCACCGGCGAATAGCCGTTCATGCTGGCGATCAGCGTGACCTTGATGCACTGGTACATCTTGGACGACTCGTTCAATTTACGCTGCAGCAGCGCGGCCAGCGGGCCGACCACGCCGTACGACAGCAGGATGCCGAGGAAGGTGCCGACCAGCGCGGCGGCGATCAGCTTGCCCAGCTCCGCCGGCGGCAGGCCCACCGATCCCATGGTGTGCACCACGCCCATCACGGCTGCGATGATGCCGAACGCCGGCATGCCGTCGGCCAGCTTGGTGATGGCGTGGATCGGCAGGTCGCCGTCCTGGTGGTGGGTTTCGATTTCGTTGTCCATCAGGTTCTCGATCTGGAACGGGTCCATATTCCCCGAGACCATCAGCCGCAGATAGTCGGTGATGAACTCCACCAGATGATGGTCGGCGAGGATGTTGGGGAACTTGGCGAACAGCGGGCTTTGATACGGCGCCTCGATGTCCGCTTCCAGCGCCATCAGGCCTTCCTTGCGCACCTTGGCCAGGATCTCGTACAGCAGCGACATCAGCTCCAGGTAAAGCTCGCGCGTGTACTTGGACGTCTGGAACAGCGTCGGCAGCGCCTTGAGCGTGGCCCGGATGGACTTCCTGTCGTTGGCGATGACGAAGGCGCCGAGCGCGCCGCCGCCTATCATCAGCAGCTCATACGGTTGGTACAGCGCAGCCAGGTGGCCGTCGTCCAGCGCGAAGCCGCCGAACACCGCGCCCATCACGATCAAGAATCCAAGTATCACCAGCATCGCCGCTCCTCAAATGACAAACAGGTGCTCACTATACAACGTTGCTCCGAGAAAATATACGCGGATAGTCTTAGCCACGGCGGCGGGCCGCGCCTGTATGATGGCGGCATTGTCCCTACCCTGAAACACGATGAAGAATTGGTTTGCCAGCGAGCGCGGTGCGTACTTCTTTCTGCTGCTGGGCATAGGCCTGATGCTGCTGTTCGTCGCGCTGGAGCGCAACTTCCCGGACGCCGGCCAGCTGGAGACGGCGAGCGGCCGCGTCGCGTGGTCGCAGCCGGCGCAGGGCGGCCTGTATTTCACGCTGGACGGCGACGAGCGCCGCTTCGTGCTGTTTGCCAAAGGCGACTCGGACCAGCGCCTGCGCGCGGCGATCCTTGATGCGCAAGCCTATCCGGTCAAGGTGAGCTACCACCCGGGGCAAGTGAGCAGCCCGAGTTTTCTGCCGGGGCGCTACTACGTGGCCTATGGCTTGACGGTCGGCGGCAAGGAGGTGTCTCCGCTGTCCACGGTGCAGGGCAGCTACCGCCGCGACAACCTGATCGCGCTGGCGATGGGCGTGCTGTTCGCGGCCTACGGCGGGCGCCGCGTCTGGAACTTCAGGGCCGCAGTCGCTCCAGCAGCTCCACGTCGCCGGCCACGATAAAGGCCAGGTTGGCCGTGATGTGTTCGACCGCCAGGAGAAGTGATACAGCACGTTGAGCTTGAACTTCTCCAAGTCCTCGGGATCGTCGGTATTGGCCGAATGAAGCCAACTAAGCGTCAATCGCAGGCCAGATGATGGCCTGGGCTACGATCACGCTTTCTCCGTTAAACGTCACCGATGGCGAGCCGTAAAGCACATATCCTAGCGCAAGCGCCTCGCTAACGCGGCGACAAAATTTTGCATCGTCCGGGCCCGTTAGCACCCGATAAATCGGCAAATCGTCAGGTGGTACTTTCATGGTTTCCTTTCGCTTGTTGAAGAGACTGAGCGGAATCGAAGTCGATCCTGGCTACGACTTGGGGCGATGCATGGCCCAGCGTTGTGAGATAACCTGAGTGACCAGTAAGGCAATAGTAAAATAAAAAGCCATATCTAGCATCAGAGCAGGTACGAACAGCCGATCTTCACCGAACGACAGCTGGCGTTCCACGGAAATACCCGGTGCGTCGAACAAATATGCCGCCGGAAAACCGCCCTTCAATTCCAGCTTGTAGCACGGACTGGCGGCGTTTGGTCCACACAAGTTGCCGTACTCCGCCACTTCGGGACCGACCTGCTCAACATGCACCGACAGGAGAGCCAGCGCTGTTGCCAGGGCCAGGGATATGCCGATCTGGGCTAATTTGGCTGTAAGACGCATTTGCTCCTCATTTCCGCAAGCTCCACTTAAGACGCACCTGGGACATTTTGTCCCGATACATGGAAATAGTTTTTAGGTACTATGCCTCAGACCGTGCGGAGGTTGAGCTCCTCACGATGGATAGTCGCAAGTAATAACCTGGAAACACACAAAATGATGGACTGGATCCCAATAGTCTTCGGTACGTTCAAGGCTCTCGTGCTTGGCACGGGCATGTTCTTCGCCATCAAATGGCATTACGATCAAGGCAAGAAGGGCGAGGGGCGCGCGGTGCTGCGTGCGAGCGGCAAGGTGGTGGCGCTCTTCACGCTATCGCTCCTGGGCCTGGGGTTCGTCACCTTCCTCGTGGTCAGAATGCTCGGCATGGACTTGACCTTTCCATGACCTTATGACACATCGCGCTGGCGGCGGAAGGCCAGCCAGCCTGCGATCACGGTGAAGCTGGCGACGATCGCCACCACCAGCCAGAAGCCTTCCGGGTCCTGCGCCAGCGGGATGCCGCCGACATTCATGCCCAGCAGGCCGGCGATGATGTTGATCGGCAGGGCCAGCACGGTGACGATGGTCAGCACGAACAGGCTGTGGTTATTGCCCTCGTTGACCAGCGCCGCGATTTCTTCCTGTATCAGCTTGATGCGCTCCTGCAGCGAGGCCATGTCGGCCAGCACCATCGAGAATTCCTCGGTCGACTGGCGCAGCTCCTGGGCGTCGATGTCGGCCACCCATGCCGGCGGCCGTTGCAGCAATCGGAACAGCGCCGCCGGTTCCGGCGCCAGCAGGCGTTGCAGGCGCACCAGCACGCGCCGCAGCGCGCCCAGGCTGGCGCGCTTGGTCTTCAGTTTACCGGCTAGCAGATTGTCCTCGATCTCGTCGACCGTGCTGATGGCGTTGCGGACGATCTTGATCAGCGCGTCGGCCTGGTCGCGCAGCAGGTGGATCAGCAGTTCGACCGAGGAGCGTATCGGCTCGCCGTTGCGCACCGCGTTGCGCAGTCCGTCCACCGCCTTCAACGGCTTGCGCCGCGCGCTGATGACGATCTGCCGGTCGACGCTCAACCACAGCGTGGAGATGTCGGACGGCTCGAACGAAAAATCGTGCAGCACGTCGTTGACCACGGCGATCAGCGTGTTGTCGGCCATCTCGATGCGGGTCGAGCGCGGGCCTTCGTGCAGGCTTTCGTAGAACTCCTCCGGCAGCGCGGTGTGCTCGTGTAGCCATTTCTCGCTGGCGGTGTTGGCCAGGTTGTAGTGCAGCCAGATGAATTCCTGCGGATGCTGCTCGCGCGCGGCCAGCCAGATGCAGGCGGCGTCGGCGTCCAGCGGCAGGCCCTTGCCGTCCGGCGCGCGGCCGAACAGGTAGCCGCAGACCAGACCCGATGAGTCGGAGCCGTAGGACAATGGCGCATGCTGCATTCGATTCCTCCGTGATGATCGCGGACGTCAGGATAGCAAAATACGCTAAGATGGGGTGATAAATCCTCGACGGGAGGCCGCATGGAGCACCCGCAACAGCAACCGGATCTGCCGCCGCGCCTGCGGCGCTTTGTCGACGGCATGGACGCGCTGCTGGCGCGCAGTCCGTCCGAAGCCGACATCCTGGCGCGGGGCGCGGCGCTGCTGCGCGCCTTGCTGGCGCACGACGACTGGCTGCCCGACGCGATGGCGCATCCGCATCCGCAGTTCTACCGGCAGTACCTGCTGTATCTCGATCCCGCGCAACGCTACTCGGTCGTCAGCTTCGTATGGGGGCCGGGCCAGCGCACGCCGGTGCATGATCACACGGTATGGGGCCTAGCCGGCATGCTGCGCGGCGCGGAGGTGGCGCAGGCATGGCGCGTAGAAGGCGGCGCCCTCGCGCCGGATGGCGCACCGTTGTTGCTGAAGGTGGGAGAGGTGTGCGCGGTGTCGCCCGCGCTGGGCGACATCCACGAAGTGCGCAACGCCTTTGACGACCGGGTGTCGGTCGGCGTGCATGTGTATGGCGCGGATATCGGCGCCGCCGACCGCCATGTGTATGCGCCCGACGGCAGCCAGAAGCCGTTCCGCTCCGGCTATGCCAATCGCTGAAGGTCAGACCAGCAGCGCGGCGTTCATCTCGATGGCGTCGACCCTGGCTTCGGCCAGCATGGATTCCAGCTTCTCCTGGTCGATGAACAGGTCGATGGCCGAATCGGAGTGCGGCGGCAGGTCGCGCTGCGGCTCCTGCAGCGGCGACTTCACCGGCGACAGGTGATTGGCCAGCAGCAGCGTGTCGAGCAGCGTGTCCGGCGGGATCGACATGAAGCTGTCGCGCAGGCCTTCGATGGCTTCGGCCACTGGCTCGGGGATGCACAGCTTGCGCATCACTTCGCGGGTGATGATCTCCTCGCTGGCCGAGTGCCAGTTCTCGGGATCTTCCTCCAGCAGGCCGGGGAATTCGTCGGCGCGCGAGAGCAGGTAGAAGCCGCCCACCTCGTGGACGATGGCGGCGAACAGCGCGGTGTCCGGATTGACGCCGGTGACCTGGCGCGCGATGATGCGCGACAGCGCGGCCACGGCGATGGTATGGTCCCACAGCTTTTCGGCCTTGTAGCGCAGTTCGGGGTCGGCGATTTTTGCGCCGAACTGGCGCACCACCATGGCGGCGGCCAGCGCGAACAGGTTCTGGTAGCCGATGCGCATGATGGCGCCGCGCACGTTGGTGATCATTGGCGCGCCGGAGCGGTTGAACATCGCCGAATTGGCGATGGCGACGGTGCGCGCGGCCAGGATAGGCTCCGCCAGCACCAGGCTGATCGCCTTGTCGACCGGGCATTCCGGATCGTCGAGCGCAAGCTGGACGCGGAGCGCCGCATTTACGCTGGTCGGGAAAACCAGTTCACCACGGATGGCCAGCGCCGCGATATGGCCGAATGCTTCAAGTTTATTCATGATCAAAATTATACGCATGCGCGGCCCCAATCTCAACGCCATCATGGCGCGATGTGGTTTCCTGGGACGGGAGGAGGCGGCAATGCGACAGTGCGCGGCGCCTTCGCGGGCGCCGCGCACGGGGAAAGCTAGTCTGAGCTTCTTCAGGCGTTGGCGAACTGCGGACGGCGCGCGGCGCCGTCGCGGTGGTAGCGGCTGACCGACAGGTCGTCGGACAAGATGGCCGGGCGGCGCGACGAGATCAGGTCCGACAGCAGCTGAGCCGAGCCGCAGGACATGGTCCAGCCCAGCGTGCCGTGGCCGGTGTTGATGAACAGGTTGCGCAGGCCGGTGCGGCCCACCACCGGCGTGCCGTCCGGCGTCATCGGACGCAGGCCGGTCCAGAAGGTGGCGGACGCGGTGTCGCCGGCGCCGGGGAACAGGTCGTTGACCACCATTTCCAGCGTTTCGCGGCGGCGCGGGTTCAGGTTCAGGTTGAAGCCGGCGATCTCGGCCATGCCACCGACGCGGATGCGGTCGTCGAAGCGGGTCACGGCGATCTTGTAGGTCTCGTCCAGAATGGTCGAGACCGGCGCAGCCGAGGCGTTCACGATCGGCACGGTGATCGAGTAGCCCTTCAGCGGGTAGACCGGAATCTTGACCAGGTCTTTCAGCAGCGTGGTCGAGTAGGCGCCCAGCGCCACCACGTAGGAGTCGGCCGTCACCAGTTCGCCGGCGAGCTGCACGCCTTTGATCTCCTCGCCGGCCGTGACCAGGCCGGTGATGTCGACGCCGTAGCGGAACTTCACGCCCAGCTGCTCGGCCATCGCGGTCAGGCGGGTGGTGAACAGCTGGCAGTCGCCGGTCTCGTCGTTGGGCAGGCGCAGGCCGCCGACCAGCTTGTTCTGGGCCAGGCCGGGCTCGGCGGCGACCAGTTGTTCGCGGTTGAGCAGCTCGTAGGGCACGCCGGTTTCCTGCAGCACCTGGATGTCCTTGGCGGCGTCGTCGAGCTGCTTCTGGGTGCGGAACAGCTGGGTCGTGCCTTGCTGGCGGCCTTCGTATTCGATGCCGGTGGCGGCGCGCAGGGCCTTGAAGCAGTCGCGGCTGTACTCGGCCAGGCGCACCATGCGCTCCTTGTTGACGGCGTAGCGTTCGGCATTGCAGTTCTGCAGCATCTGCCACATCCATTGCAGCTGGAACAGCGTGCCGTCCGGGGTGATCGACAGCGGGGCGTGGCGCTGCAGCATCCATTTCATCGCCTTGAGCGGGATGCCGGGCGCGGCCCAGGGGGAGGCGTAGCCGGGGGAGATCTGGCCGGCGTTGGCGAAGCTGGTTTCCAGCGCGGGGCCGGGCTGGCGGTCGAGCACGGTCACGTCGTGGCCGGCCTGGGCCAGATAGTAGGCGCTGGTGACGCCGATAACACCGCTACCCAAGATCACAACGCGCATACAGTCTCCCGATTATTTAGCCATGCCAGATATTCCGCTATGGTATGCTTGTATCACCAGTATTTGTTACTGTATAACTTGATAAATTCAGTGGATTTTCATGCGAATTCAAAAGGAATCTGTCCGCACCCTGGACAAGCTGGACAGAAAGATATTGCGCATCCTGCAGGAGGATGGGCGGATCTCGATGAAGGATTTGAGCGAGCAGGTCGGGCTGTCGATCACGCCGGCCATCGAGCGGGTCAAGCGCATGGAGCGGGACGGGGTGATCACCGGCTACCACGCGCGCATCGATCCGCCGGCGCTGGGGGCCAAGCTGCTGGTGTTCGTGGAGATCACGCTGAACCAGAAATCGGGGCCGGTGTTCGAGCAGTTCCGGCGCGAGGTGTTGCGCATCCCGGAGGTGCAGGAATGCCATCTGGTGTCGGGCGATTTCGACTACCTGATCAAGGCGCGCATCCACGAGATGGCCGAGTACCGCAAGCTGCTGGGCGATATGCTGCTCAGCTTGCCTGGGGCGGCGCAGTCGAAAAGTTACGTCGTGATGGAGGAGATCAAGGAAACGTTGATTCTTTCCACCGAGGTGGCGCAGGCTTGAGCCGCCTCAAAGTGTGGCGCTTGCGCGGCGCTGGCAGAAGCGCACGCGGCCGCGCTTAGCGAAGCGTTGCGTACACAATCGATCAAAGAGCAAAACGCGCGGATTCGCGACGCGTTCTCGCAACTGGCGACCGACGTGAAGGTTTGGATCTTAGCGCTCAGTATTTTTCAGGATGTCATTTTGTTCGCCGCATTGACCTACTTCCGCTCCTAGCCGTTCGCCAGCTAACGCAGCGATCGCGCCGCTTCAGTTAAAATGCAATAACAGCATTATTTACGAAGTGGAGCAAGTGTGAACAATCAGCACGGTACTCCAGGCGATACCCATGTCATCAGCGTGCGCTCTCTGGACGAGCACATGTCCACCGACCAGAGTTTCAGCTCGGCCTACGCGCGCGCGGTCGGCGCCATCGCCGGCAACGAAGGCAGCCTGACGCTGGCCCAATTCGCCGCCGTCACCGACATCGCCGGCGACGGCAAATCCTCCGCCGTCTTCACCGCGCTGGTGTTGAACGCCATCGAATCGGGCGTGGACGTCGACTGGGCCTTCAACGCCCTGAGCCGCAGTAGCGCCGGCATCGACCAGGCCGCGCGCGAAAACGCCCTTAGTATGACCATCCCGCTGCTGGCGCTGCACGGCGCCGACGCCCGCGTGCTGGCGCAGCGGCTGGCCAAGGCGCTGTCGGCCCGGCTCTCGCCCGAAGACCTGAACCGCCTGCCGCAGGCCGAGGAACGCGGCATCCTCGCCAACCTGGGCGAACAGGCGCGCCGGCTGGTGCGCGGCCGCTCGCTGGCCGACGCCGTGGCCGACTTCGGCCGCCACGCGGGCCAGCCGGTGCTGGTCGAACACGCGCGCAATTTCCAGTCCGGCGACATCGACCACGGTCAATTGCGCGAACTGGTGGGCGCCACCACCGCCGCCATCGCGCAGGACATCAGCGCCTACCTGGAGCAGGCGCGCATGCTGTCGGTGGGCGAGGCCATGGCCGCCACGCTGATCAGCGCCGCCAACGACCTGAAAAACCAGGTGCTGCAACGCCTGACGTTGGTGGACCAGCGCATCGCCCACGAACGCCGCCTGCTGGTGGAGGAAATCGACGACGCCGTGCACGACGCCGGCAATGCCATCGAACTGGCGATCACCGACCGGCTCAACACCGACCAGTGGAAGGATGAAGACGTCTGGGCCAGCATGGGCCGCCAGCAGTTCGGCCAAGAGATGGAGCGGCGGCTGGACCGCATCGTGCGCCGCAAGGAGCAATCGCTGCATCTGCTGCAGGAGGACCTGCGGCTGTTCCAGCAGGCGATGCGGCTGAATCAATCGTCGGTGTTCCAGCGTCAGCACCACTCCACGCTGGCCAGGCTGATGCCGCGCCTGCGGGTTGGCACGCGCATCGTCAACAGCGTGGACACGGCGGCCAACGTCACCCTGATGAGCGGCGCGGTGGTGGCGGCCGGCACCGGCACGGCGGCCTATCTGATCGGCGCGGCGGTGGTGCTGCCGGTGGTGGCGCCGGTGGCGCCGTTCGTCGGCGGCGCGGTGCTGCTGGCCGGCGCGTTCAAGTGGTTCAGCGACGGCGGCAAGCGCAAACGAACCGAGATCCGCGACAAGCGCGCCGCCTTCGAGGCCGAACTGCGCAAGCAGCTGCAGGCCGCCGAGCAAAGCTTCAACGCGCAACTGGACCTGGTGGCGCAAGGCTTCCACGAATCGGCGCTGCAGCTGCTCACGCCCTTGCTGCTGGAGGCCGAAGCGGCCGGCCGCGTGCCCGGCATGCGCCAGCGCGTGGCCGACCGCGTGATCACCCACGCCCAGGCGGCGATCCGCCAGCTCGACGCCGAGCTGCGCAAATAATCACAGGTTGCGGGCGATGATGGCGTCGGCGGCGGTGGCGGCCTGCTGCATCGGCTGCGCCAGCGCCTGCGTGCTGTAGACCGCCGCCTGCGGCATGGCCGCGCCCAGCACCGGGCCGTCGGTCTTGCTGATGTCGACCGTCACCGTGGTCGACAAACCGATGCGCAGCGGATGCTCGGCCAGTTCCTTGGCGTCGAGCGCGATGCGCACCGGCAGCCGCTGCACCACCTTGATCCAGTTGCCGCTGGCGTTTTGCGCCGGCAGCAGCGAGAACGCGCTGCCCGTGCCGGCCGACAGCCCGGCCACCTTGCCGTGGAAGAGCACCTTGCCGCCATACATATCGGCCTCGATCTTCGCGTCCTGACCGACGCGGATGCCGCGCAGTTCCGATTCCTTGAAGTTGGCGTCCACCCACAGCTGGTCCAGCGGCACGATGGACAGCAGCGAAGTGCCCGGCGTGGCGCGCGCGCCGATCTGCACGCCGCGCTTGGCCACATAGCCCGACACCGGCGCGACGATGGTGTTGCGGCGCGCCGCCAGCCACGCCTGCACATAGTCCGCCTTGGCCGCCTGCACCAGCGGATGCTGGGCCAGCGCCACGCCCGCCACGCCGGCCTGCGCGGCCTCGGCCTGCCTGAGCGCCACCGCGATCGCGGCGCGCGCGTTGTCCACGGCCTGGCGCGCGTGGTCCACGTCCTCGCCCGACACCGTGTGGTCCGCCGCCAGCGGCTTGCGGCGCGCCAGGTCGTCCTCGGCGGTTTTCAATTGCAGCTTGCGCAGCGCGACCGTGGCCTCGTACTGCGCCACGTCCGCATAGCGCTGGCGTTGCTGGCGCACGGCCGCGCCGAGGCGGGCGTCGGCCTGGCTCAGGGCGACATCGGCGTCGGCCGAATCGAGCTTGATCAGCGTGGCGCCGGCGCGCACCATTTGCGTTTCGTCGGCGCGGATCTCGGTGACGTTGCCGGCCACCTGCGACGACACGTTGACCAGGTTGCCGCCCACGTAGGCGTTGTCGGTTTCCTGTTCCTTCGACAGCACGGTCTTGTAGTAGACCGCGTAGGCCGCGCCGGCGGCGAGGAACAGCAGCGTGATGGCGGCGAGGACGGTCTTGCGTTTGCTGTCGTTGGTTTTGGTGATGTCAGTGCTCATATTCGGTTCCCGTTTTATTTGGAGGCGGTGGCGGTGGGCGCTTCTTCGCGGTAGCCGCCGCCCAGCGCGTTGGTCAGGGCCACTTCGGCCAGCAGCTGCACCTGTTGCAGATAGAGGTCGGCGTCCTGCTGCTTGAGCAGCGCCAGTTGTGCGTTCAGCGCGGCGGCGCGGTCGGCCAGGCCGTGCGCCAGCCGCGCCTGCGCCGACGCCAGCTGCGCGCCCGCCGCGCCGGTGGCCGCCGCCTGCTGCGCGATCTGCAGCTCTATGCCTTGCAGCTGCACGCCGTCCTGCGCGACCTCGCGCACGGCGTCGACCACCGCCTGGTTGTATTCGGCGATGCGCTCGTTGCGGCCGGTGCGGGCGCCGTCGAGCTGCGCGTCGAGGCGGCGGCTGTCGAACAGCGGCAGCGTCAATGTCGGGCCGAGGTAGAACGTGCGGCTGGCCGCCTGCAGCAGGTTCTCCAGCTTGATGGTGTCCAGGCCGATGGAGCCGGTCAGGTTCACGTCGGGATAGAACGCCGCCTTGGCCGCGTCTATCCTGCTGAGCGAGGCTTCCAGCTTCCAGCGCGCCGCCTGCAGGTCCGGGCGCCGCGCCAGCAGCTCCATGCCGAGGCGGGCGGGCAGGGCGTGCGCCGCGCTGCCCAGCGGCCGCGGTGCCAGGCCGGCGAGCGCCTCGCCGCCGGCGCCGGTCAGGGCGCGCAGGGCTTCGCGTTCGCGGCCGATGTCGGCGGTGAGCTGGGCGTGCTGCTTGCGGATCTGATTCAGTTCCGCTTCGGCGGCGCGCTGCTCGTCGCCGACGGCCAGGCCGCCGGCGATGCGCCTGGCCTTGTCCTGCACCAGCGCGGCCTGCGTGGCCGCCAGCTGTTCGTTGTTGGCCAGCCGCGCCCACGCGCCTTGCAAACGGAAGTAGCTTTGCGCGATGGTTGCGGCCAGCGCGCGTTCGGCTTCCGCGTATTCGGCGCGGCCGGCGTTCAACTCGCCGACGGCGGCGGCCACCTGCGCGCGGTTCTTGCCCCACCAGTCGAAGTTGTAGCGCGCTTCCAGGCGCAAGGTCTCGGCGGTGAACCACGCGCCGCCGATGGGCGCGGGGAACAGGCCGGTGCCGGAATAGCGCTGGCGGTTGGCGCCGGCGTAGCCATCGACATCGAGTCCCAGGTCGGCGGCGGTGCGCGACAGCGCCGAGCGCGCGCTGCCGATGTGCGCCGCCGCCACCTCCAGTGTCGGGGCGGAGGCCAGGGCCTGCGCGATCAGCGCGTCCAGTTGCGGATCGCGGTAGGCGGTCCACCATTGCGCGTCGGGCCAGCCTTCGCGCGCCAGCTTGATGTCGGCGGGCAGCTCGGCGATGTCGCGCCGCGCCGGCGGATGCTGGTCCGGCGCGATGTGGGCGCAGCCGGCCAATGCCAGGGCCATGGCAAGCAGCAGGGTGGTCTTGTTCATTTGAGGTTCCATTCGTTTCAAAGTCACTCCATGGCGGCGTGGTCGACCGCCGGCGCGGCCTGTTTGGCGGGCGGGCGCACCAACAGCAGCAGCGGGATCACGCACAGCGTCAGGATCATCATCAGCCAGAAATCGTCGACGTAGGCGATCATCGACGCCTGGCGGGTGATCTCGCCGTTCAGGGCGGCCGCCGCTTCCGGCGTGGCCACGTTGTCGAGCAGCGCCGGATTGACGGTGGTGATTTTCTCGGCCAGCGTGGCGTGCATGGTCTGCGTGTTCCGCACCAGCAGCGTTTGCACCATCGCGATGCCGATCGAGCTGCCGATATTGCGTATCAGGCTGTAGATGGCCGTGCCTTCGGCGCGCATCTCCGGCGACAGCGTGGCGAAGGTCGCGGCGCTGAGCGGCACGAACACCAGTCCCAGTCCCAGTCCCTGGATCACGCCCGGCCAGACGATGTCGCTGCGCGAGAGCACCAGCGTGTAGCGCGTCATCTGCCACAGCGAGAAGGCGGTGATGGCGAAGCCTATGCCCAGCAGCAGGCGCAGGTCGAACTTGCCGACCAGCCGGCCCACCACCATCATCGCGATCATGGTGCCGATGCCGCTGGGCGCCGTCACCAGGCCGGCGACGGCGGCCGGATAGCCCATCAGGCTTTGCAGCATCGACGGCGTCAGCGCCCGCGTGGCGAACAGCACCAGGCCGACGATGAAGATGAACAGCAGGCCGCTGACGTAGTTCGAATTCTTCAGCAGCCGGTAGTCGAAGAACGATTTGCCGGCCGGCCGCAGCGCGGTGTGCGCCACGAAGTAGGCGAAGCTCAGGGCCAGCACGATGGCCTCCACCCAGGTCTCCCTGGCCGCGAACCAGTCGTTCTGTTCGCCGCGGTCGAGCAGCATTTGCAGCGCGCCGATCGACAGGCTGAGGGTGGCGAAGCCGAAGGCGTCAAAGCTCATCTTGCGCGCGCCGGGCACCGGGCGGATGTAGCGCCAGATGCCGTAGAACGCCAGCGCGCCGACCGGCACGTTGATGAAGAATACCCAGCGCCAGTTGTAGCTGTCGGTCAGCCAGCCGCCCAGCGTGGGGCCGAGGATGGGGCCGATCATCACGCCCATGCCCCACACGGCCATGGCCGAGCCATGCTTCTCGCGCGGATTGATGTCGAGCAGCGTGGCCTGCGACAGCGGCACCAGCGCCGCGCCGAACACGCCCTGCAGCAGGCGCGCGGCGACGATCTCGGCCAGCGAGCCGGACAGCCCGCACAGCACCGAGGCCAGCGTGAAGCCGGCCACCGCCGTCAGGAAGATGTTCTTCTGGCCGTAGCGGTCGCACAGCCAGCCGGTCAGCGGCGTGGCGATGGCTGCCGCCACGATGAAGGAGGTCAGCACCCAGGTGATCTGGTCCTGCGAGGCCGACAGGCTGCCCTGCATGTGCGGCAGCGCGACGTTGGCGATGGTGCCGTCGAGCGCCTGGATGACGGTCGCCAGCATGATTGACAGCGTGATCATGGGGCGGTTGATCTCGCCCGGCGGTGCGGCTGTGCTCATGGGCGCGGCTCGATCTCGGTGAGCAGCGTCTCCAGGAATTCGGTGACGACGCGCAGCACCGCCGGATCGGCGCCGCCCAGCAGTTCCAGGCGGAAGGCGGAGGCTTCCTGCCAGACGCTCTGGTAGATCTGCTGCCCTTGCTCGGTCAGGCTGACCAGCTTGACGCGGCGGTCGGTCGCGGACGGCGTGCGCACCACGTAGCCGGCTTTGACCAGGCGGTCGATGGTGGCGACCATGGTCGGGTCCTCGACGCCGACGCGGGCGGCCAGCCGGGTTTGCGACAGCGCCTCGCTTTCCTTGGCGATGAAGGCGATCGCCATCCAGCTGGCCTGGCTCAGGCCCAGGTGCTTGAGGCGGCGGTCGACCGCCAGGCGCCAGGCGCGGGCGGTGCCGTGCAGCGCGGCGGAGAAGCGTTCTTCGATAGAGGGCATATGATTTAGCGACTAATGGTTAGGTCTCGAACGATTATTCTAGCATGGGGGTTTTCCCTTCAGCAAGCGGCGTGCTACGCTGATGGCATTGTTAAATTGGGAAACATGATGAAAACTCCTCTCGCCGCCGCGCTGTGCCTGTTGCCGCTGTTTTGCCACGCGGAAGACGGGCCGCCGATCACGCCGTACCGGCCGTCCGTGTCCAGCCCGGCGCAATTGCCGGCCGCCGGCCAGCTGGAACTTGAACTGGGTGGACTGAGCAGCAAATCCGATGATGGCCGCCGCAACAGCCTGCCGTACGCGCTCAAGCTGGGCTTCAACGAGCAGTGGGGCGTGGTGCTGGTGGGCGAGGGCTTTGTGTCGGCGCCGGACGGCAACGGCGGCCGCGCGCGCGGCATCGGCGACACGCAGTTCGTGCTCAAGCGCGCCTTCATCCTCGACGAGGCCAGCGCGCTGGGGCTGGAACTGGGCGCGAAGGCGCCCACCGCCAAGGACAGCATCGGCAGCGGCCGCGCCGACTACAGCCTCAACGGCATCTACAGCCAGGACATGGGCAAGGTCCACATGGACGCCAACCTCAACGCCACCCGCCTTGGCGCCTACGACGCCGGCACGGGCAGGGTGCAGACCGGGCTGTCGGCCTCGTTCTCGACGCCGCTGAACGAACAGTGGGGCGTGACCGGCGAGTGGTCCGGCACCCGCCGCAGCGGCGCGGCCAGCACGGCGCAGGTGCTGGTGGCGTTCAGCTACAGTCCCAGCAAGCGCTTGACGGTGGATGTCGGCGCGGCCCACGGCTTGAACCGCGCGTCGCCGGACTGGGCTTTCTTCAGCGGCGTAGTGTTGCCTTTGGCGCAACTGTGGTGAGCGATTGTGGCGTTTTATGTACGCTAGCGTACGGAAAGTTACTCCACGGTTTGCTAAGATGAGAAGTGAGCAAGTTCGCTCAGCCACGATTACAAGAAAAGAAGGCCATCATGAAAGCCAAGATACTTGCCGCCAGCCTGCTGGCATTGTCCTCCGCAGCGTATGCCAGCGACGTCGGCGTTTCCATCAACATCGGCCAGCCGGGCTTTTATGGCCGCATCGACATCGGCGATTTCCCGCAGCCGCAGGTGATCTACCGCGAGCCGGTGATCATCCAGCGCCCGGTGCGCTATGTGGAGACCGCGCCGGTCTACTTGCATGTGCCGCCGGGCCACGCCAAGCACTGGGACAAGCATTGCGCCGAGTATCGCGCCTGCGGCCAGCGCGTGTACTTCGTCGATGACGGCTGGTACCAGAATCAATACGTGCCGCGCTATCGCGAGCGTCATGGCGAAGGCCGCCGCGAAGACCGGCGTGACGACCGCCGCGACGACCGCCGCGACGACGACCATGGCAACGGCAACGGCCGCGGACATGGCAATGGCAATGGCAATGGCCACGGCAACGGCAACGGCCACAACAAGGACTAATCCCGCGGCGCCGGCCGCCGCCCACGGGAGTCAGGTTTGCACAGCAAAATCGTGATTGTAGGCGGCGGTGCGGGCGGGCTGGAACTCGCCTGCAAGCTGGGCCGCAAACTGGGTCCGCAGGCGGTGACCCTGGTCGACAGCCGGCAGTTCCACATCTGGAAGCCGTCGCTGCATGAGGTGGCGGCCGGCACGCTGGACGTGCATCAGGAAGGCCTGTCCTATCCGATGCTGGCGCACGACAACGGCTTCACCTTCGTCTACGGGCCGATGCTGGCGCTGGCCGAGGCCGAGCGCCAGCTGACGGTCGGCCCCATCTACAGCGGCGACAACGGCCAGCGCGAACAAGTGCTGCCCGAGCGCCGCATCGGCTACGACGCGCTGGTGCTGGCGGTCGGCAGCGTCTCCAATTATTTCGGCGTGCCGGGCGCGGCCGAACACACCATTTCCCTGAACGCCACCGAGGACGCCGAGCGCTTCCGCCTGACCCTGCTCAAGCTGCTCACCCAGGCCGCGCTGCAGAAGGCAACGCGGCCCGAGGCCGGCGTCGACATCGTCATCATCGGCGGCGGCGCCACCGGCGTCGAACTGGCGGCCGAACTGCGCGAGGCCAGCGGCGTGTATGCGGCCTACGACTTCCATCGACTGAACGCCGAACGCGACGTGCGCATCACCCTGCTCGAAGGCGCGCCGCGCATCCTGGCGCCGTTGCCGGACAAGGTGGCGGCCGCCGCGCTGGCGCTGTTGCGCGAACGCGCCGTGACGGTCGTGACCGACACCCGCGTGAGCGCCATCGCCGCCGACGCGGTGACGGCCGGCGACACCGTCTACCCGGCGCAGCTGGTGGTGTGGGCGGCCGGCATCAAGGCGCCGGCGTGGCTCGGTCAGCTGGGCTTGCCGGCCACGAAGTCGGGCCAGCTCGAAGTCGACGCCCGCCTGGCGGTGCAAGGCCATCCGGGCATTTACGCGCTGGGCGATTGCGCCGCCTGCGCCGGGGCCGACGGCAAGCTGGTGCCGCCGCGCGCGCAGGCCGCGCACCAGCAGGCCGATTACCTGTACCAGACCGTTATGCGCCAGCACCAGGGCAGGCCGCCGCAGCAGCGGCCGTACGTCTACCGCGACTACGGCTCACTGGTGTCGTTCGGCCAGAGCACGACGGTGGGCAGCTTGATGGGATCGCTGAAGGGCTTGAGCTGGTTTGTCGACGGCCTGGTGGCGCGGCTGATGTACGTGAGCCTGCACCTGATGCATCACCGCGCCGTGCTGGGCACGGTGCGCACCGCCTTGCTGGCGCTGGCGCGCTTCCTGATCAAGCGCAGCACGCCGCTGGTCAAGCTGCACTAGCTCAGCTTGATGCCGGCGCAGGCTTGGGCAGTATCATCGTCAGCGTGACGCCGCGCTCGGCGCCGGCCGACAGCGTCAGTGTGCCGCCCAGGTAGGCGGCCCGTTCGCGCGCGGTGCGCAGGCCGAACTTGCCGCTGACCTGGCCCAGCACGCCCGCCAGCGGGGCGCTCAGGCCGATGCCGTTGTCCTTCACCGTCAGCATCACCTCGTCCTCGTTGTCGTCGACGATGACGTCCACCTCGGTCGCATGCGCGTGCGCGGCGATGTTGCGCAGCGCTTCTTCCAGCGTATGCAGCAGCACGATGCCGTGGCTGCGCGGACAGTTCAGTTCTTCTTCCGGCAGGCTGCAGCGCGCGGCGACCTGGTGCTGCTGGCCGAACTGCTCGACCGCCTCGCCCAGCGCCACGCGCACGCCGAGGAATTCGAGCTTGTCGTTCCACAGCTTGATCTGCATCTGGCGGTTGGTTTCAACGATCTGCATCAGCAGCTGCTTCATGTGGACGGCGCGGTCTTGCAGCGCGGCCTCCTGCGGCATTTTCTGCATCAGCAAACCCAGGTGCATGGTCAGCGCGGTGAGCGACGAGCCGAGGCTGTCGTGCAGCTGGCGCGACAGCGAGCGGCGCTCGTTGTCCCAGCAGGTGTGGACGTGGCCGAGCAGGTCGCTCAGCTCGGCGCTGCGCAGGGCGTCTTGTTCTTGTGGTGCCGGGACGGACATGGTTCTCTCTGTTAGGACGTACTTTGTGTGGCGATCATACCCGAGCTTTGCAAGTCGTGGCGCACTCTGGCAAATGCTCACTGTTTGACCGGCACGCACACGCAGCCGCCGATCGCCTCCAGCAGCTGGTCGATGTCGACCGGCTTGACCAGGTGGCGGTCGAAGCCGGCGTCCATCACGCGCCGCAGGTCTTCGGCCAGGCCGTAGCCGGTCAGCGCGATCAGGCGGATGGCGCCGGTGGCGGGATCGGCGCGCAGGCGGCGCGCCACCTCGTAGCCGTCGATGCCGGGCAGGCCGATGTCGATCAGCGCCACGTCCGGCTGCAGGCGGGCGGCGGCCGCCACGCCCTCGTGGCCGTCGGCCGCCGAGTGCACCTCGTAGCCGTAACAGCTGAGCATCATGGTCATCATTTCGCGGCCGTCGTCGTTGTCCTCGATCAGCAGGATGCTGGGCATATTGGGCAGGCCGTGCGCGCCGCCGGCCTCGGCGGGCGGCGGCGCCGGCGCCGTCTGGTGCTCGATGCGCGGCAGGCGCAGCGTGAAGGTGCTGCCGCCGCCCGGCCCCTTGCTTTCGGCGGCGATGTGGCCGCCGTGCAGGTCGGCCAGCCGGCGCACCAGCGACAGGCCGATGCCCAGGCCGCCCTGCGAGCGGTCCAGCGTGCTCGAGCCCTGCACGAACACGTCAAACACGTGCGGCAGCAGGTCGGCCGCGATGCCGACGCCGGTGTCGCGCACGCTGAGCACGACGTCGTCGTTCTCGGTCCAGGTGCGCACCTCGATGCGGCCGCCGGCCGGCGTGTACTTGAGGGCGTTGTCGAGCAGGTTGCTGGCGATCTGCTCCAGCCGGGTGGCGTCGCCGTCGACCCAGCCGTGGTCGAGGTCGTGCACCAGCTGGTAGTCGGCGCTGCGGCCGGTGGCGCGGTAGGTTTCCAGCGTTTGCGCCACCAGCGCGGCCAGGTCCAGCGGCGCGCGGTTGAGCAGGATCTTGCCCGACATCGCGCGCGACAGGTCCAGCAGGTCGTCGACGATGCTGCCCAGGTGCTGGCTCTGGCGCTGGATGATCTTCTTGGCGCGGCTCACGCCGTCGGCCGACACGCCCGGCAGGCCGATCAGCGAGGCCGCGCTGCTGATGGCCGACAGCGGATTGCGCAGCTCGTGGCCCAGCATGGCGAGGAACTCGTCCTTGGCGTGGTTCTGCCGCTCGGCCGACTCGCGCTCCTCGATCTCGCGCGTCAGGCGCAGGTTGGTGGCGGTCAGCTCGGTGGTGCGCTGGCTCAGCTGGCGCGCCTGCCGCTTCAGTTCCTCGTTCTTGGTGGCCAGCGCGACAAACACCGCGACCTTGGCGCGCAGCACCTGCGGGATCACCGGCGTGAACAGGAAGTCCACCGCGCCGCGCTGGTAAGCCTTCAAACGGTCGAGCTCGTCCGCGAGGAAGGCCGTGATGAAGATGATGGGGATGTTGGCCGAGCGCGCGCGCTGGTGGATGGCCTCGGCGGTCTCGAAGCCGTCCATGCCTGGCATGTTGACGTCGAGCAGGATCACGGCGAAGTCGTGCATCAGCACCTGGCGCAAGGCCTCCTGGCCCGAGCGGGCCGCCAACACCTCGTAGGCTTCCTGTTCGGCCCACTGCGTGAGCAGACTGGTCAACGCGAACAGGCTGTTGGCATCGTCGTTGACCACCAGGATTTTGGGTTTTTCAGTTTTAGGCACGGGGTCTCTGCATACTGCTGACACGGCGAAATCTTCGCGGCCTTGAAGCTGCCAGAGAAGCAAGAAATATACGCCAAATCATCATATCAATTGCATATATGAATGTCAAAAACGCCCTGTCAATCGGACGCGACAACAGCCATGCGGCGCCAGTGTTCGGCTCCGTACAGAACCGGCGGCCGCTAGCTGCGATAGTGGTGGTCCACCCCCAAGGAAAGGACCCATCATGAACATCGATACTGTCGTGGATAAAGAGTACGTCGGCCTGAGTTTCCGGGCGCTGGCCGACGCCCCCACCAGCGCGCTGCGCGGCCTGAGCGCCAAGGACGCCAAGGCGCTGGCACAGGCGTTCAATGTGCACACGGTGCGCGAACTGGCCAACCTGGACTTCGTCAAATGGGCCAGCGCGATCACCACGCTGGCCGAGCATGAACAGGCCACGCCGCAGGAGCTGGCCGCCGAAGTCCGGCTCGACGATGGCCTGGAGATGACCTTCCCGGCCAGCGATCCGGTGTCGGTCGATGCCGGCGCGACCCGCGTCGAGACCACCCCGGCCATGGCGCACTAAGCCTTGCGCCGGCCGCTCAGGCCGGCGTTGGCGACAGCGCGTGGTGCTGCTGCGGCGGCATGGGCATCATCTGCGCGGTGCAGCAGCGGTTCTTGCCCAGGCGCTTGGCCTCGTACAGCGCGGCGTCGGCCACGGCGATCACCGAGGCCACCTGGTCGGCGTCGTCGGGATAGATGCCGATGCCGATGCTGGTCGACAGGCGCAGGGTCAGGCCGTTGACGACGTAGGGTTCGGAGACCGCCTCGATCAGCTTGGCGGCCGGCTCGTGGGTGTCGCCCGGCTGCGCGATATTGCCCATGACGATGACGAACTCGTCGCCGCCGACGCGGGCCACCGTGTCCTCCTTGCGGGCGCAGCCGACCAGGCGCTGCGCCACCATTTTGAGGATCTCGTCGCCGGCCGCGTGGCCGTGGGTGTCGTTGATGGCCTTGAAGCCGTCCAGGTCCAGATACATGACGGCGGCCTTGTTCTGCTGGCGCGTGGCGTGCTGCAGCACGGTGGCGATGCGGTCTTCCAGCAGGCGGCGGTTGGGCAGGCCGGTGAGCGGATCGTGCAGCGCCAGTTCCTGCTGCTGGCGGCTGTATTGCGCCAGTTCCTTGTACAGCAGCCGCACCTCCAGCATGTTGTGGATGCGCTTGTGCACTTCCAGCAGGTCGAAGGGTTTGCTGATGAAGTCGCGCGCGCCCGCTTCCAGCGCGGCGATCTTGAAGCTGGGCTGGGCGGTCAGCGCCAGCACCGGCAGGTAGCCGCCTTGCTCGATTTCCTTGAGCCCCTTCATGACCTGGAAGCCGTTCAGGCCCGGCATCTGCAGGTCCAGCAGGATCAGGTCGTAGCAGTGCTGGCGGTGCAGCGGGCACACCTGCTCGGGCAGCATGGTGGAGGCGACATCGGTATAGCCGGCTTCGCGCAGGATCTCCAACATCAATTCGACGTTGTCGGCGCTGTCATCCACCACCAGGATCTTGGCGTGCAGGATTTCGTCTCGGCTCGGCATATAGGTCTCTGTCTGTCTCAAATCGGCCATTCTGGCCGGAAAGTTATCGTCCCACGATCATAGCGCAAGCGTCTGTGCTGCGGCGCACACCTGCGCATGATATTTCCACATGGAAACTAATTGTACCTGCATTTTCGTTTTTCCGTAGTTTATCAATCGAATTTCGGATTGCTTGTAGGACATTACCGCGTCTGCGGGTAGGAGCGGCCGGCGCCCATGGCGGCCACCTTGGCGATCAGCTCGTTGGGTTCGACGGGCTTGGAAATATGCGCCAGGAAGCCGCTCGACAGCGCCTTGATGCGGTCCTCCGAGCGGGCGAAGGCGGTCAGCGCGATGGCCGGCAGGTCGCCGCCGCGCGACGGCCCCAGCGCCCGCACCCGGTCCAGCAGGCCGTAGCCGTCCACCTCCGGCATGCCGAGGTCGCTGACCATCAGGTCCGGCCGCGCATGCTGCAGCAGCGACAGCGCCTCGGTGGCGGTGGCGGCGGTCAGCACGTCGGCGTTGCAGTCGGCCAGGATGCGCTTGATCAGTTCGCGCGCGTCGTCCTCGTCGTCGACCACCAGCACCTGCAGGCCGGACAGGTCGTGGGCGGCCGCGCGCCGGCCGCCGTGGCTGGCGCCCAACGGTTCGTTGCCGCCGCGCCGGCGCGGCAGGCGCACGGTGAAGCAGGCGCCGCGGCCGACGCCGTCGCTGGCGGCGGTGACGGTGCCGCCGTGCTGCTCCACCAGGTGCTTGACGATCGCCAGCCCCAGCCCCAGGCCGCCGTGCTTGCGGGTGGTGGTGGCGTCGGCCTGGCGGAAGCGCTCGAACACGTGGGCCAGGAAGTCGGGCGCGATGCCGATGCCGCTGTCGCGCACGACGATGGCGATCTGGTCGCCCTCGCGCCGGATGGCGACCTCGATGCGGCCGCCGGCCGGTGTGAACTTGAGGGCGTTGGTCAGCAGGTTCCAGATGATCTGCTGCAGGCGGTTGGCGTCGCCGGCCACCATGCCGGGCGCCGGCTCGAAGTCCTGCTCGATGCGGATCTGCTTGGCCTCGGCGGCCGGGCGCACGGTGTCGATGGCGGCCGCCACGATGGCGGCCGGCGCCAGCGCCAGCATCTCCAGCCGCACCTTGCCGGAGGCGATGCTGCTCATGTCGAGCAGGTCCTCGATCAGCTGGGCCTGGGCGCGGGCGTTGCGTTCGATGGTCTGCAGGCCGCGGTGCAGGTCGGCCTGGTCGCGGCTGCCGCGCCGCAGCACCTGGGCCCAGCCGAGGATGGCCGTGAGCGGCGTGCGCAGCTCGTGCGACAGCGTGGCCAGGAATTCGTCCTTCATCTGGCTGGTGCGCTCGGCCTCGGCGCGCGCCTGGCGCTCGCTGTCGAGCAGGATCTTGCGTTCCTCGGCGGCCTGCTGCGACGCTTCGTACAGGCGGGCGTTGTCGATCGCGACGGCGGCCTGGGCGGCGATGCCGCCGATGATGCGCTCGGTGCGCTCGCTGAACATGGCCGGCTCCGGATGGCCGAAGTACAGGCAGCCGATCACCGCGCCCGAGCGCAGCGCCACCGGCACCGCCAGGTAGCTGCGCAGCGGCGGCTGGCCGGGCGGCATGCGGTGGCCGTCCGCGCCGCGGGCGTTGCGCGTGTCGGCCGGCCAGTTGTTGCTGCGCACCGTGCCGTGCGCGCCCAGCGCGGCGCCGGGCGGCGCGCCGTCGGGCGGGCGGCCGAAGCCGGCGTAGCCGGCCGGGGCGTCGGACGACATCAGGTGCAGCATGCGTCCCTTGCCGTGGCCGTCGGCGCCCTGGTAGCAGAAGGCGCCGATGCGGGCGCCGCTGATGCGGGTGGCGGCGTCCGTCACTTCCTGCAGCAGCGGATGCAGGTCGCGGGTCGAGGCCAGCGCGCTGCCGGTGCGGTTGACCAGTTCCAGCACGGCGGTTTCGTCGCGCAGCGCTTCCTGCACGCGCTTGACCTGGTCGACGTCGGTGCTGGTGCCGAACCAGCGCAGCACGCGGCCGGCGGCGTCGTGCACCGGGTTGGCGCGCGTGAGGAACCAGCGGAATTCGCCGTTGGCGCTGCGGATCGGCACCTCCAGCTCGTAGGGCTGGCCGGTGGCGCGCGAGTGTTCCCAGCGCTCCAGCATGGGGGCGATGCAGTCGGGCGCGTAGACCTGGCGCCAGCCGTTGCCGCCCATCTGTTCGGGCGTGGTGCCGGTGTAGGCGTACCACGGCTGGTTGTACCAGATCTTGCTGCCGTCCTGCTCGGCGATCCATGCCAGTTGCGGCATCGAATTGGCCAGCGCCCGCAGCTCCAGCTGGCTTTGGCGCAACGCTTCCCGCGCGCTCAGCAAGTCTAGCTGGGCGTTGGAGGATGGGAGGAGCGCGGCGTCGTCCGGCGGGGGTTCGGGCGTTACGGCGTCGGTGGGCTCGTTTGGAAGAATCATGTAGGGCTTGGGGCTGCCACGATACCTGTGGCCGCCGGACGGCGACCGTCAGGCTCGTCAGGCTAACGCTTGACGTTTTACGGTGTCTTTATTGTATGCCCATCTCCCACCGTGGCTACGCACGGTTGGCAGCGGCTCAGGCCGGTCGGGCGCCGCCCATGTGCTGGGCGATCTGGTCCAGCGCGGCTTGCAGCTGTTCGATGTCGTAGGGCTTCTGCAGCGACTGGGCGGGGAATTCCAGGTGGCGCGTCAGCGCGTCGCCGTAGCCGGAGGCGAACAGCAGCTGCAGCGCCGGCGCCTGCTTGTGCGCCAGCCGGGCCAGCTCGACGCCGGACATGCCGGGCAGGCTGACGTCGGTGAACAGCACGTCGAAGGGTAGGCGGGCCAGCTCGGGCAGGGCCTCTTCGCCGCTGGCGGCGGCCTGCACCTCGTGGCCGAGCGCGCGCAGGGTTTCGCAGACCAGGTAGCGGGCGTCGGCGTTGTCCTCGACCACCAGCATGCGCAGCGGACGCGCGGCATCGGCCAGCGGCGCGGCCTGGGCCGCCGTCAGCGTGCACAGCACGCCGGCCACGCCGCCCGTGTCGTTGCGCACCGGGGTGTAGTACAGGTCCAGCGGCAGCTGGGCGACGCCGTTGTTGCGCCACGCCGGCAGGCTGACGCCGCGGTAGCTGCTGCTGTCGCCGGCCCAGGCCTGGCGGATCGCGGCGCCGTTCCAGCTCCACGCGGCCGGCTGGATGGACGGCACGCCGCCGCCGGGCGCACGCAGGCTCGACAAGCCGATCAGCGCGGCGTAGGCGTCGTTGTAGACCATGATTTGTTCGTGGCCCCACATCAGCAGCATGGCGGCGGGGGAGTTGAGCAGGATGTCCACCGTCAGCCGCAGCGGCAGCGGCCAGCCGGCCGGCTCGCCCAGGGCGGTGCGCGACCAGTCAGGGGAGGGCGGCGCGACGGCGGTGGATGGTGTCATGCTGGGGCAACCTGTCTGTATTTGTCTTGGAAGGCAAAGCTGACCGCATCGTACACTAAAAAAAAAGCCCGCTACAGGAGCGGGCTAAATCTATTTCCTTGGAGGAGAATAGAGGAGACAGGTGAATGATGCTGCAACGCGCAATCGAATGCAAATTTTTTCTGATGATGAGCGAGATCACTGGCATGAATGAAGCCACCCGCAGGCCTTGAACATGCCGGGTTTGCGAGTGAAATGGCCAGGTTTTTTCCCGCCAGGCCGTGCGCTGCATATACACTGGCGGGCGGAGCGGCGCAGTGCCGCAAAACGGGAGCGGCGATGGCCACGGTGTTAAAGCACAGAAAAGTGCATATTGTTGTACTCGAACAAAGCGAACAGATCGCGGACAACTGCCGGCCGGGCGATATCGCCATCATCGTCGATGCCGCCGGCTGGTGGATCAAGTTTGTCGGCGAGAACGGCCAGATCGATTGCTATGGCGTTCCGTACGGGTCCTATAACGAGGCGCTGTGGTCGGCCAAGGCGGCGGCCGAATTCGGCACCTGACAGAGAGTGCTGGACAAGCCGGGGGAGTGTCCCTATAATGCTGCTTCTTTCGAACGGCATGCCGGTTGAAGGAGATGCAGCAAAGCAGTTTGCAAAGTGGTTGATTCGGTGTTTCGCACACTTAACCAACTAAACGATAGAAAAAATCGAACTTTGCAAAACGAAATTAATGCTTTATAATGTTGCTTAAGCGGCTGTAGCTCAGCTGGATAGAGTACTTGGCTACGAACCAAGGGGTCGTGGGTTCGATTCCTGCCAGCCGCACCAAAAATTCGTAAGTGAAAGGGCCTGAAGAGCAATCTTCGGGCCCTTTTGCTATAAGTGTAAGCCCTTGAAACAGATTGCAAAATTTCTTCAAGGAATGCTTCGCCAAACAAGAAAACGCTGTTATAATCTTGTTTTTCGCGGCTGTAGCTCAGCTGGATAGAGTACTTGGCTACGAACCAAGGGGTCGTGGGTTCGATTCCTGCCAGCCGCACCAAAATTCGTAAGACGAAAGGCCTGAAGAGCGATCTTCAGGCCCTTTTTCTTTATCCGGCCAATTCCGCCTGGTCGGATGCCTTCACTATTCCGGTGCGGAGATTCCGCTCGATTTTCAGCAAGACGATCAACAGGACCAGGCCGGCAAAGATCATGAAGCCCGCGCCGGCGGCGTACAGCGACGAGGTGGAGCTGGCCCGCGCCGTCTGGGCAAGCTGCTGGGCGTCCATTTTCTTCGCTTCTATTTGTTGCGCGTCGCGTTTGAACTCTTCGCCAAAATGGCTCAGCAGGCGGCCATATTCTTCGTTCATATTTGATTTCGCGCGAGCGAGGATGGCTGGGTTTTTCGCCGCATCGTTAATGACGGGAATGAATAATTTAAGGAAGTCGCGCCCCAGGCTTGGGTCTTGTTCCATGTTCTCGAACCCTTGGTGCAGTTGTTCTTTGTTGAGGGTCACTGCGGCCCCGGCGGCTTTGATGAACGAATCGACCGCTTTATAGTAATCTTCGAACAGGGGATCCAGTTTCCGGGTGGCCTGCTGTGAGGAGTCAGTCCGGTCGCCGCCCTTTGCCGGGGCTTGGGCTTGCTTGGCTGGCTCGTAACTCGACAGATTCAGCTTGATCTCGTCTTTTACGGGAACGGCTTGGGCATCATAGGTATTGATATATCGAATTCCCAATACGACGCTGGCGACGATGGCCAGGGTTGCGACCAGCAGCAAAACTATCCGCAGTAATTGCAGGTAGACCTGTTCTATTTTTTGAATCATTAATTTCTCTCCGTGTCACATAAAGTGGGGGAGTGCATTGTATGCGGCATAAATGGCGGGAAATTACACGAATTATCACTTTTGCTCCGCGCAGGCCGCTGAAAAACGCACCATAAAAAAAGTCGCCGCCGCTCTTCTTGATTTGAATTTCCCCTGCTATAATGTTGTCTTTCGCGGCTGTAGCTCAGCTGGATAGAGTACTTGGCTACGAACCAAGGGGTCGTGGGTTCGATTCCTGCCAGCCGCACCAAAATTCGTAAGACGAAGGGCCTGAAGAGAAATCTTCAGGCCCTTTTTCTTTATGGCTTGCGGGCCTTGGCGCACTGCGCCGACAGGATCGAGCGCTCCATCGCGTCGGTGACGCCGCGGATGTGCTCCGGCGTGCAGTTGGCGGCGCTGACCGCGACCGGCTGCACCTGGCGGGTCAAGCTGCGGTAGCCGAATATGCCCAGCAGCGCTGCGGCGGCCAGCGTGATGGCGACGTTGGTTTTGGATTTCAAAGATCATTCCTTTTTTGATAGTGCTTCCATGATACACGGGCCTCGTGCGATGATTATCCGATCATCATCCCGGAGGAGCGTGCATGACCATCATCACCACCATTGAAGACCTGCGCGTCTTGGCCCAGAAGCGCGTGCCGCGCATGTTCTACGATTACGCTGATGCCGGCTCGTGGACCGAATCGACCTACCGCGCCAACGTCGACGATTTCCAGCGCATCAAATTCCGCCAGCGCGTGGCGGTCAACCTGGAGAACCGCACGCTCAAAAGCACCATGGTCGGCCAGGAGGTGGCGATGCCGGTGGCATTGGCGCCGACCGGCCTGACCGGCATGCAGCACGCCGACGGCGAGATCCTCGCCGCCAGGGCTGCGGAAAAATTCGGCGTGCCGTTCACGCTGTCGACCATGAGCATCTGCTCGATCGAAGACATCGCCGCCAACACCAGCAAGCCGTTCTGGTTCCAGCTGTACGTGATGAAGGACCGCGAATTCATCAACCGCCTGATCGACCGCGCCAAGGCGGCGCGCTGCTCGGCCCTGGTGCTGACGCTGGACCTGCAGGTGCTGGGCCAGCGCCACAAGGACTTGCGCAACGGCCTGTCGGCGCCGCCCAAGCTCACCATCGCCAACATCGTCAACATGGCCAGCAAGCCGCGCTGGGTGCTGGGCATGCTGGGCACCCAGCGCCGCAGCTTCGGCAACATCGTCGGCCACGCCTCGTCGGTGTCGGACATGTCGTCGCTGTCGGCGTGGACCAGCCAGCAGTTCGATCTGAGCCTGTCGTGGAAGGATGTCGAGTGGATCAAGCAGCGCTGGGGCGGCAAGTTGATCATCAAGGGCATCATGGACGCGGAGGACGCGCGCCTGGCGGTGGAGAGCGGCGCCGACGCGCTGATCGTCTCCAACCACGGCGGCCGCCAGCTGGACGGCGCGCAGTCGTCGATCGGCGCGCTGCCGGCCATCGTCGACGCGGTCGGCACGCGGATCGAAGTGCACATGGACGGCGGCGTGCGCTCCGGCCAGGACGTGATCAAGGCGCTGGCGCTGGGCGCCAAGGGCGTCTACATCGGCCGGCCGTTCCTGTATGGCCTGGGCGCGATGGGCGAGCAGGGCGTGAGCAAATGCCTGGACATCATCCGCAACGAGCTCGATCTGACGATGGCCTTCTGCGGCCTGCGCGACGTCACCAAGGTCGATAAGAACATCCTCCTGCCGGGCAGCTTTACATGAAGCAGACCAGCAGCGGCAAGGGTTTGTTGCAGCAGGGCGTGGCCAGCCGCAGCGCGCTGGCGGTGGCCATGCTGCGCGCCGCCCACCAGCTGATCGACAAGCCGCTGGTGTTCGACGACCCGCTGGCCCTGCCCATCCTCGGTCCCGAGAACGAGGCCGTGGTGCGCGCCGCGCCGCAGAAGTTCGACACCGGCGTGGTGCGCGTGCTGCGCGCCGCGATGGCCGTGCGCAGCCGCTTCGCCGAAGATGAACTGGCGCGCGCGCTGCGCGACGGCGTGCGCCAGTTCGTGCTGCTGGGCGCGGGCCTCGACACCTACGCCTACCGCAATCCCGTGCCCGATCTGCGCGTGTTCGAAGTCGATCATCCCGCCACCCAGCGCTGGAAGCGCGGCTTGCTGGAGCAGGCCGGCATCGCGGCGCCGGCGTCGCTGACCTACGTGCCGGTCGATTTCGAACGCGACGATCTGGCCGACGCCTTGGCGGCCGCCGGCTGCCGCCTGGACCAGCCGGTGTTCTTCTCCTGGCTGGGCGTGACCCTGTACCTGAGCACCGACGCCGTGTTCGACACGCTGGCCTTCGTCGCCGGCCTGCCGTCGGGCAGCGGCATCGTGTTCGACTACGGCGTGGTGCCCGAGCTGCTCAACCCGATGGAGCGCATGGGCATGTCCTACTTCGCGCAGAAGTACGAAGCCGAAGGCGAACCCTGGATGTCCTTCTTCGCGCCCGAGGTGCTGGCCTGCGAACTGCGCGCGCTGGGCTTCGGCGCGGTGTCCGACCATGGCGCCGACCAGCTGCGCGTGCGCTATCTTGCAAGCCGCAACGACGGCCTGCGGCTTGGCGGCGGCACTCGCCTGATGAGCGCGCAAGTCAAATGAATTTGCCTGAATTAGAGTTAATATTCTAGTATCGTTGTTTTTATAGACATTCCTTGCCGTGCGGCAATCGTCGCGTGCTAATCTCGATTTCGGCGTCTCCTTATGCGCAAAATGCATGAGGGGAGCGCCTTTCATTCACTTCATAATAGGAAAAAGAAATGGAAATCCTGATCGACACGACCTTCATCTCGATTACCGATTCGACCGAATCGGAATACCTGCACGACGACATGAGCGGCGCACTGGCTGACGTCAGCGTCTCCTGCTGCACCTGCTCCTGCTCCTGCTGCTGCTAATTGCCAGCTGGCGGGCGGGATGTCGGCGCTGCCGCCGTCCCGCCTTTCCGGGTGCGCTGGATGAATGTTCTGACGATAGGTGTTCCACATGAATGAGTCTCTATACGTTTCGCCGCTGGCGGAAATCACCACGCTGGGCGACGACAAGATCGCCATGTCCGTGGTCGGCCGCCGCTTCACGGTCGAGGACAAGGTCGGCATGCTCAAGGGCATACTGGACCAGGCCGGGCAGGGCGTGCAACTGGCCGCGCTGACCGAGGCGATGGCCGACAGCTTCCCGCCCGAGGCGGTGGAGGCGGCCGTCACGGCGCTGGTCAACGCCCGGGTGCTGGTGCGCGACGACGCCCGCGCCGGCGGCGACGCCACCCATCAGCATCTGCAGCACCGGCGCGAACTCGATGCGCTGATCCCGCGCGACCAACTGGCCTTGTACGAGCGCGCCAACTGGCTGCTGGTGCTGGCCGGCGAGGGCGCCTGCGCCGACGCGCTGGCCGCCGCGCTGGCCGAGATGAACGTGCCGCTGCAGCGCATCGGCCATGACGCCGAGCTGCCGCGGGCCGACGCCATCGGCGACAAGCGCGCCTTGCTGGTGACCTGTTCCGACTTCGAAGACTTCGCGGCCTTCCGCGCGATGAACGCCAAGGCGGTGGAGCGCGGCCTGGCCAGCCTGTATCTGGGCATAGACTGGAGCACGGTGCAATGCGGCCCGCTGGTGATGCCGAAGGCGACCGCCTGCTACGAATGCTATTTCCACCGGGTGCGCAGCACGCGCAAGTTCGTCGCCGAATTCGACGTGCGCAGCAAGCCGGAAAACATCCTGTACCACGCGCTGCCGAGCAAGCTGGCGATCCAGTTCGCGGTGGCCGAGGCCTCGCGCCTGGTGCTGCAATACCTGAGCGGCACGCTGGACAACCTGCAGCACAGCGTGTTTAGCGAAATCGATAGCCTGAGCGGCGAGACCCATCGCAGCCGCGTGCTGCGCCTGCCGCGTTGCGCGTGCTGCGGCAACGCCAGCACGGCGCGGCCGGTCGGCACCGTGTTCCAGCAATCGCTGCTGCGTCGCCGGGCCTGAACCATGGAACGCTTATCCGACGCAGCGCGCCTGGCGCTGATCCACGAAGCGCTGGTGCACCGCCGCCACGGCATCATCACCACGCTGCTGGAAGAGACCGAGCATCCCGATGCGCGCGGCCTGTTCGTGTTCAACGCCCTGATGGTCGACGTCAAGGCGATGATGATCGATCCCTCGCGCGCCAAACCGAACAACCCCACCAGCGACCGCGCCAGCCTGGCCGGTTCCGGCGCGGCCTTCGACCGCACCTCGGCCCTGTGGGCGGCGTTCGGCGAAGCGATCGAGCGCTATTCGGCGGCGGTGCATTTCGACGACCAGCTGCATTACGCCAGCCAGGCCGAATTGGGCGCTGCCGCCGTGGGACTGGAGCGGTTCGTGTTGTTCTCTCCCGAGCAGTACGCGGCCGAGGGCTTTGAATTCTCCGCGCCGGACGCCGACGTCACCCGCGCCTGGGCGCGCGCGGCCGACCTGTGCGATCCCGAGCGCGAATGCTACGTGCCGGCGCAGATGGTCTACCTCGGCATGCAGGTGAAGAACCAGCGCGAGATCGTCTTCCAGTCCTCGTCGACCGGCCTGGCGTGCGGCATGGACGAGCAGCGCGCCATCCTGAGCGGCTTGTGCGAGGTGATCGAACGCGACGCCTTCGCGGCGATGTGGCAGATGCGTTACGCGCCGCGCCGGCTGGAGGTCGGCCCCGAGGCGCGGGCGGCCCTGCTGCCGGGCGTGCAGCGCGCGCTGGACCATCCGTCGCTGGACGTGCGGCTGTGGGACATCACCACCGATGTCGGCCTGCCGGTGGTCCTGTGCCTGGCGCGCAGCCGCAACGACGGCACGATGTCGCTGGGCGCCAGCGCGCAGCTGGGCGTGGGCCAGGCGATCAACAAGGCGGTGATCGAAGCGCTGCACGGCTATTGCTGGGCGAGCTCGATCCTGGGCGCCGGCACGCCGCTGCCGGAGCGCGCCGCCATCCGCAACCCGGGCGACCACTTCGCCTACTTCCTGGAGCCGTCGCGCCAGCAGGCGATGGACTTCCTGTTCGCGAACGCGGACACCATCGACAGCGGCGACGCCTCTCTGCGCCAATTGGCCACGCTGGACGATCTGCTGGCGCGCCTGCGCGCAATGGGCCTGCCGGCGCTGGCGGTCGATGTGACGTCGGAGGATATCGCCAGCCTTGGTTTCTGCGTGGTGCGTTCGCTGATCCCCGGCCTGCATCCGCTGCTGTTCGGCGACGGCATGTTGAGCCGCGACGAGCGCCGCCTGCGCCAGATCGCCCGCCACTGGGGCCTGGCCGAGGTGCCGCCGCCGAACACCGATCCTCACCCTTTCCCTTGATGCGGACCTCACATGAACCATAGTTTGCAAGAACTGCTGCCGCCGCAGGCCATGGCGGGCGATTTCGACATCGACGATCCGGCCGAGATTCTGCACGAGCAGACCAAGTTCCATCGCGCCACGCTGGCGGGGCAGGTCAAGAACATCGTCCGCTATCTGCGGCATCCGGCCTACATCGCGCGCGGCGCGGCGGGCTACAACGTGTTTGCTTCGTGCCCGAAGATCGACCTGCCGGAGCCCGACATGGCGTTGGGCGAACTGGCGGCGGCGATGGCGGGGCGCACCAGCGCGCGCGGCTTCGCGCCGTCGCTCAGCCTGCGCGAGGTATCGAGCCTGCTGCACCACGCGCTGCGCGTGAACCGCTACCGCAGCAGCGACGCGGCGCCGCACGTCAAGCTGGCGTTCCGTGCTTATCCGTCGCCGGGCGGGCTGTATCCGACCGAGTTTTACTTCTTCCTGAATCAGGTCGAAGGCATCGCGCCATGCATCGCCCACTACGACGCGCGCGAGCACTGCCTGCGCGTGCTGAAGCCGCAGGACGGCGACGCATTCGGCAGCGCCGAGGTGCGCGGCGGCGAACAGTCGATCAAGGCGCCGCTGGTGTGCGTGATGACCAGCGTGCCGCAACGCGCCACCGCCAAGTATGGCGCCCGAGGCTATCGCATGGCGCTGCTCGAAGCGGGCCACGCATCGCAGAACCTGTGCCTGGCGGCGCAGGGATTGGGCATGGGATCGCTGGTCTACGGCGCCTACTACGACGATGAACTGGCGGCGCTGCTCGATATCGACGGCGTGACCGAGACGGTGGTGTCGGTCATGCTGCTGGGGCGCGAGGCGAAACAGGAGAGCGCCGCGCCATGAACGACAACGCCATCCGTGTGCTGGGCGATGCGGTGCCGGCGGCCGGTGAAAGGCTGCGGCAGGGCGCGTTCGCGCTGCTGCGCCAGGCGGCGGCGGGCGAGCGCGATGCGGCGCTGGCGGAACTGGACCAGTTGTTCGCGCTGCGCGGCCGTTTCCACGCCTATCCGCTGCTGCTCGATATGGTGGTGGGCAAGCAGGCGTGGCATCCGAGCGGATCGCTGTTCATGCTGGACGCCGCGCCGCTGCCGCCGGTATTGCAGGCTCGCTTCGAAGAGGCGATCGCCTGCTGCGCCAACTTCCTTGAGCTGCCCGTTCCGTGCATCCTGCTGCAATGCCGCGCCGAGAGCCGCGACCTGCACCTGACCATGGAGAGCTTCCCCGGCCTGGCTGTGCTGCGCCTGTCCACTTTGTCGCCCGGCTATCCCGACGACCTGCGCGCGGTGCAGTTCCACGAGGTGGCGCATTGCTTCCTGACGTGCGGCGTGCGGTTGCTGGATGAGGGACTTGCGCATTTCTTCGCCAGCCGCCACGCGGGCGCCTCGCTGCCTGCGGCGAACCCGGACCTGCTGCCGCCCATGTGCACGCTGTTGAGCCGCAGTGCCGACAGCATGTTTGGCGAAAGCGTGGACAGCGATCTGGCGGTGTATCTGTCGGCCTGCCGCGTCGGCGCAGATTTACTGGAGTCGATCTATGCGCTGGGTGGCGCGGAGCGCGTCAAGCGCCTGTTCGCCGCCGTGGCGCGCGCCGGTTCCGAGGCGCAGGTGGTGCGGTTGGTGGAGGAGGCCAGCGGACAGAGTTTTCCGGCCGTCGCCCGCAGCGGCGGGCCGAATGCAGCGCAGGCCACGCTGATCGAGCGCGCACGCCAGGCCGTGTTCACGGCGTGGATCAACAAGAGGCCGGAGGATCTGGACGAAGCCATCGCCGCGCTGGAAGCGGACGAAATCTATGACGAACCGGCGCTGCTCGACAGCCTGCTCGGTGCGCGCATCAATCGCGCGCTGTTGCAGGTGAATTTCGCGACCGCGCCGACCGCCGATCAACTCGCGCAGCTGGACGTGCTGCTCAAGGCCGGCGAGTGCCTGCCGCAAGGCCGCCTGTGGCTGTGGCGCGGCACGCACGCGATCCTGATGATATTGCTGGCACGGCCGAATATCATCAAGGTCGCCAGCGCAGGGCAGCAGGCGATCAACGCCTTCAACAAGGCCGTGCAACTGATACCGAACGATCCCGATTTGCTGGTGCAGCATGCATCGCTGCTGCTGCACGCGCCACCCGCGTACGGCGGCGACCGCGATCTTGGCGTGAGCAAGTTGCGGCAGGCGATGCAGGACCCGGTATATCGCGAACATGCGCGCCAGGTTCTGCTGGAATACGGCGTCGAAACCCCGGCGACGGAGGCCGTGGCAGCGGCCGCGCCGCCGCCGTCCGACGCAGCGCCGCAAGCAGCGCGTGCTCGTGACGCATCTGCGCCGACGGTGCCAGCCCCCGACGCCGCCCCGCCAGCGCCTGCACCCGTGCTGTTGGAGCTGAGCGGCGTCGAACTGCGGTTTTCGTCAGCCTTCTCGCTGCGCCCCGGCGCCTTGACGGTGCGGCGAGGCGAACGCGTGGCCTTCATCGGCCGTAACGGCAGCGGAAAATCCATGCTGATGGAGACGCTGTTGGGATTACGTCAGCCCGATCGCGGCACCATCACCCTGCATCTTGGCGACCCGCGCGACGCGGCCACGCGCCAGCGCATCGGCGGTCTGCTGCAAGGCTACGACCTGCCTGGACTGACCAAGGTGAGCGAGATGATGGCGCTGCATCAGGCCATGTATCACCGCACCGATGCCAAGGTCACTCGCGCACTGGGACTGGACGAACTGCGCGACCGTTTCTGGCAGCAGTTGTCACGCGGCCAGAAGCAGCGCCTGATGCTGTGGATGGCGCTGGCCCATGTGCCCGAACTGGCCATCCTCGACGAACCGTCGCTAGGACTGGACGAATGGTTCGCCCGCGCGCTGCGGGAACTGCTGGCCTCCTTGCCCATAACGCTGCTGGTGATCTCGCACGCGCCCTCCGATTTACTGGGCATGGACCGCATCTGCTGCATCGACGATGGCCGCATCGTCGCCGAAGGCACGCTGGCATCGCTGATGGCGCAACGGGTCGGCCAGTTCAAAGGCATTCTGCGGCAGTCCATGCCGGAAGCCGCACTGCAAGCCATGCGCGCGCTGCCCGGACTGGTGCAGCCGCCGCGCGAGCGCGACGGCGCCTGGGAGCTGTTCGGCGGCGCCGGCTTCGACCAAGGCTTCCGTCACTTCATCGAACAACAACGCATCGGCGCATTCAGCCTGGAGCCGGTATCGGTCGAGGACTTCCTCGCCGACGTCACGCAAATCGCGCCCACGACGGGGCATTCGACATGAAAATACTTCTGCATCTGATCAAAGCCGACCTGGCCATGTTCCTGCGCGGGAAGCTGGCGCTGTTCTGGACCTTCGCCTTCCCCTTGCTGATGCTGGTGATGCAAATGGCCTTGTTCGGCCAGGACGTCAAGCTCGGTCCCGTATCGCTGGCGATCGTCGATCTCGATCATAGTAGCGAGAGCGGCGCCTACCTGCGTCAATTGCAGGCCGGCCTGCGCCAGCAGCACAGCGTGGACTTTGCGCCGGTGACGACGCCCACCGATGGCGCAAGCGCGCAAGCCGACTTTGTGCTGACGATACCGGCCGGTTTCGCCGCCAACGTCGCCGCCGGCCGCACCACGGACATCTTGCTGCGCGGCGGCCATGGCGCGGACGCCGCGTTCGACGCCGCCTACGGCCTGCTGCGCGGCTACAGCGACGCCTATAATCTGAACGGCCTGAATGCGCCGCCGCGCGTGTCCCTGCCGCCGCCACCGCCGGCCACCGAACAGGCGCTGGACTACCGCCTGTTCCTGGTCACCGGCCTGGCCGGCATGGTGATACTGTCCACCAGTTTGATGGGCTTCGCCGGCCCGCTGGTGGCCGCGCGCGAGGGCGGCATGTTCCGCATGTACCAGCTGTTCCCGATGCCGACCGGCGTCGTGGTGGCCGCGTGGTGCGTATCGCGCCTGCTGATTATGCTCGCCGCCAGCCTGGCGATGTTCCTTGCCGCCTGGGCGATCTACGGCGTGCGCATCAGCGCCGGCGGCATGCAGGTGGCCGCGGCCATCGCCATGCTGGCGTTGGGCGCCGGCGCCTTCCTCGCGTTGGGATTACTGATCGCGGCCATGACCAACAGCGTGGCCGCGGCCACCATGTTCTGCAATCTGCTGTATTTCCCGCTGCTGTTTTCGGGTAATCTCATGGTCCCGTTGGGCGGCTTGCCCAAGCTGGCCCGCGAGGCGCTGGACTGCCTGCCGCTGAACGCGATGATGTCGAGCATACGGCGCGGCCTGACCGGCGGCATGGGCTGGAGTACCGATATCTACAGCGTGGCTTTGCTGTCGGTGATGTTGATCGCCTGCCTGGCGTTGTCGGCGCGGCGCTTCACCTGGATGCCGCGCTCCTGAACGCAGTTGAAAGAGACATGACATGAACGAACAGAATCGAGTAGTGCAGGGAAGCGATGACACCCGCAGCAGGTTGCGCCGTATTCCGCTGATCGCCGGCATGAGCGTTGTAGCCTGCGTCGGCGTGGCGCTGGCCTTGTTGCTGGCGCGGGCGCCGCAGGCGGCATCGGTGCCGTCGCCGGCGGACGGCGCCAGCGTCACCATCAAATTGAACGGCGTCGCCGGCAGCAAAGGTATGGTCATGGCGGCGTTGTGCGATCAGGCCACCTTCCTCAAGCGCTGCCCTTACATGCTGTCCGTCGCCGCATCGCCCTCCGTCAGCCTTGAATTCACGGGCGTCAAGCCGGGCATGTATGCGGCCATGCTGTATCACGATGAAAACGGCAACGGGGAATTCGACCGGTCGGCCAACGGCATGCCGCTGGAAGGCTACGGTTTTTCGCGCAACGCCAAGGGCAATTACGGCCCGCCATCCTTCGAGGCTGCGGCGGTTGAAGTCAAGGCCGGCAAGGCGACGCTCGACATCGACATGGTCTACTGATGGCGGCTATCCTGGAAGTTGACGCGGTATCGAAGCACTATCTGCGCGGCGGCGAGCGCATCGTGGCGCTGGACGGGGTATCGTTCCGCATCGAGCAGCCCAGCGTGACGGCCGTCGCCGGGCCGTCGGGCAGCGGCAAGAGCACTTTGCTCGGCATGTTGGCGCGTTTCGACCGGCCGGACAGCGGCAGCATCAGCGTCGACGGCCAGCGCCTGGACCAGATAGCGGAAACGCAGCTGGACCACTACCGCAACCGCAAGCTGGGTTTCGTCTTCCAGCAATTCAACCTGGTCGGCACTTTGACGGCACAGGAAAACGTGGAGCTGGCGCTGGCGCCGCAAAAGCTGCAGCCGGCTGAACGCAGCCGCCGCGCCATCGAAGCTTTGACGATGGTCGGCATGGATCATCGGCTCAAGCACGAGCCGTCCGAATTGTCGGGCGGGCAGCAGCAGCGCGTCGCCATCGCGCGGGCGCTGGTCAATCGTCCCAGCCTGGTGATCGCCGACGAGCCGACCGGTAACCTCGATGGCAAGACGGCGCAGCAGTTGCTGGAACTGATCGGCGATCTGAATCGCCAGGTCGGCACCACCTTCGTCATCGCCACCCACGACCAGCGGGTGATGGACATGGCGCATACCGTGGTCCGGCTGGTGGACGGCAGGCAGGTCGCATGAGGCAATGGCTGACGCTCGCGCTGCGCAATGTGCGCCGCAATGGACGCCGCTCCTTCCTGCTGGGCGGCACGATAGGTGTTGGCACGCTGGCGCTGCTGCTGTTTGTGGCGTATATCGCCGCCTCGCTGGATGGCCTGCGCGAGAGCACCATCCGCAGCGGCCTGGGACACGCACAGCTGGCCGGCGCCGGCCAGTTTGACGGTTACGCCGAGCAGCAGCTGCAATATGGATTGGACCGGCCCGCGCTGGCGCACGTCGAAGCCTTGCTGGCGCAGGAGCCGCAGGTGCGCCGCGTGGTGCCTCGCTTGCTGTTTGCCGGCCTTGTGTCGAATGGCGCGCGCACGCTTAACTTCGAAGGCAGCGGCGTGATGCCGGATCGTGAGCGGCAAGCATTCGGCGCCTTCCAGAGTTTATCCGCCGGTGTTCCGCTGAGTGCGAAGCCGGCCAGCCGTTATCAAGTCCTGATCGGCAAGGAGATGGCGCGGCGCCTGGCGGTCAAACCCGGCGAGTCGATCACGCTGATGACCACCACCGTCAACGGCAGCGTCAACGCGATGGATCTGGAGGTGGTGGGCCTGGTTGCGAGCGGCGTTCCTCAGACCGATTTGTACCTGCTGCAGATGCCGCTCGATACGGCGCAGGAGCTGCTGCGCACGACCAAGGTGTCCAGCGTCGCCGTTCTGTATCAGGATACGACGCAGGCCGACGTGGTATCGGCGCGCTTGAGTGCGGCCTTGAATGGCGCGCATGTCGAGCTGCGCACCTGGCAGGCGCTGGCGCCGTTGTATTCGCAGGTGCTGACGTTGTACCGCAACCAGTTCCTGGTGTTCGGCGTAGTAATCTGCGTCATCGTCTTCCTTGGCGTGGCGGCGATGACGCTGACCACCATCTATGAACGTGGCCGCGAGATCGGCACCATGCGCGCAATGGGCATAGGCCACGCGCAGGTGCGGCGCCTGTTTGTCATGGAGGGCATGCTGCAAGGCGTGTTTGGCGCATGCGCGGGCGCCTTGCTGGCGTTCGCCGCCATCCTGCTGATCAACGCCGCGCATATCGAACTGGCGCCGCCCCCCGGCCGCAACGCCGGCGTGCTGCTGCAGATGTTGTGGGTGCCTTCGTACAGCGCCGCCATCGTATTCGCCTTGCCGATGGTGGCGATGCTGGCCGCATGGACCATCAGCCGCCGCATCGGCCGCATGCCGATCATGTCGTCCCTTTCCATACAGTGAGCCAGTTCCATGCCAATTCAATTTGACCGTATCCGCTGGCTTGCGGGCTTCTTCATCCTCGCAGCTGCGCCCGCGATGGCAGCGCCGCTGGCGCCGGAGATCCTGCGGCAGGTGGACCGCTACCGCATGCCGCTCGACAGTTTCGAGGCGTCGGTGCGCATCGTGCCGGTCCAGAACGGCCAGGAGCAGGAGCCCGGCACCTACGTGATTCGCGGCGCCAATCACAATCAAGTGTTGGTGGAGGCGACCAGCGTCGATCAACGCGGGCAGAAATTTCTGACCACCGACGCCGGCATTTTCTTCTACGCCCCGCGCACCCGCCGCGCGATCCGTCTGACGCCATTGCAAACTCTGCGCGGCAAGGCGTCGATTGGCGACCTTGCCCGCATCAGCTTCACCAACGACTATGACGCGGTGACGATGGAAACGCCTCCCGCATCCTGCACGGGCGACTGCGTCGCGCTGGCCCTGACCAGCAAGAACGAGGCGGCCACCTACACCCGGATTACGCTGCTGGCGACGAAGCAGCGCGGCCAGTATGTGCCCTTGAAGGCGATGCTGTACGTCGCCAGCGGCAAGCTGCTGAAGGTCGCGGAGTTCGACGCGGCGAGCGGCGGCCTGCCGCCGGTCACGCGCTACTTCGATCCGCAACTGCCGGCCGAGCAAACGCGCGTGGTGTACGAGAAGATCAAGGCGGTGGAATTCTCGGCCAGCACCTTCAATCCCCGCGCGCTGGAACAATGAGCGTGCGGCGTTCGGCATTGATGGCGGGGTTGCTGCTGTGCGGCGGCGCGCAGGCGGACGACGATTGGCTGGGCGGATTCGCCATGGCCAGCCAGGAAGCCACGCGCTTGCAGGCGACTCCGCTCAACGAAGATAACTTCCTGGCGCTACCGCGGAAGAAAACCACGCTAGCAGGCCTGCTGGAAGGCCGCGTTCACGATGTGACCTGGCGCGCGCGTTTTGAAACCCGGCGCGGCGATATCGAAGGGCAGCGCAGCAGCTCTTCGGCGACGCTGCAGGAACTGAACCGCGTATTCCAACTGACGCCGGCGGTGACGCTATCGCTCGGCAAACGGCTGTATGCGCTGGATCCGTCGTTCGTCAACCAGCCGCTGGGCTTCCTGCAAAAGCGCACGGACCTCGGCGATCCGCTGGATGAACTGGGGCAGTCGGAAGGCTTGCCGATGGCGGTGCTGGGATGGACCGGCTCCCAGGCCAGCGTGACCGCGATCTACAGCAAGGACGCGGCGCGGCATGCGGATGGCTACAACCGCGGCGTCGAACAATCCATCGTCAAACTTGGCTATGAGTTCGAGCGTTTGAGCGTCAGCGTGCTGCTGCGCCGTGCCAGCGGAGAATCCAACGGCGTCGGCGCGACGTTGAGCGGAGCGGTGGGGGAACAGCTTGCGTGGTATGGATCGGCGTACAGCGCGCGTGGCACGCAGCGGCCCATTGCCGCCGCGGTGCTGTCCGGCGGCGGCGACGCCACGCCAACCTTCCTGCGCAGCGACGACGGCCAACGCTATCAACGCGCGACGATAGGCTTGACCTACACCTTGCCGGACCTGCCCAAGCTGCAGCTTGAATATGCCTATGATGGCCGCGGCATGTCCGACAGCCAGTTTGGCCGCTGGCTCGCGCTAATCGACCGTAATCAATCCTTGCCGCTGCCGGAGATCGCGCGCAAGGGCTTGCAGGCGCAGGCCGCGCAAATGCTGGTGAGCCAGGGCTTGCGCAAGCGCTATGTCAGCGTGTCGCTGGACCAGACGGTGGGCGACTGGCAGCTGGGCGGCGGGGTCTATGCGAGCCGCGATGACCGCAGCGCCGTATGGCACGGCACTGCGGACTATCATTACTCACCGCGCACCATGCTGATGCTGTCAGTGCTGCGTCAGACCGGCGACGCCCGCTCCGAACGAGGCCTGTCGCCATTAGGCAGCACCATTGCAGTCCGCATCCGCCGACTTTTTTAACCCAGTGGGGTCAAGTCTGACATTCGGACACGAGCTCGGCACTCGCGACCTGTCCTGCGCGGGAAATGAATAGCCGAGGTTGCCGCATTCTTCGTGCATTTTTGCCCTGAAGCGGACGGCATCGAAGCCGCCAAGTTTTTTCTGTTTTTCAAGCAGTACACTTGAGGCTTCGTATATCAGCGCCAGCGCATATGGAACGACCTGCGCTTCAGAAAGCGAAGGCAGTAACGTGAAGTCTGGCCTTACGCTGAAGTGGCCGACGTTGAACTGATCGGGAACCGGTGGAAGGCCGAAACGCGATCGGCCCGACACGCGCTTCTGGAGCCGGAATGGATAGCGTGGCTTGCCGTCGGCTTTGACATGGAGCTCGATCAATTCGAAGTCTATCCACAAGTGCTCCATGAGACCGCCGTAGTCTCCGCTCAGCCTGCCGGCCAGTTCGCGAAACGGAGGGCGCAGCGCGGCCGCCAGTTTGAGCGTGACTTGGTCGCTCATGTTGGCATGTATGCCGACTTCCATGTATTTCTCCGTGTTCTAGGCGAGCCGATGGGGGACCCTGAATGTAGAGCCCGTGTCCGAATGTCAGACTTGACCCCCGCGCTGTGTCACAGCAATTTGATGGGTGTTGCCCAGACGTGAACGTGAGAAAACTCAGCGGCGCGCGATTCGACGTAGTCGTTGATGATCACGGCATTTCCGCCCAGGTTGCAGGTCTTGGTTTTTAGCTCGGCGTATGCTTCGTCTTCTAGTTTGGCATCGCCTCCAAAGAAGATATTCCGCTGTACGTGTGATTCAATCTGCGCCAGTTTTTCGAATTCCCGCTCCGGCTTGGTTTTCTTGAAGAAGGTGACCTGGCACGTTGGCTGATTCGTCTGGTATTTCGTTTCGATGACGCTGATCGTACTCGTCGTCGAACAAGCGCTCAGCAGGATGAGTAGCGTGGCTACGGCGGCGCTGCGCATGGTCATTTGGATTCTCTTTTCTGCGTCAAGGTGTCGATGCCTCCCGCCTGAAGAGGGGGAGGCAAAGAGGCTTTATTTCACCATTTTTACCATCTCGTCGACCATCTGGCACGACCATGCCTTCTGGCCGGCGCCGCCGACGAAACCGGTCTTGGTGGCGACGGTCACATAAGTCTGTTCCGGGCCCATGGCGTTCCAGTTAATGAACAGCTCTTCGCCGCCACTGCCTACCAACAGACCGATGTGACGATTGCGCTGTGCCTTGATCGACTTGTCTTGTTCAGTCTCTACCGTGGCATCAACAGCGACCAGCACTTTTTTTGTAATGTCTTTGGTACGTGTCACGTCGGCGCCAAGCAGCACCGCTGCGTCGTAGCAGTCTTGAGCCTTTTGCGGCGTATTGACTTGCAACTGGCTGCTGTAGGTCATTTTGCTGGCATCCATGCCGGCGCAGCCGGAAATCAATGCTGCGACAGCGACAAATACTGGAATACTGAATGCTTTCATATTTCTCTCTTTTGTGAATTTTGTACGGTTTCCAAAGAACCGGCGGCAGCTTAGCATTTTGCCTTCTTTGAAACATCACAAAATGTCACAAACGGAAATATTAGTGACTGAATTCAATATTCAGCCCACCATATTCCGTGGAGCGCCCGCCACCCACGCTTCGATATTGTCGATCAGCTGATCGGCCAGCACCTGCATCGCCTGCGAGCTGGCCCAGGCGGAATGCGGCGTCAGGATGAAGTTCGGCAGCCGCAGCTTGAGCAGCACGTTGTCTTCCGGCGGCGGTTCCTTCACCAGCACGTCGAAGCCGGCGCCGGCGATCACGCCGCTGCGCAGCGCGTCGGCCAGCGCGGTTTCGTCCACCAGCCCGCCGCGCGCGGTGTTGATCAAGAGCGCGTTGCGCTTCATGCGGATCAGCTCTTTCGCGCTGATCATGTTGCGCGTCTGGTCGTTGAGCGGAAGGTGCAGGCTGACGATGTCCGAGGTCTCCAGCACTTCGTCGAAGCCGGCTTCGCGCACGCCGTCGGCCCTGGCGTCCGGCAGCGGCGAGCGCGTATGCACGATCACCTCCATGCCGAACGCGCGCGCGATCTGCGCCACCGAGCGCCCCAGCGCGCCGTAGCCGAACAGGCCCAGACGGCTGCCCGCCAGGTCCGAGATCGGATGGCCGAACAGGCAGAACCGCTCCGACTTCTGCCACAAGCCGGCTTCGATATCGGCGCGGTAGGCCACCAGCTGCCGGCGCAGCGCCAGGATCAGCGCGAAGGTGTGCTCGGGCAGCGTGTGCACCGCGTAGTTGCGGATGTTGGAGACGACGATGCCGCGCTCGCGGCACGCGGCCAGGTCGATGACGTCGGTGCCGGTGGCCGCCACCGCGATCATCTTCAGTTCCGGCAGCTGCGCCAGGTCGGCCGCGCGCAAGGGCACCTTGTTGGTGATGGCGATGGTGGCGCGGGCGTCGCGCAAACGCTGCATGGCGTCGGCCGCGCGGGTGGCCGGATATTCGCTCCACTCGTGCGCGAACGCCGGCTTGCGGATGGTGGCGATCACGCTGTCGCGGTCGAGGAATACGATGCGGTGAATATCAGTCATAGTGCGACCTCAAAGGGAATCGGGCGCGCCGGCGGCGGGGCTTTCGGCAGGCGCATGCCCGGATGGTTGGAAAACAGTTCGGCGACCCATTCGACAAACACCCGCACCTTGGCCGACAGGTGGCGGTTCTGCGGATAGACCACGTGCACCGGCAGCGGGTCGGTGCTCCAGTCGGCCAGCAGCTGCTCGAAGCGGCCGTCCTTGAGCATGGGCTCCATCATAAAGTTCGGCATCTGCACGATGCCCAGCCCCGCCAGGCCGGCCGCCGTGTAGGCGTTGGTGTCGTTGACGGCGATGTGGCCGGGCAGCGCGACCTGGATGCGGTGGCCGTCGCGCGAAAAATCCCAGTCGAACAGCTTGCCCGTGCGCGAGGAAAAATAGTTCACGCAGCGGTGGCGCATCAGCTCGTCGGGATGGGCGGGGCGGCCGTAGCGGTTCAGGTAGTCCGGCGTGGCGCAGGTGACGAACTGCAGGATGCCCACGCGCCGCGCGATCAGGTTGGAGTCGCCCAGCACGCCGCCGCGCACCGCGCAGTCGACGCCTTCCTCGATCAGGTCGATGGTGCGGTCGCTGCAGCCCAGTTCCAGCTGGATGTCCGGATAGCGCGTGAAGAAGTCGGGCAGGGCGGGGATCAGCACGTCGCTGGCCAGGCCGGTGGGCGCGTCCACCCGCAGCCGCCCGCTCGGGCTGAGCCGGGTGCGCGACAGCGATTCCTCGGCCTCGCGCACGTCCGACAAAATGCGCAGGCAGCGTTCATAATAGGCGGCGCCGTCGGCCGTCACGCTGACCTGGCGCGTGGTCCGGTGCAGCAGCTTGACCGACAGCGTGGCCTCCAGCGCCTGGATCAGCGTCGAGACGGTGGCCTTGGGCAGCTGCATGTTGTCGGCCGCGCGCGTGAAGCCGCCGGCGTCGACCACCTGGACAAACACTTCCATCGCTTGCAGTTTATTCATCTTTCCATCCCATTGTTCGGAATCCTGAACAATCAATTCGACATTGCGGTATTTATCAGATTGTAGATCAAGTTTAAGATTGCTGTACTGCACCAAGAAAGTACACGGAAGGAAAGGGGTTCAACATGAAATATCGGAATGGAATTGTTACGACGATCGCCCTGGCGCTGACTTCGGTCGCCCTGGCAAGCGTGGTCTATACCGATGCCTACTCGCAGGCGGCCAAGGCCGAAGCGACCGGCGTTCGTGCCCTGACCGAGGCGGCCGCCGGCGACACCATCGCCTGCGCCGACACCGCCATGCTGTCCAGCGCGTCGGACACGGTGCAGCGATGAGCGCGGACGTCGAGCCATTGCCGCAGCTGTCGGACCTGATCAAAGTCCGCAACCTGGAGGTGCGCGGCGCGGAGGGCCCGCTGGCCGCCCGCCTGTACACCAGCGGCGAGGCCGGCGCCAAGCGCGACACGCTGATCGTGTTCTTCCACGCCGGCGGCTTCAACAGCGGCGACCTGGACGATGCCGACATGTTCCTGCGCCACATGGCCGACGACAACCAGGACAGCGCGGTGCTGGCCACGGCGTACACGCTGGCGACGGTGCAGCCGTTCCCGGCGGCCGTCGAGGACGCCCACGCCGTGCTGAACTGGACCAAGAAGCACAAGGCCAAGCTGGGCTGGACCGGCAAGCGCCTGGTGGTGGCCGGCATCGAGGCGGGCGCCAACCTGGCGGCGGTGTGTTCGCTGATGTCGCGCGATCGTGGCGGCCCGGCGCTGGCCGGCCAGATCCTGGTGATGCCGATGCTCGATCCGGGCCTGAGCACCTGGTCGATGCGCGAGATGCAGAACGCGCCGGACCTGCTGGACGTGGCCGACGCCTGCGCGGCGGCCTACCGCGGTTACCTGCCGAACGCCGCCGACCGTACCCATCCGTACGCCTCGCCGTTGCAGTCGAGCCGTTTGAAGAACCTGCCGCCGGCACTGATCCTGTCGGCCGAAGACGACCCGCTGCGCGACGAAGCGGAACAATATGGCGCCAAGTTGATCGCCTGTGGAGTCAAGACCACCGTCAACCGAATGCCGGCTGCGCCCCTGAACGAAGCTGGGGCGCGCAACGAATGCGCGTGCAAGTGTTACGCGCTGGGAGAAATCGCCAGCTTCATCGCTGGCCTGGAACGGTCAGAGACGCCGCCAGCCGCATAGGGTTCCCCAACCTTTAAGCAGTATCTGCAATCACGTCCCCACTGGCTTGCCGGCGGGGCGCTAGTACCGTGTTTTCTCGCAATTCGTTGAGGGCAACCGGTGCCGCCGTTTCTATTAATTATTTTCATATAAAAGGGAATAAACATGAAAACCATTAAACAACTCACCGTCGTAGCCCGGCCGCTGGCCGCCGCTATGGCGCTGGCGGGACTGGCCGCTTTCGGCCTCTCCGGTTGCGACGACGCGACCGGCAAGACAGCTGAAGCACCGGCAGCCGCCGGCGGTCCTCCGATTTCGGCCGCAGTGGTCGTCGAGAAAACCATCACCGAGACCCAGGAGTTCTCGGGCCGCCTGGAAGCGATCGAGCAAGTGCAGATCCGTCCGCGCGTGGGCGGCTTCATCACCGCCATCAACTTCAAGCCGGGCAGCGAAGTGAAGAAGGGCGAAGTGTTGTTCGTCATCGATCCGCGTCCGTTCCAGGCCGAAGCCAACCGCGCCGAAGCGGCGGCCGGCTCGGCCCGCGCCAAGGCCGAACTGGCCAAGGTGGAACTGGTCCGCGCCGAGAAGCTGCTGGCCGACAAAGCCATCGCCCAGCGCGAATACGACGCCCTGGCGTCGAGCCTGAAGCAGCTGGACGCCGACGCCCGCGCCTCGCAAGCCCAGTACGAAGCGGCCAAGCTGAACCTGAGCTACACCCAGGTGACGTCGCCGATCAACGGCCGCGTGTCGAAGGCTGAAATCACGCTGGGCAACCTGGTCGACGCTTCGGCGGTGCTGACCTCGGTGGTCTCGCTGGAGCGCATCTACGCCTCCTTCGACGGCGATGAAGAAACATACCTGCGCGTCGGCGCCGCCGCCCACCAGGGCAAGCCGGCCACCGTCAAGATCGGCCTGGCCAACGAAACCGGCTACCCGCACGAGGGCAAGCTGGAATTCGTCGACAACCAGCTCGACCCGCGCAGCGGCTCGGTGCGCATGCGCGCCACCTTCACCAACACCGACGGCATGCTGGTGCCCGGCCTGTTCGCCCGCGTGCAGCTGGCCGGTTCCACCGGCGCCAAGTCGGCGCTGATGATCAACGACCGCGCCGTCAGCACGGACCAGGACCGCAAGTTCGTGTTCGTGGTCGACAAGGACAACAAGGCCGAGTACCGCCCTGTGACCCTGGGACCTGCAATCGACGGCCTGCGCGTGGTGCGCGACGGCTTGAAGCCTGGCGAGAAGATCGTCGTCAACGGCCTGCAGCGGGTACGTCCCGGCGCGCCGATTTCGCCGACCGTGGTCGCCATGGATTCCGATCCGCTGGCAGCCAACGTGGCCAAACCCGAAGTTAAAAAAGATGAAAAAGTAGCGGCGGTCGCAGCCAAGACCGGCACTTCCAAGGAATAAAACAATATGAACATCTCTCGATTTTTTGTCGACAAGCCGATTTTTGCGGCGGTACTGTCGATCATCATCTTCGTCGCCGGCTTGATAGCGATCTTCAAGCTGCCGATCTCGGAGTACCCGGACGTGGTGCCGCCGTCGATCGTGGTGCGCGCGCAGTATCCGGGCGCGAATCCGAAGATCATCGCCGAAACCGTGGCCGCGCCGCTTGAGGAACAGATCAACGGCGTCGAGAACATGCTGTACATGTCCTCGCAAAACACCTCGGACGGCGCGCTGGCGCTGACCGTCACCTTCAAGATCGGCACCAACGTCGAGCAGGCCGAAACGCAGGTGCAGAACCGCGTCCAGCGTGCGCTTCCGCGTCTGCCGGAAGAGGTGCGCCAGATCGGCGTGACCACCGTGAAGTCGTCGCCCAACCTGACGATGGTGGTCCACCTGCAATCGCCGAACGGCCGTTACGACGACCTGTATCTGCGTAACTACGCGGTGCTGAACATCAAGGACCAACTGGCCCGCCTGCCCGGCATGGGCGAGGTGCAGCTGTTCGGTTCGGGCGACTACGCGATGCGCGTCTGGCTCGATCCGCAGAAGGTGGCGCAGCGCGGCCTGACCGCCGGCGACGTCGTCGACGCGGTGCGCGAGCAGAACGTGCAGGTGGCCGCCGGTGTGATCGGCCAGGGCCCGAGCCAGGGCGCGGACTTCCAGCTGACCGTCAACACGCAGGGCCGCTTGAAGAGCCCCGAGGAATTCGGCAACATCATCCTCAAGACCAACGCCGACGGCGCGGTGACGCTGCTGAAGGACGTGGCCCGTCTTGAAATGGGTTCGAACTCGTACGCGCTCCGGTCCCTGCTGAACAACAAGTCGGCGGTGGCGATTCCTATTTTCGAAGCGCCGAACGCCAACGCGCTGCAACTGTCGACCGACGTCCGCGCGACCATGGCGCGTCTGTCGAAAGATTTCCCGGAAGGCGTCACGTACAGCGTTGTATATGACCCGACCCAATTCGTGCGCCAGTCGATCGACGCCGTGATCCACACCCTGATCGAAGCCGTCATCCTGGTGGCGCTGGTGGTGATCGTCTTCCTGCAAACCTGGCGTGCCTCGCTGATCCCGCTGCTGGCTGTGCCGGTGTCGGTGGTCGGTACCTTCGCCGTGATGCTGGGCTTCGGCTTCTCGATCAACACGCTGTCGCTGTTCGGCCTTGTGCTGGCCATCGGTATCGTGGTCGATGACGCCATCGTGGTGGTGGAAAACGTCGAGCGCAATATCTCCAACGGCCTGACGCCGCATGACGCGACCATCCAGGCGATGAAAGAGGTGAGCGGCCCGATTATCGCTATCGCGCTGGTGCTGTGCGCCGTGTTCGTGCCGATCGCGTTCGTGTCGGGCCTGTCCGGCCAGTTCTACAAGCAGTTCGCGCTGACCATCGCCATTTCGACCGTGATCTCGGCATTCAGCTCGCTGACGCTGGCGCCGGCCCTGGCCGCATCGCTGCTGCGTTCGCACGACGCACCGAAGGACGCGCTGACCCGCGTCATGGACAAGGTGTTCGGTGGCTTCTTCAACTGGTTCAACCGTTTCTTCGGCCGCGCTTCGCACAACTACGAAGGCGGAGTCAAAGGCGCGCTGAAACGCAAGGGCGGCTCGCTGATCGTGTACGCCGTGCTGGCCGTCGCCGCGGGCTTCATGTTCAAGGTGGTGCCTCCCGGCTTCGTGCCGCCGCAGGACAAGGGTTACCTGATCGGCTTCGCGCAGCTGCCGGACGCCGCTTCGCTGGACCGCACCGACGCCGTCATCCGCAAGATGTCGGACATCGCCAAGGACATCCCAGGCGTGGACAACTCGATTTCCTTCCCTGGCCTGTCGATCAACGGCTTCACCAACGCGCCTAACGCAGGTATCGTGTTTGTCGGCCTGAAGCCGTTCGAGGAACGCACCAAGGCCAGCGAATCGGCCGAGGCGATCGCCGGCGAGATCAACAAGCGCATGGGTGCGATCGAAGGCGCCTTCGTGCTGGTGCTGTCGCCGCCACCGGTGAGCGGCCTGGGTATCACGGGCGGCTTCAAGATGATGATCGAAGACCGCGACAACCTGGGTTACGACGCGCTGTACAAGGCGGTGCAAGCGGTGCAGATGAAGGCATGGCAGAACCCGAAACTGGCCGGCGTCTTCTCGAGCTACCAGATCAACGTGCCGCAGCTGTTCGCCGACATCGACCGTTCGAAAGCCAAGCAACTGGGCGTGCCGCTGCAGACGATCTACCAGACCTTGCAGATCAATCTGGGCTCGCTGTATGTGAACGACTTCAACCAGTTTGGCCGTACCTACCAGGTGCGCGTACAGGCGGACAAGCAGTTCCGTTCGCACGCGGAAGACATCGCCCAGCTGAAAGTCCGCAACAACAAGGGCGAGATGATTCCGCTGTCGTCGCTGATGCGCGTCAAGGACAGCTATGGCCCGGATCGCGTACAGCGTTACAACGCTTACGTCGCTGCTGAAATCAATGGCGGCGCCGCACCTGGCGTATCGACCGGCGAAGCGCAGGCCGAGATGACCAAGATCGTCAACGAAGTCCTGCCTAAGGGTATCGGCTACGAATGGACCGAGCTGGTTTATCAGGACATCCTGTCCGGTAACACGATGATGTATGTGTTCCCGCTGTGCGTGCTGCTGGTGTTCCTGGTGCTGGCCGCCCAATACGAAAGCTGGACCCTGCCGCTGGCGGTGATCCTGATCGTGCCGATGTCGATCTTCTGCGCGCTGGTCGGCGTGAAGCTCACCCACGGCGACAACAACGTCTTTACGCAGATTGCCTTGTTCGTGCTGGTTGGTCTGGCCTCGAAGAACGCGATTCTGATCGTGGAGTTTGCACGCGAACTGGAACACCATGGCCGCACCATCGTCGAAGCGGCGCTGGAAGCTTGCCGTCAGCGTCTGCGTCCGATCCTGATGACGTCGATCGCATTCATCATGGGCGTGCTGCCGCTGGTGTTCTCGCACGGTGCGGGTGCGGAGATGCGTCATGCGATGGGTGTGGCGGTGTTTGCCGGCATGCTGGGCGTGACCTTCTTCGGCCTGTTCCTGACGCCGGTGTTCTACGTCCTGCTGCGTAAGCTGGCCGTGCGCCTGGAGAAGAAAAAACCTGCCGTGGCCGGCGACGCCGCCGCGGTGAAACTGGAAGGAAGCCATTAATATGAGCACCTCGATGAACAAGCTGCATATGATCGCCAAGGGTGTGGCGCCTGTATTGGCCGCCTTGCTGATGACCGCATGCGCCGCGCCGGAATTCAAGCAGCCTGCGATGGACGTGCCGGCCGCGTTCAAGGAATCGCAGCTGCCGGCGGCCGTCAAGGTCGCCGCCGACGGCAGCACCTGGAAACAGGCGCAAGCCGCCGAAGCGCAGCCGCGCGGCGAGTGGTGGCTGGCCTTCAACGATACGGCTCTCAATGAGCTGATCGCCGAGGCCACCCGCGCCAACGCCAACCTGGCCGTGGCCGCAGCCCGCGTCAAGCAGGCCCGCGCCATCGCCGGCATCGCCGAGGCGGATCGCATTCCGCAGGTCGGCGTCAACGTCGGCGCGCAGCGTCAGCGCCAGTCCGACCTGGCGCTTGGACTGCCGGCCGGTACGCCGGTCGCTCCGGGCAAGGCGTTCAGCGCCAACCTGACGGCCAGCTACGAGGTCGATTTGTTCGGCCGCGTCTCGTCGAACGTCAGCGCCGCCCGCAACGACGCCGCTTCCGTGGAAGCGACCTATCGTTCGGTGCTGCTGTCGGTGCAAGCCGACGTGGCGCAGACCTATTTCCGTCTGCGCGCCACCGACGCCGAACTGGAAACGCTGAACCGCACGGTGCAGACCCGCGAAGAAAACGTCAAGGTCAACCAGCGTCGCTTCGACCTGGGCGACATCGGCGAATTCGACCTGTCTCGCGCCAAGACCGAACTGGCGACCTCGCGCGCCGAAGCCATCGGCCTGCAACGCCAGCGCGTGACGACCGAGCATGCACTGGCGGTCCTGCTGGGCAAACCGGCGGCCAGCTACACGGCCGGCGCCAGCCCGCTGCTCGATACCGCGCTGCTGCCGGTGATTCCTGCGGGCCTGCCTTCGTCGCTGCTGGAGCGCCGTCCGGATATCGCCGCGGCGCAGCGCACGATGGAGGCGTCCAACGCCCGCATCGGCGTGGCCAAGTCGGCGATGTTCCCGTCGCTGGTGTTGAACGCCAACGCCGGCGGCGCCTCGGGCAATACCGTCGCCGACGTGTTCAAGTGGAGCAGCCGTTCGTGGGTGCTGGGCGCGCTGATGTCGATGCCTTTGATCGACGGTGGCCGCAACAAGGCCAATATCACGCGCAGCGAAGCGGCGCTTGAGGAATCGGTCGGAACGTATCGCCAGAGCGTGCTGGTGGCTTTCGCGGAAGTGGAAGACAACCTGGCGGGCCTGCGCATCCTGGCCGGCCAGACCGCGCAGATTGAAGATGCGGTGGTGTCGGCGCGCCGTTCGGCCGATCTGGCGCAGAAGCTGTACACGGCCGGCCGTTCGAGCTACCTCGATCTGCTGGACGCGCAGCGCAACCTGGCGTCGGTGGAACGCAGCGCGGTTCAACTGCGCGGCAATCGCGCGGTGACCACCGTGGCGCTGATCCGCGCACTGGGTGGCGGCTGGGATGGCGCCAACGCGGCGCAAAAGGTCGCGCAGCAATAAGCTGAACTACCAATGAAAAACCCCGCCAGTTCTGAGCGCGAGCTTGATCGCGTTCGGGCTGGCGGGGTTTTTTTACGTCAGCGGCGGGCTGGGGGCCGCCGCAAGCTACGCAATTACTTCGTTACGACTGGTGCCGGTGCGGCTGCTGCTTCGGCTTTTTCGGCCTTGGCGTGGGCTTTGGCTTTGGTCTTGGTGGCCTTGGCGTGGGCGTCAGCCTTGTCGGCTTTTTCATCGGCCTTGGCGACGGCGACGTCTTTCTTGGCTTCGGCTTCTACCTTGGCGGTTTTCGCATCGGCTTTAACGGCGGCCTTGGTTTCTTTGGCGTCGGCTTTGGCGGCGGTCTTGGCTTCGGCTTTCACGGCTGCAGGAGCGGCAGGAGCGGCTGGAGCGGTTGCTGGGGTCTGTGCAAAAGCTGCGGTAGCGAACAGGCCGGCGATCAGGGTAGCGATAAGTTTGTTCATGATGAAATCCTCATTCAGGTTGATTTAGAGCCGGGACAATTCCCGTGTCACTGAGCGAAAAACGCGGCCCGGATCGGCCTCGTTGACGGGCTTTACATTCGCTTACAAGCTCTCCGGATTGCTTACATGTTCGTCCGCGCACAGAGTGGGCGGCGACGGGAGCATAATCTGCTGTCATGGCAGACTCGCTGAAAACCTACAAGTCCAAGCGTAACTTCGCGATCACGCCCGAACCGGCCGAAGGCGGGGAGGAGGGCGGCGAGGCGCGCGCCTTCGTCATTCAAAAGCACTGGGCCAGCCGACTGCATTACGATTTCCGCCTGGAGCTCGATGGCGTGATGGTGAGTTGGGCTGTGCCCAAAGGCCCCAGCTACGACCCGCGCGACAAGCGCATGGCCGTGCATGTGGAAGACCATCCGATCTCGTACAACGAATTCGAAGGCACGATCCCGCCGAAGCAGTACGGCGCGGGTAAGGTGATCATATGGGATCGCGGCGTGTGGTGGCCGTTGGTCGATCCACGCAAGGCGCTGGCGGCGGGGAACCTGAAGTTCGAACTGGCGGGGCACAAGATGCACGGCCACTGGGTGCTGGTGCGCATGCACGGCAAGGGCGGGAAGCAGGAGCCATGGCTGCTCATCAAGGAGAAGGACGACTACGCACGTCCGGCCGATGAGTTCAGCGTGGTGGACGAGATGCCTGACAGCGTGAAGGCGCTGCCGCCCGCAGTCGGCACGACAATGCAAACGCATGCCCATGCCTTGCCATCGCCCGCGGCGGCGCAAGCCTTGTCGGACGCGCCCAAATGCGACATGCCGGAAACGCTGTCGCCCCAGCTGGCGACGCTGGTCGACGCGCCGCCATCGATGCCCGATGACTGGCTGTTCGAAATCAAATTCGACGGCTACCGCCTGCTGGCGCGCATCGACGGCAAGGGCATACGCCTGATCACCCGCAACGGCAACGACTGGACGCACCGCCTGCCGACGCTGCACGCGGCCCTCGCCAGAATGAAGCTGCCGGACGGCTGGTACGACGGCGAAATCGTCGTCCACGACGACAACGGCCGCCCGGACTTCGGCCTGCTGCAAAACGCCTTCGACGAGGACAACCCCGCCGACATCGTCTACTTCCTGTTCGATATCCCGTTCCACGATGGCCGCGACCTGCGCCACATGCCGCTGGAGCAGCGGCGCGCGATCCTGCAAGCGCTGTTCGATAAAAGGGTCTCGGATTCCGTCCGCCTGAGCGCCACGCTGGAAGCCGCGCCACGGGAGATCATCGTCGCCGCGTGCCGCATGGGCCTCGAAGGCATCATCGGCAAGCGGCGCGACAGCGCTTACACGGCGCGCCGCAGCGGCAGCTGGATCAAGCTCAAATGCGGCCAGCGGCAGGAGTTCGTCATCGGCGGCTACACCGATCCGCAAGGCTCGCGCAGCGGCTTTGGCTCGCTGCTGCTGGGCGTCTACGACAAGGACGGCAAGCTGCATTACGCCGGCAACGTGGGCAGCGGCTTCAACGCCGCCACGCTGAACGACATCAAAGCCAAAATGGACAAGCTGGCGGCGGGCAGGAGTCCGTTCGCCCCCAGCCGCGAGATCGACAAGAAGGCCCACTGGCTCAAGCCGGCGCTGGTGGCGGAAGTGCGCTTCGGCGAATGGACGCATGCGGGTTCGATTCGCCACGCCGTCTTCCAGGGCCTGCGCAAGGATAAAAAGGCCGCCGCCATCGTGCGCGAGGTGCCGGCCCACCTGAAGGAGCAAGCAGACATGCAAGCTACAAGCACAGTGCAGGGCAAGCTGCCCGCCTCACTCAAGATCACCAATCCCGACCGCGTGATCGACCAGCAAAGCGGCGCCACCAAGATCGCGCTGGTGCGCTACTACGCGCTGGTAGGCGCGCTGATACTGCCGCATCTGAAGGGACGCCCGGTCTCGCTGGTGCGCGCGCCGGCCGGCGTCGGCGGCGAGCTATTCTTCCAGAAGCACGCCGACACCGGCAAGCTGCCCGGCGTTAAACAGCTGGCTCCCGCGCTCGATCCCGACCATCCGCCGCTGCTGGAGATCTCCACCGCACAGGGCTTGCTGTCGGCCGCGCAGTGGAACGTGGTGGAGCTGCACACGCAAAACGCCAACGCCGCCAGCTACGAAAAGCCCAACCGCATGGTGTTCGATCTGGACCCAGGCCAGGGCGTCGGCTGGACGCAGATGCAGGAGGCGGCCCAGCTGCTGCGCGCCTTCCTCGAACAACTGGGCCTGCCGGCCTTCCTGAAGACCAGCGGCGGCAAGGGCCTGCATGTGGTGGTGCCGGTCAGGCCGGGCTACGGTTGGGACGACGTCAAGGACTTCTCGCAGGCCATCGTGGCCCACTTGGCGGAGCATGTGCCCGAGCGTTTCGTGCTAAAGAGCGGGCCGCGCAACCGCGTCGGCAAAATCTTCATCGACTATCTGCGCAATGGCCGGGGCGCCACCACCGTCGCGGCGTGGTCGGCGCGCAGCCGGCCCGGCCTGGGCATTTCGGTGCCGGTGGCCTGGGATGAGCTGGACGGCCTGCATGGCGCCGACCAGTGGACGGTCGCCAATGTCCACACGCGTCTCGATGCCGGCAACGCGCCCTGGGCCGATTACGCGAAGTCCACGAAGGGGCTGGCGGCCGCCATGCGCCTCATGGGATACAAGCCAGGGAAGCGCTAGTCAGTAGTTTCTGTGGTGAAATTATTATTTAATATTGACAATGGTTGTTGTTGATGTTTTAATGATGGATCGACACATATTCCAGGACTTCCCAGATGAAAAAGCTGCCCGTTTTGCTAGCCGGTTTGAGCCTGTTCGGTTCGGCCCAGGCTGCCGTCTACCAATTTGATTTCACGGCAACCATCCAGGAAATGGTCGAATTCTCGCCGCTGACGTTCGACGGCGGCCCCGTTCTTTCAAGCAGCCTGTCGGGCAGCACCGTCTCGGTCGGGGACATCATTACCGGCCATTTCAGCTACGACACCGCTACCGGATTGGTCAGCAACAACGGCGGCACCGCGATGTACGCCGCGCCCGCGGCCCAGAACACGCTGGACGCCAGCATCGCCCTGAGCGGCGCGAACTACAGCAGCACCAATGTGCAGGTCGCCGACAACGCCGCCGCCCTGGGCGGGGCGGACAGCTTCGGCATCGCCAACGTCTCGGCCAACGCCTACGCGTCGCAGATGATGGCGGTGAACTTTTTCGATACCTCGGGTCTGGCCCTGAGCGCCTCGACCATGCCGGGGCAGCTGGACTTCGCCAGTTTCAACCGGTCGAATTTTTACTACACCTATTCCTCCACCGCGACCCACGCGATGATGGGCGCGAACGGCGCGCTGACTTCGATAACGGTCACGGAAGTGCCGGTTCCGGTGCCTGAGCCGGAAACCTACGCCATGCTGCTGGCCGGCCTGGCGGCGCTGGGCTGGAAAGCCCGCCGCCGCTAAGCCACCGCTAAGCTGCCACTAAGCCGCCGCCTTGGTGCGCCGGCGTTTGGCCGGCCGCTTGCCCAGGCTGTCCTGCAACAGCGCCACCAGATCCACCACGTTCGACGATTTGGCCGCCTTGCTTTCCGGCTCGGCGGTGGTGATGGTCTTGGTCTGGCCGGCCTTCACCTTCTTCTTCACCAGCGCCAGCACGTCATCCTTGTAGGTGTCGTGGTACTGCTCCGGCTTCCACGGCTCGCTCATGCCTTCCACCAGCGACAGCGCCATCTGCAGCTCCTTGTCGCTGATGCCGGCCGCCTTCATCGTGGCGGGCGGTAGCTTCAATTCCTCCGCGCTGCGTATCTCGTTCGCGTATCGCAGCGTGTTGAGCACGATCTTGTCGTCCACGCACACCAGCGCGCACAGGTGCTGCTTGGTGCGGATCACCACCGTGGCGATGCCGATCTTGCCGGCCTTGCGCAGCGTCTCGCGCAGCAGCGCATACACCTTGGCGCCGCCGCGCGACGGCGCCAGATAATAGGGCTGCTCGAAGTAGGTCAGCGGCACATCGGCCGCGTCGACGAAGGCCAGGATGTCGATGGTCTGCGTGGCCTCGACGTTGGCGCGCTTGAGGTCTGCGTCGGACAGCACCACGTACTCGTTGTCCTGATACTCGTAGCCTTTGACGATGTCGTCCCAGGTCACTTCCTTGCCGGTGTTCTTGTTATAGCGCTTGTAGCCGACCGGCGAAAAATCGCGCCGGTCCAGCATCGTCAGATCCAGCTCGTGCTCCTGCACGGCCGAATACATCTCGACCGGAATGTGCACCAGGCCGAAGCTGATGGCGCCTTTCCATAAGGCCCGCGCCGCCATGGCTCACTCGCCGACGCTGCCGGTGACAGGCAGCACGATACCGGTGATGTAGCTGGAGCAGCAGGGCGCGGCCAGGAACACATAGGCCGGCGACAGTTCCTGCGGTTGCGCGGGCCGTTGCATGTCGGTGCCGGCGCCGAACTGCGCCACCTTGTCGGGCGGCGCGTCGGACGGATTGAGCGGCGTCCACACCGGGCCGGGCGCGATGGCGTTGACCCGGATGCCGTGCTCCAGCAGGTTGGACGCCAGCGACATCGTGAACGCGTGGATCGCGCCCTTGGTGGTCGAGTAGTCCAGCAGGTGCTTCGAGCCTTTCAGGCCGGTGACCGAGCCGGTGTTGATGATGGCCGCGCCCCGCTTCAGGTAGGGCAGCACCGCCTTGGCCATGTGGAAGTAGCCGTAGACGTTGGTCTTCATGGTCAGGTCGAAGCGTTCCTCGGTCAGCTCGGTCAGCGAACCCGCATGCTCCTGGAAGGCGGCGTTGTTGACCAGGATGTCCAGCCGGCCGAAGTGCTGGTGCACCTGTTCGGCGGCGCCGCGGCAGAACGCCGGGTCGCGCACGTCGCCGGGCAGCAGCAGGCAGCTCTGGCCTTCCGCTTCGACATAGCGCTTGGTGTCGTTGGCGTCTTCCTCTTCCTCGGCCAGATAGACGATGGCCACGTCGGCGCCTTCGCGCGCATACAGCACCGACACGGCGCGGCCGATGCCGGAATCGCCGCCGGTGACGATGGCCACCATGCCATCGAGCTTGCCGCTGCCGCAGTAGGCGGGTGCCAGGAATTCCGGCTTCAGTTGCATGTCCGCCTCCAGCCCCGGTTTCTCCAGGTGCTGGGCGGGCAGCGGCGTGCCGGGGTAGTCGTGCTGCGTGGTTTGCACCGGACCCTGGCGATCGCCGATCTGGCTGGCGCGCGGCTCATGCTTGCCGCGCTCGTCGGCCTGGTCCTGGTGCTGCTGGATCTCGCGCTGCATGCTGCCGGCGCCGGGATCCGACGGGTGCTTGATGTCTGCCATGATGTTGTCCTCCGAACGGACAGTATTGGCGGCAGTGCGCGGCAAGACGGTGCGCTCGCTCACACATGCGGCATAACGGCCACGCAAATAAGTTTCTTATGGAAATAGTCTGATCTCTATTACAAAAAATATTGCTAATTATGAACTTTATGGCACACTAGCAGAGGGGATACATTTTTTATATTAAAAGCATGCGTAGGAGCAACATGATGTCGGATCGGACCCATAGTGTAGGCGTATTTTTTAACGCCACAGGCGAGCGGCGCTCGGAGTTTCAGGCTTGCTGCGGAGAGCTGTTTTCCCAGCTGACCATGGCGGAGAACGTCGAAGCCACGGCCGCGGCCCTGGGCAAACGTCATGTGGATCTGCTGGTGCTGGATCTGAACGGCTACGAGCAGCTGAGCGAGCTGGCGGGCGTGGGCGCGCTGATACGGGGCCGCGCCGGCGCGCCGGTGCTGGTGCTGTGTTCCTACGAGCACAGCGCATGGCTGCCGGAGCTGATGACCTACGGCCAGTTCGACTACCGCATCTGCCCGGTGCTCAGCGACGAGCTGCAACAGGCGGTGCAGCAGGCGCTGGCGGTGCCGGCCGATGCCGCCGCCGCCCTGCAGCAAGCCCTGCTGGACAAGGAAAAAGAGCTGCGCGACCTGCTGGGCGTGCAGCGCAGCCTGCAGCGCGCGCTGAGCGGCATCGACACCATCGAATCGATGTCGGCGCAGATCTGCCTGGCGCTGTGCAACTTCCCCGGCGTGCGCCACACCGCCGTGTTGCACATGAAGGAGCGGGGCGACCTGCAACTGGTGGCGCAGGAGTCGCGCAACCACCTGGACCTGGCGCGCCTGCTGCAACGGCGCGACCGCCTGCTGCAATCGCCGCTGCGCGACATCTTCCCGCCGCTGCTGGCGGTGGCGCGCGGCGAGATGGTGCTGCTGGACGCGCCGGAAAAAGCCGGCGACCCGGAACTGGCCATGCTGCTGCACGACCGCTGCGTGCGCATGGTGCTGGCGCTGCCGCTGCGTACCGAGCCGGGTAGCCCGGAAATGGGCGCGATCTGCCTGATGTTCGACCGCCACATCACCTTCTCGCGGGAGCAGTTCGCCTGCTTCGCCAGCCTGGCGCAGTTTGTCAGCTTCGGCCTGGGCATGAGCGAATTAAGGCACCGGAACGAGGAACTGACCGGCCAGATTTCGCTGATCAGCACCATCGACAGCGTCACCGGCGCCGCCAACCGGCGCGCCGGCGAGGACATGCTGGACAACGAAATCCGCCGCGCCCGCCGTTACGGCCTGCCTTTGGCGGTGCTGTCGTTCGACGTCGCCAGCTTCCAGTCCGAAAACGATTTATACGGTTCCCCGGTCGGCGACCCGACGCTGCGCGCGGTGGCCGACATCGTCAAGAGCCGGCTGCGCACCTCGGACCTGCTGGCCCGCATGCGCGGCGACGAGTTCCTGCTGATCGCCACCCACACCACGGCGGCCGACGCCATGCGGCTGGCGGAAAAGCTGCGCGCGGCGATCGCCGAAGCCGACCTGCCGCGCACCACCGGCGTGGTGGTCAGCCTGGCCGTGGCACAGGTGGGGGCGGACGAGGGCAGCGGCACGGTGCTCGACCGGCTCGACGCGACGCTGCACCGCGCCAAGCGCATGGGCCGCAACTGCATCGAGCTGGCCGAACAGGCTTAAGTCCCGGCGGGGTTCTGCCGCCGCGGTTCGCCGAACCAGCGCGCCGCAGCTGCGGCGAGATCCTCCGCGACAGGCGAAGCCTCGCCGGCCCAGGCCACGCATCCGTCGGGGCGCACCAGCACTGCGCTCAAACCAAGGCTGTCCTTGACGCCGCCGCCGACATACGCGATGCGGTCGCCCCATCGGCTTGCCATTGCCTGCCAGGGCTTGCTGGCGTCGAAGTCCAGCAGCAGGCCGCGTCCTGCGGCTAGCCGTTCGCCCAGGGGCGTCCCGTCGGCCAGTTCGAAGTCGGGCGCGCTGCGGCCTGTCAGCGCATGGCCGCCTCCCAGATCGTAACGCAGCCCGACACCCCAGACCCGCCCGGCGAAGTAGGTCGCGCCGTCGCGCGTGCCGACCAGGTCGCGGACGATGGCTTCGAGCGCGCGCGCCTGCGGGCTTGGGCGCATCAGCGCAACCTGGGCGCGCGACCAGTCCAGCACCTGCGCGCCGACCGGATGGCGTTCGCTCGAATAGCTGTCCAGCAGGCCGGCCGGCGCCGTGCCGCGGATGGTGGCGGCGAGCTTCCAGCCCAGGTTCATCGCGTCGCCCAGTCCGAGGTTGAGTCCCTGTCCGCCCAGCGGCGAGTGGATATGCGCGGCGTCGCCGGCCAGCAGCACCCGCCCGTCGCGGTAATTGGCGGCCTGGCAGGCGCGATCCGTCCAGGTGGTCGCCAGGTGGAGGGCGGTGAGCGTGACGTCGGTGCCGGAGACGCGGCGCAGGACCGCCTGCACCTGTTCCAGCGTGACCGGCTGCGTGCGGTGGAACGCGCCGCCGTCGAATTCGACCATCGCTATCGTGCCTGGCCGGGACTGGAAGTACATGCCGGTCGGTGTGTAGTGGCGGCCGGCGCGCAGTTTTTCCGGGTCGGCCAATTCCACTTGAACGGAGTAGCCGGTGAATTCCGGCCCGGTGCCGCCGAACGCGAAGCGGCCGGCTTTGCGCACCGCGCTGCGGCCGCCGTCGCAGGCGACCAGCCAGCGCGCGCGGACGGTGTGGCCGCCGGCGTGTATCGCCACTTCATCGCCGGATTGCTCGTAGCCTTCGACCTCGACGCCGCGCCGGATCTCCGCGCCCATCATGCCGGCGCGTGCGGCCAGCGCCGTTTCGATGTGTTCCATGTCGGCCGCCATATTGGTGTCGGCGGGGGTGGGCAGGCGGTACGGCCATTGCGAGGCGTCGACGTTGGCGTGGTCGAACGGGATGCCGGCGAAATGGCCGGCCTGGGGACGCGGCTGCGATGCGGGCGCGATGTCGTTCAGCAGGCCGCGCCGATAAAACGCTTCGACGGTGGGCACCGATAAGCCGCGCATGCCGAATGGCGGCCGTTTCAGGGGAGAGCGCGGGTCTTCGGCCCGCTCCAGCACCAGCACCGGGATGCCGGCGAGGCGCAACTCGCAAGCGAGAAACAGGCCGACCGGCCCGGCGCCGGCAATGACGACGTCATAAATCATAGGAATTCCTTCAGCGCACAGGCGCCAAGATGTACAACAAATAAAAAGGGAGACACTGACGATCAGTGTTAATCGACCCGCAAGGCACAAAGCTACATGCCGCCCTGGCGGCGGCGTTGTGTCATGCGGGTAGGCTCAGGGAAGCGAGCGTTGGGGGAGGGCAACCTCAATTGGTGACGGTGCTTATTGCACCTGCGAGATAGTGGTTAAAAAATCGCGCGGTGTCAAGCCGTCGGGACGAACTTCTCCAGCACCGTCGCCACGCCCTGGCCGCCGCCGATGCACTGGGCGGCCAGCGCGTAGCGGCCGCCGGTGCGCGCCAGCAGCGCAGCAGCCTTGCCGGTGATGCGCGCGCCGGTGGCACCCAGCGGGTGGCCGATGGCCATGCCGCCGCCGTCGATATTCAACACCTCCGGACGTATCCCCAGCTCGCGCACGCAGGCCAGCGCCTGCGAGGCGAAGGCTTCGTTGATCTCCGCCACGTCGATATCGCTGGCCTGCAGGCCGGCCAGCCTGAGCGCCTTTTGCGTCGCCGGGATCGGGCCGATGCCCATCAGCGCCGGATCGCAGCCCACCGCCGCCATCGCGACGATGCGCGCGCTGGGCGTGAGGCCATGCCTGCGGGCGAAGGCTTCGCTGGTGACCAGCACCGCCGAGGCGCCGTCGGTCAGCGGCGACGAGGTGCCGGCCGTGACCACGCCGTGCTCCGGATCGAACACCGGCTTCAAACCGGCCAGCGCTTCGACCGTGGTGCCGGGCCGGATGCAGCCGTCTTCGGCCACCACTTCGCCGGTGGCGGTGGCGATGGGTACGATTTCATCCTTCAGCAGGCCGGCCGCGCGGGCGCTGGCTGCCTTCTGGTGCGACTGGAAGGCCAGCAGTTCCTGGTCGGCGCGCGCCACCTCGTATTTGCGGGCGACGTTTTCTGCGGTGTCGCCCATGCTGATGTAGGCGGCCAGCAGCTGCGGGTTGGGCGAGAAGTTGTAGCCGCCCTGCGGCACCATCGTCATCGACTCGACGCCCACGCACAGATAGGCCTCGCCCAGGCCCGCCTCGATCTGGGCGGCGGCGATGTGGATGGCCGACATCGACGAGCCGCAGAAACGATTGACCGTCATGCCAGGCACTTCGTGCGGAAAGCCGGCCAGCAGCGAGACCACGCGCGCCAGGTTGTTGCCCTGCGAGGATTCCGGGTAGGCGCAGCCGAGGATCACGTCGTCCAGCAGCTTCGGGTCCAGGCCGGTGCGCTGGATCAGGCCCTGCACGACCTGGGCGCCCAGGTCGTCGGGACGGACTTCGGCCAGCTTGCCCTTGCGGGCGAAGTGGAAGGGGGAACGGGCATAGGCACTGATCACAGCTTTCATGGCAACACTCCTTTTAAATGATGGTCGTAATGATTGATATATTACGCTCATAATGTATGATGTCAATGCATGTGACGACGGAGGCGAATATGAAGGTCAGCAGGGAGCAAGTGGCGCTCAACCGCGAGCGCATCGTGGAAACGGCTGCGCGGCTGTTCCGCGAAAAAGGGTACGACGGCATCGGCGTGGCCGACCTGATGAAGAACGCCGGCCTCACGCACGGCGGCTTCTACGGCCATTTCGCGTCCAAGGAGGACTTGCTGGCCGAGGCCACCGCGCATGCGCTCAAGCGTTCGGTCGAACGCTGGCAGGGCTACGTGGAGCAGGACGCGGACACCGCGCTGGACAAGATAGGCGCCGGCTACCTGTCGGTCGCGCACCGCGACGGCCCGGCGCGCGGCTGTTCCGTGACCTCGCTGGGCGCCGACATCGCGCGTCTCGGCCCCAAGGCGCGCCACGCGCTGACCGAAGGCGTCAACGGCCAGATGGCGGTGCTTGAACAGCTGATGCCGGGCGCCGGCGATGCCGACAAGCGGCGCCAGGCCGTGGCGACCTACGCCGCCCTGGTCGGCGCCATCGTGCTGTCGCGCGCGGTGGACGACGACGCGCTGTCGCTGGAAATCCTGCAAGCGGTGCAGGCGTCGCTGCCGCCGCGCTGACGGCGGCCGGCCTTATGCGTTTTTCAGATTAGCTTATGTAAAAAACGTGCTAGGGGCTGGGCTGCGGATGGTTGATCGCGTAGACTGGCGGTATTTTCCAGCTCCACGGACAGACAATGCTGCATTGGTTGAAGCACTACCGGCGCGAACTGCTGGTCGGCGATATTTCCGCCGGCCTGGTGGTGGCGATGATGATGATCCCGCAGGGCACCGCCTACGCGCTGGTGGCCGGCCTGCCGCCGGTGGCGGGGATCTATGCCAGCATCCTGCCGCCCGTCGCCTACGCGCTGTTCGGCAGCAGCATGACGCAGTCGGTGGGGCCGATGGCCATCATCGCGCTGATGACGGCCACCGTGATCGGCCCGCTGGCGCCGGCCGGTTCCGCGCTGGCCGGCGTGCTGGCGGCGCAGCTGGCGCTGATCTCCGGCGCGGCGCTGCTGCTGTGCGGCTTGCTGCGCATGGGCTTCCTGGCCAACTTCTTTTCCCGTCCGGTGATGAGCGGCTTTACCGTTGGATCGGCACTGGTGATCACGTTCGGCCAGCTGCGCACCTTGCTCGGCGCCGAGCTGCCGGGCGTGCATCCGCCCAGCGCCGTGCTGGGCGTCGGTGCGCTGGTGGTGCTGGTGCTGTCGCGCATATACCTGGCCGGCCTGCTGAAGCGCTGCGGCATGCGCCCGGCGGCGGCCGAGATCGCCGCCAAGCTGATGCCGATGGCGGTGGTCTTGGCCGGCATCGTGCTGATGGCCACCACCGGCCTGGCCGCGCTGGGCGTGCGCGCCACCGGCACCATCCCCAGCGGCCTGCCGCACCTGAACCTGGCCAGCTCCAGCGCGCACTGGAAACCGCTGTTGCAACCGGGGCTGCTGATCGGCTTTATCGTTTTCCTGACGTCGATGTCGTCGGCGCAGTCGCTGGCGCTCAAGCGCAACGAAAAGCTGGTCAGCAACCACGAGCTGATCGGACTGGGCGCGGCCAACGTGGCCAGCGCGCTGAGCGGCGGCTTCCCCGTCACCGGCGGCCTGTCGCGTTCCGCCGTCAACTTCGCCGCCGGCGCCCACACGCCGCTGGCCAGCATCGTCACCGCCGCCTTGCTGGCCGCGGCGCTGATCGCGCCCACCGGCTGGCTGGCGCTGCTGCCGCTGCCGGTGCTGGCCGCCACCATCATCGTCGCCGTGCTGGGCCTGCTGGAACTGGACATCGTGCGCACCGCCTGGCAGTACGACCGCGGCGACGTGCTGGCCTGGGCCGCCACCTGCCTGGGCGTGCTGGTGCTGGGCGTGGAGGCGGGCGTGGTGGTCGGCGTGGCGCTGTCGATGGGCACGCTGATCTGGCGCGCCAGCCGGCCGCACATCGCGGTGCTGGGCCGCATCGCCGGCACCGAGCATTTCCGCAATGTCGAACGCTATCCGGCCGAAACCCGGCCGGAACTGCTGGTGCTGCGCATCGACGCCAATCTGTTCTTCGGCAATATGGAGGCGGTGGCCGAGCGCATCGAATGCGAACTGGCCACCCATCCCAGCGCCCGCCACCTGGTGCTGGTGATGTCGGCGGTGAGCTCGATCGACACCACCGCGCTGTACGAGCTGGTGGAGCTGAACCAGCGTCTCAAACGGCGCGCCATCGGCCTGCATCTGGCCGAGGTGAAGGGGCCGGTGCTGGACCGGCTGCGCGGCACCGGACTGCTGCGCGAGCTGAACGGACAGCTGTTCCTGAGCACGGCCATCGCCTGCGACCATTTACAGACCGTCAAGGATGTTGCTTGATTGTGTAAAAACTTGCTGTTGCTGTAATTTAATCCTTTTGGGCAATAAAATCCATGGACTTCAGGTCGGTTTGAACCTATGATTTAAGTCGAAAATACTCAGACTAACCCCAAAAGAATGGTTTTCCGATGTTGGACCGACTTGCCCGCCGTGCAGGAAGAGTATCGATCGCCGTGTTCGTCAGCGTCACGCTGACCGCCGTGGTGACGCTGGTGTTGACCACTTTTGCGCTGTACTTCTACCAGGTCGAGCGCGCCCAGCGCTGGGAGCAGCTGCACAAGACGCTGGCCAACAGCGCCGACGAGCTGGCCGCCGCCGTGGCGCTGCCGGCCTGGAACTTCGATGAGACCCAGATCGTCACCATCATGAAAAGCGGCCTGAGCAACCGCGACCTGTACGCCAGCGCGGTGGCGCCGGTGGCCAGCAACCACTCCTTCATCATCACCCGCAACGACCAGGCGCAGCTGGTGGCCGCCAGCCGCATGCCGGACAATCCCGAGCTGCTGTTCGAGCAGCGCCCCATCGTCGCCGGCGGCCAGAACATCGGCACCATCACCGTGTTCGCCTCGCCGGCCGGCCTGATCGAGCAGCTGCGCCAGCGCCTCTACACCATCGCCGGCATGATCTTCGTGCTGGATGTGACGCTGGTGCTGAGCTTGTACCTGCTGCTGTGGCAGCTGATCCTCAAGCCGCTGACCACCATCGAACGCTACGCCGCCAACGTCAAGGCCGGCCAGAATCCGGGCGCCTTGCCGCCCACCGACTGGTTCTTCGGCGAGCTGAAAACCCTCAACGGCTCGATCCGCGAGATGGTGCGCCTGATGGACAGCCGCTACGTCGCCATGCACGCCAGCGAGGAGCGGCTGCAGATCGCCAGCAGCGCGGCGGCGATCGGCATCTGGGACTGGAACATCCTCACCGACGAGGTGGTGTGGGACGAACAGATGTACCGCCTGCACGGCATCGAAGGGCGCAAGGTGGCGCGGCCGTTCGAACTGTGGCGCAGCATGATGCACCCCGACGACGCCATCCCCACCGAGGCGCTGCTGCGCCAGGCGCTGGAGGGCACGGCGGAATTTGACGTCGAGTTCCGCGTGGTCTGGGCCGACGGCTCGGTCCACTACATCAAGGGCGACGCCATGATCTTCCGCGACCCCGACGGCCATCCGGCGCGCATGGTCGGCGTGAACTACGACGTCACCGCCAGCCGCGTGGCCGAGCAGGAGCTGCGCCGCCACCGCATCCACCTGGAGGACCTGGTGGCCGAACGCACCAACGCGCTGTCGGTGGCGGTGCTGCAGGCGCAGGCGGCCAACCAGGCCAAGAGCATCTTCCTGGCCAATATGAGCCACGAGCTGCGCACGCCGCTCAATTCCGTGATCGGCTTCTCGCGCCTGATGGCGGACTCCAAGAACATGCTGCCGGAGGAGAAGCGCAACCTGGCCATCATCCACCGCTCCGGCCAGCACCTGCTCACGCTGATCAACGACATCCTCGAACTGTCCAAGATCGAGGCCGGCCGCGCCAGCCTGCAGACCGAGGTGGTCGGCCTGCACGACATGCTGCAGGAAGTGATGGACATGGTCAGCATGCGCGCCGGCCAGACCGGCGTGGAGCTGGAGCTGGACGCCGCCGGCCTGCCCGCCGGCGCCCGCGTGGACGGCACCAAGCTGCGCCAGGTGCTGTTGAATCTGATGTCGAACGCGGTCAAGTTCACCGGGCAGGGCAAGGTCACGCTGCGGGTGCGCGGCGCGATGCGCGGCGCGCCGCACGGCTGCGAGCTGGAATTCGCCGTCATCGACACCGGCCCCGGCATCTCGCCGGCCGACCAGGCGCGCATCTTCGAACCGTTCATCCAGGCCGACGGCCCCGGCGCGCATGAAGGCACGGGCCTGGGCCTGACCATCTCGCGCGAATTCGTCCAGCTGATGGGCGGCGATCTGACGGTGCAGTCGGCGCCCGGCGCCGGCGCCACATTCCGCTTCACGATCACGGTGCAGGTGGCCGACAGCGCGCCGGCCATCGGTGAGGACGACGAGGTGGCGGCCCTGGCGCCGCCGCAGCGCGGCCGCCGCATCCTGGTGGCCGACGACAACGCCGACGGCTGCGCGCTGCTGGAGAACCTGCTGCAGCCGCTGGGCTTCGAGGTGGCGGTGGTGGGCGACGGCATGCAGGCGCTGGCGATGGTCGACGTCTGGCGGCCGGACCTGGTGTTCATGGACTGGCGCATGCCGGCGCTGGACGGCTTGAGCGCGACGCGGCAGATCCGCGCCAACGCCGCCGGCCCGCAGCCGCGGGTGGTGATGCTGACCGCGTCCGCCTTCGCCGAGGAGCGGGAGGAAGCGCTGGGCGCGGGCGCCGATGAATTCATGCGCAAGCCGGTCGAGCAGGAGCAGCTGTACGCGGTGCTGGAGCAGCAACTGGGCTTGCAGTTCGTGCGCCGCCACCACAGCGTGCGCCAGCCGATGCTGCCGCCGCTGTCGCGCAGCGAGCTGCGGCTGCTGGAGCCGGCGCTGCGCCAGCAGCTCAAGACCGCGCTGCAGGAGCTGAACCTGCCGCGCGTGGCGCTGCTGCTGGCGCCCCTGCCGCTGGAACTGGCGGAGGTGGTCGAGCGCATCGAGCACATGATACGGCTGCACCAGTATCCGCAGCTGTGCGGACTGCTGGACGAAGCGGGCAACGAAGTGGAGGCGCAAGCCTGACGGGTATATGATAGTGGCAGCACACCAGGCGAGAGAGTATTACATGCATCGGGATTTGTCGGAACAACACACCAAGGGCGAAGTGCTGATCGTGGAGGACACGCCGGCCTCGCTCAAACTGCTGAGCGACCTGCTGACGGAAGCGGGCTACTACGTGCGCCAGGCGCCCAACGGCGAACTGGCCCTGTGGACCGCGCAGTCACGCCCGCCGGAACTGATCCTGCTGGACGTGCGCATGCCCGGCATCGACGGCTTCGAGGTGTGCCGGCGCCTGAAGGCGTCGCCGGAACTGAGCCAGGTGCCGGTGATCTTCCTGTCGGCCCAGCACGACACCGACGACAAGGTGCGCGGCTTCGCGCTGGGCGCGGTGGACTTCATCGCCAAGCCATTCCAGGCCGAGGAAATCCTGGCCCGCACCGACGCCCACGTGCGGCTGGGCCGCGCGCAGCAGGCGCTGGCGGCCGAGCGCGCGCTGCTGGAGGAACGCGTGGCCGAGCGCACCACCGAACTGGCCGCGCTGGCCGCGTCGCTGGAAAAGGAGGTCGAGCAGCGCCGCGCCAACGAGGAGTTCATGCGGCTCTCCAGCCAGGTGTTCGAGGCCACGCAGGACGCCATCGTCGTCACCGACCGCGAGGCGCGCATCGTCGCCACCAATCCGGCCTTCACGCGCATCTCCGGCTACAGCGCGGACGAGGTGGTGGGGCAGAGCGTGGCCCTGCTGCACGCCGGCGAGCCGGACGCCAAGTCCTTCGAGCTGATGGTGCATTCCGTCGTCAAGACCGGCCACTGGTCGGGCGAGGTGCTGGCGCGCCGCAAGAACGGCGACACCTATCCCGGCCTGCTGAGCGCCTCGGTGGTCAGGGACGAGCAGGGCCACGTGATCAACCACGTGGCGGTGTTCATGGACCTCACCGAGCGCAAGGCCGAGCAGCACCTGATCGACTTCCTGTCCAACCACGACGCCCTGACCGGCCTGCCGAACCGCCTGCTGGCGCGCCAGCGCTTCGAGCAGACGCTGGCCACGGCCAAGCGCGAGCACCGCTGCGTGGCCGTCATGTGCCTGGACCTGGACCGCTTCAAGAGCATCAACGACTCCTACGGCCACGACGTCGGCGACAAGGCGCTGCAGGTGGTGTCGAAGTTCCTCAGCGAGACCGTGCGCGAGGGCGACATCGTGACCCGCCAGGGCGGCGACGAGTTCCAGATCATCGTGCCGGACGACGTGCAGCTGGGCGCGACGATGGCGCTGGCGCAGAAGATCCTGGCCGGCCTGCGGCGCGAGCTGGTGATCGACGGCCAGCAGATCATGGTCACCTCCAGCATCGGCATCGCCGTCAGCCTGACCGACGGCGACAGCTTCGATGAGCTGGTGCGCAACGGCGACACGGCGCTGTTCCGCGCCAAGGAGATCGGCCGCGACAACTACGCCTTCTTCACCGAGCGCATGGACGCGGAAATCCGCGACAAGCTGGCGATCCAGGGACAGCTGCGCGGCGCCATCGCGCGCGACGAATTCGAGGTGCACTACCAGCCGCAAATGTGCCTGAAGACCGGCGCCATGGTGGGCGCGGAGGCGCTGCTGCGCTGGGATAACGCGGTGCTGGGCAAGGTGCCGCCGAACCGCTTCATCCCGCTGGCCGAGGAATACGGCCTGGTGAACTCGATCGGCGAATGGGTGCTGGAGAGCGTGTGCGCGCAGATCAAGGTGTGGCACGACCAGGGGCTGGGCGACATCAAGGTGTCGGTCAACCTGGCGGCCGGCCAGTTCGCCAACGACGCCACCGTGCCGTATGTGGAAAGCACGCTGCGCAAGTTCGGCATCGCGCCCGAGTACCTGGGCCTGGAAATCACCGAGGGCACGGTGATGGGCGATCCGGACAAGGCGGTGGCCGCGCTGCGCCGCCTGAAGGACATCGGCGTGAGCATCTCGCTGGACGATTTCGGCACCGGCTATTCCAGCTTGAGCTACCTGAAGCGCTTCCCGATCGACGTGCTCAAGATCGACAAATCCTTCGTCGACGACGTCACCACCAACGCCAACGACGCGGCCATCGCGCTGTCGGTGATCTCGCTGGCGCACAACCTCAATATGCGCGTGATCGCGGAGGGTGTCGAAACCCGCGAGCAGGTGCAGTTCCTGACCGAGCGCGGATGCGACGAGATGCAGGGCTACTTCTTCAGCCGGCCCGTCAACGCCGACGCCTTCACCGCGCTGCTGCGCGAACACCGTAATTTGCTGGACATGTGATCAACCCTTCCCCTGGAGTGTTATGGAAAAGAAGTTCAGCGCCGCCATCGCCGGCGCATGCATGCTGTTAGCCGTCGCCGCCGCCCATGCCGACCCGGCGCCGGCCGTCAAGCCCGGCCCCGCCGACGCGCAGTTCAAAGCCATCTACACCCAGGAGTGGAAGTGGCGCATCAGCCAGAAACAGGAAGAGGACGAGGACGACGACAACGGCGTATCGCCCTCGCTGCCGCGCATCGACGCCGCCACGCAGAAGCAGCGGCTGGCGTATTGGCAGGGCGTGATGAAAAAGTTGGACGGCATCGCGCAGGACAAGCTGTCGGCGCCGGAGCGCATCAACTATCAGGTGTACAAGGCGCAGATCGCCGCGCTGATCGCCAGCCAGGTGTTCCGCGAATACGAGAAGCCGCTCAACGCCGATTCGGCCTTCTGGTCCAACATGGCGTCCGGCGCGCGCAAGCCGCTGACCAATGAAAAACAGTACCGCGACTATCTCAAGCAGCTGGCCGAAACGCCGCGCTACTTCGACGAGGAGATGGACAATATGCGCGCCGGCCTGGCGCGCGGCTTCACGCCGCCCAAGGTCACGCTGATCGGCCGCGATTCCTCGATCACCTCCGTCACCGAGGCCAAGACGCCGCAGGACAGCGTGTTCTACCTGCCGTTCAAGAGCATGCCGGCCACCATGCCGGCGGCGCAGCAGGAGGCGCTGCGCGCCGAGGGCGTGAAGGCGATCCAGGCCTACGTGCTGCCGTCGTACGCCAAGCTGCTCAAGTTCATGCGCGAGGAATACGTGCCGAAGGCGCGCATCGACCTGGCGGCCGAGAGCCTGCCGGACGGCAAGGCCTACTACCAGTCGAAGATCGTGGAATTCACCACCACCTCGATGAGCGCGGACCAGATCCACCAGATCGGCCTGAGCGAAATGGCCAAGATCCGCGCCGAGATGCAGGACGTGATCAAGCAGACCGGCTTCGAAGGCGAGCTGCCGGCCTTCCTGCAGTTCCTGCGCACCGACCCGCGCTTCTACGCCAAGACGCCGGAAGAGCTGCTGATGCGCTCGGCCTGGGTGGCCAAGAAGTTCGACGCCAAGGTGGGCCAGTACTTCGGCTACCTGCCGCGCCGCCGCTTCGCCGTGATCCCGGTGCCGGACGACCAGGCGCCGTTCTACACCTCGGGCCGGGGCGGGCCGGGCGTCTACCTGGTCAACACCTACAATCTGCCGGCGCGCGCGCTGTACTCGATGCCGGCGCTGACGCTGCACGAATCGGCGCCGGGCCACGCGTTCCAGATGCCGGTGGCGATGGAGCAGAAGGGCCGTCCGCCGTTCCGCAACGCCTACATCTCGGCCTATGGCGAGGGCTGGGCGCTGTACTCGGAGCGGCTGGGCGTGGAGATGGGCATGTACGAAACGCCGTACGAGGTGTTCGGCATGTTGAGCTACCAGGCCTGGCGCGCTTCCCGGCTGGTGGTCGATACCGGCATCCACAGCAAGGGCTGGACCCGCAAGCAGGCGCAGGACTACCTGCACGACAACACCGCGCTGTCCGACCACGAGATCGAGACGGAAGTGGACCGCTACATTTCGTGGCCGGGCCAGGCGCTGTCCTACTACCTGGGCGAGATGAGCATCATCAACGCGCGCAAGAAGGCCGAGGCGGCGCTGGGATCGAAGTTCGACATCCGCGCCTTCCACGACACGGTGCTGCAACTGGGCTCCGTGCCGCTGCCGGTGCTGGAGGCGCGCATCGACACCTTCATCGCCGAAGGCGGCAAGAGTCCGTATCCCAACCTGGACTAAGCTCTCCCAGATGTAATGCGGCCGTGACAAAGTGTGTAGATCAGAGCCTGGGTGGTTAGGTAGAATCGCGGCCCTACCATAACCATCTTTTTCGGGCAGCACGTTGAAAAAATCGATATTCGCAGTAGCCATCGCCGGCGCCTTGCTGGCGCATACCTCCACCCGGGCAGTCGAGCAGGCACCGCCGGTCGTCATTCCGGCGCCGGCCAAACCGGTCAAGTCCTCGTTCGCCGAAACCATCGCCGCCGCCGGCAAGGAGATCGCGGCCGCCATGGGCGACGAGACGGATTCCGCGAAAAGATTGGCGATTTTTTCGAAGCTTGAATTCTCGCCTGGACTGCGTCCCAAGCTGAAGGAGGTATTCGGCAGCGAGCACATATTCCAGACGCAGCGCACCGTCGGGCCGAAAGGGCAGGTCGCTTACATCGTGAAGCTGGTGCCGCACGCCTATCTGGACGAAAACGCGATGGCGTTTTCGTGGGCCGAGCTCAATTCCAGGACCGAGATCAACAAGGCCGGCACCACGATGAATACCCGCGTGACCTGGCCTTCGTTGTCCATCGTCGGCGCTGCGACCAGCGGCATGCTGGAAAAGATGTCGCTGGACTTCAAGCATCAACGCGGGAAGGACGACCTTTGGTACGGCAACGGCGTGGTTAAGGTGGGCTCGGTGGTGGTACGCGGGACTGCGCCGGGAAGCTCGGAATTCAAGGAGACCATGCGGTTTGAGGACATCTCCACCGGCGTCGGGATGGCGCCACGCGGCAAAAAGATCGACTTGAACTACGCCTTCTCGATCAAGTCGATCGTGTTCGGCGGCGACCGCATCGAGCGCGCCAATATCGGCCTGCGCCTGGTGAATCTGCCGGCGCAAGCGGTGGCCGACATCGATCGTGAAATGAAAAATGTGCAGGGCAGCGGCCTGCCGGACGATGCGCAGCAGGAGGTCATGCTCAAGTCCATGAAGACCTTCGGCAAGCGCATGATGACGAGCGGCTCCAGTGTGGTGATCGACGATATCAGCGCCAGCTACCGCGGCAACACGGCTTCGATCAAGGGCCGCGTCGATTTCGACAAGGTGGTGGACGCCGATTTCAACTCGCCGCTTGAACTGGGCAAGAAGATCATCGCCCGCCTCGACGTGCGCGTGCCGCTCGCCATGGTGAACGACGTATCGCGCGCGGTGGGCGCCAAGCAGGTGGATGCATCCGCGCCCAATGCCGCAGAACAGATCGAGGCGGCGGGCAAGAACCTCGCCGGCATCGTGATCGGCAAACTGGTAAACGAGGGTTTCGCAGTGCTCGACAAGGGCGAACTGCGCTCGGCCATCGAAATCAAACAGGGCAAGCTGACCTTCAACGGCAAGGTCGTTCCGTTGCCAGGCATGCCGGATGGTGACTTTGTAAAGACCTTTAGCGGCACGAAGAAACCGTAAGCGAATTCGCTCAGGCTGGCCACGCGATGGCGTCGAACAGCCGCTTCAATTTAAGCGCCCGGTTCGCGTTGACCATCGCCACGTAGGAAATCCGGCCGGCGAGCCAGGCGCGGAAGTTGGGATGGTTTGCGCGGTTCTGCGTGGCCTGTCCGTGCCGCACGCAGTTGGTCAGCGTGGCTTTGAGCCTGTCGTACTCGTCGCGCGCGATGTTGGGATGCGCGTTGACGACCACGCCGGTAACCTGCTGGCGCGTCCCTTCGCGCATCAGCCGCGTTTTGCGGGTATGGATGCGGAAGCCTTCTTCGAGGGCGATCGCCGCGACCTGAATATGGAACCGTTCCGCGGCGCGCGCAAAATCCTGCTCTCCTGAAAACGCCAGGTCGTCGGCATAGCGGCTGTATGACGCGCCCAGCGACTGCGCCAGCGCTTGCAGGCGCATGTCGAGGCGGTAGGCGCACAGATTGGCCAGCGCGGGCGAGCATGGGGAGCCTTGCGGCAGATGGTGCGACTTCAGGGCCTGGCGCTCGGCCCACGGCAGCGAGCCGCCTTCCATCGGATCGCCAAACACGCCGCGCGGCGCGCGGTTGACGCAAATGCGCGCCAGCGTTCCAGCGACGCTGGGCGAATAGTTCAGTTTTTCGAACAGCGCGTGGATGCGCGCGTATTGTATGCTCGGGAAAAAATCCTTCAGGTCCATGCGGATGACGATGCGCCGGCCCGCGTGCAGCGCGGCGTGCGTGACGCAGGAGCGTCCGCGCCGGAAGCCATGCGCGGCCGGATGCGGCGGCAATCGGTCCAGCAGATGGCGGAGGATTTTCTGCTGGATGCGGCGCAGCCGCGCCTTGGGGATCTCGATCAGGCGCAAGCCGCCGCTGCGCTTCGGCACCCAGCGATAGTGATAGTGCTGCAGGCGCGATTGGTGGTTCCCTTCAACGCGCCATTGGTCGGCGAACCAGTCCAGCGCACCCACCGGTTCATCGAGCCACGCGGCCAGCGCGCCCACCGTGGGCAGGTCCGGCAGCGCGAGCGCGGCGGCCCACGCGGCCTGCGGCGGACGTATCGGCGGATCGACGCAATAGCGCCGCACTGCCGGCAAGTCGATGTGGGGCTGGGCCTCGTCGTTGTCGTCGCCGCCGATAAGCTGCGCGAGGATGTCCGCGACCTCGTGCCGGCTGAAGTAGTGGAAGTTCTCGCCAGTCCGTTCGCCGAGCGCTGCGCATATCTTCGGCGCCCATGGCTGCGGTGCGCCGAAAACACGGCTGCATGCCGCGACCAGGCTGTCCACGTTGCCGCTTGAAGCCAGCATCGTGTCGGCCAGCGCCAATGCGGTAAGTTTTGCGATCGTCATGCGTAGTGAAAGGAGCGGAGAGCCTTCAACGAGTCTCGTGATGCGTGAGCTGACTTGCGTGGTAACGCAACGCGGCTCATGCGGCGAAGTGCTGAACATAAAACATCCACGGGGTAGCCCCGCAGAGGCTGTCCCTGCCGAAGCAAAGACCGGCCGGCTTGAAGGATCCGCCCCGCCCACAAGGTAGCGGAATTTTATTTAAAAATCAATGCTTGTTTGGCGATCCAGTCCAGCACCGACGGGCCATGCGGCTTCCAGCCCAATTGCGTGCGCGCCCGTTGTCCTCGCACGCGGCTGTTGGAGCCCAGGCCGTACGAGGCCATCTCGTAGCCCCATTCCTCCTTGGCCTGCTCCAGCGGCCAGTCCTGCGGCTCGCCCAGGCCCAGTGCGCGGGCGATGGCCGCGCTCATGTCGCGGAACGAGGCTTCGCCGCTTTCGACGAAGTAGAACGCGCCGGCCTCGGTCTTCTCCAGCGCCAGCAGATACAGGTCGACCACGTCGTCGATGTGGACGTTGGACCAGATATTCAGGCCGCGTCCCACATGGCGCACGATGCCGCTCTTGCGGGCCTGCTTGATCAGGCGTGGCAGCTGCACGCTGTCGCGCGGCAGCGCGCCGTCGCCGTAGATCAGCGTATTGCACAGCACCGCCGAACGCACGTCTTTGCCGGCGGCGGCCAAAACCAGGTCGTCGATGGCGACGCGCGCGGCCTTGTCCGCGGTGGGGGCGGGGAGTTGGTCTTCGAAGTAGATGCGGTCGGTGCCTTCGCCGCCGGAGGCGTCGCCGACGATGCTCGAACCGCTGGTGTGCAGGAACACTTTGCCGGAGCCGGCCAGCGCGTCGATGAAGGCTTCGACGGCGGCGCGGTTGTCGCTGCTGGCGGCGTTGATGACGGCGTCGGCCGCCTGTGCCTGGGCGATCAGCAGATCGCGGTCGTTGAGGGTGCCGACTACGCCGGTCACGCCGATCCTGGCCAGATCCTGCAGCTGCTCGGGCTTGCGTACCAGGCCGACCACCTGATGGCCCGCGCGCACCAGGCCCGCTGCGATGGAACCGCCGATAAAGCCTGCTGCGCCGGTGACGAATACTTTCATGCTTTGCTCACTTAATCAAATAGGGGAGCAAGCAGTATGGGGACGAGCACCGCGCGCAAACAGGCCGCGCGGCGCAAAGCTCCCTTGATTACGGCGCAACGATCAGGCTTGGGCCTTGCGCTGTTTGCGTTTGGCGACCACGCCCAGCACGGCCAGGCCGCCCAGCAGCATGGCGTAGGCGTCCGCTTCCGGCACCGGCGCGGTAGCCACCGCGAAGGACAGGTTGTCGGCATAGCCGTCGTTGTACGAGCCGGCTTCGCGGGTCATGGTCAGCGTGATGCCGACATTGAGCGCACCGACCGGGATGTAGCCTTGCGTGTCGCGCTGCAGCAGGCCGGTTTGGTTGCCGCGTTCCGAATTGGAGACGGGACCCAGGCTGGTGCTGGACAGCACGGCGCCGCCGCTGCCGAAGAAGGTGGCGGTCAGCTTGGCGTTGTCGTTCTGCGACGAGTAGCCGCCCAGCCAGGCCGACAGGTCGTAGCGCGAGGCGCCGGTGTTGATCGCGCTGCTCAGCGACGACAGGTCGATGGTCTGGGTGGCGGTGGACTTGGCGTTGCTGTCGCCGCCGGCGAAGAAGTAGGTGCCGCGGTCGGACGGACCTGGATCGGCCGGGAAGGGGAAGCCGCCGCTGGCGCCGTACTGCACCACGGTGAATGCCGACGTGGTGTTCCAGCCGGTGGTGTTGCCGGTTTCGGCGTTACCGTTGGCGATCAGGTTGGAGCCGAAGCCGGTGGCGTGTGCGGCCGGGGCCAGTGCCAGGGCAACCGCCGCAGCGGCTGCAAAAGTCGAGAAGCGCATTGCTAGTCCTTGGTCGGAAATGAGAAATGGTGATTATTTTACAAGCAAAAAAGACAAAAGTAAAACTTGACGCACCACGCGCGCACCGACATGGTGCGTAAGACTCGCTTTGGTGCGAAATAAGTCTTTACATCGCCTGTGGCGCGCGATTCGGCTGGCATGACGATTGCATTACGTTAGCCATGCCCGATACCACCGCATCCAGAGAACTCGCCGCCGGCCCTAGCGCATGGCAGGCCAGCCTCACGCTCGGTTTTGCCGACGATGGCGGCACCACGCGCCTGTTCGACAACCGGCACTATGGCCCGCTGCGCGTGCAGAAGGCGCTGTACCCGGAGGACGCCAAGGTGTGCCACGCCATCGTGGTCCATCCGCCGGGCGGCGTGGTGGGCGGCGACCAGCTGGCGATCAATGTCGGCGTTGGCGCGCAGGCGCATGCCTTCATCACCACGCCGGGCGCCGCCAAGTGGTACAAGGCCAACGGCAAGGTCTCGCGCCAGCACGTGCTCCTGACCGTGGGCGCGGGCGCCGCACTCGAATGGCTGCCGCAAGAGACCATCTTTTTTGATACCGCTAACGTGGCGCTGGACCAGCACATCGAACTGGCCGAAGGCGCCACCTACATCGGCTGCGAGATCCTTTGCATGGGCCGGCGCGGCTCCGGCGAAAGCTTCAACACCGGCACCGTGGCCCAGCGCAGCAGCATCCGCCGCGACGGCAAATTGATCTGGTGGGAGCAGGGCGCGATGCTGGGTGGTCGGCTCGACAGCCCGCTGGCGCTGAACGGCAGGACCGTCTGCGCCACGCTGATCGCGGCCGGCAAGCCGCTGCCCGCCGCCGTGCTGTCCGAGATCCGCGCCGATATCCAGGCCGACGGCGGCCACGTATTCGGCGTCACGCAAACCAAGGGCGTGCTGGTCGCGCGTCACCTGGGCGACGACAGCGAGACCGCGCGCCGCCTGATGCTCACCGTCTGGCGCCGTTTGCGCCCGCACCTGCTGGGCCGCGCGGCCGTCACGCCGCGCATCTGGCAAACCTGAGAGACACCTATGGACCTGACACCAAGAGAAAAAGACAAACTGCTGATTTTCACCGCCGGCATCGTGGCGGAGCGCCGCCTCGCGCGCGGCCTGAAGCTGAACTACCCGGAAGCGGTGGCGCTGATCACCTGCGCCATCATGGAAGGTGCGCGCGACGGCAAAACCGTCGCGCAGCTGATGTCCGACGGCACGCGCATTCTTACGCGCGCCGACGTCATGGAAGGCATCCCCGAAATGATTCCCGACATCCAGGTCGAAGCGACGTTCCCCGACGGGAGCAAGCTGGTGACCGTCCACAACCCCATCCCCTAAAAGGAGATCGCCATGATCCCAGGTGAATACATGCTCGAAGAGGGCGAGATCGGCCTCAATGAAGGCCGCGCCACAGCGACCGTCGTGGTGACCAACCAGGGCGACCGGCCGGTGCAGGTCGGATCGCATTTTCATTTTTTTGAGGTCAACACGGAGCTCAAATTCGAGCGCTGGAAGGCCTACGGCATGCGCCTGAATATCGCCGCCGGCACCGCCGTCCGTTTCGAGCCGGGCCAGCAGCGCACCGTGGAGCTGGTGAAGCTGGGCGGCGACCAGAAGGTGTTCGGCTTCAACGGCAAAGTAATGGGCAAGCTCGATCCCAATCCACCGAAGGGCTGACATGGTTACAATCTCGCGCCGCGCCTACTCGGAAATGTTCGGCCCCACCAAGGGGGACCGCATCCGCCTGGCCGATACCGAACTGTTTATCGAAATCGAACACGATTACGCCACCTACGGCGAGGAAGTCAAATTCGGCGGCGGCAAAGTGATCCGCGACGGCATGGGCCAGTCGCAGCGCGTGGCCGCCGACGTGATGGACACGGTGATCACCAACGCGGTGATCGTCGACCACTGGGGCATCGTCAAGGCCGACATCGGTCTGAAAAGCGGCATGATCGCCGCCATCGGCAAGGCCGGCAATCCGGACATCCAGCCGAATGTGACGATGGCCATCGGCGGCGCCACCGAGATCATCGCCGGCGAAGGCATGATCGTCACCGCCGGCGGGGTGGACACGCACATCCACTTCATCTGCCCGCAGCAGATCGAGGAAGCGCTGATGAGCGGCGTGACCACGATGATAGGCGGCGGCACCGGGCCGTCCGCCGGCACCTCGGCCACCACCTGCACGCCGGGGCCGTGGCACCTGCACGCGATGCTGGGCGCGGCCGACGCCTTCCCGATGAACCTGGGCTTCCTCGGCAAGGGCAATGTGTCGCTGCCGGAGCCGCTGGAGGAGCAGGTGCGCGCCGGCGCCATCGGCCTGAAGCTGCACGAGGACTGGGGCAGCACGCCGGCAGCCATCGACAACTGCCTGTCCGTGGCCGACCGCATGGACGTGCAGGTCGCCATCCACAGCGATACGCTCAACGAGGGCGGCTACCTGGCCGACACGCTGGCCGCGTTCAAGGACCGCACCATCCACACCTTCCACACCGAGGGCGCGGGCGGCGGCCATGCGCCGGACATCATCGCTGCGGTGGGCGAATCGAACGTGCTTCCATCATCGACCAATCCCACCCGCCCGTTCACCGTCAACACGCTGGACGAGCACCTGGACATGCTGATGGTGTGCCACCACCTGGACGCGGCCATCGCCGAGGACGTGGCCTTCGCCGAATCGCGCATCCGCCGCGAGACCATCGCGGCCGAGGACATCCTGCACGACATCGGCGCGATCTCGATGATGTCGTCCGATTCGCAGGCCATGGGCCGGGTCGGCGAAGTGGTGATGCGCACCTGGCAGACCGCACACAAGATGAAGGTGCAGCGCGGGCCGCTGGCGCCGGATTCCTCCCGCAACGACAACTTCCGCGTCAAGCGCTACATCGCCAAGTACACGATCAACCCGGCCATCACGCACGGCATCGCGCATGCGGTGGGCTCGCTGGAGGTGGGCAAGATCGCCGACCTGGTGTTGTGGAAGCCGGCCTTCTTCGGCGTCAAACCGTCGACGATTCTGAAGGGCGGCATGATCGCCGCCGCGCAGATGGGCGATCCGAACGCCTCGATCCCGACGCCGCAGCCGGTGCATTACCGGATGATGTTCGGCGCCTTCGGCGGCGGCTTGAAGAAGTCGTTCACCTTTGTCTCGCAGGCGGCGTTCGACGCCGGCATCGGCGAGCAGCTCAAGTTGAACAAGACGCTGATCGTCGCCAAAAATATGCGCGCGCTGCGCAAGTCCGACATGATCCACAACGGCGCCACGCCGAAGATGAGTGTCGATCCCGAAACCTATGAAGTGCGCGCCGACGGCGAGCTGCTGGTCTGCGAAGCCGCGGCCGTGCTGCCGATGGCGCAGCGCTATTTCCTGTTCTGATCATGCTGACACTACACACAAAAATCCCCCACGCCGACGCCATCGCCGCGCGGCTGGTGCTGCCTTACGAACTGCGCGAGAAGTGCCGCCTGCGGGCCACGCTCGATACCGGCGAGGACGTCGCCGTGTTCACCGTGCGAGGCACCGTGCTGCGCGATGGCGACCTGCTGACCGGCGAGGACAAGCGCGTGGTCAAGGTGGTGGCCGCGCCGGAGCCGACCTACAAGATCACCTGCGCCGACGCGCATACATTGCTGCGCTGCGCCTTCCATCTCGGGAACCGGCACACGCAGGCGCAGGTGGGCGACGGCTTCCTGCGCATCCGCGCGGACGCGGTGCTGAAGGAGATGCTGGCCGGCCTGGGTGCGACGGTGGTGGAGGAGAAGGCTGCTTTCGAGCCGGAGTCCGGCGCGTACGGCGGCGGGCACTCGCACCACCACGACGGCAATCCGCTGGCGCCGATTCCGCTGCGGCAGAAAATCCACCGGCCCGGCGATCCGAAATGATGCAGGCCTCCGCGCTGCTCAACCTCCTGCAATTCGCCAGTCCGGCCTTGCCGATCGGCGCGTACAGCTATTCGCAGGGGCTGGAGGCGGCGCTGGAAACCGGCATCGTCCACGACGCCGCCACCGCGCGCGCATGGATAGTGCGGCATCTGCACGAAGTGGTCGCGCAGTGGGAGGCGCCGGTGTGCTGGCGCCTGATGCAGGCATGGTCGCGGCGCGGCTGGCGCGGCGCGGCGGAATGGAACGAACGCTTCATCGCCTCGCGCGATAGCGCCGAGTTCCGCGCCGAGACCATCCAGATGGGCTACTCGCTGACCAAGCTGCTGGCGGAACTGGGCTTCGTCGATGCGGAGATGCTGGCGCGGTTGCAGGGCGAGCCGGAAGTCGCCTTGCCGACCGCCTTCGCCTGCGCCGTCGCCGCGCTGGACATCCCGCACGACGCGGCTTTGCTGGCGATGCTGTTCGCGTGGGCCGAGAACCAGGTGCTGGTGTGCGTCAAATCCGTGCCGCTGGGGCAGGTGGCGGGCCAGCGCATCTTGCTGTCTCTGCGGGCCGACATCGAAGCGGCGGCCCAACACGCGCAGACCGTCGCCGACGACGACATGTGCAACTGGGCGCCCGGCCTGTCGCTGCTGTCGATGCAGCATGAAGTGCAGTACAGCCGTTTATACCGATCCTGAAAAGAGAACCAACATGACATCAACTTCCAATCCCCTGCGCGTCGGCATCGGCGGCCCGGTCGGCTCCGGCAAGACCGCCCTGTGCGAGATGCTGTGCAAAGGCATGCGCGATCACTTCGACATGGCCGTCATCACCAACGACATCTACACCAAGGAGGACATGGAGATCCTGCTGCGCGCCGGCGCGCTGCCGGCCGAGCGCCTGATGGGCGTGGAGACCGGCGGCTGTCCGCACACGGCGATCCGCGAGGACGCATCGATCAACCTGGAAGCCATCGCCCGCATGCAGGCGGACTTTCCCAATCTTGATCTGATACTGGTCGAATCGGGCGGCGACAACCTGGCCGCCACCTTCAGCCCGGAGCTGTCGGATCTGACGATCTACGTGATCGACGTGGCCGGCGGCGAGAAGATACCGCGCAAGGGCGGTCCCGGCATCACCCGCTCCGATCTGCTGATCATCAACAAGACCGACCTGGCGCCGCATGTCGGCGCCGACCTCGATGTGATGGCGCGCGACGCCAAGCAGCAGCGCGGTGCGCGGCCGTTCGTGTTCACCAATCTGCGCAGCGGCGACGGCGTGGCCGCGGTCATCGATTTCATCCGCGAGCAGGGGCTGCTCGGACAAACCCCACAGGAGATCCAGTGAAGCACAAACGCATCGCGGCGGCAGCCGCGCTGATACTGTTTAGCGCCGTCGCTTCGGCCCATCCGCAGGGAGGCGGCGCGCATACGCACGGCTTCTTCGACGGTTTCGTTCATCCGTTCACCGGGCTGGATCACTTGCTGGCGATGCTGGCGGTGGGCATGTGGAGCGCGCGCCAGTCCAACGCGCGGTGGCTGCCGGCCACCTTCCTCGGCATGATGCTGGTGGGTGTGCTGACCGGCGTGGCGGGGCTGGCTATCCCCGGACTGGAAGCGGGCATCGCGCTGACGGTGGCCTTGTTGGGGGCGTTAATCGCGGTGGCGGCGCGTCTGCCGGCGGCGCTGGGCGCGCTGATGGTGGGCGCGTTCGCACTCTTGCACGGCAACGCGCACGGCCATGAACTGCCCGAGGCGGCATGCGCCATGGGCCTGCTGGCCGCCAGCGGGTTGCTGGTCTACGGGGGCAGGGCGCTGGGCCGCGTCAGCCCGGCGCTGGCGCTGAAGATCTCCGGCGCCGCGATTGCCGCCACCGGCGTGATGCTGGTGGCGACAGCCTAGTCGCGCGTCTCGGCGCGGCGCTCCTGCAGCACAATGGGCGCCGCGTTTTTCGGATACAGGCCCTGGTGGCCTTCGAAGCCGGCGCGGATGGCGGCCAGGTCGGCCTCCTGGTCGCCGGTCAGGAACACGTGGTCGACCAGGCCCAGCGTCTTGTTCGGATAATCGATATACACCAGCACCAGCGGCACCTTGGCCTCCAGCGCCAGATGGTAAAAGCCGCTCTTCCAGTTCGGACGGTAGCCGCGCGTGGCTTCCGGCGTGATGCCGACCCAATACCAATCGGCCGCGTTCATGCGCTGCGCCTGCAGCTTGATGGTGCCGCTTGGCGTGCCGCGTTCGACGGGCTCGCCGCCCAGTGCGCGGAACCATTTACCCAGCACCGGCAACTTGAACAGCGAATCCTTGGCCAGCCAGCGGAACGGCAGGTTCAGCGCCCATTTGCCGAACAGGCCGACCATGAAGTCCCAGTTGGAGGTATGCGGATAAATCACGGCGATGCCGCGCGGGCCGGGCAGCGGGCGATACAGCATGCGCCAGCCGAACAGGCCCAGCACGCGCAAGGCGGTGCGCTGGCTCCAGCTCGGCAAATCGGCCGGCTTCAGTTGAAAGTCGCTCATGTAATGCTCCTGTCTTTGTTTTTAACTTATTTTCACTATTGACAGGCTGGCATATCCCTCGTCAAAAAAACTGCGCAGGCATTCTATATTGATGCCGAAGGCGCGGCAAGCTTCTTGTGTTTGCTCGAATTGAAAGCTTGAACTTATCTTATGTTTGGTCGTCCAACCCGGATGACGAAAAAAACCATACTTTGCCTGGCGGTCGGGAGCGCCGCCATACCGGAAACAATCAACGCCGCAGTGGAGGGATGGGAGGTGTACAGCGCGCTGACGCTGGCCGAGGCGCGCCGCCACTTGAAGGCGCGCCCGCTGGCGCTGGGCCTGCTGCTGGCGGAGGCGCACGACGAGCAGCTGCGCGCCGCGCTGGACGACTTCCTGCACGAGCATTGGAGTGTGCATTGGGTGGCGGCGCTGCACGCGCCGGCGCTGGAGTCGCCCGCGTGGCGGCAGCTGGTGCACGACCACTGCGGCGACTACCACACCTGGCCGCTGGACATCGAACGCCTGCGGCAGACGCTGGGCCACGCGCATGGCCTGGCTGCCTTGTGCCGTCCGCCGCCTGGGCAGCGCCACGCCAGGCAGGAACCCGCGCTGACGGGGCAGTCGGCCGCCATCGCCAGGCTGCGGCGGCAGATCGTCAAGGTGGCGGGCGCCAGCGCGCCGGTGCTGATCTGGGGCGAAAGCGGCAGCGGCAAGGAGCTGGCCGCGCAGGCCGTGCATGCGCACTCGCCGCGCCGCGACGGGCCGTTCGTGCCCATCAACTGCGGCGCGATCCCGGCCGCGCTGATCCAGTCCGAATTGTTCGGCTACGAGCGCGGCGCCTTCACCGGCGCGGCGCGCGAGAAACGCGGCCTGATCGAGACGGCGCAGGGCGGCTCCATCTTCCTCGATGAAATCGGCGACCTGCCGATGGAGCTGCAGGCCAACCTGCTGCGCTTCCTGCAGGAGAAGACCATCTACCGGCTGGGTTCCACGCGCAGCATCGCGGTCGATGTGCGGGTGATCGCGGCCTCGCACGTCAACCTGGCGCAGGCGGTGGAGCGCGGCGCCTTCCGCGAAGACCTGTACTACCGGCTCAACGTGCTGGCGCTGGACGTGCCGCCGCTGCGCGAGCGGCGCGAGGATCTGCTGCCGCTGGCCGAACATTTTTTCAACACCTATGCCAGCGAGCGGGCGCCGCGCGTCAAGGGCTTCAGCGGCCGGGCGGCGCAGGCGATCCGCGATTACGACTGGCCCGGCAATGTGCGCGAGTTGCTCAACCGCGTGCGGCGGGCGATGGTGATGGCCGAGGGACGGTTGATTCTGCCGCAGGACCTGGGCCTGAGCAGCGGCCGCGCGCCGGCCGAGACCGCGCCGCTGGACGACGCCCGCATCCGCGCCGAGCGCGACGCCATCGACGCCAGTCTGCTGCGCGCCGGCCGCAACATCACGCTGGCCGCGCGCGACCTGGGTGTCTCGCGCATGACGCTGTATCGCCTGCTGGCCAAGCACGGCATCCCGGCGCCGTCGCGCGCCTGTTACACCGGCGCTCCGTCGTCGAAATAGGGGCTGGCGCTGGCGCGGAAGACGCGTGTGCGCTGCTTTGCTGTCACACCGGTGTGACGCGCAGCGACCGATGGCGTGCCGCAGCGTCCGCAGCGGATCGGCGGTGGCGGCGAATAGCCCAGTGTTTTCAACGGTTTGCGCGCACGCCGCCGTTGGTGGCATCAAGTTTGCGAATGAGAGGGAGGGCTGGGAGATCGGTCCCCTGGCACCATTTGATCAACCGTACACCTTGTTAGGTAGGGAGCAGCTATGAAGAAAACTCTGATCAGCGCGGCGATCGCGCTGGCGTTTGGCGCCAGCGCAGCGTATGCGCAAACCACCACGCCGCCGACAGCCACCACGCAGTCCGGCACCGGCGCGCATGCGAGCGACTCCGCCTCGGCGGTCCAGGACAGCAGCAACAAGAACAACAATAACAACAGCAGCGGCGGCAACGCGGCCAGCCAGATCGGCGCGGCGGCCGCCAACAACGGCGGCACGGCCACCTCCTCGCTCGCCAACGCGTACAACACGTCGTCGGCCAACGCCAACAGCACGCTGACCGGCACCGTCACTGGCAACACCGTGCATGACATCGGCAACAACGCCAGCAACAGCGCCGGCAGCACCGGCGGCGCGGGTTACGGCGGCGTGGGCGGCGCGGCGACGGCCGGCGCGGCGACCGGCACCGGCGGCTATGGCGGCGACAGCTACGGCGGCAACGGCGCGGCCGGCGGCATGGGCGGCAACGCCACCAACGGCAGCGCCACCAACGGCTCGCCGGTGGTCGGTGGCAGCACCGGCGGCGCCGGTGGCGGCGGCGGCTACGCTTCGGGCGCGGCCAGCGGCGTCGGCGGTGCGGGTGGGGCGGGCGGCGCGGGCGGCGCGGGTGGCC
>NZ_JBWKWR010000015.1:0-147944 GCF_059422325.1 Duganella sp. GW821-FHT01E12 | reverse complement strand
GCCACTATTTTCATAGCGCCTATTTCATTACTTCTTGTGAACATTTGATATTTTAAGTATCAGCAGGACTAGCCTGCTGTGCACTTTCATCAAACGTCCACACTTATCGACTGTTAATTTTTAAAGAACTTATTCGGTACTGCTTGCTGAAGAAGCGTTGTGTTCATCAGCGAAGAGGCAAGATTATGAAGTGTTTCGTTTATCTCGTCAAGCTCTTCTTTCTTCGCCTAACTCAGCATTTACGTGCTGTGTTCTGCGAGGGGGCGAACTATAGCAAACGCCTATGAATTCCGCAAGTGCTGCGATGTGTAATAATTTTTGCAATAGTGATTGTTGGATAGAATTGATAAACAGGCATTGTTTACAATGAAACCATGATTCTTATCAACCACCACGGAACGGAACTATGCTCAAAAAATTACTCGCGATCGCGTTCGCCGCAGCAACTTGCGCATCAGCAACGGCTGCTCCTGTCACCTATAACTTCAGCTACGTCGGCGCATTACGTAGCGACGTTTTCCCCGGATCCGACACATGGATTAGCGACTACCATATCGCAGGAAGTTTTACCGGCGAGGACAAGGACCACAATGGCGTGATCAGCGAGGCCGAAGTTAGTTCGCTCAAGATAGAAGGCACCGATATAGACAATACCGAATACATCCATCAGAGCAATTGCAATTGTCGTATGGATCAGTTCACCTTCAAGCTGAATGAGCAAAGCTTGCATTTTGCTGCGTACTATACCGATTGGCGCGATACCACTTCATTGATTTCCAATGCCGGCGTTTCCATTCTAGTTGAGCAGCCCGGCTACTACGTGACATACGCCTTTACCCCCGACACGGTATCCACATTGACCGCCGTGCCAGAACCATCGACCTACGCCATGATGGGCGCAGGCCTGCTGGGCCTGGCAATCATTCAGCGTCGCCGCAAGAAATCCGCGTAATCCCCTTGCCTTTCAACGCGCCGGCCTTTCCAACCGGCGCGTCCCCGCCCCTCCCCTTGCCTCCCATCCCCGTTTTTCTGCAGACTGTCGCACGCCATTGGCTTCCAGTCCCGCCATCCCTTACAGTTGCATCGTCCCAATAGCATTGTCCTTCAAAGCAATATGAGGGCTTAACAGTTGGTCGTTAGGCTACACTTGCCGCTTGCATGACAATACATAGAACGAAAGCCTCACATGTTTCCGATGCCTAAAACGCAAGACACCCTGAAAACCGCCGGCGCCTGGTTGCACCGCGGCTTCGACGCGACCGCCACCTGGGTGACTCAATTGTCGTGGTGGAAGTTCCTGGTCTTCGCGGTGTTGACGCTGATCGCCGGCTCCATCCTGCAGGACGAGCTGTTCTCGTCCAGCCCGGACGAGGAAGTCGTGATCAAGAACGACAAGCATCCAAAACGCAAAAACGGCGACACCAATATCCTGATCGACGACAGCGGCATCCATTTCAACCCGCGCGGCAAGATCCGCAACAAGGATGCCGACAAGGCCGATAAAGGCGACTCCTCCGATTCCAGCAGCGACGACAGCTCCTCCTCGCACGTACCGCCAGTAGCGCCTCCGGCCGAACCCGCCGACGCGGCGCCGGCGGCCCCACCCGCTCCTCCCGCCCCGGCCGCCAAAATCGGCAAGCCGGGCGTGGCGTCCGTCCCCGCCCTGCCCACCCTGCCGGGCGAAGAGGTCCACATCGACCTGCCGCCGCAGATCGGCGAAGAGCTGTCGAACGCCATCGAGGAAGCCGTCGACGATGCCGCGGAACAAAAAGTCACCCGCTACCACCGCCAAGCCTCCACCTGGTTCAAGAGCTTCGTCTCGCTGCTGGTGCTTGCGTTGTTCGGCACCAAGGCCCTGATGGGCGGCAAGAAACGCGCCGAAGCCGAAACCCTGACCGCCAACGCCGCTGTCGAGCGCGAATCCATGCAGCGCCAGCTCAGCGAAGCGAAGATGCAAATGATGCAAGCCCAGGTCGAGCCCCATTTCCTGTTCAACACCCTGGCCTCGGTCGAACACCTGATCGAAACCGACCCGCCGCGCGCCTCGGCCATGCAGCGAAGCCTGATCAAATACCTGCGCGCGGTGCTGCCGCAGATGCGCGACAACGCCCTGATCACCAACCTGGGCCGCGAGGCCGACATGGTGGTGGCCTATCTGAACCTGCTGAAAATGCGCATGGAGGAGCGCCTGACCGTGGACTTCGACATCCCCGACGGTCTGCGCACGGCCGCCTTCCCGCCGATGATGCTGCAATCGATGGTGGAAAACGCCATCAAGCACGGCCTGGAAGCCAAACCCGAGGGCGGCACGCTGAAGGTGCGCGCAGACGTGGCCCACAACAAGCTGCGCGTGATCGTCACCGACAACGGCCTCGGCTTCGGCGCCGTGCCCAGCGACGGCACCGGCCTGGGCCTGATGACCATCCGCGAACGCCTGAAACTGCTGCACGGCGACCAGGGCCAACTGCTCATCGCCGCCAACAGCCCGAGCGGCGTGATCGCCACGATCGAAGTGCCTTATCAGCTGTCCAAATAAGATCGATTGATTATTGCAGCGATTCGTTGAATAATTGTTTAAATAATTAACATTGCAGAACACACCCACATGCCTACAGCAATCATTGCCGACGACGAACGTTTGATGCGCGACCAACTGCGCATGCGCCTGGGCCAGGTTTGGCCCGAACTGGAAATCATTGGCGAAGCCAAGAATGGCGACGAGGCGATCGAACTGGTCGACCAGCTCAAGCCGGACTTCACCTTCCTCGACATCCGCATGCCCGGCAAGACCGGCATGGAAGCGGCCACGGTCATCGGCAACAGGAGCCACATCGTGTTCGTGACCGCCTACGACGCCTACGCGGTCGAAGCGTTCGAACGGGGCGCGGTGGACTACGTGCTCAAACCGCCCGAGCAGGAGCGCCTGCAGATCACGGTCGACCGCCTCAAGACCCGCATGAGCAAGCCGGGCGCGGCCGCCGACGTCAACGCCAGCGTGACGGCGATGCTGTCGCAGCTGGCGGAAAAGATCACCGCGCCCAAGCCCACCTATCTGCAATGGATACAGGCCAGTATCGGCCAGGACTTGCGCATGATCCCGGTCGAGGAAATCCTGTTCTTCCGTTCCGATGAAAAATACACCTGCGTCCAGACCGAGCGCTACGAAGCGCTGATCCGCAAGCCGGTGCGCGACCTGGCCGAAGAGCTCGATCCAGCACTGTTCTGGCAAATCCACCGCGCCACGCTGGTCAACGTCAACGCCATCGAAGGCGTGACGCGCGACATCCGCGGCCGCCATCTGGTCATGATCAAAGGGAAACCGGACAAGCTGGAAGTGAGCCGCAGCTTCCTGCACCTGTTCAAGCAGATGTAATCCCGCCGCCGGCGCCGAGCGCGTCTGCGGCATATCAATCCTCCTCCCCGCGCTTGCTTTAGTGTGAACCCACGCGGCCGCCGGCCGCACGGAGGCGCGCATGGGCCGTACCCGATCATTGTTGCTGCTCGCGGGCGCCATCGCGCTCGCCAGCCGCCTGTCCTGGCGCATGGGCTGGCAATGCGCGCGCACAGCCGCCGCCCACAAGCGCAGCCGGGGCATCATCCAGCACGCCAACGACGCCATCATCTCCACCGACGAGCGCCAGCACATCCTGCAGGCCAACCCTTCGGCGGCCGCCATGTTCGGCACCACGGTGCAGGCGATGGAAGGGTCGCCCCTCCAGCAGTTCATCCCGCGCGACCAGCGCCTGAGCAACGAATCGACCGCCACCCGCTACTTCGGCAACACCGGCATCCGCCTGCGCATGAAGGGCCGGCGCGCCAGCGACTACGCGGTGACCGGGCTCAAAGCCAGCGGCCAGCACTTCCCGCTGGAGGGGTCGATCTCGTCGCTGGCGGAAAACGGCCACCGCATCTACACCATCATCCTGCGCGACATCACCGAACGCAAACTGGTGCAAGAGCAGCTGGAACAATCCTATTCGCAGCTGCGCGAACTGTCGGCAGCGCTGCAAACGATACGGGAAGAGGAGCGCAAGCACATCGCCCGCGAACTGCACGACGACCTGGGCCAGCTACTGGCCACGCTGCGGGTGGACCTGGCGCTGCTGCAACAGCAGCACAGCAACGACGCGGCGGCCCGCAAGCTCCAGGCCGGCATGGACGAGCTGCTGATGTCGGCGATCACATCGCTGCGGCGCATCGCCAGCAATTTGCGGCCGCGCGCGCTCGACGAGGGAGGCCTGTATTTTGCGCTGGAGAGCCTGCGCCAGGAATTCGTCGCGCGCTACGGCATCGCCTGCACGCTGGACGCGAATGAAGAGGATTTGATACTGGACGACGCCTACAGCACAGCCATCTTCCGCATTGCGCAGGAAGCGCTGACCAACATCACCCGCCACGCCGAGGCAAGCAAGGTCATGCTGTCGCTGCACCGGGCCGATGGGCAGCTGAAAATCACCATACACGACGACGGCCGCGGCATCGCCGAAAAGGACATGGACAAGGCATCGTCCTTCGGCCTGATCGGGATGCGCGAACGCGTCTGGGCACTGCATGGCGACATTTCCATCGTCAGCGACGGCGGCACCCGGATCACGATCCGGCTGCCGCTGCCGCCTCAGGACAACGCCGCCTGATCCCGCTTAGAACGCGTGGCGGATGCCGACGTTGAAGGCCTTGTCGCCCGTACCTGGTTCATTGTTGTTACCAACGGTGTAGCCGGCGCCGTTCTTGTTCTTGATCTTGGCGTAGGCGACATACATGCCGGTGCGCTTCGACAGCGAGTACAGGTAGCCCAGCGCCCACTGGTCGGCGTCCTGGTTGCTGGCGGTCTTGTCGTTCTTGCGGATGTACGAAGCCATGATGGTGCCGCTCGGAGCGACCGGCACTTGCACGCCGATCAACAGGTCGTTGCTGTCGGTGCTGGCTTTGGGCGCCACGGCGTAGCCGTAGGCGTTGGCCACCGGCAGGGCCGCGCTGTTCACGCCCTTGTCCGCACTGTAGGCGAAGAAGGCTTTGACAACCTGGAAGTCGTAATTGATCGCGAACATGGTGTTGCGGCCGGTGTCCTGCAGCTTGGCAGGGGTGGCGCCCACGGCGGCGGTGTCGTTGTTGCGGTTGTTGTACACCAGACGGGTGTTCAGCGGGCCGTTCGCATAGTTCAGACCGAAGCCGAACTGACGGCCGGCGGTCGAGCTGCCAGCCTGCTCGCCCAGCGAATACAGGCCTTCGGCGCTGAAGCCTTCATAGCTTGGGGTGGCGTACACCAGCGCGTTGCTGGTGCGGGTGTTCGCGCCGGCCGCTGGGAACAGGTTCTTGATGCTGCCAGCGTAGCCGGCGCCGAACGGGTCGGCGACCTGGCTCATGGCGTTGTACAGCATGGTGTATTGACGGCCGATGGTCAGGGTGCCGGCATCCTTGCTCTTCAGGCCGACGAACGCCTGGCGGTTGAACAGGGCGCTGTTGGCGTTGTCCAGTGCGCCATCGTCCACTTTCACGCCGGTTTCCAGGGTGAAGATAGCCGACAGGCCGTTGCCCAGGTCTTCGGTACCGCGGAAGCCCAGACGGGACTGGCCGCCGATACCGCTGGTGACTTTGGTCACGCTGCCAGCAGCGCCGCCGCGCTCGCTGACCAGGCCGGCATCAACCAGGCCATAGATCGTGACATTCGATTGAGCTTGTGCTTGAGCTGCGAAACCGCCGATGATCATTGCTACCAGAGTAAGTTTTTTCACTTGATGTTCTCTACTTGAGGTTGGAAGAAGTAATTGCATGTAATGAATCTACGGGGCGAATCATGCCTATCAATTACTTCAACAATGTGACAATGGCCATTTGTTGTAAATCGACATCACCATAAAAAAAGCCGCTCAAGGCGGCTTGGGGAGGGCTGGCTTACTTCAGTCGGCAACTGAGCAGGTAGTAATACTCCAGCCGCTCGACGCGGATCTGCCGCGCCGACGCCGCGAAACGCTTGCGCAGCGTGCTGTCGGTCAGGTAGTTCTTCATCACTTCGTAGCGCTGGCCGTCGTCGGCGGTCAGGATCTGGAAGGTGTTGCCTTCCAGGTCGGTGCGGGCGAACACCATGCTGTTGCCATCGACATAAGACTCGTCCAGCAGCACCAGCAACACATCCTTGCCCAGCTTGGCGCGCAGGGTCTTCAGGTACTTTTCCTGGTCTTCGCGCTTGACGTGCGCCCACAGGCCGGCCGCGAACACCGCCGTGTACTTGCCTTCCAGACCGTCCGGCAGGTTGAAGGCGTCCATCACGCCGAAGCTGACGACGTCTTCGTCCAGGCCACGGGTTTCGGCCAGCGCGATCATTTCCGGCACCAGGTCGGTGGCGTGCACCGACTCCGCCACTTCGGCGATCAGGTCGGTCCAGTAAGCGGTGCCGCAGGCCAGTTCCAGCACCTTGTGGCCCTGGAACAGCTCGGCGACCATTTCCTGCAAGTCGTCCAGATCGTCGAAGCGCTCTTCCTGCGCGTAGACCTGGTCATAGTTGTCGGCGTTGACGGCATAAAATTGTGCCAACTGATTGGTAATCATGTCTTACTTTCTAATTTACAGTTCGTAGTGTTCTTTTTCACCGCTCATGGCCTGCTCGATCAACTTGCGGTTGAGCGTAGGCGTCAGCAGTTCAATAAAGGTGTAGATATAGCTGCGCAGATAAGCCCCCTGCTTGACCGCCACCCGCGACACATTCATGCCGAACAGGTGGCCCACGGGGATGGCGCGCAGGTTCTTGTCGCGCTCGGCGTCAAAGGCCATGCCCGCTATGATACCAATCCCCATGCCCAACTCCACATAAGTCTTGATCACGTCTGCGTCGATGGCTTCCAGCAGCACGTCCAGCTTCAGCCCGCGCAGGGAGAAGGCATGGTCGATCTTGCTGCGGCCGGCAAAGGCGCCATCGTAAGTGATAATCGGGAAAGCGGCAATTTCTTCCAGCGTCACCTGGCGCGATTTGAGCAGGGGATGGTCCGGCGCCACCACCACCACGTGCTCCCATTGATAACATGGCAAAGTTATCAAACCGGTCACGCCGGCGATGGATTCGGTGGCGATGGCCAGGTCGGCCTGATCGCGCTGGACCATCTCGGCGATCTGCTGGGGATTGCCCTGCAATAAAGATAACCGGACCTTGGGGAACTTCAGCATGAAGGCCTGCACCACCTTCGGCAGCGTGTAGCGCGCCTGCGTGTGTGTGGTGGCGATGGTAAAACTGCCGCTGTCCTGGGCCGCATATTCCTTGCCGATGCGCTTGAGGCTGTCGATCTCCTGCATAATAAGCTCTACCGATTCCAGCACCAGCCGCCCCGGCTCCGTCAGGCCGCGGATGCGCTTGCCGTGCCGGGTGAAGATATCGACGCCCAGCTCCTCCTCCAGCTCGATAATCGCCTTGGAAACGCCCGGTTGCGACGTAAACAGCGCCTTGGCGGCATCGGTCAGGTTGTAGTTCTGGCGTACAGCTTCGCGCACGAAGCGCAGTTGGTGAAGGTTCATTGCAGATCCGGGCCCATCATAAATTATTAACGTGCATGCTTATACCCAATACGTATATAAGCAAATAAAGACTAAGTCGTATGGAATAAAGACGAAGTTTATTACTATTAGCGCTAGTTTGGGGGTTCTAGCAAGCGACTATCTAGGAAGAATATGTATCAATACGACCAATATGACCATCTCATCGTCCGCGAACGCATCGCCCAGTACCGGGACCAGGTGCGCCGCCGCCTGTCCGATGAGCTGACCGAAGCCGAATTCCTGCCGCTGCGCCTGCAAAACGGCCTGTACATGCAGCGTCACGCCTACATGCTGCGCATCGCCGTGCCGTACGGCCTGCTGGCATCGAAGCAAATGCGCATGTTTGCGCACATCGCCCGCAAGTACGACCGCGGCTATGGCCACTTCACCACCCGCCAGAACATCCAGTTCAACTGGGTGGAGCTGGAACAGACCCCGGACATCCTGACCGACCTGGCCTCGGTGGAGATGCATGCCATCCAGACCTCGGGCAACTGCATCCGCAACACCACCTCCGATCCGTACGCCGGCGTGGCCGCCGACGAGATCATCGATCCGCGTCCCTACGCCGAGGTGCTGCGCCAGTGGTCCACCTTCCACCCTGAATTCATCGCCCTGCCGCGCAAGTTCAAGGTCGCCATCAACGGCGCCGTCGAAGACCGCGCCGCCATCGCTGTGCACGACATCGGCCTGACCGTGGTGCGCAACGACGCCGGCGAGATCGGCTTCAAGTTCATGGCCGGCGGCGGCATGGGCCGCACGCCCATCTTGGGCAGCGTGATCCGCGACTTCCTGCCGTGGCAGCATCTGCTGACCTACACCGAGGCCGTGATGCGCGTGTACAACCAGTACGGCCGCCGCGACAACAAGTACAAGGCCCGCATCAAGATCCTGCTGAAGGCCATCGGCGTCGAGGAATTCACCCGCCAGGTCGAAGCCGAATGGGCCGACCTGAAGGACGGGCCGGAAACGCTGACCGTCGAAGAGATGCAGCGCGTGATCGACTACTTCCAGCCGCCGGCCTACAAGCAGCTCGACGACAGCGACGTGGCCGCGGCGCACGCCGGCAACAAGGCCTTCGCCAACTGGATCAACCGCAACGTCAAGCCGCACAAGCAGCCCGGCTACGCGGCCGTGGTGCTGTCGCTGAAGAAGACCGGCGTGCCGCCGGGCGACGCCACCGCCGAGCAGATGGACTTCATGGCCGACCTGGCCGACCGCTACAGCTTCGGCGAACTGCGCGTCACGCACGAGCAGAACATCGTGCTGGCCGACGTCGAGCAGTCGCAATTGTACGCGTTGTGGGAACAGGTCAAGGCCAAGGGCCTGGCCACGCCGAACATCGGCCTGCTGACCGACATGATCTGCTGCCCCGGCGGCGACTTCTGCTCGCTGGCCAACGCCAAGTCGCTGCCGATCGCCGCCGCCATCGCGGAACGCTTCGACAATATCGACTTCCAGCACGACATCGGCGAGATCGAACTGAATATCTCCGGCTGCATCAACGCCTGCGGCCACCACCACGTCGGCAGCATCGGCGTGCTGGGGGTCGACAAGGACGGCAGCGAATGGTATCAGGTGTCGATCGGCGGCGCGCAGGGCAACAACGCCGCCATCGGCAAGATCATCGGGCCGTCGTTCTCCGCGCTGCAGATGCCGGAAGTGATAGGCCGCCTGCTGCAAGTGTATGTGCGCGAGCGCTACGAAGGCGAGTCGTTCGCCGACTGCGCGCAGCGCCTGGGCGTCGCGCCGTTCAAGGAATTTGTGTACGCCACGCCGATCGCCGAAGCCGGTCGCCTGGTTGGAGAGGATGAATATGTCTGAAGCAGTGAAGAACCTGATCATCAAGGGCCGTGAAATCGTCGAAGACGACTGGCAGGTGCTGCGCCTGGCCGAGCCGGTCGACGGCGCGCCCAGGCACGACCCGGCCACCGTTGCTGTCCCGGCGGGTAAATTCATCGTTCCGCTGAGCCTCTGGCTGGTGCAGCGCGAACTGCTGTCGGCGCGCGCCGCCGCCGGCGAGATCGGCGTCTGGATCGCCAGCGACGAGCGCCCGGAAGCGTTGAAGGACGATCTGGCCAAGTTCGCGCTGGTCGCCGTCGACTTCCCCAAGTTCACCGACGGCCGCGGCTACTCGATCGCCTACAACCTGCGCACCCGCCTGGGCTGGACCGGCGAACTGCGCGCCATCGGCGACGTGCTACGCGACCAGTTGTTCTCGATGCAGCGCGTCGGCTTCGACGCCTACGCCACGCGGCCCGACCGCAGCATCCACGAAGCGCTGAAAGGACTGTCCGATTTCTCGGAGACCTACCAGGCCTCGGTGGACCAGAAGGTACCGCTGTTCCGCCGCCATGCCCGCAATGTCGGCGTTGGCGCCAACAACGACGGCTACGGCATCTGAAGGAGTATCGATGAGTGACATGAGCAAGCTGATTGCGGACACCAGCGCCACGCTGGCCCGCATCGTCAAGGACCACAGCCCGGCGGTGTTCGCCTCCAGCCTGGCGGCCGAAGACATGGTGCTGACCGACTTGATCCTGAAATCCAAGCTGGATATCGGCATCTTCTCGCTCGAAACCGGACGCCTGCATCCTGAAACGCTGGCCATGCTGGAGCGCGTGAAGGAGCATTACGACGGCTACGAGATCGCGCTGTACAAGCCGCAGCCGGAAGCGGTCGAAGCCTACGTCGCGCAGAACGGCCTGAACGCCTTCTACGACAGCGTCGAGATGCGCCGCGAATGCTGCCGCATCCGCAAGGTCGAGCCGCTGGGCCGCGCCCTGGCCGGCAACAAGGCGTGGGTGACCGGCCAGCGCCGCGCGCAATCGGCCACCCGCACCTCGCTGATGGTGGAAGAGGACGATCCGGCCCACTTCATGACCAAGTTTAATCCGCTGGCCGACTGGTCGGAGCAGGACGTGTGGAACTATATCCGCGATAATAACGTGCCGTACAATGCGCTGCACGACCAGGGATATCCATCGATCGGCTGCGCGCCCTGCACGCGCGCCATCGAGCCGGGCGAAGACGTCCGCGCCGGCCGCTGGTGGTGGGAGAACCCGGACTCGAAGGAATGCGGCCTGCACATGGTCGACGGTAAACTGATACGCATTAAATCCGTGGCCGCTTGATGAGCAAGCGCCGCACAAAAGCACACAAAGAACAGGCATAGTCCATGAACGCTATAGTTGAAAACCACGCCGCGCATGCAACGCAAATGAACGCGCGCCACCTCGACGCCCTGGAATCGGAAGCGATCCACATCATGCGCGAAGTGGCGGCCGAATGCAGCAATCCCGCCCTGCTGTTCTCGGGCGGTAAAGACTCGGTGGTCCTGCTGCGCATCGCGGAGAAGGCTTTCCGCCCCGGCAAATTCCCCTTCCCGCTGGTGCACGTCGACACCGGCCACAATTTCGAGGAAGTCATCACCTTCCGCGACAAGCGCGTGGCCGAACTGGGCGAACGCCTGATCGTCGGCTCGGTGGAAGAGTCGATCAAAAAAGGCACGGTGCGCCTGCGTAATCCGCAGACCGATTCGCGCAACGCCGCGCAGGCGGTCACGCTGCTGGAGACCATCGCCGAACATGGCTTCGACGCCTGCATCGGCGGCGCCCGCCGCGACGAGGAAAAGGCCCGCGCCAAGGAGCGCATCTTCTCCTTCCGCGACGAATTCGGCCAGTGGGATCCGAAATCGCAGCGCCCGGAACTGTGGGACCTGTATAACACCCGCGTCCATCCGGGCGAGAACATGCGCGTGTTCCCGATCTCGAACTGGACCGAACTCGATGTGTGGCAATACATCGCCCGCGAAAAGCTGGAACTGCCGCCGATCTACTTCGCCCACGAACGTAAAGTCATCCCGCGCAACGGCCTGCTGGTGCCGCTGACCGACCTGACCCCGGCGCGCGAAGGCGAAACCGTCGAGACCCAGGTGGTGCGCTTCCGCACCGTCGGCGACATCTCGTGCACCTGCCCGGTGTCGTCGGATGCCGCCACGGTGGAGCAGATCATCGCCGAAACCGCAGTCACGCAAATCACCGAACGCGGCGCCACGCGGATGGACGACCAGACCTCCGAAGCATCGATGGAAAAACGTAAAAAAGCAGGATACTTCTGATGAACGCATTGAATGAAAATCTGACCGAGCGCGGACTGCTGCGCTTCATCACCGCCGGTTCCGTCGATGACGGCAAATCCACGCTGATCGGCCGCCTGCTGTTCGACAGCAAAGGCATCTTCGCCGACCAGCTGGACGCCATGTCGCGCTCCAAGCACAAACGCACCGTCGGCGAAGCGGTCGACCTGTCGCTGCTGACCGACGGCCTGGAAGCCGAACGCGAACAAGGCATCACCATCGACGTGGCCTACCGCTACTTCGCCACGCCCAAGCGCAAGTTCATCATCGCCGACACGCCGGGCCACGAGCAGTACACCCGCAACATGGTCACCGGCGCCTCCACCGCCGACGCAGTCATCATCCTGATCGACGTGTCGAAGGTGAAGCTGCGCGAGGACGGCGGCGTGGACCTGCTGATCCAGACCAAGCGCCACTCGACCATCGCCCACCTGCTGCAGATCGAGCACGTGATCGTCGCCGTCAACAAGATGGACCTGGTGAACTACGACCAGGCCATCTACGACCGCATCGTCAAGGCCTACGGCGAGTTCGCCGCGAGCCTGGGCCTGAAGGACATCACGCCGATCCCGCTGTCCGCCCTGACCGGCGACAACGTGGTCGACGCCAGCGAGAAACTGAGCTGGTACAAGGGCCCGACGCTGATCGAGCTGCTCGAATCGCTGTCCGTGTACGAGGAATCACACCACGCGCCGTTCCGCTTCCCGGTGCAGCTGGTGGCGCGCCACAACGGCCACGAAGCCAACGACTTCCGCGGCTACATGGGCCGCATCGAAGCCGGCAAGGTATCGGTCGGCGACAAGCTGGTGGTGCAGCCGTCCGGCCAGAGCGCGACCGTCAAGGACATCGTCACGCTGGAAGGTTCGCATCAGTCGGCGGTGGTGGGCCAGTCGGTCACGCTGCTGCTCAACGAATACCTGGACATCTCGCGCGGCGACCTGCTGGCCAGCGCGGCGCAGCCGGCCACCCTGCTCAAGCAGCTCAAGGCGGACGTCTGCTGGATGTCCGACGAACCGCTGGACCAGCGCCGCAAGTACTGGATCAAGCATGGCACCAAGCAGACCTCGGCCAAGATCACCGGCATCGATTCGTTGTTGGACATCAACACGCAGGAGCGCCACAGCGCCGACGGCTTGAAGCTGAACGACATCGCCCGCATCGGCCTGACCGTGCAGCAGCCGCTGGCGGCCGACGCCTACGACGACATCCGCGCGACCGGCGCCTTCATCCTGATCGATGAAGTCACGCACCAGACCGTGGCCGCCGGCATGATCCGTCTCGGCGAGTAACGAGGAAGTAGCAGCCATGGCATCTCCCGGAAAAGTCTACCTGATCGGCGCCGGCCCTGGCGCCCAGGACCTGATCACGCTGCGCGGCGCGCGCCTGCTGGCACAAGCCGACGTGGTGCTGCACGACGCGCTCGTGATCGCCGAGATGCTGGAGCTGTGCCCCCAGGCGGAAAAAATCCTGGTCGGCAAACGCTACGGCCAGCTATCGGCCGCGCAGCAGTTCATCAACAAGCAGATGGTCGATTACGCGCACAAGTTCCCGCTGGTGGTGCGCCTCAAGGGCGGCGACCCGATGCTGTTCGGCCGCGCCGACGAGGAACTGCGCGCGCTCGAAGAAGCGGGCATCGAAGTCGAAGTCGTCCCCGGCATCACCACCGCGCTGGCTGCGGCGGCGGCCAGCAAGCAGCCGCTGACCAAGCGCGGCGTGGCGCGCAGCGTCGCCTTCTTCACCTCGTCCACCGCGCCCGAGCACTCCACGCACGACGCCATCCCGGACACCGACACGCTGGTGCAGTACATGGGCGGCCGCGAAGCCATCGCCACGGCGGAACGCCTGCTGGCGCAGGGCCGCCGCGCGGACACGCCGGTGGTCGTCATCGAAAACTGCAGCCGGCCGGACCAGCATATCCGCCGCCTGACCATCGCCTCGCTGGCACAGGGCCTGGACGCCGCCCACGGCCCGGTGCTGGTAATGCTGGGCGAAGCGATGACCACCCGCCCTCACCAAAACAACGAGCAGACCCAACTCCCTTCAGCAGTACAGCAACTGCGCGCCTGATCCGTAATAGAATGTCCATTCACACCAATCGAGGTAGCAATGGACAATGTTCAAGAAGTGCTGGAACGCGCATGGAAAGCCCACTCCGAGGGCGCCTTCGATAGCGCGCTCGCGGACTACATCTGGCTGTTCGACGCCAGCGCGACCGACGCTGAAAGCGCGCCGCTGCGCCTGTCCTATATCCTCAGCGCCTGGGCCAAGCTGGCGGAAGAGCACCTGCCGGCGCGCCATGCGCTGGTCGAGTTGCGCGACCGCGACAGCCAGCGCCTGCTGGCGCAGGCCGATGGCGCCGACGCCGCCGCGCTGTTCAACGACATCCGCGCCATCAACGACAAGCTGGGCGACCTGCAGAACACCTGGCACTTGTTCCAGCAACTGCCGGAAGCGCTGGCCGCGCAATGCGCGCGCTCCGCGCTGCCGTCGCTGATGGCGTGCGGCGACTACGCGCTGGCCAGGCGCCATTTTCCGCAACCGGCGCAGCATCTGGAGCAGGCCGCCGCCCTGCTCAACGAACGGCGCGCCGGTTTAAATGTGCTGACCACCGAAGGCATGTCCGCCCTGCTGGCCGAAGTGTACAACTACGTCACCGAACTGGCGCTGGTACTGGACTTGCTGTCCGGCTGCGGCGATACTGCTGCGGCGGAAGCGGCGCGCGCCCAGGCGGTGACGCTGGTGCAGTCGCCCGAAGCGCGCGCCTGCGTCCAGGCGGAACTCGATGCCCCTGGCACGACGCTCGACGCCATGATCGAACTCGAAAACTCATCAGCGACCGAATAGTGAAAACGAACTACGCCAAGACCCTGCTCCTCCCCGCCATTCTTCTGCTGTCGGCCGCCGCCGGTGCCGCGGCAGCCATCCCGACCTACGACTTCAAGATCGTCCACACTTATCCGCACGATCCGCAAGCCTTCACCGAAGGCCTGCTGTACCGCGACGGCTTCCTGTACGAGAGCACCGGCCTGAATGGCAAATCGTCGATCCGCAAGGTGAACCTGGAGACCGGCAAAGTCCTGCAAACCAAGGACATCCCGCCGCAGTATTTCGGCGAGGGGCTGACGGTATGGAAAGACACGCTGGTCGGCCTGACCTGGCAGACGCAGACCGGCTTCGTGTTCGACCTGGCCACCTTCGAGATGCGCGGCCAGTTCGCCTACCCCGGCGAAGGCTGGGGCCTGACGCAGAACGGCAAGGAGCTGATCATGAGCGACGGCACGGCCACGCTGCGCTTCCTCGATCCGAAGACGTTCCTTGAGGTGCGCCGCGTGAAGGTGACGGCGGACGGCATCCCGGTCGACCAGGTCAACGAACTGGAAGTGGTGGGCGATGAAATCTATGCCAACCTGTGGCACACCAACACCATCGCGCGCATTGACCCGGCCAACGGCAAGATCACCGGATGGATAGACCTGGGCAAGCTGTATCCGGCCGCAGGCAAAGGCCTCAACGGCGAAAATGTCATGAACGGTATCGCCTACGACGCCGAGAAAAAGCGCCTGTTCGTCACAGGGAAGCTGTGGTCCAAGCTGTACGAGATCAAAATCGTGCCTAGGAAGTGAACCCTGCAGGCAGCGATGCGATGCAATAGTCGGCCAGCGCGTTGAGCACGGCCGCGTTCTCGCCGGCCGCTTCGACCACGTTGATGCCGGCCTGCGGATGATCGATGCGCAGCTGGTCGATCATCAGCGGCAGGTCGCGCAGCACATGGCCGCCCTGTCCCAGGAACACCGGCACCACGGTGATCTGCGTGACGCCGCCGGCGGTCAGCTCGGCCACCAGTTCCGGCAGCTGTGGCGTCATCAGTTCAAGGAAAGCCAGCGATACGCGCACGCCGGGCATGCGCGCCTGCGTCAGTTCGCGCAGCCGCTCGAACGGCGCCGCCCACGATGCGGCGCGGGCGCCGTGTGCGAACAGGATCAGGGCTTGCTGTGTCATCGCTAATGCCGCTCCACCCACCACAAGGCCCCCAAGGCCAGCAGCAGGAATAACAAACTGGGGGCGATCGCCGTGACGATCGCCGGGAAGGCGCTCAGCATGCCCAGATGCGAGAACAGGGAGTTCACCAGCTGGAAGCTGACGCCGATCATGATACCAACAAAGATCTTCAGGCTCACGCCACCGCTGCGCGTGTGCAGGTAGCCGAACGGCAGCGCCAGCGCCATCAACACGAAGATGGCCAGCGGGTCGAACAGCTTTTTCCAGAACGCGATCTTGAAGCGATCCGTCTCCTGCTTGTTCTCCTGCAGGTGGCGGGTGTAGACGGCCAGCTCGTTGGCCGACATGCGCTCCGGGTCCGAGCCTGCCACCGACAGGATCTTCGGCGTGACCTCGGACAGCAAGTCCTTGGTGGCGCTGTGGCGGGTTTCGATCAAACTGGTGTCCTGGGCGAAGTTGTTGGCCAGGTTGGCCTCGCTGCCCGGCTTGAGCAGCGCCGGATTGGTGAAGATGTTTTCCGTCACGTCCGACAGCTGCCAGCTGTTGTTGCCCTTGAAGGTGCCGATCTTGGCCAGCGTGATGGAACGCAGGCGGAAGCTGGTGTCGAACTCGTACAGCTTGACGTCGACCAGCGTGCCGTCCGGCTGCACCTGGCGCACGTTGAAGAAGCGCGAGCCGGTCACGGTGCCGCTCATGCCGTCCGACTTGACGATGTCCTTGGTCCACAGGCCGGAGCGGAACTCCGACGAGATCGCGGCGCCGCGCGCGCTCAGCTTGATCTTCTCGGCCAGCGGCGCGGTGCGCGGCGCCACCAGTTCGCCGAAGATGAAGGTGACGATCACCAGCACGAAGCCGATCTTGGCCAGCATCCACGCCACCATGCCGGTCGACATGCTGGCCGCGCGCATGATGGTGAATTCGGAGGTCGCCGCGAATTGCGCCATCGTGTAGATTGTGCCGATCAGCGCCGCCAGCGGCATCACCTCGTACACGTGGGCCGGCAGGCGCACCAGCACGTACAGGAAGGCGTACTGGATGGTGTAGCCGTTCTTGCCGACCGACGGCAGTTCGCCCGTCAGGTCCATGAACGCCTGCAGCGCCAGAAGGGCGACCAGCAGGAAGGCCACCGCCTGCAAAATGGTGACGGCGAAATAGCGTTGCAGGATCTTCATGGCGATACGGCTTTCTTGTCGGCGGCGCGCGAGCGCTTCAGCGCCGCCAGCAACGCCAGCGGATGGTAACGATGGTTGAGATTGAGGCGCCAGGCGAACAGCGCGACCACCAGCAGTATGACGACCAGGTGCAGCGGCCACCACGACAGCGCGAACATCGACTTGCCCTGCTTGACGCTGGCCTCCACCAGCTTGACCAGGTTGCTGTAGCTGAAGAAGATCAGCAGCGCGATGATCAGGTTGGCCGAACTGCCGGCGCGCGGATTGACAAAGCCCAGCGGGATCGCCAGCAGCAACAGCACCAGGCAGGTGACCGGCGAGGCGATGCGCCACAACAGTTCCGCGCGCCCGGACGGCGTGGCGTCGTGTAGCAGTTCCATGATCGGCACGGCGGCGACGTTGCGCTCGGCCTCCAGGTCCTGGCTCTGGTTGGTCACGCGCATGCTGTAGCTGTCGAACTCCATGGTCTGGAAGTCCGACTGGCCGGGCGTACCCTGGTAGCGGCGGCCGTTCTTGAGCACCAGATAGCGCTCGCCCTTGGCGCCGGTGCTGACCACGCCCTCGCGCGCGACGATGACGGCGGTGCCATGTTCGTCGACCGTGTTGACGAACACGTTCTGCACCACGGCGCTTTTGCCGGCCACGCCTTCGACAAAGAAGATGCGGTTGGCCGACGCCGATTCCTTGAACTGGCCGGGCGAGACCTTCTGCAGGTCCTCGCGCTTTTCAAAGCGCTCCACGTACTCCAGGCTTTTCTGCTTGGCCCACGGCGTGGCGACGAAGCTCAGGCCAGCGGTCGCCAGCACCAGCGGCAGGCCGAAGACCAGCACCGGCGCGATCCACCGCGTCAGACTCAGGCCGGAAGCGAACCACACCACCATCTCGGAATCGCGATAGGTGCGCGTGACGACCATCAGCACCGAAATAAAGCTGGTGAGGATCACAAGAGTTGGCAGATAATTCAAGGCTGCGAAAGCGATCAGCGCGAGCACGTCGCCGGAGGCCACCTTGCCGCCGGCGGCCATGCCGAGGACAGTGATCAGGGTCCAGGTGACGCAGATGCTGAACAATACGGTGAAGGTGGCGCCGGCGGCACTTGCCATTTCACGTCTCAAGGCGCGTTGAAAGATCATTCGAAAGTTATAATTCGGTAGTTAAGGGCCACACAGGGCCACAAGTTTAAATAACAGCCTGACAAACAGGCTGGCAATTCGTACACGACACGGAGAATCAAATGGACTTTAGCATAAAAGCATTCGACACAAAAAACACCATCGCTTCGGCCAAAGCCGGCGTTGTCGCCGTCGCGGTCTTTGAGAACAAGAAGCTGTCGCAGGCCGCCAAGGCGCTGGACGGCTCCGGTGAAATCACGGCTGCGCTGAAGTCCGGCGACATCTCCGGCAAGGCCGGCACCACCCTGCTGCTGCGCGGCGCGAAGGGCGCCAGCGCCGAGCGCGTGCTGCTGGTGGGACTGGGTAGCGACGATGCCGTCAGCGAGAAGAATTTCGCCAGCGGCGTGACCGCGGCGCTGAAGGCTTTCTCCGCCCTGGGCGCGAGCGACGCTATTATCGCACTGCCGATGACCGAAGTGAAAGAGCGCGACGTGAATTGGGCGATCCGCTGCGTGGTGCAAAGCGCGCACGAAAGCGTGTTCCGCACCGATGGCCAGAAGAGCAAGAAGGACCCTGCGCCGACCGGCGTGAAGAAGATCGCGCTGGCGGTGCCCAACACCGCCGCCACCAAGCTGGCGCTGGCCCAGGCCGTGGCGATCGCCAACGGCATGGACCTGACCAAGGAACTGGGCAACCTGTCGGCCAACGTCTGCACCCCGACCCACCTGGCCAACACCGCGAAAAAACTCGGCAAGGACTACAAGTTCGACGTCGAAGTGCTGGACCGCAAACAGCTCGAGGCGCTGAAGATGAACAGCTTCCTGTCCGTGACCAACGGCAGCGAGCAGCCGCCGAAATTCATCATCCTCAAGCACATGGGCGGCAAGGCCAAGGATGCGCCGGTGGTGCTGGTCGGTAAAGGCATCACCTTCGACACCGGCGGCATCTCACTCAAGGCCGGTCCAGGCATGGACGAGATGAAGTACGACATGGGTGGCGCCGCTTCGGTGCTGGGCACCTTCCGCGCCATCGGCGAGATGAACCTGAAGCTGAACGTGATCGGCGTGATCGCCGCCTGCGAGAACATGCCTTCCGGCCGCGCCACCAAGCCGGGCGACATCGTCACCTCGATGAACGGCCTGACCATCGAGATCCTCAACACCGACGCCGAAGGCCGCCTGGTGCTGTGCGACGCGCTGGCCTACGCCGAGCGCTTCAACCCGGCCGCGGTGATCGATATCGCCACGCTGACCGGCGCCTGCATCGTCGCCCTGGGCCACCACAAGAGCGGCCTGTTCACGCGCGACGACGAAGTGCACAACAAGCTGGCCGACGAGATCATGGCGGCCGGCAACGCCGCCGGCGACACCGCGTGGCGCCTGCCGATCGGAGAAGAGTACAACGAGCAGCTCAAGTCCAACTTCGCCGACCTGGCCAACATCGGCACGCCGGGCGGCGCTTCGTGCACGGCGGCGGCCTTCCTGGAGAACTTCACCCGCAAGTACACCTGGGCCCACCTGGACATCGCCGGCACCGCCTGGAAATCGGGCGGCGCGAAAGGCGCCACCGGCCGCCCCGTGCCGCTGCTGTCGAACTTCCTGATCAACCGCGCGTAAGCACGGTCAGCACGGTCAGAACTCCTCCCACCCTTCGGCGCCGGCCGCCATGCGGCCGCGCGCCGGCTTGACGGGCGCCGGCAGCCTGGCCGGCGCCTTGCGGGCCAAGGGCAGCACCACCGCCGGCGCAGCCGCGCCGGCGCGTCCGCCTTCCAGCTTGAACACGCCGACCATCTGCACCAGCCCCGCAGCCTGATCCTGCAGGGACGCCGCTGCGGCACTGGCTTCCTCCACCAGCGCGGCGTTTTGCTGCGTCACCTGATCCATCTGCGTAATGGCCTGGCTGACCTGGTCGATGCCGGCGCTCTGCTCCTGCGTGGCGGTGGTGATGCCGCCCATGATGTCGGTCACCCGCTGGATGCTGCCGACGATTTCGCCCATCGTGGCGCCGGCCTGGTCGACCAGCTTCGATCCCATCTCCACCTTCTCCATCGAATCGCCGATCAGCACTTTGATCTCCTGCGCGGCGGCAGCGCTGCGCTGCGCCAGGTTGCGCACCTCGGTGGCGACGACGGCGAAGCCGCGTCCCTGCTCGCCGGCGCGCGCCGCCTCCACCGCCGCGTTCAGCGCCAGGATGTTGGTCTGGAAGGCGATGCCGTCGATGACGCCGATGATGTTGCCGATCTTGCCGGCCGATTCGTTGATCGAGCCCATGGTGCCGACCACCTCCGCCACCACGCTGCCGCCCTTGAGCGCGATGGCCGACGCCGACACGGCCAGTTCGTTGGCCAAGCGCGCGCTGTCGGCGTTCTGCTTGACGGTCGACGCCAGTTCATCCATCGACGACGCGGTTTCCTCCAGCGCGGCGGCCTGCTGCTCGGTGCGGGAGGACAGGTCCAGGTTGCCGGCCGCGATCTGCACCGACGCCGATTCGATGGCGCCCGAGCGGTCGAGCACCTGGCCGACGATGCCGGCCAGGCTGTCGCGCATGGTCTTCATCGCGAACACCAGGCTGGAACGGTCCTGCGGCGCGGTGTCGATGGCGACACTCAGGTCGCCTGCCGCGATGCGCGCGGCGATGCCGGCGGCGTAGTCCGGTTCGCCGCCCAGCTGCCGCAACAGGCTGCGCGTGATCAGCACGGCCGCGACCACGCTGCACAGCAGCGCCAGCGCGCCGAGCACCAGCATCAGCGAGCGGGTTTCCTGATAGGCCTGCTTGATGGCCACCGCGCCGTCGACGTTTTGTTTTTCCTCGATGACGGCCAGCTCGCGCAGCAACTCCCACCATTTTTTCTGCACCGGACGGAACTCGAAGCGCAGCAGCTGGTACGCTTCGCTGTTTTTCTTTTCCTGGATCAGTTCCTTCGCCTTGGCGATAAAGGGCGCGGCCAGCAGGGCCTGCTGCCTGATCTTGGCGTACAGCGCGGCCTCCTCGGGCGTGGCGCTGTTATGGTCGGCAAACATCTCGCCCAGCTTGTTCTGTACCTCGTCGTATTTATCGCTCTGCGCCACGATGCGTTTGAGCTCGATCTGGATCTCGTCCCTCTGGTCCTCGGGCAACAGGATCAGGTTGCGCAGCGCCAGCGCGCGCTCGGTCACCGTCAAATCCATTTTCGCCACCAGCTTGGACTCCACGCTGTTGACGTCGACGATTTCATCCACCCGCTCCTGCATACGCCCCATGCGCTGGATGCCGAACATCGTCACGATGGCCAGCAATAGCGCCACCAACCCGAAACCGATGCCCAACCGCGTTACCACCCTCATGCCCGAATTACGCATACACCGCCTCATATCTGTAACAATTAATAATATTTACATATTCAACATTACCAATAGTAACAAATATTGCCGCATGGCAAATATAGGAATAATCCCATTCGGGCGTAGGAATTAGGGTGGTTTTTGTAGGAATAATCCTACAGCGCAAGGCGCCGGCTCAATACAGGGTGACGCCGGGCGCCGGTGGCGGCAGGCCGTCGCGCTGGGCGTCCGCATGCATCACCACCGTCAGCGTGGCCGGATAGTCGTAGCCCGCACCGGTGTTCTTGTCGATGAAGTAGCCCACGCCCGCGGTCAGCACCACGTTGCCCCACAGGTTGCCGTCGGCCTTGGAGTCGACCTTTTCGTAGGCCCAGCCGGCGCCCTCTTTCTGGCAATCGATGCGCAGCGGGCCGGCGCTCTTGCGCAGGGTGACGCGCGCCGGCGTGGTCACAAACCATTTGCCGACGTCGTTGTACAGCACGCAGCCGACGCCGGCGATCTCGCGGTGGTCGAGCACGGTTTGCACCAGCACGTTTTGTTGGGTGGATTCGGTCAGGGAAGCGCAGCCGGATAGCAAGGCCAGCAGCGCGGAGACGCCGGCAACGGGGCGGAAATACATGGTCTGCCTCAGGGTTAGTGGGTCAGACCAGTGTAGCAGCCCGCAAGCGGATCTATATGGTCAATCAAGAGGCGTAAAGCGTTGCACTTTTACGCCATCGACTTCCAGGATTTCAAAAAACACGTCTTTCGGCCGGGTCCAGATGGAACCGTTGGCGGCGCGATAAACGATCATGGTACTCAGATCGGATTCCAGGGTGGCCTCGCATACCAACTCGTAGAGGCCCCCTTTGTAGTGCCTGAAACGCATCCGGGATCAGGCGTTATGCCGTTCCGGTACCGCAGCGGCAGTGCGTTCTTCCGCCTGCTCCTGCTGCTTCTTCTTCAGACCCTGTACCACTTTCAGGATATCGTCCATGCCGCGTTCGCCACCCAGGCTGGAGAACGCATCCAGCACTTCGTTCAGCACCTGGTTGCGCACGGCTGCCTCGTCGGAATTGATGACAGGCGGCCGTTGCACGGCGGCCTTGGCCTTTTCCAGCGCGGCGGCTTCCTTTTGCGCGGCGGTCTTGCGGCCGCCCGGCGTTTTGCCGTGCTCCAACGCGGCCTGCCAGATCACCCAGCGGCGTTGCGTTTCAAAAACCAGGTACTCTTCTGGTTTGTCTTCCCGGCGTCGGACGATGTGACCGTCTTTCTGCGCCCATGTCTCAAATGCAGCTCGCATTTTTTTATTCCTTTGTAAATGCGCTACGCGCAATTCACTGTTAAAACCACAAGTAATTTCCGTATAGTACCATTTATTGTTAAACCACAACACTAAAAAGACCCCGGCCACCTACTATTTTTGATTGCGTTGCGGAAACACAAATTTTCCGCACTATTTGTATCAGTATATTTCTGTTTTGCTTACTTTGTCTTTACTTATCGTTCTATTTTGACAACAACGAGACACTCCTAGCAATTATTTTTTGATTTCACACATTTTGCAACATTTTAGGCGTTGGAAGTGCGCGCACGAAAGGGTTTTTCATGTTTTTTTATAAAAATCGTCAAATTAACAATCTCATGTGTTAAATCAAGATGCTGTAAGATTCGTTCATGTAGGCTCCGGCCTCCCCCGCAAACCGCAAGGATACTGACCCAGATGAAAATAGCCACATGGAATGTTAACTCACTCAACGTTCGGCTGCCGCACGTCTTGAAATGGCTAGAGGAGAATCCCGTCGATGTCCTCTGTATTCAAGAAACAAAATTAACGGACGACAAGTTTCCGGCTGCCGCCATCGAGGCCGCCGGTTACCACGTGGTCTACAGCGGCCAGAAAACCTACAACGGCGTGGCCATCCTGTCCAAGCTGCCGATTGTCGACGTGATCAAGAACAACCCGCGCTACGAAGATGTGCAGCAGCGCATCCTGGCCGCCACCATAGACGGCGTGCGCGTGGTATGCGCCTACGTGCCCAACGGCCAGAGCGTCGATTCCGACAAGTACGAGTACAAGCTGGGTTGGCTGTCCGCCTTCCACGACTGGATCAAGGAAGAAGCCGCGCTGCACCCGCAACTGGCGGTGCTGGGCGACTACAACATCGCGCCGGAAGACCGCGACGTCCACGATCCGGCCGCGTGGGTGGGCCAGGTGCTGGTGTCCGACAAGGAACGCGCCGCCCTCACCCGCCTGCTCGACATCGGCCTGACCGATTCCTACCGCCTGTTCGAACAGCCGGAAAAGTCGTTCAGCTGGTGGGACTACCGCGCCTTGGGATTCCGCCTCAACAAGGGCCTGCGCATCGACCACATCCTGCTGTCGCCGGCCCTGGTGGCCCGTTGCAGCGCCTGCGTGATCGACCGCGTGCCGCGCAAATGGGAACAGCCTTCCGACCACGCGCCGGTGATCGCCACGCTGGACTAGACCCGCGGCAGCAGCAGCTGGGCCGTCGCGTGCGGCACCGGCTGCGAAAATAAATAGCCCTGCGCATACTGGCAACCGTTGCGCTGTAACAACGCATACTGCCCTTCGGTCTCCACGCCTTCCGCCACCACCGACAATTGCAGGCTGTCCGACAGGGCGATAATCGCCGCCACGATCGCCCGGTCTTCCGCGCTTTCCTCCAGTTCCTTGATGAAGGCGCGGTCGATCTTGATCTTCTTGACCGGGAACCGCTTCAGATACGCCAGGCTGGAATAGCCGGTGCCGAAATCGTCGATCGACAGCCGGATGCCCATGGCGTTGATCTGGCCCAGGATGTCGAGCGTCTGCTCGCCGTGCTGCATCAGCGCCGTCTCGGTGATCTCGAACTCCAGCAGCGACGGGTCGATGCCGGTTTCGTCGAGGATGGCGCGGATCGACTCGATCAGGCCGCGGTGCATGAACTGGCGCGGCGACAGGTTCACCGCCAGCGGCACCGGCGCCAGGCCGGCGCGCAGCCACGCCATGCTTTGCTGGCAGGCCTGGCGTATCACCCATTCGCCGATCGGCACAATCAGGCCGTTCTCCTCGATGATGGGGATGAAGTGGTCCGGCAGCACCAGCTGGCCGTCACCGCCGCCACGGCGCCAGCGCAGCAGCACCTCCATCGTGTGCAGGCGGCGCGTGCCGATGTCCATGATGGGCTGGAAGTGCAGCTCGAACTCGTCCTGCGCCAGCGCGCCGCGCAGGCTGGACTCCAGCTCGAAGTGCTGGGCCGCCGTCTGGTTCATCGCCTCCTTGAAGTACTGGTAATTGTTCCTGCCGCTGGCCTTGGCGTGGTACATGGCGGCGTCGGCGTGGCGCATCAGCGTCTCGACGTCGCCGCCGTCGTCCGGATACACGCAGATGCCGATCGACGGCGTGATGTGCAGGTTGCGGCCCTCCAGCGGGAAGCTCTCCGACAGCGCCTCGATGATCTTCTCGGCCACATGGCTGGCCTCCTCGGCCGAACGGATGCCGGGCACCAGCACCACGAACTCGTCGCCGCCCAGCCGGGCCACGGTGTCGCTGGCGCGCACCGCGCGGCACAGGCGGCTCGCCACTTCCTTCAGCAGCTGGTCGCCGGTCATGTGGCCGAGCGAATCGTTGATGGTCTTGAAGCGGTCAAGGTCGATGAACATCACCGCCAGTCGGCGCTCGGAACGCTGCGCGGCCAGCATGGCGCGGTCCAGCCGATCCGACAACAGCGCGCGGTTCGGCAATCCGGTCAGGCTGTCGTGGTAGGCCATGTGGTGCACACGCGCCTCGGCCTGGCGCCGCTCGACGATCTCGCCCTGCAGCAGCGCGTTGGCGCCGGCCAGTTCGGCGGTGCGTTCCAGCACCCGCACTTCCAGCTCGTCGCGCGCGCGGCTCACCGCTTCCGCCGCCTCGCGCCGTTCGGTGATATCGTCCACCAGCCACACCGAGCGCCCGGTGGCCTGCGCCAGGTCGAACGGGCGGCCCGACAGGCGGCCCCAGAACGTGCTGCCGTCCTTGCGCACCAGCTGGTACTCGGAGGCGTGCACGCGGCCGGCGTGGAAGTCTTCGGCGGTGGCGGCGCGCGCCTGTTCCCACGCGTCCTTGTCGGCGTAGAAGGCCTGCACGCTGAGCTGGTTCATCCCGCCCGGCGCGTAGCCGAACAGCTCTTCCATCTTGGTGTTGCAGCGCAGGTTGCGGCCGTGCTCCACCACCGAGATGCCCAGCACCGCGCTGTCCAGGATGGCCTGGTTTTCCAGCAGCGCGTTGCGCAGCGATTCCTCGGCGCGCTTTTGTTCGGTGCGGTCCTCGATCACCCAGATCGTGCCCTGGGTCGGATCGTCGGGATTGACCACGTAGCCGATCAGCTGCGCCCACAAGGTGGTGTCGTCGGCGCGGCGCAATTCCATCTCGATCTGGAACGGCTTGCCGACCGACAGATAGGGATAGGCCTGCTCGCCCAGCTTGTCGTACGATTCCTGCGAGACGTACAGCGCGCGGCCGGGCAGGCCCAGGCCGGAGTCGCCCTCGTAGCGGAACATCTCGGCGAAGCCGCGGTTGTAGCGCGTGATGATGCGGTTCTTGGTGAACAGGATGCTCATCGAGGCATTGGTCATGATGGCCTCGACCTCCATCTGGGTCTGGCGCGTGCTGGTCACATCCTCCAGTATCCAGATGGTGCCGCCGTCGCTATGCTCGTCGTCCACCGCCTTGGCGCGCACGCGGCACCAGAACAAGCTGCCGTCCTTGCGCTTGAACTGGTAGCCCTTCTTCTCGAACGGCTGGCCCGCGCCCAGCAGCGGCGCCGCCTCGCGGCCGAATTCCTCGTAGTGCGCCGCCGACGGGAACACCATCTCCGACGGCTGCCCTATCATCTCCTCGATGTCGTAGCCGAACATCTCGGCCATGCGCGGATTACAGCTCAACATGATCTGCGCCTTGCTGAACAGGATGCCGACCGAGGCGTTGTCCAGGATGGCCTTCTGCTCCAGCAGCAGCTGACGGGTTTCCTCCTCGTGGCGCTTTTGCGCGCTGCGGTCATCGAAGATCCAGATCGTGTCCTGCTGCGTGCGGCCCGGATTGATCACGTAGCCGAAGGCGTGCGCCCAGAAGGTCGAGCCGTCCTGGCGCCGCATCTCCATCTCGGCCTGGTACGGCTTGCCGCGCGCCAGCAGCGGGCGGGCCTTCTTCACCACGGCGTCGAACGCGTCCTGCGACGGATACAGCGTCGACGTCAACTGGCCCACGCCGCTGTCGTCGTTGAAGCCGAAGAATTCGGCGAAGCGGCGGTTGTAGCGCAGGATGCGGTTGTCGCGCTGGAAGCCGATCGCCAGCGGCGCGCTGTCCATGATGGCCTGCATCTCCAGCAGCGCGCGGCGCAGCTTCTCGACGTCGATGCGGTGTTCGTTGATGTCCTCCATGATCCACACCGTGCCTTCGGCGGTGTGGATAGGATCGATGGCGCGGCCGAACAGGCGGGCCCAGAACAGCGTGCCGTCCTTGCGCCGCATCTGCGCATCCTGCATGAAGGGCAGTCCCTGCGACAGCGGCGGACGGGCGTTGCGGCTCAATTCGAGAAAGTCCGCCTCGCTCGGATAGACGGTCACGCTGGCCATGCCCTCCAGCTCATGGCGGCTGTAGCCCAGCATTTCGGCACAGCGGATATTGCATTCCTGGATAACGCCATCCTTGGTGAACAGGATGCCGACGGCGGCGTTCTCCAGGATGGCCTGCTGCTCCAGCAGCGTCTTGCGCAGCGCGCGCTGGTCGCGCTCCGCCGCGCTGATGTCGTGGAAGACGACGGTGGCGCCCCGCATCGCCGCGCCGGCCGGCAGCGGCTTGCTCCACGCCTGCACCGACACGTACTGGCCGCTGGCGCAGGTCAGGCAGCTGTTCCAGCGCTGGCCCGCGTTGGCCGCATCCAGCGCCGCGTCGAGCGCCTTGACGCTGGCGCCGCGCACGTGGCGCGCGAACAAGTCGGCCAGCGGCCTGCCGCACGGGTCCAAGCCCAGCAACTCCACCAGCTCCTGATTGGCGGCCAACACCACGCCGTCGGTGCCGTAAGCGCACGCGGGAACACCGATCAGCGCCAGCGCGTCGGCCACAAAATCAGGATTGGTCGTAACTCGATTCATGTACACCAAAGGCACCCATTTAGAGATGCCACCTTGCCAGTTACTTCTCGGCAGCATAGTTGGCAGATCATAAACCACAATGGACGCATTAGCCATCGCGCTTACCGAACGCCGCCCCTAAAAACGACAATGCCCGGCGAACCGGGCATTGCTGTCGTCCGACTACTTGACAATTACATCAGTGCGCGCTGGCGCCGGCGGCGCCGATGCCCGTTTCGGAGCGCATTTCCTGCGCCTCGTAGCCGGCGCGGTCGATGCGTGCGCGCGGGCTGCGGTCCAGCAGCGAGACCAGCCAGATGCTGACGAAGGCGACCGGCATCGAGAAGATGGCCGGCGAGGCATAAGGGAACAGCGCGTCGGTGTGGCCCAGCACATCGACCCAGACCGATTTCGACACCACGGTCAGCACCACGGCGGTGATCAGGCCGACGAAGCCGCCGACCGTTGCGCCGCGGGTGGTGCAATCCTTCCACAGCACCGACATGAACAGCACCGGGAAGTTGGCCGAGGCGGCGATGGCGAAGGCCAGCGACACCATGAAGGCGATGTTCTGCTTCTCGAACACGATGCCCAGCACCACGGCGACGATGCCCAGTGCGACGGTGGTCAGGCGCGACACATACAGTTCCTTGGCGCTGCTTGCCTTGCCCTTTTTGATAACAGTGGCATACAGGTCATGCGACACCGCCGACGCGCCGGACAAGGTCAGGCCGGCCACCACCGCCAGGATGGTGGCGAAAGCCACGGCGGAGATAAAGCCGAGGAAGACGTTGCCGCCCACGGCCTTGGCCAGGTGGATGGCCGCCATGTTATTCCCGCCCAGCAGTTTGCCGGCGGCGTCCTTGAACTCGGGATTGGTGCTCACCAAAACGATGGCGCCGAAGCCGATGATGAAGGTCAGGATGTAGAAGTACGCGATCCAGCTGGTGGCCCAGAACACCGACTTGCGCGCTTCCTTCGCGCTTGGCACGGTGAAGAAGCGCATCAGGATGTGCGGCAGGCCGGCGGTGCCGAACATCAGCGCCATGCCGAACGAGATCGCCGACACAGGGTCTTTGATGAAGGTGCCGGGGCCCATGATGGCGTCCTTCTTGGCGTGGATTTCCACCGACTTGGCGAACAGCGCCTCGGGGCTGAAGTTGAACTGAGCCAGCACGACGAACGCCATGAAGGTGGCGCCGCCGAGCAGCATCACGGCCTTGATGATCTGCACCCAGGTGGTGGCGGTCATGCCGCCGAACAGCACATAGACCATCATCAGCGTACCGACCAGCACCACGGCGATCCAGTATTCAAGGCCGAACAGCAGTTTGATCAGCTGCCCCGCGCCGACCATCTGCGCGATCAGGTAGAACGCCACCACCACCAGCGTGCCGGAGGCGGAGAAGATGCGGATCGGCGCCTGCTTGAAGCGGTAGGCGGCGACGTCGGCGAAGGTGTAGCGGCCCAGGTTGCGCAGGCGCTCCGCCATCAGGAAGGTGATCACCGGCCAGCCGACCAGGAAGCCGATGGCGTAGATCAGGCCATCGTAACCGTTGAGGAACACGGCCGCGGAAATGCCGAGGAAGGACGCCGCCGACATGTAGTCGCCGGCGATGGCCAGACCGTTCTGGAAGCCGGTGATCCCGCCGCCGGCGGTGTAGAAGTCGGACGCCGACTTGGTCTTGGCCGCCGCCCACTTGGTGACGAACAGCGTGAAGATGACGAAGGCGCCGAACATGATGATCGCGGTCCAGTTGATCGGCTGCTTCACCGCCTGGCCCAGGTCCGCGCCGGCCGCCAGTGCCGCACCGCTGGCGCCGAGCAGCGCCAGCCCGCCAAGGCCGCACAGGCCACGTTTGGCGGCGTTCATGCTTTCACCCGCTCGTGGATGGCCAGCGTCAGGTCGTCGAACTGCTTGTTGGCGCGGCGGACGTAGGCGCCGGTGATCAGCACCGTGAACACGATCACGAACAAACCGATCGGCATCCCCCAGGTCATCACGCCGGCGCCGGTTTTCGACGCCAGCAGCTCCTTGTCGAAAGCGATGAGCAGAATGTAACCGTAATAAACCAGCATCATTACCGCCGTCAGCGCCCAACCGAAACGGGAGCGCGTCTTGACCAGCCGGTGATAGCTGGGGTCGCGCTTTATTTTTTGAACCAGATCGTCATGCATGACTTGTCTCCTTTAGTTTATCTGCAGCCTATGCTCTTTTCTTTTCGAGCTTGACTCCACAATAAACCGCCATGCTTACCGCCCCCTTACGCGCACAACTACTTTTTCACATCGCCATACAGTGCGCGTTGTATCTGCTGCAGCGAAGCCGGATCTTCAATCGCCGTCAGGTCGCCCGGATTGCGGCCTTCGCAGATGGCCTGGATCGAACGGCGCAGCAGTTTGCCGGAACGGGTCTTGGGCAGCTGCGGCACGAAGTACACGCGCGACGGCCGCGCCACCGCGCCCAACTGGTGATCGACCACGCCGAGTATCTCCCGCTCCAGCGCGGCGCGGCCCTCGTCGTCGGCGGTGCGCGTGGCGTCCTTGACGATGACGAAGGCAACCGCCACCTGGCCTTTGAGCTTGTCCTCCACGCCCACCACCGCCACCTCGGAGACGTTGGCGTGGCTGGAGATGGACTCCTCGATCTCGCGCGTGCCGAGACGATGGCCGGCGACGTTGATCACATCGTCGGTGCGGCCGAGGATGAAGTAGTAGCCGTCGGCGTCGCGCACGCCCCAGTCGAAGGTCGAGTAGACCTGCTGGCCATCGAAGGTGGACCAGTAGGTGTCGACGAAGCGCTGGTCGTCGCCGTACACGGTCTGCATGCAGCCTGGCGGCAGCGGGCCGTCGATCACCACCACGCCCTTCTCGTTGGCGGCGCATTCCTCGCCGGTGGATTCGTTGAGCAGCTTGACCTTGTAGCCGTACATCGCCACGCCGGGGCTGCCCAGGCGCGTCGGCAGATCCTCGACGCCCTTGGCGATCGACAGGATGGGCCAGCCGGTTTCGGTCTGCCAGTAGTTGTCGATGATGGGCACGCCCAGCTCGTCGTGTATCCATTGCGACGTGGTCTCGTCCAGCGGCTCGCCGGCCAGGTACAGCGCGCGCAGCGACGACAGGTCGTACTTGCGCATGAACTCCGGCGGCTGCTTGCGCAGCACGCGGATGGCCGTCGGCGCCGAGAACATGCGCGTGACCTTGTACTTCTCGACGATGCTCCACCAGATGCCGGCGTCCGGGCAGATCGGCAGTCCCTCGTACATGATGGTCGCCATGCCGGCGATCAGCGGGCCGTAGACGATGTAGGAGTGGCCGACCACCCAGCCTATGTCGGAGGTGGCGAAGAAGGTCTCGCCGGCGTTGCCGCAGAAGTTGTACTTCATTGACGACGCCAGCGCCACCGCGTAGCCGCCGACGTCGCGCTGCACGCCTTTCGGCTTGCCGGTGGTGCCGGAGGTGTAGAGGATGTACGACGGCTCGTTCGATTCCAGCCAGGTCACGGGCACGCGCGCATCCATGTGGGCGGCGCGCAGGTCGGCCCAGTCCTTGTCGCGGCCGGCCACCAGTTCCATCGGCGCCAGCTTGCGGTTCACCAGCAGCACCTTGGCCGGCTTGGCGGTCGACAGCGTGATCGCCTCGTCCAGCAGGTACTTGTAGGGGATGGCCTTGCCGTTGCGCGAGCCCGCGTCGGCGGAGACGATCAGCACCGGCTTGGCGTCGTCGATGCGGCTGGCCAGGCTGTTGGCGGCGAACCCGCCGAACACCACCGAGTGGATGGCGCCGATGCGGGCGCAGGCCAGCATCGCGAACGCCGCCTCGGCGATCATCGGCATGTAGATCAGCACCCGGTCGCCACGGCCGACGCCCAGCGACTGCATCATCGCGGCGGTGCGTTCGACTTCGGTGCGCAGTTCGTTGAACGAGTAGCTGCGCTCCGTGTTGGTTTCGGTGGAGATGGCGATCAGCGCGGCGCGGTCGCCCTGCGTGGCGCACCATCGGTCCACCGCGTTGTGACACAGGTTGGTCTGCCCGCCGACGAACCACTTCGCGAACGGAGGATGGGAATAATCCAGCACCTTGGTGCATGGGGCGTTCCAGTCGATGAGCGCTGCTTCGTCCTGCCAGAATTGTTCAGGCGTGACGATAGAGCGCCGATAGAAATCAGCGTAATTCATGTCTCCTCCGTTATGTGTGTGTCGCTTAGAACGTATCGCCGGGGACTCGTACCCAGCCTTCCATCAGCACGCGGGCGCTGCGGCTCATGACCGCTTTTGTTACGCTCCACTCTCCATTTTTCTGGGTCGCCTGCGCCCCGACCCGCAAGGTGCCGGACGGATGGCCGAAGCGCACCGCCTCGCGCGCGCCGCCGCCCGCCGCCAGGTTCACCAGCGTGCCCGGTATCGCAGCGGCGGTGCCGATGGCCACGGCGGCCGTGCCCATCATCGCGTGGTGCAGCTTACCCATCGACATGGCGCGCACCAGCAGGTCCACGTCGGTGGCGGCGACCTGCTTGCCGCTGGACGAGGTGTACGGCGCCGGCTTGGCGACGAAGGCCACCTTGGGCGTGTGCTGGCGCGTTGCCGCGTCGTCGATATGCTTGATGAGGCCCATGCGCAGCGCGCCGTGGGCGCGTATCAGCTCGAACCGCGCCAGCGCCTTGGGATCGCTGTTGATCGCGTCCTGCAGTTCGGTGCCGAGGTAGCCGATGTCTTCCGCGTTGACGAAGATGGTCGGGATGCCGGCGTTGATCATGGTCGCCTTCATGGTGCCGACGCCAGGCACTTCCAGCTCGTCCACCAATTGACCGGTCGGGAACATCGAGCCGCCAGCGCCCTCCTCTTCCGCCGCAGGGTCCATGAATTCCAGCTGCACTTCGGCCGCCGGGAAGGTGACGCCGTCGAGTTCAAAGTCGCCGGTTTCCTGCACTTCGCCGTTGGTCATCGGTACGTGGGCGATGATGGTCTTGCCGATGTTGGCCTGCCATACGCGCACCACCGCCATGCCGTCGCGCGGAACGCGGGCAGCGTCCACCAGGCCGCCGCTGATGGCAAAGGCGCCGACGGCGGCGGACAGGTTGCCGCAATTGCCGCTCCAGTCGACGAAGGCCTTGTCGATGGAGACCTGGCCGAACAGATAGTCGACGTCGTGATCCGGCTTGGCGCTCTTGGCCAGGATCACCGTCTTGCTGGTGCTGGAGGTGGCTCCGCCCATGCCGTCGATCTGTTTGCCGTAGGGGTCCGGGCTGCCGATCACGCGCAGCAGCAAGGCGTCGCGCGCGGCGCCGGGTTGCTGCGCGGCTTCCGGCAGATCCTGCAGCCGGAAGAACACGCCCTTGCTGGTGCCGCCACGCATATACGTGGCGGGGATCTTGATTTGCGGTTGATGAGCCATGATCATGCAGCCTTCACGGATTCAAGGAAGTCCTGGGCGAAGCGCTGCAGCACGCCGCCCGCTTCGTAGATCGACACCTCTTCCGCCGTATCGAGGCGGCAGATCACCGGCACTTCGACGCGCTCGCCGTTGCGGCGGTTGACCACCAGCGTCAACGTCGAACGCGGGGTGCGCTCGCCGATCACGTCGTAGCTTTCGGTGCCGTCCAGCGCCAGCGTCAAACGGTTCACGCCCGGCTGGAACTCCAGCGGCAGCACGCCCATGCCAACCAGGTTGGTACGGTGGATGCGCTCGAAGCCTTCGGCCACGATGGCTTCCACGCCCGCCAGGCGCACGCCCTTGGCCGCCCAGTCGCGCGACGAGCCCTGGCCGTAGTCGGCGCCGGCGATCACGATCAGCGGCTGCTTGCGTTCCATGTAGGTCTCGATGGCTTCCCACATGCGGGTGACTTTGCCTTCCGGCTCCACGCGCGCCAGCGAACCGGCTTTGACCTTGCCGTCGGCGTCGCGCACCATCTCGTTCTTCAGCGTCGGATTGGCGAAGGTGGCGCGTTGCGCGGTCAGGTGGTCGCCACGGTGGGTGGCGTAGGAATTGAAGTCCTCTTCCGGCAGGCCCATTTTCGCCAGGTACTCGCCGGCCGCGCTGTTCAACATGATCGCGTTCGACGGCGACAGGTGGTCGGTGGTGATGTTGTCGCCCAGGACCGCCAGCGGCAGCATGCCCTTCAGCGGACGCGCACCGGCCAGCGCGCCTTCCCAGTACGGCGGACGGCGGATGTAGGTGGTCTGCGGACGCCAGTCGTACAACGGCTTCACTTTCACGCCGTCGTCTTCCTGCTTGGCGAACATCGGGATGTAGACCTTGTTGTACTGCGCCGGCTTGACGCTGGACGCGACCAGCGCATCGATCTCTTCGTCGGTTGGCCAGATGTCCTTCAGCGTGACCGGCTGGCCGTTGCTGTCGATACCCAGTACGTCCTTCTCGATGTCGAAGCGGATCGTACCCGCGATGGCGTAGGCCACCACCAGTGGCGGCGAAGCCAGGAAGGCCTGCTTGGCGTATGGGTGGATGCGGCCGTCGAAGTTGCGGTTGCCCGACAATACGGCGGTGGCGTACAGGTCGCGGTCGATCACTTCCTTCTGGATCGCCGGATCGAGCGCGCCGGACATGCCGTTGCAGGTGGTGCAGGCGTAAGCGACCACGCCGAAGCCCAACTGCTCCAGCTCCGGCATCAGGCCCGCTTCCTCCAAGTACAGCGTCACGGTCTTGGAGCCGGGCGCCAGCGAACTTTTCACCCATGGCTTGCGGGTCAGGCCGCGCGCGTTGGCGTTGCGGGCCAGCAGGCCGGCGGCGATCATGTTGCGCGGGTTGTTGGTGTTGGTGCAGCTGGTGATGGCGGCGATGATCACCGCGCCGTCAGGCATCAGGCCTGGCTCGTTCTCCACCACACCGCTGATGCCGCGCGCGGCCAGCTCGGAGGTCGGCACGCGGTTGTGCGGGTTCGACGGGCCGGCGATGGTGCGCACCACCGACGACAGGTCGAACTTCAGCACGCGCTCGTACTCGGCGGTCTTCAGGGCCTCGCCCCACAGGCCGGTCTCTTTGGCGTAGGTCTCCACCAGCTGGACCAGTTCATCATCGCGGCCGGTCAGCTTGAGGTACTTGATGGTCTGCTCGTCGATGTAGAACATCGCGGCGGTGGAGCCGTATTCCGGCGCCATGTTGGAGATGGTGGCGCGGTCGCCCAGCGTCAGGTGCGATGCGCCCTCGCCGAAGAACTCCAGGTAGGACGATACGACCTTCTGCTTGCGCAGGAATTCGGTCAGCGCCAGCACGGTGTCGGTGGCGGTGATGCCGGCTTGCGGCTTGCCCGTCAGTTCGACGCCGATGATGTCCGGCAGCCGCATCCATGATGCGCGGCCCAGCATCACGCTCTCCGCTTCCAGCCCGCCGACGCCGATGGCGATCACGCCCAGCGCATCGACCATCGGCGTGTGCGAGTCGGTGCCGACCAGCGTGTCAGGGAAGGCCACGCCGTCCACCGCCTGAATCACCGGCGACATGCGCTCCAGGTTAATCTGGTGCAGGATGCCGTTACCCGGCGGGATCACGTCGACGTTCTTGAACGCCTTCTTGGTCCAGTTGATGAAATCGAAGCGGTCCTCGTTGCGGCGGTCCTCGATGGCGCGGTTCTTGTCGAAGGCGTCGGGGTCGAAGCCGCCGCATTCGACGGCCAGCGAGTGGTCGACCACCAGCTGGGTCGGCACCACCGGGTTGACCAGCGCGGGATCGCCGCCTTGCAGCGCGATGGCGTCGCGCAGGCCGGCCAGGTCGACCAGCGCGGTCTGGCCGAGGATGTCGTGGCACACCACGCGGGCTGGGAACCATGGAAAGTCCAGGTCGCGCTTGCGCTCGATCAGCTGCGACAGCGAGGCGTTGAGCGTGGCCGGATCGCAGCGGCGCACCAGGTTCTCGGCCAGCACACGCGAGGTGTATGGCAGCTTGGCCCAGGCGCCCGGCTGGATCGCGTCGACTGCGGCGCGCGCGTCGAAGTAATCGAGCTTGGTGCCCGGCAGGGGTTTGCGGAATTGGGTGTTCATTATTTACGGTCCTTGATCGGCACAAATTTCAGGTCCTCAGGACCGACGTAGTTCGCGCTTGGACGAATGATCTTGTTGTCGATGCGCTGTTCGATGATGTGCGCGGCCCAGCCGGACGTGCGCGAGATGACGAACAGCGGCGTGAACATCGCGGTCGGCACGCCCATCATGTGGTAGGACACGGCCGAGAACCAGTCCAGGTTCGGGAACATCTTCTTGATGTCCCACATGACGGTTTCCAGGCGCTCGGCGATATCGAACATCTTCATCGAACCGGCTTCCTGCGACAGCTTGCGCGCCACTTCCTTGATGACGACGTTGCGCGGATCGGAGATGGTGTACACCGGATGGCCGAAGCCGATCACCACTTCCTTGTTGGCGACGCGGTTGCGGATGTCCGCTTCCGCTTCGTCGGCGTTTTCGTAGCGCTTCTGGATCTCAAAGGCGAATTCGTTGGCGCCGCCGTGTTTAGGGCCGCGCAGCGCGCCGATCGCGCCGGTGATGGCGGAGTGGATGTCCGAACCCGTGCCGGCGATGACGCGGCTGGTGAAGGTGGAGGCGTTGAACTCGTGTTCCGCGTACAGGATCAGCGAGGTGTGCATCGCCTGCACCCAGCTGTCGGATGGCTTCTCGCCGTGCAGCAGGTGCAGGAAGTGGCCGCCGATGGAGTCGTCGTCGGTCTCCACGTCGATGCGCTTGCCGTTGTGGCTGAAGTGGTACCAGTACAGCAGCATCGAGCCGAAGGAAGCCATCAGGCGGTCGGCGATGTCGCGCGCGCCGGGGACGTTGTGGTCGTCCTTTTCCGGCAGCGTGCAGCCGAGCACCGAGACGCCGGTGCGCATCACGTCCATCGGGTGCGCCGATGCGGGCAGTGCTTCCAGTGCGGCTTTCAGCGATGCCGGCAGGCCGCGCAGCGAACGCAGTTTGGCTTTGTAGCCTTTCAGTTCGGCGCTGGTCGGCAATTTGCCGTGGACCAGCAGGTAGGCGATTTCTTCGAACTCGCAGGTGTTGGCGACGTCGAGGATGTCGTAGCCGCGGTAGTGCAGGTCGTTGCCGGTTTTGCCGACGGAGCACAGTGCGGTGTTACCTGCGGTGACGCCGGACAGGGCGACGGATTTTTTTGGTTTGAAGGTGGCTTCGGTCATTTCAGGGTCTCCTCGAATCGATTACTTTTTCTGTGCGGCGAACAGTGCGTCGAGCTTTTGCTCGAAGCTGTGGTAGTTGATGCGTTCATACAGTTCGGCGCGGGTTTGCATGGTGTCGACCACGTTCTGCTGGGTGCCGTCGCGGCGGATCGCGCCGTAGACGTTTTCCGCGGCCTTGTTCATGGCGCGGAAAGCGGACAGCGGATACAGCACCAGGCCCACGTCGGCTCCACGCAATTCATCCACGGTGAACAGCGGCGTCGAGCCGAATTCGGTGATGTTGGCCAGCACCGGCACTTTGACGGCGGCGGCGAATTTTTTGTACATATCGAGGCTGATCATCGCCTCGGGGAAGATCATGTCGGCGCCGGCTTCGACGCAGGCGACGGCGCGCTCGATGGCGGCGTCCAGGCCTTCGACGGCCAGCGCGTCGGTGCGGGCCATGATGACGAAGTTCTCATCGGTGCGCGCATCGACGGCGGCGGCGATGCGGTCGACCATCTCCTGCTTGGTGACGATCTCCTTGCCCGGACGGTGGCCGCAGCGCTTGGCGCCGACCTGGTCTTCGATGTGCATGGCGGCGGCGCCGAACTTGATCATCGACTTGACGGTGCGCGCCACGTTGAAGGCGGAGGCGCCGAAGCCGGTGTCGACGTCGACCAGCAGCGGCAGGTCGCACACGTCGGTGATGCGGCGCACGTCGGTCAGCACGTCGTCCAGGTTTGAGATGCCCAGGTCCGGCAGGCCGAGCGAACCCGCCGCCACGCCGCCACCGGACAGGTAGATCGCCTTGAAACCGGCGCGCTTGGCCAACAGGGCGTGGTTGGCGTTGATCGCGCCGACCACCTGCAAGGGGGACTCTTCTTGTACGGCTTTGCGGAACGCGGCGCCTGCGGAGTACTGACTCATGTTGTGACCTTTCAATGTTGCAGTGAAGTTGTGGTAGGTAGTGCAAGGGACGTGCCAGACCGCCCATCCTTATAAATCAATAACTTACGTATTTCAACTGTTTCAACGTCGTTTCAATTTGAAACATCGAAACGGATGAACTACAATTGAAACATGCGCCATTCCACGCCCCTGCCCTTCGACGCCAACGACAAACCGGTCATCTGGACGGTGTCCGTCTCGCGCCTGGCCGACCTGTTCCGCGACATCACGCTGGAATACGACGACCTGGCGACCATCGAGCCGATCAACCTGGGCTTCGACGAGGCGGCGCGCCACATCCGCGAACGCATGGCCACCGAGCGTTGCGACGCCGTCATCGCCGCCGGCTCCAACGCCGCGTATCTGAAAGGCCGGCTGTCGGTGCCGGTGGTGATCGCCAAATTCAGCGGCTTCGACGTGATGCAGGCGCTGGCGCGGGCGCGCCGCATCTCGGATCGCATCGGCATCGTCACCTACCAGGAGCGTCTGCCGGAGCTGGCCGAATTCGCCAACACCTTCGGCTTCGACGTCGAACAACGCACCTACGCCACCGAGGAAGACGCGCGCGCGCAGATCAACGATCTGAAGGCGGCCGGCATCAAGGCCATCGTCGGTGCGGGCCTGATTACCGACCTGGCCGAGGAAGCGGGACTGACCGGCGTATTCGTCTACTCCGCCGCCTCGATCCGCCATGCCTTCGACGATGCGCTGGAAATGGCGCGCCTGGCGCAGCTCGAATCGAACCGCAGCCGCACGCGCGGCGCGGTGGTGGCGGACACGCTGCGCGCCAAGCATGGCATCAACGACCTGCGTGGCGACTCCAGCGCGATGGAAGCGCTGCGCCAGTCGGTGGTGCTGTATGCGAAGTCCCCGGCCACGGTGCTGATACAGGCCGAAACCGGCTGCGGCAAGGAGCTGGTGGCGCAGGCCATCCACCGCGAGAGCCCGCGCACACTGGGCCAGAACCGGCCCTTCGTCGCCGTCAATTGCGGCGCCATCGCGGAATCGCTGCTGGAGTCGGAACTGTTCGGCCACGAGGAAGGCGCCTTCACCGGCGCGCGGCGCGGCGGCCACGCGGGCCTGTTCGAGGCGGCCAACCGCGGCACGCTGTTCCTCGACGAGATAGGCGAAATGCCGCTCACGCTGCAAACCCGTTTGCTGCGGGTGCTGGAGGAGCGGGAAGTGGTGCGCGTGGGCGGCACGCGGCCTATCGCCGTCAACGTGCGCATCATCAGCGCCACCCACTGCGACCTCGAACAGCGCGTGCGCGAAGGCCGCTTCCGCGCCGATCTGTTCTACCGGCTGGCGGTGCTGCGGCTGACGATACCGCCGCTGCGCGCGCGGCAGGAGGACGTGATGACGCTGGCCGAATGGTCGCTCAAGAACGCGCTGGCGTCGCTGGGCGCGCGGCCGCATCCCAACCTGCACGCGGAGATGGCCACTTGCGCGCCGCTGCTGCAGCACTACGACTGGCCGGGCAATGTGCGCGAGCTGCGCAACCTGACCGAGCGCCTGGCGCTGTTCCTCGCCGCCGAGCCGTTGCAGGCGCTGACGCCGGGCTTCGTGCTGAGCGTGGCGCCGGAGTTGGCGAATCGCGCGGCCCTGCTCTCCACTGGCGCCGGCCCAGCCAACGCCAGCGGCGCCCTGCCGCTCGCCTTGCCGGCCGCACGGTCTTCCGCCGAAAGCGCGACCGCCGTGCTGGCCCGCTTCGGCGGCCGGCGCGACGCCGCCGCCGACTACCTCGGCATCAGCCGCACCACGCTCTGGCGCAAGCTGCGCGCCGAAGCCGGCGAATAGAAGAGCCGCGTGGGGCCATGTGCCGGCGCCGGACGTCCGGCGCCCGCCTGCCGCTGCGCGAACGCCGCAGGCGGTACTGGCCGGCTACCGCTCATCCCTGCAAAAAACCGCTCATCCAGTATTCGTCGCCGGCGTGGCGGCGCTTCGATAGCATGGCCTCACTTAATCACAACAACGGAGGTCAGCATGCCACGCTCGTTCATCAAACGTATCGCCACCATTGCCGCCAGCCTGGCGCTGGCTTACGCCGCCGCACCGGCCCTCGCCGCCGGCGCAGGCGCCTCCGCAGCATCGGCGCATCCGGCCTTCAAGGTGGAAGTCACCGGCAGCGGCGCTCCCGTGATCCTGATTCCCGGCCTGGCCTCCTCCGGCGAAGTGTGGGACGGCACCGTCGCCCGCTATTGCGGCAGCCGCCAGTGCCACGTCGTCACGCTGGCCGGATTCGCCGGCGTTCCCGCCATCGAAGGCCCGCTGCTGCCGGCCGTGGAACAGCAACTGAGCGACTACATCGCCGCCAATAAATTCGACCACCCCATCGTCATCGGCCATAGCCTGGGCGGCTTCCTCGGCATGAAGCTGGCCGCCGACCATCCGGACCAGGTGGGCCGCCTGATCATCGTGGATACGCTGCCGGCGCTGGCCGCCGTCCAGATGCCCAGCATTACCAGCGCGCAGATGAAGGAAATGGCGGTTGGCATGCGCGCCCGCATGGAGTCCATGGATACGGAGTCTTACCGCGCCAACCAGCTGAAATCCCTGCGCTCCATGATCACCAAGCAGGAAGACATCGATCGCGCCATCGGCTGGGGCAAGCTGTCCGATCACGCCACCGTCATCAACGCCATGACCGAGATGATGAGCGAGGATCTTCGCTCCGAAGTCAGCCGCATCAAGGCGCCGACGCTGGTGCTGGGCGCATGGATCGCCTACAAGGACTACGGCACCAAGCCGATGTTCGAGCAGATGTACAAGAGCCAGTACCAACAGCTGCCCAACGTCAAAGTGGAACTGGCCGACACTGCCCGCCACTTCATCATGTACGACGATCCGGCTTGGATGTATGATCGCATCGATAACTTTTTAAAGTAAATCCATCATGACCAACGACCGTCCACTGCTCGCGCGCCTGAACTGGTACTGGCTGTTCCAGCTGGCCGGCTGGCTGTTCCTGCCGCTGCTGCTGATCGCCATGACGCCGGGCGACGCCCATACCGGGCGCATGATCGCCATTTCGTTCTGGGGTGTGGCGGCCGGCCTCGTGATTTCGGACACCTGGCACCGGCTGCTCAAGCGCCAGATCCAGAACGGTGTGCGCATCGGCTGGAAGCCGATGATGGTTGCGATCCTGATCCTGGGGACCATCCATACCGGCGTGCAGACGGTCGGTTACCTGGTCGTCAAACCTTTCGGCGAAGTACATGGCGTGGCCTGGGTGCCGGGCGCGTTGATGTTCTGGTGGGGAGTTTACCTGGTGTGGAACACCTTCTACATGGCGGTGCTGTCGCTGCGCCGCGCCAATCGTTTCGAGCAGGAGGCGCTGCGGCTGGAGATCAGCGCCAAGGACGCCGAGCTGCGCGCCTTGCAGGCGCAGGTCAACCCGCATTTTTTCTTCAACAGCATGAACAGCGTGCGTGCGCTGATTTACGAGGACCAGGATTCGGCCGCGCTGATGATCGACCAGCTGGCGAGCGTGATGCGCTACGCGCTGCAATCGGGCCAGCACGATACGGTGCCGTTGGCGGCGGAAATCGAGGCCGTGCAGGCCTATCTGGCAATTGAAAAAATCCGCTTCGAGGAACGCATGCGGGTCAGCGTGGAAATCGGCCTGGGTCTGGAGCAGGTGCGCATTCCGCCGATGGCCTTGCAGACGCTGGTGGAGAACGCCGTCAAGTACGGCGTGGAGGCCAGCCCCACCGGCAGCGAGATCCGCATCCGCGCGCAGCGCATGGACGACGGCAAGATCCACATCGAAATCGCCAACCTTGGCGCGATTCTGCCGTTTGCCAATTCCACCAAGGTGGGGTTGGTGAATACCCGCAAACGCCTGGCGCTGGCATTGGGTGCCAACGCCAGCCTGGATCTGACTGAAAACAGTGGCTGGGTGCGCGCCACGATGACTTTACCGGAGGCCGCCTGATGCGCGCATTATTGATCGACGACGAGCGCCTGGCGCGCGCGGAACTGCGCCGTTTGCTGGCGGCGCATCCTGAAGTGGAAATCATCGGCGAGGCGGTCAACGCGGCCGACGGCATCCAGCAGATCGCCGCGCTCAAGCCGGACCTGGTGTTCCTGGACGTGCAGATGCCGGGCGGTAGCGGCTTCGATATGCTGGCCGCGCTGGAGGAAGCGCCGGAGGTGATCTTCACGACGGCGTTCGACCAGTATGCGCTGCAGGCGTTCGAAGTCAACGCGCTGGATTATCTACAAAAGCCGATCCAGGCGGCGCGCATGGCGGCGGCCCTGCAGCGCTGCGCGCTGCGCCATGGCCGCGCGCTGGCCTATGCGGCGGCCGGCGTTCCGGCCGTGGCGCCGATGGCGGCCAAGAAGCTGTTCATCAAGGACGGCGAGCGATGCTGGTTTGTCGGCTTGCAGGATGTGCGGCTGTTCGAATCGGACGGCAATTACACGCGCGTCTATTTCGACCAGCACAAGCCGCTGATGCTGCGCTCACTGAACCAGCTGGAAGAACGGCTCGACCCGCAACGCTTCTTCCGCGCCAGCCGCCGGCACATCGTCAACCTGGACTACGTCGACCAGGTCACGCCCAACGACGCCGGCGGCCTCGATCTGCTGCTGCGCGACGACCTCGAAGTGGAAGTCTCCCGCCGCCGCGCCGCCCAGTTCAAAAGCCTCGCCAGCCTCTGAACCACTTCCGGCTCACGTCCGCAACACCTCGGCCGGCGCCATGCGCATGGCGATCCAGGTGTGGCGGGCAATGGCGACGAGGGCGATGGCCAGCGTCAGCGACAACGCAAACAGCAGCGTCCAATAGCCTATCGGCGCGTGTTCGACGTAGCCAGCGAGGTAGCGGCGGATGGCCACCACCGCCAGCGGCGACGCGATCACCGCCGCCGCCAACACCAGCACGCCGATTTCGCGGACCACCAGCACGCCGATGTCCGCGCCGCGCGCGCCGTGCAGCTTGCGCAGCACGATCTCCCTGGCGCGACGCTGCACCGTGTTCGCCGACAGCACGTAGGTGCCGAAGGCGGCGATCGCCAGGGCGATGCCGGTGGCGACGGACATCAGCTTGGCAAGGCGGGCGTCGTCCGCGTAATTGCGCGCCAGGACGTCGCCGGCGCGAACGATCTTGGGTATCGCATCCGGGAAGAAGCTTGGCCACAAAGCCTGCACCGCGCGTTCGACGAGCGCGGGATCGGCTGCGGCGCGCACGCTTAATACCGTCCCCGCTGTCCACAGTTCGTAGGCGGTCGCGCGCGGCGGATCGCGCAACGAATGGAATCTCAGATCGGGAGCGATGCCGACGATGCGCTTGGAGATCACCTTGTTGTCGAATCCCTTGAACAGCACGATCTGGCCGATCGCCGCTTCGTCGCTGGCGAAACCCAGCTCGCGCGCGGCGACCGCATTCAATACCACCGGCACCCTGTCATCCTCCTTGTCCCACGCGGCCTGGAACAGACGCCCTGCCAGCGGCGCTATGCGATACAGCTCGAAGAAATTTGCGCTGACCGATTTCATTTCCATCACCGCGCTCTGGCCGCCGGGGCGCTTCAGTTCATGGGTCCATACCCAATCGAGCCTGCCCACCGGGTCTTCCGAAATCGCCACGCCGGCCACGCCCGGCTGCGCCGCCAAGGTTGAATAAAAGCGCCGCGCCTTCTCGCTGTCCTTGACCCGCTCCGGCATGTCGACCACGACAAACGGCGCCGGATCGAAGCCTGGCGATGCGTGCATCGCGTAGTGGGTCTGCCACGCCACCGCGATGGTCACGGCGGCGAAACCCATCGCCACCGAAACCTGCAGCACCGTCAGCGCGCGCCGCCATTGCATGCTGCCCCGGGATTCGGTATCGGGACGGCCGGCCAGCACCTGCGTGGGATGCACGCGCAGCGCCACCCATGCCGGATAGATCGCCGTCAGCACGCCCAGCAAGCCGCCTATTCCAAACGCGGCGGCGATATTCCGCAACGAGAACATGCCGTCCAGTTGGCGGTTGACCAGCTCCGAAAAGACGGGCAACGCCAGCCACGCCAGCATCAAGCCAAGCGCGGTAGCCGTCATCGCCACCAGCAGCGATTCGAGCAGGAACAGCAGCATGAGCTGCCCGACTCCTGCGCCCAGCACCTTGCGCATCGCCACCTCGCGCTGGCGCCGCAGCACGCGCACCATGCTCAGGTTGACGTAGTTGATCGCGGCCATGAGCAGGATCAGCAACGCAAGCGCCGCCAGGCCGGCCACCAGCACCGGATTGGCGCGGTCGCCCGGCATCGAGACGAAACTGTTCTGCATCTTGTAGTCGAAGTAGGCGTCGCGCAGCGGCGACATGGTCAGCTCTATCGCCTTGCGCGTGCCGAGACGCGCGCGCGTCTCCGGCGGGTATTGATGCAGGCTGGGCGCGGCGTCCACCACTTTCTGCAAGCGGTCGACGATGCCTTGCACCGAGGCGCCAGGCTGCACGCGTATCAGCATCTTGCCCATCCAGCCATGTTCGCCGGTCAGCATCTCGTGCCGTATGTCCGGCCCCGCCACCACCGAATTGACGCCGAAGAGCAGCTCGAATGGAATCGTCGTATTGGCCGGCGGTGTCGGCACCACGGCGCCGACCTGCACGGTATTCCCTTCGGCCAGCATCGTGCGGCCCAGCGCATCGGTCGTGCCGAACAGGCGTAGCGCCGCAGCCTCGGTGACCACAAAGCGGTCAGGCTGGTCCAACGCGTTTGCCAGGTCGCCATGCACCGCGCGCAATCCCAGCATCCCGGTAAAGCCGGGCATCACCGTCAGGCCGCGTACCGCGAAGATGCCGCGGTTGATGCGCACCGTGAGCGGCGTGATCTCCGGCCGCGCCGGGATATAGAGCGCGGCGCCGGTGACGCCCGGCGTCTTCAGCGCAGGCTCGCGCAGCAGCATCGGCACCACCTCATGCAGCGGCGACGCGGGATCGATATTGAAGTGCTGCTTGGCGACGTAGATCCTGTCCACTTCCGGCAGGTGCGCGTCGTACTCCATCGAGTAGCGCACAAAGCCAAGCAGCAGCAGGCACGCGGCCAGGCCCACGCCCAGCCCCAGCACCACGGCCAGCGTGTACGCCGGCTCCTGTATCAGCGCGCGCCAGCCGATGCGAAAATCTCTGAGCTTCATGGTTCGAATGTCCGTGTATGGAAAACCTCTGACGTTTGCAACATCCATGCCACGGTTGTTTTTGCGCCCCGGCGGCCGCTTTGGCGGGCCGGTGTCCGGAAGCGAACGTTATGGCTGTTCACTTCCGAACACCTGGCCTGGCGGCGCTTATTTCAGCGCGGGGATGGCTTGCGGCTGATAGGGCTTGACCGGCTGCTCCTTCAGCTTCTTGTCCAGCAGTTCCAGCGCCACTTCCAGCTGGCGGTCCTGGCCTTGATACGTGGCGTGCGGCAGGTTGTCCACTTCCACGTCCGGCGACACGCCCACGCCTTCGATCAGCCATTGGCCGTCGGCGGTGTTGAACTGGCCGTTCTCGGCGACCCGCGCCATGCCGTTGTCGCTCAGGCGGTTGTTATCGCTGAGCCAGACGCCGGCGCCCGCCGTGCGCTTACCCACCAGCGGCGCCAGTCCCAGCGCCTTGATGCCGGCCGCGAAGGTCTCGCCGTCCGAGTAGGTGTATTCGTCGACCAGCACCACCAGGTGGCCGCGGAAGGTGTGCTGCATGTTCGGCGCCGGCAGCGCGCCCGGCGACGACCAGAAGGCCCAGGCTTTGCGCAGCAGCTTTTCGATCACCCAGCTGTCGATGTTGCCGCCGTTGTTGCGGCGCACGTCGATGATCAGGCCTTCGCGGTTGACGTTGGCGTAGAAGTCGCGCGCGAACGAGGCGATGTCGCGCGGTCCCATGGCGCGCAGGTGCAGATAGCCGATGCGGCCCTTGGACGCGGCATCGACCTGGCGCGCGCGGCTCTGTTCCCAGTCGCCGTAGCGCAGGCCGGCCTGCTTGGCCATGTTGACCGGCGTGACGATGACCGAGCGTGTGCCGCCCTCCTTGCGCTTCACCTGCAGCAGCATCTGCTTGTCGGCCTGGTTCAGCAGCAGGTCGGCGATATCGCGCGCTTCCAGCACCGGCTTGCCGTTGACGGCGGTGATGACGTCGCCCTCCTTCACATCCACGTCCGGCTGCAGCAGCGGGCCGCGTTCGGACGGCAGCTCCGGTTCGCTGCGGTAGATGTGGTCGACGCGGTAGCCGTCGGCGCCGCGCGTGAGCAGCGCGCCCAGGCCCGCAGGCGCGCCTTCCGGCGCGGGACGGCGCAAGTCGCCGGGCGCGATCTGCGAGTGCAGCGCGCCCACTTCGCTGATCATCATGCCCAGCACGTCGTTCAGCTCCGCGCGGTCGGTCACGCGCTCGACCAGCGGCGCGTACTTGGCGCGCACGCCGGTCCAGTTCACGCCGCGCATCTTGGCGTCGTACAGGAAGTCGCGGTGCATGCGCCAGGCGTCGTTGAACATCTGCGTCCATTCCAGGCGCGGGTTGGAGGTGAAGGTCCAGTCGTCCACCTTGACCTTGGCCTTGGAGACGTCCGTCGGCGCCTTGGCTCCCGCCTCCACCACCAGCATGTCGCCAGGGCCGCCGGCCGCGAAGGTGCGGTAGTACAGGTGCTTCTTGTCGAAGGCCAGGTCGTATTCGCGCACGCCGCTGGCGAAGACTTCCGGCTGCGGGCCGTTGGCGGCGATCGCCAGCGTTTTCAGGTTGGCCTTGCCGTCGCTGCCGTCGGCGTCGAGGAAGTACAGGCGCTTCTCGTCGAGCTGCAGGTTGCGGTAGTTACCGGCGGCCAGCGGCACTTCGTACAGGCGATCCGCCAGCCCCGCATAGACGATGGCCGGCAGCGCCTTGCCGGCTTTCTTTTCCGGCACGGCCTTGGCCACGGCTTTTTCCACGGCCTTCTCGGCTGCCTGTTCGACGGCCTTTTCCGCCGCGCCTTCGGCCGGCTTGTCGCCCGGCTTGTTCAGCTCATCGTCCGGCTTGAAGGGGAAGCGGTTGCCCGGCTGGAGCGCCAGCGCGAACACGCCGGTGCGCTTGTCGAACACCGGTCCCATGTTGCGGTCGCCCCACGGCGAGCCGTTCGCCAGCTGGAAGTTGCGGGCCGAGAGGAAGTACAGCCATTTGCCATCCGGCGAAAACGCCGGCGAGACCGAGTTGTAACGGTCGCCGGTGACGAAGGCCAGCTGCTTCGATTCGAGGTTGTACAGGCCGATCTGGTTGCGCTGCTCGATGCTGGCGGCGCGCACCAGCGCCAGGTTCTTGCTGTCGCCGGACCACAGGATTTCTTCGTGCCGGTCGGAGCCGGCCTTGCTGCCGTCGTCGATGACGGTGTTGGACTTGGTCGCCAGGTCCAGCATCCACAGGCGGCCCTTCTTGTCGGTGTGGGCCAGCCAGCGGCCGTCCGGCGACGGGTACAGCTGCCAGCGGTGGCTGTTGCCGTCCTTGGTCAGCTGCTCGCCCTTGCCGGAACCGTCGGCGGCGAATTTCCAGATTTCGTTTTCGCCGGTGCTATCGACGATGGCGTAGACCCATTTGTCGTCGTGGCTGAAGACGGCCTCGCGGGCGCGCGCGCCGGGCGGCACGGCGATTTCCACCCGGCGCTGCGAGCCGGTGCCGGCCACGCTGACGCGGCCGCGCGCGGTCAGCACCAGGCGCTCGTCCTTGCCGGAGATCTGGACGTTGGTCAGGTTCTCCAGCGGCGAGCGGATCTGGCGGGCGCGCTGCTGGTCGAAGTCCGAGACGAGATTGATGGCCAGCTGCTCGTCCTTCGCGGCGGCCAGGTCCAGCACGTGCAGGTCGGCGCCCAGCTGGTAGGCGATGCGGCCGTCGCCCAGCGCGGCGTTGCGCACGTCCCAGCCGGTGTGGCTGGTCAGCTGGCGCGGATCGCTGCCGTCGGGCGCCATCGACCACAGGTTGTCGGAACCGCCACGGTCGCTGATGAAATACAGGCGGCCCTGCCACCACATGGGCCGTTTGTTGTTGCCGGCGTCGGAGGCCAGCAGCGGCGCCGCTTCCGAGCCGCCGGCCAGGTCGTAGCGCCACAGCTGCGCGTGGGCGCCGCCGCGATAGTTTTTGACATTGTCGTTGGTCAGGGCCAGGCCGTTGCGGGTGAAGTACAGCGTCTTGCCGGCGTCGTCGAGCACCGCGTCGTTGGCGTCGGCCACCGGGAACACGCGGCGTTGCAGGTCGCCCGGCTTGACCGCCGCGATGACGTTGTTGCGCGACGGGCCTTTGGTGTCGAGCGTGGTCACCAGCACTTCGCCCTGCGCGGTCCAGCCCAGCACATTGACCGCGCTGTTCTCAAACGTGACGCGCTTGGGCAGGCCGCCGTCCACCGGCATGACGTAGGCTTCCTGTCCGCCTTCGTAGGAGGCCGAGAAGGCGATCCACTTGCCGTCGTGCGAGATGGCGGCGTTGGTTTCGGCCGCCGGGTGGGTGGTCAGGCGCTGCGCGGCGCCGCCGTGCAGGCCGGCCTTCCACAGGTCGCCCTCGGCGGTGAAGACCACGGTGTCGCCGCGGATGGCGGGATAGCGGTAGTAGGCGTCGGCGGCGGAAGCGGTGCCGGACAGCGGGCCGGCGGACAGGAACATCAGGAAGAGCGGACGGGACAGGGTCATGGGACAGTTTCAATGTTTGTCAAATGGAATGACAATTTTGGCACAGCTTTAGACTTAAAAGAAAAAAAACCCCACCGGCACAGAGCGCGATCTTGAGCGCGTTCTGTGCCGGTGGGGTTTTCGGAACTTCGAAACAGCTTATTCGACTTCGACGGTCTCCGGCGGGATCGTCGGCGCGGCGTCCGGCGGTTCCGGGAAGTCCAGCTTGACCTGGTCCTTCTCGTCCAGGTCGACCGTCACGCGGCCGCCGGCGACCAGGCGGCCGAACAGCAGCTCGTCGGCCAGCGCCTTGCGGATCATGTCCTGGATCAGACGCGACATCGGCCGCGCGCCCATCAGCGGATCGAAGCCCTTCTTCGCCAGGAACTTGCGCAGCTTCTCGCTGAAGATCGCTTCGACTTTTTTCTCGTGCAGCTGCTCTTCCAGTTGCATCAGGAACTTGTCGACCACGCGCAGGATGATGTCCTCGTCCAGCGCGCGGAAGCTGATGGTGGCGTCGATACGGTTGCGGAACTCCGGCGTGAACATGCGCTTGATGTCGGCCATCTCGTCGCCTGCCTGCTTGGAATTGGTGAAGCCGATCGAAGTCTTCTGCAAGCTCTCGGCGCCCGCGTTGGTGGTCATGATGATGATCACGTTGCGGAAGTCGGCCTTGCGTCCGTTGTTGTCGGTCAGCGTGCCATGGTCCATCACCTGCAGCAGGATGTTGAAAATGTCCGGATGGGCTTTTTCAATCTCGTCCAGCAGCAGCACCGCGTGCGGCTTCTTGGTGATGGCTTCGGTCAGCAGGCCGCCCTGGTCGAAACCAACGTAGCCCGGCGGCGCGCCGATCAGGCGCGACACGGCGTGGCGCTCCATGTACTCGGACATGTCGAAGCGGATCAACTCGATGCCCAGGATGAAGGCCAGCTGCTTGGCCACCTCGGTCTTGCCGACGCCGGTGGGACCGGAGAACAGGAAGGAGCCGATCGGCTTGTCGGTCTTGCCCAGGCCGGCGCGCGCCATCTTGATCGCCGAGGCCAGCGCCTCGATCGCCGGGTCCTGGCCGAACACCACGTTGCGCAGGTCGCGGTCGATGGTCTGCAGCTTGCTGCGGTCGTCCTGGTTGACGGTCTGCGGCGGGATGCGCGCGATCTTGGCGATGATGTCCTCGATCTCGGTCTTGCCGATGGTTTTCTTCTGCTTCGACTTCGGCAGGATGCGTTGAGCCGCACCGGCTTCGTCGATGACGTCGATGGCCTTGTCCGGCAGGTGGCGGTCGTTGATGAAGCGCGCAGCCAGTTCGGCCGCGGTCGACAGCGCCGACGACGAATACTTCACGCCGTGGTGTTCCTCGAAGCGCGACTTCAGGCCGCGCAGGATCTGCACGGTTTGCTCGACGGTCGGCTCGTTGACGTCCACTTTCTGGAAGCGGCGGCTCAGAGCGTGGTCTTTTTCAAACACGCCGCGGAACTCGGTGTAGGTGGTCGCGCCGACGCATTTCAGCTGGCCGTTGGCCAAAGCCGGCTTGAGCAGGTTGGACGCGTCCAGCGTGCCGCCCGAGGCCGAGCCGGCGCCGATGATGGTGTGGATCTCGTCGATGAACAGGATGCCGTTCGGATTGTCCTTCAACTGCTTCAGGACGGCCTTCAGGCGCTGTTCGAAGTCGCCCCGGTACTTGGTGCCAGCCAGCAGCGCGCCCATGTCCAGCGAGTAGACGATGGCGTTCTGCAGGATTTCCGGCACGTCGTTCTGGGTGATGCGGTAGGCCAGGCCCTCGGCGATGGCGGTCTTGCCCACGCCGGCTTCGCCCACCAGCAGCGGATTGTTCTTGCGGCGGCGGCACAGGATCTGGATCACGCGATCGACCTCGTCCTCGCGGCCGATCAGCGGATCGATCTTGCCTTCGGCGGCGGCCTTATTCAGGTTTTGCGTGAACTGGTCGAGTGGCGACTCCTTGGTCTGGCCCTCGCCGCCCGGCGCGCCCTCTTCCACGCCTTCCGAGGCCTTGGCGGCGTCGGACTGCTGGTCCTTGCGCACGCCGTGCGAAATGAAGTTGACCACGTCCAGGCGCGTCACGCCCTGCTGGTGCAGGTAGTAGACCGCGTGCGAATCCTTCTCGCCGAAGATCGCCACCAGCACATTGGCGCCGGTGACTTCCTTCTTGCCGTTGGACGCCGACTGCACGTGCATGATGGCGCGCTGGATCACGCGCTGGAAGCCGAGCGTAGGCTGCGTGTCCACTTCGCCCGTGCCGGGCACGGTCGGCGTGTTGTCGCCGATGAAGTTGGTCAGCGTTTTGCGCAAGTCTTCAATGTTGACGGCGCAAGCGCGCAACACTTCGGCAGCCGAAGGATTGTCAAGCAAGGCCAGCAGCAAGTGCTCCACCGTGATGAATTCGTGCCGTGCCTGCCGAGCTTCGACAAACGCCATGTGCAAACTTACTTCTAATTCCTGCGCAATCATACTTCCTCCATCACACATTGCAGGGGGTGGCCCGCCTTGCGTGCATGCGTTAAAACGAACTCCACTTTGGTACAGGCTATATCTTTTGAGAACACGCCGCACACTCCTTTGCCGTAGCGATGAACACTGAGCATTATCTGCGTGGCCGTTTCACGGTCTTTGTTGAAATACTCCTGGATGATGGCCACCACGAATTCCATCGGGGTGTAGTCATCATTGAGCAACGCCACCTGGTACAGAGGTGGCGGCTTCAGCGCTTGCCGCTCCAAGAGGGTTTCGGTGTCATGCTTGGTTGCCATACGCTTATATTCTAATGCTTTCGGGGTTGATGCAATGGGCATTTCACACTGCCCATCCAATTGTTTTCCATCTTACGCGTTTTCTGAACTTGTCGCAGATGGCGACCTATTCGCCGAAATCAAGAGTTGCTTTTTCGCCAATTGAGTTAAAAGTAGCAAAATGCATACAAATCTGCTTGACTTTAGAATTTGGTCCGCTAACAATGCGTTATCGACTGCGTGCAGAAATGTACAAGGTGATAAGAAGTGAGGCGTGAGGAGGGGGCAAGAAGCTTCTTGCTTTTATGGCTCGTGTGATCCGTTTTAATTTTGAAAGTTCTTTTTATGGCAACAGGTACAGTTAAGTGGTTCAATGATTCCAAAGGTTTTGGCTTCATCACTCCAGATGACGGCGGCGAGGATTTGTTCGCTCACTTCTCCGCAATCAACATGAACGGTTTCAAGACCCTCAAAGAAGGTCAAAAAGTTCAATTCGAAGTCACGCAAGGCCCTAAAGGCAAGCAAGCTTCCAACATCCAATCGGCTTAATTTTTTAAGCAGCAGATGTGAAAAACCTCGCACCGCGAGGTTTTTTTTCGTCCCTACCTTCCGGCAAGTGTTGCGGAAGTCCTACAACGCGCCGCCGCGTGACAATTCAATAGAATCGATAAAATTGAAGAATGCATAATCTTATGCGTTAAGGTAACAATGCCTATCAGGCATGCACCTGCGTCGCCGTTCGTCTCTTACCAAGGGCCATATGAATAGCATACACGTCAAGAAAATCAAAACCGTCCTGGTCTATGGCACCATCCTCGCGCTGGGCCTGGGTGTGGGCCGGGTGGCCTCCAAAGTGCCGCAGTGGTTGACGCCGGCCTACGTCGAAGGCAACTTCCAGTCCTACTACCCCGACGCATCCACCCAGGTGGTGGTGTACGGCACCAAGACCTGCCCCTATTGCGCACAAACGCGCGCCTACCTGAACGAGCACCACGTCCCCTACGCCGATATCGACGTCGGCCACGGCGGCAAGGGCCGGCAGGACTACCAGAGCTTCGGCGAGACCGCCGTGCCGGTGATCCTGATCGGCAACCGTCGCATCACCGGCTTCAAGTTGCCGGTCATCGAAGCCGCGCTCGCACAGCTGAAGCAGCCTGCCGCCCGCTGAACGCCACCCGTTTCGGGACCGTGTATGCGGACGGCACGGTTGCAGGCATCGCCCACGTCCAGCCACCTTGGAGGAGCGCATCATGAATAAGAAACTGAAACTGTTTTTGTTTGCAATCGGCATCGGCGCCGCATCGGCACCGGCCATGGCCAGCTGCATCCACTACTGCGTCGTCGAATATAAGGCGTGCATGAATTCCGGCCAGCCGGCCGACCAGTGCAACGAAGAGCTCACCGCCTGCGAGGACGCCTGCGGCGGCTAAGCGGCGCCGGTGTTGACGGGCAATGCCATCGGCCTTGTCCGTCAGTCAGAATGCCGCCACCAGCAGCTTGAACAGCAGGCCCGCCACCGCGCACGCGGCGATCACGCGCGGCACCTTTTGCTTATAACGCAGCAAGGCCAGCGCCGCCCCCAGCCCGATCAGGGCCGCCGCCCAGTCGAACGTGCCGCCGAAGCCGGTCGGCCACAGCACGTGGTACGCAAAGAACAGCGCCAGGTTCAGGATCACGCCAACCACCGCCGCCGTGATGCCGGTCAGCGGCGCAGTGAAGCTGAGATCGTCGCGCGTGGCCTCGACCAGCGGCCCGCCGGCCAGGATGAACACGAACGACGGCAGGAAGGTGAACCAGGTCACCAGCACCGCCGCCACCGCACCGCCCAGCGGCAACAGCGCCGCGCCAAACGGCGCCTGCGCATAGCCGCCGACAAAGCCCACGAACGCCACCACCATGATCAGCGGGCCGGGCGTGGTTTCGCCCAGCGCCAGGCCGTCCATCATCTGCGTGGCGCTCAGCCAGCCGTAGTGCGTCACCGCGCCCTGGTACACGTATGGCAGCACGGCGTAGGCGCCGCCAAAGGTCAGCATGGCGGCCTTGGTGAAGAACCAGGCCATCTGCGTGTAGGTGTGCTGCCAGCCCACGGTGGCCATCAACAGCGCCATCGGCGCCAGCCACAACACAGCGCCGCAGCCGGCCACCAGCGCCAGCCGGCCCCAGCGGAAGCGCGCATGCGGCGGCGGCGCCGTGTCGTCGTCGATGACGGCCGCGCCATACGAGGCCTGGGCCGCGCCGTGGCCGCCGCCGGCCGTGAACGCCTGCGGCAGGAAGCGGCCGCCCGCATAGCCCGCCAACGCGGCGCCGGCAACGATCAGCGGGAACGGCAGTTGCAGGGCAAAGATCGCCACGAAGGCGGCGCCTGCGATGCCCCACAGCCAGCCGTTGCGCAAGGCGCGCGTGCCGATGCGGTGCGCGGCCTGCAGCACGATCGCCGTGACCGCCGGCTTGATGCCGTAAAACAGTCCCGCCACCAGAGGCTGCTGGCCGAACGCCATGTACAGCCACGACAGCAGCACCAGCAACAGCAGCGACGGCAGCACGAACAGGCCGCCGGCGATGATGCCGCCGCGCGTGCGATGCAGCAGCCAGCCGATGTAGGTGGCCAGCTGTTGCGCCTCGGGGCCGGGCAGCAGCATGCAGTAGTTGAGCGCGTGCAGGAAGCGGCGCTCGGAGATCCAGCGCCGGCGCTCGACCAGTTCCTGGTGCATGATGGCGATCTGCCCGGCCGGCCCGCCAAAGCTGATGCAGCCCAGCTTGAGCCAGAAGCGGAAGGCTTGCCAGAGGGTCGGCGCCGGCGGCGCGGTGGTAGGCGTCATCGTGGTCCCTGTCAAAATAAAAAAACCCCGCCGGCCTGAACGCGCTCAAGTTCGCGCTCAGTGCAGACGGGGCAGATGCGTGCCGGTGGCTGGCTTACATCTGTTCGATCATCACGTCGCCAAAGCCCGAGCACGAGACCTGGGTCGCGCCTTCCATCAGGCGGGCGAAGTCGTAGGTGACCTTCTTCGAATCGATGGCCTTTTCCATCGACTTGATGATCAGGTCGGCCGCTTCAACCCAGCCCATGTGGCGCAGCATCATCTCGGCGGACAGGATCAGCGAACCTGGGTTCACGTAGTCCTTGCCGGCGTACTTCGGCGCGGTGCCGTGGGTGGCCTCGAACATGGCGACCGAGTCCGACAGGTTGGCGCCCGGCGCGATGCCGATGCCGCCCACCTGGGCCGCCAGCGCGTCCGAGATGTAGTCGCCGTTCAGGTTCAGGGTGGCGATCACGCTGTACTCGATCGGGCGCAGCAGGATCTGTTGCAGGAAGGCGTCGGCGATCGAATCCTTGATGATGATGTCGCGGCCGGTCTTCGGGTTCTTGAACTTGCACCATGGGCCGCCGTCGATCAGCTCGGCGCCGAATTCCTTTTGCGCCAGCTCGTAGGCCCAGTCGCGGAAGCCACCCTCGGTGTACTTCATGATGTTGCCCTTGTGGACGATGGTCACCGACGGCTTGTCGTTGTCGATGGCGTACTGGATCGCCTTGCGCACCAGGCGCTGCGTGCCTTCGATCGACACCGGCTTGATGCCCAGGCCGGAGGTGGCCGGGAAGCGGATTTTGGTGACACCCATTTCCTTGATCAGGAAGTCCATCAGCTTCTTGGCGCCTTCCGAGCCCTGCTGGTACTCGATGCCGGCGTAGATGTCTTCCGAGTTCTCGCGGAAAATGACCATGTCGGTCTTCTCGGGCTCTTTGACCGGCGACGGCACGCCGGTGAAGTAGCGCACCGGGCGCAGGCAGACGTACAGGTCCAGCTGCTGGCGCAGCGCCACGTTGAGCGAACGGATGCCGCCGCCGACCGGCGTGGTCAGCGGGCCCTTGATCGAAACCACGTAATCCTTCAGCACCTGCAGCGTTTCTTCCGGCAGCCACACGTCCGGGCCGTACACGGTGGTCGACTTTTCGCCGGCGAAGATTTCCATCCAGCTGATCTTGCGCTTGCCGCCGTAGGACTTGGCCACGGCCGCGTCGATCACCTTGATCATCACCGGGCTGATGTCCACGCCGGTGCCATCGCCTTCGATGTAGGGAATGATCGGGTTATCTGGTACATTCAGGGAAAAATCGGCGTTGACGGTGATTTTTTGGCCGTCGGCAGGTACTTTGATATGCTGATACATCGTGTTCTCCGAAGTGGACGCTCGGCGGGCAGCGGGCTGCTCCCGCCAAGTCTTCTATAAGACATAAGACAGGTGTGTGGCATTATGCACCAGTATTTTCACAGGCGCCATGGTTTTCATCACAGCCTTTAAGCCTACACCAAAATCCTCTGAAGAGAAGTATGTCACTCATTCTATTTAATAAACCTTTCCAGGTGCTGTGCCAGTTCTCCCCGCAGGACGGCCGCGCCACGCTGGCCGACCACCTGAAGATTCCCAACATCTACCCCGCCGGGCGGCTCGACGCCGACAGCGAGGGCTTGATGCTGCTCACCGACGACGGCAAGCTGCAGCACACCATCGCCCATCCCGACCACAAGGAAGCCAAGGTCTACCTGGTGCAGGTGGACGGCGTGCCGGACGCGGCCAGCCTGGCCAGGCTGCAGGCGCCGCTGGACCTGGGCGACTTCGTCACCAAGCCGTGCAAGGCGGTGCGGATCGCCGAGCCGGAGTGGCTGTGGCCGCGCAATCCGCCGATCCGCAGCCGCGCCGAGCATCCGACCAGCTGGCTGGCGATCACGCTACAGGAAGGGAAGAATCGCCAGGTGCGGCGCATGACGGCCGCGGTCGGCCTGCCGACGCTGCGGCTGGTGCGCAGCGCCATCGGCGCCATCTCGCTGGCGACCCACCCACTGATGCCGGGCGAGTGGATGGAAGTGTCGGCCAAGGACCTGGCCGGCTAGAATGATGCGCCGCAGCACATAAAATTCTGTTTTTCGAGCATTTTTGTGTCAACTGGAAATTTCGGGCGGCGTTAATGAGATAGATTCATATGAATCTTCGGTTTTTTTTAGCTGGTTCAATCAACTGCCAAAGGAACTCATCATGTCCAAGATCATCGCTGCCCTGGTTGCCTCCCTGTTTGCTGCTTCCGCTTTCGCCGCCGCGCCTTCGGCATCGGCCTCCGCTTCGGCCATGGCTTCGGCCCCGATGGCATCGGCGCCATCCGCTTCGGCTTCGGCTGCCGCTTCCGCACCAAAAGCCAAGAAAGCCAAGCACAAGAAAGCATCCGCCTCGGCCGAAGCTTCGGCTTCCGCTTCGATGCCAGCCAAGTAATCGCTGCCACTCCGGCAAGCCGGCCTCGGGCCGGCTTTTTTTCGTCCGCGCATGCGAAAAAACCCGCGCTGACCGAAGTCAGGCGGGTTCTTGCTTTAAATCCCAGCGAGGGGAATTAAGCGGACAGTGCCTTCAGGGCAGCTGCCAGACGGCTCTTGTGGCGAGCTGCCTTGTTTTTGTGGATGATCTTCTTGTCCGCGATGCTGTCGATGGTCGACACGGACGATTGGAAGATTGCCGTCGCAGCAGCTTTGTCGCCGCCCTGGATCGCCTTGCGAACTGCCTTGATAGCGGTGCGCAGGGTCGAACGCTGGGACGAGTTGTGAGCGTTTTGCTTAACTGCTTGACGAGCGCGCTTGCGCGCTTGTGCGGTATTTGCCATGGAATTTCCTAAAACAGGGTAAAGGTGCGTTTGCAAACATTATTGTTTGCCAAACAGGTGCGTTCAGTGCGTCTGCCGAACCATGTGAGTCAAACTACTGCCTGCCAAACATTAGTGTCTGCGTAACAGAATTCTGTACAGCCTGCGATTATAGCGATGTTTTCTGTCAGGAGCAACTATAATCATGCCCCATGAACTTGCTTAAAACACTAGCCGCCATCTCCAGCATGACCATGCTGTCCCGCGTAACCGGATTATTGCGTGAAACCTTGTTTGCCCGGGCCTTCGGCGCCGGCGCCTACACGGACGCTTTCATCGTCGCGTTCCGCATTCCCAACCTGCTGCGCCGCCTGTTTGCCGAGGGGGCCTTCTCGCAAGCGTTTGTGCCGATATTGTCGGAATACAAAAACCAGCACGGCCAGGAGGCCAGCAAGACGCTGGCCGACCATGTGGCCAACACGCTGGTGTGGGCTACCCTGTTCGTCAGCGCGCTCGGCATTATAGGCGCACCGTTGTTTGTTTACCTCATCGCCACCGGCCTGGACAAGCAACCGGGCGCCTTCGACGCCGCCGTCTGGATGACGCGGCTGATGTTCCCCTATATCAGCTTCATGGCCTTCGTGGCGATGGCCGGCGGCGTGCTCAACACGTGGCGCGAGTTCAAGATCCCGGCCTTCACGCCGGTGCTGCTGAACCTGTCCTTCATCGCCGCCTCGCTGTTCCTGCAATCGCACCTGGAGCAGCCGATCTATGCGATGGCGATCGCCGTGTTCGTCGGCGGCATCCTGCAGGTGGCGATCCAGATCCCGGCGCTGATCAAGATCGGCATGCTGCCGCGCCTGTCATGGAATCCGGCGGCCGGCCTGGGCGATCCGGGCGTGCGCCGCGTGCTGAAGAAGATGGGGCCGGCCGTGTTCGCCGTGTCGGCCGCGCAGATCAGCCTGATGATCAACACCAGCATCGCCTCGCGCCTGGCCGAGGGCAGCATTTCCTGGCTGTCCTATGCCGACCGCCTGATGGAGTTCCCGACCGCGCTGCTGGGCGTGGCGCTGGGCACGATCCTGCTGCCCAGCCTGTCGAAGGCGCAGTCGGACGGCGACCCGCAGGAATACTCCGATCTGCTGGACTGGGGCCTGCGCCTGACCTTCCTGCTGGCGCTGCCGGCGGCGGTGGGCATGGCCGCGCTGGCCAAGCCGCTGATCGCCACCCTCTTCCACTACGGCAAATTCACCGACGAGGCGGCCACGCAGTCGTCCTATCCGCTGATCGCCTACAGCGCCGGCCTGCTGGGCATCATCCTGGTCAAGACGCTGGCGCCGGCGTTCTACGCGCGCCAGGACATCCGCACGCCGGTCAAGATCGCCACCGGCGTGCTGGTGGCGACGCAGCTGATGAACTGGATCTTCGTGCCCTATCTGAAAGTGTCGGGCCTGGCGCTGTCGATCGGGCTGGGCGCCTGCATCAACGCCAGCTTCCTGTACGCGGGCTTGCGCAAGCGCGGCATTTACCGGCCCAAGCCGGGTTGGACGATGTTCTGCGCGAAACTGGCCGTGGCTTGCGTGCTGATGGGCGCCGCCGCGTGGTTTGGCGGGCAGCAGGTGGACTGGCTGGGCTTGCAGCACCATACGCTGCTGCGGATCGGCGCGCTGATGCTGTTGATCGGGCTGTGCGGGGTGGTGTACTTCGCGGCGTTGTTTGCCATGGGATTCCGCCTGCGCGATATCAAGCGTACCGCCCGATAAGCGATACGCTGGACGTAAAAAAACCCGCCGAGGCGGGTTTTTTTACGTCACAGCTAAAACTTAAGCTGCTTTTTTTGCTTTGCGACGGGCAACAACACCAACCAGTGCCAGGCCACCCAGCAGCATGCCATAGGTTTCTGGTTCTGGTACGGCGGTTACCGAGTAGGTGCCGGTGTAGCTGGCGCCAGCGGCTGGGGTGCCCAGCAGGTTCAGAACCCATGGCGAATTTTCGGTCACTTCAACTCCCAGGAACTTCAGCTTGCCGGAGGTCGATTGCGACAGGTCCACGTAAGTGCCGTTCAGGTTCGACAGCGGATCAAAGGTCAGTTTCTGGCCGGTGATACTGATCGCGATGTCGTACTTACCTGGGGTTACGATGTCGAAGGTGATCAGGTCCTGGCCGCCGGACAGGATGCCATCGCCAACCACTTGATTCCAAACGTGCGAATCGCCATCAGCGATAACCATAACGGTTTGGTCGCCAGCGAAGGCACTTACGGAAGCGGCGGCCAGCAGAGCGCCAGCAACGAACGATTTCAATTTCATGTGATTTCCTTAATCAAACGAATTGTGGCTGCGCTTTCGCCAACCACCGAATAGTTAATAGGAGGTACTTCGGGAAGAATCATAACATAAGAATATTAATTCCCATTGTAATTTTTCCACTTTTAATTACTCCACAACAACTTTTCCCACGTTGTGAAAATAACAGGGTAAATGTCTTAGTATTAAGTAAATAATAGTGACAATTCGAGAGAAAAATCTTGGAAAGTGTGGCGTCCAAGCCGCTATTCTTGCGGGATTGGGGGCGGTTCGGGGGTGGCGGGCTGGTCCGGAGTCGGCGGCGACTCCGGCGGTTGCGGCAGACTCACCGGAGCCTCCACAGGCGGTGGCGGCGGGCTCGGCGTCGGTGGCGGCGCGCCTTTCTGTAGTCCTGCTACAGGCGCGGTGACGTGCGGCGATGGCCCCGTCATTTCAGTCGGGACCGCCCCGGCCAGCGCCATCGAAAATTTCCAATCGGAAATATGATTCTTGCCTTCGAATCCAGTATAGCGCGCTGGAAAATTCCCCACCTTCACAGGTTTGGCGTCGGACAGGCTGTAGACCGCCAGCACACCGACCTTGTCGCCGAGGTACAAGATGCCCCACTCCGCCTTACCGGTGATCGGGTCGACAAACAATTTGCGCAGATGCCGGCGGGTGCCGGGGAAGCGCGGGTCCTTCAGCAATTCCTTCAGCGACGGCGGCTGCGGCGGCATCCCGGCCGGCGTGGCGTCGGCGTAGCTTTTCAGGGCGTCGCTGAACGCGGCGCCGATATCGAGCAGCTCCATCTCCGCCCGGCTGCGCTGCACCACCGAACCGAGTTTGAGCGCAGTCGCCGTCACCAGGCCGATGATCGCCAGCAGGATCACCAGGCTCAGGTAAGTGAAGCCGCCGCCGCGGCGCAGGCGCTGCGCACTCATCACCAGTCGGAATAGGGCTTGCCGCTGCGGTCGTTGCCGGGCGCGCCGCTCTTGACGTTGTAGACCCCGCCCTTGCCCGCGTCCTCCGGCGGCACGATAATCCACGTGGTATCGCTGTCGGTGATCGGATCGACCGGCATCGCCCGCAGGTACTTCTTCTCCACCAGCTGCTCCAGCGAGTCGGGATAGCGGCCGGTATCGCCGTAGTATTGGTCGAGCACCTGCCGCACATTGCGCAGGTTATCGGCCAGCACGATCTCCTTGGACTTGTCGATGCTGGGGAAGTAGCGTGGCACGGCCAGCGTCAGCATCAGCGCGACGATGCCCAGCACCACCAGCAACTCGATCAGCGTGAATCCTTTGGTCTTCATGGTCACCATTTCTTGTAAGGCACGCCGTTCAGGCCGATCTTCTCGCTCAGGCTGTAGACGTCGTAGACATCCTCGCCCTCCTTCGGCTGGTCGGCGTCGCTGGCGTAGCTGCGCTTGCCCCAGGTCTGGCCGTCGCTCAGCGCGGCGTCCGGATTGAACGGGTCGCGCGGCACCCGGCGCAGGAAGTAGATCTTGGTGTGCTTGGGATTCTGCGCATCCGGCACGCCTTCCACCAACAGCTCCAGCGTTTTCGGATAGCCGGTCGAACCCAGCGCCTTGGCGACGCGGCCCTGGTCGTAGGCCAGCTTGTAGGCGTCCAGCGCGTAGCGGATCTGGTGCAGCGCTTCGCGCAGCTCCTGCTCCTGGCGACGCTGCACCACCACTTGCGCGGTCGGCACCACCAGGGCGCTGAGCAGGCCGAGGATGGCCAGCGTCACCAGCAGCTCGATCAGCGTGAAGCCGCGCTCGCGCTTCATGGTCATGCGCCTACTGCTGCGCCGGTGGAATCGGCGCCGGCTCCGGTTCTGGCGGCAGCAAAACCGGCTGCGGCTGCTGGCCCTGGCTGGGCGGCAGCGGCGCCGGCTGGCTCTGCGAGAGTGGTATCGACTGCACTACCGGCGCGGGGCGCATCAGCGCCGGCTGCACGCCCGATGGCGGCGGCAGCGCGCCCGGCGACGGTGGCGGCAAGGCGCCCGGCGACGGCGGCATCGCCACGGCGGGACGCGCACTCAGGTCCGGGCGGCGGCGGAAGCTCGCCTCCGTACCGGCCGAGAACTCCGACGCCGACGCTTCCGGACGCTGCACGTTGCGGATCAAATGCGGCGTGATCGACAGCACGATCTCGGTCTTCTGGCTGTCGTCACGCTTGCTGCCGAACAGGCGGCCGACGATGGGCAGGTCGCCCGCGCCCGGCACGTGGTTGGCGGTGCCCCGCTCTTCGTTGTTGATCAGGCCCGCCAGCACCTGGTTCTCGCCGTCCTTCAGCTGCAGCATGGTGGACGCCTGCCGCGTGCCGATCTGGTAGGCGGTGCCGCCGGTCTTGGTGGTGATGGTGCCGGTCAGGTTGCTCACCTCCAGCTGCACGCGGATCGCCACCTCGTCGTTCAGGTAGACCGTAGGCTCGACGCTCAGCGTCAGACCGACGTCGACGTAGGTCACGTTGTCGCTGGCGAAGCCGCCCACGCCGGAGGACACGGTGGTGGTAATCACCGGCAGCTTGTCGCCGATGACGATCTTGGCCTTTTCCTTGTTGCGCACGCGGATGCGCGGATTGGCCAGCAGATTGGAATCCGTGTCGTTCTTGTTGGCGTTGATGCCGGCGGCGACGCCGGTGACGCCGATGGTCCGCTGGTTCAGGTTATTCAGGTCGCGGATGGTGATCCCGGTGCCGCCCGACGTGGACAGCGGCGTCAGGCCGATGCCGGTCGGCCAGATCACGCCCAGATCCATCACGCTGCCCTTCTTCACTTCCAGGATCTCCACCTCCAGCATCACTTCCGCCTCCGGCGCGTCCTGCAGCGCCACCAGCTTCTCGGCCAGGCGGATCGCCTCCGGGCTGTCGCGCACGATCAGCAGGTTGAGTTTTTCATCGACCACCACGTCGCGGGACTTGAGGATGGTCTTGAGCGTGTTGGCCACCAGCTTGGCCTCGGCGTTCGCCAGGAAGAAGGTCTTGACCGTCATCTCCTGGTATTCCTTCAGCTTGGCCGCCACGTTCGGGTAGATCAGGATGGTGTCCGCATCCATCACCTGCTGCTCCAGCTGATTGGTCAGCAGCAGGAAGTAGATCGCCGATTCGACGGTGCTGTTCTTCAGCAGCACCGTGGTGCGCTGGTCGGTCTTGACGTCCTTGTCGAACACGAAGTTCAGGCCGGAGCGGCGCGAGATCACTTCGAACACCTGCTTGAGCGGCGCGTCGCGGAACTCGATCGAGATCGGCTGCTTGTAGGCCTTCGCCAGCCCCGGCTCGGCGGCGGGCGGCGCGATCTTTTCGTTCACCTCGTGCAGCATCAGGCGCGCCTTCTCGTTGGCCGGATTCTCGACCAGCATCGCGTTGAGCTTTTGCCTGGCCATTTCGTACTCGCCCTTGTTGACATGCGCGCTGGCGGCGGCGAGCAGCTTGGTCTGCCGGGCGTCGCGTTCCAGCGCGCGCAGGCCGGCGCGGGCGCGTTCGTTGAGCGGGTCCAGCGCCTGCACGCGGCGGAAGCCCTGCTCCGCCAGTTCCAGCTGGCCCTGGGCCAGCTGGCGTTCGGACTGGTCGAGCAGGCGCTGTGCGGCGCGGTCGCGCTCCAGCAGATAGGCCGAGCGGTACTGCGCGTTGCCCGGATCGGCCTTGACGGCTTCCTGGAACTTGAGCAGCCCGGCCTCGATCTGGTCCTTGGCGATCAGGTCGCGGCCGTCGCGATAGGCCATTTGTCCGGCACAGCCGCCCAGGGCGATCGCCAGCATGGCAGGCAGCGCGGCGCGGCGGCCCAAATTCTTCAGATGACTAGCCATCAGTCGAGGACTCCAATATTGATCTGTTGTACCTGATTCAAAGGCAGATAAGTGACCGACATCAGCGGCGGCGCGATCTTGTCGACGCGGTAGGTGCCGTCGATGACGGTTTGATTTTTTACGACGTAAGTCTTGTCGCCGCGCGCCAGGTAGACTTCCCAGGCGCCGTCGGCGACGGCCTTGCCCAACACCGTGAACGGCATCGGCGGCGCCACCGGCGCAGGCGGCGGTGCGTTCGACACGGGCGGCGGCGGTGGCGGCGGCGGATTCCAGTTCTGTCCCTGGAACACGCCCTCGCCCGAGGCGAAGGTGGCCTCGCCGGACTCGCCGACCAGCAGGGCGCGCGGCGTCAGGCGCAGTATCGCCACTTCGGCCTGCGGCTTGCCGTCCTTGCCGGCGCGCGGCGCGGGCGCGGCTGCCGGCGCGGTCGAGCGGCTGCGCGCCACCGGCTCGGCGATGTCGCCGGACGGCGAGTTATCGCCGAACAGCACCAGGCCCGCGGCACCGGCCAGCGCAATGCCCATCGCGATTTGATAAGGCTTCATGGCTCGCCATCCTTCAGGTACAGCGTGAAGCGCAGGCGCGCCTCCACCGTGGGTTCGGCGATGGCTTCGCGGCGGAAGCCGATTTCGTCCAGCGACGCGAACGGCATGTCGCGCAAGCCCTGCATGGCGAACTGCCAGATGGACTGGTACGGCCCCTTCACCGGCAGGATGATCTGGTAGGTGCTGACGCGGCTGGCCCTGTCGTAGCCGGCCTTGTACTCGCCCTGGCTCAGCGTCAGGTTGTTCTTGGCCGCCAGGTCGAACAGCACTTTGACCTGCTGCTCGGCGTAGCGCTTCTCGCCCAGCACTTCGTAGAAGCCGGCCAGGTTCTGGTTGGCCGATGGCGGCGGCGGCGCGGTGACCAGCGACGCGGGCGTCGGCAAGGGGCGCGCCATCAGCTGCGCCTGCGCCGCGCGTTGCGGCAGCAGCCAGGCCCACGCGGCGGCGCCGGCCACGCACAGCGCGACGGCTATGCAGGCCGGCGCACCGGCGCGCGTCAACGCCAGCCGCGCGCGCAGCACGACGGCGGCGAGGTTCACCGCATCTTTAACAGGCATCATCGGGCTACCCATGTGGCCTCCAGCTGGAAGCGCAACGGCCGGTTGGGATCCTGTTCATTGATTTCGTGGCGGGTCAGGACCACGCCGGTGAACAGTTCCTGCTGCTTGAGCTCCGCCACGTAGGCCACCATGTCGTCGCTGGTCTTGGTTTCGGCGGTGATCTTCAGCGCCTGCTTGCGCGGGTCCGGCTCCATCGCCACCAGCGCGACGCTGCGCGGCGTGGCTGCGGCCACCGCGTCCTGCAGATCGCGCCACGGCAGGTTCAGTTGCATGATGGCGCCGTTGACGAAGACAGCCTGTCCTTCCGGTATCGCCACCTGCGCCACTTCCACCGGCCGCGCCGAAATGGCCGCCGCGCGTTCGCGCACGTGGCGCAGCTCGTGCTCGCGCAGCCGTTGCTGCTCGACCAGCTTCCAGCCGCCGAATGCGGCGGCCGCGCACAGCAGCAGGCCGGCGCCGCCCAGCGCCAGCAGCGCGGGATGCGTGTGGAACAAGGTGCGGCGCAGGCTGCGCGGCGCGAAATCGATACGCATGTTCTTCATGCCGCGCTCCCTCCGCGCGCCAGCAGCGCCATCGTCGACAGGCCGCCGCTGGACGCTTGCTGCGCCTGATCCAGCACCGCGCACGCGATGTGGGCCGGATTGTTCACCGGCTTGCTCCACGTAGCGGGCGCGGCGCCGCAGACCTGCAGCAGCTCCGGCGCTTCCATGTCCAGCAGCAGCGCCTCGCGCTTGAGCGTCTGGCCCAGCCAGTATTGGTCGGCGCCCTGCCCGGCCGGCATCGGCATGGCGCGGATGGCGCGGATGCTCTTGCCGTCGGTTTCGACGGCGGCCAATGTCAGCAGGTGGTCGTGTACGAGGCCGAACCACGCGCCGGGCTTCACGCCGCGCCGCCAGCGATTGTAGGCGGTGATGAAGTGCGGTTCGATGCCGACGATGTGCAGCCTGAATTCCTCCGCCACCTGCCCCAGCACGGCCAGCAAGGCGCGCGGCACGGCGGCGGCGAAGAACGGCTGCGTGGCGTTCCAGTCGCCCGATATCTGCCAGGCCGACGGCGATTCGCCATACAGCGACTGGAAGCGGAAGCCTGCCGCCGCCTCGATGTCGGCCAGGCGCGCGGCGTCCGGCGGCGGTACGACGCGCCACAAGCGCGTCAGGTCGTCGGCCAGCACAATGCTGACCGGCCAGCCGCCGACTTCCTGTTCGCCAAACAGCGCGCGCAGGGCGTTGGCGATGGCGTCGAACGGATGCTCGCCCGACGGCGCGAAGGCGTGTTCGGCCAGCACGGTGACCGGCTCGCCGCGCCAGCGGCTGACGCGCAGCAGGCTCACGGCAAAGCCGGAGACGCCGATGCGCAGGGATTGTCCAATTGCTCTACGCATGCAAGGTTACTCGTTTGATTTCGGCCAGCGTGGTGCCGCCCCGCTTGACCAGTTCCAGCGCCGCCTGGCGCAGGCTGCGCGTGCCGTTGGCGTAGGCCGCCTGCTTGATCTGGCGGATCGGCCGCTTGTCGACGATCAGTTCGCGGATCTCGTCGTTCAGCGTGAGGATCTCGGCGATCGAACGGCGGCCCTTGTAGCCGGTGCCGCGGCAATCGCCGCAGCCCTCGCCCTGCATGAAGCGGTACTCGTAGACGTCGGCGCGGGCCAGGCCCACGCTGGCCAGTTCGTGGTCGTCCGGCGTGTACTGCGCCGCACAGTGCGGGCAGTTGATGCGCACCAGGCGCTGCGCCCAGATGCCGTTCAGCGCCGACACGAAGGCATACGGGTCGATGCCCATGTGCGTGAAGCGGCCGAACACGTCGAACACATTGTTGGCGTGGACGGTGGTCAGCACCAGGTGGCCCGTCAGCGCGGACTGCACGGCGATTTCCGCCGTCTCGCGGTCGCGGATCTCGCCGACCATGATCTTGTCCGGGTCGTGGCGCAGGATGGAGCGCAGGCCCTTGGCGAAGGTCAGGCCCTTCTTCTCGTTGACCGGGATCTGCAGGATGCCGGGCAGCTGGTACTCGACCGGGTCTTCGATGGTGATGATTTTTTCGCGGCCGTTGTGGATCTCGGTCAGCGCGGCGTACAGCGTGGTGGTCTTGCCGGAGCCGGTGGGCCCGGTCACCAGCAGCATGCCGTAGGCTTCCTGCGCCAGCACGCGCAGCGTGGCCAGCGACGGCGCGTCGAAGCCCAGCGCCTCCAGCGTCAGCGAGCCGTAGGCTTCGATCATGGCGCGCTTGTCGAGGATACGGATCACCGCGTCCTCGCCGTGGATGCTCGGCATGATGGAGACGCGCAGGTCGATCTCGCGCGAGTTGGCCTCCACGCGGAAGCTGCCGTCCTGCGGCACGCGGCGTTCGGCGATGTCCAGCTCCGCCAGCACCTTCAGGCGCGAGATGATCTGCTCGGCGACGTCGATGCCGTTGACCGAGGTGGCGTGATCGAGCACGCCGTCCACGCGGTACTTGACGGCCAGGCCGCCGGCGGTGCTCTCCAGGTGGATGTCGGAGGCGCCGGCCTTCAGGGCGTCGTACAGCGTGGAGTTGACCAGGCGGACGGCGGGGCTGGCCGCTTCCGACACCGAGGCGAACGACAGCACGGCGGCGGTCTTGCCGTCGCGCCGGCCCTCGCTGGCGCCGGGCAGCAGCGTGTCGGTGGCGCGCGCCGATTCCTCCTGCTTGGACAGGTAGGCCTGGATGTCGGCCTGCAGCGCCAGCCGCGTTTGCAGCGGCGCGTGCGGCGTGGCGCGCGCCTGCGTGCCCAGCCAGGTTTGCAGATCGAGGTCGAAGGGATCGGCGATCACGCCGACCACCAGGCCGTCATGCCCGCGCAGCAGCACGCAGTGACGCGCCAGTGCCTGCGACAGCGGCAGCAGGTCGAAGGCCGGCGTGTAGCCCAGCATGTCGACCGTTTCCAGCACCGCCATGCCGAACGGCTGCGCCAAGGCCTGCACCACCAGGCGCGGCTCCATGTCGGCCAGCGCGACCAGCTCCTCGACCAGCGTGCGCTTCGATTGCTGGCGCAGGTGGCGGGCGCGCGCGACCAGCGCCATATCCAGGACAGGCGCCAGCGCCGGCGTCACGGCGGCGACGGCGATGTGTGGGGTGGCCTGGGCCGTCATGACATGTCTCCGGCCAGATCGAAAATCGGCATATACAGCAGCACCACGATGGCGCCGACCACCAGGCCGATCGCGGCCATCAGCAGCGGTTCAAAGGTTCGGGTGAAGCGTTCTATCCAGCGGCTGATTTCGCCGTCGTAGAAGGCCGCGGATTGGGTCAGCATCGGGCCCATGTCGCCGGTGCGCTCGCCCACGCGCAGCATGCGCAGCGAGATCGGCGTGGTCAGGGCGTTGGCCTCGAAGGCGGTCGACAGCGGCAGGCCCGATTCGATGGCGGCGCGCGCGCTCTGCAAATTCTGGCGGATGCCGGCCGAGACCATGCCCTGCACCGTCTCGATCGCGTGCACGATGGTGATGCCGCCCTCGCTGAGCATGCCCAGCGTCAGGTACAGCCGCGACAACTCGTAGATGCGCACCCGCTCGCCGATGCCGGGCAGGCGCGCCAGCAGGCGGGCGAAGCCGCCGTTGCCCATCAGCTGGCGCACGCCCAGCGCCAGCGCGCCCAGCACGGCGGCGATGCCGCCCAGCAGCAGCGCGGTGTGGGCGCCGGCGAACTGGCCCCAGTTGAGCATCTGCTGCGACAGCCACGGCAGGTTGCGGCCGGCGCCCTGGTAGACCTCGGCGAAGCGCGGCACGACGTAGCCGATCAAAAAAAGGCTGACGCCGCCGCCGACCAGCAGCAGGATGCACGGATAGATGGCGGCCGACACCAGCTTGCCGCGCACCAGGTCGATGCGCTGCTGGTAGTCGATGAAGCGCGACAGCGAACGCGGCAGGTCCGAAGTGCCCTCGGCCGCCTTGACGATGCCGATGTACAGCGGCGGGAACAGCTCGGGCTGCTCGGCCAGCACGGCCGAGAAGCGCTGGCCCTCGCGCAGGCCGGCCAGCAGGCGCTCCAGCACGCTGCGGGTGACGGGGCTGGTTTCCTTCTCCAGCAGCGCCTCCAGGCCTTCGACGATGCCCAGGCCGGCGGTCAGCAGCGCCAGCAGCTCCTGGCTGAACAGCACCAGCGAGAGGCCCTTGCCGCGCGCCTTGCCGCCGCGCAGGCCGAGGCCGCCGCGCACGGGCGCGATGGCGCTCACGTACAGGCCGCGCGCCTCCACCTGGCGGCGCGCGTCGGCCTCATCGCGGCCATCGATCACCAGATGGGAAATGGCCATATCGGCCGACAAGGTGCGGACATCGAACTGCATGGCGAAAACGGCTTTCCGTGTCGGCGCGGCTTATTGTGAGGTGATGTCGGCGTCTTCGCCGGTACCGCCGGGCTGGCCGTCGCGGCCCAGCGAAGTGATTTCAAACTCGGCCTTGGCGCCGGGCGCCTTGTACTGGTAGGGGTGGCCCCATGGGTCCGGCGGCACGCCCTTCTTCAGGTAGGGGCCGTTCCACTTGGCGCCGGCCGTGGCGGGCGCCACCAGCAAGGCGGCCAGGCCCTCGTCGGTGGTCGGGTAGCGGCCGACGTCGAGGCGGTAGGTGTCGAGCGATTTTTCAAACGCTTCGATCTGCGCCTTGGCGATGGTCACTTCCGACTTGCCCAACTGGGCAAAGTACTTGGGACCGACATACGCCGCCAGCAAACCGATGATCACGATGACGACCAGCAATTCCAGCAGGGTAAAGCCGCCAGCCTTGTGAGCTGCGGTCTGACGGTGATACTTTGCGACTTCCATCCGAACGACTCCTTAATTCGCCACGCCCTGAGGCTAGAAGTCAGAGGCTACCATGCGGTTTGCATACTCGACAATCTTTTCTTGCGTGCGTGCGCAGGGGGAACGGACGGCGAAGGTTCAGGCGGCCCTGGCCAGCGGCACGATGGCGTGCTCGAACAAGTGCAGCGCCATGCCGCGCGCGATCGCGTGGGCGCGGTTGGACACGCCCAGCAGGCGGTACAGGCGTTGCAAATGGTTCTTCACCGTCAGGCCGCTGATGCCAAGGATGAGGCCGATTTCCTCGTTGCTCTTGCCCTCGCGCACCCAGTGCAGGATTTCCATCTCGCGCGCGCTGACCGGCCGCGCCAGCGCGCCGGCGCGGGCCTGGCGCTGCTGCTGGCCCACCCGTTGCAGCGCCAGGTGCAGGTGCGGCAGCAGCAGTTCAAGGAAATACGCGTGGCGCGGACGCGGCCGGTGCGGCAGGCCGAACAACGCGAAGAAGGTGGAGCCGCCCGGCAGGCGCTCGGTGCCGTGCACCAGCAGGTTGTCCAGGCCCAGCGCGCGCAGCTCGCCGGCGAACGGCGCCAGCGGCGGCCTGGCTTCGGCGGCGGCGCCCGCGTCCAGCATGGCCGGCAGCCGCAGGCCGTCGCGGCAGTGGCGCGCCAGCCGCAGCGCCAGGCCGTCGGACTTGTCGGCCAGGCTGGCCAGCAGGCCGGCGTCCAGCACCGTGCTGTGCATGCATTCGACGTGCTGCACCTCGTCCTGCGCGCCGAACTGCAGGCAGACCATGATCTGGTGCGGCAGCAGCGCCTGGAACTGGCCCTGGGTCCACAGGCAGAACTGGCGCGCCTGCCGCACCGGCAGCACCGCTTCGATCGCGTGCAGCAGGTATTCCTGCTCCAGCTTGCTCAAGATGACCAGTTGTTCCATCGTCAGACCCGCGCCGCCTCGCGTTGCGCCTGCTCCCAGGCCACGAAGCGGTAGCCGCTGCCGCGCACGGTTTCGATGCGCTCCTGGTGGCCGCTGGGCTGCAGCGCGCTGCGCAGGCGGCCGACGTGGGCGTCCACGGTGCGCTCGTCGAGGTAGACCGCGTTGCCCCAGACCTGGTCGAGCAGCTGGGCGCGGGTGTGCACCCGCTCCGGGTGGTTCATCAGGAAGTTCAGCAGCTTGAATTCGACCCGGCCCATGGCCAGCTCGCGGGCGCCGGCCGTCACGCGCAGCGTGTGCGGATCGAGGCGCAGGCCGGCCATCTGCACGGTGTCGGGCGCTTGCGGCGGCGCCGGGGCGCGCAGACGGCGCAGCAGCGCGTGCACGCGGGCCACCATCTCGCGCGGGCTGAAGGGCTTGGTCATGTAGTCGTCGGCGCCGCTTTCCAGCGCCATGATCTTGTCGGGCTCGCCGCAGCGGGCCGTGACCATGATGATGGGCAGGTCGCGCGTGCGCGGCTGGGACCGCAGGCGGCGTATCAGCGACAGGCCGGACTGGCCGGGCAGGTTCCAGTCCGTCAAGATCATGGCCGGCAGGCTGTCCTCCAGCATCAGCAGCGCGCTTTCGGCGTCGCGCGCACGGGCTACGGCATGCCCCGCCATGCTCAGGTTGAGGGCGATGAGTTCCTGGATCGCAGGCTCGTTTTCAATGACAAGGATATGGGCGGGTGGCATAGCAAATCCGTGCAAAGGAAACACTATGCAACAAGCAATCTGGCATTACTAATATGATTTCCATCGCGGATTCAGAGCTTGGCGATATATATCCAATGCCCGCCTGCGTTGCTGGCGATTTAGAAGCCACCGTCTAAATGCAAAAAAACGACACCCTGGGGTGTCGCTTTTCTGCCGCAGTCAAGTTCAGGCGGAGAGCTTGCGGCGGCGGGCGAGGCCCACCAGCGCCAGGCCGGCGCCCAGCATGGCCCAGGACGACGGTTCCGGCACCGCGCTGATGCTGCCGATGGCGTGGTCGGTGACGGCCGACGACACCACGCCGGCGCCGGCGGTCGGCTGCCAGGTGATCGACATCAGCGTGCTGTCCTGCGGGTTGAAGTTGCCCAGCGCGGTGTGGCCGTCGGCGCCGAACAGCGACACGGAAAACTGGCTCTGCAGCGCGTTGGCCGACGGGTCGGACAGGCCGCCGAAGCTGACGTCGAAGCTGACCTTGCCGCCGAACGAGATGCCCTGGAACAGGTCGTTGTAGTCGGTGGTGTTGCCGAATACGAAGCCGCCGGCAGTCTGCTGCACGTCGCCCGCCACGCTGACGCCGGACAGGTCGCCGAAGCCGGACAGGTGGCTGATGGTGGCGCTGGCGAAGCTGGCCGGCACCTGCGACGGATTGAACTGCAGGTCCAGGAAGCCGGCGTCGGCCAGCGACGCGGTGTTCAGTTCGACGTGCAGCGTCTGGGCCGAGGCCAGGCCGGCGCAGGCGCTCAGCGCCAGCGCCATCGCGGCATGGCGCAGGGTGAGGGAGAGGTTTGGTGTGAACATGGTCGTATCCTTAGAAAGTGCCGCTGTAGACTTTGGTGGTGTAGCTGATGTTGGCCGTGCCGGTCTTGCTGAAGCTCAGCGCGAACGAGACGGTGGCGCCCGGCGCCAGCATGGCGGCGTTGACCGTGATGTAGGGCGCGCCGGCGTGGCTGCCGCTGGCGTTGCTCAGCGCGACGCCGGCCGGCAGGCCGTCGAACTCGACCTGGAACGGGCCGCTCAGCGCGGACGCGCCGGTGTTGGTGACCGAGAACGTCGAGCTGTACTTGCCGGTGGCGCGGTTGAACACCAGGCCGGTGGCGGCCGTCTTGACGCCGGCGCTGACGTCGCTGTACGGCGCGGCCAGGTTCAGGCTGATGACGACCGGGTCGTGGTCGGAGGCGCGGTACGGCGCGGCGGTGTACTTGTCCTCCGGCTTGCCGTCGGTGTTGTAGTCGACCACGGTCGGCTCGTCGGCGTTGTTATGCCATTCGGCCGCGTCCACCACGGACGGCGTCAGCGCGGGGCTGGCCAGCGCGTGGTCCAGGTAGCCCGCCTCGCTGTTGAAGACGAAGGAGTACGGCATGCCGCCGCCACCGCGCACGTAGCGCTCCAGCTGGTTGACGTAGCCGGTGTCGGTGATGACCTTGATCGGGTCTTCCATGCCGTAGGAGTTGAAGTCGCCGATCATCAGCACCTTGGCGTCGCCGGCGGCGGCCGCCACTTGCGGTGCGAAGGTGGTGACCAGGCGGGTGGCCTGGTTGATGCGGGTGGCGTTCCAGCAGCTCTGGCCGTCGCCCTTGTCGGCGTCGGCGCCGGAACCGGCCGGGCAGCTGCCCTTCGATTTCAGGTGGTTGACGATCAGCGAGAACCTGGCGCCGTTGGCGGCGACGAAGGTCTGCGCCATCGGCGGACGGTTGTTGATGCTGTCGGCGTCGGTCATGGCGCCGCCCACCATGGTCAGCGAGGCCGGCTTGTAGATCATGGCGACGCGGATGGCGTCCGTGCCGGTGGAGGCCGGCTTGGGCACGACCGCGTAGGTCTGGAAGCCGGTGCCCGGCGAGATCGCCTCGTTGAGCGCCTTGACCAGGTAGCCGACCGTGTACTCGCCGCTGTTCTGGATCTCCATCAGGCCGAACACGTCGGCGTCGATGGACTTGAGCTCGCCGACGATCTTGGCGGTCTGGCGGTTGAACTCGTTGAGGTTGTCGGCGCCGCGGCAGTTGGACTTGCTGACGCTGGCGCCCAGCGAGCAGCCCTGCCCCGTGTGGCCTTCGACATCGGTGCCGTTGGTGAAGGTGGTGAAGTAGTTCAGCACGTTGGCGCTGGCGACCTTGATGTTGCCGGCGGCCAGGGCCGGCGGCGCGCTGCGCGGATTATCCTGCGAGAACACCGGCGCCACGGTCGGCTGCAGCTTGAAGCCGGCGCCGCCGCCGCCCTTGGCGCCGAAGTCGACCACGCCGGTCAGGCCGGAGACGGTGTCGCCGGCGCGCAGCGAGCCGTCCGCGCCCAGGTAGGGGATGGTGACCGGCGTGGTGAAGATGCCGTCGTCCAGCACGATCTGGTTGCCGGCGTTGGCCAGCGCCAGCGCCTTGGCTTCGTCCGAGCCGGCGCGGTAGTGGTTGGTCGGCGCCTCCAGGCGGCCGGACGACAAGGTTACTTCGCCGCGCTCGCCCAGGAATTCCAGCTGCGACACGGTCAGCGCGTTGGTGAAGCGCACCAGCATGCCCTCGACCTGGCCCAGGTTGGCGTATGGCAGCTGGATGTTGGTCGGGGTGATGGCGATGCCGCTGCCGGTCTTGACGATGGCGCTGATGTTCTGCAGCTCGGTGTAGGCGTGGCCGCCGGCCACCGGCGCGTAGTCGCTGACGGTGCCGGTGACGCGCACCTGGTCGCCCACCTGCACGGTGCCGGTGTTGGCGGCCGTGGTGTAGACGAAGATGCCGTCCGAGGTTTGCGGATTGCCGTCGCCCACCGCGTCCTGGATGAAGAAGCCGGAGCCGACCTTGGCCGTGACCACGCCCTCGGTGGTCTGCACGGTGCCGGCGTACGGGCTGGTCTCGCCCGGGCCCTGGATCTGCGGAATGCTGTGGGTGACGCCGGCCGGCGCGGCGACGTCGACGTTGATGGTGCAGCTGGCCTGCTGCGACTGGTCGTTGTCGAAGCGCACCGCGACCGGGTAGCTGCCCTGCGCCACGCCGGCGCCCACGCTCAGGCTGACGGTGGCGTTGGCGCCGGCGGCCGATGCGGCCTGGAAGTTCACCAGGCTGATGCCCGGCACGGCGGCCGAGGTGATGACGGCGTTGTTGACGATGCCGTCGGCGTCGGTCGCGCTCAGGTCGGCGCTGCCGGCGAAGCCGAAGGCCATGGCCAGGTTGGCCGGGCAGCTGGCGACGATGGGCGGGGCCGGCGGCACGCCGCACGAGTGCAGCGGGCTGGCGGTGTTGCGCGGGTTGGGCGCGCCGGCGGCGAAGTCGCTGCCGTTGTTGTCGGTGTCGGTGCAGCCGCCGTTGGCGCGCAGCGCGGCGGTGGTGTTGGTCAGGCCGGGGCCGTTGCTGCCCTCGAAGTAGCCGGCGTTATAGCCCAGCAGGTCGACCAGCGTGGCGCCGGCCGGCGCGGCGCCGGACAGGGCGTTGCCGTCGCTCACCAGCGCGATCTTGCCGGCGCTGCCGCTCATCGGGATGGTGCCGGTGCTGTCCGGCGTCAGCAGCGCGCCGGCGCCGGTGCCGGCCGCCTCCTGCACCAGGTAGTACTGGCCGGGCTGCAGCACCGGGCTGCCGCTGATCTTGGTCACCTGCCACGAGGAACCGGACGCGCTGGCGTACTGCACGCTCCAGCCGGCCAGGCTGACCGGCTGCGTGCCACGGTTGAACAGTTCGATGAAATCATTCTTGATGGTGGCGCCGCTGTTGCCGCCGCCGCCGTACACCTGGCTGATCACGACCGGCGAATCGGCCCAGGCCGATGCCGACAGGCCCGCCATCAGGGCTGCGGCGATGATGGTGCGCCGGCCCGGCGTGGAGGCAGCCTGGGCGTTCGGCGTGTGGGAAGTTTTTTTCATGTGTGGTTCCTGGTGTGGAGAAAAGGTCGGCGCGGCGGTCTTGACAAAATGATTTCAGAAATTGCATTTTGCATATTAAGCCGCCGGATTGACGCCTTGATGACATACCCTTAGTCCGTTCGGACTAAGACTTGGTTCAGCGTCCGGCGCCGGTTTTTCTCGCATCCCCGCCCAGCGCGTGCTACGATTACTTATGCGCAATTGAAATTACTTATTTGCAATTTCAAAACCGTAGTCCCGGCGGGCTGCGCAGCGCCCGTCCTGCCGCCATGGAGCGAGCATCATGACCACCTTACGCACTGCCGTCGTCGCCTGCGCCCTGCTCGGTCCCGGCCTGGCGTCGGCCGCCGCGGCGCAGCCCGCCCAGCCGCAGCTGGGCGCGTGCATGCTGGCGCTGCAGGCGCCGCCCGCCCAGCCAGCGCCCGGCGCGGCCGCCAAGCCGCCCGAACAGCAACCCCAGCCCCGCAAAAAGATCAACATCAATTTTCTGTTCGATCCGTGCAGCATGAGTAACGCCGAACGCGACAACGAACAGACCGACAAGCCGGCCCTGTCGCGCGATCAACTGTTGCAGGAATACGAGAGCTGGATGGAGTGGAACCGCCAGCACGGCGGCGGCCGCGCGCAACAGGAGGTGTGGTGGTTCAGCACGCTGCAAGAGCTGCCGCGCCCGCAGGAGCCGGGCGCCGTGCAGCCGACCGCGTGGGTGCCCGGCGGCCTGGGCGAGCTGCCGCTGGTGGCGCGGGCCGGCGGCCAGCCCTGGCTGGATCAGGCGGAGCCGTTGCCGGCCGTGCCGGAACCGTCGCGCTGGGCGCTGCTGCTGGCCGGCCTGGCCTGCTTGATCGTGTCCGCGCGCCGCCGGCTTCAGCGGCGGTAAGGGGCGGCCAGCGGCTCGCCGATGAAGACGCCCTGCGCCGGCCACGCCACGCTTTTCCAGTACGCCTCGATCGCGCTGTTGCCGCGCAGGTAGTGGCTCAGCAGCGCGGTCGAATTCGGGAACTTCTGCCAATGATTGCACGGCTCGCTGACGGTGCCGTAGCTGGCCGTCGCGCCCGCGTCCAGCCAGCGCAGGCTGCTCATCTGCGTCTCCGTGTACAACTCCCCGCCTTGCGAGGTCAGGTGGTCGGCCAGCGCGCCCGGCAGGAATTTGAGCGTGTTCAGCTTGGGCACATGGGTCAGCCCGGTCTCGTAGACGATGATGTCGCTGACCTGCTCGATGCTGTCGGCCTGCATGGTCTTGATGGTCAGCTTCTTGGACGGCACCGTCATCGAGCGCGGGAAGAAGCGCGCCCGGCTGCTGCGGGCGGCGTCGCTGGTGTTGAGGAAGTAGGCGGTGGCGGTCGGCATGGTGAAGCCGGACAGCACGCCACGGTCGATCAGCGCCTTGGACGCCTCCACCGAATCGGTCGGCATCAGCATGGACAGGCGCATCCGGTGGTCGGTGTAGGGCTTGGTCGAGGGCGAATTGAAATAGCTGCTGGGCTTGCTCGGGGAGCAGCTCTTGGTGCACAGGCCGCTGTCCAGGCCCAGCGTGTAGGCCGAGGTCAGCGAGTTGCATTCGACCGCGTACGGCGCGGTCCAGACCATCAGCACGGCCTGGATCTCGGGGCCCAGCCTGGCGTCGATCTGCGCCTTCAGCGCCTCGAACTGCTCGGCGTCGATCTTGCGCGGCCGGTGCGGGATGCGCACGTGCACGATGTTGGCGGCCGGGATGGCGCGCGCCTTGCGGTAGTACTCGCCGATTTCAACACTGTTGGGCTCGTCGTCGTTGATGACCACCGCCAGCTGGGCGGCGCCGATGCCGGCCACCGGGACGTTTTGCGCGCGGGCCGCGCCGGACAGCGCCACCATGGCGGCCAGGAGGAATAAGAAAAATCGCAAGTGAGTCGATCGCAGTTGGAGGTGGCAAAAAAAACGGAAGCGGCGGCTTCCGTTGGAATTATAGCGCCATTGTCAGGCTTTGCGGCGGCGCGCCAGCCAGCCCACGATGCCGGCGCCGGCCAGCAGCATGCCATAGGTGGCCGGTTCCGGCACCGGACTGACGGCCACCGAGCCGACGTAGTTGCCGGCGGCGGCGTTGCGCACCGTGCCGCTGACCAGCAGGTAGTAGTCGTCGGGCGCCAGATGGTGCGCGGCGATGGTCCACACCTCGGCCGTGGCGCCCGGCGCCGACTGCTTGACGCCGTCCACCGAGAAGCCGGCGGAGTTGTACAGCTTGAAGCTGTCGAAGCTGGCGCCGCCCAGGCCGGCGTCGGCCAGGTCCAGGCTGCTGACCAGCGCGCCCACCATCTCGCTGCTGGCGGCCGTGAAATTGTAGCGGTCGCTGAACGTGTTGCCGGCGTTGCCGGCGCCGAAGGCATGCATCAGCACCGCGGCGCCGCCGCTCAGGTCCAGGGTTTGCACGCCCTGGCTGATGTCGGCCGCCCGTGCCAGCGGCAGGCCCGCCGCGCCCGCCAGCGCCAGCGCCGCCACGATTGTTTGTGTACGCTTCATACCTCACCTCCCTTGAAAATGGCGGCGGCGCGCGCGCTGCCGCCGGTTGCTCGATCACTGCGGATTTATCCTAGCATCGGCCGGCGGCGCGGCGGCATGGACGCGGCAATCGCGCGTGGCTGGGCCGGCCAGGCGCGCGCAGGCGGGCGCCAGCGGCGCTCAGAGGGAAACCGGGGATGGGCGGGAGGTGTTGCAGGCAGCGTAGGCAAGCGCCTACGCCAAGACGGGAAATCGGCGGCCGCCGGCTGCTCAGCCGGGGCCGCCGCGCGGCATCAGGCGCGCTGGTAGACGTCTTCCAGGCGCACGATGTCGTCCTCGCCCAGGTAGCTGCCGGACTGGACTTCGATCAGGTGCAGCGGCAGCTTGCCCGGGTTTTCCAGGCGGTGCGTGGTGCCGATCGGGATGTAGGTCGATTCGTTCTCGGTCAGCAGCGTCACCTGCTCGCCGCAGGTCACGCGGGCGGTGCCGCTGACCACGATCCAGTGCTCGGCGCGGTGGTGGTGCATCTGCAGCGACAGCTTGCCGCCCGGGTTGACCGTGATGCGCTTGACCTGGAAACGCTCGCCGATGTCGATGCCCTCGTAGCAGCCCCACGGACGGTAGACCTTGGTGTGGTGCAGGTGCTCGGTGCGCTGCTTGGTCTTCAGGTGCTCGACGATGTTCTTGACGCGCTGCACCTGGTCCTTGTGGCAGACCAGCACGGCGTCGTTGGTTTCCACCACGACCACGTCCTTGACGCCGACCACGGCCACGATGCGGCTCTCGGCGCGCACCAGCGAGCCGCTGACGTCGTCCAGGTAGACGTCGCCGCGGGTGGCGTTGCCCTGCGCGTCCTGCGGCTGCACTTCCCACAGCGCCGACCACGAGCCGACATCGTTCCAGCCGATGTCGGCCGGCACGACGATGGCGTGGCGGGTGTGTTCCATCACCGCGTAGTCGATCGAGTCGGACGGGCAGGCGGTGAACGAGGCTTCGTCCAGGCGGCAGAAATCGAGGTCGCGGTAATCCTTGCCGACCGCGGCCTCGGTGGCGCTGGCGATGGCCGGCGCGTATTGCTGCAGTTCCTTCAGGTAGCTGTCGGCGCGGAACAGGAACATGCCGCTGTTCCAGTAGTAGTTGCCGGCGGCGACGAAGCCTTCGGCGGTGGCGCGGTCGGGCTTCTCGACGAAGCGGTCGACGCTGTAGCAGTGCGCGGCGGCGGCCGGCTGGCCGCTGCGGATGTAGCCGTAGCCGGTTTCCGGCCCGGTCGGCACGATGCCGAAGGTGGCCAGCGCGCCGCCTTCCACCATGGCGCAAGCGTGTTCGATGGCGGCGTAGAAGGCGTCGGTGTTTTCAATCACGTGGTCGGCCGGCAGCACCAGCATGACGGCGTCGGCGTCGATGGCGCGCAGATAGTGGGCCGCGGCGGCCACGGCCGGCGCGGTGTTGCGTCCGACCGGCTCGAGCAGGATGCCCAGCGGAGCGATGCCGATCTCGCGCATCTGTTCGGCGACCAGGAAGCGGTGCTCGTTGCCGCACACCACCAGCGGCGCCATCATCTGCGGCCGGCCGTGCAGGCGCAGCGCGGTGTCCTGCAGCATGGTGCGCTCGGATACCAGCGGCAGCAGCTGCTTGGGCAGCACGGCGCGCGACAACGGCCACAAACGGGTGCCGGAACCGCCCGACAGGATCACTGGGTAAATTTTCATGCTCGCATTCTCTTATCGATTAATTCATTGCTGTGTTCGGTGCGGCGCTTGCTGCGGCGGTCGCGGGCGTTGGCCCAGGAATCCGGATCGGTCTCGGACACGTGCTTCATCTCGCCGGCGCGGTCGACACTATAGTCCTTAAACACGATCATTTCATTTAAAGAAACATTCGGTAACACGCGAGTATACTCGAACAGCACGCTGCGCACGACCTTGGCGCCGGCGCAGATATGGCTGCCGTGGCCTATCCAGGTGGGGCCGACGATGTGCACGCCGGCCTCGATGCGGGTGCCGGAACCGATGTAGACCGGCCCCTCGATGGTCGTGCCCTCCCAGTCGATGCTGGTGTTCAGGCCGACCCAGACGCCGTCGTTGATCTGGATGCCGGGCATGTGCAGGTGGGCCACCTCGCCCATCAGCACGCTCTGGCAGGTTTCCCAGTAGTCGGTCACGCTGCCGATGTCGATCCAGTTGTAGTTGCGGGTCTGGGCGTAGAACGGCATGCCCTTCTCGGCCAGCAGCGGGAACAGCTGGGAGCCGATGTCGAAGGTCTGGCCGGACGGGATCAGGTCGATCACCTCGGGCTCGAAGATGTAGATGCCGGTGCTGACGAAGTTGGACTTGGCTTCCTGCTGGCTGGGCTTTTCCTGGAACTCGGTGATGCGGCCGTTGTCGTCGGCGACCACCACGCCGTAGCTGGAGACCTTGTCCCACGGCACCTCCTTGGTGATGACCGAGGCCAGCGCGCCCTTGCGGCGGTGCTCGAACAGCGCCGACTTGATGTCGAGGTCGATCAGCGCGTCCCCGCACAGCACGATGGTGGTGTCGTCGAAGAAGCCGCCGAACTCCTGGATCTTCTTCATGCCGCCGGCCGAGCCCAGCGGCTGCGGCACGACCTCGCCGTCGTCGGTGGTGTAGCCCTCGAACGAGTAGCCGATCTGCACGTCGTACTGGTGGCCCTCGCCGAAATACTCCTCGATCTTCTCGTGCAGGTAGCTGACGTTGACCATGATCTCGGTCACGCCGTACTTGTGCAGATGCTCGATCAGGTAGGCCATCACGGGCTTGCCCAGGATGGGGATCATGGGCTTGGGCAAATCGTAGGTCAACGGGCGCACGCGGGTGCCCTTGCCTGCTGCAAGTATCATCGCTTTCATGCTGGTCTCCTATTCAGTGGGCGTGGTTTGCCAGCGCCAGGAGTCGGCGCACATCTGTTCGACATTGCGCTGGGCCTTCCAGCCCAGCTCGCGTTCCGCCAGGCTGGCGTCGGCATAGCAGGCGGCGATGTCGCCGGCGCGGCGCGCCACCACCTGGTAGGGCACGGGGCGACCGCTGGCCGCCTCGAACGCGCGCACCATCTCCAGCACGCTGTTGCCGCGGCCGGTGCCCAGATTGTAGGTGAATATGCCGGCGCCGGTCGCCAGCTTGGACAGCGTGGCCAGGTGGCCCAGCGCCAGGTCGACCACGTGGATGTAATCGCGCAGGCCGGTGCCGTCCGGGGTCGGATAGTCGCCGCCGTACACCGACAGGCGCTCGCGGCTGCCGTCCGCCACCTGGGCGATGTAGGGCACCAGGTTGTTGGGGATGCCGTTCGGCTCCTCGCCGATCAGGCCGCTTGCATGGGCGCCCACCGGGTTGAAGTAGCGCAGCAGCGCGATGCGCCAGCTGGGGTCGGCCTTGTGCAGGTCGCGCAGCATCTCTTCGATCATCAACTTGCTGCGGCCGTAGGGGTTGGTGGCCGACAGCGGGAAGTGTTCGAGGATGGGCACCGAGGCCGGGTCGCCGTACACCGTGGCCGAGGAGCTGAACACCAGCGACTTGACGCCGGCCTGGGCCATGCACTCGAACAGCACCAGGCTGCCGGTGACGTTGTTGTCGTAGTAGCGCAGCGGCTGCTCGACCGATTCGCCCACCGCCTTCAGGCCGGCGAAGTGGATCACCGAATCGATGCGGTGCGCGGCGAACACCGCCTCCAGCGCGGCGCGGTCGCGCACGTCGCCCTCGACAAAGGTGAAGGGCTTGCCGGCGATGCGCTCGACGCGCTGCTGCACCGAGGCCTTGGCGTTGGACAGGTTGTCCAGCGCCACCACCTCGTGGCCGGCCGCCAGCAATTCCACCACGGTATGCGAGCCGATGTAGCCCATACCGCCAGTCACTAAGATCTTCATTTGCCCTCTTTCCGTAAGCTCGAGACCGCGCCCGGCAGCGGCGCGTTGGCCGAGTACAGGCGCTCGTAGGCGGCCAGCAGTTTCGGCGCCTCGTATTCCCATTCCAGTTCGTTGACCACGCGGTTGCGGCCGTAGGCGCCCATGCGCTCGCGGCGGGCCGGGTCGTCCAGCAGCTCGACGATCTTGCGCGCCATGTCGACCGGGTCGTTCTTGAGCGCGTACAGCGACGCCTCCTGCGCCGACACCTTGCCTTCGACCAGGTCGAACTGCACGATCGGCTTGCCCAGCGCCATGTACTCCATGATCTTGTTCATGGTGGACTTGTCGTTCATGTCGTTGGCCACGTCGGGGTTGACGCAGACGTCGGCGGTGTTGAGCATCTCCAGCAGCTGCTGGTCCGGCACGCGGCCGGTGAAGGTGACGTAGTCGGCGATGCCCATGTCGGTGGCCATCTGCTTCATCTGCTCGAGCGAGGTGCCGCCGCCGACCAGGCCGAACTGCACGTCGCTGCGGCCCAGCGTCTGGATCAGGTATTGCGCGGCCTGCAGCAGCAGGTCGATGCCCTCCTGCGCGCCCATCACGCCGACGTAGCCGACCAGGAACCGGCGGCCGCGCTTGAGCTCGGGCACCGGCGGCAGCACGCGCAGGCGGTCCAGCTTGGGTCCGCTGCGCACCACATAGCATTTATCGGCCGGCATGCCGCCGCGCTCGATGGCGATTTTTTTATACGACTCGTTGGTGGCGATCGACACGTCGGCGGTCTTGAACGACCAGCGCTCGAACAGCACCATCAACTTGTAGAAGAAGTCGCGGCGGCCGAACTTGGCCTCGTACAGCTCCGGGTTGATGTCGTGGTGGTCGAACAAAAACTTCTTGCCCATCAGGAGCTTGAAGAAGCCGCCGATCAAAAACAGCAGGTCGGGCGGATTGCAGGCGTGGATGACGTCGAAGCCGCGCGCGAAATGCACCTTCCACGCCAGGCGGAAGGTGTGGAACAGCGCCAGCGAATATTCGACCAGGTAGCCCTTGGCGCCCTCCGCCTCCAGCGGCAGGCTGTAGCGGTGGATGTGGATGCCGTCGATCTCTTCGTAGCGGCTCTCGTAGCCCTTGCCGGTCGGGCAGATGATGGACACCTGGTAGCCGTTGGCGTGCAGCGTGGTGGCCTCCTGCCAGACCCGCCGGTCGAACGGCGACGGCAGGTTCTCGACCAGGATCAGGACGCGGCGCTTACCAGCAGATGCCATCGTACTGTCCCCCGCTCTGTTCGGCGCTGATGCGCACCAGGTCGACCAGCTGCTGGCCCGGCTTGAGCTGGCCCGGCACGGTCTTGAACTCGGCCGCGCCGTTGCCGATGACGATGGTGTCGGCGAAGGCCAGCACCTCGTCCATCGACTCGACCATCAGCTTGGAGATGTGCGGGATGTGGTTGAGGATGTAGTCCTGGTTGGCGCCGGTCAGCGCGGCCAGGTTGACGTTCTTGTCGTACAGCTTGAGCTCGTAGCCCTTGCCCAGCAGGTGCTCGATCACGTCCACCAGCGGCGATTCGCGCAGGTCGTCGGTGCCGGCCTTGAACGAGAAGCCGAGGATGCCGACCTTGCGCGCGCCCTTGTCCATGATCATCTTCAAGCCCTTGTCGACCTGCTTCTGGTTGGACGGCAGGATGGCGTTCAGCAGCGGCAGTTCCAGGTCCAGGCTGCGCGCCTTGTAGGTCAGCGCGCGCACGTCCTTGGGCAGGCAGGAGCCGCCGAAGGCGAAGCCCGGCTTCATGTAGTAGGACGACAGGTTGAGCTTGGTGTCCTGGCAGAAGATCTCCATCACCTTGTGGCCGTCGATGCCGACCGCCTTGCAGATGTTGCCGATCTCGTTGGCGAACGCCACCTTGACGGCGTGCCAGGTGTTGTCGGTGTACTTGACCATCTCGGCCGTCTCGACGTTGGTGCGCACCAGCGGCGCGTCCATTTTCTCGTACAGCTGCACCAGCATGGCGCCGGCCTTCTCGTCGCTCTCGCCGATCACGGTCTTGGGCGGATGGTAGTAGTCGTACACCGCCGTGCCTTCGCGCAGGAACTCGGGGTTGTTGCAGACGCCGAAGTCGACGCCGGCCTTCTTGCCGGAGGCCGCCTCCAGGGTCGGGATGACCACGCTGCTCATCGAGCCCGGCAGCATGGTGCTGCGCGCCACCACCACGTGGAAGCTGGCTTTTTCCTTGATGGCGGCGCCGATCTGCTCGCACACCTTGCGCACGTGGCTCAGGTCGAGGTTGCCGTTCAGCTGGGACGGCGTGCCGACGCAGATCAGCGACATGTCGGAACCCATGACGGCGTCGCGCACGTCGACGGTGGCGCGCAGGTGGCCGGACTTGACGGTGGCGGCGATCATCTCGCCGATGTCTTTTTCGATGATCGGGGTGGTGCCCTGGTTGATCAGGTCGACCTTGGTGCGGTTGGGATCGACGCCGATCACTTCATGGCCGTCGGTGGCGAGACAACCGGCGGAAACTGCGCCCACATAGCCCAGGCCAAAAATACTGATTTTCAAAATATACTCCTCAATGAATTGTCGATGCCACCGTTAAATGCCTGCCTGAGTGCTGACCCGCGCCGCGTCCGGCGCGGCGTCCGCCACGGCGTTCACCAGCAGCCGCAGCTCAGTCACTATTTCTGTCGTACCGTTCACGGTACCCTGCCATCTTAGCGTGTCGATGGCGGTCTTTTCGTCAAATCTGCGCGATATCCAGCCGCCGATCGGGGCTTCGCTGCCACGCAACAACTCGGCCCCGCCGCCGAAGCCGCAGCGCAGTTGCAACTCGCTGCGCCGGCCGCGCACCCGCACCACGCCGTCGTCCAGCTCGGTACGACAAGCCTCGGCCAGCTGCCAGTGCAGTGCAACATGGTGCTGACCCCGACATTGTAATATGTCTTTGACAACGACGGTATTTCTGTTGGTATCGAACTCGACCAACCGGCGGTGCATGACCGGATCGGCCAGGCATTGATAGCCGTCGTGCTCGCCCTCGAAGCGCTGCACCGGGCCGGACGGCTGGTGCGCCAGCAGGCGCGCGTTGGCCTTGCGCAGCCACATGAAGTTGCCGCCGATCTCGGACTGGTCCCGGTGGTCGACGCACACCGTGTTGTGCGCGGCCGTGCTGCGGAAATAGTCGCGCCAGGATTTCTGCGTGTGGTAGGCGTAGGTGCCGGGATCGACCAGGAATTCCTCGCCGCCCAGCGACAAGGTGAACGCCAGCGCGTCGGCGTGGCCGTGGGCGGCGATCGACAGATAGCCGAGCGGCGCGCAGTCGGCCACCAGGCGCACCTCGTCGGCGCCGCCGAAATGCCGGCCCAGCAGGTAGTAGCCGCCTTCCGGGAAGGCCATCACCGGCTGCTCGGCGCCGGTGGGCGCCAGCGCGTCCCAGCGCTGCTGGCCGGCGCGGCCGAACAGCCAGCGGGTCTTGCCGTCCAGCGCGCCGGCCTTGCGCTTGAAGTCGGCGCGGCCGAACAGCAAAGCGCAGCTGGCCAGCAGCGAGCGGTACGGCGACCAGCCGGCCTCGTGCGCCAGCCTGACCATCTGGGCGTCGTCGGCGTCGCCGGTCATCGGCATGTGGCCGCCGGCGTCGAGCAGCGCGGCCAGGAAGTCGGCCAGCTTTTCCAGCCGCTGCAGATAGGCCGGCGCGAACGCCACGCCGTGCGCCTGGCCGACCAGGTGGCACAGCAGCATCATGTCCATCACCTCGTGCTGGTAGTACACCGCCTGTTCCTTGTTGACGCCGTCGGCGGTGTTCTGCTTGAGCGCCTCCACTTCCAGGCCGCGCTTGGACAGCGCGCGCCAGCGCGCCGAGTCCGGCCAGCACGGCCACACCAGGCTGGCCACGAACAAGCCCATGTATTCGCCGAACAGGTGGTTGTTGGCCGACGAGTGGCGCGAGAAATAACCCTGGATGAAATGGCAGTGCTGGTAGACGCTGTCCAGCCACTGGCGCTGGAATGCCGCGCCGTCGGCGCCGGCAAACAGCGGCGAGGCGGCGCCGCCCAGCAGCTCCCAGGCGAAGGCCCAGTTCAGCAGGCGCACCGCCAGTTCAAGCGAGCTGGTCCAATGTACGCCCTGCGGATACGGGCACTGGTCGAACCACGATTGCAGCAGCGCGCGGGCGCCGTCGGCGTAGCGCCGCTCGCCGCTGGCCTGCCACGCTTGCGCCAGCGTCACCAGCTCCAGGTGGCGGCTCGGCTCCCACAGGTATTTGATGTCGCCCACCACGCGCTCGCTGCGGTAGTCGATGGCCTTGCCCAGGCCCATAGGCGCCTGGGTGCCGGTCTTGGGATCGACGTTCCAGCGCGGCGGGAAACCCAGTTCGACGCCGCGCAGCGCGAACACATTCCAGCGGCCGGCCAGGATGGCGTCGGCCGCGGCCAGCAAGGCGGCGCTGTCGCCGCCGGCCGCGCCGTCGGGCAGGAAGCGCGGCGCGCCGGCCGGCAACGCCGGACGCGGCGGCCGCGCCGCCAGGCCGAGGCCGAACTTGCTGGCCTTCTTGCGCGCCATCTGTTCGACGCGCCAGACGATCTCGCCCACCGACATCAGTTTCAAACGATTGATTTTCCAGCCCAGTGTGCTCATGCGCGCGCAAATCCCAGTTCTTGATACAGTTGTTCGATGCGCGGCAGCACCGCGCCGCTGGCGAAGGTGGTCTCCACCTTGCGCCGCGCCGCCGCGCCCATGCGCTGCGCCAGCGCCGGGTCGGCCAGCAGCTGCTGCAGGCGGGCCGCCAGCGCGTCGATGTCGCCGGCCGGCACCAGGAAGCCTTCGACGCCGTCGCTGACCGCCTCCGGGATGCCGCCCACCGGGGTGCTGAGCACCGGCATGCCGGCCGCCATCGCTTCCAGCAAGCTCATCGGCAAGCCTTCGTTATACGAGGGCAGCACATAGATCGAGGCCGTGGCCAGCAGGCCGGCTTTTTGCTCCGCCCCCACCCAGCCCAGCAGCCTGACCTGGTCGCCGACGCCGCGCTGGCGCGCGTACTCGGCGGTCTGTTCGGTCTCGCCGTCGCCGCCCAGCAGCGCCTGCGGCGCCTGCGGCAGGCGCGCCAGCGCGTCGACCAGGTCGTACGTGCCCTTGCGCTTGCCCAGCCGGCCCAGGAACAGCAGCTGGCCGGCGGCGCGCGCCGACCAGTCGGTGGCGGCCGGCAGCAGCACCGGGTTGTAGACGGCGTGCACCGGCGTGCTCACGCCTATGCTTTCGACCCATTGCTTCCACATGTCCGACAGCACCACCACGCGGCGCGTGCCGTTGAAGATGGCGCGGATGAGGCGGCGCCGCCACGGGCCGCACTCCTGCTCGTAGAAGATGACGAACTCGGCGCCGTGCAGGTGCAGGATGGCCGGCACGCGGAACAGGAAGGCCAGCAGGAACAACGGCGTCTTGCGCCAGAAGCTGGCGCGCGAGGCCACGTGCACGTGCAGCAGGCCGACCCGCAAGGTCAGCAGCAACAGCAGGTAGCGCCCGTAGGCGCGCAGCGCCGCGCCCAGCTTGGCGGCGGCGCCGCCGTCGCGGTGGGTGGCCAGGTAGACGATGGGATAGCGCTGGAACAGCCCGGCGTCGCGGTACACCTTGACCACCGACGAGATGCCGCCCATGGTGTCGAAGCCGGTGCCGGCCATCACGATTACTTTGCTCATCAAGCCTGTCCAGGGTTGACGCTGCAGGTGGCCGTCATGCGGCTTCCTGCAACGAGATAAATTCAAACTTGCCGTTGGCGCCGCGCGGGATGGCCGCCACCCGCTTGACGCTGACCGCCACGTCCGGCACCCGCAGCAGGAAGTTGTCGACCAGCTGCGCCTCGTCGGCCGCGCCGAAGCCGGCCGCCGCCACCACGTTCAGCTCGAAGCGGGCCTGGCCGCGATACACGATCTGCCCTTCCACCACCTGGTCCGCGCCCTTGAACACGTGGTCCAGGCGGCCGATCTGGCGGCCGTCCGGCAGCGTGATCACGCGTTCCCTGCGGCCGCCGATCGCCTTCACCACCGGGAACACCCGGCCGCAGGCGCACGGGCCCTCGCCCATCTCGACCAGGTCGCCCGTGCGGTAGCGCACTAGCGACGTGGCCCGGTTGTTCAGGCTGGTGCCCACCAGCTCGGCGCGGCCGTCGCCCTGGTCCAGCAGCCCGACCATGCTGTAGTCGGTCAGCAGGTGGTAGTTGCCGTGCTCGCAGTTGGCGATCGCGGCGACCCGCTCGGCCTGGCCGTACCAGTCGAACACCTTGACGCCGAACACCGCCTCGACCTGGACGCGCACGTCCGGGTCCATGGTTTCGGACGAGGTCATGATGCCGCGCAGCGCCGTGCCGCCGTAGGTCCGCCCGGCCGCGTGCAACCAGGCGGCGATGGCGGCGATGGAGGAAGGATACGCGTGGATGATGACCGGATCATAACGGCGCAACTCCTCGACATAGGCGGCGATGGTGGCGCCGGCCAGATGGTAGGACGACATCATCAGCATCTTGCCGGGCCAGTCGTAGCACCAGTAGCGGCCGTCGGCCGGGCGGGCGTCGCACACCACGTCGCCGCGGATCCAGGCGCGCCGCTGGCCCGGCTCGAATCCCATCCAGCGCAGGTGGCGGTGGATGAAGGCTTCCTCGCGCACCACGCAGGCCAGGTCCTGCACCACGGTCAGCGGCTGGCCGGAGCTGCCGCTGGTTTTGATCTTGTTGCGCAACAGCGTGCCCCAGCCGCGCGGGCGCTGATAGCGCTGCGGGGCGGCGCGCAGGTCGGCCTTGGCCATCGTGGCGGCGTCGCCGGCCAGCAGCGGCACGGCGTTGGGCGCGGCCGGCACGGGCAGGCCCAACAGGCGGCAACGGGCCGCCACGTAGTCCGCCAGCGCCGCCGTCGAGCGTTCGTTGCGCGCCAGCTCGGGATACAGCAGGGTCCGCGCCGCGACGCCGCGCACGGCGTCGCGCAGCAGGGAGCGCAGCGAAAATTTTAACGAGTATTTCCACATGTTGTACAGGCTCTGGGAGCGCACGCCGGTCGGCACGCGGTGTTGGGAAAGGCTAGCAACTGGCAAGCCGGCGGGGCTGACGTCGGGCATTATATAGCAGTTTCGATATCCTTTCGGCAATTCCCCTACCGTGCGCGGCGGCCGCACTCATTTCCCCGCCTCCACAATGGCCCGGTATTGTTGCGCCACCTGCTCGGACAACACGGCGTAGCTGCGCGCCGCGCGCAGGTAGGCGGGGCCGCGCGCGGCGCGGGCGCGGGCCGCCGCCGGGTCGGCGAAGATGGCCACCAGCGCCTGCGCCATCGAGGCGGCGTCGCTGGCGGTGAGCCAGCCGGCGTCGCTGGCGGACAGGACGTGCGCCTGGTCCGGGATGTCGTTGCCCACCGCGGGCAGGCCCAGCGCCAGATACTCCAGCAGCTTGGTCGGCGAGCTGACGTCGTACAGCATATTGCGCGGCACGTAGGAGACTGCGGCGTCCGCGCCCAGCAACAGCTGCCAGGCCTGGCTGGACGGCAGCCAGCCGGTGATGCGCACCGCGTCCTCCAGCCCCTGCTGGCGGACGTAGGCCATCAGCTGCTCGGTGTCGCCGGCATTGGCCGCCGCGCCCACCAGCAGCAGGCAGGCGTCGGGGACCTGGCGGCGCGCCAGCAGCAACGCGTCGACCACGGTGTGCAGCTGGCGTTCCTTGTCCAGGCTGCCCAGATAGCCCAGCATGGGCCGCCCCTCCCAGCCGGCCGGGCGCGCGCCGGCGCCGATGCCGGCGCCGAACAGCTCCATGTCCACCCCCATCGGCACCGCGCTCAGCCTGGCGGCGGGCAGGCCCTGCCCCACCATGTAGGCGGCCATCGCCTCGCTCTGCACGAAGATGTGGCGGGCGCCGGGCAGCACCAGCCGGTACAGCACGGCTTTTTCGGCCAGCCCCTTCCACAGCACCAGATAGGCGCGCAGGCTGGGCTTGCGCGCCAGGTTGGCGCGGGCGCGCTCGATGCGCCCTTCGCTCATCAGGAACGAGACCCAGTAGCAGAACGGCAGGCCCTTGAGGCGCGCCACCAGCATCGCCAGCAGGCCGATCGAGACCATGTCGCGCGCCTGGATCAGATCGCAGTTGCGGCGGTTGGCGGCCAGCAGCGCGCGCAGGCACAGCCAGAAGAAGCGGGCCTCGCGCAGCAGCCGGCTGGCGTGCCAGGCCGGGCGCCGCAGCGAGGCGTAGCCCTGGCCGTCGGCGGCGGCCGGCGACGGCATGCCCACCATGTGGCACTGGACGCCGGCGCGCGGCAGGTATTTTCCAAACAAGACTGCGACATCGGCACGATGGGTCGGCAGCGCCTCGGGTACCAGCTGCAAAATGGTGAGGGGCATGGGTGACTGAATATTTGATGGATCGACAATAAAAAAGGGCGACTGGATAGTATCACAGTCGCCCTTCAAACTATTATCACGAAAACAATTACATCGCCGTCATCCTCAATTCGGGATGGTGATCGACTGGCCGTTGACCAGCACGGTGCGGCCGGTCGCAGTCGGGGTGATGGTCACCACCGGACGCTTGCAGCCGACGTCCAGCAAGACCAGGAACTCGGTGTTGTTCATCGGCGCGTTCTTGATGAAGGCCGCATGCACCTCGGTCACCTTCGGACGCGATGGATAGCCGGACAGCCAGGGGACCAGCTTGGTGTCGCCGGTCAGCGAGGTCAGGCAGACCGAGTTGAGGCCGTTGACGATCTTGGCCTTGCCGACGCCGTCGTCCAGGATGGGCACGATGGTGTGCATATTCCACTCGAAGGTGTGCAGGTCGGGCGAGCTGACCTTGTCCTGCACGATGAAGGCGTTGTTGGTGCGCAGGTACCAGACCTTGCGCACGGCCGACGAGATCAGCGGGCCGTACGACACGGTGGCGTCGCCCTCGACGTAGTCGCTGCTGGCGTCGCTCTTGTAGCTGGTGATCTTGCCGTTGCGGGTCAGGTTTTCGCGGCCGGAAATGAGCTGGCCGATGCCGCCGTCATAGGTCACGGCGTTGTGGGCGCGCGTGGTGCGGTACCACGCCACCACCATCGGCGAGTAGTAGTAGTCCTGGTAGCCGGCCTCGCCCAGCAGGCGCACGCCACCGCTGTCGAGCACCAGCGCGTTCTGGTCGCCATGCGCGTGGTTGTACGAACCATACGGGCTGGACTTGAAGTACAGCGAGGTGCGCTTGGGGTTGGAGATATCGCTGTGCATCGAGGCCCAGCCTATACTCGGGAACAAGCCCCCGTTCGGCGGCGTCACCGGCGTGACGGCCGACGCCGGCAACGGATATTCGGCGGCCAGCAGCTGGATCGAGTCTTCGTTGCCCGACACCACGCGCGAATACCAGGCGGTTTCCGGCGTCGCGGTGCGGGTGGCGAACGACTTCAGGGAGATGTAGTCGAACGGATCCTCATGGGCGTCGCCGAACACCAGGCCCGGCGCGCCGGGCGGGATGAACTGGATCAGCATCTTGGCGAAACCGATCGACCATGGTTTCTGGAACAGGTCGACGCCGGTCGCTTCCTTGAACGGACCCCACAGCTGCACCGAGTAGGCCGCCTGGTAGGTCGCGTAGGCCGAGCCGGGGAAGTAGCCGCCCTCCGCGCCGCTCCAGATAAACACGGAATTGACGTAGGCGCGCACGGCGAAGTCGAACCACTTGTCGGCGGCCGGCATGTCGCCCACCGTCAGCGCGGCGATCAGCGCCAGATAGCCGTACGCCGTGGCGCCGTGCGAATCGAAGGGCTGCTCGTCGAGGCGGCCGTCATAGCCGGACAGGTCGTTGTAGATCGCCTCGGTGCGGGCGACGATGATGTTGGTCCAGGCGGCGCGGCGGGTCGCGTCGATATTGGCCCACAACATGTCCATCGTGCGCACCAGCGAGACGTCGATGCCGCGCGTGATCTGGTCCTGGTTGACATAGCTGGTGGCCCCGTTCGGGTCCAGCGCCGCGATCTGGTCGCCGCGCAGCAGCGCCTCGGCCAGATACTTGGGATCGCCCTTCAGGCGGTACAGCAGGGCCGCGCCCTCCATCTGGCGCAGCACCGGGTTGATCCGGGTGCCCAGCTTGGCGATCACCAGCGCGGCGTCGGTGGAGCTCAGGCCCACCAGGCTGATCGACTGCTCGGTCACGATGGGCACGGCGGTGATGTTGGCGTTGACCTCGTTGGTCAGCGCGGTCAGCGCGGCGCCGCGCGCGGAGATCATGGCCAGCGGCCAGCTGGCGTACGGCAGGAAGTTCTTCGACAACATGCGCGAGCGTCCATGGGCCAGGATGCGGGTGCGCAGGTCGGCGCTTTCCGGCACCTCAAAGGTCTTGGCGGTGGTCGGGATGTTGAAGGTGCGCGGGGTCGACCAGTCGATCACGCTGAGGTTGGGACGCACGCGCCAGCTGTAGCTGCCGGGGGCCATGGCCTTGCTGGGCAAATAGAAGTTGCGCGGCGCGGTGTAGCTGGCGACCAGGGTGGCGCCGGACCAGATTTCCAGGGTATAGCCGGGCGGCTTGGGGTAGACCGGATAACGCGGCCAGGTGAACGCCGGCGGGTTTTGCGGCTGGGGCATCAGATTGGTCGGCGCCGGCTGCATCGTATAGGGGTCGACGGCTGCCTTAGCTACCCATTCGACGACCGGTGCCGTTGCCGCCTGAGCTTGCCCGAGGGCGATTGCCGTCCCCATGAGCAGACCACAAACAAGACTTGATTTAAGAAAAGCCATGAGATTCCTCCGAGGGGAAGCGTTGACAGCACAAACATTAGCTACAGGCGGGCACGTGCACATCTGGCGGTGGGACTCGCTTGCATCGAAAAAGTTGCTTACAAGAACCAAAATTGCGCTTGAGAAATGAAAATATACACTAAAGCGGGCTGCTCGTGTTTATTCAGAAGCAACTTCCCGCAAAATTAGTGGGCATGGGGGTGTTTCGTGCGTTAAATCTTATTTTAGCGCATCCAATCTTGATTCCTAGCTGTATTTGTTTCCGTTTTGTTGCTTCCACGCCCAAGCCAGGCAATTCGGGCCGCACGCCAGGAATCGGCGGCGCGCCGGCGATAGTAATGCGATAATGTTATCTTTTTCGAGGTATTCCATGCTTTACGTCCTCCTCTCCAAGCCTGACAGCTATCGCGACATCACCAAACATCTGGAAGCCGGCGGCGCGCGGCTGCTGCTGGTGGGGTCGGACAAGCCGGGCCCGGCCATTCCAGGCAAGCTGGCCATCCTGGCCGGTATGTTGTCGCCGGCCCTGCTGCGGGCCCGCAAGACCTGGACCGCCAGCGACCGCGTGCTGGTGGTCGGGTGGCAGGCCCTGCCCGTCCTGGCCATGATACGGCTGGGACTATTGCCGCGTCCAGCCAAATTGCTGGTGATGGCCTGTTTCATCCACGGCCGCCGCGCGCGCCAGGTGATCAACCGCGCCTGGCGCCTGCTGAAGTTTCCCGGGCTGGGCTTCGTCACCTTCTCGCCCAGCGAAACGCGCAACCTGATCGAGGAGGTCGGCATGGCGCCGGCCGACGTCCACTTCCACCTGTGGCGCCAGGAACTGGACGGCAAGCCGGCCGCCGGCGCCATCGGCGACGACGGCTACATCTTCAGCGGCGGCTTCTCCAACCGCGACTACGACCTGCTGCTCAACGCCAGCCGCGAGCTGGCGGCGCCGGTGGTGCTGGTGGCCGCCGAGCACAACACCATCAACGCCGGCCTCAATCCGCGCGCCACCATCCACCGCAACCTGCCGGAGGCCCAGTTCGAGCAGCTGCTGGCGCGCAGCAAGGTGGTGGCGATGCCGCTGCGCAGCCAGGGCGAGGCCTGCGGCCAGAGCGTGCTGCTGCGCGTGCTGCGCAACGGCAAGCCGCTGATCGCCACCCGCCACGAGGCGATCGAGGCCTACTTGGGCAGCGACTACCAGGGCTTCGTGGCGCCGGACGACGCCGGCGCCATGCGCGAGCGCCTGCAGCGGGCGCTGGGCGACGACCAGTTCCGCGCCCAGCTGTCGGCCCAGATCGCGCAGGCGGCCCGCCAGCTGGACGGCCAGCACCGGCCGGGCCAGGAAATCGAACAGTTCCTGCTAGCTTGACGCGACCGGCTGGCCGGCTGCGCGCCGGCCGGCGTCCACCCGCTCCAGCAGGGCGGCCGAGCGGGTCTGGTCGAATTTGCGGGCGAAGAACTTGCCCGAGGCGGCCAGCCGCGGCAGGTCGCGCAACTCCAGCACCGCCGGGTTTTCGCGCGCCACGTCCCAGTCGATGTAGTGCAGCGACACCTTGTTTTCATTGCTGCCGGCCGGCTGCTGCAGGAACTCCTGGTAGCCGGCGCAGTGCGCCGCCAGCGGCGAGTTGAGCAGGATGGTCTGGAAAAAAATCTCGTCGGCGCCGGTCACCGAGCGGAAGAAGCGCAGCAGCGGCCGGTTGCGCGGCTGGCGCACGAACGCCAGCAGATAGTCCACCGCCGCCGCGCTCAGGCACCACGAGGTCGAGCCGCGGTAGGCCGTGTAGCCGGCCGGGAAGCGGCGCCTGGGCAGCAGGCGGTTGGCGCCGCGCACCAGCATGATGGCCAGCCGGCGCAGCGCCCCGGAGCGGATGCGCGCGTAGACGTCGCGGAAGGCATGGATTTCAATCAGGTGCGAGAAATCGGTGCCGGGCGCGAGCCGGTAGAAATTGATGTAGTTGCGCTGCGGGTCCTGCGCCAGCTGCGCCCGCAGTTCGGCGTTGCTGCGCAGCGGGTAGTCGCGTCCGCTGAGGAAGATGTAGTGGTCGTGGCCGTCCCGCGCTGCCGCCTCCAGCAGCTTGAGCATCGCCGCCACCTGCGAGTAGCCGCCCCAGTTGACCTCGATGGGCGGCTCGACAAAGCGCACCGGCAGCGCGCCGGCGGCGGCGCGGAACGGCTGGGCGTCCTGCTTGCCGTCGATGTGGGCATACAGGGTGGCGCCGTCGTGCTGCAGGGCGGCGGCCAATCGTCCGAACAATTGGGGTTGATCGTGAGCCAGGATCAGGTAGGCTATCTTCATCGTCTCGAAACTTTCTGCGTCAGGGCTGGTGGCTGTGTAGGTCAGCGCAAATCATATTCCAGTTCCTCGACGAAGCGGCGCTCGACTGCGGTGCGCGCATGCTCGCCCATGTTGTCGCGCTGGCGGGCGGCGGCCGCCGCCAGCGCCGGGTAGCGCGCGCGCAGCTGCAGCACGCCATCGTACAGCGCCTCGGCGCTCCAGCCGGTCACCACCGCGCTCTCGCCCACGTAGTCGGTGTGCGTGACCAGGTCGTTGCACAGCACCGGCAGGCCGGCCGCCATGTATTCGAAGATTTTTTGCGGCGGGCTGGCCGAATAGAATTTATTGCCGGCCAACAGGGACACGCCGGCCTGCATGCGGCCGTACATGCGCACCACCTCGCCGTACGGCATCGGCGGGTAGACGCGGATCGCCTGCGCCAGCTCGGGCGCCTCGGCCAGGGCCTGCTCCAGTTGCGCGTCCTCGCAGCCGACCAGGTGGAAGGTGGCCGCCACGCCGTCGGCCACCAGGCGGCGGGCGCAGGCCACGATCAGGTCCAGCCCCCTGCCCTGGCCGCCGGAGCCGGGATAGACGATGTTGAGCCGGCCGTCGGCGGACGCGGCCGGATGGCAGTCGCGGTACAGCGCCAGGTCCACCCCCATCGGGATCAGCGACACGCGCGGCACGCGCCCCTGGTAGAGCGCGGCCAGCTGGCGCGAGATCGCCATCACCGAGGTGACGCGCGCCAGGCCGCGCAGGAAGGTGGCCAGCTTGAGCGAGGCGACCGCGCGGAACGGCCGCTGCCGTTCCGGGCCGTAGGTCTGCTCGAAATGGGTGGGCGCGTACGCCACCACCGGGCAGCGCGGCCGGAAGAAGCCGAAGGTGGTCACGGCCGGCAGGCCGATCACGTAGATGAAGTCGTAGTCGCGCCGCTTCCACAACAGCGTCCACGCGGCCTGCAGCGAGAACAGCAGCGGATTGACGTGCGGGATCCGGTAGGTGCGGCGGCTGCCCTCGGCCCCGGTGGTGGGCGAGGTCAGCACGGTCGACACCGCATAGTGGCGGCGCAGGAAGTCGAAGCGCGCCATCTGGTCGGGGAAGCGCGCCAGTTCCCGCTCCGGCAGGTAGACCACCGCCAGGCATTGCTTTTTTTTCGACTCAGAACTCAAGCGTCAATCTCCAGTCGGGTTGACGGCTGAGCTTGTCGGTGATCATCGCCAGCCAGCGCGATTTCTTCTTGAAGTCCCACGACGAGGCGTAGTGGTGGATGCCGACCGTCTCCGGCACGATGTCGGAAAACAGCAGCTGGCCGGCGTTGAGCGGGTTGTTGTCATCGAAGGGATTGAACGGGTAAAAGCTCGGCGGCGCCAGGATGTTGAGCGGGCGGTCGCCGGCCACGTCGTCGACCGCGCGCTTGAGCACGCGCGGCGCGGTGGCGAACTTGCGGATCGGGATCAGGTTCTCGAGGATCAGCTGGCGCGCGCGCTGCATGATGGGGTCGTGCTGGACGGCGGCGATGAAGCCGGCACCCATCAGCCCTTCGCTTTCCCAGGCCGAGCAGAAACGGTCGTCGGTCAGGATGGTCGACAGCGGCTTGATCAGCTCGATGTCGGTGTCCAGGTAGACGCCGCCGTGGCGGTACAGGATGTCGAAGCGCACCCAGTCCGAGATGAAGGCCCAGTTGCGCTGGCGCGCGGCCTGGCGGCAGTATTCGTTGTCGATGTCGGAGTTCGACTCGTTCCACAGGATGATCTCGTACTCGGGGCTGTACTGCTTCCACGAGGCGATGCAGCGCTGCGCCATGACCGGCAGCGGATTGCCGCCGAACCAGCAATAATGGATTTTCTTCGGTATCATTTAACGGCTTCCTTCTCTTTCAATACCAGCGTAACCTTCACCACCACCACCAGCGTCACATGCAGCAGGAACGCGCCGATGGCGCCGGTGATGCCAAAGAAATGGCTGAGCACCAGCAGCTCGCCGATGTACAAAATATTCGCGCACACCGTCACCACCGAGGTCTGCTTGCGCTTGCCCAGCGCCCAGTAGAACGCGTGGGTGGTGATGAAGGAGCCGCCGATGACGGCGGTCAGCATCATGATGAACAGCTCCAGCCCGTAGTGGTCCAGCCCGCGGTAGATGACGGGCACCCACAGCGGCCGGCAGACAAAGGCCGACAGGCCGATGAAGCTCGACACCGGCAACAGGATCAGGATGGTCTTGCGCCACAGGGCGAACGCGCCGGCGCGGTCGCCGACGTTGAGCTTGTGCGAGAACTCCGGTATCGAGTTGGTGTACACCGGGCTGGTCGCCATCGAGATGATGGCGTACAGGCGCTTGAGGATGTTGTAGATGCCCAGCGCCTCGGGGCTGAGCGCCACGCCCACCAGCACCTTGTCGATGTAGGCCACCGGCAGGTCGGCCACGGCCAGCATGGTACTCCATTTGCCGGTGCTGAGGATGGCGCGCGGGTCCACCTGTGCGGCCTCGCTGCCGGGGTCGTCGTTCGGCTGGCGGTGGATGATCAGCGCCAGCAGCGCCAGGCGGCAGAACTCCGGCACCGCGTAGCACACGATCACCGACGACGGCGTCGGGCTCCACCGGGCCGCGGCCAGCAGCATCAGCAGGCGCAGCACGTTGGCGCACAGGCCGGCCATCAGCAGCACCTGGTATTTGTTGGTGAGCCGGTAGAACGCCACCAGCGATCCGAGCGAAGGCAGCAGCGTCGACACCACGATCAGCACCACGTCGAGCACGCCGAAGCCGTGGATCTGCGGGATGTGGAACACCGGCAGCAGCATCACCAGCACGGTGGCCAGCGCGGCCGCCATGCCGCCCAGCTCGAACAGCACGCTGCGCCGCACCTGGCGCTTGAGCGTGGTCACCGACGAGCTCTTGCCCGGCAGTTCGACCAGCAGGCCCTGCCAGTACTGCACGGTGGCCAGCGTGAAGGCGATCATCGCCACCGACTGCATGAAGACGAAGCTGCCGTAGTACTCGATGCCCATGATGCGCAGGGTGATCGGTATCGCGAAGAAGCTGATCGCCGTGCCCGAGACATTGAGCAGGAACGACATCACGCTATTTTTGAGCAAATTACCCTTGTTACCTGATTTCACACAGCCTCACCAGGTCAGCGTCGAGGCGGGCACGCCCGGCGACGGATGCTGCGCCGGCGCCGCGGGGCGCGGAACCCGGCGGCCGAAGCGGCACTGGTGCACCACGCAGCCGACGCAGAACAGGAACAGCAGCTGGGCCGGGGTCTCGTCGAGCAGCGAGCGGTTGTAGATCACCGTCGAGCTCAGCAGCACGAGGGTGGCGACGCAGGCTTCCACCATCGCCTGTTCATGGGGCGTGCCCTCGCCGTGCACCAGATAGCGCCAGCCCGACCAGATCGGGAACAGCAGCACGCCGCCGAAGGCCAGCGCGCCCAGCACGCCCACGTCCCACAGCAGCAAGGACAAGGCGGTCGAGGCGATCGCCAGCGGCCGGTAGCGCTTGGCGATCATGCCGCGGCCGGTGGTCTGGCTGACCGCGACGGCGCCGGGGCCGTAGCCTATCATCCGGTGCACCATGTCGACGGTGGGGTCGCGGTACCAGATATGCAGCGAGGCGAAGCGGCCCACCTCGCCCGTGTCGTAATGCACCTCGTAGGGGTCGAAGAAGTAGTTGCTGGCGTGCTGGGCCTTTTCGCCCACCGTGTTGCCGCTGATGGCGCCCTCGCCCCAGTACATGGCCTTGTAGGCGGTGAAGGTGCCGACCATGAACAGCACCATGACGGCGCCGTAGACGATCACCGTGCCGAGGTTGCGGAAGAAGCGTTCGCGCAGCACCAGCAGCAGCCCCACCGGCACCCAGATCATGACGGCCTTGACTTCGCCCAGCAGCATATTGGCCACGGCCACCACCACCAGCAGCGCCAGCAGCCACGAGCGCATCAAGCCGCGGCTCCACAGCGCCACCGCGTACAGCAGCGCGGCGATGCAGAACATGGCCATGACCGCGCTCATGCCGGGGCCGAAGGTGCCCACCACCGCGTCCCAGCCGATCCCGCCCATGCCGAACAGGTGCTGGTAGGCGACCAGCGGCAGCTGCGCCACCATGATGAACAGCACCAGCTTCCACAGGAAGCGCAGGCGGCCCTCGGTCAGGCGGGCGTTGGCCAGCAACAGCAGCACGCCGAACATCGGCAGGCCCAGGCGGATCGCCGAGATCAGCTGCGGCGTGGTGGCGCTGGTGGTGGCCAGGCCGAAGAAGAAGAACATCAGGTAGATGCCGGTGGCGATCATCACGGTGGCCGCGCCGGTCCAGCCGGAGACCTCGGTGCGGTCGCTCAGCTTGGTGAGGAACATTTCCAGCAGCACCCGCAGCAGGAACAGAAAGGCCAGGCCGCTGCCGACCCAGGCGATGGCGTTGATGTGCAACAGCGTGCTGACCATGCCCTGTATCATGAAGATGAACACGAACAGCAGCGGCAGCAGCGTGCGCGCGCTGATGAACCAGACCAGCGGGATCACCATCAGCACGCCGGCCACGACCGCGGTCAGGCGCAGGCCGCCCAGCGCCGCCACCAGGCCGAGAAAGACCGCGAAGAAGATCACCGCGATGCCGGCCAGGCCCAGCTTCCACCAGGCCGGGCCGGAACGCCCGCGTTTGCTGTAATTGCCCTGCGGCGGCAGCCCGGCCGCCGTTTTTTTCTTAAAGAATTTCATTCTTGCCTTCGTCTCAAACCGGCTCGGTTCAAATCGGGTTGTGAGGGGGAAGTCCGGCGCGGCGCGCCGGCACTACCGCGCTCAGCGGGCGCGGCCGCTGAAGTGGTCGCGCAGCTTGGGCGGGATCGCGGCCAGCATCTCGCCGACGAAGCGCTCTTGCAGGCGGTAGGAGGCGGCGCTGTCGCCGCCGATGCTCGACACCCGGATCAGGGTGGCGTCGGGGATTTCCATCTCCAGCGCGTAGGCCAGCCTGGCCTTTTTCAACTCCCACGAGTTGCGCACCGCCCGGTCGCCCACCACCACCCAGTAGGTGATCGGCTCGACCCGGTTGTTCAGGCTGGCCACCAGGCGGGTGGCGGGAATCTCGCCGGCCGCCGCGTTGAGCGTGCCGAAGCTGACCGGCGACACATTGAAGCCCTGGGCGCCGTAGCAGCCTTCCGGATAATGCACCGCCAGGTTGTCGCGCTGGTCGGTGCCGTAGGCGATCGCCAGCATGATGCGCTCGCCGTCCGGGTTGACGTAGGTGCGCGACAAGGTTTGCGCGTAGATGCGCTTGATCTCGGCGTCGACCTGGGGATTGATCACGGCCGACACCTGGTTCACGTCCTCGGCCCACTGGCCGAAGCGGGTGGGGATGGCGTCGGCCAGCACGATTTTTTCGTGCAGGTCGGCCAGGCGCACGGTCGGCTTGACCGCCTGCGCGGTCCAGGCCGTGGCCACCATGGCGGCGCACAGCACCCAGCCTGTCACTAGGGAAGTTTTCATGGGGTCGCCTTTACAACGGATGCGCGCTTGCCTTCGTGCCGGCGCACCAGCCACTGCAGGAAGGTGTCCAGGCTGAGGATCAGCACCAGGGCGCTGACGAACAGCACCATGCCGGCGAAGCCGTGCAGGAAGCCCTGCCCGGCGGCGTCGCCGAAATAATAGGTGATCAGCGTGAGCGTCATGACCCGCGTCACGTTCGCGGTAAACGAGATCGGGATGATCAGGATGGCCAGCGTGATGTTGCGGAACGCCGAGGTGTGCTGCACCACGTTCAGGTAGAACAGGCCCAGCGACTCGAGCGCCAGCAGGGTCTGCAGGCCGGCGCAGGCGTCGGCCACCAGCAGCTGGTACTGGCCGATCTGCAGGATCACGCCGCTGCGGGCGATCGGGTAGCCGGCCCAGAACAGCAGGTGCTCGGTGGTGTAGGACACCGCCATCTTCATCGGCATGGTCAGCATGGTCACCAGCGTGCCCGGCAGCGGCACCATGAACAGCATGAAGAAGAACGCGAACCACACGGTGCGCAGCGCGCGCAGGCCGAACTTGATGACGATCAGCGAGGCCATGGTGCCGATGAAGCCCAGCATCTCGGCCGACAGCACCTCCTGCGAGCGGCCGACGATGTAGAACAGCATGCTGACGACGAACAGCACCCAGCCGAAGGCCACGCCGGTGGGCGCGCCGGGCAGCGCGCGGATCTCGGGCGCGCGGCGGTAGATCAGCCAGGCCGACAGCATCAGGATGATGGGGCCGTGCGCCTGGTCTTCATGCATCCAGACGTCGCTGAAGTTGATCAGCGTCGGCACGAACAGCAGCAGGCAGCCCAGCACGATGGGCAGCCAGTCCAGCGCCAGCCGGCGCGGCGGCAGCGCTGAACTGATGCGGTCGGCGGAGGGCATGGGCATCATCAGAAATCAACCAGGACCGAGCCGACCACTTCGGCGCCGCTGTGCGCCATCTGCTCCTGCATCGCGTGGATGTCGCGCACATTGGTGTGGTTCTTGCGCGCCACCAGCAGCACGCCGCCGGTGCGGGCGGCCACGGCCAGCGCGTCCGAGCCGACCGAGAACGCCGGCGCGTCGTACAGCACGACGTCGAAGTTGGTCTGCAGCTGGATGCTGAGGTCGCCGAACGAGGAACGGCTGAGCATTTCCTGCGGGTTGGGCGGCAGCGTGCCGGCGCCCAGCACCGACAGCGCGACAAACGAGTCGATCTTGGTGATGGCGTCGGTGCCGGCGCGGCCGGCCAGCATGTCGGACAAGCCCTGGCGCGTCTGCAGGTCGAAGATCTGCTGCTGGCGCGGGGTGCGCAGGTTGGCGTCGACCAGCAGGGTTTTTTCGCCCAGCTGCGAGAACACGATGGCCAGGTTGGCCAGGAACAGGCTGGCGCCGTCGCCCGGGTTGATGCCGACCACGGCCAGCGATTTGCGGCCGCGCGCGAACCAGCGCAGCATCAGCTGGCTGCGCACGGCGCGCAGTTTTTCCACCTGCTGGCTGAACGGCTGGTAGGCCGCCACCAGCTCGGTCGGGAACTTGGCCTCGCCCTGCAGCAGGTAGGGATAGTCGAACTGGCGCGCCAGCACTTGCTGGATGTCGGCCTCGGTGATCAGGCCCAGGCGCTGGGCCGCCTCGCCGAAGCGCATGCCCAGTTCTTTTTGCATGCGCAGCACGCGTTCGGCGTTCTCCGGCGTGATCTTGCCCGAGGCCAGCAGCAGGCCGCCGATGCTGGAGTCGCGGCCCGGCTGCACGCTGGACGGAATGATAGGGGTGGCTTGCTGGTTCATCTTGTCGTCCATATTAGTTCAGGCGCATATTGCGGGGCAACACGGCATTGATCACGCGGTAGCGCTGGTGGGCCGGCGCGTTCCATTCGATGGCGCCCAGCACCGGGATGCCCAGCACATCGTTCAAATCGTCGCCCGAGCGCACGCGGCGGTCGAACATCTCGGCCAGCATGGCGATGCCCAGGCCCAGCAGCGAGCCCAGGAAGGCGGCCAACGCGGTGTTGAGCCAGACGCGCGGGCCGGCCGGCGAGGTCGGCACGATGGCCGGGTTGAGCACGGCGATGTCGGACTGGTCGGACTGCCCTTCGATCTTGGTCTGCGAGAAGCGCTGCGAAGTGGTGTCGAAGGCGCGCTGGGCGCTTTCGACATCCTTGGCCAGCACGTTCATCTCGTCGCGGGTGCGGTTCAGTTCGAGCACCTTGTTCTTTTGCTCGGCCAGCGCGGCGCGGATCGCGCCTTCGCGCTGGGCCAGGATGGCGGCGTTGTTGCCCACGCTGTTGGAGGTGATCTTCATCTGCAGCGCCAGTTCGCTGCGCATCTTGTCCACTTCGGCCTTGGCGCTCTGGTATTGCGGGTGGTTGGTGCCCAGGCGCTGCGCCACTTCGGCCAGCTTGGTCTCGGCGCCGCCCAGGCCCACCTTCAGGTTCTGGATCAGCGGATTGGTGGCCACGTCCGGCGATTCGGCCGACTGGGTGCCCTGCGCCATGTTGCGGCGCGAGGCCGCCTCCATCGACTGGCCCTGGGCCGCCACCAGCTGGGCCGACAGGTCGTTCAAGCGGTTCGATTCGACGTCCAGGCGGTTGTCGACGCTGACCAGGCCGTGTTCCTGCTGGTATTTGGACAGGCGGCTCTGGGCGGTTTCGACGTTGTCGCGCAGCAGCTTGGTCTGTTCGTTGAAGTAGACCGAGGCCTTCTTCATCGGATCGACCTTGAGCTGGATGCTGACGCGCTGGTACTGGTCGGCGAAGGCGTTGGCCACCGCGGTGACGAACTGCGGATCGCTGCCCTTGAAGCCGATCTCGATCACGCTGCTCTCGCGCGAGGGCACGATTTCCAGCTTGCTCAGCAACAGGTCGGCCAGCCAGTCCTGGATCGAGCCCACGCCGCGCGTGGCCTCGTTGAACTGGGCCACGACCGCCGGGCTTTCCGCCAGTTTCAGCTGGTCGACCACGCGGCGCGCGACGTTCATGCTGGTGATGATGTCGACCTGGGTCGCCATATAGCCGGGCAACAGCTGGCTGGGCATGGCCAGGCCGGTCAGCGGGTCGACGCCCTTATAGTTCAGCAGCAGCGAAGTCGACGCCTTGTAGGTCTTGGGCAGCAGCTTGCTGACGACCAGGGTCGCCGACACCGTGACCAGCAAGGTGATCAAAAATATCCACTTTCGCGCGCGCAAAATGAGGAAAAACTGGGAAAAATTCATGGCCACTCTCTTCTAAAAATGTCTAATCCAGGCAAGGCCGGCGGTGCCGGGTCAGAACAGGCTTTCCTTGACGTAGATGACGTCGTCCACCTGCACCAGGTCGTCCTGCTTGGCGTCGATCACCTGCAGCACGCCCTTGGCGTCGCGGCGCTTGATGCGGATGCCGCGTTCGGTGCCGCGCGGGGTCAGGCCGCCGCCGGTGCTCAGCGCTTGCAGCAAGGTCATCTGGCGTTCCAGGCGGAACGGGCCGGGACGCTGCACTTCGCCGTAGATGTAGAAGCGCGGCGCACGTTCGACGTACAGGATGTCGCCGCCCATGACCTCGAAATCGCGGGTGAAGTCGTTGCCGCGCACCATGTCGACGACGTCGATGGCGTCCTTGGTGGTGACGCCGTTGCGCTTGCGGATCAGGCTGACGATATCGCCGCCCTCGGCGCCGAAGCCGCCGGCCAGCGCCAACATGTCCATCAGCGTGCGCCGGCCCTCGATCGGGTAGCGGCCCGGGCGGTTAACCTGGCCCAGCACCGAGACCTGGGCGCTTTGCAGCGAGGTCACCAGCAGGTTGACCTGGGCCTTGCGGATGAAACCGCCGCTTTCCAGCATGCCGGCGATCTTTTTTTCCGCCGCCGCCACCGACAGCCCGCCCAGCTCGACCGTGCCGATCAGCGGGAAGGTGATCGAGCCCGTTTCGCTGACCCGGGTCTCCAGCGTCAAGTCCTGGTTGCCGTAGACCGACACCTTGACCACGTCGCCCGCCCCCAGCAGCACATCGGCCGCGCCGGCGGTCTGCGCCAACAAGGCCAGCATGCCGGCCACCATCCACATTGCAAGTCGCTTCATGATTTGCCTATTCCATTTTAGTTATAAAAACTCTGATGCTTATTTCAGGCCGGCCACGCCGCGCGCGTTCGAATCGCTGGCGGCGGGCGCGGCGGCGGCAGGCGCCGACGCGGCGGCCGACGCGCTGGCCGACGCGGCCGGCTTGTTCAGGTACTCGATCTTGGCGGCCGCGCGCAGGCGGGCCAGCTCGGCGTCGGCGGCGGCCTTGCTCTTCTTGTTGAACAGGAACTGGCCGATCTGGCTTTCCGACGCGCCCAGGGTCTGCGGCGCATCCTTGACGTCGGTGATCTGGATCAGCAGGCTGCGCTCGCCTTCCTTGATGATGAACAGCTGGCCCTTCGGCAGCGACTGCAGCTTGGTGCTCAGCTCGGGCGGCAGGTCGGCCGTGGTGCGGCTGATCTGGGCGCGGCTGTAGGCTACCTTGTTATTTTCCAGCCAGTTGGCCACCTCGTCCAGCGACTTGGCGCCGTCCATGGCCGCCTTCAGCTCCGGCGTCATGGCGCCGGTGGCGATGACCAGTTCCTTCATGTCGAACTGCTTGCGCTGCGAGAAGAATTCCGGATGCTGGTTGAAGTACTCGGTGATTTCTTCCTTGGTGGGCTTGGTGATCGTGCCCAGGCGCTTTTGCATATAGGACTGGGCGATGATCAGCGCCTTGGCGCGCTCGACCGCCTGCACCACCTTGGGATCGCGGTCCAGCTTGTCCTTGGCCGCTTCGTTGAGCAGCAGCTGGCGGTCGATCAGCGATTCCAGCAACTGCTTGCTGGCGGCCTCCTGCTGGGCGGCCTGGACGTTCGCGCGCTGCAGTTCCTCGTTCAACTGGGTGATCGTGATTTCTTCGCCGTTGACGCTGGCCAGCGACTGGCCAGGCTTTTTCTCTTTGCTGCCGCCGCAGGCAGTCAGGCCTGCCGCGGCGACCAACAGCAGCGCAGCGCACAGCACGCGCTTGTTCGACGGGATACCCTTGCCTACGACACGACCGGTGATAGCGTTCAAAATAATTCCTTCCAAGTACATTCTAAAAAGCGGGCAGCGCTGAAGCCCGGAACGAGAGATTGCGTTATTATAAAGAATGACACTTAATTTTACGTTAGACAACGCTGTTTATTTTTAATTCCGCCACAATATAAACAGTGGGCGCTTCCTCAGTGTGCGTTTTCCCGCTGGGCAACAACCAATACCGTCCGGGCGATAATCCACAGGTCCAGCAGCAGCGACCAGCGGCGCAGGTAGTCCAGGTCGTACTGGATGCGCGCCTCCATCTTGTCGAGCGTGGCGGTCTCGCCGCGCAGGCCGTTGACCTGGGCCCAGCCGGTGATGCCGGGCTTGACCTTGTGGCGCAGCATATAACCCTTGATCAGCTTGCGGTACTGCTCGTTGTGCGCGACCGCGTGCGGGCGCGGCCCGACTATGCTCATCCGTCCCTGCAGCACATTGATGAATTGCGGCAGTTCGTCGAGCGAACTCTTACGCAGGAAGGCGCCGACCCGGGTCACGCGCTGGTCGTTCTTGGTGGCCTGCACCACCTTGGCGCCGTCCTCGCTGACGGTCATCGAGCGGAATTTGTAGACGATGATCTCCTCGCCGTACAAGCCGTAGCGGCGCTGGCGGAAGATGGCCGGCCCCGGCGAGGACAGCTTGACGCACAGGCCGATGACCAGCATGAAGGGCAGCAGGCCGATCAGGATCAGCGTGGCCAGCACGATGTCGCTGGCGCGCTTGATCATGCTGTTGAAGCCGGTGAACGGGGTTTCGCAGATGGCGATCACCGGCATGCCGCCGACGTTGTCGAAGCGCGCCTGCATCAGGTCGAAAATATAGATGTCCGGCAGGAAGTACACGGAGGCGGTGGTGTCCTGCAGTTCGTCGACCAGCGTGCGGATGCGCGGCTGGGCCGAGATCGGCTGGCTGATGAAGATCATCTTGATGTTGTTTTCGCGCACGAAGCCGGGGATGTCGACCATCTTGCCCAGCATCGGGTGCTGCATGCCGGGCGGGCGGCGGTCTTCGGTGCGGTCGTCGAAAAAGCCGCGCACGGCCATGAACAGATTCGGGTTCTTCTCGATGGTCGACGCGAACTTCAGGCCGACGTCGTTGGCGCCGACGATGATCACCGAACGCACCTCGCTGGCGTTGCCCGGCGAGCTGCCGAGCTTGCGCACCGCCAGATGGCTCAGCAGCAGCAGGAAGGGCGTGGCCGCGAACCAGGCCAGCACCATGCGCGCATGGTAGTGGCGCGTCAGGCCGCTGGCCATACCCAGGAAGATCAGGATCGCCGCCGAGATGACCCAGCCGACGATGATGTCGCGCCCGTACGCCCACATGCGGCCGCTGCGCCAGGTGCGGTAGGGGTCGACGTGCTGGTACACCGACGAGGTGATGAAATACGACAGCGTCATCAGGATCAGATCGTATCCGGTGAACGGCTGGCCGAATCCGACTGAAAACAGGTACAGCGTCCCCATGATCAGCAGCGGGTCGAGCACCCGCTGGAAAAACGAAATTAATGGTATATCGTTGACAGTCATATTTTTCTTTTAGAACTGAATGCTGCCATTCAGCGAAATCGTGTTGGCCAGGTAGCTGCCCGAGCCCACCAGCGGGCTGCCGGTGCGGCGCTGCCGATTGGCGTTGAGGCTGATTTGCGAATGCGCGGTCGGCATATAGCTCAGGCCGGCCTGCAGCGAGCTGCTGCTGTCGCTGGCGCCGGGCGGCAACTGGGCGCCGGCCGCGGCGTTGAAGTCGCGCCGCTCGCGGATCACACGGGTGTTGACCATGATCTTGCTGGTCAGGTCCCACGACGCCGAGGCGCTGGCGCCCTTGTTCAGGCTGTTGTTGACCACCGTGCCCTCGACCGCCTCGTACACGCGCCAGCCGGAGAACGACAGGTGCAGGCGCGACGCCGGCGACCAGTTGAAGGTGGCGCGGCCGGTCGGCCCCTTGGAGTCGCGCGAGGTGATGGCGGCGTGGGTGCGGCGGGCATAACCGCCCAGCAACTGGAACTGGGTGGTGGCGCTGAACACCCAATTGATGTTGGCGTTGATCTCGTCCTGCTGGAAGCCGTTGTCGAACTGCTGGCCGCCGGCGAAGCGCTGCAATTCATAGTTGCCGCGCGTGTGGCGCAGCAGCAGGCCGACCCGCGACGAGCTGGAGGCGAGGAAATCGAGCCCGGCGTCGGTGGTGTCCTCGGTGCGGTTGTTGAAGCGCTGGGCCGACAAGTCGTATTCGAAACGGTTGCGGTCGAAGCCTGCATGCACCCGCCAGCTCGGATGGAACAGCCAGTTGGCGTCCACGTACTCGTGGCGCTGGATGCGCAGGTTGCGCTCGGTCGAGTGATAGTCGGTGAACGGCGTCAGCGTTTGCACATAGCCGAGGCCGGCATGGCCTTCGACATGGCTGCCGATGCGCCAGTGCAGATCGGCCAGGTAGTCGCGGCCATCGTAGTTGAAGCTGTCGTAGTGCTCGAAACTGACCTTGGACACCTTGACGTGGCCGCTCAGCTCCTGGCGGCCGATCGGACGCTCGAACAAAACGCCGACCTGCAGCTGGCGCATATTATCGTCGCGCTGCCCCAAAAAACCCGGAATACTGTCATCTATACGCAACAAATTGTCTTCATGGGTGTACGTGGCGGCAACAAACGGGTGGATAGTGTCGCTCAATTCGGCTTGCGCCGGCAGGGTCGTCAGGCCGAACAATGCCAGCGACAACAGGCTCCGCATTGGACGCAGGCTGCGGGAAGGAGTTTGGACAGGGCTTCGCATTATCGTTTTCTTTTGTGTGATCAATGTATTAGTGCTTGAATATTACCAATAAGTCCACTGGCCGGTCAGTACCACCCACCCGCCCAGCACGCCATTGGTAACCCCGTGCGCGATGATGGGCGCCCATAAATTACGACTACGCATGTACAACAGACTATAGGCCGCGCCGGCGACGATGCCGGCAAACCATAAATTGTGTTCGATACCAAACAGCACCACGGAAATGGCCACGGCCTTGAAGCCGACGCGCGCCGGATCCTGGCGCAGGAAGTCGCCGTGGGCAATCCAGCGCATCAGGAACGAGCGCCAGAACAACTCCTCCATCACCGGCACCACCAGCGCCGCGCCGGCGATGCGCAGGCCCACCAGCAGCCAGTCGATGCGCCCGCCGGTGCGCGGGTCGAAGCCGGCCGAACTGCCGACCTGCATCCAGGGGGCATCGAGCGTGATCCACAGCACCAGCACCACCAGGCCGGCCGCCACGGCCAGCGCGGCAGCGCCCCAGCCCAGGCGCCAGTCGCGCAATTCCTCGTAGCTGCGCCAGTACCACGCCAGCACCGCCAGCACCACCCCGATTTTGACCGGATAGAGCCAGCGCAGTTCCTCCTTGCCCAGGCCGAGACGCCCGGCCATGTCGGCAATGAAGATGAAGGCGAGATAGACAAAAAAAGGCAGGACCCGGCGCAGCGCCGCCGGCTCAAACACTGCCGGCACTCCCCCCGGCTGCGGCGCCCCGCCGCGGCGATAGCGCCGGCGGCGGGGAAAACGGCGTGTTGAAAGCGTAGCGCATGCGAGTCCCGTGTTTGCTATGGAAAAAGAAAATTGCCGACGTCCAACGTCAACTCAAAACCATGCACATACTACAACAAAACTGCGCTTTGTTGTTGCTACCGTGCGCACCTAGGCGCGGGTGGCGGCCTCGATCGCTTCCCAGCGTTCCAGCGCCGTCAGCAACTCCGTCTCGATCTCTTCCATGCGGCCGTTGACACGTTTGGCCTCGGCCGCGTTTTTCTTGTAGAAGTCGGGGTCGGACAGCTGCAGCGCCAGCGCGGTCTGCTCGTCCTCCAGGCGGGCGATCAGCGCCGGCAGCTCGTCGAGTTCGCGCTGCTCTTTGAAGCTGAGCTTGCGCTGCTTGGCGGGCGCCGGTGCGGCGGCCGGGGCCGGCTCAACCTTGGCAGCGGCCTTGGCCGGCGCCGCCGGCGCGGCGACCGTGCGCACCCGCTCCCAGTCGGTGTAGCCGCCGACGAATTCGCGCCACTTGCCCTCGCCTTCGGCAACGACCACCTGGGTCACCACATTGTCCAGGAAGGTGCGGTCGTGGCTGACCAGGAACACGGTGCCGGTGTAGTCTTCCAGCAGTTCTTCCAGCAACTCCAGCGTATCGATGTCGAGGTCGTTGGTCGGTTCGTCCAGCACCAGGCAGTTGGCCGGCTTGGCGAACAGGCGCGCCAGCAGCAGGCGGTTGCGCTCGCCGCCGGACAGCGACTTAACCGGCGAACGGGCGCGCTCCGGCGCGAACAGGAAGTCGCCCAGATAGCTCATCACGTGCTTGCGCTGGCCGTTGATCTCGACCCAGTCGCTGCCGGGCGCGATGGTGTCCATCAGGCTGGCGTCCTCGTTGAGCTGGGTGCGCATCTGGTCGAAATACGCCACCTGCAGCTTGGTGCCCAGGCGGGCGACGCCGCTGTCCGGTTCCAGTTCGCCCAGGATCATTTTCAGCAGCGTGGTCTTGCCGGCGCCGTTGGCGCCGATCAGGCCGACCTTGTCGCCGCGCAAGATGGTGCCGGTGAAGTCGCGCACGATGACGCGCTCGCCGAAGCTCTTGCTGACGTTTTCCAGTTCGGCGACGATCTTGCCGGAGCGCTCGCCGGCCGTCACTTCCAGCTTGACCTGGCCCTGCTGTTCGCGGCGGGCCGTGCGTTGCAGGCGCAGCGCCTCCAGGCGGCGCACGCGGCCCTCGTCGCGCACCCGGCGCGCCTTGACGCCCTTGCGTATCCACACCTCTTCCTGCGCCAGGAATTTATCGAACTTGGCGTTCTCCACCTCTTCGTTTTCCAGCTGCTCGGCCTTGCGGGCCTGGTAGGTGCTGAAGTTGCCCGGATAGGACAGCAGGCGGCCGCGGTCCAGCTCGATGATGCGGGTGGCCACGTTGTCCAGGAAGGAGCGGTCGTGGGTGATGAACAGCACGCTGCCCTTGAAATCGCGCAGCAAGCCTTCCAGCCACATGATGGAGGTGAAGTCGAGGTGGTTGGTCGGCTCGTCGAGCAGCAGCACGTCCGGCGCCGACACCAGCGCGCGCGCCAGCGCCACGCGCTTCTGCATCCCGCCCGACAGCGTTTTCATCAGCATGCCGGCGCTCAGGTTCAGGCGGTCCAGCACGGTTTCGACCTTGTTCTGCAGGCTCCAGGCGTCGGCCGCGTCGAGCTTGACCTGGATGTCGTGCATGCGCTCCATGACGGCGTCGTCATTGCCCTGGCCGAACTGGCCGGTCAGCGCATCGTATTCCTTGAGCAGATCCTGCAGCTCGCCCATGCCGGACGCCACCGCGTCGAACACGCTCATCTCCGGGTCGAACACCGGCTCCTGCTCGACATAGGCGATCTTCAGCCCCTGCTGCATGACCAGCAGGCCGTCGTCCAGTTTGAAGCGGCCGGAAATGATTTTCAGCAGCGACGATTTGCCGGTGCCGTTGCGTCCGATCAGGCCGACGCGTTCGCCGGTTTCCAGCGAGAATTCAGCATGATCGAGGAGCGCGACGTGGCCGAACGCCAGTTGCGCTGAGGAAAGAGAGATGACTGCCATAGTAGAATGAGGAGATCGAAGCGCACTGCGTGATGCGAGCCCGCCGATTTAGGTGAGTAAAGCACGCATTGTACCGATAGTCGGCTCACGCGCGCCATTTATTGCGGCCGGGTCGGCCAGGCGCGTCGCATCGATCAGCCGCAACGGCCGGGCGTGGCCCGGCCGCATTGGTTGCAGCCGGCTCAGGCGCGGCGGCGGCGGGCTGCCACGCCCAGGCAAGCCAGGCCGGCCAGCAGCATGGCGTAGGTGTCCGCCTCGGGCACCGGCGAGGTCAGCTCGAAACGGGTGTCCGAGGTCCACAGCATGGTGGAGTCGCTCGACCCGCCGGGCGTGTTCAGGTAGCGGTATTCCTGGTCGCCGGACTTGATCACCTGGCCGCGGGCGACGAAGCCTTCCGGGTCGGTCGAACGCATCCAGGTACCGAACGTCAGGGCGCCGTGGTTATAAGAGAAGTCCGACAGGCCGCAGGAAAAATAAGGAATGCCTGGATTGGCGCAGCTGGCGTATTCCACGCCGTCCACCAGGAAGCTGGAGATCTCGCTGCTATCGATGGAGCCATTGCCATTCCGGTCGCTGCCGACAAAGGCGCCGCCGATCGAATAAGCGGCGTCGAAGGACTGCGTGCCTTCATTGTAGAAGCCGGTAAAGCTGAAAGTCCAAGTCTGATCCGCAGCCTGGGCAGCGGTGGAACATACCAATGCGGCAACAATTGCAAGGATTTTACTTTTCAAGATACCGCTCCCCGATGAAGAAATTAGCTAATTAGCATGGATAGTATAATGCAAATGAACAAAAGAACAATCCGTATTACATTTTTTTTTGTAATGATGCAACGGTGCCGCGATACGCTGGCAAGCGGCATAAACAGCGGGTCGGAGGGGAATGGTGTCGCCAACAGGAATCGAACCTGTATCTGATTCTTAGGAGGAACCTGTTCTATCCGTTGAACTATGGCGACACGCTGAAAGAGCCGCCATTGTAGCCGCTAACCATCGCGCCGCACAGGGGCAAGCAAGGGCGTCGTGAAGTTTTTCACCGGAACCGGCCCGCGCCGGCGAAATGGCCCGCAAACCGCATGGCCGGGACCTCCGGTGCGGCTGACTACCTGAAGTATAATGGCAAAATTTACAATCTCACCAGACAGCCGAGCCCCCACGTCATGCGCATGCAAGAGAATAATCTATTCGACCAGTCCACGAATGTCGCGTCCAGATTCCGACGGGACATCAACGGCGTCCGGGCCTGGGCGGTCGTTGCCGTGGTCCTTTATCATTTCGGGCTGCCTGGATTTGGCGGGGGCTTTTCCGGCGTCGACATCTTCTTCGTGATTTCAGGCTTCCTGATGACCGGCATCGTGGTCGGCGGCCTGGAGAAGGAATCTTTCTCGCTGCTCAAGTTCTACATGGCCCGGGGCAGCCGGATATTGCCCGCGCTGATAGCCTTGTGCGTGGTCCTGCTGGCGTTCGGCTGGTTTGTCCTGACGCCGGCCGACTACGACGCCCTGGGCGCGCAAGAGCTGTTCAGCATGACCTTTTTGTCCAACATAAAATATTGGACGCAAACCGGTTACTTTAACGTGGCGGCCCACGAGAAATGGCTGCTGCATACCTGGTCGCTGTCGGTCGAATGGCAGTTCTACCTGCTGCTGCCGCTGGTCTTGCTGGCCGTCTGGAAGCTTCGTCCCGGCCGCCAGCCGCTCACCGTGGTGCTGCTGGCCGGCTTGCTGGCCTCGCTGGCGCTGTGCATCGTGCTCACGCCCGCCAAGCCTTCGACCGCGTTTTTCCTGCTCCCCACCCGGGCCTGGGAAATGCTGGCCGGCGGCCTGACCTTCCTGCTGCAGGGACGATGGCAGTGGTCCCGGCGCCAGGGCCGCGCGCTCGAGGCGCTGGGCCTGGCCCTGGTGATCGCCGCCATCGTGCTGCTTGACGCCACGGCGCAATGGCCGGGCTATCTGGCGCTGATCCCGGTGGCCGGCACCGTCCTCGTGCTGCTGGCGGCGCAAACCAATTCCCCATGGACCGGCAACCCGGTCGCGCAATGGCTGGGCACGCGCTCCTATTCGCTCTACCTGTGGCACTGGCCGATCGTCGTCGCCCTGTTCTTCGTCGATCGCGAACACGACAGCGCGGCGATCGGCGCCGGCCTGCTGGCGACCCTGGTGCTGGCCCAGTTGTCCTATCATTTCGTGGAGGCGCCGGCGCGCCCGGCCTTGAGCCAGCGCGGCGTGCGCAAAGGCGGCCTGATCCTGCTGGCGACGCTGGCGCTGGCGGTGGCGCCGGGCGGCTTCATTCAGCTGCGCGACGGCGTGCCAGGCCGCCTGCCGGCGGCGGTCGAAAGCACCTTCAACGAGTCCAGCAACGTCAAGCCGCGCCGCGACGAGTGCTTTGCGATGACCGGCGCCAAGTCGCCGTCCTGCATGTACGGCGGCGCCAACTTGCGCGCCATCCTGCTGGGCGACAGCCACGCCGACGCCGTCACCACGGCGCTGGCCGCCGCGGTTCCGCAGGCCGGCGACGGCGTGATGGACTGGAGTTACGTCAGCTGCCCGACGATATTCGGCGTCAAGAAGGCTTCCTGGCGCCCCAACATCGGCGGCCAATGCAATGAATTCATGGCGTGGGTCGGCCAGCAGCTGGCCGATATTCCCACCACGGTTCCGCTGGTGATCATGAACCGGACCAGCATGTACGCCTTCGGCTACAACGATTGGCGCCCCGACTGGCGCCGCCCGGCGGTGTATTTCAGCCGTGAGCACAAGACCGCCGATCCCGAGTTCTTGCGCGAATTCTCCGAGCAGTTTACCGAGAGCACTTGCCGCCTGGCGAAAGACCGTCCCGTCTATCTGGTCCGCCCCATCCCCGAAATGGGCGTCGACGTGCCGCGCGCGATGGTGCGCGCCATGCTGCTCGGCGGGAAGCGCGATATCTCGATTTCGCTGGACGAATACCACCAACGGCACCAGTTCGTCTGGGCGCTGCAGGATGCCGTGCACGCGCGCTGCGGCGTCAAAATTCTCGACCCCCTGCCCTATCTGTGCAAGGATGGGCGCTGCAACGCCAGCAAGGCGGGCCGCCCCTTGTACTATGACGACAACCATCTGAGCGAATTCGGCAACCGCCTGCTGGTGCCCATGTTCCAGCAAGTCTTTGCGCCGGCCGACGACGCGGCGCGCGCCAGCGCGGCCAGGTAGTCCGGCGCCGGCGGCTCAGTCGCGCGCGGCCAGTTGCGGCACAATCTGCTGTGCCGCCAGCGCGTGCGCCAGCTTGTTCCAGTGGCCATCCAGCGGTTCGAAATCAAACCGCTCGTGCCGCTGCTGCCAGTATTGGGTGAACGTGGGCTGCAGGTCGACAATCGCGAAGCCGCTGTCGCGCACATTTTGCACTATCCACTCGCGGTCGCCTGGCTGCCAGCCGATGCTGCGCGGGCTGTTCTTGTAGATGCGTTCGCGGTCGGCGTCGATCAGGAAGATCACCTTGCTGCCATACTGCGCCGACAGCTGGCGCAGCTGGTCGAAGCAATAGTCCAGCATCTGGCGGCGCTGCGCGGTCTGCGCGCGCAGGTCCGGCGCCGTCTGCGGCGCTGCCGGCCGCAACGCGGCCAGCTTGACGCCGAGCCAGTTCGGCAGCTTGAGGCTGGAGAGCGCATAGCGCGCCAGCGCCGAACGCAGCACCAGCGTCTTGATCTTCGATTCCTGATAGTCGCTGTGCTCTACGCCGACCACGCCGCCGCGGATCGTAAACCCGCTGTGGCCGCGCTGCGGCGCCTCCAGCAGCGTGCTGACGTCGTACGCCTCGACAAACACGACGACGTTTTTCGGATGGATCCTGGGCCCGAGCTCGCGCAGCTGTTGCAGCGCGTCGGCCAGGCCGTTGCCCGACGCCGCCGCCGCGTAGACGCCGCCGCCCAGCGTCCGGTCCAGCTGGCCTTGCACCGTATCGGGATAATCCAGCATCAAGCTCTCGATATAGCTGTCGCCCAGCACCAGGACCTTCGCGTGGTCGCGCATGACCGCCGAATTGTTGAAGCCGTCATGATTGACTTGGCCGTGGCGCGCGTTGTCCATGGCCCAGCCCACGGAATACGTGTAGCGCTGGTCCGGCACGAAGCGGGAAACCGGATCAGCCGCGCTGGTCGGCTGCAAGTGCAGCCCGGAACTGACGGGCGCCAGTTGCAGCAGCGCTTCCAGCACGGCCAGAAGGCAGACCATCCCCAGGAAAAAGTACAGTGAAGTTCGCATGCGGCCGTCTAGAAATTGAAGTATAAAAATTCGGAAGTGCCGCGCGTCTCGCCGATCGCCAGCAGCGCCAGGCACAGCGTGAACAAGACGCCCAGCACAAACGCGCCCAGGCGCGCTCCGAGTTTGGCTTCGCGCCCGCGCAGCAGGCCACGCCCCAGCACCTGATAGACGTTGGGCAGGCAGAACGCCACCAGCGCGCACACCACCAGCCAGCCGCCGCACGCCGCCATATTCATGATGCGATTGACGCCCAGCGCCGGCGCGCCGGCCGACACGAGATAGGTGCCGCCCCACATCGCCCGCAGCACGTCCAGCGCGATACCGATCGAACTGGCGCGGAAGCATACCCAGCCAAGCACCACCGCCATGAACGTCGCGGCGCCGCCGGCCAGCTTCAGGCCGGGCCACTGGCGCTCTCCCAGCACGCGGCGCAAGCCGTGGTTGATCGCGAGATAGAGGCCGTGCAGGCCGCCCCAGGCCAGGAATGTCCAGTTGGCGCCGTGCCACAGCCCGCCGAGCAACATGGTGATCATCAGGTTGACGTAGCGCTGCGCGCCGCCGCGGCGGTTGCCGCCCAGCGGAATGTACAGGTAGTCGCGCAGGAAGGTCGACAGCGTGATATGCCAGCGGCGCCAGAACTCGATGATCGAGAACGAGCGGTACGGCGAATTGAAATTGATCGGCAAGATAATCCCGAACATATAGGACAGCCCGTAAGCCATGTCGGAATAGGCCGAGAAATCGAAATACAGCTGGAAGGTGTAGGCCAGCGCGCCGGCCCAGGCTTCCAGCTGGGTGAGCTGGGCGAAATGCACGTCGAACACCGGCCCCACATAGCGCGCCACGCCGTCGGCGAGTATCACCTTCTTGAACAGGCCCACGGTGAAAAACAACATGCCGACCGCCAGCCGCCCCTGCGTGAAGCGATGCGACTCCGGCTGGTCGAACTGCGGCATCATGTCCTTGTGGTGCAGGATGGGGCCGGCGATCAGGTGCGGGAAATAGGTCACGAACAGGCCGTAGTTTTCCGGCCGGTATTCGCGCACCTTGCCCTGCCGGCTATCGACCAGATAGGCGATCTGCGTGAAGGTGAAGAAGGAAATGCCGATCGGCAGCGCTATCGGCGCCACCTCGTTGGGCACGCCGGTCAGGGCCGCGAGGTTGTTGAGGAAGAAGTTGAAATATTTGAAGAAGAACAGCACGCCCAGGTTCAGCGCCACGCCGGCGATCAGCCAATGCCGGGCGGCGCGCACCTGCTGGCGTTCGACACGGCGGGAAATATGGCGGCCCAGCGTAAAGTTGCCCATCACGGACAGCGCCAGCAGGGGCAGGTAGCGCACGTCCCAATAGCAGTAGAAAGCCAGCGACGCCGCCATCAGGAATACCGTCGACGCCCGCAAGGAATAGCGCGACAGCCGGAAGTAACCTAGCAAGGCCAGCGGCAGGAAGACCAGGAAGAAGGCAAAGGAATTGAACAGCACGTCTAGTTTGCCCTTGGACAGGAATCGGCGCCGCAGCCGGTGGCCGGGCGGACAGGTGAAATTTATCTCATCATAAACTAAAATGTATAAGTTAACAACAATGTTGCTGACTATTCACCCTGCCGCCGTCACAGCGGCACCACCGCCGTCACCTCGATTTCCACCCGCGCCCTGTCCTCGACCAGCCCGGCCACCTGCACCGCCGTCATGGCCGGGAAGTGCAGGCCGATGAGCTCGCGATAAGCCTCGCCGACGGCCTTGTAAGCGCCCACATACTCTTTTTTGTCCAGGACATACCAAGTCATGCGCACGATGTGCTCGGGCCGCGCACCGGCCTCGGCCAGCACCTCGACCGCGTTCTGCAGCGCCTGGCGCACCTGGCCGGCGAAGTCGTCGGTGTGGAACACGCCCTGTCCGTCCCACCCTATCATGCCGCTGACGCAGACCACGCGTCCGCTGGCGGCCACGCCGTTCGAATAGCCACGCGGCCGCACCCAGCCCGGCGGTTGAAGAAATTCCATCATGCTTCCTTAGTGTTGGCCGCGCGCAGCAGTTCGCGCGCGATGATCAGTTGCTGCACCTCGGTGGCGCCCTCGTAGATGCGCAGCGCGCGGATCTCGCGGTACAGCCGCTCGACCGGCTGCTCGCTGACCACGCCCAGGCCGCCGAACATCTGCAGCGCGGCGTCGATCACCTGCTGCGCCGTTTCGGTGGCGGTCAGCTTGGCCATGGCCGCCTCCTTGGTGACGTTGCGGCCCTGGTCGCGCTGCCAGGCGGCGCGATAGGTCAGCAGCGCGGCGGCGTCGATGCCGGTCGCCATCTGCGCCAGCTTGGCCTGCGTCAGCTGGAAATCGGACAGCATCTGGCCGAACATCTTGCGCTGCGTGGCGTGCGCCAGCGCCTCGTCCAGCGCGCGCCGCGCGAAGCCCAGCGCGGCCGCCGCCACCGAGGTGCGGAACACGTCCAGCGTGGACATCGCCACCTTGAAGCCCTGCCCCGCCTCGCCGATGCGCTGCGCGGCCGGAATGCGGCAGTCGCGGAACACCAGCCGCGCCAGCGGATGCGGGGCGATCACCTGAATGCGCTCGGCGATCCCGAAGCCCGGCGTATCGGCGTCGACGATGAAGGCGCTGATGCCGCGTGCCCCCGGCTGTTCGCCGGTGCGCGCAAACACCACGTAGAAATCGGCGATGCCGCCGTTGGAGATCCAGGTCTTCTCGCCGTTAAGCACATAGTGGTCGCCATCGCGCGCGGCCGCGCACTGCATGGCGGCGACGTCGGAACCGGCCTGCGGCTCGGACAGCGCGAACGCGGCGATCGCCTCGCCACGCGCCACGCGCGGCAGGTAGGCCGCCCGCTGCGCGGCCGTGCCGTGCAGGCTGATGGCGCCCGAGCCCAGGCCCTGCATGGCGAAGGCGAAATCGGCCAGGCCGTTGTGGCGCGCCAGCGTTTCGCGGATCAGGCAGATGGCGCGGGTATCAATGCTGCCGCCCTCGGCGCCGGCGATGGCGTGATGCAGCCAGCCGCCCTCGCCCAACTGGCGCACCAGCTGGCGGCAGGCCGCGTCGACATCGGCCTCGTGATGCTGCGCGATGTGCTGCGCGGCCCAGGCAGCGAGCTCGCGCTCCAACGCGGCGTGGCGGCCGTCGAAGAACGGCCATTCCAGATAGGTCTTGTCGCTCATCAGTCGCCTTCGAATTCAGGTTTTTGCTTGGCCACGAAGGCATGGTAGGCGCGGTGGAAATCGTTGGTCGCCATGCAGATCGCCTGCGCCTGCGCTTCCGCTTCGATGGCTTCGTCCACGCCCATATTCCATTCCTGCTGCAGCATCTTCTTGGTCATGCCGTGGGCGAAGGTCGGGCCGTCGGCCAGGCCTTGCGCGAAGGCGCGCGCGGCGTCCAGCAGCGCTTCCGGTTCCTGCAGGCTGTTGAAGAAGCCCCAACGCTCGGCCTCCGCGCCGGACATCGAGCGCCCCGTGTACAGCAGCTCGGCCGCGCGGCCCTGGCCGATCACGCGCGGCAGCAAGGCGCAGGCGCCCATGTCGCAACCGGCCAGGCCGACCCGCGTGAACAGGAAGGCCGTCTTGCTGCGCGCCGTGCCGAGGCGGATGTCGGAGGCCAGCGCCAGGATCGCGCCGGCGCCGGCGCAGATGCCGTCCACCGCCGCCACGACGGGCTGCGGGCAGGCGCGGATGGCTTTCACCAGGTCGCCCGTCATGCGCGTGAAGGCCAGCAGTCCTGGCATATCCAGCTTGGTCAGCGGGCCGATGATGTCGTGTACGTCGCCGCCGGAGCAGAAGTTTTCGCCGGCGCCGGCGATGACGACGGCCTTGACGTCGTCCGCGTAGGCCAGTGCGCGGAACAGGTCGCGCAGCTCGGCGTAGGAATCGAAGGTCAGCGGATTTTTGCGCTCGGGACGATTGAGCGTCAGCGTGGCCACGCCGCCGCTGACTTCAAACAGAAAATGGCTGGCCTGGTAATCGGCCAGCGCGGCGCGGTTGCCGGGCAGTTGCTGCGCTTGGCCGGGAAGATATCGCATGGTGTGGTTCCTTATTTTTCGTCCGAGGCGTTCAGGTGCTGCTTCATCTGCGACAGCAGTTCGATCAGCTGGTTCTTGTCGGCGCCGGACATGTCCTGCAGCAGTTCGGCGATCCAGCCTTCGTGTTCGGCCGCCATGATGGCGAAAGCCTTGCGGCCGGCCGATGTCAGCTTGACGCTGTAGGCGCGGCCGTCCTTCGGGTCCGGCACGCGCACCACCAGCTTCTCCTGCTCCAGCTGGTCGGTGATGCCGGTGATGTTCCCGCCGGTGACCATCATGCGCTTGGACAGCTCGCCCATGCGCAGGCCTTGCGGATAACGCTCCAGCTGCGCCATCAGGTCGAAGCGCGGCAAGGTGATGCCGAAGCTGGCGCGCAGCCGGCTGCGGATTTCGTTTTCGATCTTGACGGTGCAGGACAGCATGCGCAGCCACAGCTTGAGCGATTGATGGTGGTCCTGCGTCAGGCGGCTGGCCAAGTCGAGCACCGGCGCCTCACCGTCCTCGATCGGGTTTTGATTGTCGTCGTTGTCTGAAAATGGTGGCATAGCTTCCTCGTGCTTCACATTACTTCGCCGCCGGCGACGGCGACGGATTGTCCATTCATGGCGCCCGCCTCGGGCAGGCAAAGCCAGGCCACGGCGCTGGCGACTTCCTCGCTTTGCACCAGCCGCTTCTGCGGATTGCCGGCGGCCAGTTCGGCGCGCGCCGCGTCCTCGCTACGGCCGGTCCTGGCGACGATGTTGGCGACCGCCTCGCGCACGATGTCGGTTTCTGTGTAGCCGGGACAGACGGCGTTGACCGTCACGCCCTTGGTGGCCACCTCCAGCGCCAACGCGCGCGTCAGCCCGATCACGCCGTGCTTGGCGGCGACGTAGGCCGACACATAACGATAGCCTACCAGCCCCGCCGTCGACGCCACGTTGACGATGCGCCCCCACCCCGCCTCGATCATGCCGGGCAGCGCGGCCTGGGTGCAGTGGAAGGTGCCGGTCAGATTCACGTCCAGCATGCGCTGCCACAGCGCGGCGTCGGTCTTGCCGAACGGCGCGGGCGCGGCCTGGCCGGCGTTGTTGACCAGGATGTCGATGCGGCCGAAGCGCTCGACCGCGCCGGCAAAGCCGCTGCGCACCGATGCTTCATCGGTCACGTCCAGCACCTGCATGGCGACCGCGCCCCCCAGAGGCGCCGCGACGGCGTTCATGGATTCGACGGCGGCCGCCAGCGCCTGCGCGTCGCGCCCCGCCAGCGTGACGCGCGCGCCGCGCAGCAGCAAGGCCTGTGCGCAGGCGGCGCCGATGCCGCGCGCGCCACCCGTCACCAGTGCGTGCTTGCCCGACAGCGGCAGGCTCGCGCCAACTGCCATCGAACCTGGCGCCAGATAGGCGGCGCGGGCTTTGTTAGTGGTGCTCATCGGCCTATCCTTCCAGCAGCTTGGCCGCGACCTGCTGCGGCGTGAGGCCGGTATTGGCCGCCGCCAGTTGGCGTTCGCGTTCGAGGTTGCGTTCCAGCTGCTGCTTGGCCGGCAGGTATTGCCTGGGCCAGGCGACGCCGGAGTAGCCGATCTTCGCCGCTTCCGCCAGCGTCCACGCGGGATTGGCCAGGTGCGGGCGGCCGACGGCGCACAGGTCGGCGCGGCCGGCTGCGATGATGCCGTTGGCATGGTCGGCTTCGAAGATCGAGCCGACCGCGATCGCGCCGATGCCCGCCTCGTTGCGGATGCGATCCGCGAACGGGGTCTGGAACATGCGGCCATAGACCGGCTTTTCCAGCTTGCTGACCTGCCCCGACGAGCAGTCGATCATGTCGGCGCCGGCGGCCTTGAACAGCCGCGCGATCGGCACCGCGTCGTCCGGCGTGATGCCGCCTTCCACCCAGTCGTGCGCCGAGATGCGCACGCTCATCGGCTTGTGCTGCGGCCAGGCGGCGCGCATCGCGGCGAACACGCGCAGCGGATAGCGGCAGCGGTTTTCCAGACTGCCGCCATATTCGTCGCCACGCTCGTTGGTCAGCGGCGAGATGAACGACGACAGCAGGTAGCCGTGGGCGCAGTGCAGCTCCAGCCAGTCGAAGCCCGCTTCGTCGGCGGCCCGCGTGGCGCGCACGAAGTCGGCTTCGATGCGGTCCATGTCGGCCTGCGTCATGGCGCGCGCGGTTTGCGAGATGCCGGCCAGGTACTGCTGCGGCGAGGCGGAGACCAGCGGCCAGTTGCCTTTGTCCAGCGGCTGGTCGATGCCGTCCCACATGGCGCGGGTCGAGCCCTTGGCGCCGGCATGGCCCAGCTGCAGCGCGATCTTCGCGTCGCTGTGCTGGTGGACGAAATCGACGATGCGCTTCCAGGCCTGCGTGTGCTCCGGCGCGTACATGCCGGGACAGGCCGGCGTGATGCGCGCATCCGCGGACACGCAGGTCATCTCGGCGAACACCATCGCCGCGCCGCCCAGCGCGCGCGCACCGAGATGGGCCAGGTGATAGTCGCCGGCGACACCGTCCACGGCGCTGTACTGTGCCATCGGCGAGACGACGATGCGGTTTTTCAGCACAAGCTCGCGGACTTTGAAAGGCGTGAACATCGGCGGCGCGGACTTCGCCGGCGGCAGGCCCGCCTGTTCGCAGGCGCGGGCGGCGAACCAGCGTTCGTAGTCCGCCACGTAGGCCGCATCGCGCAGACGCAGGTTCTCGTGCGACAGGCGCTGGCTGCGCGTGAGCATCGAGTAGGCAAACTGCGGTGCTTCCATCGCCGTGTAGCGATCGACGTTCTCGAACCACTCCATCGAATTGCGGGCCGCGCTTTGCAGCTTGATGACCTCCACCGCCCGCACCGACTGATACGCCGCCAGCGCGCCGGCGGCATCGGCATGCTCGCCGAAGCAGCGCGCCAGTTCGATCGCGTCCTCCAGCGCCAGCTTGGTGCCGGAGCCGATCGAGTAATGCGCGGAGTGCGCGGCGTCGCCCATCAGCACCACCGGCACACGTTTGGCTCCAACCGCGTTCCAGTGCACCCACTGGCCGCAGACGATGCGCGGGAACTTGATCCACATGCCGGAGCCGCGCAGGTGCGCCGAATTGGACATCAATCCGTGGCCGTCCAGCCGGTCCGCGAACAGCTGTTCGCAATACGCGATGGACTGTTCGGCGCTCATGTCCTCCAGTCCCGCCGCGCGCCACACCGATTCCGGCGTCTCGACGATGAAGGTCGATGTGTCGCCGTCGTACTGGTAGATGTGGGCCTGGAACCAGCCGTGCTCCGTCTGTTTGAAGGCGAAGGTGAAGGCGTCGAACTTCTTGCGCGTGCCCAGCCACACGAAGCGGCACTGGCGCGCTTCGATCTGCGGCTGGTAGCTGTCGGCGTAGCGCGTGCGGGTGCGGCTGTTCAAACCGTCGGAGGCGATCACCAGGTCGGCGCCGTAGCGGGCGGCGATCTCCTGGTCGTCCGCCACCTCGGTCTCGAACACCAGCGACACGCCCAGTTCCTCGCAGCGCTGCTGCAGGATGTTGAGCAGGCGCTTGCGGCCGATGCCGCAGAAACCGTGGCCGCCGGACGTGACCCTTTCGCCCTTGAAGAAGACGTCGATGTCGTCCCAGTGGTTGAACGATTGCAGGATGGCGCGCGCGGTCGGCTCGTCGGCGTTCATCAGGTTGCCCAGCGTCTGGTCGGAGAACACCACGCCCCAGCCGAAGGTGTCGTAGGGACGGTTGCGCTCCACCACCGTGATCTGGCGGGACGGGTCCTGCTTCCTCATCAGCAGGCTGAAATACAGGCCGGCGGGGCCGCCGCCTATGCAAACAATATTCATGCGGTTCTCTTCATTCGGTACGTAGTTTGAAGCGCTGCAGCTTTCCGGTTTCGGTGCGCGGCAGCGCCGTCAGGTAGCGGATCGCGCGCGGATACTTGTACGGCGCGATCTGTCCTTTGACGAACTCCTGCAACTGCGCCGTCATTTCCGCCGACGCCTCGTGGCCCGGCTTGAGCACCACATGGGCCTCGACGATCTGCCCGCGCTCCTCGTCCGCCCGTCCGATCACGCCGCATTCGGCCACGGCGGGATGGCGCAGCAGCGCGTCCTCCACCTCCGGGCCGGCGATGTTGTAGCCGGCCGAGATGATCATGTCGTCGGTGCGCGAACGGTAGTAGAAATAGCCGTCGGCGTCCATCTCGTAGGCATCGCCGGTGAGGTTCCAGCCATTGAGCACGTAGTCGCGCTGGCGCTCGTCGGCCAGGTAGCGGCAGCCGGTCGGCCCCTTCACGGCCAGCCTGCCGATCACGCCCGGCCCGACCGGATTGCCGTCGTAGTCGAGGATGCAGGCCTGGTAGCCCGGCACCGGCTTGCCGGTGGCGCCAGGCCGTATCTGGTCGCCCGAGGCGGAGATAAAGATGTGCAGCAGCTCGGTCGCGCCTATGCCGTCTATCATCGCCAGCCCGGTCGCCTGGCGCCAGCTCTCGCGCGTGGCCAGCGGCAGCGCCTCGCCGGCGGAGACGGATTTGTGCAGGCTGGCGATGTCGTATCTGGCGGCCAGCGGCGCCATTTGCCGGTAGAAGGTGGGCGCGGTGAAACAGACCGTGGCCCGGTATTTTTCTATCGCCTGCAGCAGCGTTTCCGGCGTCAGCTTTTCCAGCAGCACGGCGGTCGCGCCCACCCGCAGCGGGAACAGCAGCAGGCCACCGAGGCCGAAGGTAAAGGCCAGCGGCGGCGTGCCGATGAAAATGTCGTCGGGCTGCGATCCCAGCACCGAACGCGGGAAGCAGTCGCAGATCGCCATCACGTCGCGGTGGAAATGCATGGTCCCTTTCGGGATGCCGGTGGTGCCGGAGGTGAAGCTGATCAGGCACACGTCGTCGGCCGCCGTGTCCACCGCGTCGAAGCTGGCCGGCTGCTGCGCCATCAGCGCCTCCAGCCCGGCGTCGGCGGCGCCGAAGCACAGCGTCTTCGCCTTGACGGCGGCGGGCAGGTCCACCGCCTCCATTTCTGCGCGCAGGCTGTCCGCGCACAGCACGGCGTTGATCTCGGCCTTGGCGGCGATGGTGCCCAGTTCGCGCGCGCGCAGCAGCGGCATGGTGGGCACGGCGATGCAGCCGGCTTTGAGCACCGCCAGCACGCAGGCCGCCATCATCGGATGGTTCGCGCCGCGCAGCAGCACCCGGTTGCCCGCCTCCAGGCCCAGCGGGCCGCGCAGCACATGGGCGATGCGGTCGACCTGCTCCATCAATCGGGTGTAAGTCCAGCTGAGTTGTTCGCCGCGGATCGCGATGCGCCCGGCCGCACCGCCGGCCAGCGCGCCGTCGAACAGCGCCGCCACGCAATTGAGGCGCGGCGGATATTGCAGCTCCGGCAGGTCGAAGCGCAGCTCGGGCCACAGTCCGGCCGGCGGCAAATGCTCGCGCGCGAAGCTGTCGGTATGCGCGCTGTGGTTGTTGGAGACGGAGATGCTGGTCATGGTCGCCCTGAAGTTGGAGGTCGTTCGGTATCCGCTGCTCACGCAGAAGATACTTTAAACCTAAACTATCTCAACATCAAGTGCTATCGTTCAGGCGGCGGCGCCCTGCCGTATCAAGCCCGATTGGTGGATCACGGCGCGCACCACGTCGGCCAGCACGGCCTGCACGGCCTCGTTGGCGAGGCTGCCGGGTTCGAGGTCCTTCAGCACGGCGGCCGCGCCGTCCAGCCCCAGCGTGACGCAGCCGGCGTGCAGGCGCTCGATGCGCGCCTGCGCTTCCTGCTGCTGCCCCTTGCCCAGCAAGACCTCCAAATCGCCGCTGGCCGCGGTCAGCTGGTTCTGGAATCCGCTCAGGTAGACCAGCAGGCGCTCCGCGTTGATGCCCAAGCGGCGCAAGGTGTCGGCGGGATCTTCGGCATGGTGGTCGTAGCCGCTGGCCGCCTGGTCGAGGAAATTGACCAGGTGGACGCGCACCTGCTCGGCCTGGAACGGTTTGACGATGTAGCCGGCCGCGCCTGAATTGGTCGCCTCTTGCACGGTATCCTGGTCATTGGCGGACGTCACCAGCACGAAGGGCATGGTGTTGAGTTCCGCATGCCCCTTCACGCGCTGGAGCAGCTCCATGCCGGACAGGCGCGGCATGCGCAGGTCGCAGAAGCAGATCGCAGGACGCAAGCCGTCTTCCAGCTGCTGCCAGGCGTCGGCGCCATCTTCCGCTTCGACGATATCGAATTTGCCGCAGCTGTCGATCAGGTGCATCAACACCATGCGCGAGACGACGTCGTCGTCGACTACCAAAACTTTCATGAGACTCCCTGTGCCCTTAACGACTACTTTAGTGTGACCTCAGTACGGCACTTAGCAACGATATTACATGAAAAACAGGGGCAAGATGTCCTGGACGACGCAGGATTTGTGCGAATAACCTCAGCTTACAAAGTGCTAGCCGCGCCGGCCCGCCCCAGCAGCGCGCGCAGCTGGGGCATGGCCTCGGCGATGCGCGTCCAGTTGCCATGGTCGGCGTCGAGTTCCAGTTCGCCGCACAGCGCCTGCAATTCCTGCTCTTCCAGATAGCCGGCGCTGCCCTTCATGCCGTGCAGCAGACGGCTGGCGGTGTCGGCGTCGGCCAGCACCACGGCGCGCTCCAGGTCCGCCAGCCGCAGCGGCGCGTCCTGGTGGAAGGCGCTGCGCAGGCGCAGTTTCAGGTCGCCGCCGCCGCTGTGCTGGGCCAGCCGGGCCGGCTCCTCGGAGGCGGGCGCCACGCCGAACAGCGTGTCCAGCTCCGGCGTGCCGAGCGCCGGATTGTGGCGCGGCTCCATGCGCGGCAGCTGGAAGCCCCGCTGCAGCTGGCGTTCGATGGCGCGGCTCAATTGGAAGTGCAGCTTGTCCTCGTCGATAGGCTTGGTGAGGAAGTCGTCCATGCCGGAGGCCAGGTAGCGGCTGCGGTCCTCCTCGCTGGCGTTGGCGGTCAGCGCGATGATCATCAGTTCCTGGTCGCGCACCGGCGCCGCCTCGGTGCCGCCCGAGCGGATCACGCGGGTGGCGCTGGCGCCGTCCATCTCCGGCATGCGGCCGTCCATCAGGATCAGGTCGTAGCGCGTGAGCGAGCAGGCCTTGACGGCCAGCGCGCCGTTGGCGGCGATATCGACCTTGTGGCCCAGGTCTTCCAGCATCATGCGGATGATGATCTGGTTGGTCGGGAAGTCCTCCGCGCACAGCACCTTGAGCTGGTGGCTGTGCGGTTCGCGCGGCACGTGCGGCACCAGCGGCGGCGGCACGCCGTTCGCCAGCGGCAGCTCGAACGAGAACACGCTGCCCTCGCCCGGCGCGCTGACGGCGTTGATGCCGCCGCCCATCAGCTCGACCAGCTGGCGGCAGATCGCCAGCCCCAGGCCGGTGCCGCCGTAGCGGCGCGTGGTGGAGGCGTCGGCCTGCTCGAACTGCTGGAACAGGCGCGGGATCGCGGCGGCCTCGATGCCGATGCCGGTGTCGGCCACGCTGAAGCGGATGCGGTTGAGCGCACCCTTGTAGCCGGCGCGGGCGCGCGCGTCGTCCTCCTGCGGCACGCGCTCGACGCGCATGCGCACCGACCCGTGCTCGGTGAACTTGAAGGCGTTGCCGACCAGGTTGACCAGCACCTGGCGCAGCCGCGTCGGATCGCCGACCACGAACTGCGGCAAACCGTCGCCGAACTCCAGGCTGAATTCCACGCTGTGCGCGGCGGCCTGCTCCTCGAACAGGCTGACCACGTTCTCGACCGCCGCCGACAGCGAGAAGTCGATGTTCTCGATGGTCAGCTTGCCCGCCTCGATCTTCGAGAAGTCCAGCAGGTCGTTGATGATCGACAGCAGCGACTGCGCGCTGGCCTGGCCGCGCAGGATCTGCTCGCGGGTGCTGGCGGCCAGCCGGCTGTCGCGCAGCGCGAAGCTCAGCATGCCGATCACGCCGGCCAGCGGGGTGCGCATCTCGTGGCTCATATTGGCCAGGAACTCGGACTTCTGACGCGTGGCGTCTTCCGCCTTTTGCTTGGCCAGGCGCAGGCGTTCGTCGTTCTCCTGCAAGGCGCGGTTGGCCAGCGCCAGCTCCTCGGTGTGCAGGCGCACCTGGCGCTCCTGCTGCAGCAGCTGTTCCTGGGTCAGGCGCAGCTGCTGCAGCGTTTCCTCCAGCTGCTGGTAGGCGCGCGCGTTTTCCAGGCCGGCGGCGGCGTGCGAGGCCAGCGTCTGCAGCATGTCCATGTGCACCTGCTGGTAGCGGTTCTTTTCCACGCTCTGCACGCACAGCAGGCCGACCACCTTGTCGTTGGCCACCAGCGGCGCGTACATCATCGACTGCGCCACGGCGGCCGGCACGCCGTCCTCGCGCACGCAGGCCACCAGCGTGTCCAGGCCCGATTCGTCCATGTAGTTGCGGTACTCGGCCTGGAAGTCGTTGATGAACACCGGCTTGCGCTGCGTCAGGCACCATACCGCCAGCTGGTTGGGCTGGTCCAGGCGGCGCTGGTAGGCCAAGGTGCGCACGCCGGCGTCGATGGCGAAGGGGAAGTCGATCACGCCCTCGTCCTCGCGCACGAAGCCGATGCCGAAGATCTGCGCGTCCATCAGGTGGTGCACGTGGCGGTACAGCGTGCGCATGGAGGTCTCCATGTCCAGCGTGGCGCTCATCTCGCGACCCAGTTCGCTCAGCACCGAGATGTTGCGGTGCGCCTGTTCGACGTTCTCCTTCTGCCGCTCGACCTCCACCTTCTGGCGCTCGGTGTCGACGCGGCGCTGCTCGGCCTCGGCGCGCTGGGCCTCGGCCTCCAGGCGGCGCTGTTCCAGTTCGCGCTTCTGCTGTTGCAGCAGCAGGTTCTTTTGTTCGACTTCCGCCGTGCGCGAACCGACCAGCTCCTCCAGCCGCTGCTGCTGGTGGTGCAGGCTGCGCACGCGCGCGTGGTAGGCGGCCCAGGCGGCGCCTGCCAGCGCCAGGCCGAACAGGCCGCGGAACCACCAGGTCTTCCAGAACGGCGGCAGGATGGTGATCTCCAGCGTGGCGGCGTTGTCGTTCCAGATGCCGTCCTTGTTGGCGGCCTTGACGCGGAAGGTGTACTGGCCCGGATCGAGGTTGGTGTAGGTGGCGAAGCGCTTGGTGGAATCGGTGACCACCCAGTCCTCGTCGAAGCCCTGCAGCTGGTAGGCGAAGCGGTTGCGCTGCGGCGCGGCGTAGTGCAGCGCCGCGAACTCCAGCGAGAACACGGAATCGTCTTCGAGCAGCGTGAGCGCGCTGGTGTGCTCGATCGCCACCTTCAGCACGTCGGGATGCTCGCCCTGCCCCGGCTTGAGCGACTTGTTAAAGATCTGGAAGTCGGTGATGGCGACGGTCGGCGCCACGCTGTTCTCGCGCACCTCCGGCGGCGCGAACGCGGTGATGCCGTTGAAGCCGCCGAAGTACAGCGTGCCGTCCGGCGTGCGCAGCGCGGCGCCGTCGAAGTAGGCGCCTTCGATGGTGCCGTCGGCGCCGCCGTAGTTGCGCACCAGCCCCGTCTCGGTGTTCAGGCGCGACAGGCCGCTGTTGGTGCTCAACCAGAGATTGCCCGCGTCGTCCGGCAGGATGGAGGCGATGGCGTCGTCGGCGATGCCGTCCTTGCGCAGGTAGCGGCGGAAGCGGATGGCGCCGTCGGCCGCCACCTCCATCTTGTTCAGGCCCGCCGCCGTGCCGACCCAGATGGTGCCGCGTCCATCCTCGTACAGGTAGTGCACCTCGTCGTGACTGAGGCTGAACGGGTCGGCCGGGTCGCGCCGGAAGTGGCGGAACTTGCCGCTCTTGCGGTCCAGCAGATCGAGGCCGTTGAAGGTGCCCACCCACAGCTGGCCCTTGCGGTCCTCCAGGATAGGCCGCACCACGTTGTCGGCCAGGCTGCTCATGTCGGACGGGTCGTGGCGGAAGGTGCGCACCTCCATGGTCTGCGGGTCGAGCCGGTGCAGGCCGCCGCGCGAGGCGATCCACAGTATGCCGCCGCGGTCGCCGACGATGTTGCGGATGGTGTCGCTGGCCGGATCGCCGCGCACGAAGGACAGCGCCTTGATCGCGCCGCTCGCCACGTCCAGGTGGTTGACGCCGGCCCGCCCGCCTATCCACAGATTGCCGTTCTTCTCGCGCCACAGCGCGGTGACCTGGTCGTCGCTCAAGCTGTTGGCGCGCAGCGGATCGTGGCGCCACACCTTGCCCTCGCCGCTGACCGGGTCGTACAGATTCAGGCCGCCGCTGCTGCCCAGCCACAGCAGGCCGCGCGCCTCGGCCACGATGGCGCGCACCTTGTTGTCCGACAGGGTGTTGGGGATGTCGGCCTGGCGCACGATGCGGGCGAAGCCGCCGCTGCCAAGATCGACCCGGCTGGCGCCGTCGTTCCAGGTGCCGACCCAGAAGGTGCCGACGCGGTCGCGGAACAGCGCCGAGATCTGGTTGTCCGCCACGCTGTGGCTATCGCTGAATTGATGCAGATACTGCACCAGCCGGTTCTCCGCCGGCAGCCAGCGCAGCAGGCCGTCGGCCTGGGTGCCGACCCAGACGTTGGTCTCGGCATCGACATACAGCGTGGTGACGCTCATGCCCGGCTTCATGCCCTCGCGCGCGCCGAGGCGGCGGCGCTGCGGCTCCTTGCCCAGCAGGCGCCATTGTTCCAGGCCGCCCAGCGTGCCCACCCACAGCGTCTGCGCGCTGTCGACCTGCAGCGCCAGCACGGCGTTGAATTTGCTGTCGCCGTGGGCGTCTATGGTGAAGTGCTGGAAGCGCGACTCGCCCGGCGCCAGCATATCGAGGCCGGTGGCGGTGGCCACCCACAGGCGGCCGGCGGCGTCGCGCGCCAGCGCGTTGACCTGGTCGTTGGCCAGGCTGCCGGCATCGGCCGGGTCGTGGTGCCAGCTGGTGAAGCGCTTGCTGGCCGGGTCGAAGTGGTGCAGGCCGTCGGCGCTGGCCAGCCACAGGCCGCCCAGGCCATCGTCGGCGATGGCGCGCACGTGGCGGTTGCCGTTGCCGCGCTGCGCCGATTCGTGCGGCAGGAAGTGGATGAAGGTCTTGGTGGCGGGGTCGTAGCGATCCAGGCCGCCGTCGGTGCCCACCCACAGCTGGCCGGAACGGTCCAGGTGCAGCACGCGCACCCAGTTGTCGGCCAGGCTGTGCGGATCGGACACGGCGCTCTTGTAGGTGACGGTGCGGTAGCCGTCGAAGCGGGTCAGGCCGGCCTGGGTGCCCAGCCAGACGAAGCCCTGCTTGTCCTGGGCGATGGCCAGCACCGATTCCTGCGCCAGCCCGTGTTCGACGCTGAGCTGCTCGAAGCGCAGCGTGCGCGGCGGCGCGCCGGCCCATGCGGCGGCCGCGCCCAGGCCCCACAACAGCAGGGCGGGCAGCAGCAAACGGCGGCAGAGGCGTATCAAAAACTGCAAGAAAAGTCCCGTGGGTCAGCTATCCATGCGCAAAATTCAGGATTCGAAGAAGGCCAGCACATCGTCCTTGCGCGCTTGCGTGTCGCGCTGTCCGAGGCGGATCAACTCGCAAGTATATGTCGATTCGAACAATAGGTACGACGCAAGTGCGGCGCCGCGGGTTTCGGTGGCGCCTATCCCGGACAGCATGGTGCGTATCGGCGCCGGCAAACTGGCGATGTGGCGGCTGGCGATGTCGTCGAGCCGCTCGGACGGCGCGATCACCAGCAGCTGCACCGGCTTGAGCGGCGTCTTCTCCAGCAGCTCCGGCGGCAGCATGGAGAGCGTCTTGTTGATGCGCTCCAGCCGCTCGATGTCCACCGCCAGGCTGTCGAGGAAGATCGACGACAGCGCGTGGCCGGCGATCTGCGCCAGGCTGGGGTAGCGCGCCGCGCTCTTCTCGGCGGCGCTGCGGGCCGGCTCGGTCAGGCGCCCCGCCCCGACCACCAGCACCTTGCTGGCGCCCAGGTGGATGGCCGGCGAGATCGGCGCCAGCTGGCGCATCGAACCGTCGCCGCAGTATTCGCGGTGGCCGCCCATGTACAGCGGCGTGGCCGGGAAGATGAACGGGATCGCCGACGACGCCAGCAGATGCTCGACGCCGATCTGGTCCTGCAGGGCCACGCGCTGCATGCGTATCCACGGCGCGATGTCGGCGGCGGTCTGGTAAAACGTCATGTGGTTGCCGGCGGTGTAGGACGAGGCGGTGACGGCCAGCGCGTGCAGCAGCCCCTCGGACAGCACCGAGTCCAGGCGCGGCAAGTCGAGCATGCGGTGCAGCAGGCCGACCAGCGGGGTATTGTCCAGCAGCGAGTTGGGCGGCGCGGCGCGCCATTTGCGCAGCAGCCAGCCGAACGACAGCAACGACAGCCAGCGCGCGCCGGAGCGGATCACGCCCAGCGAATCGGCGCGGTAGACCTGGCCCACTTCGATGTTCTGCCAGACGTCGAGCAGCTTTTGCACGCCCTCGCCGAAGTTATCGGCGCGGCAGGCCAGCGCGGTGGCGTTGATGGCGCCGGCCGAGGTGCCGCAGATGATGTCGAACGGATTGCGCGCGGGCGGCCAGCCCGCTTCCCACAGTATCTCCGAGATCGCCTGCAGCACGCCGACCTGGTAGGCGGCGCGGGCGCCGCCGCCCGTCAGGATCAAGCCTGTTTTCTTTTGAATTCCCATGCGACAAGATTAGCAGGGTATGCCGGATTTGGGGAGCGTTTGACGGCTTTAGTCGCCTAATACGACACCTTCGCGGCGGGGATCGGCGCCGCCGAACCACTGCTCCTTGCCGCCGGCCGCGCGCCGCTGGATGCCCTGCAGACCGGAGTTGAGCTCGAACTCGCGCACCTGGTGGCCGCGCGCCTTGAGCTGCTCGATCACCGCCGGCGCCACGCGGCCCGCTTCCAGTTCGGTGGGGCCGTTGCGGCTGCCGAAGTTGGGCAGGCTGATGGCCTGCTGCACGTCGAGCTTCCAGTCCAGCGTGCCGACCAGCACCTTGGCCACGTAGTTGATGATGGTCGAGCCGCCCGGCGAGCCGGTGGCCAGCACCAGCTTGTGCGTGCCCTTGTCGAACACCAGCGTCGGCGACATGGCGCTGCGCGGGCGTTTGCCGGCCTGCACGCGGTTGGCGATCGGGCCGTTTTCGTCCTGCGCATCGAAGGAGAAGTCGGTCAGCTGGTTGTTCAGCATGAAGCCGTCGACCATCTGGCGCGCGCCGAAGGCGTCTTCCACCGAGGTGGTCATCGACAGGCCGCCGCCGTAGGCGTCCACCGCCACCAGGTGCGAGGTGGATGGCTTGTCGATGGCGGTGTCGGCGCCCCAGGCGACCTGCATCGAGGCCGGCGTGCCGTAGTTGGCGCGGCCCATGGAGTGCTCGCCGATCAGCGCGGCGCGCTGCTTCAGGTAGCCCTTGTCCAGCAGCGCGGCCACGCCCTTGCCGGGCAGCGGCACGAAGTCGGTGTCGGCGACGTAGCGGTTGCGGTCGGCGTAGGCCAGGCGTCCGGCCTCGGTGAACAGGTGGATGCCCTCGGCCGTCAGCATGCCGTTGACCGGCTTGTACGGGCTGATGTCCTTCACTTCCAGGATGCCCAGCATCTGCGCGATGGCGATGCCGCCCGACGACGGCGGCGGCGCGCCGCACACGGTCCACGCCTTGTAGTCGCTGCAGATTGGCGTGCGTTCCCTGGCCTGGTAGCCGGCGATGTCGGCGGCGGTCAGCTTGCCGGGATTGGTCGGATGGCCGGCCACCTTGGCGGCGATGTCGCGGGCGATGCGCCCCTGGTAGAAGGCGTCGGCGCCGCCGTCGGCGATTTCGCGCAGGGTGCGCGCCAGTTCGGGGTTCTTCAGCAGGTAGCCGACCGGGCGCGGTTTGCCGTCCTCGCCGAAGAAGTAGGCCTTGGCGACCGGGTCGCGCGCCAGATAGCGGTCGTAGTTGAGCAGCGCGTTCAGGCGCGGACTGACATGGAAGCCGTCTTCGGCCAGCTTGATGGCCGGCGCGAACAGCGCCTTCCACGGCAGCTTGCCGTGCTCCCTGTGCGCCAGCTCCAGCATGCGCAGCACGCCGGGCGCGCCGACCGAGCGGCCGCCGATCACGCCGGTCTCGCGCGAAACCGGTTTGCCGTCCTGGTCCTGGAACAGATGTTCGTCCGCCGCGGCGGGCGCGGTTTCGCGGCCGTCGTAGGATTGCACGCGCTTGCCGTCGGAGTACAGCAGGAAGGAGCCGCCGCCGATGCCCGACGATTGCGGCTCGACCAGCGTGAGCACCAGCTGGGTGGCGATGGCCGCGTCGATCGCGGCGCCGCCCTGCTTGAGCATCTGGTAGCCGGCCTGGGTGGCCAGCGGATTGGCCGCCGCCACCATGAATTTTTGCGCGGACTTGCCGGCCTTTTCGGCGTAGCCGGTGGCGATTTCGGGCGCCACGTCGGCGCCGGTGCGTTGTGCATAGGCCGGCGCGGGCAGCGCGGCCAGCAGCGGAAGGGACAGCGCGAGGCTCAGCGCCAAAGGCTCGATACGAATCTTGCGGAACATGGACTCTCCAAAATAAGAGGCGCGCGGCCAGGGCCGCGCGCCCGATCACTCTGGCATCCTACACGAAATCGAGTAAATCGTTTACGCGCCGCTTACTTCGGCTGCATGCGGATGGCGCCGTCCAGGCGGATGGTCTCGCCGTTGAGCATGGTGTTCTCGATGATGGTCCTGGCCAGGTGGGCGTATTCGTCCGGACGGCCCAGGCGCGGCGGGAACGGCACCATATTGCCCAGCGCGGTGCGCACTTCTTCCGGCATGCCCATCAACATCGGGGTTTCGAAGATGCCGGGGGCGATGGTCATCACGCGGATGGCGCTGCGCGACAGGTCGCGCGCCATCGGCAGGGTCAGGCCGGCCACGGCGGCCTTGGAGGCGGCGTAGGCGGCCTGGCCGATCTGGCCGTCGAAGGCCGCGACCGAGGCGGTGTTGATGATCACGCCGCGTTCGCCGCTGTCGGTGGCGGCGGTCTTGCCCATGGCGTCGGCGGCCAGGCGCGCCATGTTGAAGGTGCCCACCAGGTTGATGTTGACGGTGCGCTGGAACACGTCCAGCGGGTGCGGGCCGTCCTTGCCGACGGTCTTGACGGCCGGCGCCACGCCGGCGCAGTTGACCAGGCCGCGCAGCGTGCCCAGCGCGAGGGCGGCGTCGACCACGGCCTTGCCGTCCGCTTCCGAGGTGACGTCGCACTTGACGAAGACGGCCTTGAGCTCGGCGGCCAGCGCCTCGCCCGGCTCGACCTGCACGTCGGCCAGCACGACCTTGCCGCCCTGCTCCACCAGCATGCGCGCGGTGGCGGCGCCCAGGCCGGACGCGCCGCCGGTGACGATGAATACGTTGTTCTGAATTTGCATGTGTGTCCCTATCTGTTTTTATTTGACGTTTACGTTAACGTCACATCGCAATTGTAGCGAATTTTTCATCGGGGTTGAGGAAAAAGCGCAAAGTGACGCCCGGCCCGCCATGCTACCGTTTGCGTCCGACTGCGGAGGAGCCATGGACGCCAGGATCAGCCTCAATTTTTCCATCGCCAAGGTGGCCGCGATCTTCACCGTGCTCGCCGGCCATTGGTTTTCGCCATCGATTTTGTGGATACCGGTGACGGTCGGGCTGTTTGTGTTCGCGTTTTCGTCGGGCTACTTCACGGCGCGGCGATACGGGCCCAAGCTCGACATCCGGCGTTTTTGGGGAAACAAGCTGGAGCGGCTGGCCGTACGCTACTGGCTCATCCTGGGATTCCTGGCCATCATGGTCGCGTTCCGTGGCGGGACGCTGTTTCACTGGCACACGCTGGTGCATTTTTTCGGGCTGTCGGGCCTGCTGAACTGGATGGGCGTGCGCAACCGCAGCGGGCTGGGCGCGGGCCTGTGGTTCTTCACGCTGTTGCTGGTGTTTTATGCGGCGTATCCCCTGCTTGCGAAGCTTTGCCGGTCGAAACAGCGCGCGGCGGTGGCCGCGGCGGTTTCAACCGCCATGGCGATTTACATTGAAGAGCACTCCGATATCGGCCATGAGCTTTGGCTGACGTCGCTGGGTTTTATCCTCGGCGTGGCGTACGGCATGCAAGGGCCGACGCTGCGCGCCTGGCCGGTGGCCGCCAGCGCCGCGCTCGGGGGCACCGGCCTGTTTGTGGCGCACCGCACCGGGCTCCAGGGCGCCAATACAAGCCTCATCGCCATGACGAGTATCGCCTGCACCATCTGGCTGGCCAACGCCACCCGCTTCAATTGGCGCGGTCTTTCACGGCTGGCACGCCTCGAAGATTATCTCCTCGAAATTTTCCTGATTCACAGCTATCTGTTTTTGCACCCCAGCCACAACGCCCTGCTGGACCTGTCTGTTTCGGTCACGGTCATCGTCGCGGTGGCCGCAGGCCTGCACCGCGCCGGAAACTGGATATCGTCAAAAATCGTGTCGCGCCGCGCAACCGCGAGCGCCTGATTTCCAATGCCCGCAAGGAGTATGCATAGGGGGTGGGCTTCCTGCGTCCTTCTAGCAAACCTTCGATTTCCTGTTCGATTTTCTTCGATTTTTTCAAGCTTTGAACTATTTCCGGACTTCCCGGTCTAAATATGGGAAAGCCGAAGAAAATAGGGGGAGAAAATCGAATGAATACCACAATGAGCGTGAAACTGCCCACCGATACCCTGCTCAAGCTGATCGAGAAATTGCGCCGCCGTGGCGGCTCGCAAGACCTGTCGGAGGCCATGACCCAGGCCATCGAATGCTGGCTGTCGGACCCAGCCAAGTTCGAGCCGGGCGCGGACCTGTCTGGCCTGCACGGCTACCAATGGAAATCCCTGTTCCTCCCCGAAGGCACCGTGTTGAAAACATGGAGCTACGGCGAAAACAACTACGCGCGCGTCGAAGGCGACCAGATCATCCACAACGGCCACGCCCTGGTCCCCGTCCCTGCCGCAGTCCCCCCATTGCCTGCTGCGTCAGCGCCAGCATCACCCGCACCACAGGCGGCGCCGGCGGCCACCGCCCCAGCGCGCAACACCGACCGAGAGCCCGGCTGGGACTTGCCGGAGCGCCGAAAATTCCGCTACCGGCTGGAAGACGTCGCCTATTAGTTCAGCAAAACTCCTGCTGCGCACCTGCTTCGTCAACCGGCCGATGGTTGGCCTGTGTCAAACGCCAATTGGTCGGCAAACGCCCGCTTGTACACGGGGCGCGCTTCGCCGCCGTGGCCTTAACCGGATCGGAAACTGGATGTCGTCAAAAATCCCGGCGCGCCGTGCGGCAGCGTGCGCTTGACAGGCGTTCTTCAGCCCGCACAGTTCAGCATCCACTGCACGCCAAAGCGGTCGGTCAATTTGCCGTAGTAATCGCCCCATATCTGCATCGCCAGCGGTGTGGTGACCACGCCTCCATCTGCCAGTTTTTCAAAAATCTGCTTCGTCAACTGCCGGTCATTCATCTGCATGATGTGGGCCGATCCTCGCATCGGCTCCGCATCGACATTGTCGGAGGCAAAGAACAGAACACCCGGCCCCTCGAATCTGGCGTGCATGATTTTCCCCCGCATGGCTTCGTTTGGAACCGGCATCCCGTCCAACCCGAACCGCAGCACATCGGTGATTTTGCCCAGGCCGCAGCGGGTATAGAACTCCAAGGCTTGCTCGCAATTCGTAGTAAAGAAGAGGTAGTTAGATAATTGCATCAATTCATCCGTGATGTGGTTTTAAACAGCCAGACACGAATATTGTCATAAATGCATTTCAAATACAACAACCAACGTGGCGCAGGCAATCAGCACTGCAGCCAGACGCCGTTGCGATTGCAGAGTTTGCCCGAGGGGGAGATGACGGTGCCGGGACCGGCGTTGTTGAGGTGGGCGCCGTTGGCGTCGTTGCAGCCGGTGGGGCCGCAGTTGTTCAGGGCCTTCGGTGCGTTGGGAGGATTGAGCAAGGTTTGCAGCGATGGCGATGGCGGCGCGGCGGGCATCGCTACCTGCGGCGCCTGCTTGACGGCCGGCGTGCGCTGGATGATTTGCGGGACGGGCCGGCGCGGCATCGGCTTGCGGGCCGGCGCGGTGCGGCAGGGTTCGACGGCCAGCCGCAGACCGTCCGCACTCAGCGTGCAAACCGGCAGCTTGGCGTATTCGCGCAGCTCGGCGCTGGCGGAGGCTGATGCTGATGCTTGGGCCGCGCCCGGCGCTTGGGCGCCGGCCAGCGCACCGGGCAGCGCCAGCATCAGGCAGAGCGCGGTGCGCAGCGTCATGGCGGCGGCACCACGGTGGCCGTCAGCACGCGCCACGGCAGCAGGCAGGCGGTGACGTTGGGATAGTAGCCGCGCGGTTGGTCGCAGTAGTACAAGCGCCGCGACGACAGGCCCGCGTCGGGCGGCGGCAGGTACAGCGGCGCATCGGCGTAGTAGCCGGGCGGGTAGTAGTAGCCGTCGTAGTAGGGACCGTAGTAGCCGTAGCGCGGCCAGTACAGCGGCGCACCGATGAACAGGCCGCCGCGCACGTAAGCGTGCCCGTGATGATAGCCGTGGCCCCAGCCGCCATGGAAATGGCCATGTCCGCCGCCTCCATGCCCATGGCCCTGCCCCCAGGCATACGGGCAGGTCAGCGCTCCCAGCAGGAAGACCGACAGCAGCGCCGGTTTTAACAGGTTCATGGCTTCACCTCGCGTAGTGCTACACCTTTCATTATTAGCAGGTGTAGCACCAGAGGGAAGCGCCTGAAACAATTGGTAACGCTTACTTGCCTGGCGGTGGCTGATCGGCCGGCGCGGCCGGCGCGCCCTGCCCCGGCTGCGCGCCTTCGGCCAGCGGCGCCGATGCCGGCGGTGGCGGCGGCGCGTCGGCCGGCTTCATCATGCCCGCGCCCGGCGCCACCATCATGGTGGGCGCAGGCGCGGTGATCGCCGAGACCGGCGCCGGCGCCGACACCGCCAGCCAACCGGAAGCCGGCAGCAGCGGCACCAGCAGCAAGGCCACGATGTTGATGATCTTGATCAGCGGATTGACCGCCGGGCCGGCCGTGTCCTTGTACGGGTCGCCCACGGTGTCGCCGGTCACGGCCGCCTTGTGGGCGTCCGAACCCTTGCCGCCGAAGTGGCCGTCCTCGATGTATTTCTTGGCGTTGTCCCAGGCGCCGCCGCCGGTGGTCATCGAGATCGCCACGAACAGGCCGGTGACGATGGTCCCCATCAGCATGCCGCCCAGCGCGGCCGCTCCCAGCAGCATGCCGACGATGATAGGCACCACCACCGGCAGCAGCGACGGGATGATCATTTCCTTGATCGCCGACGCGGTCAGCATGTCGACCGCCTTGTCGTACTCCGGCTTGCCGGTGCCGTCCATGATGCCCTTGATGTCGCGGAACTGGCGGCGCACCTCCACCACCACGGCGCCGGCCGCGCGGCCCACCGCCTCCATCGCCATCGCGCCGAACAGGTAGGGGATCAGGCCGCCGATGATCAGGCCGACGATCACCATCGGGTTCGACAGGTCGAAGGTGATGCTCTTGCCGGTCGATTCCAGCGCGTGCGTGTAGTCGGCGAACAGCACCAGCGCGGCCAGGCCGGCCGAGCCGATCGCATAGCCCTTGGTGACGGCCTTGGTGGTGTTGCCCACCGCGTCCAGCGGATCGGTGATGGCGCGCACCGATTCCGGCATGCCGGACATTTCTGCGATGCCGCCGGCGTTGTCGGTGATCGGGCCGTAGGCGTCCAGCGCCACGACGATGCCGGCCATCGACAGCATCGCGGTCGCCGCGATCGCCACGCCGTACAGCTGGCCCAGCTGGTACGACACCAGGATCGCCGCGCACACCGCCAGCACCGGATAGGCGGTGGACTTCATCGACACGCCCAGGCCGGCGATGATGTTGGTGCCGTGGCCGGTGGTCGACGCTTCGGCGATATGCTTGACCGGCGCGAAATCGGTGCCGGTGTAGTACTCGGTGATGTAGACCATCAGCCCGGTCAGCACGATGCCGACCACGGTGCAGCCCATCATCTTCATGCGCATGGCCTCGTCCGGCCAGATCTGCCAGGTGACGACGGCGAAGCCGACCAGCGACAGGCCGGCCGCCCACCACAGCCCGGTGTACAGCGCCGACATGATCTTCTTGCCCGGCTTGGCCTTGACCATCGAGCAGCCGATGATGGACGCGATGATGGACACCGCGCCCAGCAGCAGCGGATAGACGATGGCCGAGGTCGGCGCCGACGTGATCAGCAAGGCGCCCAGCAGCATGGTGGCGATCAAGGTCACCACATAGGTTTCGAACAGGTCGGCCGCCATGCCGGCGCAATCGCCGACGTTGTCGCCGACGTTATCGGCGATCACCGCCGGATTGCGCGGATCGTCCTCGGGGATGCCGGCCTCCACCTTGCCCACCAGGTCGGCGCCCACGTCCGCGCCCTTGGTGAAGATGCCGCCGCCCAGACGGGCGAAGATGGAAATGAGCGAGGCGCCGAAGGCCAGGCCGATCAGCGGCTTGATCACATCGTGCGGATTGAGCGGCGGATTCGGCGCGCCCGGCGCCATCCCCGTCAGGAACATATAGAACAGCACCACGCCCAGCAGGCCCAGGCCGACCACCAGCATGCCGGTGATCGCGCCGCCCTTGAAGGCGACGTCGAGCGCCTCGTTCATGCCCTTGGTGGCCGCCTGCGCCGTGCGCACGTTGGCGCGCACCGAGACGTTCATGCCGATGAAGCCGCAGGCGCCGGACAGCACCGCGCCGATCAGGAAGCCGACGGCGGTCTTCATGTCGAGCAAGGCGGCAATGAGGATGAGCAGCACCACGCCGACGATCGCGATGGTGCGGTACTGGCGCGCCAGATAGGCGGCGGCGCCCTGCTGGATGGCCAGTGCGATTTCCTGCATGCGGGCGTTGCCCGCGTCCTGGCGCAGAATCCAGCTTCGAGACCATAAACCGTAAATCACGGCGATAACGCCGCACGCAACTGCAAACCAAAGACTAGCTGCCATAGTGTCCCCTTATTTTTATTGATCGAGCCTACAAACCCACACTTCAGAAAACCAACGCCCGCCGGGTAGGCAAGCGCAGCCAACTAAACCTGCGAACTGCAACACTTCATAAAACGGGATGGCATCCAGCCGATTTCAGGCGCAAAAAAAGCGGACACTCGGTCCGCTCTACTTTAACGCTTATTCCGCCAGCGCGGCAAACGCGCTGTCGCGAATTTGCTCGACGGGACCGACGCCGGCGATGCGGCGATATTTCGGCGCGCCTGGCTGGCCCGATTGTGCCCAGTTGTTGTAGTAGCTCAGCAGCACTTCGGTCTGGTTATGGTAGACGTCCAGGCGCTTCTTGACGGTTTCGGCCTTGTCGTCGTCGCGCTGCACCAGCGCTTCGCCGGTGACGTCGTCCTTGCCTTCGACCTTGGGCGGGTTGAACTTGACGTGGTACACGCGGCCCGAGGCCGGATGGCTGCGGCGGCCGTCCATGCGCTCGATGATCGAGTCGTCCGGCACGTCGATTTCCAGCACGTAGTCGACCGCCACGCCGCTGTCCTTCATCGCATCCGCTTGCGCGATGGTGCGCGGGAAGCCGTCGAACAGATAGCCGTTGGCGCAGTCCGGCTCGGCCAGACGGTCCTTGACCAGGCCGATAATGATGTCATCCGATACCAAACCACCCGCATCCATCACCTTCTTGGCGGCCAGGCCCATTTCCGTGCCCGCCTTGATCGCGGCGCGCAGCATGTCGCCGGTCGAGATTTGCGGAATGTTATATTTTTCCTTGATGAAATTAGCCTGGGTGCCTTTGCCGGCTCCTGGTGCTCCTAAAAGAATAAGACGCATGAAAAATTCCTAAAACAGATATGGATGTGGGTTAGTTGGTATTGGATCGTACGAAACTTACCACAAAACTTCGTCTCAACGCCAATTTGTGACGGTTTGAACCGTTCTTAGCTGGCGAAACCGGGGTGCGGAGAGATATTCCGTATGAATATCGCACCGTTGTCTTCGTTATATCAGTTGTTACTGACTGCTGGCTGACGGGTTGTTTGATACAAATCAATAGAACTGTCGGACGCGGGCCAGGTCTTCCGGCGTATCCACCCCGGCCGCCGGGGCCGAGTCGGTCACGTGGACCGCGATGGGATAGCCGTGCCACAGCACGCGCAACTGCTCCAGCGCTTCGATCGATTCCAGCGGCGACACTTCCAGCGCCGGATAGGCTTGCAGGAAGTCGTTGCGGTAGGCGTACAGTCCGATGTGGCGGAGCGGTACGTAACCGTCCGGCAGCGTGGATTTAGACTGCGCAAAGGCGTCGCGGTTCCAGGGTATGGTCGCGCGCGAAAAATAGAGTGCCCGGCCGGCCTTGTCCAGCACCACCTTGACCACGTTCGGGTTGAAGGCGTCGGCGGCGTCGTGCAGAGGGTGGGCGCAGGTGGACATGGGCACGTCGGCGCCGATGCGCGCGGCGGCCGCCTGCAGCAGCGCCGGGTCGATCAGCGGCTCGTCGCCCTGCAGGTTGACGACCACGGCGTCGGCCGGCAGGTTCAGCGCGCGCGCCACCTCCGCGATGCGGTCGGTGCCGGACGGATGGTCGGCGCGGGTCATGCACACTTCCACGCCGTGCTGTACGCAGGCGGCGCGGATGTCCTCGTGGTCGGTGGCGACGATGATGCGGGCGGCGCCGGCCTGCTGCGCGCGCTCGGCCACGCGCACCACCATGGGCTTGCCGCCCAGGTCGGCCAGCGGCTTGTTCGGCAGGCGGGTCGAGGCCAGGCGGGCCGGGATGATGACGATGAAGGACACCGGCTAGTCCGCCTTGTCCTGCAGCGTGCGCGCCTCGTCGGCCCACATGATGGGGATGCCGTCGCGGATAGGGAAGGCCAGGCGGTCGCCCTTGCAAATCATTTCCTGGGCTTTTTTATCGTACTCCAGGGGGCCTTTGCAGACCGGGCATACCAGGATATCAAGCAATCGAGCGTCCACGACATTTCTCCACAATTTGTTCGGCCAGCGCGCCGTCGAGGTGCGCCGTCACCGGGACGACCCATAGTCGCGGGTCGTCTCTGAGTTCTTCAATTTGCGCACATTTTACTGCATCCTTCTCGGTCATCAAGATCAGGTCCGCATCGAGCGCGGCAAACGGGCGGTCCTGGAAGTCGTGATGGTCGGGCAAAGGCAGTTCCGTGATCCGCAGGCCGGCGGCCTTGAGCATGCCGAAGAAGCGCGCCGGGTTGCCGATGCCGGCGGCGGCGGCCACGCGCAGGCCGGCGCCGTTGCTGGCCTCGGCCAGTTCGGTGAGCGCGCGGCGCTGGCCGCGGTCGCGCAGCTGCTCGGCGTGCGCGCCGGCCAGCGTCATCTGGACAGGCGCGGCGCCGCCCGCGCCGACCGAGCGCGCCAGTTCGTCGGTCAGCACCGGCGTGTTGATGACGGTGAAGTCGCGCCGGCGCGATACCGGCTCGCGCAGCGGGCCGGCCGGCAGCAGCCAGCCGTTGCCGGCGCCGCGTCCGTCGAACAGGATGATCTCCACGTCGCGCTGCAGGGCGTAGTGCTGCAGGCCGTCGTCGGTCAGCAGGATGTCCACCTCGGGATGGGCGGCCAGCAGCGCGCGGCCGGTGGCGGCGCGGTCGCGGCCGACCAGCACCGGACAGCCGGTGCGCTGTTTGATCAGCAGCGGCTCGTCGCCGACCTGCGCCGGCGTGGATGCGGCGCCCACCTCGCGCGCTTGGCCGCCATCGCTGCCGTGGCCGCGCGAGATCACGCCCGGCCGCATGCCGGCCGCCTGCAGCGCTTGCACCAGCCAGATGGTCAGCGGCGTCTTGCCGGTGCCGCCGATGTAGATATTCCCCACCACCACAACCGGCACCGGCAGCCGCGAGGACTTCAGCAGGCCGGCGCGGAACAGGGCCGCGCGCAGGCCGCTGAGCGCGCGGAACAGCAGCGACACCGGCCACAAGACGCAAGCGAGCGGGCCGCGCCGCAGCCAGTTGCGCGTCAGCGTGGTTTCAAGCGCCGACGCTTTGGAGGGAGTGGATGTGGACACGCGGACTGCGATTACTTTGACGCGCCACTGGTCTGCGCGGCGAAGGTCAGCTTTTCGTAGCCGGCGATGCGCGCCGCTTCCATCACGTTGATGACCATCTGGTGCATCGCGAACTGGTCGGCGTTGACGATCACCACCGGCGACTTGCCGGCCGCGCCGCCCTTGTCGGCGGCGTTCTTCATGGCCTGCGCGAAGCCGGCCACGTCATGGAACGATACCGGCTCGCCGTTGATCGTGTAGTTGCCCTTGGCGTCCACCGTCACGTCCAGCTCGAACGGCTTGTCGGCCGCCTTCTGCGCGTCGGCGGTCGGCAGCGTGATCTGCAGTTCGGTGAACTTGCTGTAGGTGGTGGTCACCATCAGGAAGATCAGGATCACCAGCAGCACGTCGATAAACGGGATCAGGTTGATCTCGGGGTCTTCGCGATGCCGGCCTTTGCGGAAGTTCATGCGTCGTCCTTACTTGCGCTTGCAGTGCACGACATCGACAAACTTCACCGCCTGCTGCTCCATCTCGATGATGAAGCTGTCCACCAGCGCGCGGAAGTGGCGATAGAAGACCAGCGTCGGCATCGCGATCGCCAGACCGAAGCCGGTGTTGTACAAGGCCACCGAAATACCGTGCGCCAGCTGCGCCGGATTGGAACCGGTGGCGTTCTGCGCGCCGAAAATCTCGATCATGCCGACCACCGTGCCGAACAAGCCCATCAGCGGCGCCAGCGTCGCGATGGTGCCCAGCGTGGTCAGGAAGCGCTCCAGCGTGTGCGCGACGCCGCTGCCGGCCTCCTCGATGGATTCCTTCATCACCTCGCGCGGCGAATCGATGTTGCGCAGCGCGGCCGACAGCACCACGCCCAGCGGCGAACTTTTCTCCAGCTTGTCGATGACGTCCGCCGTGATATTGCCGCCACGGTAGACCTGCACCACCTCATCGAGCAGCTTTTTCGGCAGGATCTTGCTGCGGCGCAGATAGAGCAAGCGTTCGATGATCAGCGCGGTCGCGACGATCGATGCGACCAACAACAACCAGATAGGCCAACCGGCGGCTTGTAATATGGCGAGCAAAAGGAACTCCTGTCTAGATAAACACCCGAAGGCGCAATGTATCTTGTTGGGCCGTCCACGGCAAGTGGCGGATGACAGGCGGAACGCCGCCCCCGGAGCGCCCGCGCTGGCGCCGCACGAGTTCTGCACATTTTCTGTGGACAATTGTGTGCGCAATGGCCAGCCAGACCATCCAAGCCATTGATTTTAAACAAGAAAATATTAAAGCTCAAAAATAGCGCAATTCAAGCGCCCCGGCCCGCTTTTTGCCCAGCAAAAGTTGTGCCCAGTTATGCCCATATTCTGTTGATAAGATTGTGCGCAAGGCACGCCATGCATATTCAACTCATTGATTTCAATCAATTTTCTTTCCATGCGTAAAAATCTGGCATATGGAGTTATCCACGCCCAAAGCATTGCCTTCTCAACAATTTCAGCCACCAAAAGTGGCCGGCAAGCCCGGCGTGTGGAGTTCTGCACAAAAAATGTGGATAAGATTGTTAGCAAGGATAGCCACTCCCAGCAAAGCCTTTGATTTATAAGGATATTTTTTCCATGCGTAAAAATAGCGCAGGAAAAACCGGCCAAAATTGCGCTGCCGGCGGGCTGGTATGGTTGTGGACTTCTGCACACATAATGTGGATAAGATTGTGAGCAACGCCTCCCACATAGTGAAAGATCGTTGATTTATAAGGGATTTTTTGCCGTGAGTAAAAATAGTGCAGGCCGGCGTTTTTGACCATTTTTCATAGCTAAAACCGGGTTTTCCACCGGCCCGCCAAAGTCCGCTAGCGATAATGCCCGGCTATCGGCGCAAAGCAGGCAGTTCTGCACATTTTGTGTGGATAAGATTGTGAGCAAGGCCGTACAGCATGATCAAAGCCATTGATTTATATCGTTTTTATTGCCCTGCGCAAAAATGAAGCAGGCAGTTTTTTATCCCCAGCCCGGCCGGCGGCCCACACGGACCACTCCGCCGCCCTCATTCACCGCCATACGTCGCCTGGGGGCAAGTCGGGAGTTTTGCACATCTTCTGTGGATAAAAGTGTGCGTAATGCCCTGCATCACTATCTAAGTCATTGATTTGTCACAATATACTTTCTCTGCGTAAATTTTAGGCATGATAAAATCAACAAGAAGAAAATAGCTATCGCTCACCAAAGTTCCACACATCTTTTGTGGATAACTTTGTGCGTAACTGCCGGTGGCTGTGTCAAAGTGCTTGATCCATAAGGGTTTTTCCCCGTTGCACGCAAATACGGCAGAAATGTTTACCCTTTAAAATCATATACCTACCTATAATACTTACCGCTTTAGATGCTCTATGACCGCTGTGTGACTGAAATCGCAAAGTGTGGATAGTTTCCTTTTTTGAAACCTATGATCTTCGACGACCACAACGCCCCCGCCCCTGCCGCCGCCCCCGTGATGACCGTTACCGCGCTCAACCAGGCGGTTGCGCGGCTGCTGGAGCGCACCTTCCCGCTCACGTGGATATCCGGCGAGGTGTCCAACTTCACCAAGGCCAGCTCGGGCCACTGGTACTTCACGCTCAAGGACGACGCGGCCCAGGTGCGCGCCGTGATGTTCCGCGGACGCGCCCAATACGCCGGCTTCATCCCGCGCGAGGGCGACAAGGTCGAGGTGCGGGCGCTGGTCACCCTGTACGGCGCGCGCGGCGATTACCAGATCAATGTGGAAGCGATACGCCGCGCCGGCGTCGGCTCGCTGTTCGAGGCCTTCCAGCGGCTCAAGGAGAAGCTGGACGCGGCCGGCCTGTTCCACCCCGAGCGCAAGCGCGCCTTGCCGCTGTTCCCGCGCACCGTGGGCATCGTCACCAGCCCGCAGGCGGCCGCGCTGCGCGACGTGCTGACCGCGCTGAAGCGGCGCGCCCCGCATGTGCATATCGTGCTGTATCCGACGCCGGTGCAGGGCCAGGGCGCGGGCGAGAAGATCGCCGCCGCCATCGACACCGCCTCGCTGCGCAACGATTGCGATGTGCTGATCGTCTGCCGTGGCGGCGGCAGCATCGAAGACCTGTGGTCCTTCAACGACGAGGACGTGGCCTACGCTGTGGCCAACTGCCGCATGCCGGTGATCTCCGGCGTCGGCCACGAGACCGACTTCACGATCTGCGACTTCGCCGCCGACCTGCGCGCCGCCACGCCGACCGCCGCCGCCGAACTGGCCGTCACGCCGCGCGCGGACTGGCTGGCGTCCCTGCGCGCCGACGTGGTCGACCTGCGGCGCGCGATGCGGCGCAGCGTCGGCGAAGCGTCGCAGACTCTGGACAACTACACACGGCGCCTGCTGAGCCCCGGCGCGCAGATCCGCCAGCAGCGCCTCAGGCTGCTGGCGCTGTCCACCGCGATGACGCACGCGAACCGCGCCCCGCTGTCGCAGGCGCGCTTCCAGCTGGACCGCCTGAGCGGCCGCCTGGGCGCACGCAAGCCGGATGTGACGGCGGCTCGCGCAAGACTGTCGGACTTCCAGCACCGCGCCGCGATGAGCGTCTCCACGCAGCTCACGCAGCGGCGCGACGCGCTGGCCGCGCTGTCGTCGCAGCTGGAGCTGCTCAATCCACAGCGCACGCTGGAACGCGGCTACGCCATCGTCACCGACGAGCAAGGCGCCATCGTCCGTGCGCCGGCGCAGCTGAAGCCGCGCAGCACGCTCAATGTGCGCCTGGCCGAAGGCAGCGCCAAGGTGGGCGTGGAGTCCGTGCAGCCTTCGCTGGACTAAATCCAACGCGCGTCGCAACCAGCTTGTGCCGCGTCGGAAGTCGTGATATTTTTCGCAACCATTCACGACTTTTGATAGCCATGAAAAATCCGCGTACCTGGCTGCACCTGCTGGGCGCAGCGCTGCTGCCGCTCACCGCCCATTCGGCATCGGTGGACGTCGACATCAAACTGCTTTCCGCCGACGCGCTGGAAGTGAGCTTCGCGCTGCCCGAACACTGCACCGCCCTCGCCTTCCTCAAGGACGGGCGCGGCGGCCAGGAGATCCGCGCCGCATGGCAGAAGCAGAACGATTGCGCCGCCGCCGAGGGCGATCAGCTGAAAAGCGCCGGCGCCTGCACCGCGCGCTTCCGCGTGCCGGCCACGATGCAGAAGATCAGCGGCTATCCGGGTTCCTTCCCCGCCCCCGGCGGCATGTACGTCCACAGCTCCAACTACGCGCTGGCCGACAGCTGCGGCCCCGTGACCTACCGCTACCACGCGGCGGACATCGTCATGGACGGGCACCGCTACCGCGATACGGCCACCGCCAACGCGGCCGCCGGCGGCGACACGCCCGCCATGCTGATGCTGGCGCCGCAGACCACTGCCTCGCTGGACTACTTCGATCCGCGCCTGTCGCCAGCGACGGTCGCGCAGATCCGCGAGGTGGCCGATGGCACCATCGCCTACCTGAGCAAGCAGCTGCCGCTGGCGGTCTTCAGCCGTCCCGTGATCGCCGCCATCGCGGCCAGCGAGCCAGGCGGCCCGAATGTCGGCGGCGATGCCGGCAACATCCTGCGACTGGCGCTGTTCAACTGGCCGCAGGCGCCGGGGCCGGATGAGAAAGCCAAATTGACGCTGCTGGTCTCGCACGAATTCAGCCACCGCTTCCAGCTGCGCGACGCGGTCGATGTCTATCCCGATGCGCGCCTGGTCAACGAAGGCGGCGGCGAGTTCCTGCGCTGGCTCACGTCGGTGCAGCAGGGTTGGCTCAGCCGGCAGCAAGCGGCGGCGGACGTGGACAAGGCGCTGGCCGAATGCATGCTGTACACCGAAGGAAAAAGCTGGCGCGCACTGACGCCGCGCGAGATCGGCAGCCAGCGGCTGGAATACCTGTGCGGCTTGCCGGCCTACGTCTACGGCCTGGCGGCGCGCCAGGGATCGGGAAGCGCGCTGGCGCGCTTCGACGGCTTCTACCACCAGCTGCGCCAAGGTCAGGTGCCGGACTTCCCGCAGGCGCTCGAATGCGGCGACACGGCTGGCTGCAAGGCGCAAGTTCTGCCGGCGCTGCTGTCGTCCGGCGCGACCATGGAACGGCAGTGGAACGACGTGCTGCCCAAGACCGGGCTGGCGGCGCTGCGTCCACCAAGCCAGCCGCTGCGCGACCGGATGATCCTGCGCGCCGTCGTCAAATTGATGAAGGACGATTGCGCGGGCCGCAGCGGCACCACCGAGACGCCGCAGGGCATCATCCTGGACGGTATATCGGTGTGCAAGTCCATCCACCAGGACAGCTACGCGACCAGCATCGAAGGCCATCCGGTGTTCGGCGACGCCGCCACCGGCCCGGCCATGACCAATGCCTGTCAAACGCGGCACGAAGTAGCGTTTGGCTTGAAGGACGGCGGCAAGCTGGTGGTCCCCTGCCAGACGCCGTACCAGATGCACACGGCGTTCTACGCGATCGACATCGATAAGGCGCTGGCCGCGTTGATGCGCCAGTAGGGAACCTTCAGCTTGCCCGCGACGCTCAGGGCTTGAACGTGCGCGCCTCCAGTGCGACGTTGACGCTGGCCGCATCCGCATCGGCCGCGCTGCGCGCCAGCAGCACCTTGTAGCTGCCCTTGGCGATGCGCCAGCCCTTGCTGCCGCTGTCGTACATCGCCAGCAGGCGCGGATCGACGGTCACGCTGACTTCCCGGCTTTCGCCCGGCGCCAGTTCAACCTTATCCCAACCGGCCAGGCGCTTGGGCGCTTCCCACTTCGCGCCTTGCGGCGCCACGTACAGCTGCGGCACGTCCTTGCCCTTCACCGCGCCAGTGTTGGTCACCTTGAAGCGCAGCTGCAGCTTGCCGTCCTGCTGGCTCGCGGCCAGGCCGGAGTAGGCGAACTGCGTGTACGACAGGCCGTGGCCGAACGGGAACAAGGGCTTCAGTCCCTTCAGGTCGAACCACTTGTAGCCGACCGCCGCGCCTTCGTGATAGTTCACGTCGAAGCGCTTGCTCTCGTCCTTCGGATCGCCGTCGAGCACAGGCCGTGGCAGCTGGCTGGCCGAGACCGGGAAGGTCGCAGGCAACCGGCCCGACGGATTGACCTCGCCGAACAGCACACGGGCGATGGCCTCGCCGCCGCTGGTGCCGGCGTACCACGCCTGCACCACCGCGGCGCTCTGCCCCAGCCACGGCATCAGCACCGGGCCGCCGGTCTCCAGCACCACCACCGTCTTCGGATTGGCCTTGGCCACTGCGGAGATCAGCGCATCCTGGTTGTCCGGCAGCGACAGCGAGGCGGCATCGACCGACTCACCCGTCCACTGCTGCGCGAACACCAGCACCACGTCGGCGTCGGCCGCCGCGCGGGCCGCCGCTGCGGCGTCCACGCCGTCGTGATAGACCACGCTGGCGCCCGGCGCGCGCGCCTGGATCGCCTTCAACGGCGACGACGGATGGTAGACCACGGGGCCGGGCCAGCTGGCCGGGCCGACGCCGGTGACGGCGCTGCCGCCCACCGGATACACCAGCGACGAACCGCCGCCGGCCAGCACGCCCACATCCGCATGCG
>NZ_JBWKWR010000014.1:0-158001 GCF_059422325.1 Duganella sp. GW821-FHT01E12 | reverse complement strand
GCCGCCCTGCCTGATGAACTGGCAATAAGCCATTGGGGTCAAGTCTGACATTCGGACACGAGCTCTACCGTAGGCACGGCCTACGGTAGAGCTCGTGTCCGAATGTCAGACTTGACCCCCAGCCCACGGCACAGGCCGTGTCCGAATGTCAGACTTGACCCCAACTAGACTTTGAGGAATTCTTCGCGGCCGCCCAGCCAGCGGGCCAGGTGGGCTTCGACGGTGGCGGCTTTTTCGGGGGTGTTGGCGTGGAGGAGGTCGTGGGCGACGTCGCGCGCCTGGTCGACCAGCCAGCCGTCCGTCTCCAGGTCGGCGAAACGCAGCATCGCCTGGCCGGATTGGCGGGCGCCGAGGAATTCGCCGGGGCCCCGGATCTCCAAGTCGCGTCGCGCGATCTCGAAACCGTCGGTGGTTTCGCGCATCGTCATCAGGCGCTGCTTGGCGACGCCTCCCAGCGGGCTTTGATACAGCAGCAGGCACACCGACGCCGCCGATCCCCGTCCCACTCGCCCGCGCAGCTGGTGCAGCTGCGATAAGCCGAAACGCTCCGCATGCTCGATCACCATCAGCGATGCATTCGGCACGTCCACGCCCACCTCGATCACGGTGGTGGCGACCAGCACCTGCATCTCGTTGGCGCTGAAGGCGTCCATCACTGCCTGCTTCTCGGCCGGCTTGAGGCGGCCGTGCACCAGGCCCACGTTCAGGTCCGGCAGCGCTTCGGCCAGCAGCGCGTGCGTGTCGGTCGCTGTCTGCAGCTGCAGCGCTTCCGATTCCTCGATCAGCGGACAGACCCAGTAGATCTGCCGTCCTTCCAGCGCGGCGGCATGCACACGCTCGATCACTTCGTCGCGCCGGTTCTGGTCGATGGCGCGGGTGACGATGGGGCTGCGGCCCGGCGGCAGCTCATCGATCACCGACACTTCCAGGTCGGCGTAATAGGTCATTGCCAGCGTGCGCGGGATCGGCGTGGCCGACATCATCAACTGGTGCGGCACCGCGCCCTCGACGCCCTTGTTGCGCAAGGTAAGCCGCTGCCCCACGCCGAAGCGGTGCTGCTCGTCGACGATCACCAGCCCCAGGTTGGCGAAGTTCACCGCCTCCTGGATCAGCGCGTGCGTGCCGATCACCAGCTGCGCCTCGCCCGATTCGATCAGCGCATACGCGGCCAGCTTTTCCTTTTTCTTCAAACTGCCCGTCAGCCACGCGACCTTCACGCCCAAGGGCTCCATCCACGCGGCGATCTTGCGGAAGTGCTGGTCGGCGAGGATTTCGGTCGGCGCCATCAGCGCGGCCTGGTAGCCGCTGTCAATGGCCTGCGCGGCGGCCAGCGCCGATACCACCGTCTTGCCGCTGCCGACGTCACCCTGCAGCAGCCGCTGCATCGGATATGGATGGCGCAAGTCGTTGCGGATTTCGTTGAGCACGCGCTGCTGCGCGCCGGTCAGCTTGAACGGCAGCGCGGCCTGGAAGCTGGCCGATAAGGCGCCGATCACCGTCAGCGCCGCCGCACCCTTGGCGCGGCGCGCACGCTGCGCGCGCTTCAAAGACAACTGCTGCGCCAGCAGCTCATCGAACTTCATGCGCGTCCACGCCGGATGCGAGCGGTCGAGCAGCGCATGCTCGTCCACCTGCTGCGGCGGATAGTGCAGCAGCTTCACCGCCGGCTCGAAGTCGGACAGCTGCATCCGCGCGCGCAGCTGCTCGGGCAGCGTGTCGGTCCAGTCGACCCGCTTCATCGCATCGCCGATGGCGCGCCGCAGTATCGGCTGTGACAGCCCCTCGCCCGACGGATACACCGGCGTCAGGGAAGTGGGCAGCGGCGCGCCCTCGTTCACCACCTTGTAGGCCGGATGCACCATCTCGGCGCCGAAGAAGCCGTGTTTCAACTCGCCGCGCGCGCGCACCCGCGTGCCCTCGGCCAGCTGCTTGACCTGGCTGCCGTAGAAGTTCATGAAGCGCAGCTGCAAATCGCCCGTCTCGTCGGCGATATGCACCAGCAGCTGCTTGCGCGGCTTGTAGGTGATTTCATTTTTGACCACCAGGCCCTCGACCTGCGAGGTCTCGCCGCCGTGCAGCCGGGCCTCTTCGATGGTGATGACCTGGGTCTCGTCCTCGTAGCGCATGGGCAGGTGCAGCACCAGGTCCATATCGGTGTGCAGGCCCAGCTTGGCCAGCTTGGCTTCCGGGCTGACTGTCTTTTTGACGGTTTTCGAGGTTGAAACAGGCATATTGGAGCGTTTTTCGGGCACTAGCGTAAAATAGAGGGTTGGCCGCAGCAAAGCAACGCCGGTATTGTACGACTTGCACCGCCTTCGGGCCTATCCGAATTTTCTTCAACAGTTTCCAGAAGTCCGCAAATGTACTCGCTTTCCGATTTCGATTTTAACTTGCCGCAAGAGCGTATTGCGCAATTCCCGCTGCCAGACCGCAGCGCCTCCCGCCTGCTGCACCTGGACGGCGAGCAGATCATCGACCGCCAGTTCGCCGACATCGTCGGCCTGCTGCAGGCGGGCGACCTGCTGGTGATGAACGATACGCGCGTGCTCAAGGCGCGCTTCTTCGGCGTCAAGGAGAGCGGCGGCAAGATCGAGGCGCTGGTCGAGCGCGTGCTGGACAACCGCACCGTGCTGGCCCAGGTGCGCGCCTCCAAGTCGCCCGGCCCCGGCGTCAAGATCCGCCTGGCCGACGCCTTCGACGTCACCGTCGGCGAGCGCGCCGGCGAGTTCTACACCCTGCATTTCGACGCCGACGTGTTCGACCTGATCGAGGCCCACGGCCGCTTGCCGCTGCCGCCCTACATCGAGCACGACGCCGATTCCTTCGACGAGACCCGCTACCAGACCGTGTTCAACAAGGTGCCGGGCGCGGTGGCCGCGCCGACCGCCGGCCTGCACTTCGACGAGAAGCTGCTGGCCGAGCTGAAGGCCAAGGGCGTCAACTTCGCCTACGTCACGCTGCACGTGGGCGCCGGCACCTTCCAGCCGGTGCGCGCCGAGGTGCTGGCCGAGCACAAGATGCACACCGAGTGGTACACCATGCCGCAGGAAACCGTGGACGCCGTGCGCGCCACCCGCGCCGCCGGCCGCGATGTGGTGGCGGTCGGCACCACCAGCCTGCGCGCGCTGGAATCGGCCTCGCAGAGCGGCCAGCTGGAGGCGGGCAGCGCCGATACCGCGCTGTTCATCACGCCCGGCTACCAGTTCAAGACGGTCACCCGTCTGATCACCAATTTCCACCTGCCGAAGTCGACCCTGCTGATGCTGGTGTCGGCCTTCGCCGGGTTTGAAGAGATCCGCAAGGCCTACGCCCACGCGATCGCCAATGAATACCGTTTCTTCAGCTATGGCGACGCCATGCTGTTGACGACACAAGCACGAGCAAAATAAGGAACAATATGCTGGAATTTAAACTGCACAAGACCGACAGCAGCGGCCTGACCAAGGCCCGCCGCGGCGAAGTCAAACTGAACCACGGCGTGGTCCAGACCCCGATCTTCATGCCGGTCGGCACCTACGGCTCGGTCAAGGCGATGTCGCCGCTGGAACTGAAGGAAATCGGCGCCCAGATCATCCTGGGCAACACCTTCCACCTGTGGCTGCGCCCGGGCAACGACGTCATGGCCAAGTTCGGCGGCCTGCACGACTTCATGGGCTGGGACAAGCCCATCCTGACCGATTCCGGCGGCTTCCAGGTGTTTTCGCTGGGCGCGATGCGCAAGATCACCGAGGAGGGCGTGCACTTCAACTCGCCGATCAACGGCGACAAGCTGTTCCTGTCGCCCGAAGTGTCGATGCAGATTCAGCGCGTGCTGAACTCGGACATCGTCATGCAGTTCGACGAATGCACGCCTTATGAAATCGACAACCGCCCGGCCACGCTGGACGAGGCGGCCAAGTCGATGCGCATGTCCCTGCGCTGGGCGCAGCGCTCGATGGACGAGTTCAACCGTGGCGAGAACCCGAACGCGCTGTTCGGCATCGTCCAGGGCGGCATGTTCGAGAACCTGCGCGACGAATCGCTGGCCAAGCTGGAGGAGATCGACTTCCCCGGCCTGGCCATCGGCGGCCTGTCGGTCGGCGAGCCGAAGGAAGACATGATGCGCATCCTGGCCCACGTCGGCCCGAAAATGCCGGCCAACAAGCCGCACTACCTGATGGGCGTGGGCACGCCGGAAGACCTGGTCAACGGCGTGTCCAACGGCGTCGACATGTTCGACTGCGTGATGCCGACCCGTAACGCCCGCAACGGCTGGATCTTCACCCGCTTCGGCGACGTGAAAATCAAGAACGCGCGTTACAAGGAAGACAAGGAACCGCTGGACAGCAGCTGCTCCTGCTATGCTTGCCGCAATTTCTCGCGCGCCTACCTGCACCACCTGAACCGCACCCAGGAAATCCTGGGCGCGCGCCTGAACACCATCCACAACCTGCACTACTACCTGGACATCATGCGCCAGATGCGCGAGGCGCTGGATGAGGACCGTTTCCACGCCTGGACCCTGCAATTCCACGCCGACCGCGCGCGCGGCGTTTAATTTTGTTGTAACTCTTGTAAAAAGATTTATCTTACCCAGATACCCGGAAGTCCTCCCGGCTTCCGGCCAGTGCTAGAATACAGCGCTATTTTTTCAAACTATTATCGGAGTCACCTGTGTTCATTTCCAACGCTTACGCCCAATCGGCTTCCCCACTCGACGCACTCGGCCTGGGCGGTAACCTCACCAGCTTCCTGCCGCTGATCCTGATGTTCGTGGCGATGTACTTCCTGATGATCCGTCCTCAGCAGAAGCGCGCCAAGGAACAGAAGGCCATGATGGACGCGCTGGCCAAGGGCGACGAAGTCGTGACCGCCGGCGGCGTGCTGGGCAAGGTCACCAAGGTGACCGACCTGTACGTGACCATCGAAATCTCCAGCGGCGCCGAAATGACGGTGCAGAAGAACTCGGTCACCATGCTGCTGCCTAAGGGCACGCTCAAGGCGCTGTAATCACGCCCCGGCCCGCCGCGCGCGGGCCGTATTGCATCCGACGCCTAACACTGAACGTTGAACAATATGAATCGCTATCCCCTCTGGAAATACATACTGATCGTAGTGGCCATCCTGCTGGGCGCGCTGTACACCGCGCCCAACTACTATGGCGAATCGCCTGCGGTCCAGGTCACGAGCGGTAAATCGACCGTCAAGATGTCGTCCGCCATGACCGCCAAGGTGGAAGAGGTGCTCAAGGGCGCCGGCATCGCCACCAACGGCATCGCCTTCGACGGCACCGGCACCTACGCTTCCGTGCGCGCCCGCTTCGCCGATCCGGACACCCAGTTCCGCGCCAAGTCGGTGCTGGAAAAGGGCTTGAACGCCGATCCGGCCGATCCGACCTACCTGGTCGCGCTGAACCTGCAAAAAGACACGCCGAAATGGCTGCAATCGCTGCATGCGCTGCCGATGTACCTCGGCCTCGACTTGCGCGGCGGCGTGCACTTCCTGATGCAGGTCGACACCAAGGCGGTGCTGGCCAAGCGCGTGCAAGGCATCCAGGCCCTGGCCCGTACCTCGCTGCGCGATAAGAACGTGCGGCACGCCGGCATCGACCGCGTGGGCGACACCATCGAAATCAAATTCCGCGACGACGCCACCCGCCAGAAGGCCAAGGACGTGCTGCAAGGCCAGATGGCCGATTTGCTGTTCGTCGATTCCGGCGAAGGCGACGCCTTGAAGACCACCGTCAGCCTCAAGCCGGCCGCGCTCAAGCAGACCATCGACGACGGCGTCAAGCAGAACATCTCGACGCTGTCCAAGCGTGTGAATGAGCTGGGCGTGTCCGAGCCTGTGCTGCAGCAGCAAGGTCCCGACCGCATCGTGGTCCAGCTGCCGGGCGTGCAGGACGTGGCACGCGCGCGTTCCGTGATCGGCCGTACCGCGACCCTGGAAGTGCGCATGACCGACAATTCGATCACGCCGGGCACTGAAATGACTGCGGCGATTCCGTTCAACTCCGAGCTGTTCACCGTCGGCCGCAACGTGCCGGTGGTGCTGAGCAAGGACGTCGTCATCACCGGTGACTCGATCTCCAGCGCCACCGCCACCTACGATCAGAACCAGCAACCTGCCGTCAGCATCACCCTGAACGGCGATGGTGGTCGCAAGATGCGCGACATTACCCGCGACAACGTGGGCAAGCGCATGGCCATCGTGCTGTTCGAGAAGGGCAAGCCTGAAGTGCTGTCGGTCGCCACCATCCAGAGTGAGTTTGGCAGCAGCTTCCAGATCACCGGCATGGGCAACGCCGAGAACTCCGCCGAGCTGGCGCTGCTGCTGCGCTCCGGCGCGCTGTCGGCGCCGATGGACGTGATCGAAGAACGCACCATCGGCCCGCAGCTGGGCGCCGAGAACATCAACAAGGGCCTGCACTCGACGATGTACGGCTTCGCCGCCATCGCCCTGTTCATGGTCATCTACTACATGATGTTCGGCTTCTTCAGCGTGCTGGCGCTGGCCTGCAACCTGTTGCTGCTGGTGGCCCTGCTGTCGCTGATGCAGGCGACCCTGACCCTGCCTGGTATCGCCGCAATCGCGCTGGCGCTGGGTATGGCGATCGACGCCAACGTGCTGATTAACGAGCGTATCCGCGAGGAGCTGCGTTCCGGCGCCACGCCGCAGGCGGCGATCTCCGCCGGCTTCGACCGCGCATGGGCGACCATCATCGACTCCAACGTGACCACGCTGATCGTCGGCGTCGCCCTGTGGGTGTTCGGTTCCGGCCCGATCCGCGGCTTCGCCGTGGTGCACTGCCTGGGTATTTTGACCTCGATGTTCTCCGCCGTGTTCATCTCGCGCGGTGTGGTCAACCTTTGGTACGGCCGCAAGAAGAAGCTGCAATCGATCGCCATCGGTACCGTTTGGGTACCGGGTCTGAAATAACTCAGGGGTTCACATGGAATTTTTCCGCATCAAAAAAGACATACCGTTCATGCGCCACGCGCTGGTGTTCAACGTGATTTCCGCGTTGACCTTCGTCGCGGCCGTGTTCTTCCTGATCCACAAGGGCTTGCACTTCTCGGTGGAGTTCACCGGCGGCACCGTGATGGAACTGCGCTACCAGCAGCCTGCAAAGCTGGAGCAGATCCGCCACTCGCTGGAGAAGATCGGCTACGAGCAGCCGGAAGTGACCAGCTTCGGCACCGCGCACGACGTCATGTTGCGCCTGCCGGTGATCAAGTCGGTCACCTCCAAGGATGCGTCGCAGCTGGTGTTCACCACGCTGTGCGCGGCCGAGCAGGGCGCCCCCAAGCAGATCGACGCCGTGAGCGCCAAGGGCGAGCACGTGGTCAAATCGGCCTGCATGGACGCCGCCGGCGCCGAAGCCGTGTCGCTGCAAAAAGTCGAATTCGTCGGCCCGCAGGTGGGCGACGAGCTGGCGCAGAACGGCCTGAACGCGCTGGTGATGGTGATCATCGGCGTGATGATCTACCTGGCCGTGCGCTTCGAATGGAAGTTCGCGGTGGCGGCCATCATCGCCAACTTGCACGACGTGGTCATCATCCTCGGCTTCTTCGCCTTCTTCCAGTGGGAGTTCTCGCTGACGGTGCTGGCGGCGGTGCTGGCGGTGCTGGGCTACTCGGTCAACGAGTCGGTGGTTATCTTCGACCGTATCCGCGAAAACTTCCGCAAGCAGCGCAAGTCTTCGGTGCATGAAGTGATCGACAACGCGATCACCTCGACCATCTCGCGTACCATCATCACCCACGGCTGCACGCAGATGATGGTGCTGTCGATGCTGTTCCTGGGCGGTCCCACGCTGCACTACTTCGCCATCGCGCTGACCATCGGTATCTGCTTCGGCATTTACTCGTCGGTGTTCGTGGCCGCCGCCGTGGCCATGTGGCTGGGCGTGAAGCGTGAAGACCTGATCAAGCCGATCAAGGAAAAAGACGAAACCGATGGCGCTGTAGTTTAAACAACGTTATTGAATCGATAGTAGAATCCCCCAGCGTTTTTGACCTTGGGGGATTTTTTTATGTTGTACAGATTACTGGCCGGGGTGCTGTTTTGCTGCGCCGCGCACGGCGCCGAACTGCCTTGGGACCTGAGCTACGCCTCCGCGTTGCGCGACCATCCGATCGCCGAAAATGAGTTCATGCGCATCTGGCCGCAGCAGCATCCGCAACGGCCCATCCATCAAAAGCTGGCGGAATACGCCGGCGAGCCGATTGAAGCGTCGATGCTGATCGAGCAGCCCGATGGCCATACCGGCGATTCGATCGCGCAGTGGTTCGTCAAGACGCGCAACGGCGCGCAGCTGTGCAGCTTCCACCCCAAGCGCATGAACGATCCGTGCAAGAAGCTCGATCCCGCGCGCGTCGAAGGCGCGATCCGCGACGTGCTGCACATGAGCGATCCCTGGCCGCCGCGTGGCGACGGACTGGTGGCGGAGAAGGATTACTTCGGCCCCGGCAAGCCGATGCTGCTCAATTACTTCGGCTACGTCAGCGTGTATGTGGATGGCGTGACGTCGCAGCGTCCCATCGGTGGCGACGAGTGGGCGGAGCGGCTCGACAAATCGCGGCCCGCAGGGCCGGAAGCGGGACGCCTGCAGCAGGCCGTGGCGCGCGCCACGGAAGGCGCGGTTGAATCGGCCCCTGTCGCCGCAGCGAAGCGCACCGTCGCCGTGCCGGACAGCGAAGAACAAACGACCCGCAACGCGCTGGTCGCCGAGGTGCAGGGCTATCTTCAAAAGGCCGACTACAAAAGCCTGGAGGCGTTGCGCAAGCGCCTGCTGGACCCGACCCAGCGCACCGGCAGCGGCGTGTGGAAGCTGGCGATCTTCTACAACCAGCTGCGCTGGCGTCCGCAGGGAACGCGCGACCTGGCCTACTGGACGCGCATGGAGAACGAAGCCAAGGCCTGGGAGAAGCGCTTCCCCAAATCGAACGCGGCGCGCATGTATCACGTCTACGTGCTGCTCGGGCGCGCCACAACCTTCCGCGGCACGGCCAGATACTCCGACGTACCCAAGGAGGATGTCGAACGCATGCTGGCCTCCACGCGCGAAGCGATGGCCATCCTCAACACGCTTGAGAAGCCGATGCTGAAGGAGCGCGATCCCGAATACTACAAGGCGGTGCTGCAGGTGCTGCCGTACACGAACTTCTACAGCTTCGCCGGCGTGGCCCACACGCTGGCCGACGCCCGCAAGGAATTCCCGAACTACCACGAGACCTATTTCACCGCCGCCTTCTTCTCGACCGAGATGTGGGCCAGCGCGCCGGACGCGGTGGACGAAATCGCCCGCAGCGCCAAGTCGATGCGGACTGCCGATTCCGAGGCGATGTACGCACGCGTCTATTGGTACATGAGCCAGATGTCCTACGACGACCAGCTGTTCGAAAAAAGCCTCGCCGACTGGAGCGAAATGAAGACCAGCTTCGATGCGCTGGTGGACCGCTATCCCGATCCGTGGAACCTGAACGCCTACGCCTACTTCGCCTGTCAGGCCGGCGACTACGCGACCATGGCGGGGCTGTTGAGTCGCATCGGCGAGCGGCGCGTGTACACCAGCTGGGGCAGGGGCGGCGCGAACGCCTACGAGGACTGCGCCCGCCACGCCGGCGACGACACCAGCCACTATCTGGCCGACCTGCGCGAGACGGTCAAGAAGCGGCAATTGCGCGTCTTCTACCGCTACATCAACTACGCCGCGCAAACGCGCAAGGATGGCCGGTATGAGGAGAGCCTGCGCATCGTGCGCAAGGCCGAAGAGCTCAATCGCGTTTTGTTCAGCAAGCCGTCGATGATGGTGCAGTACCACCTCGGCCTGACGCTGCATGCGATGAAGCGCTACGAGGAGGCCTTGCAGGCGTTGTCGCTGGGATTGCAGGCGCAGCCCAGCTACGCGCCGGCTTATTTCCAGCGCGGGCTGGCCTACGAGGCGCTGGGCCGCCGCGAGGAAGCGCGCGGCCAGTTCGAAACCGCCGCCGGCCGCATGCCGGCCGAGATCACCAGCCGCGAACCGGCGCAGCGCCAGGCGGAGGAGCAGGAGCGCCGCACGATGTCGGCCAAGTTCCGCGAATACGGCATCAGTGCCCCGTTTTAAATTGGGGTCAAGTCTGACATTCGGACACGAGCACAACCGTAGCGGCCGCTACGGTTGTGCTCGTGTCCGAATGTCAGACTTGACCCCACCGGGTTAGCGGCCTGTTTTGAGCATGTCGTACAGCGCCTGCGCGGCCGGCGACAGGTGCCCAGCCTTGCGCGTGATCAGTACCAGCTGGCGCGAGATGGTCGGCTCCTTCAGCTTGATGGCGCGCAGGCGCGGATAGCTGCCCTTGAGGATCGCCAGGCCGGGCACGATGGCCGCCGCGATGCCCGATGCCACCAGCCCCACCGCCGTCGCGCTGCGCTGCACGTCGTACTGGAACTGCAGATTCAGCTCCGCGCTCTTGCTTCCCAGATAGCTGTCGAGCAGCGCGCGGTTGCCATTTACGTCGCCCGAGAAGATCAGCGGGTAGGGCTGGATCTGCGACCAGGTCAGCGAACGCCGTTTGGCCAGCGGATGGTCGTCGCGGCAGACCAGCACGAAGTGATCCTTCATCAGCGGCTCCGACACCAGCTCGGGATGCACGCCGCCTCCCAGGCCGATGCCGAATTCCGCTTCGCGCCGCTGCACCGCCTCCGCCACGCGCGATGAGGCGTAATCGAGAATCTTGATGCGGTTATCCGGGAAGCGCGCCGAATAGGCCTGGATGATCTGCGGCAGATACTGGATGCCTACCGTCGGCACGCAGGCGAGGGAGACGTCGCCGCGCTGCGCCTTGCCGGTCTCGCGGATCTCGTTGAGCGTGGACGACAGCTCATCCAACAGGCGCCGCGCCTGCGGCAGGAAATCCTTGCCAATGCTGGTCAGCGCGATGGAGCGCGTGGTGCGCTCGATCAGCATCACGCCCAGGAAGTCCTCCAGATTGCGCAGCCGCTGCGTGACTGCGGTCTGCGTGATGTGGAGTGTCTCCGCCGCCTTCTGGAATCCGCCGAAGTCCGCAATCGCGACAAAAGCCTGCACGCCGAGTGTGTCGATTTTCATCAGAAAAATGAATATATGGTCTAAATAAATTCATTGTACTTATATTTCTCCGAAGCGGAAAATTCGCCCCATTGAAACCGAAGGAGAAGACCATGCCGCTATCAACAATTTTCCTGGTGTTTTCCAGGCTGGCGCTGGTGGGCTTTGGCGGCGTGATGCCGTTCGCCTATCGCGCGCTGGTCGAGCAGCACAAGTGGCTGACGGCCGAGGAGTTCGCGAAGTACCTTGCCACCAGCCAGATGCTGCCCGGCCCCACCATCTGCAACGTCGCGCTGATGGTGGGGAACCGCTACGCCGGCACCGGCGGCGCATTGGCCGCGCTGGCCGGCATGATCGCCGGCCCGTTCATGGTGGTCATCGCGCTGGGCGTGGTGTACCAGCGCTTCGGCGAGATCGACATGTTTCGCCACGCGATACGCGGCATGGCGGCGGTGGCGGCGGGGCTGATCCTCGCCACCGCCGTGAAGATGGCGAAGGCCATGTTCGCCAAGGCCGACTGGCGCGCGAACTGCGCACGCTTGCAGGTGGCCTTGCTGGCGCTGGCCTTTATCGGACTGGGTCTGCTGCAATGGCAGCTGGCGCTGGTGTTCTGCGTGCTGGCGCCCTTGGGCACCGCCGCAACCTACCTCGTGGGAGAAGAAAAATGAACGAGCAATCGCCGGTAATGGAACTGTCGCTGCACATCGCGTTGCTGTCGCTGATGGCGGTGGGCGGCGGCGTGGTGCTGCTTGGACCGCAGGTGGGCCACTACGTCGTCGAGGGCAAGCAGTGGCTGAACAACGAGCAGTTCTCGGCCGCCTATGCGATCGCGCAGGCGGCGCCTGGACCCAACCTGCTGTTCGTGTCGCTGGTGGGTTGGCTGATCGCCGGCTGGATGGGCGCCGTCTTCACCACGCTGGCGGTGTTGGTGCCGTCGACGCTGCTGACGCTGACCGCGATACGCCTGCAGGCGCGATACGCGGGCGGACGCTTGACGCGGGCGCTGGGCGACGCTTTCGCGCCGATCTCGATAGGCTTCCTGGCCGCCACCGCCTGGCTGTTCACCCGCATCTCCAACGTCAGCTGGCATGCGGACGTGCTGACGGTGCTGGCCGCGCTGGTGCTGCTGCGCTCTAAAATCAATCCGGTGCTGCTGATCGCGGCCGGCGCGGTGGCCGGCGCGCTGGGCTTTATGTGAGCGAGCGCGCCGTCGCGCGCGACCGCAGCGACGCCGACGGGCACTGGCCAAACAGCTTGCGGTAGTCGCTGGAGAACTGGCTGAAATTGCTCAAGCCCCAGGAGCCGGCCACGTCGCCGATGGCGCCGCCGTCCTGCAGTTGGCGGCGCACGCCGTTCAGGCGCACCATGCGCAGGTACAGCATGGGGCTCATGCCCAGCACGTCCTCGAAGCAGTATTGCAGCGTGCGGCGGCTCACGTGCACGCGCTCGCACAGCTCCGGCACGGTGATCGATTCGCTGCGGTGCGCCATGATGTATTCGCGCGCCAGCGCGACCACGTGGCGGCGCCGTTGCAGGCTGGCCGCCATCGCCGGCTCCACGCAGCTGTGGTCCAGCATGTCGAGCAGGGTGGACAGCACCAGCTCCTGCCATTGCGCCGCACCATCGGCCGTGCCGTCGTCGTCGGCAGGCAGCAGCTGCGACAGGATGCGCAGGCATTTGGCGTGCGCCTGCGCTTCCACCTGCAACAGCTCGGCAGATTGCACGCGTTCCCAATCGATCTGGCAACCATAGCGCCGCGCCGTCTCGACCAGCAGCTCACGGCTGGCGACGATGCCGTAGATGCTGTAGGCGCTTGGTGTTACCAGTTCGAACTCAACGTTGCCGGGCTGCACCATGATCCAGTCGGCGGCGGTCTGGCGGCCGTTGATGCGGGTGGTGGCGCCGTGGTCGGGCAGGCCGAACCAGATGGCGTCCGGCCACACGCGGCAGGACTGGCGCACCGACTGGCTCAGGCTTTCGCGGAACACCTGCAGCTGCGGCAGGCGCAGTTCGGTGAGGGCGCCGTGGAACAGGCCGGAGCTGATCTGGTCGTAGCTTTGTTGCCAGTTGGTGAGCTTGCTGGCCAGTTCATCGGCGTCGTGCGCCATCACAGTGCGCAAATCTGGCGCACTGTGTAACAACTCTGTCGCAGTCTGGTGCATTTTGTTTTTCTCCCGCTGTTGTTATTTCTTCCCTTGGCGCCCGGCCCCCGCAAGTTTGCCGATTTTCGATAACGCTGGCGTTTGGCTGGCTCCTATACTCGATTCTGCTGCAACTTCCATACCAGACACGCTTTATCTAAGGGAGAATCACATGAGTGCAAAACAGGCGGCCGGGCAACCGGCGCTGCAACAGTCGCTAGGCACCTTCCAGTTGTGGGGCATCGCGGTAGGCCTGGTGATCTCGGGCGAGTACTTCGGCTGGAGCTACGGCTGGGCCTCGGCGGGGACGCTGGGCTTTACCATCACGGCGCTGTTCATCGCGGCCATGTACACGACTTTCATCTTCAGCTTCACCGAGCTGACCACCTCGATCCCGCACGCGGGCGGCCCGTTCGCCTACAGCAAGCGCGCCTTCGGCCCGACCGGCGGCTACCTGGCCGGCGCGGCCACGCTGATCGAGTTCGTGTTCGCGCCGCCGGCCATCGCGCTGGCGATCGGCGCGTATCTCAATGTGCAGTTCCCCACCGTCGATCCGAAGACGGCGGCGGTTGGCGCCTACGTCGTGTTCATGACTTTGAACATCGTCGGCGTGCAGGTGGCGGCCACCTTCGAGTTGCTGATGACGCTGCTGGCCATCTTTGAATTGCTGGTGTTTATGGGCGTGGTGTCGCCGGGCTTCTCGGTGGCGAACTTCGTCAAGGGCGGCTGGTCGGGACAGGACAGCTTCAGCATCGCGTCGATCCCGGGCATGTTCGCGGCGATCCCGTTCGCGATCTGGTTCTTCCTGGCGATCGAAGGCGTGGCCATGGCCGCCGAGGAAGCCAAGGATCCGAAACGTTCGATTCCCATCGCCTACATTGCCGGCATCATCACGCTGGTGCTGCTGGCGATCGGCGTGATGGTGTTCGCCGGCGGCGCGGGCGACTGGACCAAGCTGGCCAACATCAACGATCCGCTGCCGCAGGCGATGAAGATCATCGTCGGCGAGCACAGCAACTGGCTGCACATGCTGGTGTGGCTGGGCCTGTTCGGTCTGATCGCTTCCTTCCACGGCATCATCCTCGGCTATTCGCGCCAGATCTTCGCCCTGGCGCGCGAGGCTTACCTGCCGCATTACTTCGCCAAGATCCACCCACGTTTCAAGACGCCGCACCGCGCCATCCTTGCGGGCGGCGTGATCGGCATCGCTGCCATCTATAGCGACGAGCTGATCAAGATCGGCGGCCAGACCCTGACCGCCAATATCGTCACCATGTCGGTGTTCGGCGCGATCACCATGTACATCCTCAGCATGCTCAGCCTGTTCAAGCTGCGCCGCATGGAGCCGAACATGGCGCGTCCCTTCCGCGCACCGTTCTATCCATTGTTCCCGGCGGTCGCGCTGATCGGCGCGCTGGTCTGCCTGGTGACGATGATCTATTACAACCCGCTGATCTTCGGCGTGTTTGTCGCCTTCCTTGCTGCCGGCTATGTCTTCTTCCTGGCCACCAAGGGCAATCGCCAGCAACACGCGGCATACGACGCCGTCTAACTTAAACTAACGGAGCCTCTTCAATGTCAAAATCGATTCTCTCCCTGCTGGCCGCGGCCGGATGCCTGGCTTGCGCCGCAGGCGGCGCGTTGGCGGCCGATGCCGCGCCCGCGCCGGCCTGGACCAACACCGGCAACGTGACGCTGGTGTCCGACTACATCTTCCGCGGCATCTCGCAAACGCAGGCCAAGCCGACGGCGCAGGCCAATCTGGACTTCACGCATGCCAGCGGCTTCTATGTCGGCCTGTTCGGTTCCGGCGTCTCGCACGCGGCTTACAACAACGGCAGCGGTTCGGAGATCGACGTCTACGGCGGCTACCGCTATCCGCTGAGCGCGGACAGCAATATCGACGCCGGCCTGGTCACCTACTGGTATCCGGGCGCGCACTTCGCGGCGGGCGGCAAGGACATCAAGTACCATACGCAGGAGGCCAAGCTGGGCGTGAACGTCGGCGCCTTCAACGCCTACGCGTGGGTGGCGCTGAGCCAGTACTGGTTCGGCTTCGCGGTACAGCCGGACACAGGCAAGCTGGCCAACACGCGCGGCACCGCCTACGCCGAGGTGAACTGGAATCCCGAACTGATGCCGGGCCTGGCGCTGAACCTGCACGCGGGCCGCCAGCAAGTGCGCAACATGAGCGACTTCAATTTCTTCGACGTCAAGGTCGGCGTGACCAAGACGGTGGACGTGTGGGCGTTCACGGCGGCGGGCACCTACAACAGCGGCGACGCCAGCAAGAACGGCACGCCCCTGTGGACCTTCTTCAACGCCGACGGCAGCGGCAAGAACGTGGCACAAAAGCGCCTGGTGGTGACGGCCTCGCGCAATTTCTAGAGGAACGGCGATGAGCAGCTTTGCACATACGGTAGGCAGCAGGACATACCAGTTCCGCGACCTGAAGGACTTGATGGCGAAGGCGACGCCGGCGCGTTCCGGCGACTACCTGGCGGGGCTGGCGGCGGCCAGCGCCGAGGAACGGGTGGCCGCGCAGATGGCGCTGGCCGAGCTGCCGCTGTCGCTGTTCCTGAACCAGATGGTGGTGCCGTATGAGCAGGACGAGGTGACGCGCCTGATCATCGACGATCACGATCGCGTGGCCTTCGCCCTCATCGCCCACCTGACCGTGGGCGACTTCCGCAACTGGCTGCTGGGCGACTCCGCCGATGAGACAGTGCTGGCCGCCGTCGCCCCCGGCATCACGCCGGAGATGGCGGCGGCCGTTTCCAAGATCATGCGCATCCAGGACCTGATCCTGGTGGCGAAGAAATGCCGCGTCGTCACCAGCTTCCGCAACACCATCGGCCTGGCTGGGCGCATGTCGACCCGCCTGCAGCCGAACCACCCGACCGACGACGCCACCGGCATCGCCGCCAGCGTGCTGGACGGCCTGCTGTACGGCAGCGGCGACGCGGTGATCGGCATCAATCCCGCCACCGACAACGTGCCGCAGGTGATCAAGATCGTCACCATGCTCGACGAGATCATCGACCGCTACGGCATCCCCACGCAATCGTGCGTGCTGACCCACGTCACCAACACCATCGCCGCCATCGAGCGCGGCGCGCCGATCGACCTGGTGTTCCAGTCGATCGCCGGTACCGAGGCGGCCAACGCCAGCTTCGGCATCAACCTGGCCCTGCTGGGCGAGGCGCAGCAGGCCGCGCTGTCGCTGCAGCGCGGCACGGTGGGCAACAACGTGATGTACTTCGAGACCGGGCAGGGCAGCGCGCTGTCGGCCAACGCCCATCACGGCGTCGACCAGCAGACCTGCGAGACACGCGCCTACGCGGTGGCGCGCAAGTTCCAGCCGCTGCTGGTCAATTCGGTGGTCGGCTTCATCGGCCCCGAGTATCTGTACGACGGCAAGCAGATCGTGCGCGCCGGGCTGGAGGATCACTTCTGCGCCAAGCTGCTGGGCCTGCCGATGGGCTGCGACGTCTGCTACACCAACCACGCCGAGGCCGACCAGAACGACATGGACATCCTGCTGACCCTGCTGGGCACGGCCGGCTGCACCTTCGTCATGGGCATTCCCGGCTCGGACGACATCATGCTCAACTACCAGACCACGTCCTTCCACGACGCGCTGTACGCGCGCCGCGTGCTGGGCCTGAAGCCGGCGCCGGAATTCGAGGCCTGGCTGAAGGAGATGGAAATCTTCACCCGCGACGATTACGTTACACTGGGCAAAGCGCTGCCGGCCTCCTTCCAGCAGGCGCTGGCCAGACTGAACTGATGGGAGCCCGCATGAACGACGACGAGCACCTGCTGCCCTCCGGCCCCGCCGGCGACGATGGCGTGGTGACGAGCAATCCGTGGCTGTCGCTGCGGCGCTTCACGGCGGCGCGCATTGCGCTGGGACGCAGCGGCGTCAGCCAGCCGACCGCGCCGCAATTGGAGTTCCAGCTCGCGCACGCCCGCGCGCGCGACGCCGTGCACCTGGCGCTCGATCACACCGCGCTGGGCGAGGCCTTGCACGCCGGGACCGGCTTGCCCTGCCTGGCGCTGCACAGCGCCGCCGCCAGCCGCGACATCTACCTGCAACGCCCCGACCTGGGCCGGCGCCTGGACGAGGCCTCGCGCCAGGCGCTGCTGGAACGTCCACGCGAAGGTGCCGGCTACGACCTGGCCTTCGTCATCGCAGATGGCCTGTCGGCGCTGGCCATCGAACAGAACGCCTTGCCCTTCCTGAAAGTGCTGATGGCGCGGCTGGCCGCCGAGTCGTGGTCGCTGGCGCCGCTGTCCATTGTGCGCCAGGGGCGGGTGGCGGTGGGCGACGAGGTGGGTGAGCTGCTGGGCGCGCGCGCGGTGGTGGTGCTGGTCGGCGAGCGTCCCGGCCTGAGCTCGCCGGACAGCATGGGCCTGTACCTGACCTGGGCGCCGCGCACCGGCCTGACCGACGCCGCCCGCAATTGCATCTCGAATGTGCGTCCTGCGGGCTTGACCTACGACGACGCAGCCTTCAAGCTTCACTACCTGCTATCCGAATCGCGCCAGCGGCAATTGTCCGGCGTCGCGCTGAAGGATGAGACAGGCACAGACAACGCCATGCTGGACACGCCGCAACGCAATTTCCTGCTCGACCTCGATTAGTCGGCGGGCGGCCGTCCCGCCCAACCGACTAGCGAGAGACCGACAATGAGCCGTACCGGCCGACTTTTCATGCTGATGGATGCGATGCGCGGCTACCGCCGCCCCGTCACCGCCGCCCGCCTGGCCGAGCAACTGGGCGTTTCCGAGCGCACCATCTACCGCGACATCCAGACCTTGTCCGGCCTGGGCGCGCCGCTGGAGGGCGAGGCCGGCGTCGGCTACATGCTCAAGGCCGGCTTCTTCCTGCCGCCGCTGATGTTCGGCGCCGACGAGCTGGAGGCGCTGGTGCTGGGCGCGCGCTGGGTGCGCCGGCAGGGCGACGAGGCGCTGGCCGCCGCCGCCAACAACGCGCTGGCCAAGATCGCCGCCGCCACGCCGAAAGACCTGCGCGACGACATGGCCGAGACCAGCCTGTGGGTGCCGCTGGGCCAGGACCAGGACACCGCCAGCGACGTCCACGTGCGTCCCGTGCGCGAGGCCATCCGCTACCAGCACCGGCTGCGCATGGCCTATCAGGACGAGCACGGCAAGCCGTCGGAGCGGGTGGTGTGGCCGTTCGCGCTGGCCTTCCTGGAGGGCAAGCGGCTGCTGGCCGCGTGGTGCGAGCTGCGCATGGCCTTCCGCCATTTCCGCATCGACCGCATCGCCGAGGTGGAGTCGCTGGGCGTGCGCTACCCGGCCCGCCGCAGCGACCTGCTCAAGACCTGGCGCAAGGAACAGAAGCTGCAAGAAGACTACTGACAAAACCTGTCGCGGCCCGGGTCTACGATGAAGTCCTCAACTCATTCATCGGAGACTGACATGCGCTTATACCACCACCCCGCTTCCACCAGCTCGCGCCGTGTGATGCTGGCTGCCCTGCACATGGGCACGCCGCTGGAACTGACCGAAGTAAACTTGATGAGCCCGGAGGACCGCCGCCGCCTGGTCGCGCTCAATCCCAACAGCAAGGTGCCGGTGCTGCAGGATGGCGACTTCATCCTGTGGGAATCCTGCGCCATCATGCAATACCTGGCCGACCGCACGCTGGGGCAGACGCTGTACCCGGACAATATCGTCGTGCGGGCCGACATCAACCGCTGGCTGTTGTGGTCGTCGCAGCATTTTGCGCCGGCGCTGGGCGGCATCGTCTATGAAAACATCTGGAAGGGCTTGACCGGCGCCGGCGGTCCCGACGCGCACGAGCTGGAGCGCTACGGCCGTCAGGTGGCGCAGTTCGCCGCCGTGCTGGAGCAGCATCTGGCGGGGCGCGAATGGATCGTCGGCAGCAAGCTCAGCCTGGCAGACTTCGCGCTGGCGTCGTCGTTGATGTATGTCGAGCAAGCTAAATTGCCTGTCACCCAGTATCCGAAAGTGATGGCGTGGCTGGGGCGCATCCAGCAGCTGGATGCGTGGAAACAAACGGAGCCGGTGTGGTGATGGAAATGTGCTTCCATATGTGAACTGGCGCACAGAGCAGGCGGGGCAGGGCGAGTATTCTGGGCTTGTCTCCTCTGGAGGAGATCCCTAGTTTTGGACTTTGCCCGCTCCCCAGCGGGCTTTTTTTTATCTCAGAGCATCAGCACCGCATACAGCGACTGCACCTCTTGCGCCGATTCGCTCATGATGGCGTGCAGCGTGCCCTCGCCGACCACGAAGTCGATGGTACGCGCGCCCTGCAGCGTGGTCGCACCCGGACGCTGGTACAGCGGCGAATGCACCGGCGACAAATCATTGGCCAGCAGCAGCGTATCGCCCAGGGTTTCCGGCGGCAGCGCGCGCAGGCCGACCCACATCGATTCGATCGCCTTGTAGACGCCGTCCGGCACGTCGAGTTTGGTCATCACGCCGCGGCCGATTTCCACCTCGCCATGCTCGACCCAATCCTCCGGTTCGCCTTCCATCACCTCCGGGAAATCGCCGGCGCAGGACAGCATGTAAAAGCCCGCCACCTCGTGCATGATGCCGGCGAACAGCGCCGTGTCGGGATCGACGTGCGTGACGCGGCGCGCGATCACCTGCGACAGGGCCGCCACATGCGCAGTGTGTTCCCACAGTTGATTGATCTTGGCCAGCAGGGACGGCTCGGTGACCTGGCTGCCGATCTGGCGCACGATCAGCGCCGCCACCAGCGATTGCAGGGTGCGCACGCCGAGCCGCTGCACGGCCGCGCGCACGCTGGAGATTTCAGTACCGGAACGGTTGTAGGCCACCGAGTTGGCGATGGCGACGCTGCGCGCCGCCAGCAAAGGGTCCGCCTGTATGAGTTTGGCTGCCGCCTCGACGTGGCAATCGGGATCGCTCAGCGCCTGCTGCAAGCGCAGCGAGGCGTTGACGTTGGCCGGGAACGAAAGCTCCCCCCGGCTCGCCTGAGCAGCGATGGTCTTGAAGGCGTCGAGTCTGTCCATTGAAAAAAATTATACTCTCGAAAATTGCCGTGCGGCATTTTTTCTGAAAATACTTTTCGCCTGGTTGACGAGGGGCTGCGGCTGGCTTTGTGAACATAGCCTACCATGCTAATGATCATAATTGTCGCAGGTGAGGAGATGGCATTGAGCGACATGACTTTATTCCTCGACTCGGATCGCACCTTGATATTATTTTAATGACATGGTTAAAAAAATATCAAAATTCACCTAAAATGGTATTCCCTTTACTCACGGAGTAGCCATGATCTCTCGTCGCGATGCGATCAAATTTTCGGTGCTCGGCACCCTGTTAGCACGGTTCCCGCTTGCATACGCACAGCAAGCGGCAGGATTGACGCCGGCCCAGTATGCCAGTCTGCAAAAAGCCCATCGGACGCCGGGTGCTGTGATACGTACTCCCACGTTATTCGTTGATGCGCTGCGCGGCAATAACCGAAATGACGGCAAGACGCCGGCAACGGCAATTGCCACGCTCGAGGCGGTGGCAGCGCGCGAAGACTCACTGGTGCCGGGCTCGGTTATTGGCCTTGCGAATGACTCGATATTTGAACTGAGTAACGCCGTGGTTTTCCGAAAGCTGAATGGCACAGCTGACAATCGGACTTATCTGACCAACTACGATCCAGGCGGCGCACCCGACAGCTTGCCGAAAGTACGCTATCGTTTCAAGCCGAAAGCGTCAGACTGGGTCTGGGATCCAGATCCCAAGCATCCGGGCTGGTATTTTGCGCATCCGGCCGGTCGCAAGTTTGACTATGCCTACGTCCGCTTTGGCAATGGCAACTGGGGTATTTCATACTCCTACCTCACGGATGACCAGTCGCGGAAGAAAAATTACCAGTCCCTGAAGGACATTGAGTATTCTTACGTTTCCAATTCCGACCTGAAGCGGATTTATGTCCATTCGCCGGAGGGCGTCAATCCGACCGACCACTACGGCAGTGTCACCATTGCCGGTGACGAGTTCGGTTGCCTGTTGCTGCTGCGTTGCGGCTCCTACCTGACTGTCGAAAATATCGATTTTGAAGAGGCGCCACATCTGATCGGCATCGGTTCTTTCAACAATATGGATGCGGTCGGCAATATTACCGGCTTCGAGATGAGCAACTGTCACGGCAGCAATGTGGTGTCCTTGGTCGGGAGCTATGCCGATGATCACAAGTACACGGTGCAAGTCCATGTCCATGACTGCTCGTTGCAACATTACTCCAGCGGCGGCGTGCGGCTTGGGAATAACTCGGCCAATTGCTTGATTGAATATAACTGGTTTTACGATGGCGGCAAATGCTGCACTTCGGCAGGTGCGGTGTACCTACAGGAACGTCCGACTACCACCGCGCCAATTAGCGGTACAACAGTGCAGTATAACTTTGTCGACACTTACGGTAATGGCATCGGCGACCATCCGTATGACGGTGCCGGCCTGTATTGCGAGATCAACAGCAATGGCTGCAAGATTCAGAATAACATCGTCATTAACTGCCGCACGGCGCTGCAGGACAATAGCGGCAGGGCGAATTCCTTTGTGGGCAATCTCCTGCATTGCGACAAGGCTTTACTGGTGACGCCAGGGCAAATTTTTGACGAGAGTCAACGTCTGAGGACTCAACTGATTTTCGATGGCAATACAGTGTATTCGACCGACCAGCGCAACGCTTATCAATCGTCTTCCAGCTTGGAGATAAAATCGGATGCGGTGATTTCGTGGCACGTTGATTTCGGCAATAAATATGGGCCTCACAATTGCTCCCTCTCCGCGCGTGCCAACGTCATTCGTGCCGCCGGCTTTAGCGAGAAACAAGCTGTATTTGGCATTTATTCCTACGGAGGCGAAGCGCAATTGCACCTGGAGGGCAATTCACTGTCGCATAATGTACCGTTTTGCTTTCTGCTAGGCGGCCACTACGCAGGCAGCAGCCTGGCCGGACTGTTGGCAAGGGATCCCGCAGGGACCACGCGCCTCGACCTTGAAGGGCTGGCCTCATCGTCCTATGTGGCGTCCGGCGTGGGTACGATAGACGGCACGGGATCGACTTCCACGCGCGACCTGTTGGGGCGGGCGCTGAGTATGGGGAGCGCACGCGGCGCTATTGCGGGCTGATATCAGGACTGAACTGCCGCGCATGAGGCGCGCGCCGTGCCCGGCATCGATCCCCGCGTTTTCGGGAATCAATGGGGCAACGGCGCGGCTTGGCTACGACGCGGTTGCGTCGGCCGGGGATTATTGCTCGCTGAAGATGGCGTCGCAGCCGTCCTGGGTGGCGTCGGTGTCTTGCAGTTCGTCGGTCAAGCCCAGGTCGAACAGTTCCTCGATCGCGTTCATGAAGCTGTTGTGCTTGGTCGCGCCGATCAGGCGGTAGATCTCGCCGTCTTCGTTGCGGATGCCGATGATCAGCTTTTCCTGGCGTACCACGTCCGGCGTGGACTGGTTCAGCAGCAGGTTGCCGATGATGTGTTTGTCGAATTTGGCAGGCTTTTTGCCTTCGAGCAGAGTCGTTTTCAAATGATTTCCTTGGTTGAGTCGCAGGTGGACGGGCATTCGGTATGGCCGGCCATGATTACAGTTTTAAGATCGGTCAGGGTTTTTTCAAGGGCGGCGAAGTCGTCTTCGCTGTAGTGCGCGAACACTTTTCCGCTCTCCTTGATGACTTTCGGGAAGACCTTGCAGAACACCTGCTCGCCCTCCGCCGTCAGCCGGACAAAGAAGGAACGCTTGTCGCAGTCGTTGCGCTGACGTTCCACCAGACCTTTTTGCTCCAATCGCTCGATCACGCCGGTCAGCGTCCCCTTGGTGATCAGCGTCTTGTCGCCCAGTTCTTTATAGGACATGCCGGGCGTATTGCCCAGCGTGGCGATGATGTCGAACTGGGCGTGCGTCAGGCCGCTCTGGCGCACGTACTGTCCAGAGAGCCGTTCGTAGCTCTGTAAGCAATCGGCCAGCAGCCGGATACTTTTCAAAAATCGTTCACCCATAGACGGTGATTATAGCCGGTTCGCACCGGCAATCTTGCCCGGGACTATAATGGCGGACGCACATTTATAATAAAAAAATCATGCCTCAACACTTGCGCGGCATTGCCGCTTTGCTGATCGTGACCCTGGTTTGGGGCACGACGTTCCCCGCGATGAAGAATATGACCGGCTACCTGTCGGCCAGCTGGATCGTGCTGTGCCGCTTCGCGCTGGCCGGCCTGCTGTTGTCGCCGTTTATGTGGCGCGCCAGGTGGAACGATGTCCGCTGGGGCATCGTGGCCGGCGCGGTGTTGTTCCTGTGCTACGTGTTCCAGATCGAGGGCCTGGCGCTGACCAGCTCCAACCGCAACGCCTTCGTCACCGGCCTGAACGTGCTGGTGCCGCCGTTGCTGGGTGTGCTGATGGGCGCGCGCCTGGAGCGCCGCATCGTCGTCGCGCTGGTGCTGGCGCTGGCCGGCCTGTTCGCGCTGTGCTGGGAGGGCAGCTTCACCTGGGGGCGCGGCGATACGCTGGCGCTGCTGTGCGCGCTGTTCTTCGGCATCTACGTCAAGCTGATGGAGTCCACCACCCGCAAGGTTGAGAAATTGATGGTGCTGACCGCCTCGCAGATCCTGACCGTGGCCGTGTGCGCCGCGATCTGGTTGCTGATCCGCGAGGTGCCGCTGGGCCTGGCCGAGCGCAGCCAGGACTTGCCCGACTATGTGAGCTACATCGGCAAGGGCTTGCAGATGTACGGCCTGAACCTGGCCTACCTGGGCGTGGTCGCCACGGCGGCCATCATTTCGCTGCAGACCTGGGGCCAGAGCCACAGCAGCGCCAACGAGGCGGCGGTGATCTACGCCTTCGAGCCGGCGTGCGCGGCGATCTTCGCGTATTTCTGGCTGGGCGAGACGCTGGCCTGGAACGGCCTGCTGGGCGCCACGCTGCTCATCGGCGGCATGATCGTCAGCCAGTGGAGCACCGAGCGGCCCGCCGCCGTGCTGGCTCCGGAGTAAGTGTCTTATGTCCTTCGATAATCTGTCCCGCGTCACGCAAGAGCGGCCGTTACGCATGCTGCTGGTGAACGCGGGCGAGGCGGAAGCTATCACCTGGGCCGGCCTGGTGCAGCCGCTGCGCCTGGCCGCCGCCGCGCTGGGCCGCGACGTGCTGCGCCTGGAAACCATGACGCCGTCGCAAGTGGTGCTGGCCCAGCCGGGCTGGCATATCGCACTGCTGGTGGCCGACGAGGGTCAGTCGCCGCTGGCGCCCGAGCTGGGCCGCGCCGTCATCGAGCGCTGCCGTTCGGCCGAGTACTGGGGCGGCGTCGGCGCCGGCGTGCTGTGGCTGGCCACGGCCGGCCTGATGGCGGGCGTGCGCATCGCGCTGCCGTGGGCGCTGTACGCCGACACCGAGGGTATCTCCGAGCGCGCCATCCTCACGCCCCATCTGTTCGAGCTGGATGGCCGCCACCTGAGCTGCTGCGGCGGCGCCGCCAGCATCGACTTCGCGCTGACGATGATCGAGCACCTGTTCGGCGCCACCGTGCAGGCCACCGTCAAGGAAAGCCTGTGCATCGAGCGCGTGCGCGGCCACGAGGAGCGCCAGCGGGTCGCCTTGCAGGCGCGCTTCGGCGCCCTGCAGCCGCGCCTGTCCGAGGCGGTGACGCTGATGGAGACCAATATCGAGGAGCCGCTGTCCACCGACGACATCGCCAACCTGGTCGGCCTGTCGCGCCGCCAGCTGGAGCGGCTGTTCAAGCAATACCTCGGCAGCCTGCCGTCGCGCTATTACCTGGAGCTGCGCCTGCAGCGCGCGCGCCAGCTGCTGCTGGAGACCAACCACTCCATCGTGCAGGTGGGGCTGATGTGCGGTTTCTCGTCCGGCTCCCATTTCTCGACCGCCTTTGGCGCCTTGTTCGGCAACACCCCGCGCGAGGAGCGCCAGCGCAAGCTCATGCCACCTGTATAGACTGGTCGTTCCGACAAGCTTACTTTGCGGCCAAAAGTGAAAATCCTTGTCGCCATTAGAAAAGAGTTTTAGCATGCCGCTTTTTATAATGGGTCCACGCGGTGCTGTGCCGCGCCTTACCCAACATTGATAGGGAATGCCATGAACGCCAAGCTCGATACGACCGTAACCACCCGTCCTGTAACTCGTCAGACCTTTGATGAAGTTCTGGTGCCAACCTACGCACCTGCAGCGATGGTACCGGTCCGAGGCGCTGGCCTGGACCTGTGGGACCAGAATGGCAAGCACTACCTGGACTTCACGTCCGGCATCGCCGTGGCCTCGCTGGGCCACTGCAACCCGATCCTGGTCGAGGCGCTGACCCGCCAGGCCAACACCCTGTGGCACCTGGGCAACGGCTACACCAACGAGCCGGTGCTGCGCCTGGCCACCGCGCTGACCGAAGCGACCTTCGCCGACCGCGCCTTCTTCTGCAACTCCGGCGCCGAAGCCAACGAGGCGGCGCTGAAGCTGGCCCGCAAGTACGCCCACACCAAGTTCGGCCCGCACAAGTCGCGCATCGTGTCGTGCTACCAGTCGTTCCACGGCCGCACGCTGTTCACCGTGTCGGTCGGCGGCCAGTCCAAGTACACCGAAGGCTTCGAGCCGCTGCCGCCGGCGATCGAGCACGTCACCTATAACGACATCGCGTCCGCACGCGCCGCCATCGGCGACGACGTCTGCGCCGTGATCGTCGAACCGCTGCAAGGCGAAGGCGGCGTGGTCCCTGGCGACAAGGCCTTCCTGCAAGAGCTGCGCGACCTGTGCAACAAGACCGGCGCCCTGCTGATCTTCGACGAAGTGCAGTGCGGCATGGGCCGTACCGGCGAGCTGTTCCACTACATGAGCTACGGCATCACCCCGGACATCCTGACCTCGGCCAAGGCGCTGGGCAACGGCTATCCGATCGGCGCCATGCTGACCACCGACGAACTGGCCAAGACGCTGGGCGTGGGCACCCACGGCACCACCTACGGCGGCAACCCGCTGGCCGCGACCGTGGCGCTGACCGTGCTGGACACGATCAACCAGCCGGCCTTCCTGGCCCGCGTCAAGGAAGCCAGCGCCAAGCTGCGCGCGACGATGGAAAAACTGGTGGCCGATTATCCGCAGGTGTTCACGCTGGTGCGCGGCGCCGGCCTGCTGCTGGGCCTGGTCGTGACCGACGCGTGGAAGGGCCGTTCGAAGGACATCCAGCGCGCCGCCGAAGCCAACGGCCTGATGGTGCTGATCGCCGGCATGGACGTGGTGCGCCTGGCGCCCGCGCTGATCGTCACCGACGCGCAGATCGCCGAAGCCGACCGCATCCTGCGCCTGTCGCTGGACGGCATGCTCAAGGCTGCCTAAATAGCACCTACGGCGGCGGACCTGGTTCCGCCGTCTTTCATTCCAGCCCGGTGCGCCCTGCGCCGGGCTTGTGCATTAATCTGAGGAGTTCACATGTATGTAGTCCGTCCGGTCGAACTTGCGGATATTGCTGCCCTCGAAGCGCTGGCCGCAATCACCATGCCGGGTGTGCACACCTTGCCGAAAACGCGCGAGAAGATCGTCGACATGATCGAACGCTCGATCGCCTCGTTCGCCGCGCACGTCGACATCCCCAGCGAGGAATCCTACGTGCTGGTGCTGGAGTCGCCGAAGGACAAGACCATCGTCGGCACCGCCGCGATCTTCGCCGCAGCCGGTTCCAACGGCACCTATTTCTCCTTCCGTAACGACGTGATCCAGCAGGTCTCGCGCGACCTGAACATCAGCCACAGCGTGCACGCACTGACGCTGTGCTCCGAGCTGACCGGCTATTCGCAGCTGTCGAGCTTTTACGTCGGCGAGCGCGAACACGGCACGCCGGAAGCGGCCCTGCTGTCGCGCGCGCGGCTGATGTTCGCCGTGCTGGCGCCGCACCGCTTCGCCGACCGCTTCTTCGTGCCGCTGGCCGGCGTGACCGACGCCGACGGCGGTTCGCCGTTCTGGGATGCGCTGGGCCGCAAATTCTTCAAGATGGACTTCCTCGACGCCGAACGCGTGATCGGCGGCGCCCGCAACCGCACGCTGATCGTCGAGCTGATGCCGCACTATCCGGTCTACGTGCCGCTGCTGCCAGGCGACGCGCAGGCGGCCATGGGCCAGATCCATCCGTCGGGCGAGCTGGCGTTCAACCTGCTGACGGCCGAAGGCTTCGAGGCCGACGACTACATCGACATCTTCGACGGCGGCCCGATCCTGCAGGCGCACAAGAATTCGCTGCGCACCTTCAACGGCGCGCTGCAGCGCCGCGTGACCACCGCCGCCGAATCGCCGGATCGCGGCCGCGAGCCGCAGCTGCGCTATGCGGTGGCCTCCGGCGCCGAACATAACTTCCGCGCCGTGATCACGTATTGCGCCGCGCTGGAATCGCAAGTCAATGTGGCGCTGCCGGCCGACGTGCAGGAAGCGCTCCAGATCGCCGAAGGCGATACCGTCATCTGCGTCAGAATCTAAGAGTGGACCAACTATGCTAGTAGTACGCGCAATCACAGCCAACGACCTCGACGCCCTGTACGTGATGGCCACGCAGGTCGGCAGCGGCATGACCACCCTCAAGCCGGACATGAAGATGATGGGCGACCGCCTAGCGATCGCCGTCGCCTCGTTCGCCGAAACCATCCCGCCCGAAAAGCGTGACTACATGTTCGTCATGGAGGACACCAGCAACGGCCGCATCGCCGGCGTGTGCGCGATCAAGGGCGCGGTCGGCCTGACGGAGCCGTTCTACAACTACCGCATCGGCACCCTGGTGCACTCCAGCCGCGAGCTGGATGTGTTCACCCGCATGGACACGCTGTACCTGTCGAACGACCTGACCGGCAGCACCGAATTGTGCTCGCTGTTCCTGGCGCCGGACTACCGCACCGGCAACAACGGCAAGCTGCTGTCGAAGAGCCGCTTCCTGTTCATCGCCCAATTCCCGCACCTGTTCACCGAGAAGCTGATCGCCGAGATGCGCGGCTACCAGGAGGAGAGCGGCCGTTCGCCGTTCTACGAAGGCCTGGGCCGCCACTTCTTCAAGATGGACTTCGACCACGTCGACGACCTGACCGCCGTCGGCAAGAAGTCCTTCATCGCGGAGCTGATGCCGCGCCAGCCGCTGTACGTGGCCTACCTGCCGGAGGACGCGCAACAGGTGATCGGCAAGGTCCACACCTCGACCGCGCCGGCGCGCCGTCTGCTGGAACAGGAAGGACTGTACTTCGAAGGCTACGTCGACATCTTCGACGCCGGCCCGGTGCTGCAGGCGCGCGTGTCGGAACTGCGCGCCATGCGCGAAAGCACGCTGGCCGAAATCGGCCTGACGACGGACTGGGATTCGGCCTGCGCGCCGGAATCCGCGCCCGCCGAACCGATGCTGGTGTCGAACACCACGCTCAAGGATTTCCGCATGATCCTGTCGCAATCGGTGCCGGTCAACGGCGCCATCGCGCTGCCGGAAGCCGAACAACAACTCCTGCACTGCCATACCGGCGATACCGTGCGCACGCTGTCCCTTAATTTGAGGAAGAATCCACATGTCTAAAGCTTTGAGTAACTTCATCAACGGCGAATGGCTCGCCGGTAGCGGCGCCGAACTGGTCACGATCGACCCATCGAACGGCAAGCAGACCTGGGCCAGCAACGAATCGACCGCGCAGGACGTGGGCCACGCCGCCGCCGCCGCGCGCGACGCCTTCGAAGCCTGGGCCTTGACGCCGCTGGCCGAACGCATCGCCGTCTGCACCCGCTTCCGCGACCTGCTCAAGCAGGACGCCGAGGAGCTGGCGCTGCTGATCGCCGAGGAAGTGGGCAAGCCGATGTGGGAAGCCCGCACCGAAGTGACCACCATGGCCAACAAGATCGACATCTCGGTGCAGGCCTACGGCGCGCGCACCGGCGAAACCCAGAACAAGGTCGCCGACGGCGAGGCCGTGCTGCGTCATCGTCCGCACGGCGTGTTCGGCGTGTTCGGTCCCTACAACTTCCCCGGCCACCTGCCGAACGGTCATATCGTGCCGGCGCTCATCGCCGGTAACACCGTGGTGTTCAAGCCGAGCGAGTACGCGCCGCGCACCGCCGTCAAGACCGTGCAGCTGTGGGAAAAGGCCGGCGTGCCGAAAGGCGTGATCAACCTGGTCAACGGCGGCCGCGACGCCGGCGTCGCGCTGGGCCAGAACGAACTGCTGGACGGCGTGCTGTTCACCGGCAGCTGCCAGACCGGCACCGCGCTGCACAAGCAGTTCGGCGGCCAGCCGGGCAAGATGCTGGCGCTGGAAATGGGCGGTAACAATCCGCTGGTGGTGTGGGACGTCAAGGATATCGACGCCGCCGTGTTCATGGCGATTTCGTCGGCCTTCATCTCGGCCGGCCAGCGCTGCACCTGCGCGCGCCGCCTGATCGTCAAGCAGGGCGCCGAGGGCGATGCCATCGTTGCGCGCCTGGTCGACGTGGCCAGCCGCCTGACCATCGGCGCCTCCGCCGCCGAACCGGCGCCGTTCATGGGGCCTGTGGTGTCGGCGGCCATCGCCAAGCGTCTGGTGCAGGCGCAGGCCGACATGGTCGCCAAGGGCGGCAAGAGCCTGCTGGCGATGCGTCAGCTGGTGGACAACACCGGCTTTGTCAGCGCCGGCATCGTCGACGTGACCGACGCCACCGGTATTCCGGACGAAGAGTGGTTCGGCCCTCTGCTGCAGGTGATCCGCGTGGCGGACTTCGACAGCGCGATCAAGGCCGCCAACGCCACCGAATTCGGCCTGGCCTCGGCGCTGATCTCGAACGACGAAAACCTGTGGAAGATCTTCCAGGTGCGCGCACGCGCCGGCATCGTCAACTGGAACCGTCCGACCACCGGCGCCGCCAGCAGCGCGCCGTTCGGCGGCGTGGGCAAATCGGGCAACCATCGCCCGAGCGCCTACTACGCGGCCGACTACTGCGCCTATCCGGTCGCTTCGATCGAAAACAATGTACTTGAAATGCCTGCGAAACTGTCGCCGGGCATGCACTTCTAAGGAACTGACATGCGCGCACGCGAATTCAACTTCGACGGCCTGGTAGGCCCATCGCACAACTATGCCGGTCTGTCGTTCGGCAATGTGGCCTCGTTCAGCAACGTCAAGAGCGCCTCGAATCCGAAGCTGGCGGCGCTGCAAGGCCTGGCCAAGATGCGCGCGCTGGCCGCGCGCGGCTTCGGCCAGGCGCTGCTGCCGCCGCAGGACCGTCCGAATTTCCGCCTGCTGCGCAGCATCGGCTTCACCGGCAGCGATGCCGAGGTGCTGGCCAAGGCCGCCAAGGAGTCGCCGGTGATACTGGCCTGCGCCTACTCGGCCTCGCCGATGTGGACCGCCAATGCGGCCACGGTCAGCCCGTCCGCCGACAGCGCCGACGGCCGCACCCACTTCACCGCCGCCAACCTGAATAACAAGCTGCATCGCGCCTTCGAGCACGCGCAGTCGGCGCGTTCGCTGCGCGCCATCTTCAAGGACGAGAAGCACTTCGCCGTGCACGACGCGCTGCCAGGCACGCCGGCGTTCGGCGACGAGGGCGCGGCCAACCACACGCGCCTGTGCAAGGACCACGGCAGCGCCGCCGTCGAGATGTTCGTCTACGGCCGCACCGAGTTCGACGCCTCGGCGCCCGCGCCTAAAAAATACCCGGCCCGCCAGACGCTGGAAGCATCGCAGGCGGTGGCGCGCCTGCACGGCCTGTCGGCCGAGCGCACCGTCTACATCCAGCAGAATCCGGACGTGATCGACCAGGGCGTGTTCCACAACGACGTGATCGCGGTCGGCAACGGCAATGTGCTGTTCTACCACGAGCAGGCGTTCGCCGACGAAGCGGGCGCGCTGGAGCAGCTGCGCCGCGCGATGGGCGGCGTGGGCGCTGACCTGAACGCGATCCGCGTCGATACGGCCAAGGTGTCGGTGGCCGACGCGGTGCACAGCTATCTGTTCAACAGCCAGCTGCTGAGCAAGGACAACGGCAAGATGGCGCTGGTGATTCCGCAGGAGTGCGAGGAAAACGCCGCCGTCGCGGCCTATCTGCAAGGCCTGGTCGCCAGCGGCAACGCGGTCGACGAACTGATTCACTTCGACCTGCGCCAGTCGATGCGCAACGGCGGCGGCCCCGCGTGCCTGCGCCTGCGCGTGGCGCTGACCGACGCCGAAGCGGCCGCGATGCATCAAGGCGTGGTGATGACCGAGGCGCTATACCACACGCTGGTGGCGTGGGTGGAGAAGCACTACCGCGACCGTCTGGAACCGTCCGACCTGGCCGATCCGGCGCTGGCGATCGAAGTGCACACCGCGCTGGAAGACCTCAGCCGCATTCTGGGCATGCCGGGGCTGTACGATTTGTAAAACAGGTTTTCGCCCCCATATGACGATTTGGTGTTTAATTACACTTGACCACCGCCGCGCAGCCACAAGCCGGCGCGGCTCTGCAACATAAAATACACATAACGTATTGGAGAAGCACGATGAAACAAATGCCACAAGACCTGCGCGCACAGACGCTTGATTTGGTCAACGCCAGCAAGCCGGCCAGCGACAGCAGCCAGGTCGCAGCGCTGATCAGCGCCTGGCTCGGTTCCCTGGACGATGAAGACCTGGCGGGCACCGCCCCCGGTAGCCTGGCCCCGGTGTTGTGGGACGGTTTCACGCAAGCCTCCAAGCGTTCCGGCTCCGGCGCGCAGATCGCCAAGCTGCGCTACGCGGATGGCCGCGGCGGCATGGCCACCGCGCTGCTGGTGCTGAACGACGACATGCCTTACCTGGTCGATTCGATCGTCATGGCGATGCGCAAGCTGCGCGTGGGCGTCAGTGGTGTCCTGAACTCGGTGCTGCCGGTTGCGCGTAACGCGGACGGCGTGGTCACCGCAGTCGGCCAGAGCGGCGCGAAGCTCGAATCCTATGTCATGTGCCTGTTGTCCGAAGACCTGGCCGACGCCGAAATCGGCATGCTGGCCGAGCGCCTGGAAATGGTGTCGCGCGACGCCGCCGTTGTGCGCCGCGATAAAGCAGCGATGCTGGATCACTTCAGCCGCATCGGCGCCGAAGCATCGGCGCACGGCGAAGAGGGCAAGGAAGTCGCCGCCTTCCTGGAATGGGCCAAGACCGAGGGCTTCGAGCCGTTCGGCTACGCCTACTACCAGGTCAAGCCGGGCGCGCGCGAACTGGAACGGGATATCCCGAGCCGCATCGGCGTGCTGCAGGATACGGCGCATCCGGTCTACGGCACCTGCCTGGCCAATATCCCTGGCGACTTCGACACGCTGTCCAAGCGCGTGCACACGCTGTCCATCGTCAAGGCCGACGTGGAAGGCACGCTGCACCGCGACCAGCAGCTGGACTTCATCGGCATCCGCCACACCGACGCGCAAGGCGCGATCCTGGGCGAATACTGCTTCGTGGGCCTGTTCACCCGCGCCGCGACCGCTACGCCGCTGAACCGCCTGCCGTTCGCGCGCGGCCGCGTGGCCAAGGTGCTGAGCATCGCCGGCGTGCGCCAGGAAGGCTTCCGCGCCGAGAAATTCATCGAGATCCTGGAATCGCTGCCGCGCACCGAGGCGCTGGAAGCGGAACCTGAATGGCTGGCCGAAGTGTGCGGCGCCGTGGTGTCGCTGTACAAGCAGCCGCGCACCAAGGTGTTCGCCCGCCGCGACGTGTACGCGCGCCACTTGAACGTGCTGGTCTACCTGCCGCGCGAGCGTTACAGCGCAAGCGTCGCTTCGTCGCTGGCCAAGGCGCTGCAGGCCAGCTCCGGCGCCCAGCATGTCAGCTCGCAGACGCTGGTGGCCGACGGCCCGCTGGCCCGCGTGTACCTGATCGCGCACGGCGCGCGCTATCCGCTGGACCTGGAATCCGATATCCAGCAGCCGCTGTTGTCGGTGCTGGACGGCTGGCACGACCAGTTCTCCGCATTGGCCGACGCCGTGGCCGACGTGCCGCTGCGCGCCAGCCTGCGCAAGATGTGCGCCACGCTGCCGACCGACTACGTTGCCGCCACCGCGCCGGAAGCGGCCTTCCACGACCTGGGCACCATCCTGCGCAACACCGATCCGTCGCGCGTGGACGTGCGCGTGGAAACCGTGGCCGACGCCACCACCATCCGTTTGTACTCCGTCGACCGCGTGCCGTCGCTGTCGACCATCCTGCCCGCGCTGCATAACGCCGGCGTGGCGATCGACCGCGAACAGGCGCACTCGCTGCGCGTGGACGGCCAGCGTCATTTCGTCACCAGCCTGTCGGTCGATGCCGCCAGCGGCGCCAACCTGGCCAAGGCGGAAATCGTGCCGGTCGCGCAGGAGCTGTTCACCGCGTTGTTCAACAACGAAGCCGAAGACGGCCGCCTGAATGGCCTGGTCATCGAAGGCGGCTTGAGCGTGCGCCAGGTACAACTGGTGCGCGCCTACATGAGCTACTGGCGCCAGACCGGCAGCCGCTTCTCGGTGCGCTACATCGCCGAGACGCTGCGCAAGCAGCCGGTGGTGGTCAAGCAGCTGGTGGACGCCTTCCTGCAGCGCTTCAACCCCGCGCTGGACGACGCCACCCGCGCCGCCGCGCTGGATGCGCTGGCCGGCATCAAGAGCCGCCTGCCCGCGATCAACCACGCCGACAGCGAGGAAGTGCTGGGCGCGATGACGGACCTGATGTCCGCCACGCTGCGCACCAACTACTTCCAGAACAATCAGAAGGGCGACAAGATCATCTTCAAGTTCGACACCAGCAATCTGTCGCTGGTGCCGGAGCCGCGTCCGTTCCGCGAGATCTTCGTGTTCTCGCGCCGCTTCGAAGGCGTGCACCTGCGCGGCGGCCCGGTCGCCCGCGGTGGCCTGCGCTGGTCGGATCGCATGGAAGACTACCGTACCGAAGTCCTCGGCCTGGTGAAAGCACAGATGGTGAAGAACGCCGTCATCGTGCCGGCCGGCGCCAAGGGCGGCTTCGTTTGCAAGCAGATGCCGAAAGACGCCGTGCGTGAAACCATCGCGGCCGAAGGCGAAGCGGTGTACCGCCTGTTCATCGCCAGCCTGCTGGAAATGACCGACAACCGCGTGCTGGGCAAGATCGTTTCGCCGGCCGACACCGTGTGCTACGACGAAAACGACCCGTACCTGGTGGTGGCCGCCGACAAGGGCACCGCGACCTTCTCCGACATCGCCAACGGCATCGCCGTGCAGCGCGGCTTCTGGCTGGGCGACGCGTTCGCGTCGGGCGGTTCGAACGGCTACGATCACAAGAAGATGGGCATCACCGCCAAGGGCGCGTTCGAAGCGGTCAAGCGCCACTTCTACGAAATGGACCACGACATCCACGCCACTCCGGTGACGATGGTCGGCGTGGGCGACATGTCGGGCGACGTGTTCGGCAACGGCGCGCTGCTGTCGCGCAAACTGAAAATCGTGGCGGCCTTCGATCACCGTCACATCTTCCTCGATCCGAATCCGGACATGGAAAAATCCTTCGTCGAGCGTGAGCGCATGTTCGCGCTGCCGCGCTCCTCGTGGGACGACTACAATAAGGAGCTGATCTCGGCCGGCGGCGGCGTGTACCCGCGTACCGCCCGCAGCATCGAGCTGTCGCCGCAGATCCGCGCCGCGTTGGATATCGAGGAGACCTCGCTGCCGCCTGAGGAACTGATGCACCGCATCCTGCTGGCGCCTGTGGACCTGTTCTACAACGGCGGCATCGGCACCTATATCAAGGCGTCGACCGAATCGCACGCGCAGGTCAAGGACCGCGCCAACGACAACATCCGCGTGGACGGCAACCAGCTGCGCTGCAAGGTCGTGGCCGAAGGCGGCAACCTGGGTGCGACCCAGGCCGGCCGCATCGAGTTCGCACTGGCGGGCGGCCGCATCTTCACCGATGCGATCGACAACTCGGCCGGCGTGGATTGCTCGGACCATGAAGTGAACGCGAAGATGTGGCTGGACGTGGAAATGAACGCCGGTCAGTTGAGCGAAGCAGACCGCAACCGCGTGCTGAACGAAATGACCGCCGACATCGAACGCCTGGTCCTGCGCGACAACACGCTGCAAACGCAGCTGCTGGTGCGCGAGGCGCAGGCGCAGACCGACGCCGCGGTGCAGGATGGCTATGCCGCGCTGATCGCGTCGCTGGAGGAAGAGGGCGCGCTGTCGCGTGAACTGGAGCAGCTGCCATCGGTGGCCGAACTGGCGCGCCGCAAGGCCGACGGCCGTGGCCTGACCACGCCGGAACTGGCGGTGGTAATCGCCAACGTCAAGAACCGCTACAAGCGCATCCTGTCGGCGCTGCCGCTGACGGACCTGAGCTGGGCCGAGTCGGTGCTGAAGCCGTACTTCCCGGACCTGCTGGTGGCAACCCGTCCTGCGCTGGCGCACCCGCTGGCCAACGCCATCCTGGCGACCGTGCTGGCCAACGAATCGGTCAACCGTTGCGGCCCGCTGATGCTGCGCCAACTGGCCGGCGAACATGGCGTGGACGAATCGGAAGTGATCCTGGCGTGGGGCCAGGCATGGTCCGCGCTGAACCTGGCGCCGATCTTCACGACGCTGGATGCGGATGCGCTGAAGGTGCCGCGTGCCGTGTCGATCAAGGTCGATGCGCGCACCCGCGTGCTGCAAAAGTCGGTGATCGAAGGCGTGCTGACGGTGCCTGCCGACCAGTTGCGCGCCGGCGTGGCCGAGCTGACCAAGCTGTTCGCCAAGCCTGAAACGCTGGCGCAGTTGACGCCGGCCGATGGTCAGTCGGATGCGGACATCACGTCCGGCCTGCGCGCCGAATTCGTACAGGCCTGGAAGGCTGTCGATGCGATCGACGCGGTGGCGGCGTTTGTGTTCGCGGCGCTGTCGGTATCGCGTCCGGAAGGCATGGACCTGCCGGCATTCCTGCAGGTTGGCCTGGCGCTGCGCGCGCAGGTCGGCATCGACACGCTGGAGCGCGGCCTGAAACTGCCGGCCACCAGCCGTTCGCAGGAACAGCTGCGCAGTTACGCGCAGAACGCGCTGCGCCGCACGCAGCAACGCCTGCTGTCGCAGGTGCTGCAGCATGCGACCGGCGGCCATACGGCGGCGGAAGCGGTGGAAGTCGTGGCCAACACGCTGGGCTTGTCCGGCTACGCTGCGTCGGCCGATCTGGAACAGGCGATGCTGGACGTTTGGGCGTTGTCCGAGGCGACCAATTCCGGTAACACGATGTTGGTGGTGTAATGAGCGATTTACCCAAGGCTTTGCCGGCGGGTCAATTACCCGGCCCTGTGCGTGCGCTCGCTGAGGCGGATTTCAGCGTGGTCGCGCAGCGCTTTTCGGCGGCCGGGTTTGCGGTGACGCAGCCGGCCGACGGCATCCTGACGATCAAGGCCGAGGGTGAACGTCCGAGCGTGCTGGTTTCGGTCGGCGTGCACGGCGACGAGACCGGCCCGATCGAGGTGGTGGCGTATCTGCTGGAGGCCTTGTCGCATCAGGCTTCCTCGCTCGCAGTCAATTTGATGCTTTGCGTCGGCAATATCGGCGCCATCCGCGCCGGCAAGCGTTTCATTGACGCCGACTTGAACCGCATGTTCCGCAAGGAGCGCGGTTCGCTGGAAGGCACGGCCGAAGCGGCGCGCGCCGATGTGATGGTCGCCGCGACGGCGGCCTTCTTCGAGGGCGCGGGGCCGGTGCGCTGGCATCTGGATCTGCATACGGCGATACGGCCGTCGGTGTATCCGACCTTCGCCATCGTGCCGGAGCTGATCGCCGATCAGCCGCGCCGCGAGTTGATCGAGTGGCTAGGCCTGGCCGGCATTGGTGCGGTCATCATGAATCCCGCTTCGGTGGGGACGTACAGCTATTATTCGGCCGAGCATCACGCGGCGGCCGGCACCACGGTGGAGTTGGGGCGTATCGGCACGCTGGGGCAGAACGATTTGTCGCAGTTTGCCGATGCGTCGCTGGCGCTGGACGATCTGCTGCGCGGCGCGGCCAGGCGTGAGGCGAAGCAGCAGCCGCATGTGTTCAACACGGCGCGTCAGATCATCAAGTTGAGCGACAAGTTCCAGATGGCGTTCGGCAAAGAGACGCACAACTTCACGGCGCTCAAGCAGGGCGAGGAAATCGCGCGCGATGGCGACACCGTCTACACCGTTCAGCATCCCGAGGAGCTGGTGGTGTTCCCGAACCCGGACGTGCGCGTCGGCCTGCGTGCGGGCCTGATGGTGGTGCGCGTTTCCTGATCTTTACGCCGCTTTACACCTTGCGGGGTCATAGTTACACGGATTGTTTCGTTAACAGGAATAGCATTCCTTAACTTACGGAGTAATCGACATGACGACAGCAATCAGCGGCGCTTCAAGCGGCAGCACCCAGGCCACCACCTTCGATCCCGCGAAGGGGGCGGCCCGCTTCGCGGCCAAGGTGTTCAAGGACCTGGATGCCGACAAGGACGGTAAGGTCAACAAGGACGAATTCGTATCGGGGCTGGCGTCGAAGGGCGTATCGGCCGATGACGCCACCAAGCAGTTCGATGCGATCGATACGCAGAAGACCGGTTCGATCACCCAGTCCGACCTGGAGACCGCGATCAAGAGCGGTTCCTTCGCGCCACCGCGCCCCGGCGGCGGTGCGGGAGGCGCCGGCGGCCCGCAAGGCGGCCAGCATGCGGAAGGCGCGCGCGGCGCGGGCGGTGGTGGCGGCGGCGGTGCGGGTGGCGTCAGCAGCTCCGGCAAAACCTACGAAGCGGCCGACACCAACAAGGACGGCACGGTCTCCGCACAGGAGCAACTGGTCTACAGCATCGCCCATCCCGACAAAACCTCCGACGCCAGCAAAATCGGCAACAACGTCGACCAGTTGGCCTGATCGTCGCGATCGCGTCGATTGCGTTACACTCGCAGTTCTCTTTCATATGTCGGGAGTTCGCGATGTCGTTATCGATGCATCGGGTGTCGGTGCCCGTGTTTGTGCGTGGGTTGAAGGTGTTGTCGGAGTTGCTGAGTAAGGCGGAAGCCTATGTCGAGCAGCATGGCTCGGTGCCGGATGCGCTGATCTCCGCTCGGTTGGCGGACGATATGCTGCCGCTGTCGGCCCAGGTGCAGCGCGCCAGCGACACATCCAAATTATCCGTGGAGCGCCTGAGCGGCGTGCCCGCGCCCAAGTTTGAGGACAACGAAACCTCGTTCGCTCAATTGCAGCAGCGGATCACCGCCACCATCGCCTACCTGGACAGCGTCGCCGAAAGCGACTTCGCCGGCAGCGAGGCGCGCGCGATCAAACTTAATTTTGGTTCGTTCCAGCCGGAGTTCAACGGGGACGATTACTTGCTGACGTTCGCGTTGCCGAACTTCTTCTTCCACATCGCCACCGCCCACGACATCCTGCGCAACCAGGGCGTCCCGGTCGGCAAGCGCGATTACCTCGGCTCGTACGCTTAGCCGCGCACCAACCAGGTCGCCAGGGTGCCCGCCAGACCCAGCAAAACAACGGCGGCGCCCGCGACGGCAGGATGGAAACGCCGGGATACGGTAGGGATCTTTTGAATTGGCATGATGGGCTCCTTCTTGGCTGGATGTAACACTTGGGCCTAGAGTAGCTTGACAACAATTTCCAATCTATACATCCCGCTGTATCAAAAGTAAGCAACTGTAACGGAGCCCTTACCCCGCCTGGGGTCTGAGTTGTTTTTCTAACACAAAATTACTGTATTGCGATGGCCCGGAAGGCCCTATAATCGCTTAGTTTTTTTGCCCGTACATATCTCCCACAAGGATTACCTGTGAACCAAACGTTGGTCCAGAAACTGACCCGTACCAAGCCGGTCGATAACACAGTAGAAACTGCTCCTACCAGTAGCAACAGCCTGCACCGCTCCATAGGCTTGTTTCCCCTGACGATGATTGGTGTCGGCGCCACGATCGGCACCGGTATCTTCTTCACCATGGTGGAGGCCGTGCCGAAAGCGGGGCCTTCCGTGATCCTGTCCTTCCTGTTCGCCGCCATCACCGCCGGCCTGACCGCGCTGTGCTATGCCGAACTGTCGTTCCGCATCCCGGCGTCCGGCTCGTCGTACTCGTTCGCGTATGCGACCGTCGGCGAGTTCCTGGCCTTCATCATGGCGGCCTGCCTGCTGCTGGAATACGGGCTGGCGGCCAGCGCCACGGCGATCGGCTGGTCCGACTACCTGAACAACTTCCTCAACAATGCCTTCGGCTGGCACATCCCCGAGGCGCTGCGCTCGCCGATGATCGTCTCCACCCCCAAGGGCATGGAGATCCACGCCGGGCATATCAATCTGCCGCCCGTCATGCTGGTCGGCCTGTGCTGCCTGCTGCTGATACGCGGCACCAAGGAATCGGCCACCACCAACGCCATCATGGTGATGATCAAGCTGGCGATCCTGATCTTCTTCGTGGCGATCGCGTTCTCTGGCTTTGATATAAACAATTTCCACCCATTCTTCAGCCCGGACAACGGCGTCCACATCACCGGCATGACCGGCGTGACGGCCGCCGCGGCCACCGTGTTCTTCTCCTTCATCGGGCTGGACACCGTGGCCACCGCCGGCGAGGAAGTGCGCGACCCCAAGCGCAACGTGCCGATCGGCATCCTGGCGGCGCTGGGCATTGTGACCCTGTTCTACCTGCTGGTGGCCGTGGCCGCGATGGGCGCGCAGCCGGCTTACAAGTTCGCCGGGCAGGAAGCCGGCCTGGCCGTGATCCTGCAGAACGTGACCGGCAAGACCTGGCCGGCGCTGGTGCTGGCGGCGGGCGCGGTGATCTCGGTGTTCAGCGTGACGCTGGTGACGATCTACGGCCAGACCCGCATCCTGTACGCGATCTCGAAGGATGGCCTGATTTCCAAGTCGTTCCAGAAGGTGAATCCGCGCACGGCGTCGCCGGTGCATAACACGCTGATCGTCTGCGTCGTGGTCGGCCTGGTGGCCGGTTTCGTGGACGCGACCTTCCTGTGGGATATGGTCAGCATGGGCACGCTGACGGCCTTTATCGTGGTGTCGCTGGCGGTGCCGGTGATGCGCAAGAAGGAAAACGGCAAGGGCACCAAGGGCTTCCGCGTGCCGTTCGGCCCCTACGTGGTGCCGGGCCTGAGCATCTCCGCCTGCCTGTACCTGATGTTCGGCCTGTCGATGACGACCTACACCATCTTCATCATCTGGATGAGCGCTGCGGTGCTGACCTACTTCCTGTACGGCATGCGCAATTCGCGATTGAATCACGCCGCGTAAAACGGCGAGACGTAAAAAAGCCCCCATCGGCACTGACCGCGATCTTGAGCGCGGTCAGGCTGATGGGGGCTTTTTGCTTTTCTACGACGGCTTACGCTTCGTCTTTGCCTGGCTTGGCGCCCAGGTAGAGGCGCAGTACGAGGCCCGACAGGGCGATGGCGGCAGGCAGGTTTTCGATGATGGTCAGCATGGTGATCTCCAGGAAGTTAAATTCGGTGCAATTAGCCGCGCGAGGCCAGGAAGCGCAGTTCGGCGGACAGGTTAGGGGAATGACGTTCCCAGTCATTGGCCATGCTGTTCAGCAGCGCCGCGGAGGATGCCTTCTGGCGCGGCGACACAACTTCGTCCGCCGCAACGGCTGGACGTGGCTTGACGGCGAACAGTGCGGCAACCAGTTGGCGCGCTGCGGCGGCAACATTGCTGGCGTAGCCAGGGGTGGCGAAGTCGGTGTAAGTCAGGTTGTTCGATGCGCTCATGGCAAGCTCCTTTAAATGTTTGTTTGTTGCAGTGCAGTATGCGCGTCTTTCAGTAATAAGCAAACTTTTGATTTGTGATACTAGCCATAAGCATTCAATATAACTGGTGGTTTTCCCTATGAAGATTGCGTTCTCAAGAGTAACTTTTTAAGCCTGGATTTTTTTACGGCGGGGCGGCCATCAGGTATGATTACTGTCCAACTGGCAATAATTTGACGGAGCTCCGATGTCCCTGCGCACGAAATTCATGCTGGCCTTGCTGCTGACCGGATTGGCGGCGGTGGCGATGGTGGGTGGCCTGGCCTACGTGGGCATGACCAAGAAGGTCGACATCATCCGCCGCCAGCACGCCGCCGACACTTTTTACGAGGGCATGAGCGCTTACCTGCAAAAGTACGGCAGCTGGCAGGCCGCCGCCGGCAAGGAGTCGTTCGATGACTTCATGCACAGCCGGCGCGAGGCGCAGGGCAACCGTCCGCCGCCGCCGTCCGGGCAGGATGGCGAGGAGCGTCCGGGGCCGCCGCAGGGTGACGACCGTCCAGGACCGCCGCCGGGAGAGGAGCGCCAAGGTCCGCCTCAGGGCGATGCACCTCCGCGCCGCGACGACCGTCCGCCGCCGCCGCGTCGCGGCGGTGAGCCGCCGTATCACTTCATCGCGGCCGACCAGGATTACCGGGTGTTGCTGGGCGGCGGCGCGTACCGGCACGGCGAACTGCTGCCGGAATCGGCCCGCAAGGATGCGCGCGCCGTCATGGTGAACGGCCGGGTGGCCGCCTACATTTCGCCGGAGGGAGTGTTCACGCCCAGCAAACAGGAAATGCAATACATCGATGCGATGCGCGAGGCGCTGCTGGCCGGCGTGACCGCGGCGGCGGCGCTGGCGGTGCTGCTGGGCGTACTGTTAAGCCGGAGTCTGAGCCGCAAGCTCAGTCACCTGACCGGCGCGGTGCGCGCCATGCACGGCGGCTCGCTGCTGCAGCGGGTGCCGGTGGAGGGCAAGGATGAAGTGGCGGCGCTGGCCAGCGCCTTCAACGACATGAGCGAGCAGCTGGCCCGCTCGCACGAGGAGCTGAAGGAATCGCACCAGACCATACTGGCGCAAGCGGAGCAGATGCGCGAACTGAGCGTGCGCGACGCCCTGACCAAGCTGCACAACCGCCGCCATTTCGACGAACATGCGACCACGCTATTCAGCCACGCGGTGCGCCACAAGCGGCCATTGAGCGTGGTGATAGGCGATATTGATTTCTTCAAGCGCATCAACGACCAGTTCTCGCACGCCACCGGCGACGCGGTGCTGCGCCAGGTGGGCGAGATCCTGCGCAGCCATATGCGCCTGAGCGATCTGGTGGCGCGCTACGGCGGCGAGGAATTCGTGATCGCCTTCCCGGAGACCGAACTGCCGCAAGCCGCCGCGCTGTGCGACAAGCTGCGCAACCTGATCGAAGGCTTCCCGTGGCATGAGGTGCATCCGGACCTGAAGGTCACGATGAGCATGGGCGTGTACGCCGACCTGGCCGCAGGCACCGCCGAAGCGATGCTGCAAAAGGCCGACGCGCTGCTGTACCGCGCCAAGCAGACGGGCCGCAACCGGGTCTGCTTCGCCTAGCTGCTTATCATGGGTACACGAGGGGCTGAATTGCTTTTGCGATGGCCTTTCCGGCGGAAATCTCGGCGACGCGGAGATCATAGGCACTTTGCAAGTTCAACCAGCCTTGGGCTTCGCTGCCGAAATAGCGTTCCAGACGAAGGGCCGTATCAGCGCTCACGCCGCGTTCACCTTTCGTTATCTCGCTGAGACGAGAATAGGGAACATGCAGGGCCAACGCAACAGAACGCACGCTGACGCCCATAGGCTTGATGTAATCCTCCATCAGAATTTCGCCAGGGTGGACAGGACGCATGCCGTTTTTGAACATGATGGTACTCCGTTTGTGTTCGGGTTTCTACGCCGTCAATGTGGGTCTTCGATCAACACATCGTAGGGGCCATTCTCACCCCACTTAAAGCTAAGACGCCACTGATCGTTGATGCGTACATGCCAAGCGCCGTTGTACTCCTTCAGATCGTTACCTGGAGGGGCTTTCATAAAATTCACCGAGGGCGCCGCATCGAGCTGTGTGAGCTTACGTTCGGCTACGCTCTTGATATTTGCGAACCGGCGGCTCTTGCCCGTGGTGAAGAGGGCTTCTGTGTCATTGCAGGAAAACGATTGGATGGACATGTAAATGTTATCTGTTATCCGGTTAACAGTCAATCGACGCTAGCGATGGCTGCGGCTGCCCAGCCAGCGCCCGCCGAACATGGTGCAGATCAGCGAGGCGACGATCAGCGCGATGCCGGCCCACTGCCAGCCGGTGATGACGTCGCCCAGCGCGATCATGCCGGCGCTGATGCCGACCACCGGCACGCCAAGGCTGAACGGCGCCACGCGGTTGACCGGATGGCGCTTGAGCAAACGTGTCCACATGGCGTAGCCGAGGATGGTCGCCATCCAGCCCAGGTAGGCCGCCGAGATCCAGGTGTCCAACGGCGCGCTGGTCCAGCTCCAGCGCGTGGCCGGATCGTCGAAGGCCAGCGACAGGCCGATGAAGGGCAGTATCGGCACCAGGCTGCACCAGACCATGAATCCCACCACGTCGAACTGCGGCGTGGCCTGCTGCGCGCGGCGCACGACGATGTTCGACGCCGCCCACATCGCGGCGGCGGCCAGGCATAGCACGAAGCCGCCGGCGGTGGTGCCGCCCGCGTGGCCGGGCTGCACATAGTTCATGCCGAAGCACACCAGGCCCACGGCGGCCAGCAGCAGGCCCGCTTGCAGCTGGCGGCTGGCGCGTTCGTGCAGCAGAGCGAAACCAAAGAAGGCGGTGAAGAAGACTTGCGTTTGCAGGATCACGGAGGCCAGTGCGGCCGACATGCCGACCCGCAGCGACAGGAACAGCAGGCCGAATTGGCCGACGCCCTGGCACAAGCCGTAGGCGACGATCCATTTGACCGGCAGCTTGGGCGGGCGGATGAACAGGATCAGCGGCAGCACTGCGAAGACGTAGCGCGCGGCGCCCATCTGGAATGGTGTGAGGTTGCGCAGGCCGACCTTCATCGCGACGAAGTTGGTGCCCCAGATGAGAACTACGAACAGGGCGGAGATCAGGTCGCGGGTGCTGAAGGAGGACGGGGAAGATGCGCTCATCCCCCCATCTTAACAGGCCTGCGCCGGTGCTGCAGGCGCAGGGTCAGGCCACGTTGCGGACGATGGCTTCGCTGTGGACGATGATCTTGAGGGCGTCCGCCTGCAGCAGGCGGATGCGCCGCTGCACCAGCGGCCAGCCGGACCACGGCAAGCCGGCACCTTCGACTGCTGCCGGCGCGACGGCTGACGCGGTGGTGGGCGCCGCCGTCGGGGTAGCGCCAGCGGTTTGCGGCGCCAGCGCCTGCGCCAGCGTGCGCATGACCTGCTCGTGGCTCTCGCGCAGCATGGCGTTGACCGGCTCCGTCGGCAGCTCCTTCACATGGCGGCGCAGGATGGCGCGCAGCGCGGCCACGTGCGCCACCAGCAGGTAGTTCTGCACGATGAACTGGTTGATGTCCTCCACCGCGCGCTGCTTGCTGGTTGGCTCGTCGAGCATGCGCACCAGCGCGGAGCTGAGCGCGGCCAGGCTGTCCATCAGGCGCTTGCGCTCGATGCGGTAGGCGAAATCGTCCTTGCCTTTGCCCTGCAGCAGATCGAAGCTGGCCTCCATGTAGCGCAGATTCACGTCCAGCACCTCGCGGATCAGGCGGGGCAGGGTCTGGTATTCCCAGGTGGCCAGCACGAAGCTGAACGCGGTCGCCACCGCCGCGCCGATGAAGGTGTCGATCAGGCGCTCGACGATCAGGTCGTGGTTGCCGGGCGCGATCAGGTGCATCTGCAGCAGGATCATGATGCTGACCGCGATCGCCGCGTAGCGGTAGCGGATGTAGATGAAGGTCGGCGTGGCCACCGTCGATAAAATCAGGAAGCCGAGGATCGCCGCCGGATAGTTCAGGTACTTGATGATCAGCGCCGTGATCACGCAGCCGATGATGGTGCCGACGATGCGGTCGCTGCGGCGCTGCTTGGTCATGCTGAAGCTGGGCTTGAGGATGATGACGATGGTGAGCACGATCCAGTAGCTGTGCGCCGCATACGGCAGCCACGCGGCCACCGCCAGGCCGACCGAGATCGCCATCGCCACCCGCAGCGAGAAGCGGAAGATCGGCGAATCGAAACGCAGGTGCGACAGGATCATGCGCAGCTCGTACTTCTGCTGCGACAGGAAGGGGCCCATATCGGCGTCGACCCAGAACGGCGTGGTGTCGGAGACCTTCTGGCTGGCCTGGTGCAGCTCTCCGATCATCTTGATGATGGCGCGCACCTTGTTGCGCTGCGCGCGCAGCACGGCCAGCGCCTCCTGTGCCGGCTTGCCCTCGTCCACGCGCCGCTGCAGGGCCGCCAGCTCCGCCTCGATGGCGGCCAGTTCCGGCTCGTAGCTGATCTCCGGGTAGGACGCCTTCTTGCGCGTGACGTCGTAGGCCACCGACTCGATATCGCGCGCCGCCTTGTAGGCCAGGTCGTGCAGCGTCTTGAGCACCGGCGAATCGGCCAGGTGCACGCGCAGCTGCGCGTAGTCGGTGTGGGTGGACAGCACCAGCTCATACAGGTCCAGCATGCAGACGTGGGTCTGCACGACGATGGCGTCCTTGCTGTTCTGGTGGCTGCGCAGTATCAGGTCGCGCGCGGCCTGCTGGCGGTCGGCCAGCAGGCTTTGATGGCGTACCAGCTTGTTGAATTGCTCGGTGAGGTTGTAGCGCGTGTCGTAGAAGTCGGCCTTGATGTCGATGTAGGCCGCCAGTTCGAACAGCGCCTCGGCCAGCACCTGCTGCTTGATGCGGTGGCGCAGTATCCACGAGATGCCCATCGCGTACGCCAGGTAGGCCACCGCGCCCAGCGTGAACAGGCCGGTGTGGATGAAGGACTCGCGCGCCGTCATGTCGTGTTCCATCGACATGGTCATGATGAACAGCGTGGCCAGTTGCAGCGGCATCGACTTCTTGCCGTAGACGACCATCATGCAGGCCAGGAAGCTGATCGCCACCAGCATCGTCATGAGCAGCCAGTGCACCGGCGCGCATAGGCTGATCAGCAGCGTGACGGCGCTGCACAGCAGCACCGAGGCGCTCATCTCGTTAAACTTGTGGCGCAGTGGACTGGGCATGTCCATCAGCGCGGTGCAGAGCGCGCCGATGCAGACCGTCATGGCGGTGGCCAGGTCGGCGAATTGCAGCGTGATCAGGGTGACGCCGACCAGGCCCGCTGCGAAGCGCAGGCCCAGATAAAAGTAATGGCTGTAGAAAAAGGTGCGCAGGTTCAGTGCGTAATGCATGGCTATGGCCTTGTGGGCAGCTAGCATGCGCGCGGGCGGGATCGCCGCCGCGCGCATGGGGTGATGCTGGTTGTTGCGGTATTTTTTTAGAGGACGGACAGCACCGGGTAGCGGCGCCATTCCGGCTCCGCGTGGCGCTTGCCGTTTTCGAAGATGAAGCCGAGGACTTTGTCCTGGCTGGTCAGCAGCGCCGGATTGGCGGCCTTCCATTGTTCGAATTTCGCCTTCAGTTCAGGCTCGGTTTCCAGCATCTCCAGCGCCAGGTCTTCGAACACGTAGTCGGAGTAGGCTTCTTTTTTCTCCAGCACGCTGTTGAAGAAACCCCAGCGGAAGAAGGAGTCGTGGCCTTGCGGTTCCAGCGTCTCGACGGCGTAGCGGGCGTTGGCCTGCTTGAGCGGGATGAAGTAGTCGCCCGGCTGCACGGTGAAGCTGCCGGTGCGCGCTTCCAGTTCCACCACGTCGTGGTACATATGGCCTTCGTAGGCCTGCGGGCGCGAGGTGACGGAGGCGATGTGGTAGTACTGCGCCTCGACGGTGGAGGCTTCGTCGAAGCGCGCCATCTCCACGCCGTTCCACTGCAGGCGCTCGATGACTTCGCGCCAGGCTTGCGGCACCACGTAGCCTTTCGGCGCACGCACGGTGGCCGACGGCACGAAGCTGTTGTAGTAGGCGATGTCCTTTTCCCATGGCTGGCTGCGGTCGTAGGACAGGCGGATGTAGTCGCCCAGCAGGCTAGGGCTGCGCTTGGCCGCGTAACCCTTGAAGCGGAAGGTCGACGGATGCGCTTCGTCCATCTTCCAGCTCACGGTCCATTCCTTGGCGTTGGCGGCCTGCTCGCGGGCGTCGGCGCGCAGCTCCTGGATCTGCTCACCGTGGGTGACGGTGAAGGCCATCGTCACGTCCAGCAGCGCGCGCATCGATTCGTAGCGGTCCTTGAAGGGCTTGAGCATGTGCGTCTCGGGCATGAAGCCGATCACGTGGTGCAGGGCCGCGAAGCCGGTCGAGAAGCGCGGCACTTCCAGGAACTCGGCGATGCCGTCGTCCGGCGTGTCCTGCACCGGATTGACGTAGGGGCAGGTCGGCCAGCCTTTCGCCTCCATCTGCGCGTAGATGTGCGGCAGCATGGTCTCGCGCAGGAAGGGACCGAGGCCGTAGCCCAGCTTGTCCGCCTGCGTGTGGATCAGCGTCATCGTGTACGGATAGTCGGCGCCGTTGGAGGTGTGGGTGTCCACCATCACGTCCGGGTCCCAGCTGGTGACGAGCTGGTTGAACAGCTGCGCGTTGAGCGTGTCGCACTTGATGAAGTCGCGGTTGAGGTCCAGGTGGCGGCTGTTGCCACGGAAGCCGAACTGCTCCGGCCCGTCCTGGTTGACGCGCGAAGTGTTGGCGCGGTTGAGCGCGCCATCGACGTTGTACAGCGGGACGAACAGCAGCACGGTCTTGCCCAGCGCGGCCAGGCGGGCCGGATCGAAGCACAGGTCGCGCACGATGGCCATGCAGGCGTCCACGCCTTCGGGTTCGCCGGGGTGGATGCCGTTGTTGTTGAAGAAGACGGTGCGGCCTTCGGCCTTGATTTGCGCGCGGTCGAACACGCCGTCCGCGCTGACTACGCCCGCATGCACCGGGATGCCGCCGTCGGACGTGCCGATCTGCTCGAAACGCAGTACCTGCGGGAAGCGTTGCGCCAGCTCCTGGTAGAAGGCGATGCACTCGCTCCACAGGGTGGTCTGGTTTTGATTGCCTTGTTCGTAAGGCGTGGGCATGTCTGGGTGCATGGCAGTCTGGATCTCAGAGGGAGTTGGGGGAGGGCACGCCGCGCTTGGTAAGCATTGCAACGCGCTGCCGAGGCCGGAATTGTATCATTCGTGCCCGATTTTTGAGCGGCGCCAGCCCGGTCTGGCGCGCGTATTGAGTTGCTTCAAGAAAACCTTGTGCGGCCGGTGGTCTACTGGAGAACTGGAATATTGGCCGGGAGGGAGCGATGGGCAAACGTTACGGATGGCGCGCGGCGATCGTGATGGCGCTGCTGGCGCTGGGGTGCAAGGTGGGGCTGGCGCAGATCGGGCCGCGCTATGTGATCGAGCTGGAGGGCGCGGCGCAGGCGGCGCCCACCGCGCCGGGACGGGTGCGGCTGGCGGGCAAGGGCCTGGCGCTGATCCACTTCCAGGGGCTGACCATCCTGACGGTGGGCGCCGATGCCGACGCCTACAGCGCCGAGGCGGCGCGCCAGTGGCCGGCGGCCGACCTGCTGCTGGTGACGCCGGCCAGCGCCGGCCACTACGGCGGGGTGGCGCCGCTGGCCTCGCTGGGCAAGCTGCCGGTGATCGTGGTGGAGCCGGTGGCCGCCGGGCTGGCGTCGGCCAAGTCGGTGTTGCAGCCGCCGCGCTTCTATCCGATGCAGACCTGGGACACGCTGCATCTGCGCAAGGGCAAGACGCGGCTGCGCGTGACGGCGCTGCCCGGCCCGCCGGGCTCGGTGAACGTGGCGGGCTTCATGCTGGAGGTGGGCAACAGCTGGGCCTCGTACCGGCTGTACGTCAGTTGCGAGCCGGTGGGGCCGGACGCGGCTGGCGTGCTGGCCCAGCGGCTGCCGGGCGCCGACCTGGCGCTGCTGCCCGACCGCAATGCGCCGCTGCTGCTGGCGCTGCAACGCGCTGCGCCAGCGGCGGCCACGGCCGCTGCCAGGCCGGCCGCGCTGACCGAGGCCGGCCACGTCTTCAAGGCGATCAGGCGCTGATCAGGCCTTGGCGTTGGTGTCCACCCAGGCGGCGAAGGCGTGCATGAATTTTTGCAGGAACTCCCGGGTGCTGTCGTTGTTCAACTTGCCGTCGTCGCCGAGCAGCTTGGCGGCGCCGCCGATGTAGGCTTCCGGCTGCTGCAGCAGCGGCATGTCGAGGAACACCATGGACTGGCGCAGGTGGTGGTTGGAGCCGAAGCCGCCCGTCGCGCCCGGCGACACGCTGACGATGGCGGCCGGCTTGCCGCTCCAGATGCTGCTGCCGTAGGGGCGCGAGCCGACGTCGATGGCGTTCTTCAGCGGCGCCGGCACCGAGCGGTTGTATTCCGGCGTGACGAACAGCACGGCCTGCGCGGCCTGCATGCGCTGGCGGAACTGGGTCCACGTCTGCGGCGCGGTGGCGCCGTTTTCTTCCAGATCCTGGTTGTACAGCGGCAGTTCGCCGATCTCGACGATCTCCAGCTGCAACGACGGCGGCGCCAGCGCGATCAGCTCGTGGGCGAACTTGCGGTTGAGCGAATCCTTGCGCAGGCTGCCGATCACTACGGCGACTTTTTTAGCGGCCATGACTTCTCCTGAAGACGGTTGTGGGGAGTTCCGTATTCAGTGTACTACTCCTTACGGCTTCACGTCGCCAGGTCCAGTCGAGACTTATTCAATGGCCTGATCGCTGCCAGTTTTTTTGAATCTTGCCGCACCAGCCACAGATCGAGAGCCTCCTGCATGCGTAGCCAACTTTCCGGAGAGGTATTGAGCAGCGTCGCTATCCGCACGGCCATTTCGGGCGACATTGCGCGCTTCTCATGAACGAGTTCGGAAATGCTTAAACGGCTGACACCAATTAGTTCGGCTAATTCCGTTTGCGTCATTTTTAGTGACGGCAGTATATCTTCTCGCAGCACAGCGCCGGGATGCGTTGGGCGCCGGTTAGGGTTACGCAGCGACTTCATTAATGATAATCCTCCAAATCCACGTCCACCGCATTTTCACCATCGAACTTGAATGTGATGCGCCAGTTGCCGGAAACTGAGACGGCATAGGTATCCTTGCGTTCACCCTTGAGTTGATGAAATTTTGACCCAGGAATATTCATATCTTCTGGTTTGATACAGCTATCCAAGCGGTCAAGCAAGCGCTCGATTCTGGGGGCGAATCCCGCAGGGATACCTCGATGGTCGCCATCGGAGAAAAATTTCCGCAGCCCTTTATGACGTATTGAAATGATCAATTGGTGCCATCCTTGGAATTGCAGTGTAATCCTCCGCATAGCAAAGTCAAGCGCCGCAATCCATGAAAAAAACCACGCCGCGTTGCCGGGGCGTGGTTTTCTTGACGACGCGGGAAGGCTTATTCCGCGTGCATTTCCTTGAGCAGGTTGTCGGCATGGTCGACGTGCTTCATGTTCCACAGGATGTAGCGCAGGTCGACCTGGATGTCGCGGGTGTTGGCCTTGTTGAAGTCCCAGTCCGAGATGATGGAGTCGAGCGTGCCGTCGAAGGCCAGGCCGATCCACTCGCCTTTTGCGTTCAGCGCGGCCGAGCCGGAGTTGCCGCCGGTGATGTCCAGCGTGGCCAGGTAGGCGACCGGCACCGATTTCAGTTTCGGATCGACGTACTTGCCGAAGTCCTTGGCCTTGATCGCGGCCAGCTGGGCCTTCGGTGCGTTGAACTCGCCCACGCCGGTGGCCTTGGCTGCCACGCCTTCGACCGTGGTGAAGGCCTTCCAGGTGGTGCCGTCGGCGCCGTGGTCGCGGCCGGCGATCTGGCCGAAGGTCACGCGCAGGGTGCTGTTGGCGTCAGGGTAGACCGCCTGGCCCTTGCTCTGCATGAAGGCGATCTTGGCCTTCATGTAGTTGGCGTAGGCTTGCTGCAGCTTGCCGCCCAGTTCTTCCTCGTCGGCTTCGTCTTTCATGTCCATGTCGTACATGGCGACGGCGGTCTTGATGAAGGCGTCGTTGCTGGCCTTGAACTCTGCCGGCGTCTTGCCGATCCAGCTGGTGCGCTCGGCGGCGTCGCCCAGCTTGCTGCCGGCGTACATCGTGTCCAGCACCGCTTGCAGGTCGGCCTTGCCCATGCCGTCCTTGATGCCGAAGATGGCGTCGAAGCTGGCGTTGCGCTGGGCCGCCGGCTGGGCCGCGTATTTCGACAGGCTGTTGATCACCAGCGCCTTATCGACCTTTTCATCGTAGTTGCGCACCAGCGCAGCGACCGACGATTTGATGCGCGGCACGTCGCGGACCTGGAAGCCGGACTTGCGTTCGGCGTCGGGCTTGGTGTTCTCGTTGGCCAGGCGGTACAGCATGCGCGCGGTGTTGAGCAGGCGCGGCTTGGACGAGGACAGGAAGTAGTCGCGCTTGGTTTCGGCGTCGCGCTGGGCGATCAGTTTTTCCACCAGCTCGATGTCGCCGGCGTACTCGGCCTTGCGGGCCGGGTTGGCGTTGATCCAGGTCTTCAGCGCCTCGTGCTCGGCGGTTTTACGCTGCAGCATATCGCTGCCGGCGTAGGAGTCCAGCATGCCCTGGCGGTTCTTGTAGTAGTTGTTGATGCCGGCGACCTGCGACGCGTATTTGAGCGCGGTGTCCTTGTTGTCCTTGGTGGCGTCGGCGATGATGGCCAGGTTTTCCGCCGAGGTCTTGACGAAGGCCGGGTAGCTCCAGTCGAAGGTGTAGGCCACTTCCGACGGCAGGCGGTGGCGGTTGGTGCGGCCGGGGTAGCCCAGCACCATGACGAAGTCGCCTTCCTTCACGCCTTCCTTGGCCAGCTTCAGGTAGTGTTGCGGAAGGTAGGGGACGTTGTCCTTGCTGAAGTCGGCGGCCTTGCCGTCCTTGCTGACGTAGGCGCGGTAGAAGCCGTAGTCGCCGGTGTGGCGCGGCCACATCCAGTTGTCGGTGTCGCCGCCGAACTTGCCGACGCCGGCCGGCGGTGCATGCACCAGGCGCACGTCGCGGATCTCCAGTTGCTTGATCAGGTAGTACTCCAGGCCGCCGTAGTAGGACGACACGGTGCAGCGGTGGCCCTCGTCCTTTTCGCACTCGGCCTGGATGGCCTTCTGGTTCTTCTCGATCGCGTCGCTGCGCTTCTTGCCGCTCAGTTTGGCGACATCGGCGGTGACCACCTGCTTGCTAACGTTGGTGACGGCCTTGGTCACGAAGATGCGGCTGCCCGGGGCGGCCGGCAGTTCCTCGGCGAAGCTGTGGGCCAGGAAGCCATTGGCCAGCAGGTCGCGTTCCGGCGTGGAGTTGTGCGCCACGCTGCCGTAGACGCAGTGGTGGTTGGTGGCGACCAGGCCCTGCGGCGACACGAAGGAGGCCGAGCAGCCGCCCAGGCTGACGATGGCGCCCATTGGGAACTCGGTCAGTTTGGTCAGGTTGGCGGGGTCGAGTTTCAGGCCGGCGGCCTTCAATTGCTTGGCTACTTGTGGCAGCTGCTGCGGCATCCACATGCCTTCGTCGGCGTGGGCTGCGGTGCTCAGGATGGCGAGCGCGATCAGTGATTTATGCATTTTTGTCGTTGTTGAAGTGGTGGTAAAGGGAACAACGACGGGAGTATAGCAACAAAAAATGGGGTCAAGTCTGACATTCGGACACGAGCTCTTCCGTAGCGCGGGCGCTACGGAAGAGCTCGTGTCCGAATGTCAGACTTGACCCCAAAATTTACGAAAGTTAATCGGCCTTGATGGCTTCGATCTGGATCGCCAGCTTGACTTCCGGGGCGAAGGCCGGGGTGCCGTAGTTCAGGCCGAAATCGGTGCGCTTGAACTCGGCCACGGCGTTGGCGCCGCACACCTCGCGCTTGTAGCGCGGGTGCATGATGCAGTTGAACTTGTCCACCTTCAGCGACACCGGCTTGGTCACGCCCAGCAAGGTCAGCTCGCCATCCACGCCGACCAGCTTGTCACCGTCGAACTTGAACGACTTGCTCTTGTAGGTGATGGTCGGGAATTTCTCGACGTTGAACATGTCGGCCGTCTTGGCGTGGCTGTTCATCTTGTCCATGCCGAAGTCGATCGAGTCGGCGGCGATGGCGATGTCCAGCGCGCCCGTCTTGGCGGCGCGGTCCATCGTCACCGTGCCGCTGGTCTTGTCGAACTTGCCGCGCCAGACCGACAGGCCCATGTGGTCGGCCTCGAAGCTCGGGTAGGTGTGCGTCGGGTCGATGTTGTAGGTGGCGGCGATGGCGGACGTGGCCGAGGCGGCCAGCAGGGTGGCGATCAGGATTTGCAGTTTCATTTAACGGTCTCCGAATTTATTGGGCTACGACGTGGAACTTGATGGTCACTTCATCGGCCACCATGCCGGTGTCCTTCCATTCGCCTTCGCCGATGTTGTAGGCCAGGCGCTTGATCGGCAGCGCGCCTTCAAACACTTGCTTGCCGCCGTCGGCCTTGACCGTCAGCGGGAAGCTGATGTCGGCGGTTTTGCCCTTGATGGTCAGCTTGCCGGTGACGTTGAGCTTGCCCGCGCCGACGCTCTTGATCGCGGTCGAGACGAAGGTCGCTTTCGGGAACTGGGCCGAGTTGAACCATTCCTTCTTCGCCACTTCCTTGTTCATGTCGGCGTCGCCCACGTCCAGGCTGGCGGTCTCGACTTCGACGGTGGCCTTGGAGGCGTCCGGCTTGGCCGCGTCGTAGTCGATGGCGACGGTGTATTTCTTGAACTTGGATTCGACCGGCACGTTCATCTGCTTGAACACGGCCGAGACGGTGGACTTGGCTGGATCGGTCTTGAGCGCGGCGGCGCTGGCGGCCAGGGCGATACCCATCAGCGTGACGAGGGCGAGTTTTTTCATGGTTTTCATAGGGGCTCCGGTGATGTGGGGGGATTACGGCAGCATGCGTTTGAGCGTGGCGTCGCGGTCGATGAAGTGATGCTTGAGTGCGGCAAGCGCGTGCGCCACGACGGCGGCGGCCATCGTCATGGTCAGAACGTAATGGACGGTTTTTAAGATCGGCTTAAGCTCGGCGTTCGGCTCGATGACGGCCGGCAGCTGGAACAGGCCCAGGTACACCACCGGCACGCCGGCCGCATACGAGTACAGGTAGCCGGAAATGGGCACGGCGAAGATGAAGAAGTACAGCAGGTAGTGCATGCCGTCGGCGACCTTGTGCTGCCACGCCGGGATGCTGGCCAGCGGCGGCGGCGGGGTATTGGCCTTGCGCCACAGCAGGCGGATGGCGGCCACGCCCAGCACCGTCACGCCCAGCCATTTGTGCCAGGAATAGTACTTGAGCTTGGTGGGCGTGATGCCGTGGATGTCCACCATGGTCAGGCCGAGGAAGAAGGCGGCGATGATCAGCAGGGCGGTCAGCCAGTGCAGCAACATGGCCGTTTTGGTATAGCGTTGCATTCGTTGCTCCCGGATAATTGGTACGTGTTAGGACTAAATATACCAAAGAATTCTAAAGCCTGCTTGAAACATGAAAATTCCATGATCACTTGATCACTCTCCTTTTTGCAAGCGGATATTGACAATTCCACCTGTCTCGTCGGCAGGAGTCCGGAGTGATCAACATGGCTTTACTCGGCATTATTCGACGCTGGCACCTTCGTGATCAGATCCCAATTCGAGAAATCACTAGGCGACTGGATATCTCTCGCGATACCCTCCGACGCATCTGCGATCGGAAACCATTGAGCCCTCCTATGCGGAGCGGCGATCGACGAGCGGATTAGACAAATACTCGGTGCAGTTATCGGGCTGGCTCAAGGCCGAAACGACTAAGCCCCGTAAGCAGCGACGCAATTTGAAGCAGATCCATGAGGACCTGAAGGAGCTGGGCTATGAAGGGTCATACGACCGCGTGGCAGCATTTGCCAGGCAGTGGAAGGCGGGTCAATCAGACTGGGGCAATTCTTCGAGCAAACGAACAGTAGAAGTTCCCAGTGGAGTAACTTACTGAACGCAGCGGAGGATGGCATGAAGAAATTTAGCTATGAAATATTAATTATCGTAGCTTGGTGTTGGGGGAATGGCGCCTACGGCGAAGAGGTATGGTATCCCGGCGGCCAGAAAATAGTCCTGACGACTGCAGAAAAGCTTCACCGCAGCATGAGCAATGCTGTAGTTGTTGCGGAAGGGAGCTTTTTTGATACGCAACCGGATCGCCCTTTGGAAGTTTTGGATGAAACAACGGGGATGTGTGACCTGGAATTTCATATTGCGCGTAGGCTCGACTCAAAGGGCGTTACGGTCGCCCCCAGAGTTCGGATGAAACTCGTTGTATATCGCCCTCTGCCGGGATCGTCTTCAACTGTGGACGATGCAACGCTTGCCCAAAGCCGCAATGCAGAGCGCGCCATTAACGGCAATGTTGTCGTATTTGATGATTATCTGAAGACGCTGGCTAGCATACGTAGCTCACTGCTTAAGAGCGCGAATTACCGAAAAGAATTCTTCCTCGTGCCGATCACTGTCGGCGGGTTGGATAGTTCTTATCGTGTAGCAGACGTTGTCGTGCAACTTCGAAAAAAATACCTTGTTTTCTTCATGCGCAATATTTTGAAAACTGACGGAGCACCATTGTTTTCGACCGACTTGGATATTTACGACGCTGATGAGCCTGAAGTCACCGCAGTGCTGAAATCCCTTAAGAACTGATCATGTTACTAAGACCACCTTGGTAGCGCCATTGCACAGCTGACTGTGACGGGAACCATGATTGATGGTAATCCATCCGGCGTTTCATGGGGCATGAGTTCCGAGTGCCACAATGGGAGCGGTGTGACGATCTCGTTAGCCCCCGGAACTTGCGTCGCGGGGGCTCGGTGTCAGCTTAGATCGCCTTGGCCAGCTGGGTGGCGATGCCGATGTAGTTGGCCGGGGTCATGGCCAGCAGCAGGTCCTTGGCGTCCTGCGGAATCGCCAGGCCGGTGATGAAGTCGCGCAGCGCGTCCTTCGAGATGCCTTTGCCGCGCGTCAGCTCTTTCAGCTGCTCGTACGGATTCTCGATGCCGTAGCGGCGCATCACGGTCTGCACCGGCTCGGCCAGCACTTCCCAGTTGGCGTCCAGGTCGGCGGCCAGGCGGGCGTGGTTCACTTCCAGCTTGTTCAGGCCGCGCAGGCAGCTGTCGTAGGCCAGCAAGGTGTAGCCCAGGCCGACGCCGATGTTGCGCAGCACGGTCGAATCGGTCAGGTCGCGCTGCATGCGCGAGACCGGCAGCTTCTCCGACAGGTGCTTGAGCACGGCGTTGGCCAGGCCCAGGTTGCCTTCGGAGTTTTCGAAGTCGATCGGGTTGACCTTGTGCGGCATCGTCGACGAACCGATTTCGCCGGCCTTGGTCTTCTGCTTGAAGTAGCCCAGCGAGACGTAGCTCCAGATGTCGCGGTTCAGGTCCAGCAGGATGGTGTTGACGCGGGCGAAGGCGTCGAACAGCTCGGCCATGTAGTCGTGCGGCTCGATCTGGATGGTGTACGGATTGAACACCAGGCCCAGGCGCTGCTCGATGACGTTCTTGGAGAACGAAGCCCAGTCGAACGATGGATAAGCCGACAGGTGGGCGTTGTAGTTGCCGACCGCGCCGTTCATCTTGCCCAGGATCTCGACCTGCTCGATGCGCTTGATGGCGCGCTGCAGACGGGCCACGACGTTGGCCATTTCCTTGCCCAGGGTGGTCGGGCTGGCGGTCTGGCCGTGGGTGCGCGAGAGCATCGGCACGTCGGCGTTGTCGATCGCGATTTCCTTCAGGCGCGCGATGACCTTGTTCAGCGACGGTAGCATGACGCTGTCGCGGGCCGCCTTGAGCATCATGCCGTGCGAGGTGTTGTTGATGTCTTCCGAGGTGCAGGCGAAGTGGATGAACTCCGACGCGGCCACCAGTTCCGGCACGTCCTTGACCTGCTCCTTCAGCCAGTACTCCACGGCCTTGACGTCGTGGTTGGTGACGGCTTCGATTTCCTTGATGCGGGCCGCGTCTTTCTCGGTGAACTCGTTGGCGATCTTGTCCAGCAGGGCTGTGCCCGCGGCCGAGAACGGCTTGATTTCAGCGAAACCGGCCAGCGACAGCGCTTGCAGCCAGGAGATTTCTACTTTGACGCGGTGGTGCATGAAGCCCGATTCGGACAGGATGGGACGCAGCAGGTCGGTTTTACCGGCGTAGCGGCCGTCCAGCGGCGACAGCGCCGACAGCGTGGAGTAAGGAGTAGTGGTCATGATGGGAAGGAGGCAGGGTTAAAATTGCGCAAAGGTAGATTTTACCATTGGCCGGCCCTCAGGCCTCCGATGTTATACTGTTGTCTGATCTTCCACTCTAAGCCTCTATGAAACTCATCGGTTCCCTCGCCAGTCCTTATGTCCGCAAAGTTCGTGTCGTCCTGGCGGAAAAGAAGCTGGATTACCAGTTCGAATTGGAAAATGTGTGGGCCCCGGACACCACCATCGACAAGCTGAACCCGCTCGGCAAGGTGCCCAGCCTGATCATGGAAGACGGCACCGTCATGATCGATTCGCGCGTCATGGTCGAGTACCTTGATACGCTGACGCCGGTCTGCAAGCTGCTGCCGCCCAACGGCCGCGACCGCGCTGACATCAAGTGCTGGGAAGCGCTGGCCGACGGCATGCTGGACGCGGCCATCATCGTGCGCCTGGAGCGCACCCAGCGGCCGCCGGAACTGCAGAGCGAGGCATGGATGGCGCGCCAGATGCGCAAGGTGCAGCTGGGCCTGGCGTCGCTGTCGGAAAAGCTGGGCGAGTCGCCTTACTGCGCCGGCATCCATTACTCGCTGGCCGACGTGGCGGTCGGCTGCACGCTGGGCTGGCTGTCGTTCCGCTTCCCGGAAATCACCTGGCGCGACGACCACCCCAACCTGGCCCGCCTGTTCGACAAGCTGTCCGAACGCCAGTCGTTCAAGGACACGGTCCCCCAGTAAGCCATGCCCAAGACCACGCCGCCCGACGCGGACAACTCCGCCCAGCAGCGGCGCCTGCAGATGGCCGACATCGCGCGGCTGGCCGGCGTGTCGACGTCGACGGTGTCGCGCGCGCTGGCCGGCAGCAAGCTGGTGAGCGAGGAGACGCGGGTGCGCATCATGGAGCTGGCGCGCTCGCTCAAGTACACCATCAACATCGGCGCGCAGAACCTGCGCATGAAGCAGAACCGCACCGTCGGTGTGGTGATCCCGTACGACTCGGCCACGCGCCAGCACCTGTCCGACCCGTTCTTCCTGTCGATGCTGGGCAGCCTGGCCGACGCGCTTACCGAACTCGGTTTCGACATGCTGGTCTCGCGCGTGGACGCCGAGGAGCTCGATGCGGCCGCCGCGCCGTTCGACACGGGCCGCGTGATCGGCATCATCCTGATTGGCCAGTGGCGCCACCATGAACAACTGAACCAGCTGGCCGCGCGCCATGTGCCCATCGTGGTGTGGGGCGCGCAGCTGCCGCAGCAGCTGTACTGCACCGTCGGCGGCGACAACGTCACCGGCGGCGAGCTGGCGGCCGCGCACCTGATCGCGCAGGGCCGCAAGCACATCGCCTTCTTCGGCGATATCAACCTGCCCGAGGTGGGCCAGCGCTACGAGGGCCAGTGCCGCGCGCTGCGCAAGGCCGGCATGAAAGTCGATCCGGCGCTGCAGGTGTCGGTGTCCTTCCTGCCGGAGGGCGGCCGGGAGGCGGTGCAGGAACTGCTGCGCCGTGGCGTGCCGTTCGACGCGGTGTTCGCCGGCAGCGACCTGATGGCCATGACCTCGATTAACACGCTGCGCCAGCACGGCTACGAGGTGCCGCGCCAGATCGCCGTGGTCGGCTACGACGATATCGAGCTGGCCGGCTACTTCCATCCGCCGCTGACCACCGTGCAGCAACCGATACGCGAGGCCGGCCGGGCGCTGGTGTCCCAGCTGCTGGAGCTGGTCGACGGCCGTCCGGCGCCTTCTCTGCAAATCCCTACCCAGTTGATCGTTCGCAACAGTTCTGTCTGATTTGTGCAACCGATTGCATAAGCTCCCCAGTGAGAGCGGTAAATATATTTTTGCACCGTTATGCAATCGATTGCATTAAATCGAAAACCGAGGAATAATGGCGTACCTGCTCAATTAAACGGCAGATCAAAACGACAATATCTGGAGACGACAATGGAACAACGCACATTCAAAATGGGCGGCATCGCTGCCGCTGTTGCAACGGCTGTCCTGCACATGGGTAGCGCCTCGGCCCAGCAGGCCGCCCCGGCCGATGGCCTGAACATGGAGCGCGTGGTCGTCACCGGCACCTCCGGCGGTTCCACCAAAATGAAGACCAGCGTGTCGATCAGCACCCTCGAAGGCGACACCATCAAGAACAGCGCGCCGTTGAGCGCGGCCGAGGTGCTGCGCTCGGTGCCGGGCGTGCGCTCGGAATCGTCGGGCGGCGAGGGCAACGCCAACATCACCGTGCGCGGCGTGCCGATTTCGGCCGGCGGCGCGCGCTACGTGCAGATCCAGGAAGACGGCCTGCCGGTGCTGCAATCGGGCGACTTCAACTTCATCACGCCGGACAGCTTCGTCAAGATCGACGGCACGCTGGACCACCTGGAAGTGGTGCGCGGCGGTTCGGCGTCCACGCTGGCGACCAACGCGCCGGGCGGCATCATCAACTTCATCACCAAGACCGGCGAGGAAAAGGGCGGCCATGTCGGCATCAGCCACGGCCTGGGCTACGACGAGACCCGCCTGGACTTCGACTACGGCGCGCCGATCTCGGACAAGACGCGCTTCTTCATCGGCGGGAACTACCGCACCGGCGAGGGCGTGCGCAACACCGGCATGAGCACCGAGGACGGCGGCCAGATTCGCGGCAACCTGACGCATGATCTGGACAACGGCTTTATCCGCGTGTCGTTCAAGCACGTGGACGACAAGTCGCCGACCGCGCTGCCGGTGCCGGTGCAGGTGGTGAACCAGCAGATCCAGGAAATCCCCGGCATCGATCCGCGCAAGGTGACGTTCTACTCGCCGTACTGGGTGCGCGATGTCACGCTGGGCAAGAACAATACGCCGGTATCGACCAACGTCAACGACGGCCTGAAAGTGAAGAGCGACACCATTGGCCTGGAAGGCTCGTTCGACCTGGGCGACGGCTGGAACCTGAGCGACAAGTTCCGCACCGCCAGCAACAGCGGGCGCTTCACCGGCGTCTTCGCGGCCAACAACGGCAAGGTGGGCAGCTATGTGTTCGCCACGGGACCGAACAAGGGCCAGGCCTACAACGGCCGCGCCTTCTCCGCCGTGGTGTTCAACACCTCGATCGACGATGCGGGCAATACGCTCAACGACACCAAGCTGGCCAAGACCTTCAAGCTGGCCGACGGCTCCAAGCTGACCACCACCGCCGGCTTGTACCTGTCGACACAGAAGCTGGCGCTGACCTGGAACTTCAACGAGTACCTGATGCAGGCCAGCGGCGACAAGCCCGCGCTGCTGCAGACGTCCAGCGCCACGCCAGGCCTGGTCGGCCCGGCCTTCGGCGGCTGCTGCTCGCGCGCGGTCGACATGGAATACAAACTGACCTCGCCCTACCTGAACGTGGGCTATGAAACCGGCCCGCTGAACATCGACGCCAGCGTGCGCCAGGACCGCCAGCGCGCCAGCGGCACGGCCAACATCGCGACCATGAGCGGCGGCGCGCTGCGCTACGATCCGGCCACGCAGCAGCTGGTGGACTACAAGATCAACCACAACTCGTACTCGGTCGGCGGCAACTACCGCATCACCAGCAGCCTGGCGGCGTTTGCCCGCGTGAGCGACGGCGTGGCCTTCAATGCGGATCGCATCCTGTTCGGCACTCCGCTGGACGGCAGCGCGCCGATCAACATCAACACCGTCAAGCAGATCGAAGGCGGCGTGAAGTGGCGCAGCGGCGGCGTGAGCACCTTCGTGACGCTGTTCCAGGCCAAGACCGATGAGAGCAACTACGAGGCTACCACGCAGCGCAGCACCTCCAACAGGTACGACGCCAAGGGCGTGGAGCTGGAAGGCGCGTATGCGCTGAACGATTTCCGCGTCACCGGCGGCATGACCTACACCGACGCCAAGATCACCGGCACCGCGCCCGGCGACGTGGCGGTGATCGGCAACACGCCGCGCCGCCAGGCCAAGGTGGTGTACCAGATCGCGCCGACCTACACCTTCGGCCAGGCCACCGTCGGCGCCAGCGTGATCGGCACCGGCAAGTCGTGGGGCGACGATGCGCACACCATCGTGCTGCCGGCGTATCAGGTGGTGAATGCCTTCGTCAATTATCGCGTGACGGAGAAGGCCACCCTGGCGCTGAGCGTGAATAACCTGTTCAACAAGATCGGCTACACCGAAGTCGAAGGCGACGGCCATGCCGCCCGCTCCATCTCCGGCCGCGCCGCCAAAGTCAGCTTGTCTTACGCCTTCTAACTATGCCTTCTAATGTAATGCCGAACCGCCTGCTGGCGGTTCTTCCCGACGATCTGCGGCCGCAGGCTGCGCAGCGGCTGGCGGCGGCGGAGCCGGTGCTGCGCCGGCTGCTGGCCGGCCTGTATGGCGGGCGCGCCGATTTCGATGCGTGGCTGGGAAACCTGATGGAGTCGCTGGGCGCGCTGTACTCGGCGCGCCCGCCGGAACTGCGGGCGCTCGATGCGCAACGCGCCGCGCAGCCGGAGTGGTTCCTCAGCCAGCGCATGCTGGGCTACTGCGCCTACGTGCAGAACTTCGGCGGCGATTTGAGCGGCGTGGCGGCGCGCATCCCGTATCTGCGGGAGCTGGGCGTCAGCTATCTTCACCTGCTGCCGTTCCTGCGTCCGCGCGCGGGCGAGAACGACGGCGGTTTCGCCGTCGCCAGTTTCGACGAAGTCGATCCCGCGCTGGGCAGCAATGCCGACCTGGATGCGCTGACCACGCAGCTGCGCGCGGCCGGCATCAGCCTGTGCTCGGACTTCATCCTGAACCACGTGGCCGACGATCACGCTTGGGCGCAGGCGGCCAAGGCCGGCGACGCCGAGGCGCGCGCGATGTTCCATGTGTTCCCCGACCGCGATATGCCGGATCGCCACGAGCGCACGCTGGGCCAGGTGTTTCCGCAGGTCGCGCCGGGCAATTTCAGTTTTGTCGATGCGCTCGACGGCTGGGTGTGGACCACGTTCTACCCGTATCAGTGGGACCTGAACTACGCCAACCCGGCGGTGTTCGCGGAGATGGCCGCCGCGCTGCTGCGCCTGGCCAATCGCGGCATCGAAGTGTTCCGCCTCGATTCCACCGCCTTCCTGTGGAAGCGCGAGGGCAGCAACAGCATGAACCAGCCGGAGGCGCACCAGCTGCTGCAAGCCTTGCGGGCGATAGTCGATATCGTCGCGCCGGGCGTGCTGCTGAAGGCTGAAGCCATTGTGCCGACGCGCGAGCTGCCGGCCTACCTGGGCAGCGCGGCGGCGCCCGAGTGCCACATCGCCTATCACAGCAGCCTGATGGCGGCCGGCTGGGTGGCGCTGGCGGAGCAGGGCACCGGCGTGCTGCGCGAAGTGATACGCAACACGCCCGCGCTGCCGGCCGCCGCGACGTGGCTCAGCTACGTGCGCTGCCACGACGACATCGGCTGGAACGTGCTGCGTGCGGAGGCATCGGCCGACGGCAGCGATAGCGCGGCCAGGCTGGCTAGCGTGGCGCGCTTCTTCGCCGGCGCGGAGGGCAGCTACGCCATCGGCGCCGCCTTCCAGAGCACCGACCCGAACGCGGCGCACGGCAGCAACGGCATGGCCGCGTCGCTGACCGGCCTGCAGTCGGCCTGCAGCGACGAGGAACGCGCGCTGGCGCTGCGCCGCATGCTGCTGCTGCATGGCCTGGCCCTGAGCTTCGGCGCGCTGCCGGTGCTGTACATGGGCGACGAGCTGGCGATGGAGAACGATTACAGCTATCTGCAGCGTCCGCAGCACGCGATGGACAGCCGCTGGCTGCAACGGCCGGTGTTCGATCAGCAGCGCTGGAAACACCGCTACGATGTATCCACCGTGCCGGGCATGATGCATCAGGCGCTGGCGAGGCTGGTGCGCATACGCGGCCGGCACGACGCGCTGGCGGCCAACGCGCCCCGCACGCTGCTGGCCGATGCGCCGGACGGCATGCTGGCGCTGGCGCGCGGCGAGCGCTTCCTGACGCTGATGAACTTCTCCGGCCAGCCGCAAAGCTATGCGCTGCAAGGCGCGTGGCGCGATTGCGTGGCGGAGCGGGCGGCGGGCCCGGACGGCGCACTGGTGCTGGAACCGTATGCGATGTATTGGCTGGAACGCGAATAATATAGAATCGCCCAAGCAGGGCGTGGAGACGAGCATGACCCAACATACCATCGCCGTATTCGGCGAAGCGCTGGTTGACGATTTCATCACCGAGCAGGTTGTCGGCGGTGCGCCGTTCAACGTGGCGCGCAATCTGGCCGCCTTCGGCGTGGCGACGCTGATGGTCACCCGCATCGGCACGGATAAGAACGGCGCCCTGGTGCGCAACGAGTTCGAACGCTTCGACATGAGCGAGGCGGGCCTGCAGCTCGATGCGCAGGAGGCCACCGGTCGCGTGGTGGTCGAGCGCAGTGCGGAGGGCCACCGCTTCATCATCCTGCCCGACCAGGCCTACGATTACGTGGACGCCGCGCCGGCGCTGGCCGCGCTGGCGCAGGCCGCGCCGCGCACGATCTACTTCGGCACCATGGCGCAGCGGCACGAGCGTTCGCGCGCGGCCTTGCGGGCGATGCTCGACGCCTCCGGCGCGTTCAACGTCCAGCGCTACCTGGACCTGAATGTGCGCGACGGCCAGGTGACGGAGCGCTGCGCCTTCGAGTCGTTGCATCTGGCGGACATCGTCAAGGTCAACGAGGACGAGCTGAAGGACCTGTTCAGCTGGTACACCCACACCCAGCCTGGCACCAAGGCCATCGACAGCGCCGAGATGGTGGAGGCCTGCCAGGCGCTGATGCGCAGCTTCACGCTGAAGGGCTTGATCGTCACGCTGGGCGAGCGCGGCGCGCTGTACTTCGGCGCCGACGGCGCGGTCATCGCCAACCAGGACTGCCACGCGCCGGTGCGCATCGTCGACACGGTGGGCGCGGGCGACGCCTTCTCCGCCGTGTTCCTGTTCGGGCAGTCGCAGGGCTGGCCGGTCAGCCTCACGCTGGCGCGCGCCAACGCCTTCGCCGGCGCCATCTGCGGCATCTCCGGCGCGGTGCCGGCCGATATCGCGTTCTACCAGCCGTGGATCGCGGCCTGGCGCGGCGACGCGGTCATGCCCGGAGCCGTCGCATGAAGCCGCGGCTGTCGTTCTGGCAGATCGTGAACATGAACATCGGCTTCTTCGGCATCCAGTTCAGTTTCGGCCTGCAGCAGAGCAGCATGAGCCCGATCTACAAATACCTGGGCGCGGACGAGGCCAGCCTGCCCTACCTGTGGCTGGCCGGGCCGATGACCGGCCTGCTGGTGCAGCCGCTGATCGGCGCCATGAGCGACCGCACGGTCACGCGCTGGGGGCGGCGCACGCCGTACTTCCTGATCGGCGCCATCCTGTGCAGCCTTGGCCTGCTGGCGATGCCGTTCAGCCCCACGCTGTGGATGGCGGCCAGCCTGCTGTGGATACTGGACGCGGCCAACAACGTGACCATGGAGCCGTACCGCGCCTTCGTCAGCGACAAGCTCGATCCGGCGCAGCATTCGGTCGGCTTCCTGACGCAGAGCGCCTTCACGGGCCTGGGCCAGACGCTGGCCTACCTGACGCCGTCGCTGCTGGTGTGGGTGGGCATGAACAAGGACGCCGTCAACGGCAGCCATATTCCGCACATCGTCATCGTCGCCTTCCTGATCGGCGCGGTGTTCTCGATTTCGTCGGTGCTGTGGACCTTGAAGACCACGCCCGAATATCCGCTCAACGCCGAGGAGCTGGCGCGGATCCGTGCGCGGCCCGCCGGCTGGCGCCACACGCTGGGCGACATCGCCAGCGCGGTGCGCGAGATGCCGGCCACGATGAAGCAGCTGGCCTGGGTCAAGCTGTTCCAGTGGTACGCGATGTTCTGCTATTGGCAGTACATCATGCTGTCGCTGTCGACCACCATCTACGGCACCACCGACCAGGCCTCGCAGGGCTTCCGCGACGCCGGGCTGCTGGCGGGGCAGGTGGGGGCGTTCTACAACTTCGTCGCGTTCGCGGGCGCGCTGGCGCTGGTGCCGTTCACGCGCCGCTATGGCCCCAAGCTGACGCACAGCGCCTGCCTGGCGCTGGCCGGCGTGGGCATGCTGTCGATACCGATGATCCATACGCCGGGGTTGCTGTTCGTGCCGATGGTGGGCATCGGGCTGGCGTGGGCCAGCATCATGGGCAATCCGTATGTGATGCTGGCGGGCTGCATTCCGCCGGAGCGCACCGGGGTCTACATGGGCATCTTCAATATGTTCATCGTGATCCCGATGATCATCCAGATCTTCACGCTGCCGCTGTACTACCGCAGCCTGCTGGGCGGGAACCCGGAGAACGTGATCCGCCTGGCGGGTGGCCTGATGTTGTGCGGCGCGCTGGCGGTGCTGGCCGTGAAAATAAAAAAGCCGCAGGCTTTGAACCCGCGGCTTGAGGAAGAGGCCAGGACGGCTTAGTCTTCGTGCATCTGGCTTTGCAGGTAGTTCTGGATGCCGACCTTGCCGATCAGGTCCAGCTGCGTTTCGAGCCAGTCGATGTGCTCTTCAGTGTCTTCCAAAATCATCAGCAGCAGGTCGCGCGACACGTAGTCGGCGGCCTTCTCGGCTGCGGCGATGCCTTCCTTGACGGTGACCTGCGCGCCCTTTTCCAGCTTCAGGTCGCAGCCGAGCATTTCTTCGGTGTTCTCGCCGATCATGACCTTGTGCATGGCTTGCAGGTTGGGCAGGCCGTCCAGCATCAGGATGCGGTCGATCAGTTTGTCGGCGTGCTTCATTTCGCCGATCGATTCTTCATATTCCTTTTTCGCGATCTTCTCGAAACCCCAGTGGCGGTACATGCGCGAGTGCAGGAAGTACTGGTTGATGGCGGTGAGTTCGTTGGTCAGCTGAGCATTCAGCAGTTTGATGACGTGTGCGTCGCCCTTCATGGGAGGCTTTCTCAAGTGGTGATGGAATACTGACATTTTGCCACGAACCGGGCGGTTTACGCGGCCGCTTGCGCGAAAGTGTAGCAATATGCCCGGAGTGAGATTGTTGGGGCAAATGAAAACAATTAACATTCCCATATCGCCGTGATGAAAGGATGTCTCCATGATGCTGCATATCCCCGCCGTGCTGACCAAGCCGCAGGTGCAGGAGTTCCGCCAGCGCCTGGCGCAGGCCGACTGGGTGGACGGCCGCGCCACGGCCGGCGCGCAGAGCACGCAGGTCAAGCGCAACCGCCAGTTGCCGGAACTGTCGCCGCTGGCGCAGGAACTGGGCGCTTTCATCACGCAAGCGCTGGCCAACCATCCGCTGTTCTTCGCGGCGGTGCTGCCGCTGCGCATACTGCCGCCTTATTTCAACAGCTATGCCGGAGGCGAGCATTACGGCATGCATGTCGACGGCGCCATCCGCATGCGGCCCGGCACGGCCAACGCGATGCGGGCGGACGTGTCGTCGACCTTGTTCCTGAGCGAACCGGAGGAATACGACGGCGGCGAGCTGGTCGTCAGCGACGCCTACGGCACCCACGAGGTCAAGCTGGCGGCGGGCGACCTGATCGTCTATCCGGCCAGCAGCGTGCACCGGGTGGCGCCGGTCACGCGCGGCGAGCGGGTCGGCGCGTTCCTGTGGAGCCAGAGCATGGTGCGCGACGATGCGCAGCGGGCCATGTTGTTCGAGCTGGACCAGAACATCCAGAAGCTGCGCGCCGCCCACGGCGACAACGAGATCGCTGTGGACCTGACCGGCCATTACCACAACCTGCTGCGCATGTGGGCCGAAGTGTGAGGCAACCCACTGAGGCGTGAGGGCGGCAGGGATAGGATGGGCATTCCACCGCTAACGGAGTGTACCGCCATGGAATCGAGCAACGAGAATAACCACCAGGACTTGGTCGGCGAGGACGCCGTCAGGAAGATCCGCGACTTTGTCGACAGTTCGCCGGGCTGCTTCTTTTGCACCAGCGATGTGGACGGCGGCCCCGGCGACGCGCGGCCGATGACGGCGCTGCAGGTCGACGATCTGGGCAATCTGTGGTTCGTCAGCGCCAGCGACAGCCTGAAGAACCTGGAGCTGACGGCCGAGCCGTCGGCCACGCTGTATTTCCAGGGCGGGGGTAACGCCGAGTTCATGCACCTGGAGGGCATCGCCACGGTGCTGCGCGATCCGGTCAAGCTGAGGGAGTTGTGGAGCTTTACGATGAAGACCTGGTTCACCGGCGGCGAGGACGATCCGCGCATCACGCTGATCAAGTTCGCGCCGACCTACGGCTACTACTGGGATACGCGGCACGGCCGGGCGGTGGCCAGCGTCAGGATGCTGATCGGCGCCGTGCTCGGCAAGACCCTGGACGACACGGTCGAGGGCAGGCTGGACGTCTGAAGGATCAGCCCAGCTGGAAGTTGATCGGCACCAGCGCGTACACGGGCACGGACTTGCCGTCCTCCATGTAGGGCTTGTACAGCGCGCGCAGCACGGCCTGGCGGCCGGCCTCGTCGAGGTTGCTGGAGCCGGACGACTTGTGCACCACCACCTGCTCGGCCTGGCCTTTTTCGCCGATCAGCACGCGCAGGATGACGGTGCCGCTCTCGCCCATGCGGCGCGAGATGCCGGGGTAGACCGGCTGCGGCGCGCGCAGGTATTCGACGCCGGACACGGTCTTCGGCGCGGACGGCACGGCCGCCTGGGCCGGCGCGGGCGGGGCCGGCGGCGCGGCCACGGCGGCTGCTTCGCTGGGGCGCGGTTGCGCCGGCGCAACAGTGATGGTCGGCTCGGTCTGGACCACGTTCACCAGCGGGATCGGCGGGATGAAGGCGGGCGCCTGGCGCACCACCGGCACGGTCTTGGGCGGCGGCGGGGCCGGCTTGAGCGGCTCCGGCGACGCGACAAAGCTTACGTTGACCACTTGCGGCAGGATGGCGTGCGACACCTGGCGCAGCATTCCCGACTGGAACATATAGAACCCGAACGCATGCACCATGACGATGGCGGCCAGCGGCGCGAACTTGCGCCCGCGTGCCCGCCATTGTTGTTTGAGGAGGGCGGCCAGGCCGCTGTCGTGCGCCGCCGGCGTCGCCGCGCGGCCATAGCTCAGTGTGTTCATCGGAGTGTTCTTGGTTGCCGAACTTAGTTGCTGAAGACGGGGCGCTTCAGGACGGTTTCCTGGATCTCGGCGGTGGCCGCCAGGTGCTCGCTCAGGATTTCCTCGGCGCAGGCGAAGCACTGGCCGCAGCAGGTGGACACGCCCAGGTCGCGGCGCAATTCGTCCATCGAGGTCAATCCCAATTCCACGGCTTGACGGATTTCACGATCAGATATGTTGTTGCAGACACATACAATCATCGATACACCTTCTGGCTAGGCTTTATAAAAAAAAGGACATGATTGGCATTTGGTTACTTAATGCGAATCATTATCATTAATCGTATACTGCCTCAAGTTTGAGCGGGATGCAAGCGCAAATAGAAGTAATTCGCATTACCGTTTATAATGCTACTATCTTATTTCCGGCCAGAACGCGATCTTGCAGTTCGCCGGCAAGCCGCGGCGGCCCTGGCCGTGCGGCGATTTGAACGGACTTTGCCATGACGCATGCAGCTCCCCTGATCACCCTCGATGCCCTGACGGTCGGCGACAGCGCCACCGTGGTGCACATCGCGCCCGGCGACGCGGCGCACGACGGCGCCCTGCTGGCGCGCCGCCTGATGGAGCTGGGCTTCGTGCCGGGCGAAAAAATCCGCATGCTCAAGCGCGGCATGCCGGGCGGCGAGCCGCTGGCCATCAAGGTCGGCAACTCCACGTTCGCGCTGCGCCGCTTCGAGGCGGCGCTGATCTCGGTTCAACCATCGATGCAGCCGGAATAAACCATGGGTGCAGCTGATATCGCGGCGCCGCTGGCGCCGGTCCTGTCGAAGACGCCGATGGTGGCCCTGCTGGGCAATCCGAATTGCGGCAAGACCGCGCTGTTCAACCGCCTGACCGGCGCGCGCCAGAAGGTGGCCAACTACGCCGGCGTGACCATCGAGCGCAAGGAAGGCTCGTTCACCTCGCCGGAGGGCCGCGCCTTCCGTGTGCTGGACCTGCCGGGCGCCTACAGCCTGTCGGCCCACACGCCGGACGAGGCCATCACGCGCGACGTGGTGGCCGGCCTGCGCGCGGGCGAGCAGTCGCCGGACGTGGTGGTGTGCGTGGTCAACGCCACCAATCTGCGCCTGAACCTGCGGCTGGTGCTGGAGATCAAGCGCCTCGGCCTGCCGATGATACTGGCGCTGAACATGGTCGACGTGGCCAAGAAGCGCGGCATCGAGATCGACGCCGCGCGCCTGGCGCAGGAGCTGGGCATGCCGGTGGTGGAGACGGTGGCGGTGCAGGCCGGCGGCGAGAAGTCGCTGCTGCGCGCGCTCGACGCGATGTGGCCGCTGCGCGAGGTCAAGCCGGAGCCGCTGTCGGCGATCGACGCGGTCGGCGTGGAGGAGACGCAGCGCGAGGTGCGCCGCATCCTGGCGCTGGTCAGCAGCGACGCGCGCGACACCGGCAACCTGACCGAGAAGATCGACAACGTGGTGCTGCATCCGGTGCTGGGCCCGGTGATCCTGGCGGTGCTGATGTTCCTGGTGTTCCAGGCCGTGTTCAGCTGGGCCAACGTGCCGATGGACATGATCAAGGCCGGGGTCGACGGCGTCGGCGCCCTGATCAAGGGCGCGATGGCGGACGGCCTGCTGCGCAGCCTGCTGGTGGAGGGCATCCTGGGCGGGGCCGGCAGCGTGCTGGTGTTCCTGCCGCAGATCCTGATTTTGTTCTTCTTCATCCTGATCCTGGAGGACTGCGGCTACCTGCCGCGCGCGGCCTTCCTGCTGGACCGGCTGATGGGCGGCGTCGGCCTGTCGGGGCGCGCCTTCATTCCGCTGCTGTCGAGCTTTGCGTGCGCGATTCCGGGCATCATGGCGGCGCGCACCATCCAGAATCCGCGCGACCGGCTGGTGACGATCATGATCGCGCCGCTGATGACGTGCTCGGCGCGGCTGCCGGTGTATGCGCTGATCATCGCGGCCTTTATCCCGGAACGCGAGGTGGGCGGCTTCATGAGCCTGCAGGGCCTGGTGCTGTTCGCGCTGTACTTCGCCGGCATCGCGTCGGCGATGGCGGTGGCCTACTTCATGAAGCGCACCATGGGCGCGAACCACAAGCAGCCGCTGATGCTGGAGCTGCCGGCCTATCACTGGCCGCACTTGCAGAACCTGGCGCTGGGCCTGTGGGAACGCTGCAAGATCTTCCTGTCGCGCGTGGGCACGATCATTTTGACCCTGATGGTGCTGCTGTGGTTCCTCAGCTCCTTCCCCGGCGCGCCCGAGGGGGCGACCCATCCGGCCATCTATTACAGCATGGCCGGCATGCTGGGGCGCGGGCTGGAGTATGTGTTCGCGCCGATCGGCTTCAACTGGCAGATCTGCATTGCGCTGGTGCCGGGCCTGGCCGCGCGCGAGGTGGCGGTTGGCGCGCTGGGCACGGTGTACGCGCTGTCGCAGAGCGGCGAGGAACTGGCGCAGTCGCTCACGCCGATCATCGCCAGCTCGTGGACCTTGCCGACCGCCTTGTCGCTGCTGGCGTGGTATGTGTTCGCGCCGCAGTGCATGTCGACGCTGAGCGTGGTGCGGCGCGAGACCAACAGCATCCGCTATCCGCTGATGATGGCCGGCTATATGTTCGCGCTGGCGTACACGGCGTCGTTCCTGACGTATCGCATTTCCTTGTTCTTCATCGGAGGCTGAGCATGTGGCAGCAAGTGATCGTGGTGTTGATCGTGGTGGCGGCCTTGGCGCATTTCTGCACCAAGTATTTGCCGGCGGCCCTGCGCAAGCAGATCGTCTATGGGCTGTCGCGGCGTGGCTTCGACCAGAATAAACTGGCTAAACTGTTTAACACGAAATCGAGCTGCGGCGACGGCTGTGCCAGCTGCGGCTCGTGCGAAACCACGCCGCCGCCATCGTCCGGCGCGCCCACCTCCGCGCCGCTCAAGCGCGTGATCATGCTGCGCGTGCAGCGCTGATCTCCTTCCGCTCAGCAAACCGGATTGAACGACTCCGCCTGCGCCATCGGCCAGTACAGGCCGAACACCGGCGGCAGGCGTGACAGCTGGCTGGGGTCGAGCAGCTCGCCCGGCTCCAAGTAGGGCAGCAGCGCCGAGACCAGCTTGACCTGGTTGGGCGAGATGCGCCGCACCAAATGATGCGCCTTCAGCTGCGACGGGTGCGTCAGGCCGGCCGCGGCGATCAGCTGGGCCAGCGCCTTCAGGGTGTTCTCGTGGAAGTTGGCCACGCGCCGCGTCTTGTCCGGCACCACCAGCGCGCGCTGGCGGTTGTGGTCCTGGGTGGCCACGCCGGTCGGGCAGCGGTCGGTGTGGCAGTTCTGCGACTGGATGCAGCCCAGCGCGAACATGAAGCCGCGCGCCGAGTTGCACCAGTCCGCCCCCAGCGCCAGGATGCGGGCGATGTCGAAGGCGGTGATGATCTTGCCCGAGGCGCCGATCTTGATCTTGTCGCGCAGGTTGGCGCCCACCAGCGTGTTGTGCACCAGCAGCAGCGCCTCCTGCAGCGGCGTGCCGACGTGGTCGGTGAACTCGACCGGCGCGGCGCCGGTGCCGCCCTCGCCGCCGTCGACCACGATGAAGTCGGGCGTGATGCCGGTGGCCAGCATGGCCTTGACGATGCCGAAAAATTCCCACGGGTGGCCGATGGCCAGCTTGAAGCCGGTCGGCTTGCCGCCCGACAGCGTGCGCAGGCGCTCGATGAAGGCCAGCATCTCGAGCGGCGTGTCGAAGGCCGAGTGCTTGGACGGCGAGATGCAGTCCTGGCCCATGGCCACGCCGCGGGTGGTGGCGATCTCGATCGTGACCTTGGCGCCGGGCAGCACGCCGCCGTGGCCGGGCTTGGCGCCCTGCGACATCTTCAGCTCGATCATCTTGACCTGCGGCGTGGTGGCGTTGGCCACGAAGTTCGCCTCCGAGAAGCTGCCGTCGGGGTTGCGGCAGCCGAAGTAGCCGGAGCCGATCTCCCACACCAGGTCGCCGCCGTTCTGGCGGTGGTAAGGGCTGATGCTGCCCTCGCCGGTGTCGTGCATGAAGCCGCCGGCCTTGGCGCCGCCGTTGAGCGCCAGGATGGCGTTGGCCGACAGCGCGCCAAAGCTCATCGCCGAGATGTTGAACACGCTGGCCGAGTAGGGCTGGGCGCGTGGGCAGTCGGGGTGGTTGCCGATCTCGATGCGGAAGTCGTGGTGCTGCTCGGGCGCCGGGCTGATCGAGTGGTTGATCCATTCGTAGCCGGGGGCGTAGACGTCGAGCTGGGTGCCGAAGGGGCGCTTGTCGGTGTCCATCTTGGCGCGCTGGTAGACGATGCTGCGCTGGTTGCGCGAGAACGGCTCGGCCACGGTGTCGTCCTCCAGGAAGTACTGGCGGATCTCGGGGCGGATCGATTCGAAGAAGAAGCGGAAGTGGGCCAGGATGGGGTAGTTGCGGCGCAGCGCGCGTTTGGTCTGCAGCAGGTCGGTGATGCCGACCACGGTCAGCGCGGCGGCCGTCAGCGGTATCCACCAGGGCGCGGCCAGCGCCAGCGAGGCGGCCAGCGTGACGATGGCGGCGGTGAAGACGAGGTAACGCGGGGACAACAGGTTCATGGACACTCCGGTGGGCGGCTGATGGCGCAGTGTACTGCTGTTCCTTTCCGGAATCCATCGCTCTGTGGCCGGGGCGCGGGATGGCCAACGATGCTACAGTAGCGGGGTCGCGGCGCCATGCCGCTTTTTCGCGGGAAGCTCGCCATGATCGTGGTCCATCATCTGAACAATTCGCGCTCGCAGCGCGTGCTCTGGCTGCTCGAGGAGCTGGAGCTGGACTACAAGATCGTGCGCTACGAGCGCGACAAGCACACCATGCTGGCGCCGCCCGAGCTGCGCGCCATCCACCCGCTGGGCAAGGCGCCGGTGATCAGCGACGATGACATCGTGGTGGCGGAGTCGGGCGCGATCATCGAGTATCTGGTCGAGACCTACGGCCATGGCCGGCTGGTGCCGCCGGCCGGCACCGAGGAGCGCCGCCGCTGGACCTACTTCCTGCATTACGCGGAAGGCTCGGCGATGGCGCCGTTGCTGATGAAGCTGATCTTCGACCGGGTGGAGAACAGTCCGGCGCCGTTCTTCGTCAAGCCGATCGCGCGCGGCATCGCGCAGAAGGTCAAGGCCGGCTACATCGAGCCGCAGATCGCCGCGCACCTGAACTACCTGGAGGCCGAGTTGAACAAATGGCCGTGGTTCGCCGGGTCCGAGTTCAGCGCGGCCGATATCCAGATGAGTTTTCCGCTGGAGGCGGCCGCCGCGCGCGCCGGGCTGGACGCGCGCCGGCCCAACCTGATGGCCTTCCTCAAGCGCATCCACAGCCGCCCGGCCTTCCAGCGCGCGCTCGAGCGCGGCGGGCCGTACGAGCTGCTGAAGTAGGCCGCGTGCCTGGCGCCATCGGGTAAAATGATGGATTGAACAAGCCCGGATGAGGTTGAACATGGGTAGACTCCTTGCCATCGACGGCCTCAATATTGTGCGCCGCGTCTACGAAGCCAGCCCCGAAGCCGATAGCGCCGAGAAGGCCGAGATCGCGCTGCGCCACGCGCTGTCCTCGTTCCGCAAACTGGTCCACGACCACGAACCGACCCATGTGCTGCCTGCCTTCGACTTCGGCGGCCCCACCTGGCGCCACGCGCTGTACGCCGGCTACCGCGAGGGCCGCGCGCCGATGCCCGCGCCGCTGCGCGAGGCGCTGCCGGCCTTCTACGACAAGCTGCGCGGCTTGGGTCTGCACGTGGTGTCGCTGCCCGAGGTCGAGGCCGACGACGTGATCGGCACCGTGGTGCTGCGCTGGCTGGCCGACGGCCGCGGCGAGGCCACCGTGGCCACCACCGACAAGGACCTGCACGGCCTGATCGCGCAGGGCGCCCGCGTGTGGGACCACTTCAAGGGCGAGTGGCACGACCACGCCTGGGTCGAGCGCAAGTGGGGCGTGCCACCCGGGCAGCTGCCGGACCTGCTGGCGCTGATGGGCGACCCGACCGACTCGATACCCGGCGTGTCCAAGGTCGGCGTCAAGAAGGCGGCCCGACTGTTGCGTACATACGGCACTCTGGACGGGATCATGGCCGGGGCCGGCATTCTGAAGGATACGCTGGGCGAAACTCTACGAAAAGAACGCGAAATGCTGTATCTTTCGAAACAATTGGTGCAATTAAAAACGGACGTGCGGGTCGGCGTGAGCTGGAATATGCTGGCTTGGGACAGGAACTGAGCGCGCGCCCACTAAGACAAGGTTTGCAAGATGTTAAAAGCGGTCATTATCGACGGCAGCGCCATCGCGCGCGGCCTGCTCAACACGGTCCTGCTCGATGGCGGCTATGACGTGGTGGGCCAGACCCACACCTGCGCCAGCGGCCTGGCGCTGCTGATCAAGCACAATCCCCACCTGGTCTGCATCGCCCGCGAGCAGATCGAGAACGGCGAGGATGTCGTGCGCGAGATCAAGACCGGCTGGCCGAAGGCGCTGATCTTCATGGTCTCCAGCGAATTCGACGCGGCCACCATCCAGGCCGCGCACGCGATGGGGGTGAACGGCTTCATCGTCAAGCCGTTCAAGGCCGACACCGTGCTCAACACGATACGCAACACGGTGATCGCCATGGTCAAGCGCCAGCGCGCGGCGCTGGCCAGGGAGGCCGGCGCGCAAGAGGCGCCGGAAGGCGGCGAGGCCGCCGCCGAATAATCAGACGGCGAAGGTCGAGCTGGCGATGATGCCGCCGCCCAGGCAGACGTCGCCGTCGTACAGCACCGCCGACTGGCCCGGCGTCACCGCCCACTGGGCTTCCATGAACTTCAACGCGAAATCGGAATCGCCTTCCGGGGCGATCTCGCACGCCACGTCGGCCTGGCGGTAGCGGGTCTTGGCCGACAGCGCGCCCGCCGCCGGCGCCTCGCCGGCGACCCAGCTGGCCTGGTCGGCGCGCAGCGTCGACGACAGCAGCCATGGATGGTCGTGGCCCTGCACGATGTACAGCGTGTTCTCGGCCACGTCCTTGCGCGCCACATACCAGGCGTCGCTGCTGCCGTCCGGGTTCTTGTAGGCCTTCATGCCGCCCACGCCGATGCCCTTGCGCTGGCCCAGCGTGTAGAAGCTCAGGCCCACGTGCTCGCCCACCACCTTGCCGTCAGGCGTCTTCATCGGGCCCGGCTTGTACGACAGGTAGCGGTTGAGGAACTCGCGGAACGGCCGCTCGCCGATGAAGCAGATGCCGGTCGAATCCTTCTTGGCGGCGTTGGGCAGGGCCAGCTTCTCGGCGATCTTGCGCACCTCGGTCTTGGGGATCTCGCCCAGCGGGAACAGCGTCCTGGACAACTGCGATTGATTTAAGCGGTGCAGGAAGTAGCTCTGGTCCTTGGTGTGGTCGACCGCCTTGAGCAGCTCGTGGCGCGCGCCGTTCTGGCGCACGCGCGCGTAGTGGCCGGTGGCGATCAGGTCCGCGCCCAGGTGCATCGCGTGGTCGAGGAAGGCCTTGAACTTGATCTCGGCGTTGCACAGCACGTCCGGGTTGGGCGTGCGGCCGGCCTGGTATTCGCGCAGGAAGTCGGCGAACACGCGGTCCTTGTATTCGGAGGCGAAGTTGACCGCCTCGATGTCGACGCCGATGACGTCGGCCACGCTGGCCGCGTCGATCCAGTCCTGGCGCGTGGAGCAGTACTCGGAGTCGTCGTCGTCTTCCCAGTTCTTCATGAACAGGCCGACCACGTCGTAGCCCTGTTCCTTGAGCATCCACGCCGCGACCGAGGAGTCCACCCCGCCCGACATGCCGATCACGACCTTTTTCTTGCTCATCTTACTTTCATCCATTCGCGGCGTTGGCCGCTTCCTTGTACACCGAAGTGTGGGTTTGTATCAGTTCCAGCGGGGCGCGGCGCCCGGCCAGGTATTCGTCCACGCATTGCAGCACCGTGGGGCTGCGGTGACGGTCGGCGCAGGCGGCCAGCTCGTCGCGCGTGAGCCACATGGTGCGCAGGATGCCCTCGTCCAGCGGACGGTCGTGCTTGGCGCCGGGCACGCCGCAGAAGGTGAAGCGCAGATACGTCACTTCCTCGCCGGTGCGGTTGGAGGTGTAGCGCGACATATACATGCCCACCAGCGCGGTCGGCGTGAAGTCGTGCGCGGTCTCCTCCAGCGTTTCGCGGATGACGGCCTGCTCCAGCGATTCGTGCGGGTCGAGGTGACCGGCAGGCTGGTTGATGCGGATGCCATCGCTGGTCTCTTCTTCGATCAGCAAGAATTTGCCATCTTTTTCGACGATGGCGGCAACAGTAACAGAGGGTTTCCAGATACGCGGCATGAGTCATCCTTGAAAGAGCCGACATTTTAGCCTGTTCCGGGCGTTTGGTTTGAACCCGCCTGCACGGAAAGGTGGGTTCGTATTGAAATATCGCAAGGTTTGTTGTGTTAATCCGTGTTTGACTGGCTGCCTTGCGAAAAATTCAGTGTTTTAACAGCAATTCGTGATAAATAGTAATAAATGATGTGATAAATCGGCTATTTATTGATAAATAGATATTAAGTATGATGGGGCCAACGAGGGGCGTTGCTGTCCAGGCATTCCGTGTTAGATTCTAGTCAGTTTATTAATCATTTGGAGGCACCATGAGAGTAGGCATACCGGCCGAGACGCGGCCGGGAGAAACCCGGGTAGCGGCAACGCCCGAGACAGTCAAGAAACTCGCAGCCAAGCATCAAGTGATCGTGCAGGCCGGCGCCGGTTTATCGGCCTCGGTCACCGACGAGGCCTACGCGGCCGCCGGTGCGCAGATCGGCAGCGCGGCGGAAGCCTTTGCTGCGGACGTGGTTTTGAAAGTGCGTGCCCCCAATGCGGAGGAGCGCGGGCTGCTCGCCGCCGGCGCGGTGGTGATCGGCATGTTGAATCCCTTCGACGCCGACAACAACGCGGCGATGGCGGCGGCCGGCCTGCAGGCGTTCGCGCTGGAGGCGGTGCCGCGCATCACGCGCGCGCAGTCGATGGACGTGCTGTCGTCGCAGGCCAACATCGCCGGCTACAAGGCGGTGATGGTGGCGGCCAACACCTACCAGCGCTTCATGCCGATGTTGATGACGGCGGCCGGCACGGTCAAGGCGGCGCGGGTGCTGATCATGGGCGTGGGCGTGGCCGGGCTGCAGGCGATCGCCACCGCCAAGCGGCTGGGCGCGGTGATCGAGGCGTCCGATGTGCGCCCGCCGGTCAAGGAGCAGGTCGAGTCGCTGGGCGCCAAGTTCATCGACGTGCCCTTCCTGACCGACGAGGAGAAGGAAATCGCCAAGGGCGTGGGCGGCTACGCGCGGCCGATGCCGGCGGACTGGATGCGCCGCCAGGCGGAGCTGGTGCATGAGCGCGCCAAGCTGGCCGACATCATCATCACCACCGCGCTGATCCCGGGCCGGCCGGCGCCGGTGCTGATCTCCGAGGAGACCGTCAAGGCGATGAAACCGGGCTCGGTGATTGTCGACCTGGCCGTGGCGCAGGGCGGCAACTGCCCGCTGTCGGAGCTCAACAAGACGGTGGTCAAGCACGGCGTGCACATCGTCGGCGAGCCGGACCTGGCGACCTTGGTGGCGGCCGACGCGTCGGCGCTGTACGCGCGCAACGTGCTGGACTTCCTCAAGCTGATCATCGACAAGGAAGACAAGCTGGTGATCGATCGCGAAGACGAAATCATCAAGGCCACGCTGTTGTGCAGCGGCGGCGAGCTGCTTAGAAAATAATAGGGGAAACTACATGGAAGTCAGCCACACCATCATCAATCTGATCATCTTCGTGCTCGCCATTTATGTCGGCTACCACGTGGTCTGGACCGTGACGCCGGCGCTGCATACGCCGCTGATGGCGGTCACCAACGCCGTCTCGGCGATCATCATCGTCGGCGCCATGCTGGCGGCCTCGCTGACCGAGGGCGTCATCGGCCAGGTCGCCGGCACCGTCGCGGTGGCGCTGGCCGCCGTCAATGTGTTCGGCGGTTTTTTGGTCACGCAGCGCATGCTGGAGATGTTCAAGAAAAAAGAGCCTAAAGCGAAGAAGGGAGATCACGCATGAATTTCATCTCCATGAACCTGGTGACGATGATGTACCTGATCGCATCGGTGTGCTTCATCCAGGCGTTGAAAGGGTTGTCGTCGCCGGCCACGGCGCGCACCGGTAATGCGTTCGGCATGTCGGGCATGGCGATTGCCGCCGTGACCACCATCGCGCTGATCCTCAAGCTGAAGGCGGAAGCCGCTGCGGCGGCGACCGCCGGCGCGTCGGGCGGCATGGGCCTGGGCCTGGTGGCGCTGGGCGTGATCGTCGGCGGCGGCATCGGCGCGGTGCTGGCCAAGAAGGTCGAGATGACCAAGATGCCGGAACTGGTGGCGGCAATGCACTCGCTGATCGGCCTGGCCGCCGTGTGCATCGCGGTGGCTGCCGTATCGGAGCCGCACGCCTTCGGCATCGCCGCCGTGGGCGAGGCGCTGCCGTTCGGTAACCGCATCGAGCTGTTCATCGGCACGTTTGTGGGCGCGATCACGTTCTCCGGTTCAGTGATCGCCTTCGGCAAGCTGTCGGGCAAATACAAGTTCCGCTTGTTCCAGGGCGCGCCGGTCAGCTTCGCCGGCCAGCACATGCTGAACCTGATCCTGGCCATCGTCATGGTGGGCCTGGGCCTGGCGTTCTGCTTCGCCGGCGGTACCGAGCCTGCGTGGATGCCGTTCCTGATCATGACCGCGATCGCCTTCGTGCTGGGCGTGTTGATCATCATCCCGATCGGCGGCGCCGACATGCCGGTGGTGGTGTCGATGCTGAACTCCTACTCCGGCTGGGCGGCGGCGGGCATCGGCTTCTCGCTGAATAACGCGATGCTGATCATCGCCGGTTCGCTGGTCGGATCAAGCGGCGCGATCCTGTCGTACATCATGTGCAAGGCGATGAACCGTTCGTTCTTCAACGTGATCCTGGGCGGCTTCGGCGGCGCTCCGGCGGAGGCGGGTGCGGGCGGCGCGAAGGAGCAGCGTCCGGTCAAATCCGGTTCGGCCGACGACGCGGCCTTCATCATGGCCAATGCGGAAAGCGTGATCATCGTGCCGGGCTACGGCCTGGCGGTGGCGCGCGCGCAGCACTCGCTCAAGGAGCTGGTCGAGAAGCTGACCCACAAAGGCGTGACCGTGAAGTATGCGATCCACCCGGTGGCGGGCCGCATGCCGGGCCACATGAACGTGCTGCTGGCGGAGGCCGAGGTGCCGTACGACCAGGTGTTCGAGATGGAGGACATCAACGGCGAATTCGGCCAGACCGACGTGGTGCTGATCCTGGGCGCCAACGACGTGGTCAACCCGGCCGCCAAGGATCCGAAGTCGCCGATCGCCGGCATGCCGATCCTGGAGGCGTACAAGGCCAAGAGCATCATCGTCAACAAGCGTTCGATGGCTTCCGGTTATGCGGGCCTGGATAATGAGCTGTTCTATCAGGCCAATACGATGATGGTGTTCGGCGATGCGAAGAAGGTCATCGAGGACATGGTCAAGGCTGTGGAGTAAGCTTGATTCATCTTTTGTGAACGGTTCATTGGCATTTGGCCGATTGATGGTGGGGTTGGTGAAGCATACGATGGCTACATCAACCCACCTCAAGGAGATTCACCATGAACCGCTTGCAAAACAAAGTCGCCATCGTTACCGGCGCATCGTCGGGCATCGGCCGCGCTACCGCCAAACTCTTTGCCGCTGAAGGTGCGCGGGTCGTTGTCGCCGCGCGCCGGCTGCCCGAGCTGGAGTCGCTGGTGGCGGAAATCGCCGCCGACGGTGGCACCGCTATCGCGCTGGCTGGCGACGTCACTTCCGAATCGTTCAATGCACAACTGGTCGCCGCCGCTGTCGAGGCGTTCGGACGGCTGGATATCGCCTACAACAACGCCGGTACGCTGGGCGAAATGGGCGAGTCCACCGGCGTTTCGGAGCAGGGCTGGAACGAGACCATCGCCGCCAACCTGACCAGCGCCTTCCTCGGCGCCAAGCATCAAATCCCTGAAATGATCAAGCATGGCCGTGGGTCGGTGATCTTCACTTCGACTTTCGTCGGCTACAGCTTTGCCTTCCCCGGCGTGGCGGCTTATGCGGCCAGCAAATCGGGCCTGATCGGCCTGACGCAGGCGCTGGCCTCGGAGTACGGCGCGCAGGGCGTGCGGGTGAATGCGGTGCTGCCGGGCGCGGTCGATACGGCGATGTATCGCGATATGAACAACACGCCGGAATCGGCTTCGTTTGTCACCAACCTGCATGCGTTGAAGCGCGTGGCGCAGCCGGAGGAGTTGGCGCGCTCGGTGCTGTATCTGGCTTCGGACGATGCGTCCTTTGTCACCGGCACCGCGTCGCTGGTCGATGGCGGCGCTTCGATCACGCGCACCTGAGCCTGGAACGGCGCAGGGTATATGTATGGGGGGTATCTGCACGGCCCTTCTGGGAACGATACTATTCCGGCTCTCTATTCCCTTCTATTTTTCTTGATTCTCATCTGCGTTCGGCTGTTTGCGAATTTCAGAAGAAAATAGAGAAAACGAATGGGAACGAGAGGGCGGAAATAGAAGGCTTCGTCGAAGGAAGCGCGCAAGGTACCCCCTATGTGTATTCTCAGGTCAACGTCGGCCGTACATCATGAGCTCGGCCAGCACGCCGCGTGCGGGGCCGACCATGTCGATGGCGGCCAGCGACAGGCCCAGCAGCGCCTGCGCCGGCGAGTCGTTGGCGAAGATGCGGGCCATGGTGTCGGTCAGGCGCACGGTGGTGTTGCGGTCCTGGCGGCGCAGTTCGGTGAATTGCGCCAGCATGGTTGGATTCGCGCCTTGCGCCAGCAGGCGCGCCAGCACGGCGACGTCGCGCAGGCCGAGGTTCAGGCCTTGTCCCGCCACCGGATGCAGCGTTTGCGCCGCGTTGCCGATGGCGACCGTGCGCGCGGTGCTGCGCGGATCGGCGTTCAAGCCCAAGGGGAAAGCCAGGCGTGGCGACGAGCGCGTGAACGTGCCGAGGCGCTCGCCGAACGCGGCGCCCAGTTCGGCGAGGAAGGCCGCGTCGTCCAGCGCCTGCAGGCGCGCGGCGCTGTCGGGCCGCACGCACCAGACCAGCGAATACTCTTCGCCTTGCGGCAGCAGGGCCAGCGGGCCTTGTTCGGTGAAGCGTTCGTAGGCGCGGTGCGCGATCGGGCGGCTGCTGCGCACTTGCGCGATGATCGCGGTCTGCTGGTAATCGCGGTGCTGGGCCTTGCTTTCCTGATCGCTGAACAAGCCGCCTTCGGCCTGCACGACGATGGCTGCCGTGAAGGTGGTGGCCACGGCAGCGGGGGCGGCGCCTGCTGCTGCAGCTGCTGCCGCTGCGGTGGCTGGCGTGGCCGGCGTGGCGCCAGTGCTGGCGGCCGCGCCGGCGATCGTCAGCGCGACCGCGTCGGCGCCTTCGGTTATGGCTTCAACGCGGGCCGGGCGCAGCGTGGCGATGCCGGCGCGCTGGCAGACCGCGCCCAGCGCCGTCACCAGATCGCCGTAGCGCAGCACGTAGCCCAGCGCCGGCAGTTTGTGCTCGTCGCGGTCGATCAGGCTGCGGCCGAACTGGCCCCGGCGCGACACGTGGATCTGGTGGATCGCCGTGGCGGCGGCCGGCCACGCGCCGATTTCCTCCAGTATCTGGCGGCTGCCCCACGACAGCGCGATCGAGCGCGGATCGTTGCTGGCTTGCTCCAGCGTCTTGGCGTCGATCAGGGCGATGCGCTGTGCCGGTGTGCCGCGCCGGGCCAGCAGCGCGGCCAGCGCCATGCCGGCCGGGCCGGCGCCGCAGATGGCGATGTCATAGGATGGAGCGTCGTCGTTGCCTTCGTGAGCGGATGCTGCTTGATTGAGTGTGTTCATGGAGACTGCATCAGTTGTTCTATCTCGGCGACCGTCTTCGGCGCGGCGGCGCTCAGTATCGTGTGGCCGCCTTGCGTGACCAGCACATCGTCCTCGATGCGGATGCCGATGTTCCAGTATTCCTCCGGCACGCCCTCGGCCGGACGCACGTAGATGCCCGGCTCCACCGTCAGCACCATGCCCGCCTGCAGCGCGCGCGATGGCTTGCCTTCGGCTGCCGTGTCGCGGTACTGGCCGACGTCGTGCACGTCCATGCCCAGCCAGTGGCCAGTGCCGTGCATGTAGAACTGCAGGTAGCGCTTGTTGGCGACGATGTCGGCCACGCCGCCGTGGACATCCTGCTTGAGCAAGCCCAGGTCCAGCATGCCCTGCGCCAGCACCTGCACCGCCGCCTCGTGCACGCCGGCATACGGCCGGCCGGGGACGATGGCCTGCAGCGCCGCCGATTGCGCGGCCAGCACCAGTTCATACAGCCTGCGCTGCGGCGCGCTGAAGCGGCCGTTGACCGGATAGCTGCGGGTGATGTCGGAGGCGTAGCCATCGAGCTCGCAGCCGGCGTCGATCAGTATCAGGTCGCCGTCGCGGCTTTGCGCGTTGTTGGCGCTGTAGTGCAGCACGCAGGCGTTGGCGCCGGCGGCGACGATGGAGTTGTAGGCCGGCGCCTGGGCACCGTTGCGGCGGAATTCGTACAGCAGCTCCGCCTCGATTTCGTATTCGTACATGCCGGGCCGCGAGGCGCGCATGGCCCGCGCGTGCGCCTGCGACGAGATGGTGGCGGCGCGCAGCATGGTGGCTTGTTCGGCGTCGTCCTTGAACAGGCGCATCTCGTCGAGCAGCGGCAGCAGGTCGACCGCGCTGGCCGGCGCGCCGACGCCGGTGCGCGCCATGCCCTTGACGCTGGCCAGCCACTGGCGCACCCGCGCGTCCAGCGCGCTGCCCAGCGCGTAGTACAGGGCCGGCGCGTCGGCCAGCAGCTTGACGATTTCGCCGTCGAGGTCTTCGATGGGGTGGGCCTCGTCGAAACCGAAGGCCACGCGCGCGCCTTCCGGGCCGTGGCGGAAGCCGTCCCAGATTTCGCGTTCGACGTTCTTCTGCCGGCAGAACAGGATGGATCGTGCCGGCGCATCGCCGCGCGCGGCCACCAGCACCACCACGCTTTCCGGCTCGGCGAAGCCGGTCAGGTAGTAGAAGTAGCTGTCGTGGCGGTACAGGTATTCGCTGTCGCTGTTGCGCGCGACCTCGGGCGCGGTCGGCAGCACCGCCACCGCACCCGGCGGCATGTGCGCCAGCAGGCGCGCACGGCGGGCGGCGTGGTTGTGCAGGCCGGCGGGCATCACTGCACGCCCTTGGCGGCGGCCAGGCGCGTGGCCGGCGGCGCGTTGAGCAGGTCGAGCTGCTCGACGGTGCCGACGTTGTGCCATTCGCCCTGGTACACCTCGCCGCCGACCTGCTTCTTGTCGGCGTAGGCGCGGATCAGCGGGCCCAGCTTGGCGTACTCGCCCGGCGCGATGCCGTCGAACATTTCGGGCCGGTAGACGCCGACGTTACCGAAGGTCCATTTCGGCGAGCCCTCGTTGCTCAGCGTGTACATGGTCAGGCCGAAGTCGCCCTCGGGGTGGAAGTCCGGGTTGGGCACCAGGTAGAGCCAGCAGATGTCGCGCTGGTCGGCCGGGTAGGGGTTGCCCCACATGTCCTTGTCGTGCAACACGTCCTTGACCTGGGCGAAGTCGAAGTAGGGCATGTAGATGTCGCCCGACACGGCCACGAACGGCTCCTCGCCCAGCAGGTGGCGCGCGCTGGCGATGCCGCCGGCGGTCTCCAGCGCGGTGGCCTCGGGCGAGTACATCAGCTGGGCGCCGAACTGGCTGCCGTCGCCCAGCGCGGCCTCGATCTGCCCGCCCAGGTGGGCGTGGTTGATGACGATCTCGGTGATGCCGGCCCGCACCAGGTTGACGATGTGCCAGACGATCAGCGGCCGGCCGCGCACCTTGAGCAGCGGCTTGGGCGTGGTGTCGGTCAGCGGGCGCATCCGCTCGCCGCGTCCGGCGGCGAAGATCATGGCTTTCATGCGCGCCGCCTCAGAAGGTGTAGCCGACTTGCGGCTGCTTGTCTTCCAGCTGGTCGAGCAGGCGCACCAGCGGGCGCAGCTCCTTGTAGCGGCCGGCGGTCTTGCGCACGTAGTCCATCACGGTCGGCAGGTCGTGCAGGTACTGGGCCTTGCCGTCGCGGTAGTTCAGGCGGCAGAACAGGCCGAGGATCTTCAGGTGGCGCTGCAGGCCGGCGTACTCGAAGTCCTGGTAGAAGCCGTCGATGTCCGGGTTGACCGGCAGGCCCACCGCCTTGGCGTGCTGCCAGTAGCGGATCGCCCAGTCCAGCACCAGCTCCTCGTCCCACTGCACGTAGGCGTCGCGCAGCAGCGAGGCCAGGTCGTAGGTCACCGGGCCGTACAGCGCGTCCTGGAAGTCCAGCACGCCGGGGTTGCCGGCGTCCATCCACATCAGGTTGCGCGAGTGGAAGTCGCGGTGCACATACACCTGCTGCTGGGCCGTGACGTTGGCCAGGATGGCGTCGAACACGCCCTGCAGCTCGGCGGCCTGCTTGTCCGTCAGCGTGGCGTTCAGGTGCTTGGCGATGTACCACTCGGGGAACAAATTCATCTCGCGCAGCATGAAGGCGCGGTCGTACTCGGGCAGCACGCCGGGCGCGCTGGTGAGCTGGAACTTGACCAGCGCCTCCAGCGCCTCGGCGTACATGGTCGAGGCGTTGTCGTGGTCCAGCACCTGCAGGTAGGTGGTCACGCCCAGGTCGGACATCAGCAGGAAGCCGCGCTCGTAGTCGGTGGCGACGATGCGCGGCACGCTGACGCCGGCGTGCGTGAGCATTTCGTCCAGCTTGACATAGGCCAGCACGTTCTCGCGCTCGGGCGGCGCGTCCATGACGACCAGCGTGGCGCCCAGCGCGGCTTGCTGTTCAGGCAACACATCGACGCGGAAATAGCGGCGGAAGCTGGCGTCGGCCGAGGCCGGGCGGGCGCTGGCGACGTCCACCACGTTCAGGGTGGCCAGCCAGGCGCTCAGCTGTTCCAAACGCGGGTCGGAAGATGTATCGGAAGTTAAATTCTGTAATAAAGACATTAAGCGGGGCCGGGAATCCGGTGTTGGGTGAAGATTCCCATATAATAAGGGATTCAAATCAAAAAATCGCCTGTCATGGTGTTTCCTCCCTTCTTTTCATGAGTCGCATGCGCTGGCTTCCGGCCCCCCCCACTACCCCGCATCGCTGGGCGTTTGCCCTGACTGCCATCGCCGCCGCCATCGCGGCCCTGCCGGCCTACGCCCAGAGCCTGCCGCCGAAGGCGCGCGCGCCGCGGGTGGAGGACAAGAACGCGGTCACCACCATCCAGGCCGAGGACATCAGCGGCCGCCCCGAGCGCGAGATCACGCTCGAGCGCGACGCCGAGCTGGTCAAGGACAAGACCCGGGTCAAGGCCGACACCGCGTGCTACCGCCAGGTCGAGGACGAGGTCGAGGCGCAGGGCCATGTGCGGATCTGGCGCTTCGGCGACTACTTCACCGGCGACGAGCTCAAGCTGAACATGGACAGCGGCAAGGGCTATATGCTCAACCCCACCTACCAGCTGGAGGCCAACCACGCCCAGGGCAAGGCCGAGCGCATCAACTTCCTCAACGAGGACGAGGCGGTGGTGGTCAACGGCACCTACAGCACTTGCCAGGGGCCGAACCCGGACTGGTATCTGCGCTCGAACACGCTCAACCTGGACTCCGGGCGCGACGTCGGCACCGCCGGCAAGACCATCATTTACTTCAAGGACGTGCCCATCCTGGGCACGCCGGCGATGTCGTTCTCGCTGTCGGGCGCGCGCCGCTCGGGCTGGCTGTCGCCGATGCCGGGCTTCGGCTCCAAGGGCGCGGCCGAGCTGACGGTGCCGTACTACTTCAACATCGCGCCCAACCGCGACCTGACGGTCTACCCCAAGATCATCCCGCGGCGCGGCTTCCAGCTGGGCGCCAACGGCCGCTACCTGGGCCAGACCGATTACGGCCTGTACCAGGGCGAGACCTATGTCGAGTACCTGCCGCACGACAAGCAGTACGTGCCGCCCACGGCCGGCGGCTCGACCGACCGCTGGATGATCAAGTCCACGCACGCGCAGGAGTTGTCGAAGGACTGGGCCTATAGCTGGAGCTTGCGGGCCGCGTCGGACAACAACTACCCTAACGATTTCTCCAAGACCGTGTCGAGCTCGACCGAGCGCCAGCTGCTGCGCGAGCTGCGCACCGACTACCACGGCGAGTTCTGGACCCTGACCGCGCGGGTGCAGAAGTACCAGGTGCTGCAGGACTCGGAGGCGGCGGTCGACTCCTCGCTGTTCGTACCGCGCCCGTACGACCGGCTGCCGGCGATCAACCTGCACGCGGCCCAGTACGACGTGGCCGGCGGCTTCGACTGGGCGCTCGACAGCGAACTGACCCGCTTCTACCACCCGACCCTGATCAACGGCACGCGGCTGGTGGCGATCCCGCAGGTGAGCTACCCGATCGTGGGCCCCAGCTACTTCGTTACGCCCAAGCTGATGGTCAACCTGGCCAGCTACCAGCTCGACGCCTACAACGGGCAAAAGGCCGACAACCTGTCGCGCGTGGTGCCGACGTTCTCGCTGGACTCGGGCCTGGTGTTCGAGCGCGACATCAAGTTCGGCAAGCGCGACATGACGCAGACGCTGGAGCCGCGTCTGTTCTACGTGAACACGCCGTACCGCGACCAGAGCCAGTTTCCCACCTTCGACACCGACGCGGCCACCTTCAACTTCAGTCAGATATTCAGCGAGAACCGCTTCGTCGGCTCGGACCGCATCGGCGACGCCAACCAGCTGACGGCGGCGCTGGTGTCGCGCTTCCTGGACGCGGCCGGTGCCGAGACGCTGCGGCTGGCGTTCGGCCAGCGCTTTTATTTCCGTGACCAGCGCGTGCAGCTGGCCTCGACCACGCCGGTGGTGGACTCGCGCTCGGACATGCTGCTGGCTGCGACCGGCCGCATCTCCGAGACCTGGGGCTTCGACAGCGCCGTGCAGTACAGCCCCAGCTCGCGCCGGGTGGTGTCGGAGAGCTACACCGCGCAATGGTCGCCGGGGCAGAAGAAGGTGCTCAACGCCGGCTACCGCTACCTGCGCGGCAGCTTCAAGCACATCGAGCTGTCGAGCCAGTGGCCGATCTTCCAGCGCTGGTACGGCGTGGGCCGGGTCAGCTACTCGGTGCAGGACAAGAAGATCCTCGAGAGCCTGGTCGGGCTGGAGTACAACGGCGACTGCTGGGTGTTCCGCATGGGCGCGCAGCGCTTCGTGACCACCCCGACCAAGGCGTCCACGCCGATCTTCTTCCAGCTGGAGCTGAACGGCCTGTCGCACCTGGGCGTGGGCAGCCCGCTGGAGGCGATGAAGAACAGCATCCCCGGCTACCAGCGTTTGAACGAAGGCTACGGCCGCTAGCAAGACCCCCGGCGTCCGCCGCTGCTGACCGGGCAGTGGGCGCTATTTGATTGTTGTCACCTGACTCATGAGCGTTCTTAAGATGAAGTTCGAAACGAAAATTCTCGCAGTCCTGTTGTGCACCACCGCCCTGGGCGGTTGCAGCCTGTTCTCGAAGAAGCCGGCCGCCGCGCCGGCCGCGCCGGCCGCCAACGCCGCCGCCGCGCCGGCCGCCAAGGCCGCGCTCACCACCGCGCCGGCCGCCGCCGCCAAGTCCGACGCCAAGGGCTTCCTGCCGCCCGGCGAATCGGGCAATGTGGCGATCGACGCCATCGTGGTGGTGGTCAACGACGACGTCATCACCCAGCGCGAGCTGAGCAACCGGATCAAGGACGTCACCGCGCGCATGAAGGCGCAGAACGTGCAGATGCCGGACCCGGCCGACCTGCGCCGCCAGCTGCTCGAACGCATGATCGTCGAGCGCGCCCAGCTGCAGATGGCCAAGGAGATGGGCGTGCGGGTCGACGACCAGCAGCTCGACCGCGCCATCGGCCGCATCGCCGAGGCGCAAAAGCTCAGCGTGCAGGACTTGCGCAACCAGATGGAGAAGGACGGCACCCCGTACGCCGCCTTCCGCGAGCAGATCCGCGAGGAAATCATCATGCAGCGCCTGCGCGAGCACGAGGTGGACGCCAAGATCCAGATCTCCGAGGCGGAGGTGGACAGCTTCATCGCGGCCGAGAAGGCGGCCGCCGCCGAGCAGTTCGAGATCAACATCTCGCAGATCATGGTGCGCATCCCGGACAACGCCACCGCCGAGGTGATCGCCCAGCGCCGCGCGCGCGCCGAGGAGGTGATGCGCCAGCTGCGCACCGGCGCCGACTTCGCCAAGATGGCCGCCACCTATTCGGACGCCAGCGACGCGCTGCAGGGCGGCGTGGTGGGCTGGCGCCAGCCCGAGCGGCTGCCGCCCGTGTTCGCCGAGGCGCTGTCCAAGCTCAAGCCCGGCCAGGTCACGCCCATCATCAAGAGCGTGGGCGCGTTCCACATCCTCAAGGCGGTCGACCGCCGCAGCCTGGCCGAGGCGCAGGCCGTGGCCGCCGTGCAGCAGACCCACGTGCGCCACATCCTGATCAAGGTCACGCCGACCATGAGCGTGGCCGACGCCAAGCGCAAGCTGACCGAGCTCAAGGAGCGTCTCGACAACCACGCGGCCAAGTTCGAGGACCTGGCGCGGCTGGTGTCGAACGACGGCTCGGCCGCCAAGGGCGGCGACCTGGGCTGGCTGTATCCGGGCGACGTCACGCCGGAGTTCGAGGCGGCCATCAACAACCTCAAGATCGGCGAGGTCAGCCAGCCGGTCGAGACCAGCTTCGGCGTGCACCTGATCGAGGTGTTGGAGCGCAAGAGCGACGACGTCTCCAAGGAGCGCGAGCGCAACAACGCGCGCCAGGCCATCCGCGAACGCAAGGTCGAGGAGGCCGCCGAGAGCTGGCAGCGCGAGGTGCGCGACCGCGCCTACGTGGAATTCCGCACCGACGACGGCGCCGCCGCCGCCAAGTAAGCCAACCAGGGGAGAACCGCGTGAGCGCCACTGAACACACCGGGCGCAGCGCGCTGCGCCCCGCCACCGCCCGCCGCGCGCGCGGCGCCCGTCCGGCCATCGCCGTCACCGTCGGCGAGCCGGCCGGCATCGGCCCCGAGCTGGCCATCCGCGCCGCCTGGGCGCGCCGCGGCGAGGTCAACTGCGTGCTGCTGGGCGACGCCGCCTTCCTGGCCATGACGGCCAGCTACATCGATCCCGAGATCAAGCTGTCGGCGCTGTCCTTGCAGGCGGTGCGCCACGGCGGCCTGCCGCACTTCGGGCCGGAGCGGGTGACGGTGATCGACGTGCCGCTGGCGGCCCACGTGGTGCCGGGCCAGCTGGACAAGGAAAACGGCCGCAGCGTGCTGGCCACCTTGGACGCCGCCATCGAAGGCGTGGCGGCCGGCTGGTTCGAGGCGGTGGTCACCGCGCCGCTGCAAAAGAGCACCATCAACGACGCAGGCGTGCCGTTCTCCGGCCACACCGAATACTTCGCCGAGCGCAGCGGCACGCCGCAGGTGGTGATGATGCTGGCCGGCCAGCCGCAGGCGCCGGCCGGCGAGCCGCCGCCGCCGCCGTTGCGGGTGGCGCTGGCCACCACCCACCTGCCGCTCAAGGACGTGGCGGCCGCGCTGAGCCTGGACGGCCTGGGGCGCGTGCTCGACATCATCGACCACGACCTGCGGACCAAGTTCGGCATCGCCGCGCCGGCCATCCTGGTGTGCGGCCTGAACCCGCACGCGGGCGAGGGCGGCTACCTGGGGCGCGAGGAGATCGACATCATCGCGCCGGCCATCGCGGCGGCGCAGGCGCGCGGCATCGACGCGCGCGGCCCGTACCCGGCCGACACGCTGTTCCAGCCCAAATACCTGCAAGACGCCGACTGCGTGCTGGCCATGTACCACGACCAGGGCCTGCCGGTGCTCAAGTACGCCACCTTCGGGCGCGGCGTCAACATCACGCTGGGCCTGCCGCTGATCCGCACCTCGGTCGACCACGGCACGGCGCTGGACCTGGCCGCGCAGGGCCTGGGCCTGGCCGACTGCGGCAGCATGGACGCCGCGCTCGACGCCGCCGTGGCGATGGCCAACGCCTCCCTTCACCTCAACCAAGAATAATTATGAAACACGTCGCCCGCAAACGCTTCGGCCAAAACTTTTTACACGACAAATACGTCCTCTCCAGCATCACCGAGGCGATCGCCCCGGCGGCGGACGACACGATGGTCGAGATCGGGCCCGGCCTGGGCGCGATGACCGAGCAGCTGATGCGCACGCTGGACAAGATGCACGTGGTCGAGCTCGACCGCGACCTGGTGGCGCGGCTGGAGAAGACCTACAACCCGGCCAAGCTGACCATCCACGCCGGCGACGCGCTCAAGTTCGACTTCGGCAGCATTCCGGTGCCGGCCGGGCGCAAGCTGCGGGTGGTGGGCAACCTGCCGTACAACATCTCCAGCCCCTTGCTATTCCACCTGGCGACGTTCGCGCCGCAGGTGCAGGACCAGCATTTCATGCTGCAGAAGGAAGTGGTGGAGCGCATGGTGGCCGAGCCGGGCAGCAAGACCTACGGGCGGCTGTCGGTGATGCTGCAATGGCGCTACGACATGTCGCTGCTGTTCGTGGTGCCGCCGGAGGCGTTCGATCCGCCGCCGAAGGTGGAGTCGGCGATCGTGCGCATGATCCCGGTGGCGCAGCCGCTGGCGTGCGACGGCGCCAAGCTGGAGGCGGTGGTGCTGAAGGCGTTCTCGCAGCGGCGCAAGGTGATCCGCAACTGCCTGGCCGGCATGTTCACCGAGGCGCAGATCGTCGAGGCCGGCATCGACCCGACCATGCGGCCCGAGACGGTGGGCCTGGCGCAATACGTGGCGCTGGCCAACCTGCTGTAAATCAATTTGGGGTCAAGTCTGACATTCGGACACGAGCTCTGCCGTAGTGCGCGCACTACGGCAGAGCTCGTGTCCGAATGTCAGACTTGACCCCAAATTGGCAAAAAAAAAGCCCGCTGGTGAAAGCGGGCTAAATCCAATTCCTTTGCAAGAAGTGGAGGAGACAGCTGCAGTATGCTGCGGCGCGGCATATAACGCAAGTTTATTTTTCGAATATCGCACATCACGATAACGCATAACTCGCCGCCGCGCCGCGCATCGCGCGCGGCGCCTTCCCCGCTTACTTGCAGCTCAGCAGCAGGTTGCTGACGTTGCTGCCGTTGATGACGCCGGTGTTGTTGGTCAGCGTGCAGCTGATGTCGTCCGGCTTCGACAGGATGGTCACGCCGTAGGCCGCGCCGTCCGCCACGGCGGTGGGGAGCAGGAACTCGCCCTTGCCCAGCGTGGTGTCGGTGGCGCTGGCGCTCGACACCGAGACCTGGCCGCCGGTCGAACCGTTCACCAGCACCACCACGCGCGGCGCGGCGGCCGTGGTGGCGGTGGCGGCGGTCGGGAGCAGGCCGGTGAACTGGCCGCCCACCGTGTAGCTGTTCTGCACGCAGCGGATCGCCACGGCGATCGACACCGTGTGGCCGGCCGAGCCGGAGGCGCCCGAGACTGGCGCGCAGGTCTGGTGCGCCGGGTTGGTCAGCACGGTGACGTTGTACTCGGTGCCGTAGGAAATCTGCTTGGGCATCACGAAGCTGGTGGCGCCGGACGGCACCGGCAGCGTGTCGCTGCCGTTGGCCAGCACCAGGCCGCTGTTGTTCAAGCCGTCGATGGTGCCCTGCACGGCGAATTGGGCCTTGCCGCCGCAGGCGGACAGGGCGGCGGCCAGCGTCAGCGCCGCAACGGCGCTCAAAGTCGGATATTTCATGGTGTACTCCAAAAAGAGGCGGGCGCGCCGGCCGTCGCGACGACGGCCGGCGCCGGAATTAATTGCAGGTGACGACCAGGCCGAGGAAACCGCCGGCCGGCATCGTGCTGGTGGGGTTGCTGACCGTGCAGACCTGGGCGACCGGGTCCGTGGGCTGGGTCAGCACGGTCACACCGTACGGCGAGCCGTCGCCGACCTTGCTCGGGAATTCGAAGCTGACCTTGTCGCCGGCGGTGGCCGGCGGCGGCACGGTGACCAGGTCGGCGCCGTTGGCCAGCACCAGGCTCTTGCTGCGCAGGCCGCTCACGGTGCCGCCCAGCGTCCACGGATTGGTCGCGCAGCTAAAGCCGATCTGGTACGAGGTGTAGGCGTTGGCCTTGCCGACGTTGGAGGTGCCGACCGGCGTGCACTTGGCGCCGGTGGGCGGGGTGTCGATCTCGATGTCGAACTCTTCGTCGACCGCGGCCAGGCGGGTGAACACGAAGCTGGTGCTGTTGGCCGGAATGGCCAGCCGTTCATTGGTCTTCTTGTTGATCAGGACCAGGTCGGGCTTGGTCAGGCCGGTGATGGTGCCCGACAGGGCCAGGTTGCCGTTGCCGCCGCCGCAGGCGTTCAGCAGGGCGGCGCACACCAGGGCGAGGCCTGAACGCAGATACACACTTTTCATAAAAATCTCTCTCCAAATCGAATAGGGCCGGCAACACTCGGGTGCAGCATCTTACACGGAATGGGCCGTATTTTAGTGCATTTGCTAAGCCCGGGGCCGCCGAGCGATGTAACAGCTTGTGACACCCGGGGCCGCGCCAGCGCTCAGCGCACCTGCGCCACCGCGCAGCGCGAGCGCTTGCCGTCGAGCCGGCAGCTGTTGCGCACCCGGCCCGCAAGGTCGTGCACCTGCACCAGCCAGCGGTCCGCGTCTTCGCGCTCCATGGTCATGTAGCCGTAGCCGTCGACCCAGGAGCTGAACTGTTCGACCCGCGCGCCCGGCGCCGGCGTCACGCCGTCCGGCAGGCGCTCGGGCAGCGGCACGGTGTCCTCGGCGGTGCCGGAAAAGCCGGAGATGAACTGGCTCGGATGGCCGCTGTCAAAGCTCAGTTGTTCCCACAGGTGCACATGGCCCGACAGCATGGCCTGGACCGGCTCGGGCAGCAGCTGCGGGTTGAGCGAGCCGAACGCTTGCTGCAGGCCGGCGTCGCCCGGCAGCAGCCGCACCGAGCCGTCGGCGCGGCGGTCGGCGCCCATGCCCAGCAGCGGATGGTGGGCGATGCCGATGTTGCGCGGCGCCTGGCGCGCCAGCGCGTCGAACCGGCGGTACAGCGCGCGGTAGCTGTCGTAGCCCGGCTCGCCCGGCTTGAAGCCCTTCCACGTGGTGTTGGCGGTGTCGAGCACCAGCAGCTGGGTGTCCTGGCCGATCGGCACGGCGTAGGGCTCGCTGTAGTTGCCGAGCGCGTCGTCGGCGGCGGCGTTGCAGTCGCGTCCGGGCAGCAGCGGGCGCGGATCGAGCAGGCGCCAGTAGCCCTGGCCGCCGCGCAGGCAGTTCTCGTGGTTGCCGCGCGCCATGATCCACGGCGCCGCCCGCAGCAGCGCCGCGCCGGGCGCGAAGAAGTCGGCGTCCCAGGCGTCCCAGCCGTAGCCCCAGGGACTGCCGGCGCAGCCGGCGTCGCCGTCCGGGCAGGCGTTTTCGCGGTAGTGGTAGTCGCCCACGTGGATCACCAGCTCCGGGCCCCACGCGGCGGCCGCGGCCGCGATGGCGGCGAACGGATAGTCGGCCGCGCGGTTGCAGGCCTGGTAGCTGTGGCTGCTCTTTTGCAGGCGGCAGCCGGTGTCGCCGATGACCACGATGCGGCGCGGCGCGGCCGGCGGCAGCGGCAATGTCCGGCCCAGCACGCTGGCCTGGGCGTAGCTGCCGGCGGCCGGCAGCGCGGCCTCGCAGGTCAGCAGCGGGAAGGCGGCCGGCTTGGAATCGGCCGGCGCCGACGCCGTGGCGCGCAGCGGCAGCGTGGCGGCCGGCGCGCGCAAGGCCATCGGCTGGACGCGGCCGTCGATGGCGATGGCGGGGCAGGCGGGGGCGTCGATCAGCACGCGCGCGACGGCGGCGCCGCCTTCGCCCAGCACCACGAAGGAGGTGAAGGCCGGCGGCTGGCCGACGGTGGCGCAGCCGGCCAGCAGGGCGGCAGGCAGGGCGATGGACAGGGCGGCTGACAGGGCGGCTGCCGGCGGCGCACGGCGGCGCACGGTTGCGAGGATGGTCAAGGGCACGGGGTCTCCAGCGGGGCAATCCGATAATTTACCACGCCGTCGCCGGGCGGCAATCGGTGCGACAATACGCAGATTCCACAACCACCGACCGTAAGCCACCATGACCCCACGCCGCCCGCACGCCCTGCTGTTCGACCTTGACGACACCCTGTGGCCGATCGCCCCGGTGATCGCGGCGGCGGAAACCAGCTGGCACGCCTGGCTGGCCGAGCACGCGCCCGAGGTGACGCGGCGCTACTCGGTCGAGGCGCTGCGCGCGCGCCGCGCGGCCCTGCTGGAACAGCAGCCCGAGCTGGTGGTGGACCTGTACCGGCTGCGCCGCCTGACGCTGGAGCAGGCCTTCGCCGAGGCCGGAGCCGACGCCGCCCACATCGACGGCGCCATGCGCCACTTCCACGTGCAGCGCAACGCCGTCACGCCGTTCGGCGAGGTGCCGGCCGCGCTGGCGCAGCTGCAGGCCATGCTGCGCCTGGGCGTGGTCACCAACGGCAACGCCGACCTTGAAGTCATCGGCCTGCACCACCATTTCGACACCGTGCTGGCCTCGGCGCGCTTCGGCCGCGCCAAGCCCGACCCGTCCATTTTCCTGGCCGCCTGCGAGGCCATGGGCGTGGCGCCGCGCGACGCGGTCTACGTCGGCGACGACCTGCGGCTGGACGTGCAGGGCGCGCAGGGCGCCGGCCTGCGGGCGGTGTGGATGAACCGCCGGGGCGCGCAGCACGAGGCCGGCATCGCGCCGGACGCCACCTGCGCCAGTTTCGATGAACTTCTGGCATGGGTTCGTGCGCAAATGCAGCATTGATGCCACGCGGCGGCCCCCGTCCGGCGCGGAGCGTGCATAATATGCAGAAATACCATCAGTGAATGACCATGCAACTCGATACACGCGCACAAACCTTGCTCAAGGCCCTAGTCGAACGCTACATCGCGGACGGCCAGCCGGTGGGCTCGCGCGCCTTGTCCAAGATCTCCGGGCTGGACCTGTCGCCGGCCACCATCCGCAACATCATGGCCGACCTGGAGGAACTGGGCTATGTCGCCAGTCCCCACACCTCGGCCGGCCGGGTGCCGACGCCGCGCGGCTACCGCATCTTCGTCGACACCCTGCTCACCGTGCAGCACCTCGACGAGCAGTCGGTGGAGGGGCGCATGCGGCTGCAGGCGCCGCAGCCGCACAAGATGATCGCCAACGCGGCGCAGATGCTGTCGTCGCTGTCGCAGTTCGCCGGCGTGGTGCTCAGCCCGCGGCGCGAATCGGTGTTCCAGCAGATCGAGTTCCTGCGGCTGGGGGAGAAGCGCATCCTGCTGGTGATCGTCGGCCCGACCGGCGACGTGCAGAACCGGCTGCTGCTGACCGACGTCGACTACAGCCCGGCGCAGCTGGTGCAGTCGGCCAACTACATCAACCAGAACTACGGCGGCCTGGCGTTCGACGAGGTGCACACGCGGCTGCACAGCGAGGTGCGCCAGCTGCGCGACGACATGGGCCGGCTGATGCAGGCGGCGGTGGAGGCGGGCAGCGAGGCGATGGCCGACAGCTCGGACGACATGGTCATCTCGGGCGAGCGCAACCTGCTGTCGGTGAGCGACCTGTCGTCCAACATGACGTCGCTGCGGCAGATGTTCGACATGTTCGAGCAGAAGACCGGGCTGATGCAGCTGCTCGACGTGTCGAGCAAGGCCAGCGGGGTGCAGATCTACATCGGCGGCGAATCGAGCCTGGTGCCGATGGACGAGATGAGCGTGGTGACCGCGCCGTACACGGCCAACGGCAAGATCGTCGGCACGCTGGGCGTGATCGGGCCGACGCGCATGGCCTACGAGCGGGTGATACCGATCGTCGACATCACGGCCAAGCTGCTATCGAACGCGCTCAGCCATAATTGACCGTCAAGGGCGGTGCGGGCAGGCGGTCTTGGTGCAGTTGCCGTAGATGGCCAGCGCGTGCTCGGCGATCTTGAAGCCGCGCTCCTTGGCCACCAGCTGCTGGCGCGTCTCGATTTCCTCGTCGAAGAATTCCTCCACCCGGCCGCAGTCCAGGCACACCAGATGGTCGTGGTGCGAGCCCTCGTTCAATTCGAAGATGGCCTTGCCGGTCTCGAAGTGATTGCGGTTGAGCAGGCCGGCCTGCTCGAACTGGGTCAGCACCCGGTACACGGTCGCCAGGCCCACGTCCATATTGTCGGACAACAGGATCTTGTACACATCCTCGGCGGTCAGGTGGCGCACTTCGCTATTCTGGAAGATGTCCAGGATTTTGAGGCGGGGCAGCGTGGCTTTGAGGCCGCTGGCCTTCAGATCGGTGGGATTGTTGCTCATGGTGGCGACTCTTAATGGTGGTTGGCGATTGCTAGGCGACAGTTTAACGCACTCCGGCTGCCACCGCACCCTCCGCGCCGCGCGGGCCGGCCGGCGTGAAATTTACATTTGCAATGTTTTACAATTATTCTTTATAAAACAAGGACATAGTCGCCGATTTGCTGGATAATGCCATCTCTCCGAGTGCCCGCGCAGCCCCATGTCGCACCTTGTGCTTTATGATATAGCGTTTTTCGGCACTTCCGCTCGATCAGATTGAGGACAACCATGCGCGTCACCCAGGCTTTATCGCAGTCTTTGTTGCACCGTTTCACCCGCCGCGCGCCGCTGCTGGCCGGCGCCGTATGCATCGCGCTGGCCGCGGGCGGCTGCGCGTCCAACACCACGCTGGGCGAGAAATCGACCGACGTGAAGGAAACCGGCATCACGCTCGACGCCAACAAGGGTGCGCAGACGACCACCATCACCAAGCTGCAGAAGTTCATGTGGTTCTTCTCGCCCTACCGTCCCGACATCCAGCAGGGCAACTTCGTCTCCGAGGAAATGCTGTCCCAGCTCAAGACCGGCATGACGCGCGAACAGGTGCGCTTCATCTTCGGCACCGCGCTGCTGGCCGACCCGTTCCACGCCGACCGCTGGGACTACGCGTTCCGCATGGCCAAGGGCAACGGCGAACTCACCACCAGCCGCGTGATCGTGTTCTTCGACAAGGACGGCAAGGTGGCGCGCTGGGAGGGCGGCAACCTGCCGACCGAAAAAGATTACATCGCCCGCATCGCCGGCCCGGCGCCCAAGGTCAAGAAGGACCTGAACACGCCGGACGCGCGCCCGGTCGGCAACACCTCGCCGATTCCGGCCGGCGCCGACAATTCCGCCGCCGCGCCGGTCGGCGTGACGGTGAACAACGACAAGAAATAAGCACGAGGACAGCAGCATGACCAACCTGAACATCGCCATCGCCGGCGCCGGCGGCCGCATGGGCCGCATCCTGATCGAAGCGGTGCTCGACGCGCCCGACGCCCGCCTGTCCGGCGCGCTGGACCGCGCGGGCTCGGCCAACATCGGCAGCGACGCCGCCGCCTTCCTCGGCAAGCCGGCCGGCGTGGCGGTGGAGTCCGACCTGGCCAAGGGCCTGGCCGGCGCGCAGTTCCTGATCGACTTCACCCGCCCCGAGGGCACGCTGGAGCACCTGGCCTATTGCGCCGAGCACGGCATCAAGATGATCATCGGCACCACCGGCTTCGACGAGGCGGGCAAGGCGGCGATCGCGGCGGCGGCCAAGAAGACCGCCATCGTGTTCTCGCCCAACTTCAGCGTCGGCGTCAACGTCACGCTCAAGCTGCTGCAGCAGGCGGCCAAGGCGCTGGCGGTCGGCTACGACATCGAGGTGATCGAAGCCCACCACCGCCACAAGGTCGACGCCCCGTCCGGCACCGCGCTGAAGATGGGCGAAGTGCTGGCCGACGCGCTGGGCCGCGACCTCAAGGATTGCGCGGTCTACGCGCGCGAAGGCGTGACCGGCGAGCGCGACCCGTCGTCGATCGGCTTCGCCACCATCCGCGGCGGCGACATCGTCGGCGACCACACCGTGCTGTTCGCCGGCACCGGCGAGCGCATCGAGATCAGCCACAAGTCCAGCAGCCGCGTGACCTACGCGCACGGCTCGCTGCGCGCCTGCCGCTTCCTGGCCGACAAGGCCACCGGTCTGTACGACATGAACGACGTGCTGGCGCTGAACTGATGACGGCCAACCACTTCACCCTGGCCAGCTACTGGGAGCAGGGCGACGCCATCAGCCACATCGTGGCGCTGGTGTTGCTGGCGATGTCGCTGGTGAGCTGGTTCTTCATCCTGTCCAAGGCGTATGCCGCGTGGCGCATCCGCCGCAGCGCGCCGGCCGTGCAGGCGTTCTGGGAGGCGCCGTCGATGCAGGACGGCGTGGCCGCGCTGAGCCTGGCCGATCCCGAGCAGGTCTTCCTGCCGCTGGTCCAGCAGGGCGCGGCGCAGCTCAAGGCCGGCGGCCGCGTGTCGCTGGGCGGCGAGATGGGCCACGCCGCGCAGGTGACGCGCGTGCTGCGGGTGGCGATCCAGCATTCCACCAACCGCCTCGAGGGCGGGCTGACCCTGCTGGCCTCGATCGGCGCCACCGCGCCGTTTGTCGGGCTGCTGGGCACGGTGTGGGGCATCTACCACGCGCTGGCCAATGTGTCGGCCAGCGGCACGGTGCAGATCGACAAGGTGGCCGGCCCGGTGGGCGAGGCGCTGATCATGACCGCCATCGGCCTGACGGTGGCCATCCCGGCCGTGCTGGCGTATAACGGATTCAACCGCGTCAACCGGCTGACCCTGGCCGAGCTGGACGCCTTCGCGCACGATCTGCACGCCTACCTGACTAAGGGCGGGGGTCAAGTCTGACATTCGGACACGACCTCAACAGTAGGCGCGCGCCTACTGTTGAGGCCGTGTCCGAATGTCAGACTTGACCCCATTATTGGGAGCTAGCATGAGTTTTGGTGCATTCAACCACCACCGCAATCCGGGCCCGATGGCCGATATCAACGTCACGCCGATGGTCGATGTGATGCTGGTGCTGCTGGTGATCTTCATCCTCAGCGCGCCGATGTTCACCAACGCCGTCAAGCTGGACCTGCCGAAGGCGCAGGCGCAGGCCAATCCGCAGCAGGCGGCCACGGTCACGCTGGCTATCGACGGCGCCGGCAAGATATTCTGGAACAACGATCCGGTCGAGCTCAGCGTGCTGGAGGCGCGCCTGGTGGAGGCGGCCAAGCTGGAGCCGCAACCGGAGCTGCAGCTGCGCGCCGACAAGGACACCCGCTACGAAGTGGTGGCGCAGGTGATGGCCGCCGCGCAATCGAATGGCTTAACGAAATTGGGGTTCGTGACGGACCCGAGGAAAGAGAAAAAATAATGGCAACCGCAGAACTGAACGGCGCGGCGATCACCGATTTCGCCAGCTTCCACGCCGCCTGCAAGGCCGCGCTGGGCTTCCCCGACGGCTACGGCAACACCATGGACGCCTGGGTCGATTGCCTGAGCTACCTGCGCGACGAGGAAGGCATGAGCAAGTTCCGCCTGAAGCCGAACGAGGTGCTGGACATCGTCATCACCAACGCCGAGGCCATGCAGGCCGCCGTGCCCGACATCCTGGAAGAGGTGACCTACTGCGTGGCCGGCATCAACGAGCGCTACGAGGACTACGGCGAGAAGCCGGCCCTGAAGCTTACGCTGCGCTGACCACGCCGGCCGGCACCGCGTTCGGGATCTGCGACTTGGCGCCGGTCTCGCCGGGGGCCAGCGTCAGCACCTCGAAGCCGGTGTCGGTCACCAGCACCATGTGCTCCCATTGCGCCGACAGCGATTTGTCGCGCGTCTCGACGGTCCAGCCGTCGTTCAATTCCTTGGTGGCCGCCTTGCCGGCATTGATCATCGGCTCGATCGTAAACAGCATGCCCGCCTTGAGCACCACGCCCTGGCCCGGACGGCCATAGTGCGCCACCTGCGGCTCGTCGTGGTAGACCAGGCCGATGCCGTGGCCGCAGTAATCCAGCACCACGCTGTAGCCGGCCTTCTCTGCCACGGTCTGGATCGCGAAGCCGACGTCGCCCAGGGTGGCGCGCGGCTTGACGGCGCGGATGCCGGCCCACATCGCCGCATAGGTGGTCTCGACCAGCTTGCGGGTGGCCTTGGACGGCTCGCCGACGTAGTACATGCGGCTGGTGTCGCCGTGCCAGCCATCCTTGATGACGGCGACGTCGAGGTTGATGATGTCGCCATCCTTGAGGATGTGGTCGTCCTTCGGAATGCCGTGGCACACCACATGGTTGACCGAGCTGCACACGGTGGCCGGGAAGCCGCCGTAGCCCACGTTGGCCGGAATCGCCTGCTGCACGTTGACGATGTAGTCGTTGCACAGCTTGTCGAGGTAGGCGGTGCTGACGCCGGCCTTGACGTGCGGCGTGATCATGGTCAGCACGTCGGCCGCCAGCTGGGCGGCGACGCGCGCCTGGACGATTTGCTCGGGCGACTTGATCAGATTGGCGTTTCGGCGGGACATGGTGCGACCTCTTTCATTTTCGGAGGCGCGTATACTGCCACATCTGCTAGCGCACCGCTGCCAAATCGAAATGAGGGTTGTCGATCAGGCAAAGCAGATTGCCGAGCGGATCGGCCAGTTCCACCGTCTTGATGTGCTCGCCGACGTCCTGGATCGCGCCGTGCACGGTGGCGCCCAGCGCGACGATGCGGTCCACTTCGGCGGCGATGTCGTCCACGCCCCAGTAGACCATGCTGCCGGTCTGGCCGGGCTTGCCGTCCGGGATCAGGCCCAGCTCGAAGCCGCCGATGTTGAAGCCGACGTAGAACGGCTGGTCGAAGTAGGGCGCCGCGTCGAACACCTTGCTGTACCAGGCCTTGGCGGCCGCCAGGTCGGCCACCGGATAGGCCACGGTGCGTAATCCCTTGATCATGCTTGTCTCCACTGAGATGTTGAAAACATTATCTTGGCACACCGGCAGCGGATGCGATTGTAAAAATGGAAGCTAGGCCGCCAGCAGGAAGCGCTCCGGCGCGCTGCCGGCGAATTCCTGGAAATCGTGGATCAGGTGCGACTGGTCGAAATAGCCGCAGTCCAGCGCCAGTCGCGCCCAGTCCGGCGACGGCGAGGCCTTGAGCGCGGCGGCGGCCCGGCGGAAACGGCTGATGCGCGCATACAGTTTGGGCGAGAGTCCGACCCGCGCACGGAACAGCATCGCCAGGTGCTGGCGCGATACACCGAGCTGCGCCGCCAGTAGTTCGATGCGCAGCATGCCGCCGCTGGCGTCCAGCGCGGCCAGGGCTTGGTGGATCAAACGCTCGCCCGCGTCGCCGGGTATGCCGATGTCTCGCGCGGCCGCCGTGCGTGCCGTGGTCGCGTCGCCGGCATCGCGCAGCCGCTGCAGCAGTTGATGCTCGATCAGGGCGATGCGCTCGCGGTCGGACAGCTCGCAGGTCCACAGGGCGTCGGCCAGCCGCTCGGCATCGCTGCGGCCCCATAGCTGGTCGATATCGGCGCGCTGGTCGGTGAGCGCGTGCAGCGGCGCGGCCAGGAAGGTGCCCGCAGCGCCGGGCTTGAAGCGCACCGCCACCGTGCGCAGCGGCCCGCCGCTGGCGACCAGGATGGCGCTGCTCATCATGCCGACCGCGAAGCCGGGTTGGCCGCCGTCCTGCCAAAGAATATCGACGCAGTTATCCGGCAGCACCCGGTGCGTATGCGCGCCGCCGGGCGCGCGGGCGGCCCACATGCACTCGACGTGCGCGGCCAGCGCCGGATGGGGAGGATATTCGCGGTAGTACATCCGCACAGTATACCTTTGCGCCGAACCAACTTTGGGGTCAAGTCTGACATTCGGACACGAGCTCTTCCGCAGTATGGCCGGGGCCGTGTCCGAATGTCAGACTTGACCCCCTGGGTTATAATGTCCGGTTCATATACACTTATTGGCCGCACACCATCATGCAAGATAAATATAGTCCCGCTGACGTAGAAAAAGCCGCTCAATCGCACTGGAAAGCCATCGACGCCTACAAGGCCGTCGAACACGACCCGCGTTTCCCGAAAGGGAAGTATTACGCCTGCTCGATGCTGCCTTATCCATCGGGCAAGCTGCACATGGGTCACGTCCGCAACTATACGATCAATGATGTGATGTACCGCTACCTGCGCATGAACGGCTACAACGTGCTCATGCCGATGGGCTGGGATGCGTTCGGCATGCCGGCGGAGAACGCGGCGATGGCCAACAACGTGCCGCCCGCGCAGTGGACCTACTCCAACATCGCCCACATGCGCGAGCAGATGGAGTCGATGGGCCTGGCGATCGACTGGTCGCGTGAAATGACCGCGTGCAAGCCGGAATACTACAAGTGGAACCAGTGGATGTTCCTGAAGATGCTGGAAAAGGGCATCATCTACAAGAAGACCGGCACCGTGAACTGGGACCCGATCGACCAGACCGTGCTGGCCAACGAGCAGGTGGTCGACGGCCGCGGCTGGCGTTCCGGCGCGCTGATCGAAAAGCGCGAGATCCCGATGTACTACGCCCGCATCACCGACTACGCCGACGAGCTGCTGGCCTATGTCGACGACAAGCTGCCGGGCTGGCCCGAGCGCGTGCGCACCATGCAGACCAACTGGATCGGCAAGTCGACCGGCGTGCGCTTCGCCTTCCCGCACCAGATCAAGGGCGCTGACGGCCAGCTGATCCAGGACGGCAAGATGTACGTCTTCACCACCCGTCCGGACACCGTGATGGGCGTGACCTTCTGCGCCGTGGCGGCCGAGCATCCGCTGGCGATCCACGCCGCGCAGACCAATCCTGAGCTGGCCGCGTTCAACGCCGAGTGCAAGCTGGGTTCCGTGATCGAAGCCGACATGGCGACGATGGAGAAGAAGGGCATGCCGACCGGCTTGTTCGTCACCCATCCGCTGACCGGCGAGCAGGTCGAGGTCTGGGTCGGCAACTACGTGCTGATCACCTACGGCGACGGCGCCGTCATGGGCGTGCCCGCGCACGACGAGCGCGATTTCGCCTTCGCCAAAAAATACAATCTGCCGATCAAGCAGGTCATCAAAGCCGAGGGCAAGGAATTCTCCACCGACGCCTGGCAGGAATGGTACGGCGACAAGGATGTCTCGATCGTCACCAACTCCGGCAAGTACGACGGCCTGCGCTACGCGGAAGCCGTCGACGCGGTGGCCGCCGACATGGCAGCCAAGGGCCTGGGCGAGAAGAAGATCACCTTCCGCCTGCGCGACTGGGGCATCTCGCGCCAGCGCTACTGGGGCACGCCGATCCCGATGATCCACTGCGGCGATTGCGGCGTGGTGCCGGTGCCGGAAAAAGACTTGCCGGTGGTGCTGCCGGAAGACTGCGTACCCGATGGTACCGGCAACCCGCTGAACAAATACGAGGCCTTCCTCAAGTGCGACTGCCCGCAGTGCGGCAAGCCCGCGCGCCGCGAGACCGACACGATGGACACCTTCGTCGATTCGTCGTGGTACTACATGCGCTATACCTCGCCGGGTTCGGACAAGATGGTCGACGAGCGCAATGACTACTGGATGCCGATGGACCAGTACATCGGCGGCATCGAGCACGCCGTCATGCACCTGCTGTACGCGCGCTTCTGGACCAAGATCATGCGCGACTTCGGCCTGGTCAAGTTCGACGAGCCGTTCGTCAACCTGCTCACGCAGGGCATGGTGCTCAACGAGACCTACTACCGCGAAGACGCCGCCGGCAAGAAGACCTGGTTCAACCCGGCCGACGTCGACCTGACCTTGGACGACAAGGGCCGCCCGCAAGGCGCGGTCTCGAAGGCCGACGGCCAGCCGGTGAACATCGGCGGCACCGAGAAGATGTCGAAGTCGAAGAACAACGGCATCGATCCGCAAGCGCAGATCGAGCAGTACGGCGCCGACACCGCGCGCCTGTTCACGATGTTCGCCTCGCCTCCTGAGCAAACGCTGGAATGGTCGGGCAGCGGCGTCGAAGGCGCCAACCGCTTCCTGCGCCGCGTATGGGGCTTCGGCTACGCGCAGCGCGACGCCATCGCCGCCATCGGCGCGCCGCTGACCGCGTCCGCCACCACCGACGCGGGCAAGACCCTGCGCCGCGAACTGCACAAGGTGCTGCAGCAGGCCGACTACGACATCAAGCGCATCCAGTACAACACCGTGGTATCGGCCTGCATGAAGATGCTCAACACGCTGGAATCGGCCAAGGATGCGGATGCCGCGTCGCTGTCCGAAGGCTATTCGATCTTCCTGCGCCTGCTGAACCCTGTCGCCCCGCACATCACCCACGTGCTGTGGGAGGAACTGGGCTACGCCAAGGCGCACGGCGACATCCTCAACGTGCAGTGGCCGCAGGTTGATCCGGCCGCGCTGGAGCAGTCCGAGATCGAGATGATGATCCAGGTGAACGGCAAGCTGCGTGGCAGCGTGGTCGTGGCCAAGACCGCCGACAAGGCGAGCATCGAGGCGGCGGCATTGGCCAACGAGGCGGTGCAGAAGTTCATCGAAGGCACGCCGAAGAAGGTCATCGTGGTGCCGGGCAAATTGATCAACATCGTGGTTTAACTGGGTTCAAACATGCTGACTACTTCCGAGTTGTTCCGGCGCGGCCGGCTGGCCGCCGCGGTGCTGGCCGTGGCGCTGACCGTGTCGGCCTGCGGCTTCCATCTGCGCGGCGACGGCGGCCACTACACGCTGCCGTTCCCGACGATGTATGTCGGACTGCCGGAAGCGTCGCCGCTGGCCATCGATTTGAAGCGCAACATCCGCGCCAACGGCGGCACCACCGTCGTCAACGCGGCCAAGGATGCCGATGGCGTGATCGAGGTGCTGTCCGACCCCGAGAAGACCCGCACCAAATCCATTTTGACGCTGAACCGCAATGGCCGCGTGAGCCAGTACCTGCTGTCGTATAACATCGTGTTCCGCGTCTTGGACAAGCAGGGCAAGGAGCTGCTGGGGCGCACGCAGATCCTGCTGACCCGCCCCATCGACTTCAACGAAACCCAGTTGCTGGCGAAGGAACAGGAAGAAGCGCTGCTGTACAAGGACATGCAGACGGACCTGGTGCAGCAGATGATGCGCCGTATCGCGGCCATCAAGCCGCAGCAGGTGTCGCTGCCGCCGCCGGCGTCGCCGACGCCGTCCGTGCCCGCCGTGCCTATCCAGTAAGGGCGCGCGATGCAATTGCGGTTAGAAGCGCTGGACGGCCATTTAACGAAATCGTTGTCCCAGCTGTACGTGATCACCAGCGACGAGCATCTGCTGGCGCTGGAGGCCGCGGACAAGATCCGCAAGGCGGCGCGCGCGCAAGGCTATTCCGAGCGCGACGTGCTGACCGTGGAACGCAGCTTCAAGTGGGGCGAACTGCTGGCGTCCAACCAGGCGCTGTCGCTGTTCGGCGACAAGAAGCTGATCGAGCTGCGTATCCCGACCGGCAAGCCGGGCAAGGATGGCGGCGCGGCGCTGCAGAATTATGTGAAGGATTTAAGTCCGGACAATCTGACCCTGATCACGTTGCCCAAGCTGGATTGGCAAACGCAGAAGGCGGCGTGGGTCGCCAGCCTTCAGCAGGCGGCGGTGTATATCGACATCGCGCAGATTGAACGGGCGCAGTTACCCAATTGGATAGGCCAGCGCCTTGCCGCACAAGGGCAAAGCGCGGATAGACAGAGCATCGATTTCATCGCCGATCGCGTTGAAGGCAATCTGCTTGCGGCCCATCAGGAGATACAGAAGTTGGCCTTGTTGCACGAGCCGGGCAAGCTGACCTACGAGCAGGTGCACGATGCGGTGCTGAACGTGGCGCGTTACGACGTGTTCAAGCTCAGTGAAGCGATGCTGTCGGGCGATCCGGCGCGTCTGGTGCGCATGCTGGAAGGCTTGAAGGGCGAGGGCGAGGCGCTGCCGCTGGTGCTGTGGGCCGTGTCGGAGGAGATCCGCACGCTGCTCAAGCTGAAGGCGGGCATGGCGCAGGGCCGTCCACTGGGAGCGCTGCTCAAGGAGTATCGCATCTGGGGACCGAAGGAACGCATGATGGAGCCGGCGCTGCGCCGCATCTCGCTGCCGGTACTGGAAGCGGCGATGAAGGACGCGGCGCAGGTCGACAAGATGATCAAGGGCTTGCGCGCCAAAGCGCACGCCGGCGACGCGTGGGACGCGATGCTGCAACTGGCGTTGAAAGTCGCACGCGGCGGATAGGAAAGCTACCGATGGATATCAAGCATTACATGGAACAACTGGGCCAGCAGGCGCGCAAGGCATCGCGCGCCATGGCCCGCGCCGACAGCGCCACCCGCAACCGCGCGCTGACGCTGATCGCCGACGCGATCGAGCGCGACGCCGCCCAACTGCGCGCCGCCAATCAGCTGGACATGGAAGCGGCGGCCGCCAACGGCCTGGCCCCGGCCATGCTGGACCGCCTGGCGCTGTCCGACAAGGCCATCGCGACGATGGTGGAAGGTCTGCGCCAGATCGTCGCGCTGCCCGATCCGATCGGCGAAATCTCGGGCCTGAAGTTCCGCCCGACCGGCATCCAGGTCGGCCAGATGCGCGTGCCGCTGGGCGTGATTGGCATCATCTACGAATCGCGCCCCAACGTGACGGTGGACGCGGCGGGCCTGTGCATCAAGAGCGGCAACGCCACCATCTTGCGCGGCGGCTCGGAAGCGATCCACTGCAACCGCGCGCTGGCGAAACTGGTCAAGGAAGGCCTGCTGGGCGCCGGCCTGCCGGAGGACGGCGTGCAAGTGGTCGACACCACCGACCGCGCCGCCGTCGGCGCGCTGATCACCATGCCGCAGTATGTGGACGTGATCGTGCCGCGCGGCGGCAAGGGCCTGATCGCGCGCCTGATGGCCGAGGCGACGGTGCCGATGATCAAACACCTGGACGGCATCTGCCACGTCTACATCGACGCCAAGGCCGACATGAAGAAGGCGGTGGACATCGCGTTCAACGCCAAGTGCCACCGCTACGGCACCTGCAACACCATGGAAACGCTGCTGGTGGCGCGCGCCATTGCGCCGGCCGTGCTGCCGGAACTGGCCAAGCTGTACGCGACCAAGCAGGTGGAGCTGCGCGCCGATCCCGAGGCGATGGCGATCCTGTCCGCCGCCGGCTATCCGCACCTGGTGGCCGCCGTCGAGGAAGACTGGTCGACCGAATACCTGGCCGCGATCCTGTCGGTGAAGATCGTCGACGGCATCGACGAGGCGATGGAGCACATCAATCATTACTCGTCCAAGCACACCGAGGCCATCGTCACCGAAGACCATACGGACGCGATGCGCTTCCTGCGCGAAGTCGATTCGGCGTCGGTGATGATCAACGCCTCGACGCGCTTCGCCGACGGTTTCGAGTACGGCCTGGGCGCGGAGATCGGCATCTCCAACGACAAGCTGCACGCGCGCGGCCCGGTGGGACTGGAAGGTTTGACTTCGCTGAAGTACGTCGTGTTCGGTCACGGCGAAATCCGTCAATAAGGAGACCTATGCTCTGGATTAAAGCGCTGCACATTTTCTTCGTGATCTCCTGGATGGCCGGCGTGTTCTACCTGCCGCGCATCTTCGTCAACCTGGCGATGGAGACCGACAAGGCCACCACCGCGCGCCTGCTGGTCATGGCGCGCAAGCTGTATCGTTTTTCGATGTGGCTGTCGGTGTTCGCGGTGGTGTTTGGCGCTATCCTGGTGTGGATGCAGTACGGCGCGCAGATGCCGCACTGGCTGCACGCCAAGCTGTTCTTCGTGGTGCTGGTGATCGGTTATCACCATGCCTGTGGCCCCATCCTCAAGAAGTTCGAGAAGGGCGTCAATACGCGCAGCCACAAGTGGTTCCGCGTGTTCAATGAGCTGCCGGTGGTTATGCTGCTGGCGATAGTGCTGCTGGTTGTGGTCAAACCCTTCTGATCGGAGTGTCATGAGTAAAGTCTGCCAGTATTTTTTCGCCGCCCATTCGCCGTGGACGTATCTGGGCCATGAGCGTTTTGTCGCCATGGCGCGTCAGCATGGCGTGCAAATCGACATGCGCCCGGTCGACCTGGGCAAGGTGTTCGGCGTGTCCGGCGGCCTGCCGCTGGCCAAGCGCGCGCCGCAGCGCCAGGCCTACCGCCTGGTCGAACTGACGCGCTGGTCGGAGTTCCTCGGCATTCCGCTGAACGTGCAGCCGAAGTTTTTCCCGGTGTCGCCGGAGCTGGCCAACCGCATGCTGATCGCCGCGCGCCTGACGCATGGCGTGGACGTGGCGCTGTCGTTGTCGCTGGCGGTGATGCGCGGGCTGTGGGCAGAGGATAAAAACATCGGCGACGAGGAAACGCTGGCGCAGATCGCCGGCAGCCTTGGCCTCGATGGCAAGGCGTTGATCAAGTCGGCGGAGACGGCCAGCGTGCAGGCGGAGTACGACCGCAATACGGAAGACGCAACGGCGGCCAGCGTGTTCGGCTCGCCGTGGTATGTGTTGGATGGAGAGAGTTTCTGGGGCCAGGACCGCCTGGACTTCCTGGAACGGGCAATGCAGAAGTAAATCGCGCCGCGCCACTCGGGCGGCGCGCAATTTTTTTAACGGACAAAAGGTACACCTATGGCATCCTATTTTTGCCCATGCCCGCGCGGCATGGAAGCGGCGCTGGCCGAAGAACTGGGCGAGATCGCCCAACTGAGCACCACCCTCAAGGTGCACAACCAGGTCCCGGGCGGCGTGCACTGCTCCGGTGAGCTGCTCGATTCCTACCGCATCAACCTGCACTCGCGCATCGCCTCGCGCGTGCTGATGCGCATGGCCGTCACCGGCTACCAGAACGAGAACGACATCTACGACCTGGTGCTGGCGCAGCCGTGGGAAGACTGGTTCACCTACGACCACACCATCCGCGTCGACGTCACCGCCGTGAAGTCCCCGCTGAAAAGCCTGGAGTTCACCACACTGAAAATCAAGGATGCGATCTGTGACCGCTTCCGCGACCAGTTCAACAAGCGTCCTTCGGTCAACACCAAGGAACCGGACATGCGCATCGTCGGCTTCCTCGACGCGCGCCAGTTCATCATCTACCTCGACACCTCGGGCGAGGCGCTGTTCAAGCGCGGCTGGCGCGAAGAGACGGGCGACGCGCCGCTGCGCGAGAACCTGGCCGCCGGCCTGCTGCGCGTGTCGGGCTGGAAGCCGGGCATGCCGCTGTTCGACCCGATGTGCGGCTCCGGCACCATCCTGTGCGAAGCGGCGCAGATGGTGCAGGGCATCCCGCCGGGCGCGCGCCGCCGCTTTGCCTTCGAAGCCTTCAACGACTTCGATCCGGCGCCGTGGAACGAGATGAAAAATTCGATCAAGGCCAATCCGCTGCCGGAATCGCCGACCATCTTCGGCTCCGACATCTCGGGCGACATGGTGGCGATGACGCGCCATAACCTCAAGTGCGCCGGCATCATGTTCGACGTGCCGCTCAAGCAGATCGAGGCGCAGGAGGTGAAGGCGCCGACCGAGCAGCCGGGCATCCTGCTGACCAATCCTCCGTACGGCGAGCGTATCGGCGTGCGCGGCGACAGCTCGCTGCCGGAGGACGAACTGGCGACCAGCTTCTACTCGGCGCTGTCGACCACCCTCAAGCAGCGCTTCGCCGGCTGGACGGTGTTCCTGTTCACGGCGGACCTGGGCCTGCCCAAGCTGCTGCGCCTGAAGGAATCGCGCAAGACGCCGTTCTTCAACGGCGCGCTGGAATGCCGTTTGTTCCGCTTCGATATGGTGGCCGGATTCAACCGCCGCGAAGCGGCCAAGCCGAAGGAAGTCTAAGCAGTACGCGCCGCGCTTTCCGGCGCGGCGCCCCAGCCGGAAAGCACCGCATGTTCACCACACCTCCCGTCAATCTTCCCCCCGATCCGGTCGCGGAGGCACCCGAAGCGCCGCACATGAAAGTCCTCGGCGCCGGCGCGCTGGCCGCCGTGCTGGCGGCGCTGTCGATGCTGGGGCCTTTCTCCATCGACGCCTATCTTCCGGCCTTCCCCAACATCCAGTCCACGCTGAACGCGACGCCGATCGAGGTCCAGCAAAGCCTGACGTTCTACATGCTGTCCTTCGCCTGCATGGTGCTGTGGCACGGCGCGCTGTCGGACGCCTTCGGCCGCCGCAACGTGATCCTGGTGTCGCTGGCGATGTTCGCGGTCGGCACGCTGGGCTGCGCCGCCGCGCACACGGTGCACTACCTGTGGGTGTTCCGCATCCTGCAGGGCGTGTCGTCCGGCGCCGGGGTGGTGGTGGGGCGCGCCATCATCCGCGACCTGTACCAGGACGCCGCCGCCGCGCGTCTGCTGTCGATGGTGACGATGATCTTCTCGATCGCGCCGGCCATCGCGCCGATACTGGGCGGCTGGGTGGTCACGCTGTTCGACTGGCGGGCGATCTTCCTGGCGCTGCTGGCCTACAGCGTGCTGCTGTTCGTCTACTGCTACCGCCGCCTGCCGGAGACGCTGCCGAAAGAGAAGCGCCATCCCTTCAATCCGCGCTTCCTGCTGCGCAACTACACCGAGATCCTGCGCTCGCCGCTGTTCCACCTGAAGTCCGGCGTGGTGGCGCTCAACTTCGCCGGCCTGTTTTTGTACATCTCGTCGGCGCCGGTGTTCCTGCCGCAGCACCTGGGGCTGGGCGCCTCGCAGTTCGGCTGGTTGTTCATTCCGTCGGTGAGCGGGATTTTCCTCGGTGCGCTGGCGGCCAACCGCATCGCCGGAAAGATGGCATTTTCGCGACAGATAGCCATCGGTTTTTGTTTCCTGCTGGCCGCGTCGATATTTAACGTTTGCTACCACTTGTTGCAGCCGCCGGCGCTGCCGTGGTCGGTGGCGCCGATTTTCTTCTACACCTTCGGCATGTCGGTGGTGGCGCCGGCCGCCACCCTGCTGGCCCTGGACCTGTTTCCGCACATCCGCGGCACGGTGGCGTCCTGCCAATCCTTCGCCACCACCCTGCTCGGCGCGCTGGTGGCGGGGGTGATCGCACCCTTCCTATCACACTCCGCGCTGTGGTTAGCCGCAGGACAGATGGCTTTTAGTGCCTCTTCTCTCGTTTTGTGGTTGACGTCGCGCTATTACCGGAGCATGCTTCTACGCCATCCGGGTCGGTAATTATTTACGGCAGGAAATTGACTTAGTTTAGAAAGAAATCTTACTTGCTGTTAAGTTACTACAAGACTTTATGTTAGTATAACTTTTTGGTAGCAATTTTTGCCCCCGAATTTTGCACAACGACCGGCCCAGACAACGCTTGATACGATGCATCAACCTGACCATGATATTCGCAATCGCCTGCTGATTGCCCGTCTGCCGGCAATGCCGCAGATACTCATTAAGTTGATTGAGCACTTGCAGGCCGACGACGCCGGCATGCCGGAGCTGGCCGCCCTGATCGCCAAGGATGCGGCGATGACCAGCAAGATCCTCACCGTCGCCAACAGCTCGGCCTATCACCGCAACGCGCGCGTGGTCGGCCTGGAGCAGTCGCTGGTGTCGCTGGGCACCGACATGATCAAGACGCTGGTGATCAGCGAATCCGTGTTCCAGACCTTTAACAGCTTCCCGCATTCGAGCAGCACCGACTTGCGCGGCTTCTGGAAAGGTTCCCTGACCACCGCCGTCATCGCCCGCGACATCGCCAAGCGCATGGAATACCCGCAGGTCGAGGAAGCCTACCTGGCCGGCCTGCTGCACAACGTCGGCCGGCTGGCGCTGCTGGCCACCGCGCCCAAGGAATACGCCTTCAACTTCATGGCGCGCGACGACGAGGACCTGTGCGCGGTCGAGCAGCGCACGCTGCAGATCACCCATTCGGAGGCGGGCGCCTGGCTGATCGAACGCTGGCACCTCGATTCCTTCCTGGCCGACAGCGTGCTGTATCACCACGAGCCGATTTCGCGCCTGGAGTCGGCCCATCCCTTGATCCGCATGGTGCGCCTGGCGCACCTGCTGTGCTTCCACGAGGACCAGCACCAGGCCATCGAGGAGGCCGGCCACCTGTGCAGCCTGGACGCCGAGACGCTGGAGCAGATCGTCAACAACGCCGCGCGGCAGGTGGAGAAGTCGGCCGCCTACCTGGGCATCGACCTGGCCGGCGCCGACGACGTGCCGACGCCGTCGGCCTACGCGGCGCCGCCGGTCGATCCGGTGCAGCAGCGGCTGTCCGAGGAAGTGCGCAACATGGTGCTGGTGTCCGAGATGGGCCAGACCTTCGCCCGCCAGCAGGGCGAGTCCGGCCTGCTGGACGCGATGACGCGCTCGGCGCGCATCCTGTTCGATTTTGAAAACGCCGTGGTGCTGCTGGAGAATCCGACCGGCCACGCGCTGCACGGCGCCGCCGCCGGCGACCAGCAGCAGCGGCTGGCCGAACTGGTCATCCCGCTCAACAAGGGCGGCGTGGTGGCCGATGCGGCGCTGGAGCGCAAGCTGGCCTTCGTCAGCCGCGACGGCAATCCGCAGCAGGCCCTGAACGTGGCCGAGGAACAGCTGTTCCGCCTCCTCGGCAGCGAGGCCATGGTGTGCGTGCCGCTGGTGGCCAACCAGCGCTGCCTGGGCGTGTTGATCGGCGGCGCGCCGGCCTGGCAGATGGCCGGCTTCCAGAAGCGCGAGCGCTTCCTGCAATCGTTCGGCACCCAGGCCGCCGCCGCGCTGGAGACGGCGATCAGCGAGCGTGGCCACACCAAGCGCCAGATCGCCCACGTGGCGGAAGAATACCGCGAAGCCTCGCGCCGCGTGGTGCACGAGGTGAACAACCCGCTGTCGATCATCAAGAACTACCTGTCGGTCCTGGACGGCAAGCTGGCCAAGCGCGAGCCGGTGGTGGGCGAGATGTCCATCCTGAACGAGGAGATCGACCGCGTCGGACAACTGATCAACGGCCTGGCCGACCTGCAGCCGACCGAGAGCTCGCGCGTGACCGACGTCGCCCGCGTGGTGGACGACGTGCTGCGCCTGTTCCGCGCCACCGACTTCGTGCCGGCCTCGGTGCAGATCGTGGTGCGCATGCAGGAGGAGCCGGCCGAAATCGACGGCGACGCCGACCTGCTCAAGCAGATCCTGGTCAACCTGATCAAGAACGCCGTGGAGGCACTGGCCGACGGCGGCAAGATCGAAATTTCGAACCGCGGTCACGTCAACCGCGAACGCAAGCTTTACCTGGAACTGGTGGTCAGCGACACCGGCCCTGGCCTGTCGGCCGAGGTGCTGGCCAATCTGTTCTCCGCAGTGCGCAGCACCAAGGAAGGCGCGCACCATGGCCTGGGCCTGTCCATCGTCCACAGCCTGGTGAAAAAAATGCAGGGACTGATCACCTGCCGTTCCGGTAAAACGGGTACCACCTTTGAAATCCTGCTGCCCGCTCGCGGCAGCACCAGTCAAGTCGCCGGCGTGCAAACGCGGGTGATGGATTCAGTTTAAGGCCATGATGAACCTGAACCCAGCCAGCCTAACCGCTGCCGCCCCGGACGACCACGCCCCCGTCGCCCTTCCCGACAACTGCCCGCGCATCCTGCTCGTAGACGACGAGCCGCGCCTGTTGTCATCCCTGTACGAACTGCTGCGCGACCGCGACTACCACCTGGTCACCGCGACCTGCGGCAGCGAAGCGCTGGCCCAGCTGACCAGACTGAAGTTCGACCTGATCCTGCTCGACCTGCGCCTGCCGGACATGAGCGGCCACGAGATCATGGACTTCATCAACGCCAAGGAGATCGACGGCGACGTCATCGTCATGAGCGGCGATGTCGGCATCGAGGCGGCCATCGGCGCGTTGAAGCGCGGCGCCTACGACTACTTGCGCAAGCCCTACAGCCGCGAGGAGCTGCTCAAGACGGTGGAGAACGCGCTGCAGAAGCGCCGCCTGGCCATCGACAACGAGCGCATCGCCTCCAAGCTGGAGAATTCCGAGAAGATGTACCGCTACCTGGTGGACAGCTCGCCGGACATCATCTACACCCTGAATCACGAGGGCAAGTTCACCTTCGTCAACGACCGCGTGCAGCAGCTGCTGGGCTTTACCCGCGAGGAGCTGATCGGCCGCCACTACTCGGTGCTGGTGCACGACGAGGACCAGGAGCGCGCGCGCTACGCCTTCAACGAGCGCCGCGTCGACGAACGCGCCTCGCGCAACGTCGAGCTGCGTTTGAAGTGCAACACCGGCAGCGGCATCGAGCGCACCTTCAACAACACGCTGATGACGATTTCGCTCAACGCGATCGGCATGCACATCCCGGACCACGAGGTGAAGAAGCACGAGTTCTTCGGCACCTACGGCGTGGCGCGCGACATCACCGACCGCAAGCGCGCCGAGGAGGTGATCTCCTACCAGGCCTACCACGACATCCTGACCGACCTGCCGAACCGCATGCTGTTCAAGGACCGTCTGGGCCTGGCCGTGATCCAGGCCAAGCGCAAGCTGACCGAGTTGGCCGTGATGTTCATCGACCTCGATAGATTCAAGCTGGTCAACGACACGCTGGGCCACGTCAAGGGCGACGAGCTGCTGCAGCAGGTGGCCACGCGCCTGAAGGATTGCCTGCGCCGCGGCGACACGCTGGCGCGCCAGGGCGGCGACGAATTCACCATCGTGCTGCCGGAGCTGCGCGACCGCCAGGACGCCAAGTCCATCGCCGACAAATTCCTGGAAAGCCTGCACAAGCCGTTCGACCTCGATGGCCACGAGGTGCACATCTCGGCCTCGATCGGCATCGCCATCTATCCTGGCGACGGCGAGACCATCGACGAACTGCTGCGCCACGCGGACATCGCCATGTACCAGGTGAAGGCGCTGGGCAAGAATGGCCACAGCTTCTATCACAACTCGATGCTGGACGTGTCGCACCAGAAGATCGCGCTGGAGCAGAGCCTGCGCAAGGCGCTGGAGCTGAACGAGCTGGAAATGTACTACCAGCCGCAGGTCGACGTGGCCACCGGCCGCATCATCGGCGCCGAGGGCCTGATGCGCTGGAACCATCCGCAGCGCGGGCTGCTGTCGGCCGGCGAGTTCCTGCCGTTCGCCGAAGAGAATGGCCTGATGCTGCCGATCTCCGACTGGATGCTGGGCGCGCTGTGCCGCGACCTGCTGCAGTGGAACGCGGCCGGCGGCGAGTCTATCCGCCTGTCGCTGAACCTGTCGCCGCAATACCTGGACCGCGGCGACTTCTTCGAGAAGATGCGCGGCGCGCTGACGCGCTACGGCATTTCGCCGGCGCAGATCGAGGTCGAGATCACCGAGAACATCTGCATCCGCAATCCGCAGTACGCGATCGAGCAGCTGAACAAGTTGTGCCAGCTGGGCGTGTCGGTGGCGATCGACGATTTCGGCACCGGCTATTCGTCGCTGTCCTACCTGCACCGCTTCCCCATCCACACGATCAAGATCGACCAGTCCTTCGTCAAGGAGATCCACGACGAGAACGGCCACTACCCGGTGATCCTGGCGATCATCTCCATCGCGCGCGGCCTGGGCTTGCACCTGGTGGCCGAGGGCGTGGAGACCGAGGTGCAGGCGCGCTACCTGCAGGCCAACGGCTGCACCACGATGCAGGGCTATCTGTACCACCGCCCGATTTCGCTGGCCAGCTTCATGGACGTGCTGCAGGAGCAGGGCCGCCTGACCGCCATGCCTTCGGCGCACGGGCTGCACGCCGTCGCCAATGTGGAACCCCAACCGGCGATGATCGCGATCCAAGCTTGAACAGAGTATGACGAAATACAGTCCCAACGAAGCCGACGCAAATAACGGCAGCACTTACACAGCCGAGTTCTTGCGCGTCAAGGGATTGGCCGAACGCGGCGTCGCCAACGCCCAGCACAGCCTGGGCTTCATGTACTTCAACGGCCAGGGCGTGGCGCAGAGCTATGAGCTGGCGGTGGTGTGGTATCGCCAGGCCGCGCAGTCGGGCCTCGAACATGCGCAGTACAATCTGGGCGTGATGTACCAGAAGGGCCAGGGCGTCGAGCAGAACTACCAGGAGGCGGCAGCGTGGTATCAGCTGGCCGCCGAGCAGGGCTACGCCGCCGCGCAGTACAACCTGGGCTGGCTGTACGCCAAGGGCCAGGGCATCGACGCCGACACGCAGAAGGCCATGTACTGGTTCAGCAAGGCCGCCGACCAGGGCGACGCCGGCGCGCAAAACAACCTGGGCATGATGTACGACACCGGCAAGGGCGTGCCGCAGGACTTCAAGCAGGCCATCGCCTGGTATCGCAAGGCGGCCGAGCAGGGCTATCCGCGCGCGCAGTTCAACCTCGGCCTGCGCTACGACAACGGCCAGGGCGTGCCGCAGGATGTGGGCCAGGCGATGTCCTGGTACCGCAAGGCGGCCGACCAGGGCTATGCGCCGGCGCAGTTCAACCTGGCGCTGCGCTTCGACAAGGGCGACGGCATCGCGCAGGACAGCCAGAAGGCCATCCTGTGGTATCGCCGCGCGGCCGAGCAGGACCACGCCAGCTCGCAGTTCAACCTGGGCCTGATCTACGACAACGGCCAGGGCGTGCCGCGCGACGAGCAGAAGGCGCTGGACTGGTACCGCAAGGCGGCCGAGCAGGGCCACGCGGCGGCGCAGAACAACCTGGGCCTGCGCTACGACCACGGCCAGGGCGTGCCGCAGGATTACGAGCAGGCGCAGTTCTGGTACCGCAAGGCGGCCGAGCAGGGCTTCCCCGGCGCGCAATACCATCTGGGCATGCTGTACGACGCCGGCCACGGCGTGGTGCAGGACCACCAGGAGGCGATCTTCTGGTACCGCAAGGCGGCCGACCAGGGCCATCTGCGCGCGCAGTTCGACCTGGGCCTGCGCTACGAGACGGGACGCGGCGTGCCGCGCGACGACCGCAAGGCCATGGCCTGGTATCGCCGCGCCGCCGAGCAGGATTACGCGGCGGCCCAGTACAACCTGGGCCTGCTGTTCGACAAGGACGACGGCCCGCAGCCCGATTGCGCCCAGGCCAACGGCTGGTACGCCAAGGCGGCGGAGCTTGGCCATGCGCTGGCGCAGTTCACGCTCGGTCTGCGCTATGACAACGGCCAGGGCCTGGCGCAGAATTACGCGCAGGCGCATCACTGGTATCTGAAGGCCGCCGGCCAGGGCCATGCGCGCGCGCAGTTCAATCTTGGCTTGATGTTCATGGTCGGCCAGGGCGTGCGCGCCGATCTCGCGCAGGCCTGGATGTGGCTGGCGATGGCCGATCGCAACGGTTATGCCGCCGCCGGCCGCTATCTGAAAAACGCCGCCGCCCGCATGGACAGCGTCCAGCTGGCGCAGGCCCGCGAACGGCTGGAGCTGTTGCCGGGCTGAGGCTTTTTGCCGCCCGCCGGCTCAAGTACCGCCGATTATTGCCGTAAGTTAAACGACAACCGTCACTCCGTGGCGGCACGGGATCTATCGGCATGCAGATCAACACCAACCTCTCCGCCCTGAACGTCCAGCGCAGCTATGCGCTGGCGGGCGAGGACATGGCGGTGCGACTGCAAAAGCTCTCCAGCGGCCAGCGCATCAACTCGGCGCGCGACGACGCGGCCGGCCTGGCCATCAGCGAGCGCATGACTTCGGGCATCAACGGCTTGAACAAGGCCAGGCAAAACATCAACGATGGCATTTCGCTACTGCAGGTGGCCGATGGCGCGGCCGGCCAGCTGCTCAATAATTTCCAGCGCATGCGCGAACTGGCGGTGCAGGCCGCCAACGACACCAACAGCCAGACTGATCGCGCGGCCATCCAGGGCGAGGTGACGGCGCTGGCGGCGTCCAACGTGGACATCGTGGCCGGCGCCCGCTACAACAACCTGAGCTTGCTGGACGGGACGTTCTCGCAGCAGCTGCAGGTCGGCGCCGGGGCGGACCAGACGCTGGCGCTGGCGATCCCGGCGGCGCTGGTGCCGGCCGGCTACAGCAAGCAGTTGGTCAACATCGCGCCGCAGCAGTCCACCGCGGTCGGCACGGCGGTGCTGGGGGCGATCGGCTACGGCGATCTGGTGATCAACGGCGCGGTGGTGGGGGCGTCGGCGGCCGGCGCGCAGCCGGGGCAGGGCGCGGGCAGCGCCTACGCGGTGGCGGCCGCCATCAACGCGGCCAATGTGCGCAACGTCACGGCCAGCGCCGCCACCACCTTGTCGGGCGACGTCGGCGCCGTGGGCGCGCTGGCGGCCGGCAGCTTTTCCGTCAACGGCGTCAGCATCGGCGCCATCGCCGGCGCCACCGCGGCGATCCGCGCGGCCAACGCCGCCGGCGCGATCGGCGCGGTGTCCGGCGCCAGCGGCGTGACCGCCAGCGCCGCCGGCGGCACGCTGACGCTGAGCGCCGCCGACGGCCGCGACATCGTCATCACCGAATCGAATCCCGGCAGCGTGGCGTCGCTGGGGCTGGCGCTGGGCAGCACCAAGGGCACGGTCACCGTGAGCGAGGCGGCGCGGCTGGGCGCGCACTCGATGAGCATAGCCGGCGCCAATCCGGCCAAGGCGGGGCTGAGCGCGGGCAAGCAGGCGTCGGTCATCGTCGGGCCGCCGCAGCTGGTGCTGCAGGATGTGTACAGCGGCGGCGAGCCGGTGCAGGACTTGTCCAACTTCAGCGGCGCCAGCGCGGCGCTGGACTACTTCGACGGCAAGATAGACGAGGTGACCACCATCCGCGCCATGCTGGGCGCGACCAGCAACCGGCTGTCGGCCGCGGCCAGCAACGCCGAGATCGGCGCCAACAACCTGGCGGCGGCGCGCTCGCGCATCCGCGACACCGACTACGCCAGCGAGACCGCGCAGCTGACCCGCGCCAGCATCCTGCGCGAGGCCGGCGCCTCGATGCTGGCGCAGGCCAACGCCCAGCCGCGCAACGCGCTGATGCTGCTGCGCTGATTACTGCTGAACTGCTTCGGGCGCCGACACGTGGCCGACCCGGTAGCGCTGCTCGTGCGGCAGCGGCGGCAGGGCCGGCTCGCCGCGCCACAGGCACAGGCGCACGATGCTCCAGCCGCCCGGCTCGAAGCCGATCACCACCGCCAGCGCGCCGCATTCGAGCGCGTGGCGCGCATGCTGTTCCTCCCGCTGCCGCAGTTGCGCCAGGTCGCTGTGGGGCGCGATCGCCTCGACGCTGCGGGTGGCGTGGCGCGCCTGCCGCACGTCGGCGCCGACGCTGGCGTGCCACGGCGTCCAGGTGCGCACCGACGGCCAGCCGAAGGCTTGCGCCACGCCGGCGAAACCAGGGCCGTTGAGGAAGTCGTGCATGCCGTCCTCGCTGTGCCACAGGTAGAAGGGCGCGTACAGGTTCTCGGCCGACTCGCCGCGCTCGGCGTGCAGATAGGCCTTGAACGCCAGGTGCGGCAGCTTGTCCAGCAGCGGCCCCTTGCTGGCGATGCGCTCGCGCACGATGGCCATGTCGTAGTCGGCCGGCAGCGTGAAGCTGTATTGCATCGCGATCATGCCGGCCTCCACAGGCTGGCGGCCGGGGCGCCGCCGCTGAACGACCAGTCGTCGCCCTGCGAGCTCGACACCACCACCATCACGTCCTGCGGCCGCAGGCCGGGCGCCTCGGCCAGCAGCTCGACCAGGCGGCGGTAGAAGGCTTGCTTCATCTCGGTGCTGCGCGGCTTGCCGATGGTGATGTTGATCAGCACGAAGTCGTCGGAGCGCGGGCCGGACGGGCTTTCGTAGTCGCGGTCGAACACCAGCTCGTGCCGCTCGTGCTGGTGGATCAGCTGGAAGCGGTCCTTCTGCGGCACGTTGAAGGCCTCGACCATGGCGCGGTGCAGGCTGTTCGACAGCGCGGCCAGGTACTCGGGCGATTTTCCTTTCAGCAGGGAGATGCGGCTCATGGGCATGATGGCCTCCGGTAAGTGATTGACAGGTCCTACGATACAGCGTTATGTTAATCCTGAAAATCAGGAATATTTTGATCGACGATGCAATAAAACGGGATGATCATGCGACGAATTACTTTTGACCTCGACGTGCTGCGCACCTTCGTCACCGGCGTGGACCTGGGCAGCTTCGCCAAGGCGGCCGACCGGCTGGGGCGGTCCACCTCGGCCGTCAGCGCGCAGCTGAAAAAGCTGGAGGACCAGCTGGGCATGCCGGTGCTGCGCAAAGAAGGGCGCGGCATGGTGACGACCTCGGCCGGCGAAGCGCTGCTGGGCTACGCGCGCCGGCTGCTGGAGCTCAACGACGAGGCCGCCACGGCGGTGCGCGGCGCCGAGCTGGCCGGCAGCGTGCGGCTGGGCATGCAGGAGGATTTCGGCGAACATCTGCTGACCGAGGTGCTGGGGCGTTTCGCGCGCGTGCATCCACGGCTGCGGGTGGAGGCGCGGGTGGCGCGCAATGCGGACCTGATGGCGCAGATGGCGAGCGGGCGGCTGGACCTGGCGCTGGCCTGGGACAGCGACGCCGCCCTGGTGCCGCCCCCGCACGGCGCGCCGGTGATCGCCCGGCTGCCGCTGCGCTGGATAGTCGCGGCGGATGCGCCCGCCATGCTGCGCGACGGCGAACCGCTGCCGCTGGTGATGATGGAGGCGCCCTGCACGATGCGCAGCATCGCCACCGCCGCGCTGGACCGCGCCGGCATCCCGTGGCGGATCGCCTTCAGCAGTCCGGGGCTGGGCGGCGTCTGGGCCGCCGTGGCCGCCGGCCTGGGCGTGACGGTGCGCACCGGTCTGGTCTTGCCGCCCCGCCTGTGCGCATTGGACGATGTTGCGCTGCCGGCGCTGCCGGTGATCGGCCTGCGCCTTCATCGCTTGGAAGCGCAGTTGAATCCGCCCGCGCAGCGCCTGCACGATATCGTGCTTGAGGCGCTGGAGCCCTTGCTGGAGCCGGCGCTGGCAAGGGCCGCCTGATTTCTCCCGGCGCGTCCCGGCCAACAAGGTTTGCCATTTCGCGTCGGGATTGCGTAGACTGGGCGTCATGAAAAAAATTGCCAAGGTCTCCATGTTTGCAGCATTGCTTGCCGCCGCCTACCTCAGCCTGTGGCCGGTGCCGATCGTGCCGGTCAGCTGGAGCGCGCCCGCGCCGCCCGGCTACACGGGCGTGCACGCGGTCAACCAGCGCCTGGCCGGCCTGCGGCAGATCTCGCTGGGCGCCGAGACGGGGCCCGAGCATGTGCTGGCCGGCCCGGACGGCAAGCTCTACACCGGCGTCCTCAGCGGCAAGATCCTGCGCATGCAGGCCGACGGCGCGCAGCTGGAAACCTACGCCGACACCGGCGGCCGCCCGCTCGGCCTGGACTTCGACGCCGCCGGCAACCTGATCGTGGCGGACGCCGTCAAGGGCTTGCTGTCGGTGGCGCCGGATCGCAGCGTGCGCGTGCTGGCCGACAAGGAGGGCGGCGACCCGATCCGCTTTGCCGACGGCGTGGCGGTCGCGGCCAACGGCAAGATCTACTTCAGCGACGCCTCGCAGCGCTTCGGCCCGGTCGGGCGCGACACGATGGGGGCGGCCATGCTGGATGTGCTGGAACAATCGTCCACCGGGCGCGTGCTGGAATACGACCCGGCCAGCAAGGCCACGCGCGTGCTGGCCGGCGGCCTGAGCTTCGCCAACGGCGTGCTGCTGAGCGCCGACCAGCGCCATTTGTATGTGGCCGAGAGCGGCAAGTACCGGGTGTGGAAAATCGCCGTCGACGCGGCCGGCCTGGACGTGCGGGTGGCGTCGCCGCAGGCGCAGGTGCTGCTCGACAACCTGCCCGGCTATCCGGACAACCTGGTGCGCGGCCTCGACGGCCGCATCTGGCTGGGCCTGTCCGGCCCGCGCAACGACCTCGACAAGATGGCCGACAAACCCTGGCTGCGCAAGCTGATGCTGCGCGTGCCGCGCGCGCTGTGGCCCGAGCCCAAGCCCTACGGCCACGTCGTGGCGTTCACCGAGGACGGCCGCATCGTCGCCGATATGCAGGACCCGAGCGGCGCCTCGCCCGTGACCACCGGCCTGACCGAGACGGCCGGCCGCCTGTACCTGCACAACGTCAGCGCCGGCAGCATAGGCTGGATGGCGCGCTGAAAGTAAATGTCAATATGCTCACACCCTGTTACTTCAATAAAAACAACGGTTGAGCAATATTTTTACATGTAGCTATCATAATGACAATTTGTTGAAATTTTTGCAGTAAAATACCCGCACTGTTGCTCGCCACATCCTCAATTCCTTTGAAGGGTTAGCCATGCGTAAGTTATTTTCTGCCTTGCTGTGCGCCGCCGCGTTCGGCGCTCCGTCCGCCTTTGCCGCCAACCTGGTCGCCGATGGCGACTTCTCCGACGCCAGCCTGGCGGCCTGGACCCAAGGCGGCGATCCCTTGCTGCAATTTGTCGGCTACGACTATTCCGGTACGCCCCTGTCCGACTTGTTCAACCGGGTATTTTGGGACGGCAACTCCGACAGCGCCGGGCTGCTGGGCCAGCAAATCGCCACCCACGCCGGCTACCAATACAGGCTGGAATTCGACCTGCAACGCTTCGACAGTTCGTTCGGCGCGGTCCCGGTGGTCAACGATGCCCAGGTGCTGTTCAACGGCGCCGTGGTCTGGCACCAGGTCAACACCAGCGGCGACTGGACCCACTACGTCCTCAACAACCTGAGCACCGACAAGGCGTCGACCTGGTTGCAGTTCTCCAATCGCAACCTCTACGACTACACCGAAATCGACAACGTTACGCTGGTGTTGACGGCCGTGCCGGAACCCTCGTCCGCGCTGATGCTGTCGCTGGGCTTGGGCGGCTTGCTGCTGACCGGCCGCGCCAAGCGCCGCCGACGCGGCTGACACCATCCCCCAGCCTGTACGCCGTCGCCCGACGGCGCATTTTCCATCCGCCGCCCGGCCGCGCCGGCGCGGCATTTCTTGCCATCAGGAGCGACCATGTCACTACCATTTTTGGGTGAAATCCGCATGTTCAGTTTCAACTACATTCCCAAGGGTTGGGCGCGTTGCGACGGACAGCTGTTGCCGATCAACCAGAACCAGGCGCTGTTTTCCCTGCTGGGCACCATGTACGGCGGCGACGGCCGCACCACGTTCGCGCTGCCCGACATGCGCGGGCGCATGCCCATGCACAACCCCCAGCCGGGCGCGCAGGGCGGCGAGGCCATGCACACGCTGACGGCGCTGGAACTGCCGCAGCACACCCACCCGATGCAGGCGGTCAACCAGACCGATCCCACCGTGCTGCGTTCCACCAGCCCCAGCGGCAACTACCTGTGCTCGATTCCGGCCGGCGGCGCCAACGTCTTCCACGGCTACGACGGCAGCGCCGCGCTGGCGGCGAGCAGCGTCGCCAACGCGGGGGGCGGTCAAGCCCATGAAAACCGCCAGCCCTATGCCACCAGCATGTTCGGCATCGCGCTGAGCGGCATTTTCCCTTCGCGCAATTAAGCGATCCGTTTCAGGAGACCATTCATGTCTATGCCATATATCGGTGAAATTCGTATGTTCGCGGGGAACTTCGCCCCGGCGGGGTGGGCGTTCTGCGACGGCGCGCTGCTGCCCATTTCGGAATACGACACGCTGTTCAACCTGATCGGCACCACCTACGGCGGCGACGGCCAGGAAACCTTCGCCTTGCCCGACCTGACCGGCCGGGTGCCGGTCCACGTGGGCGCGCTGGGGGCGCAGAGCTACCAGATCGGCGAAAAGGGCGGGCTGGAGCAGGTGACCCTGAGCACCGCGCAAATCCCGGCGCACAACCACCGGGTCAACGCCAGCACCGCCGTGCCGCCGCCGGCCACCGGCGCGATCGACATCACCGACGGCAGCAGCTGGGTGCCGGCGGCGCCGTCGCCCAAGCCCAAGCTGTACGGCACGGCCGGCCCCAATCTGCTGATGGGCGCGGGCACGGTCGGCGTCGGCGGCGGCAGCCAGCCGCATGACAATATGGCGCCCTTCCTGGCGGTGCAGTTCATCATCTCGCTGTTCGGCATTTACCCAACTCAAACCTGAGGAGACACCATGGCAGATCCCTTTGTTGCGGAAATTCGCCTCTTCGCCGGCAATTTCGCGCCCACCGGCTGGGCCACCTGCGATGGCCAACTGTTGCCGATCGCGCAGAACACCGCGCTGTTTTCGCTGCTGGGCACGCAGTACGGCGGCGACGGCAAGAGCACCTTCGCGCTGCCCAATCTGCGCCAGCGCGCGCCGCTGCGCGCCGGCCAGGGCGCGGGCCTGACCGAACGGCTGCAGGGCGAGGCCGGCGGCGCCGCCACCGCCAGCGTGAACGCCGCGCAGACGCCGGCCCATGGGCACCAGATGATGGCGTCCGGTTCGCCGGCCACCACGACCAGCCCGAACGGCAATACGCTGGCGGTGTCGGTGTCGCCGACGCCGCCGTATATCGGCCCGGCGCCGCTGCATCCGATGGGCGGCGCGGTGCTGGCCGCGTCGACCGGCGGCGGCCAGGCCCACAACAATGTGCAGCCCTACCTGGAGCTCAATTTCATCATCGCGTTGCAGGGCATCTTCCCGCCGCGCAGCTAATCATCGTGAAGGAATCATCATGGAACGGCGAACCTTTGTATTAGCCACCGGCGGCCTGCTGGGCGGCAGCGGCCTGTGCGGCGCGGCCGAGCTGGCCAAGGCCCGGACGGCGGCCGTCGCCGCCGTAGCTGCGCCGGCTCCGGCGCTGGCCGGCAGCGCCGCCTACCTGCCGCTGCTGCAGGAGCGCTTCAATGTGTATCCGGGCAACCGGGGCGTGGCGATGACGCTGCTCAGCGTCAAGCGCAACTTCCAGGCCGCGCGCGGCGACCAGTTTTCGCTGACCTTCGCGGTGCCGGCCGGCCAGTCGCTGGCCAGCGGCGCGTATGAGGTCGAGCACGCCAGCCTGGGCAAGCAGACCCTCTATCTGCAACTGGCCGGCAGTGGACCGGAAGGCAATTACTACCGCGCCGACTTCAACCTGCTGAACTGAGCCCGGGTTCAAGCGAACTTCAGGAACAGCGCCGACGACCAGACCTTGCTGTCGTCGCGCTGGCGGCCGAAGAAATACACCGGACGGTGGCCGAAGGCGGCGTTGTCCGGCGCGATGTCGATCGAGCCGGAGAGGTCGGTCGGCAGCGCGTGTTCGGTCAAGCGCTCCAGCGCCAGGAACAGTTCGGTGCCGCCCAGATCGAGCTTCAGGCCGCCCGCCGCCAGCAGTTCCGCGCCGCTGATCTCCCAGCTGAATCGCGGCTGGTGCACAAACGGATTCGGCTTGAGCGGATCGCCCACCTTGACGTAGCTGCCGATGCTGCCCTCGACCTTGATGGTGCAGTGGCGCAGGTTGCTGACGTCGATCTCCACGCTGTCGGCGTCGCCGTAGGTGTCGCTGCGGAACACGATATCGGTCGGCCCGTCGCGGCGGCACACCTCCTCGCCATGCTCGAAGCCCTGCGACTGGAAGCGGTTGATGGTGCCGTTGAGGATGGTGATGCGGCCCTGCCAGACCGCCCAGCGGTAGCGATCCGGGATGCGCGCGCCGCCCCAGCGCAGGCGGATCAGGCGCTCGGAATAGCCGGCTTCCTCGTGCAGCTTGCGCTGCCAGATCAGGCCGTTGTGGTCGTACGCGGCGATCTCTTCCCAACCGGCCTGGCCGAGAAAGCGGTAGTCCAGCGTGGCCGGCCCGCGCTGGGGGACCAGGTCGCCCTGCCGGTAATCGCCGCAGCGCACCAGCAGCGCCGTGTGCTCGCCGGTGGTGGCCCAGGTGTGGCGGGCGCGCAGGGCGCGGCCTATGGTGCGGCGGTCCAGGCGGTCGGCGATCACGCCGGTCAGGCCGCCGTGCACGCCGAACACCTGGGTGCCGGGCGGGCCGCCGCCGGGACGGCCGCGATGCTCGTCGCCGCTGGCCGCCACGCCGAGCTGGTAGCCGCGCGCGATGACGTCCTGGTACAGCCAGCCGAAGTGTCCCCAGCTCGATGCGATCTCCACCAGCCGCTCCAGCTCGGGATGGTGCCAGTCGGGGATGTAGCGGCGGCCGCCGACGTGCGGCATGATCAGACGGTGCTCGGCGTCGTCCACGTAGGCGGCCCACAGTTCCTCGACCGGCCAGCGGCCCAGCTGCACCGCGCTGCCCTTCATGTCCTCGTTCCACACCAGCGTGCGGTTGTGTTCGCCCTGCCGGTTGTAGGGGAAGTCCGGCGGCGCGTCGTCCAGGAACACCACGTTGTGGTCGCCGCCGGCGGTCGAGCTGCCGCACCATTCCTGGACCGGATAGCAGACGAAGCGTCCGGGCTGGTTGAACTCCTCCACCGTGCGCACGCCCAGCTGCCAGTTCTCGTCGGTGATCTGGAAGTCGTTGGCGGTGTAGCCCAGCACGTCGATGCCGCCGATGTCGCGCGCGTAGGCGGCGTTGTAGGCCGGGCTGTTGGTGCCCACCGTGTCGCTGGCGTGCACGTGCAGGTCGGCGTAGAAGGAGCGCGGCGCCGGCAGCGCGGCGTCGAGCGTGACCAGCGCCTCGGCCGGCGGCACGTCGCGCCGGCCGGGCAGCTCGGCCACCAGCCGCAGCTGCGGGAAGTCGTTCGGCAGGTCGTCGACGCCGATGCTGGACCAGCCGGCGTCCGGCAGCGCATGCTCGCGCTCATACACCTGGCGCTCGCCGGCGTAGGCGCGCAGGCGCAGCGTGCCGCCGCTGTCCCGGCAGGCGTTGCCCCAGCGGTCCAGCACGGAGAAGCGGAACGGCAGTGCCTGCCCCGGATGCGCGAAGCGCGGGCCGTTCACCAGCAGGCGCGCCGGCGCGCCGGCCGCGATGTCGATCACGACGTCGCCCGGCACCGCGACAAAGCGCGAGGTGCCCAGCGGATCGACGTAGCAGCGGAAGCGGAAGTGGTCCTCGACGAAGGTCTGCACCCGGGTGCCGGGACCGCCGCCGCGCCGGTCGCCCAGGCGGATCACGATGTGGTCGCCCGCGTTCAGGTAGCCATCGACCACGTCGACGATCAGCGCCTTCTGGAACGGGCGCTCGTGGCCCTTCTGGTCGAAGCGGATGCTCAGCGATTGCACCGTGGCCGGGCTCTGGCCGGGCCGCAGCGGGCCCGCGTGGTATTCGGCGCTGATGAAGTTGGCGGCGGCCGGATCGCTGCTCTGGAACAGCGCCCAGTCGGAATAGAACTTGAAGGTGGCCTTGAACCAGCCGCCGTCGGCCAGGCCGGCCGCGCCCACCTCGTAGTCGAGCACGATCTCGTTCCAGCTGCCGCTCTCCAGGCGCGCGACGTTGCAATGCACCCGTCCGACGAAGGGCAAATCCTTGTTCCGCAAATACAAACCTTCGGGGGCGTGGTGCGGGCCCAGCTTCTCGCGCAGCGCGCTGTAACGCGCCGCCGCCGTGTTCTCTTGCTTGCTCATCTTGTGTGCTCCGTGAGGGGATTAAAACGGCCAGGGTGCGGTGGGGTCCCACAGCGGAATGCCGAGGAAGGCATACCACGGCGCCATCACCAGGATGCCGTAGGCGATGGCGATCAGCACCGAGACGATGCCGACCCTGGCGTAGTCGCCGGTGCTGAAGGTGCCGCTGCTGTAGGCGATCACGGCGGCGGTGATCTGCGTCGGCAGCAGATAGGCGAAGCTGTCGGTGTCGGCCACCAGCATGGTGAAGGCGATCGGATGCAGACCCAGCTTGGGCGCCAGCGCCAGCAGGATGGGCGCCAGCATGGTGACGGCCGCCACGTTGGACAGCATGCCGAGCCGGATCACATGCGTGCCCGCCATGACGATCAGCAGGATGCCCCACCACGGATGGCCCTGCGCGACGGCGTGGATCTGGCCGGCCAGCCATTGCGCCAGCCCGGTGCTGCTGATCGCCGACGAGATCGACAGCGCGCCGGCCAGCAGGAACACCGTGCCCCAGATGGTGCGGTCCTGGATGTCCTTCCATTTGATCTGGATGAGGCCGGGCGTGAACACCAGCGCCAGTCCCAGCAGGGCGATATTCTCGGTCGGGATCTTGTGCCACTGTTCGCTGGCCCACAGCAGCGCCACCAGGCCGAACACCAGCAGGATGGACCAGTCCTGTTTGCCCGCCGGCGGCAGCTTGCGCTGTTCCTCGCGTATCGTTTCCAGCCCGCCCGGTATGGCGGTGCGGCGGGTGCGGAAATAGTATTGCACCCACCACTGGGTCAGCACGAACATGCCCAGGTAGGGCCATTGCAGCTTGAACCAGTCGAGGTAGGAGATGCGGATGTGCAGTTCGCTGTTGAACAGGCCGGTGAGCACCAGGTTGGGCAGGTGCGCGGTCAGGATGCACATGCCGCTGATCATGGAGCCGTACACCAGCGACTGGATGACGATGGCCTTGGCGGCGTTGCGCTCCTGCTCGGTGTCGCCGAACAGCCTGGTCAGGCCGTTGATCACCGGCAGCAGCGTGGCGGCGCGCGCGTTGGCCGCCGGCACCACGAACGACAGCGCCAGATTGACGCCGAACATGGTCCAGATCACGCCGTTGACGGTCTTGACCTTGATCTTGTCGAGCAGGCCGAGCGCGATCCGGCGGTCCAGTCCGGCGCACTGCATGATGGCGGAAAACAGGAAGGCGACCAGGCACAGGAACACCACCGGGTTGGTGTAGCCGTTGGCCGCCTTGGCCATCGGCGTGACGGCCTTGGTCAGCACCAGCAGCGCCGGGATCAGCAGGCCGGAGACGGCCACCGGCAGCGCCTCAAAGATCCAGATGATGGCGGCCCACGCCATGATGGCCAGCGTGGCCTTGCCGGCGACCGTCAGGCCGGCCGGCACGGGCATCAGCAGATGGATGGCCGCCAGCGCCAGCCAAGCGCAGATGAAGCCGGTCAAGGCCCTGGCCGGCGCGCGGCCGGCGGCGATGTGCGGGCGCAGCAGGCCGCGCCATTGGAAGGCGGGCGCCCAGGGCGCGCGCGGTTGCGTGAGTTCTCCGCTCATGGGCGGCCCCGCGTGGTGAGATTGGTCGTCATTGTTTCCCCAATTGTCGATAGGCTCAGAGCGTAGCAGCGACTATCCGTTGAGGACACGTATATAAAATCATATTGATATGTGGATTCCGGCAAGGTGGCCGGCGACGAGTTATACGCTTTGCAAATGAAAGATAGTTCAACAATAAATTATAAAAATATGCTGCGGCGCAGTATATTTAAAACGCTGCAAACGATTTCACCCCATCATTTTTGACTCGGAGGATTTATGTTCACTAAAATTTCTGCAAGCGCGGTGGTGTCGGCTCTGGTGTTGAGCCTGGTATCGGGCGTGGCCTCGGCGGGCGATATCCAGGCCCGGTTCGACAAAGAGACGTGCAGTGCGCCGGAATACTCGTCCGCGTGGCGCGACGACGAGCCACAAGGCGACGTCAAGGTGAAGCTGCTGGTGTCCCCGGACGGTAGTGTGACGGAGGCGAAGCTGGTTGAGTCCAGCGGTTACTCGACGCTTGACAAGGCATCGCTGCGCGCCAGCGTCAAATGCAAGTTCAAGCCGGTCGCCAAGGACAGTGACATCGCCCAGGGCTGGGTGAATGTCCGATATACCTGGGTTCTCAACTGATCCATGGGCAGGCTGTCGCACGTGGTGCAGGGCGAAGCCGCAAGCGCTTCGCCCTGTCCGGCGCCGACATTGCGGGCAGCTCTCGCCTCGGTGAACCTGGCCATCGCGCTTTTCATAGCGGTAACCATGCCGCAACATTGTCAATGATGTGCAATCCCGCGTAGAATGCTGCCAACGCGGGTGTAGCTCAATGGTAGAGCAGAAGCTTCCCAAGCTTACGACGAGGGTTCGATTCCCTTCACCCGCTCCAGCCCACTCATCGCGCTGCGGCGCCATGCCTTCACATTCCCCGCTAGAAGCGATTGCCGACGCCAGCCGCGTGAGCTGCCGTCGGCCCGCTGCTTTCCGCTGAGCCGTCAAGCCAGCGCCAGCTGCCGCGCGCGGATGGTTTGCCGGGCCGGGGCGTTCGCGCTGGCGACCAGGTGCAGCGGCGCCGCCCCGTGATCGCCCTCCAGCTTGAACGAGCTCACCAGCTGCGCCAGCGTGCCGGCCTGGTTCTGCAGCGATTCGGCCGCGGCCGCCGCTTCCTCCACCAGCGCGGCGTTCTGCTGGGTCACGGTGTCCATCTCGGTGATGGCCTGGTTGATCTGCTCGATGCCGGTGTCCTGCTCCTGGGTGGCGGCGGCGATGTTGGCCATGATGTCGGTCACGCGCTTGACGCTGACGACGATCTCGTCCATCGTGGCGCCGGCATTGTTGACCAGCTCGCTGCCGCGCTCGACCTGCCCGACCGAGTCGCCGATCAGGGTCTTGATTTCCTTGGCGGCCGAGGCCGACCGGTGGGCCAGGTTGCGCACCTCGGTGGCCACCACCGCGAAGCCGCGGCCCTGCTCGCCGGCCCGCGCCGCCTCCACCGCCGCGTTCAGCGCCAGGATGTTGGTCTGGAAGGCGATGCCGTCGATCACGCCGATGATGTCGACGATCTTCCGGGCCGAGGCGTGGATGGCGCCCATGGTGTCGACCACCTGGGCCACCACCGCGCCGCCCTTGAGCGCCACGTCCGACGCCGACACCGCCAGCTGGTTGGCGTGGCGGGCGTTGTTGCCGTTCTCGCGCACGGTGGCGGTGATCTCCTCCATCGACGAGGCAGTCTCCTCCAGCGAGCCGGCCTGTTGCTCGGTGCGCGAGGACAGGTCCTGGTTGCCGGTGGCGATCTGGCTCGACGCGCTGGCGATGGTCTCGGTGCCGGCCCGCACCTGGCTGACGATGTGCTTGAGGCTGTCGTTCATTTCCTGCAGGGCCAGCAGCAGCTGGCCGGCCTCGTCCTTTGCGCACGGGCCGAAGCGGGTGCTCAGGTCGCCGGCGGCGACGGTGCGGGCCACGCGCAGCGCCTGGCGCAGCGGCTCGACGATGGAGCGCGTCAGCAGGTAGCCGGTGGCCACGGCCAGCAGCGTCGCCACGGCGGCGAACACGGTCATCAGCGTGGCGCCGCTGGCGGACAGCGCGCCGGCCTCTGCGGCGAACTGCTCCATGCCTTGCACCTGGGTGCCGGCGAACACTTCGATCGCGCGCAGGTAGACCGCCTGCGGCGGCAGGATTTCCTTGAGCAGGTAGGCGCGCGCGGCGTCGCCCTGTTTCGCCTTGATCAGCGCGATCATGTGGTGTTCGTGGTCCCTGAAGGTGGCGCGCGCGGCGATCAGCGCCTGCAGCGCGGCCTTGCCCTGCTCGGTGTGGATGATGGGCTGCAGCTTGTCGAGCGCGGCGGCGATGACGGGGGCGGAGGCCTCGATCTTGGCCAGTTCGCTGGCCGCGACCTCATCGTTGTCGGCGGCGATCAGCGCGGTGCGCAGCGCCCGGGTTTGGCGGTTGACTTCGTTCTCTATGGTTTGCGCCAGCGCGATCTTGGCGTAGCGGTCGTGGACGATGATGTCGGTGTCGCCGTTGATGGCGTGGATGCGGCTGATGCCGATCGCGGCCGTGGCGACCAGCAGCGCGGTCACGATGGTGAAGCCCAGGCCCAGCCGGGTGCCGATCTTGAGGTTGTTGATTGAATTCACTTGTTTCTCCGTAAACTAAAGGTGGTCGGCGCCGGTGGGCGTCGTGGCGACATCGATGAGTTTCCGGCGGAGATAAGGCCGGGAGGCGGGTGGTGGCCCCGGGGGAGAGGGGGCGGGTGCGGCAGAGATTCCAGTGTAGAACAGTCGTTTCTAAGCGGCAAGTACAATCTCACGCATTCTCACCGCTGTTGTTTTCAGCCCAGTCCGGCTCCAGGGTGGCGGCGAGCTCGGCCAGCACGCGGTACAGCTGGGCCGGCGCCACCGGCTTGTGCAGCAAGGGCACGCCGCTGTTGCGCGCCTCGCGCAGCCGGGCCGGCGCCGTGTCGCCGGTGATCAGCAGCGCCGGCAGGGCGCGCCCGGCCTGCCGCCGCAGCGCGGCGATCGCCTCGGCGCCGGTGTGCTGGCCGCGCAGCCGGTAGTCGCTGACGATCAGCTCGGGCCGCAGCGCCGGCGCCAGCGCCAGCGCCTGCTCGACGCCGTCTGCCACCCGGCACTCGCAGCCCCAGGCCTGCAGCAGGCGCTGCATGCTGGCGCAGACGATGGCGTCGTCGTCGATCAGCAGCACCCGCATGGACAGCGGCCGCAGCGGCGCGGGCGGCGGCGCCGCCTCGGCCGCGGGGGGCGGCGCCGGCAGCCGCGCCAGCGGCAGCGCCAGCCGGAACACGCTGCCCCGTCCCGGCCGCGAGGACAGCGTCAGCGGCGCCTCCAGCAGGCGCGCCAGGCCGCGCGCGATCGACAGGCCCAGCCCGAGGCCCTTCTGGCGGTCGCGCTCGGGGTTGCCGAGCTGGTGGAACTCCTGGAAGATTTCCTCCTGCTGCGCGGCGGCGATGCCGATGCCGCTGTCCCACACCTCGATCACGGCGTCGCCGCCGCGCCGGCGGCAGCCGACCAGGATGCCGCCGCGCAGCGTGTAGCGCACCGCGTTCGACACCAGGTTGCGCAGGACGAGCTCGACCAGCGCCGGGTCCGATTGCAGCACCAGCTCGCTGTCGTGGGTGCGGTAGACCAGGCCCTGGGCGTTGGCCTGCGGCGCCAGCTCGCTTTCGATCTTGGCCAGCAGCGGCTGCAGGCGGAAGGGCACGATATGGGCCTCGACCACGCCGGCGTCGATGCGCGAAAAGTCCAGCAGCGTGTGCAGCATGCTGGCCGAAGCCTCCGACGCCGAGCGGGCGCTGGCGAGCACCTCGTGCTGGGCCGGCGTCAGCGCCGAGCGCCCCAGCACCTCCAGGAACAGGCCCTGGGCGTGGATGGGCTGGCGCAGGTCGTGGCTGGCGGCGGCCAGGAACTTGGACTTGGCCAGGTTGGCCTGCTCGGCCGCGTGCAGCGCCTGGCGCGCGCGCTCGGTCTCGACCCGCAGCTGGTCTATCAGTTCGATGTTGTCGAAGCGCAGCTGGATCGCGGCGCGCGCCGCGCGCGAGCTGTTGCGGCCCTGGCTGAGCAGGCTCATCAGGTAGACCAGCACGGCCAGGCTCAGCGCCTGGAACGCCAGGTCGCCCATGGTCCAGGCCTTGAGCGCCAGCGCGCCCAGCTCGGCCACGCAGAACACCGCGAACACCGGCAGCACCGGCGACAGCAGCGACATCGAGTTGCCGACGATGCCGGCCAGCACCGCCACCACCAGGATGCTGTTGGCGGTGGAGGCCGGGTCCAGGCCGGCGAACGCCAGCATGCCCCAGGCGGCGCCGTCGATCGCGTTGAGCACGATCAGGCGGCGCGTCAGCCGCTCTGCGTGCTCGGCCAGGATGGGGGCGCGCAACAGGCGCCGCGCGTCCCAGCTGGCGTACACCTTGGAGGCGATCACGGCCGCGCACCACAGGCGCAGCGCCGGCGTGTTGTCCGGCGTGGCCAGCACGTACACCAGCAGCAGCGCGACGGCGATGGCCGGCAGCAGCGAGCTGCCCATATTGCCCATCAACAGGCGCGCCTGCTCGGCGCGGATCAGGCGCTCGGTGGCGGGCGCGCTAACCAACCAGGCCCCGCTGGCGGGCCGCGAAGGCCGCCTCGGCGCGGCTGACCACGCCCAGCATGGCCAGCAGCGCCTGCACGTGGCCGCGCACGGTGTTCTCCGACAGGTTCAGGCGCCGCGCGATCAGCTTGTTCGACAGGCCCTGGCAGATCAGCGCCAGCACCTCGCACTGGCGCGGCGTCAGGCGCGGCTGGCGGTCGTCGGCGGCGCAGGGCGGGATGGCCGCGCTCTCGCCGCGCAGCACGGCGCAGATGGCGGCCTGGATGGCCGGCGCCGGCTCGGCCTTGGAGACGAAGCGCGCCGCGCCGCGCGCCAGCGCGCTGTGGGCGGTGGCGCTGGCGCCGTCGGCCGACAGCACGATCACCGGGCAGTGCGGCCAGCGGCGGTGGATCAGCGTCATGCCGTCCAGGCCGTTGACGCCGGGCAGCTGGATGTCGAGCAGCACCAGGCTGGGCGCGGCCGCGTCGCGCGGGGCGCCGAGGGCTTCGTCGATCGAGGCCGCTTCGCGCACCTCGCACTGGGCGGCGGCGTCGGCCAGCATCAGGCGCAGGCCGGCGCGGAACAGCGAGTGGTCGTCGATGACAAGTACGGTTGGTTTCATGGCGCGGCAATTCAGTCCAATTGGACTATGTTCCGATGGGTGGTATCAATTTATTATCACATCTAGTCTGCAAGCAAGCAACTTTCTTCTCACCCGTTTAGGAATCTCCAATGAAATCGACCGTCCTCGCGCTCGCGTTAAGCGCCCTTTTTGTGGCCCCGGCCATGGCCAAGACCTATGAAGTCCAGCTGCACCAGTCCAAGAGCAACCCGCTGCAATGGACCGGCAGCTTCAACCTGAGCCAGCCGACCCCGTGGGAAGGCAGCTATTTCTCCGACACCTACAACTTCACGCCCGAGCTGCCGGGCGCGCTGAAGGTCAACGGCGGCGTGATCAACTTCTTCGGCTTCGACGAGCAGAAGATCCAGTTCAGCCACGTGTCGCTGAACGGCGTCGAGCTGGCGCTGAGCAGCGGCGACGGCGAGAGCAAGGCGCGCCTGACCAACGTCATGCTGGCCGGCCCGCTGACCCTGCGCGTGAGCGGCTTCACCGGCGACTCGGCCAGCTACTCGGGCAACTTCAACATCACCACCGCGGTGCCGGAACCGGCCAGCTACGGCATGCTGCTGGCCGGCCTGGGCATGCTGGGCGTGGCCGCGCGCCGCCGCCACGCCAAACGGGATTAACCGTTTATATGGTTTAGATCGTTGGCGGGCCTTCAGGGCCGGCCGGCGCTCGCTTTGATCAGGCTGTCGCGCAGGGTGGCGACGGCCTGTTGCACCTGGGTGAACTGGTCCGGCGTCAGGCCGCAGGCGTCCACCAGGTTCATCTCCAGCCCCCGCTCGCGCAGCGCGCGGCCGGCCTCGGTCAGGCTGACCAGCACCTGGCGTTCGTCGCCGGGATCGCGCGCGCGGCGCAGATAGCCCATCGCTTCGAGCTTCTTCAGGATGGGCGTGAGCGTGTTCGATTCCAGGAACAGCTTCTCGCCCAGGCCGCTCACGGTCTGGTGGTCCTGCTCCCACAGCGCGATGATGGCGATGTACTGCGTGTACGTCAGCCCCAGCTCGTCCAGGATGGGCCGGTAGGCGCGCCCGAACGCCAGGTTGGCGGAATAAATCGAGAAGCACAGGAAGTCGGCCAGCTTGCGTGGCGCGGCGGATACGGGGGTGTGGGCGGTCATGACGGCGCTTTCTTGATCTGGATGCGCACATTATACATCGCATGCGATTTGATCGGAACTGCTTGACTTAGTTTGGGCTTGGTATATTATTCGTCTCATCCGATTGCATCGGATGCGATACAAATCCCCCTACTTTAAGGACAGCCATGACCCCTATCGAACAAGTTCTGTACACCGGCAAGACCCGTACCACCGGCGGCCGCGACGGCAGCGTGCGCAGCAGCGACGGCCGCCTGGACCTCAAACTGTCCTCGCCCGGCAGCAGCGGCCAGGGCAGCAATCCCGAGCAATTGTTCGCGGCCGGCTGGTCGGCCTGCTTCATCGGCTCCATGGGCCTGGCCGCGCGGGCGATGCAGGTGCAGCTGCCGCCGGACCTGGCGGTGGACGCCGAGGTCGACCTGGGCACCGCCGGCCAGACCTATCTGCTGCAGGCGCGCCTGCGCGTCAGCCTGCCGGGGATGGAGCGCGCGCAGGCGCAGGCGCTGGTCGACGCGGCCGACCGGATCTGTCCATACTCCAGGCTGGCGCACGGCCAGATCCCGGTCGAGCTGGCGCTGGCGGCATGAACGCCGGACGCCGCAAGCTGCTGAGCGGCGCGCTGGCCGCCGCCGGCCTGGCCGCCATCGAAACGCCGTTCGCCGCCACGGCGCGCGCCGCCGGCCTGGCGCCGCCGCTGGCGCCGATCCGGCAGATCCGCGCCGGTGAGCTCGACGTGGGCTACTACGAGGCCGGCCCGGCCGACGGCCAGCCGGTGCTGCTGCTGCACGGCTGGCCGTACGACATCCACAGCTACGCCGAGGTGGCGCCGCTGCTGGCGGCGCGCGGCTACCGCGTGATCGTGCCGCACCTGCGCGGCCACGGCAGCACGCGCTTCCTGTCCGAGGCCGCGTTCCGCAACGGCCAGCAGGCGGCGGTGGCGCTGGACATCGTCGCGCTGATGGACGCGCTGAAGATCGAGCGCGCCATCCTGGCCGGCTACGACTGGGGCGCGCGCACGGCCAACATCATCGCCGCCCTGTGGCCGCAGCGCTGCAAGGCGATGGTGTCGGTGAACGGCTACCTGATCAACAACCGCGAGCGCAACCAGCTGCCGCTGGCGCCCAAGGTGGAACACGGCTGGTGGTACCAGTTCTACTTCGCCACCGAGCGCGGCAAGGCGGGCTACCAGGCCAACCGCCGCGAGTTCGCGCGCCTGATCTGGCAGGCCAATTCGCCGCAGTGGCGCTTCGACCAGGCCACCTTCGAGCGCAGCGCCGCCGCCTTCGACAACCCGGACCACGTCGCCATCGTGATCCACAACTACCGCTGGCGCCTGGGCGTGGAGGAGGGCGATCCGCGGCACGACGCGCTGGAGCGCCGGCTGGCCGCCGGCCCGGCAATCGGCGTGCCGACCATCACGCTCGACGGCGACAGCGACGGCGTGGCGCCGGCCACCGACGGCACCGGCTACGCGGCGCGCTTCAGCGGCCGGCGCACGCACCGCGTGATCGAGGGCGCGGGCCACAACCTGCCGCAGGAGGCGCCGCAGGCCTTCGCCCAGGCCGTGATCGACGTCGACGCCTGCTAGGCCGTCCTGCGCTCGCCGCGCCGCAGGAAGTGCTCGACCAGCGCGCGGTGCGTGGGCAGGTCGGCCTGCGCGCGGTGCGACATCTGCTCGATCATCTGGAACTCCCGGCGCGCCTCGTCCAAGCGCGGCAGCGTGCGGGCGTTGGCGTATTGCGCGGTCGGATACTCCATCCCGTACAGCACGTACTGCCAGCTCGACGGCGGATACATCTCCAGGTCCACCACGAAGTCCATCCGGTGCGGCGGGCGGCGGCGCCACATCGACAGCTTGTCGCGCAGCGATGCCGGGATGCTGGCCGGGTCGGTGTTGTCGGTCCAGAAGGCGTGGTCCGTGCGCTGCGTCAGGCAGTAGTGCAGCTTGACGAAATCGACGATGCGCTCGTAGCGCGCCTTCATCATCTCGTTGTACACCCTGGCCACGGGCGCCAGGTCGCCGTCGTGCGGGAACAGGTAGCCGACCAGGTAGGCCGAGGTTTCGATCAGGCCGATGCCGGACGATTCCAGCGGCTCCAGGAAGCCGCCCGACAGGCCCACCGCCACGCAGTTCTTCACCCAGTGCTGCTCGCGGTAGCCGACGTTGAGCTTGAGCTGGCGCGGACTGAGGCCGTCGCTGGCCGGGCCGATGTAGCGCCGCAGCACCTGCTCGGCGCGCGCGTCGTCGGTGTGGCGGCTGGAGTACACGTAGCCGATGCCGCGCCGCTGCTGCAGGCCGATGTCCCAGGTCCATCCCGCCTCGTGCGCGGTGGCGATGGTGTACGAGGCGATCGGCGCGTCGTCCGTGGCGTACGGCACCTGCATCGCCAGCGCGCGGTCGACGAACAGCGTGTCGTTGATGTTGCGGAAGGGCGTGCCCAGCGCCTCGCCGATCAGCGCGGCGCGGAAGCCGGTGCAGTCGATGTACAGGTCGGCCGTCAGCGCGCCCGCCTCCCTGGTGTGGACCGCGCCGATCGCGCCCTGCGCGTCCAGCTCCACCCGCTCCACCGTCGCCAGCACGTGATGCACGCCGAGCGACTGCGCGTGGGTGCTGAGCAGGGCGGCGAACTTGCCGGCGTCGAAATGGTAGGCGTAGTTCAGCGGTCCCATGAAGTCGGCGTCGTTGAAGCGCTTGGGCCCGTGCGCGGCGTCGGCCACCCGCTTCTGCATGGTGGCGGCGGCCGCGAAGCCCGCGCCCGGCGCGGCCGCGCCCTGCAGCCAGTAGGGCAGCAGCTCCGGGCCGCCGGGCCGCTGGCTGGGCAGGCTGAACGGATGGAAGTAGTGGTCGTTGCCCGGCGCGCCCGGCGGGCGCACCCAGTCGGTGAACTTGATGCCCTGCTTGAAGGTGGCGCTGCATTCGCGGATGAAGCGCGCCTCGTCGATGCCGATCGCCGCCAGCGTGCCGCGGATCGACGGGAAGGTGCCTTCGCCGACGCCGATGATGCCGATCTCCTTCGACTCCACCAGCGTGATGCGCACGCTGTCGCCGCCGGCGCCGGCGCCCAGGGTGCGCGCCAGGAAGGCGGCCGTGAGCCAGCCGGCGGTGCCGCCGCCGACGATCAGGACATGTTTGATGGGGGGGGTGTTCATCGGCTTCGCGGTCTCCGTCGGTGGCGTGCGCGCTCCGGCGGGCGGGTGCCGCACGCCGGATAAACAACGCCGCTACAATTTTTAAATTGACATCTGTGATTTGAATTATGTACCATGAAATCGATTTCACAAATAAGGAAATCGATTTCAAGCGATTTGAAAACGATTTCATACAACACGGAATCAATTCCACGATGATAAATGTGGTACCGCCACTTCCCGGCGAGCGCCACGCAAAAGGAGACCTAATGAACGTCCACGTACCGCAGTCCGGGAAGCGCTTGCCGTCCCCGATCCAATTGGCCATCATCGCCCTGATGGCCGGCACCAGCGCCGGCGCCTATGCCGCCGCCGCCGACGCGCCAGCCGCCGAGCAGGCCGCCGCCGACAAGACTTCCTCGACCATCACCGAGGTGTACGTCACGGCGACCAAGCGCACCACCTCGCTGCAGAAAACCCCGGTCGCGGTCACCGCGCTGAACGCGGCGGTGCTGGACGATAACCATGTCCAGACGCTGCAGGACGTGGTCAACCTGGTGCCGAGCTTTGCCGCCACCGGCCAGGGCGACCATGGCGTGATCACCATGACCTTGCGCGGCGTCGGCAACGACAGCGCCAAGACCGAATACGCCGATCCCGAGGTGGCCAGCTTCGTCGACGGCATCTACTCGCCGCGTCCGGAAGGCGCGACCGCGCTGCTGTTCGACCTGGAGGCGATCGAGGTGCTGCGCGGCCCGCAAGGCACGCTGTGGGGCCGCAACTCGAGCGTCGGCGCGGTCAACATGCAGACCGTCAAGCCTGAAATCGGCAGCAGCGCCGGCAACTTCGAGGCCGGCTACGGCAACTACGCCCGTCTGGGCGCGCGCGGCGCGGTCAACATCCCGATCAACGACACCATGGCGATGCGCGTGGCGGTGGTGCACGAGCAGCACAACGGCTACGTCAGCTACCAGAGCGCGCCCAACCTGTCGCTGGCGGCGCAGCACGCGGCGGCCGATCCGGTGATCGCCGCCTGGAACACCGCGCATCCGGGCAACCCGATCGCCTTCCAGCCGATCAACACCAACCTGTTCGTCAACAACGCCCAGAAGTACAGCGCGCAGGACCAGAGCGCGGCGCGCGTGAGCTTCCTGTGGCAGCCCCAGCCCGGCCTGAAGTGGAACATCGCGTACGAGCACTATATGGACCGCGGCACGCCGAGCATGAACCTGATGCAGACCCCGCGCGCGGGCCAGGACTTCTGGTCGGCGCTGATCGACACCGCGCCCAGCGTCAACCGCGATTCGCATTCGGTGCGCAGCCGCGTCGACTACGAGATCAACAAGGACATCAGCCTGGCCTACATCGCCGGCTACTCGCGCTTCAACGGTTCCTCGACCTTCGACCAGGACGGCGGCGCCACGCTGCCGACCAGCTTCACCAGCGGCGGCAGCTACCAGGCCAACAACACCGTCTGGTCCAAGTACAAGAACTACAGCCACGAACTGGAGATCCAGTCGACCGGCAAGCGCGATGTGGACTGGCTGCTCGGCCTGTACTACGCCAACGAGGACAACGGCATCCGCTTCGACATCCCGATCATGAACGGCACCCAGCAGGGCACCGTGGGCTGGCAGGGTTCCTTCATCCAGCCCAAGGAAACTGTGGATTCGAAGGCCGTCTTCGGCCAGGCCACCTGGAACGCCAGCGACGCGCTGCATCTGACCGGCGGCCTGCGCTACACCTCGGACGAGCGCAAGAACATCGGCGGCACCAACAACGGCTGGAGCGACCTGACCGCGCCGCAGATCCCGGTGAGCCCGTCGATGAATCCCCTGGGCGGCGGCACCGGCTTCTCGACCTACCAGCACAACGACGGCGTGTTCAACGACCACAAGCTCACCGGCCTGGTGCGCGTGAGCTACGAGATCGACAAGAGCAACATGGTCTACGCCAGCGTGTCGACCGGCTACAAGTCTGGCGGCCTGCAGGACGGCGGCGTGCCTTACGGTTCCGAGACGCTGACCAACTACGAGATCGGCTCGAAGAGCACCTTCCTCGGCGGCACGGTGCGGATGAACAATTCGGCCTACTACGAGAAGTTCAAGGGCTTCCAGTTCAGCGCACCGGTCACCAATCCGGACGGCACGCGCGGCCTGGCCACCAGCAATGCGGAAGGCGCGAAGATCTGGGGCCTGGAGACCGAGATCGCGGCCAAGGTCACACCGGTAGACCGGGTGCAGTTCTCCGCCGCCTACACCAACGCCACGCTCAAGCACCTGGTCGGCGGCAGCAACGACTACGTGCTGCCGGCGTGCACGGTGCCGGGCATCAGCACCTGCCTGGACGTCACCGGCAACACCATGCCGCACTCGCCGAAGTTCAGCGCGCAGATGATGTACCAGCACAGCTTCGCGCTGGCCAACGGCACGCTGATCCCGCGCATCAGCGCGCACTACGAGACGGCCAGCTGGCTGAGCGTGTTCAATCTGGGTGAGCCGGACAAGCAGAAGTCCTACACCCGCACCGACCTTGGCCTGCGTTTCGACGCCGACTCGAAGTGGTACTTCGACGCCTACATCCGCAACGCGGAAGACGCGAAGGTCAAGACCAGCGCCATGAACGCCAACGGCCCGTGGCAAGCGCAGTACCTGCCGCCGCGCACCTTCGGCATCAACGTCGGCAAGTCGTTCTAAGCAAAGAGTTTTTCATGTAGTCCCAGTGTTGTAGTGCTCTTCTTCCCCTCGTCCTGCAAAGGCCGAGGGGTTTTTTTTATGCGGCCGGCCCCGCATCCGCGCCATTGTCATTCCCGCCTGCGCGGGAATGACGGGCAAAAAAAGGGCCGGCGCTTGTTTTGCGCCGGCCCTTTTGCTTGCTGCCTTGCTGGTCTAGTCCTTGTTGTGGAACGGCGCGTACCAGGTGACGATGAAGGACGGGATGGTCGCGGCCATCACCAGCCAGAAGTAGTGCACATAGCCCAGCGCCTGCTGCAGGTGGCCGCTGACGACGCCCGTGACCATCATGCACAAGCCCATCAGCCCCGTGCCGAACGCATAATGCGTGGTGGTGTATTTGCCCGGCGCCAGCTGCTGCATCAGGTAGATCATGAAGCCCACCGAACCGAAACCGAAGAAGAACTTCTCGACCGCCACGCCGGCGCTGATCACCAGCAGGTCGTGCGGCTGGTAGATGCTCATCAAAAGGAAGGTGACGTTGGGGATGTTGACCGCGCAGCACAGCAGGAACAAGGTCGCCGGCAGCCCGCGCCGCGCGACGAAGATCCCGCCCAGCAGCGATCCAAGCAGCACCGCGATCAGCCCGTAGGTGCCGTAGATCAGTCCCAGCATCTCGTTCGACAATCCCAGCCCGCCCTGCGCCACCGGATCGACCATGAAGAAGGGACCGATCTTTTCCAGCAGCCCGATACTGAGCCTGAACAGAAACGCGAACAGCACCATCAGCCACACGTCGCGCTTCTGGAAGAAGGTGACGAAGGAATCCCTGAGAATGAAGGCCGCATCGGCCACCGACGCCGGCGCGTTCTCCGCCTTGGCGCCGTCCGGCATCACGCGCATATGCCACAGCGCGGCGACGATGGTGATCGCCGCGACGATGAAGAAGATGATGCGCCACGAATCGATCCACTGCGGCCCGAACACGCCGGCCTGGTGGTGGAAGTAGTGCGTGTGCAGCCAGCCGCTCAGGTACACCATGCCGCCCGAGGCGACGATGGGGCCGACGTTCCAGCTCAGGCTCTGGATGCCGCAGAACAGCGACTGCGTCTTGGCGTCCAGCGAGGTGACGTACACGCCGTCGGAGGCGATGTCCTGCGTGGCGCCGACCAGCGACAGCACGCCGAACATGAACACCATCACCACCATGTAGTCCGGCAGCGACATCGCCAGCGCCACGCCGGCGAAACCGACACCGATCACCAGCTGCGCGCACAGCACGAAGAACTTCTTGGTGCGGTACATTTCAACGAAGGGCGCGAACAGCGGCTTGATGGTGTAGGCCAGGATCAGGTAGCTGGCGTACTGCGCGGCCTGGCCGTTGTCCATGCCCAGGTTCTTGAACATGATGGAGGTGACGCTGGTGAGCATCATGTAGGTCAGCGCCATCGCGAAGTAGCCGCTGGGGACCCACAGCATCGGCGTGCCGCGCGCGAACATGGCGCGCAACAGCGATGGCGGCTGGCTGGCGGCGGCGGAAGCCGGCGTCTCTTGTGGCACGGCGGATGGTGCGGTTTGCATGGTGTCGTCCTCGTTGTTCTCGTTGGAGTGTAAAGCATCAGGCTCTGCGGCCTGTAGAAAGGAAAACGCCGGCATCTGCGCCGGCGGGATTAAAACGCTTGCTGCTAGGCCGCGTGCGCGGTGCGTTGCGGCCTTTGCTTCAACAGATATTCGCGATACCAGTGCGCGCTGTGCTTCAGGGTGCGCTTCTGCGTCGCGTAGTCGACGTGCACGATGCCGAAGCGCTTGGCGTAGCCCGAGTTCCACTCGAAGTTGTCGAGCAGGCTCCAAAGGAAGTAGCCCCGGATGTCCACGCCCTGCAGGCGGGCGTCGTTGAGCGCCTTCAGGTGGCGCTGCACGAAATCGATGCGCGCCTCGTCCGGAATCTCGCCGTCGACGATCACGTCCGGGTTGGCCATGCCGTTCTCGGTGATGTAGATCGGCGGCAGCTCGTATTCCGCCTTGAGCTTGAGCAGCAGCTCGGTCAGGCCGTCGGGGAAGATCTCCCAGCCCATGTCGGTGGTGCCCAGCTTCGCTTCCGGCTGGCGCGGCGGGGTCTCGGCCGAGCAGTAGGCGCGGAAGTAGTAGTTCACGCCGAGGAAGTCGATCTTGTGCTGGATATCCTTGAAGTCGTTTTCATGGATCACCGGCGCGTTCTCGCCGTGACCCTGCAGCGCCAGTTCCGGGTACTTGCCCTTGAAGATGGGGTCCATGAACCACTGCACCGAGCGCGCGTACTCGAATTCCGCCATCGCCTTGTCGGCCGCGCTGTCGGTGGCCGGGTCGGCGGTCCACTGATTGAGCACGATGCCCAGCTGCGCCGGGCTGCCCACCGCGCGCATCGCCTGCATCGCCAGCCCGTGCGACAGCAGCAGGTGGTGCGACACCTGGATGGCCTGCTTCGGGTCCGCCACGCCCGGCGCGAACTGCCCGTTGCCGTAGCCCAGGTTGGCCGTGCACCACGGCTCGTTGTGCGTTGCAATCGTTTTCAAGCGCGAGCCAAAACGGCGCGCCACTTCGGCGGCGTAGTCGGCGAAGCGGTAGGCGGTGTCGCGATTGAGCCAGCCGCCGTCGTCCTGCAGGCCTTGCGGCAGGTCCCAGTGGTAGAGCGTGACGTGGGCGTCTATGCCCTTGGCCTCCAGCTCCGACAGCAGCCGGTCGTAGAAGGCGAAGCCGGCTTCGTTCCAGGCGCCTTTGCCGGTGGGCTGCACGCGCGACCACGCCATCGAGAAGCGGTAGGCGTCCACGCCCATGCCGGCCATGATGGCCACGTCTTCCGGGTAGCGGTGATAGTGGTCGCAGGCGACGTCGCCGTTGCTGCCGTCGATGACTTTGCCCGGCGTGTGGCTGAAGGTGTCCCAGATCGACGGGCCTTTGCCGTCGGCGGCGGCGCCGCCTTCAATCTGGAAGGCGCTGGTGGCGACGCCCCAGGTAAACGAGGGCGGGAATTGCGTGAAATCGGTCATGTGAGGTCGTTTTGAGGTTTAACGGGTGCGAAACAGGGCATTTTGACGTTTGAAAACGATTTCACGCCGCTTGCCTTGATTAGACCTCAACTCAAACGGAGTGTCAATCATTTGCTGAAGCGGAGGGACGGTTAGGCGTGACTGATATAATGCTGCCTCATTGTTCATCGACTCACTTCATCCCATGTCTTCCGATACCCCAAAAGACGGCCCAGCGCGGCCGATGCTCTACGACCCGACCGAACACCGCATCCGCAGCTTCGTCACGCGCGCCGGCCGCCTGTCGACCGCGCAGGCGCGCGCGCTGGAGGAACTGAGCCCGAAGTACATGATCGAATACGCCAAGGCGCCGCTCGACTATGAGCAGGCCTTCGGCCGCAAGGCGCCGGTGGTGCTGGAGATCGGCTTCGGCATGGGCGGCACCACCGCGCACATCGCCGGCGTGATGCCGGAGAAGGACTTCATCGGCGTGGAAGTGCACACGCCCGGCGTGGGCAGCCTGCTCAAGCTGATCGAGGAGCAGGGCCTGACCAACCTCAAGGCCATCCAGCACGACGCGGTGGAAGTGCTGAACCAGATGATTCCGGACGGCTCGCTGCACGGCGTGCATATCTACTTCCCGGACCCGTGGCACAAGGCGCGCCACAACAAGCGCCGCCTGATCCAGCCGCCTTTCGTCAAGCTGCTGGTGCAGAAGCTGGCCGTGGGCGGCTACCTGCATTGCGCCACCGACTGGGAAGATTACGCGGTGCAGATGCTGGAAGTGCTGGGCGCCGAAGAGGGCCTGCGGAACACCGCCGACGGCTACGCGCCGCAACCGGCCTATCGTCCGCTGACCAAGTTCGAGAACCGCGGCCTGAAGCTGGGCCACGGCGTGTGGGACCTGGTCTTCACCAAAAAGTAGTTATTTTCGCAGCCGGACGATGGCCGCGTTCAAGCGTTTGAGCGTCTCGTCCGGCACCGACCTGCTGCACCACAGGCGACGCTCGTAGCCTTTGTACAGGTCGGAGAAGTAGATCCGCTTGTAGTACGAGGCCGGATAGCCCGAGGCCTTGACCGCCTCCTCCAATTCCTCTTCCGTGATGAAGAAGTAATCGATGCTGTGCCGGCGCAGCATGTCCAGCAGCTGCTGCGTGTCCGCCGCGCTGGGGATGGTCTGCGTCTTGTAGCGCAGCAGGCCGCGGTCGATCGCCACGCCGTAGGACGCGCCCTTCTTCACGACCACGCGCAGCCGCTGGTCGCTCAGCGTATCCTTCAGCGGCTCCTCGTCATGCATGGCGGGATTGCCGCTCCAGGTCAGCGCGAACGGACGCTTGTCCTCATACACCACTTCCGAGAATTTGCCGACGCGCTCGCGCTCCGGCGTCTGCAACCAGCCCAGCATGCAGGCCGCTTCCGGCTCCGCCGCCTGCATCAGCACCAGCTGCTGCTTGGCTGGTGTCTGGCGCACGACGAAGGGAATGCCGGCCGCCGTGAGCGCGGCGGTGGCGGGGCTGGCCGCGTGGCCGGTCAGCACGCCGCGCGTGTCGGCGTATTGCAGCGGGGGGCTTTGCGCGTAGTGCAGCACCAGCGGCGGCAGCACCAGCGGCGGAAACGACGGCTGCGCCGACACGGCGCCCGCCGCCATCAGCAGGGACAATGCGAACGCCTTCATCACTTCTCCAGCTGCTCCATGTCCAGCACCACCACATAGGCCAGGCGGCCGCTCTGCCACACGCCGCCGCCGCGCACCTGCGCGTCGCAACTGGTGATCTGGCCCTCGATCTCCTTGTGCTTGAGCAGCGCGCGGAACGCCACCGACGCCTTGGGCGACAGATAGCCCGCCATGCGGCCGTCGAGGAAGACCGCCACGGCGGCGCTCTCATAGGGATTGACGTCGTCCGGCATCAGCGTGGCCAGGTAGGGCGCCGCCGCGTTGCCGTCGCCATGGTCGCCGGCCAGCGCCTTGAGCGTGGCCTGGTAGCGCGACTCGTTCACCACCTCGACCAGGAAGCGGCCGTCGTCGGACCAGTGCAGCGCGGGCGCGCCCTCGGGCAGCTTGGGCTCGTAGGGCGTGGCGGGACGCGCCGGCAGCGGCATCGGCTTGGCCGGATTGGTCTTGATGATCGCGTAGACCACCAGGCCGGTGACGGCGATGATCAGCAGGGAGATGGCGAGTTCCATGGCGTGCCCGTTTATCTAAAGGCCGACATCTTAACGCATGCCCTTGGCCTGATACACGATTTTGCCGCCCACCATAGTCTGCAGCACCTTGATGTTGGCGATATCCTCGGCCGGGATGGTGAAGAAGTTCCGGTCCAATACGATCATGTCGGCCAGCTTGCCTGGTTCCAGCGAACCGGTCTGCGCCTCCTGGCGCAGCGTGTAGGCGGCGTTAAGCGTGATGGCGCGCAGCACGGCGGCGCGCGGCATGCCGGGCTGCGTGCCCAGCGTGCCGGCGTATTCCTTGCCGGCGTTGGGCGCGGCGGTGCGCGTCACGCCGACCTTCAGCGCGAACCATTCGTCGAGCGGATCGACGGGCCAGTCGCTGCCGAAGGCGATGCGCGCGCCGGCGTCAAGCAGCGGCGCCTGCGGCTCGACGAGGGCGTAGCGCTGTGGCCCCATGTAGTCCTTCAGCGCACCCACGGTGTCCGGCGCCGGCTTCGCCCACTGGAAGGACAGCACCGGCGTCACATCCAGTTTGGCGAAGCGCGGATAGTCGGCGGGGGCGACGATTTCGTCGTGCGCCAGCGCGGGTCGCACATCCTTGCCGGCCGGTGTGGAACGCAGGTGTTCGATCGCGTCCAGCGACTCGCGCACGGCGCGGTCGCCGTCGACGTGGATGTGCGGATCGATATGGGCCTTGGCCAGTTCGGCCAGCGTGGCCTTCAGCGCCTCGGGCGAGAAGTAGCTGGCCGGGCCGGTGCTGGGGCCGGGCTGCCAGTCCGGCTTGTCCGCCGTGCCCTTGTTGACCAGATAGGGCTCCAGCATGGCGCCGGTGAAGGCCGGCGCCGAAATCACGCCGTCCATGAACAGCTTGGCGTGGCGCACCTGCATCGACGGCGCGACGCTGGTCGGCCCCTGGTCGAACTGCTTCTGCTGCTTGAGCAGATCGGCCACCGCGCTTTGCGGCGTGGCGCCCTTATCCAGGTCGATCAGCACCGCGAAATGCGCGCGCGCCGTCAGCTTGCCCTGCTTGTGCAGATCGGCGAAGGCGGTCATGGTCTCGGGATCGGTATAGGCGTCGAGGAAGCTGGTGATGCCTTGCTTGCGCATCGCCGCCAGCGCGGCCTTGGAGGCGGCCAGATTCTCGGCCACCGTCAGCGGCGGCAGCAGGTTCATCGCCATGTCCTGCGCGGCGTCTTCCAGCAGGCCGGTGGCGTCGCCCCTGGCGTCGCGGGTGATCTTGCCGCCGGCGGGATCGGGCGTGTCGCGCTTGATGCCGGCCAGCTGCACCGCCTTGGAATTGAGCAGCGACGAATGGCCGAAGGAGGAGCGCACGATGACGGGGCGCTCGGTCTTGAGCGCGTCGAGCGTGGCGGCGGTGGTCTCCACACCGTCCGGCAGCATCCCCTGCTGGAACCAGTTCACCACCACCAGCCAGCGGCCGGCGTCGGACTTCTTGTCCTTGTCCAGGCAGGCCTGGATGCGCGACTGGAACTGGGCCACCGTCAGCGCCTCGTAATCGAGGCTGCAGTTGAGCAGGCGGCTGCCGCCCGATTGCGGATGCATATGGCCGTCGATCAGGCCGGGCATCAGCATGCGGCCGTGCAGGTCGACGACCTTGGTCTTCCTGCCGGCCAGGGGCTTGGCGCCGGCGTTGTCGCCCACGTAGACGATGCGGCCGGCGCGCACGGCCAACGCCTGCTGCACGCTGTCCTTGGCATCGACGGTGTAGATGTAGCCGTTGCGGTAGATGGTGTCGGCCGGCGCCTCGGCGGCCGTTGCCGCCGATCCTGCCGATGCTGCCGATGCCAGTGCGAGTACAGCGACGTATCTGTTCATGCGTTTTCCTGTTTTATGCGGCTCCCATCGCCTTGGCGCGCGCGGCCAGCGGCAGGAACGCCAGCAGGTTCCCCGCCAGGACCAGCGCCAGTCCGGCCAGCGCCGTCGGCGTCCAGTGGTAGCCCTCATAGATCGTTGAAATGGTCAGTGCCACGATGGGGAATAATACCGTGGAATAGGCCGCGCGATCCGGTCCTATGCGGCCGACCAGCAACAGGTAGGCGGTGAAGCCGATCACCGAGCCGGGAATCGCCAGGTACAGCAGCGCGCCCACGTAGCGCGTGCTCGGCTCCAGCGCGAACGGCATGCCCAGCGCCAGCGCCGCCACGCCCAGCGTGGTGGAGCCGATCAGCATGGCCCAGGTGTTGGTCAGCCACGGCGTCAGGCCCAGCGACTGCATGCGGCTCGACAGCAGGTTCCCGCAGGAGAAGCACAGCGTGCCGCCCAAGGTCAGCGCGAGACCCGCCATCACCTTGCTGTCGCTCCAGTGGCCGGCCATCTGCGGCGCGAACAGCAGCACGATGCCGGTCAGGCCGAGCAGGGCGCCCATCATCACCTGGCGGCGTATCGGCCGGCCGAGGAAGATGCGGCCATTGATGGCGTTCCAGATCGGCGCGGTGGAGAACACCACCGCTTCCAGGCCGCTGGTGATCCACTGGCTGGCGTAGTAGAAGCACAGGAAGTTCAGGCAAAACAGCGCCAGCCCCTGCGCAAACAGGTAGCGCCACGCCTGGCGCGGCGGCCACCACGGCTTGCGCGTGACGAGCAAAAATCCCATCAGCACGGCGGCGGCCAGCCAGAAACGGTAGGCGATCGACACCGGCGCCGGCACCACGCCGATCTGGAAGGTGATGGCGATCCAGGTTGTACCCCAGATCAGGACAGTGAGCAGGTAGAGGAAGATATTCATGCCGCCAGCATGCCGTGCGCGCGGCGCGGGCGCTTGTCTGGAATTGCGCAAATCGGCGGGCCGCCAGCGGGCAGGGCGCGCTCCGTGCTAGACTTTCAGCCAACTCTTACTGATTGCTTGCGCCGTGCCAGCCCGCCCTTCCAACGCCACCGATGCCTCCCCCGCCCGCGCGCCGGACGGGCAGATTTCGCATGCCGTGTTCCGCACCATGTCCGAAACCGACGCGGTGCTGGAGCGCTTCGCCTGGCTGGGCGACGAGCTGGCGGTGGCGATCTGGCGCCGCGACACCGAGGTCGCCGAGACCAGCTACAGCAAGCCTGGCCACCATACGCTGTCCTACTACATGGGTGGCGGCTACCGCACCGAGCGCGACGAGCTGCCCGGCCTGTACGGCGCGCCGGAGCGCCTGTGCACACTGCCGGACTGGCACGAGTCCAGCTGGACGGTGCGCGGCCCGCTGCGCTTCCTGCACGTCTACTTCCTGCCCGAGCATTTCACGCGGCGCGCGGTGGTGGAGCTGGACCGCGAACCGCGCGAGCTCACGCTGGCCGACCGCACGTATTTTGAGGATGAGCGCATCGGCCGCCTGTGCGCGGGGCTGGCGCAGATGTCGTGGGAAGGCGCGGACGCCCAGTTGCGCGCCAACGAGACGGCGCACGAAACGCTGAGCCACCTGCTGCTGTCGCAATCGATGCCGCAGCATCGGCAGCGTGTGCGCGGCGGCCTGGCGCCGGTGGTGCGGCGCCGCCTGGCCGACTACATCGAAGCGAACCTGGCGCAGAACATCTCGCTGGGCATGCTGGCGCAGCTGGCGTGCATGTCGGAGTACCACCTGGCGCGCATGTTCAGGATCTCGTTCGGCATGCCGCCGTCGGCATGGATCGCGGCGCGCCGCGTCGAGCATGCGCGCCTGCTGCTGAAGACCACTGGCCAACCCTTGCAGCAGATCGCCGACGCCTGCGGCTACGCTGACCTGAGCCACTTCAGCCACCGCTTCCGCGACGCCGTCGGCGCGCCGCCCAGCCGCTATCGCGGCATCGTTACCGCCTAGGCTTTTCGAACGAGAAGCCCGGCGCGTACAGGTGGTAGCCGTCGAAGTCCTGCTTGCCGATGTCCGCCCCGTGGCTGCGCGCGATCGCGTAGGCCATGCTGAAGTGGAAGTAGAAGTTGGGCAGGATGTACAGGTTCAGATATTCGTCCGCCGGCAGCTCGATGTCGGCGAAACCGGCGCGGTCGCGGCACAGACGGTCGGCCGGGCCGTCGAACTGCTGCGCCGGGATCGCAGCGATGTAGGCGATGGTGTCGTCGATCTGCTTCGCCAGCGCCGCGAAGGACGGCTCCGCGCCATCGAAACTCACCGGCGCCAGGCCCGCCAGGGGGCAGCAGCCGCGCAGCGCGAAATTGCAGGTGGCCCGCACCTGCGAGGCAAACGGCAGCATCTCCGCATGCAGGCGCGCTCCGGGCATCTCCGGCTTGGACTTCGCCTTTTCGACGATGCCGGCCAGCTGGCCGAGATAGCGGGTAAAAATAATTGGTGGGTGCATAGTCAAAAGTAGTTTATCTGGCGGAGAGGATTTGCGGCAGATTCTGCGCGCGGAAAGCCTCGACAACAAAATCGATAAAGACGCGCGTCTTCGCCGGCAGCAGTTTCTGGCTGGTGAAATACAGGGAGATCGGCCCGACATCGCCATACCAGTTGGGCAGCAAGCGCACCAGCGCACCGCTTTCCAGATGCGGCGCGGCGTGCGGCACCGGTATCAGCCCGACGCCAAGTCCCAGCACCACGGCGCGGCTGAGCGCATCCGGATCGTTGACCAGCATGATGGCGCGCTGCTTCGCCGTGACCTCGATGCCGGCGTGGTTGCGCATGACCTGCGTGCGCAAACGGCCCGTCAACGGCGAACGTACCACCACACTGGGAAACTCGGCAAGCCCGGATGGGTCCTTGGGACGGCGCTTGCCCTGCAACAGCGCCGGCGCAGCCACGGCGATCAAATGGATGCACGCAAGTTCGCGCGCCACCATCCCCGGCGGCAGCTCGAAGCCGGCGCCGATGGCCGCGTCGAAGCCGCCGGCGATCAGGTCCAGCGGGCGGCTGTCGAACACCCAGTCCGGCATCACGCCCGGATAGCGTTCGAGGAAGGCCGGCATCAGCGGCAGCAGATAGTCCATGCCGAAGCCCGGCGCGGCGCTCAGCTTCAACACGCCGGCCGGTTGCCCGGCGTTGACCTTGATGTCCGCGATCGCGCCCTGGATGCTGTCCAGCCCACCCTGCACCGATTGCTGAAAACGTTCACCCGCCTCGCTCAGCGTCAGGCCGCGCGTGCTGCGCATGAACAGCTGCACGCCCAGGTTACGCTCCAGCAGCGCGACGTTGCGGCTCACCGCCGCCGGCGTCAAGCCTAGCCGGCGGGCCGCCGCGGAAAAGCTTCCGCTCTCGGCGCTGCGTACGAAGGATTCCAGGTTGGCCAGGGTTTCCACGGCTTTGCCTTCAAGTGTTGATTGAAACTGATTATAGCTGGTTGTGACTAACGCTAGAAGCTGACCAGCCCTACACTTCAACTCAGCAAACAGTTTATACACTTAACCTTCAAAGGAAACATCATGACTACCATCGGCATCATTGGCTCGGGCGCCCTCGGCTCCAACTTCGCTCGCATTCTGGCCAAACAGGGCATCCCCGCCACCATCTCCAACAGCCGCGGGCCGGCCTCGCTGGCCGACCTGGTGAAGGAGCTGGGACCGTCCATCAAGGCGGGTACGGTGGAAGAGGCGGCAAGCGCGGACATCGTGCTGGTCGCGGTGCGCTGGGTCGACGCGCAGAAGGTGCTGGGCAGCCTGCCGGCGTGGAACGGCCGCATCGTGATCGACGGCACCAACCCGGTGGAGTTCTTCGATCCCGCGACGTCGCCCGATGCGAACGACGCCAGCAACCCGCTGGCGGCCTACGGCATCAAGGCGGTCGATCTGGGCGGCCAGCACTCCAGCCAGATCATCCAGCGGTTCGTGCCCGGCGCCCGCGTGGTCAAGGCTTTTAATCACAACGACGTCAATGTGTTGAAGGAGCCGGAGACGGCGGGCGGCAAGCGCGTGTTGTTCTATTCGGGCGACGACGCCGCCGCCAAGGCCGAGGTGCGCGCCATCATGGAAGGCGCGGGCTTCTTCGCGGTCGACCTGGGCGCGCTGGATGTGGGCGGCCCACTGGCCTCGCTGCCATTCGGCCCGCTGGCGACGCACAACCTCGTGCGCGTCTAGGCGCTTACTCCATCTCGCTGATCATGGCGACGATCTCGGCGCCGTAGGAGGCGAGCTTCTTCTCGCCGACGCCGGAAATGCCGCGCAGGTCGGACAAGGTGGTGGGGCGCGCCTTGGCGATCTCGCGCAGCGTGGCGTCGTTGAAGATGATGTAGGCCGCCACGTCGTGCGCGCGCGCGGTCTCCACCCGCCACCAGCGCAGCTTGTCGAAGATGGCCTGCTCGCGCGGCGACAGGTCGCTCTCCACATAACCCTTGGATGCGCGGCTGGCGCTCTTCTGCTTGACCGGCTTCTGGTACTGGCGCAGCTGCACCTTCTGCCCGCCCTTGAGCACCGGACGCGCGGCGTCGGTCAGCTTGAGCGAGCTGTATTGTTCATGGTCCACCGTCACCAGCCCGAGCGCGATCACCTGGCGCAGGATGGCGCGCCATTCCTGCTCGCTGCGGTCGGCGCCGATGCCGAACACCGACAGCGAATCGTGGTGCCAGGTCTTGATGCGATCCGTCTCCACGCCGCGCAGCACCTCGATCACGTGGCCGGCCGCGAAGCGCTGGTCGACCCGGTATACCGCCGACAGCAGCTTCTGCACCGGCACCGTGCCGTCGAAGGACACCGGCGGAATCAAGCAGGTATCGCAATTGCCGCACGGGCCGGAGGCTTCGCCGAAGTAGTCCAGCAGGCGCACGCGCCGGCAGCTCAGCGTCTCGCACAGGCCCAGCATCGCATCGAGCTTGTTGCCCAGCACGCGCTTGAAGGTCTCGTCGGCCTCCGACTCGTCGATCATCCGCCGTTGCAGCACCACGTCCTGCAGGCCGTAGGCCATCCAGGCGCTGGACGGCTCGCCGTCGCGGCCCGCGCGGCCGGTCTCCTGGTAGTAGCCCTCGATGCTCTTGGGCAGATCCAGGTGGCAGACGAAGCGCACATTGGGTTTGTCGATGCCCATGCCGAAGGCGATGGTGGCGCACATGACGATGTTCTCTTCGCGCAGGAACTTGGCCTGGTTGGCCGCGCGCTTGGCGTGGTCCATGCCGGCGTGGTAAGCCATGGCGCGCACGCCGTTCTCGTTGAGGAACTCGGCGGTCTCCTCGACCTTCTTGCGCGACAGGCAGTAGACGATGCCGCAGTCGCCGCCATGTTCGGTGGTGATGAAGTCCAGCAGCTGCTTGCGGCCGTTGGCCTTCTCGACGATCTGGTAGCGGATGTTGGGACGGTCGAACGAGGACACGAACTGCATCGCGTCGCCCAGCTGCAGGCGGTGGACGATTTCGGCGCGGGTCTGCGGATCGGCGGTCGCGGTCAGCGCGATGCGCGGCACGTTGGGGAACTGCTCGTGCAGCACCGACAGCTTGATGTACTCGGGCCGGAAGTCGTGCCCCCATTGCGACACGCAGTGTGCCTCGTCGATGGCGAACAGCGCGATCTTCGACGCCTGGAACAGGTTCAGGCAGCGCTCCGTCATCAGCCGTTCGGGCGCCACGTAGACCAGGTCGATCTCGCCCATGCGCACCTGGCGCTCGATGCGCGAAGCCTCCTCGTAGGTCTGGGTGGAGTTGAGGAAGGCGGCGCGCACGCCCACCTCGGCCAGCGCGTCCACCTGGTCCTGCATCAGCGCGATCAGCGGCGAGATGACCACGCCCACGCCGTCGCGCACCAGCGCCGGGATCTGGTAGCACAGCGACTTGCCGCCGCCGGTGGGCATCAGGACCAGCGCGTCGCCGCCGGCGCTGACATGGCCGACAATCTCCGCCTGCTGGCCGCGGAAGGCTGGGTAGCCGAACACGGTCTGCAGCAGATGAAGGGCGCGCTCGTTATTTTCCTGATGATCCATTTCTACTACTCGTTTCTACAGCAAAGGTGTTAGTCGGCCCAGACGATGACGCCGGTGTAACCGGTGACCAGCACCATCAGGCCGAAGGCGATGCGATACCACGCGAACGCCGTGAAAGTGTGCGAGCTGATATAGCGCAGCAGCCAGCGCACGCACAGGAAGGCCGACACGAAGGCCGCCACGGTGCCGATCGAGAACAGCGGCAGGTCGGAGGCCGACAGCAGCGCGCGTTCCTTGTACAGCGAATACACGGTGGCGCCCAGCAGCGTGGGGATCGCCAGGAAGAACGAGAACTCGGTCGCCACCTTGCGCGACAGGCCGAAGATCATGCTGCCCATGATGGTGGCGCCGGAGCGGCTGGTGCCGGGGATCAGCGCGAACGCCTGGGCGATGCCGATCTTGAGCGCGTCCGCCGGCGTGATGTCGTCCACCGAGTTGATGCGGGCCATGGCCGGATTGGCCTTCTCGCGTTTTTCCACCCACAGGATCACCAGGCCGCCGACGATGAAGGCCAGCGCCACCGGCACCGGCGCGAACAGCTTGGCCTTGATGGCCTTGTTGAACAGCACGCCCAGCACGGCGGCCGGCAGGAAGGCGATCAGCACGTTGAGGGCGAAGCGCTGCTGCTTCGGGTCGCCCAGGCCGGTCAGCACGGCGGCGATGCGCGCGCGGTACTCCCAGCAGACGGCGAAGATGGCGCCGGCCTGGATGACGATCTCGAACACTTTCATCTTTTCTTCCATGCCGTGGAAGCCCAGCAGGTGCTCCGCCAGAATCAAATGGCCGGTCGACGAGATCGGCAGGAATTCCGTGAAACCTTCAACCAGGCCCATGATCAGGGCTTTGAGCGCGAGAACGATATCCATGAAGTAAGTAGTTAGTTGGTGGGAAAGGGGGCGCCGTCATAGCGCCGGGGTCGAAGCTTACCATGTTCGCCGCCTCCGATTCTGAATCTCACTCAAGCGTAATGCGGATTTCGGCCGCCAAACGAAAAAACGCCCCGGAGCGGGGCGTTGAAAGGAAGATATTTCGACCGGGCTTACCAGCTGGCCTTGAGCGTGTACTTACCGCTGGTGGCGCCGGTGCCGCCGCCGTAGTAGATGACCTTGGCGTACAGCGTGCCGGCGGTGCCGTAGCTGACGCTGTCGACCGCGCCGGTGCCGTTGACGCTGGACGCGACCTTGGTGCCGGCGCTGTTGTACAGTTCCAGGTCGTAGTCCGAGCTGGCGTTCGGGGTCAGCGTCAGGGCCAGCGTTTTGCCGGTCGGCAGCACGATCTTGTAGTAGTCGACGTCGCTCGAGGCGCTCATCGTGCCGTTGACGGTGGTGCCGGCCGTGGTGATGGCCTGCGCGGTGGCGGTGGTGTTGTTGCTTTCGACCTCGCTGATGGTCGGGCCGCTGACCACCGACGACAGGATGTTCTGCGCCTCGAACTTGGCCTGGAAGGTGTTGGCGTAGCTCAGGTCGGATGGGAACAGGGTCTTGGCCGCGTTGACGATGGCGGTGGCCATGGCCGGCATCTTGATGTTGCTGCCCAGGCCGAAGTGCGCCTCCAGGATGATCTGGTCGATGTTGGCGCGCGGCTTGCCGGCGGCGATCAGCGCCACCATGGACTGGTACAGCGGCGCCGACCACAATTCATCGGACTGGAAGCTGACGCCGCCCTCGGTCACCGACTGGTGGGCGCCGTAGGTCTTGCTGGAATTGTACTTGGCGTCGGTGCGGTTGAGCATGCGGCCGTCCCAGCAGGCGCCGTGGCCGTCCCAGCTGAAGGCCCACTCGGGGTGGTAGATCTTGCCGTTCGGCGTGCTGTAGGAGTAGGACGCCGCCCAGTAGTCGCCGAAGCCCTCGCCCATGGCGCCGGTGTCGCCGCCGCTCCAGCTGCTGTCGATGTTGGCCTGGATGCCGTGGCCGTACTCGTGCAGGATCACGTCCGCGTCCTCGCTGTCGTTGACGCAGCCGTGGCCGAAGGCCAGGTAGTCCGAGCCGGCGGAGCCGCCGCTGTAGTGCGAGTTGTCGTCGCCGTTGACGCCGTTGGTGTCCACGTCCAGCGGACGGTTGATGATGGACTTGGTGCCGGTGAAGCCCAGCGACTGGATGTAGCGCTGGCTCTGGTCCAGGTGGAAGTAGACGTTGGTGTCGTCGAAGGCGTCGTTGCCGCGCTTGGCCGTCCACACGCCGTTGCTGGTGGTGCTGGGCGCGGTGTTCGGGGATTCGATGTCCTTGAGGTTGACGAACGGGCCGCTCAGTTTGTAGACGCCGCTGGTCACCGTCAGGTCGCGCAGGGTCTTGGTCGAGTAGGCGGCGTCGAAGGCGGAGGCGGGCGAGGTGTCGGTCAGCGCGTCGGTGTTGAGCACCGTGCGCGGATCGGGATCGAAGGCGTAGCCGGAACCGTTGATGCCGGACGGCGTGACGGCGGCCATCGCGCCGCCTTGCAGGGCCTGGCGTCCGTGCGCGCCCTGGCTGTCGTTGAGCGCCTTGGTGGCGGCGCGGCGGTCCAGCAGCGGGCCGGCCAGTTCGGCGCGGGCCTCCAGCGAGCGCTTGCCGCGGCGCGGCAGCGAAGTCGAATAGGAACCGATGACGGCGCCGTTATGCGCGTTCAGGAACTGCACGAAGCCGCCGGTCGGCATCTGCGCCTCGATGCGCACCTTGCGCGCCAGTTGCACGCCGTTCTTGGTGGTCACCCACACCAGCTCGGACGACGGCGCGGCCACCAGCGGATGCTGCACCTTCATATTGGCCCAGGCCTTGTCCAGCGCCTGGTCCTCGCTGATCTGGGCCTGGTTGTACAGCTGATTGACGGCGCTGGCGTCCACCTTGTCGGAGATGTGGCGGGTCTCGTTGAAGATCTTTTGCAGCTGGCCGTTCTTGCCGATGGAGACGATGATCTCGGCCCGGTCCACGGGCAGGCCGCGCAGCATCTGCTGGTAGTGGTAGTGCTTGCCGGTGAGCGATTCCTGCACCTTCACCAGGCCCAGGTTGTTGAGCGCGGCGGGCAGGCCGTAGCGGCTGGCGTTCTGACGCAGCACCTCGTCGGCCGAGGTGGCGGTGGTGCCGGAGAACAGCGTGAGGTTGTCAACGGAGTAGCTGTCGGCGTGCGCGGAACCCGCGTAGGCCAGCACGATCAGGGATGCAAGTAATGGACGGGCAAATGGGCGCATGCTGCATGGACTCCTGTAAAGATCGGGTTGATGGGTCTGCCAGACGAGTATAGCCACGGCTTTTTTCCGTTTGTGGAATCAGGCCTTTTTAGACATTTCGCGCCGCTCTGTTAAAAATGAGACATGGCGGCGTGCTCCGGGCGGCGCTAAGATGGGTCCCAAATATCCGACGAAAGGAAGCGTATGCACAGGCTGTATTTCCCGCTGTTGGCGGGCGCATTGGTCGCACTGGCCGCGCTGGCGTCCGGCTGCGCGATGGCGCAGGCGCCCGCGCCGATCGAGGATGTGGAGCCGGAGGTGACGCGGCAGGTGGCCGCCGCCGTCGCGGCCATGGCGGCCGATCCGTCGGCGGAAGCGGCGCCGCTGCTGCGCGCTTGTCCAGCGCAGGCCGCGCTGCCGCTGGAGCTGTTGCAACGCACGGTCGACGGCGAGGAGCGCAGCTACCTGTACCGTGCGCGCTGCGGCAAGGCGCTGCTGGTGTCGGCCACCATCGGAAAAAACCGCGCCATCAAGCACTTGCGATTGAAAACTGAATAAACTGTTTACCAACTGGGTCTAAAGTTTGGACCGCAGACATGAGCTATGGTTCGGTTTAGACTTTCGCCTTCCAAAGTAAGACCAGTTTAGACTTTGCCCCGAATTTCATGGACTGTTTTAGACCGCGCCTGTCTGATTCCAGACTCATTTAGACCGAAGCGGATCTAATTAGACCGAATTAGACTAAGTTGGAATTTGGAATACCCACAGGGTGAACTGACCCCAAATAGTTGGACGGTATAGTTTGCTAAGCAGCCAAGGGCTGAGTTCTGTATTGCACAGGACTCA
>NZ_JBWKWR010000013.1:0-169065 GCF_059422325.1 Duganella sp. GW821-FHT01E12 | reverse complement strand
CGCCCAGACCGCGCAGCCGGCCCAACCCGCGCCCGCCGCGGCGCCGGCGGCGGGCGCGCCGCCGGCCTCGTCCGCCGTGCTGCTGAGCGGCGTGCTGCGCGGCAGCAGCGGCCGCACCACCGTCTGGCTCAACCAGGTGCCGCAGTCCGGCGGCGCCAAGGCCGGGCCGGGGCCGGCGGTGTCGCTGCGGCTGTCGTCCGGCCGCCAGCTGATCATGAAACCCGGCCAGAGCTTCGACCCCGCCAATGGCAGCGTGCAGGAAATTGGCCGCTAGCCGGCGCCGCCAGCGCGGCGCGGCGCTGTTGCTGCTGCTGGCCATGACCAGCGTCGGCGCGGCGGCGGTGCTGGTGAGCGCGCTCAACCACGACACCGCCCAGCTGCGCCGCACCCAGCTGACGCTGGCGCGGCTGGCGCAGGCGCGCGAGGCGCTGCTGGGCTTCGCCGCCACCAATGGCCGCCTGCCGCGTCCGGCCACCTCGGCGCTGGACGGCCACGAGGCGCTGGCCGCCTGCGCCACCGAGCAGGACTGCACCGGCTTCCTGCCCTGGGTGACGCTGGGCGTGGACGGCGCCGACGCCTGGGGCAAGCTGCTGCGCTACAGCGTCACGCCGGCCTACACCCAGGCGCCGGTGCTGCGCATCTCGACCGTCGCCACCAAGACCGTGCAGGACCGCGGCGCCGACGGCCAGCTGTTCTACCGCATCGGCCAGTCCGGCTGCGACCTGGGCGCCCAGTGCGCGCCGCTGGTGCTGCTGTCTCACGGGCGCAGCAACTTCGGCGTGTCGACCCAGGGCGTGGCCCAGGCCAATACCGACGCCGGCAACATCGACGAGCAGTCGAACGCCGCCGCCAGCGTGAATTTCGTCAGCCGCGCCGCCAACGGCGACGCCAACGCGCCCGGCGGCGCGTTCGACGACCTGGTGCTGAGCGTGCCGCTGTCCACCCTTTACAAACAGATGGCGGCGGCCCACCGCCTGCCTTGACGCCATGAACCAACACAGACAAGCCGGCTTCACGCTGGTTGAAATCGCGATCGTACTGATCATCGTCGGCCTGATGATAGGCGGCCTGGTCACGCCGCTGAGCATGCAGCTGGAGCAGCGCAAGATATCGGAAACCCAGAAGTCGATGGAGGAGGCGCGCGAGGCGCTGGTCGGCTTCGCGCTGCGCAACGGCTACCTGCCCTGCCCGGCCATCTCGGCCAGCAACGGCCTGGAGGCGCGCCAGGGCAACCGCTGCGCGGACGGGCGCCGCAGCGGCTTTCTGCCGTGGGCCACGCTGGGACTGGGCAAGCTCGACGCCTGGAACCATCTGTTCCGCTACAGCGTCACGCCGGCCTTCAGCGACAGCGGCGTACTGTTCAACCTGAGCACGGCGCGCGACATCACCGTCGCCACCCGCGACGCCAGCGGCCAGCTGGTGGCGGCCACCGCCGTCAACGACATTCCGGCGGTGATCGTCTCGCACGGCAAGAACGGCTACGGCGGCAGCAACGAGCTGGGCGGCCTGATCGCCAACGCCTCCACCAGCAACAGCGACGAGCAGCTCAACGCCGGCTCGGACACCCAGTTCGTCAGCCGCTACGCCAGCGACAGCGCCACCGCGCCGGGCGGCGCCTACGACGACCTCGTGGTCTGGCTGTCGCCCAACATCCTGTTCAACCGCATGGTCACGCTGCAGAAGATCCAATGACAGCCGTCCTGGTCATCGCCCGCTACACGCTGCTGGAGGCGCTGCGCAACCGCCTGCTGTGGCTGCTGTTGCTGGTGCTGGCGGCGGCCGTGTGCGCCGGCGGCTTCCTCGGCCAGCTGGCCCTGACCGAGAGCCGCCAACTGCAGGCGGCCCTGCTGGCGGCGGTGCTGCGGCTGGCTGCGGTGTTCCTGATCGCCACCTTCGTCGTCAGCAGCATGGCGCGCGAGGCGGCCGACAAGGGCGCCGAACTGCTGCTGGCGCTGGCCCTGCCGCGCGCCGCGTATGTGCTCGGCAAGCTGGCCGGCTTCGGCGCGCTGGCGCTGCTGCCGGCGCTGCTGTTCGGCGCGGTGGCGCTGGCCTTCGCGCCGCCGGACCAGGCGGCGCTGTGGGCGGCCTCGCTGCTGGGCGAGCTGTGGATCGTGGCAGCCTTCAGCCTGCTGTGCTCGCTGACCCTGAGCCAGACGCTGCCGGCGCTGAGCGCGGCCGGCGCCTTCTACCTGCTGGCGCGCGTGCTGGGCACCCTGCAGCTGCTGGGCCACGCCGGCGCCGCCCAGGCCGACGCCGGCCAGCGCTGGCTGACGCATGGCATCGACGCGCTGGCGCTGCTGCTGCCGCATCTGGACGCCTACACCCGCACCGAGTGGCTGCTGTACCACACCGGCACGCTGGCCGACCTGGCCAACGTGGCGGCGCAAACCGCGCTGGCGGTCGGCCTGCTGACGGCCGCCGCGCTGTTCGACCTGTACCGGAAGAATCTGTGAACACGCCGGCCCGCCCGCTGTCGTCGGTGCCGCCGGCCGTGCGCCTGCTGCTGGCGGCGGCGCTGGCCTTGCAGCTGGGCTGGCAGGCCGGCCGGCCGCCGCCGCGTGCGCGGGCCGAGGCGCTGCCGCCGGCGCCGTCCCCGGCCGCGCTGCAACTGGCCAGCCTGGGCGATCCGTTGGCGCTGTCGCGCCTGCTGATGCTGTATGTGCAGGGCCACGACGACCAGGCCGGCGTCGCCATCGCCTGGCGCGAGCTGGACTACGGCCGCATCCGCCAGTGGCTGGAGCGGGTGCTGGAGCTCGATCCGCGCAGCCAGTATCCGCTGCTGGCCGCCAGCGAGGTGTACGGCGCGGTCGGCGATCCGGCGCGGGTGCGGCAGATGCTGGAGCTGGTCTACCAGCGCTTCGGCGACGACCCGAACCGGCGCTGGCCGTGGCTGGCGCACGCGGCCGTGGTGGCGCAGCACCGGCTGCACGACCTGCCGCTGGCGCGCCGCTATGCGCAGGCGATACGGCTGCGCGCCACCGGCCCGCAGGTGCCGGCCTGGGCGCGCGAGCTGGAGCTGTTCGTGCTGGAGGACATGGACCAGGCCGACGCCACGCGGGCGCTGATCGGCGCGCTGCTGTCGAGCGGCCAGATCACCGACGCCAACGAGCTGCGCTTCCTCGAGCAGCGGCTGCAAAGCCTGCCGCCGCCGGCTCATCCGCAGCGCTAGGCGGCACGGCACTTTCCGTCTATCATGGCGTCTATGGAGCGCAAGGTCTTTGCGCCGCCGACACCCGTTACGAAAGGATGCCCCATGCAGCGAGCCCAACGCGGCTTCACCCTGGTTGAGATTGCGATAGTCCTGGTCATCATCGGCCTGCTGCTGGGCGGCGTGCTGAAAGGACAGGGGCTGATCGACAGCGCCAAGGTCAAGAATATCATCCAGCAATCGAACGCGCTGTCGGCGGCGGTCAACTCCTACCAGGACAAGTTCCACGCCCTGCCCGGCGACGATCCGCAAGCCACCACGCACGCGCCCGGCGCCACCGGCAACGGCAACGGCGACGGCCAGATCGCCGAATACCAGCTGGCGCCGCAGCACCTGGCGCTGGCCGGCTTCATCACCGGTTCGTTCAACGGCACCACCGACTTCATGACCAGCGCGCAGGGCGGCGCGGTCTACATCTACAACGACGTGGTGGGCGGGCGCGGCGGCAACGGCATCCGCCTCGACAACCTGCCGGACTCGTTCGCCGAACAGGTCGACAGCAAACTGGACGACGGCAAATACAACACCGGCTCGGTGCGCGCCACCGCCGCCTACACCAACAACGGCACGGTCATCCAGCGCACCGCCCTGTTCTTCTGATGCGGCGGCTGTCCCGGCTGCTGGCGGGCGCCGGCCTGCTGGCCCTGGCCGCGCTGCCGGCCCGGGCAAAAACCGTGTGCACCCTGGTGGCCGACGCCGACAGCGGCGCCGTGCTGCTGGAACAGGGCGATTGCGCCACCCGCGTCACGCCCGCCTCCACCTTCAAGATCGCCATCAGCCTGATGGGCTACGACGCCGGCGTGCTGCGGGACGTGCACACGCCCGCGCTACCCTTCCTGCCCGGCTATGTCGACTGGCGCGACAGCTGGAAGCAGACGACCGATCCCAGCCGCTGGATGAGGTATTCGGTGATCTGGTACTCGCAGCAGACCGTCAAGGCGCTGGGCGCGCAGCGCTTCCAGCGTTACGTGCAAGCTTTCGATTACGGCAACCAGGATGTGGCGGGCGACCCCGGCCAGGACAATGGCCTGACGAAATCGTGGATCAACTCTTCGCTGCGCATTTCTCCGCGCGAGCAGCTGGCCTTTGTGCGCAAGATCGTGCGGCGCCAGTTGCCGGTCAGCGCCCGCGCCTACGATATGACGGCGGCGCTGCTGCTGGCCGACCAGCGTCCCGGCGGCTGGGAAGTGCACGCCAAGGTGGGCGGCGCCGGCGGCTACGGCTGGTACGTGGGCTGGGCGCTCCAAGGCGGCAAGACGCGCACCTTCGCCCGCCTGATCCAGGACGGCCCCGGCGACGACGACAACCCGACGCCGACCGGCATCCGCGCCGGCGAACAATTCCTGCAAGAGATCCCGGCGCTGCTCAAGCGATAAGCCCCAGCGGCCCGTGCCGGGCTGGCCCCGCGGCGGCGCCGCAGCCAGTTGAAAAATAAAAAGCACGCACGTACTTTTATTGGTCTAGAATAGCTGATACTCACAACAGCGGGAGACAGCATGTTCGAAGAATTCATCGGCACCAAGGCGGTGTCGGCGCGCCACCAGTTCGACGTGGCGGCGCTGGACGCCTATCTGCGCCAGCACGTGGCCGGCTACCCGGACGGCACGCTGGCGGTGGAGCAGTTCAAGGGCGGCCAGTCCAACCCCACCTACAAGCTCAGCATCGGCGGCCGGCACTACGTGCTGCGCACCAAGCCGGCGCCGGCCGCCAAGCTGCTGCCGTCGGCGCACGCGATCGAGCGCGAGTACCGCGTGATGGACGCGCTGAGCAAGCATGGCTTTCCGGCCGCGCGCCAGTACGCGCTGTGCACCGACGAGGCGGTGATCGGCCGCGCCTTCTACGTGATGGAGTTCGTCGAGGGCCGGGTGCTGTGGGACCAGGCCCTGCCCGGCATGACGCCGGCCGAGCGGGCCGCCATCTACGACGAGATGAACCGCGTGATCGCCCAGCTGCACACGGTGGACTACGCCGCCATCGGCCTGGCCGACTACGGCAAGCCGGGCAATTATTTCGCGCGCCAGATCGAGCGCTGGAGCAAGCAATACCTGGCCTCGCAGACCGAGACCATCGAGGCGATGGACCAGCTGATCGCCTGGCTGCCGGCCCATATTCCGCCGGGTGAGGACACCTCCATCGTGCACGGCGACTTCCGCCTCGACAACCTGCTGTTCCACCCGACCGAGCCGCGCATCCTGGCCGTGCTGGACTGGGAGCTGTCGACGCTGGGCCACCCGTTCGCCGACTTTTCCTACCACTGCATGAGCTGGCACATCGCGCCCGGCCAGTTCCGCGGCATCGCCGGGCTGGACCTGGCGGCGCTGGGCATCCCCTCGCAGCAGGAATACATCGCCCGCTACGCCGAGCGCACCGGCAAGACCATCCGGCTGGAGGATTTCAACTTCTACCTGGCCTTCAATATGTTCCGCCTGGCCAGCATCATGCAAGGCATCATGAAGCGCTACGTCGACGGCACGGCGGCCAGCGCCCAGGCGCTGGAGTCGGGCCGCATGGCGCGTCCGATGGCCGAACTGGGCTGGAGCTACGCCTGCGGCAAGCCCATCTGACATAGACAAAATCGCTTTCTGAAACGGCCAGTCTCGGCTACTATCGTGCTGCCTGCCCGATAGCGCATCACCGCCGAGGTCCACCACGTGCCAGCACCGACACGCCGCCTGCCATCCATCCGCTCGCAGATCGCGCTGCTGGTGCTGGCCTGCGCGCTGCCGACGGTGATCGGCTTCGGCGCCGTGGTGGCCCGGTTCTACCAGCGCGAACGCGATACGCTGATGGAGGACACCGGCCAGGCGGCCCGCCTGGTGGCCGCCGCCGTCGACCGCGACCTGCTGCAGGGCGAGAGCGCGGCGCGCGCGCTGGCCGGCTCGCCCAGCCTGCGCAGCGGCGACCTGGAGGCGCTGCGCGGCCAGGCCGCCGCCCTGCTCGGCCCGCAATTCCCGGCCGCCCAATTCCTGCTCAGCGACGCCTCCGGCAAGATCGTGCTGCAGGCCGGCGCGCCGCTGCCGGCCGCGCTGGGGGCCGCCGACAACCGGCGCCGGCTGGTGCCGCTGTACGGCCACGGCCAGGCGCAACTGTCGCTGGTCGGCAGCGGCGCCAACGCGCAGCTGGCGATCGACGTGCCGGTGCGGGTCGAGCGCCGCCTGGCCTACGCCCTGACCGCGCTGCTCAAGCCGGAGCGCCTGGCCAACATCCTGCGCGACGAAAACATCGGCCGCCACCAGGCCATGTCGCTGTTCGACAGCGAAGGCGTGATGGTGACCCAGGCCGGCAGTTCGCGCCAGCTGCTGGGCGCGCCGGCCGAGGCCGCGCTGCGGGCGCAGTTGCGCGCCACCGGCGACGCCCTGCTGGCCACCACGGCGGCCGACGGCACGCCGATCTACCTGGCCTTCAGCCGCTCGCCGGTGAGCCGCGCCATCGTCGCCATCGCCACCCCGCAGGACCAGGCGCTGCGGGAGCTGCTGGACGCCGTCACCACCATCTCGCTAGCCATGACGGCGCTGCTGCTGGCCGGCTTTTCACTGGCCTGGTGGGTCGGCGGCCGCATCGCCCGCTCGGTGCGCGAGCTGGTCGGGCCGGCCCAGGCGCTGGCCGCCGGCAGCCCGCTCGCGCTGGGCGCGGCCACCTTCCGCGAAGCCGGCGAGGTCGGCCTGGCCTTGCGCGCGCTGGAAGCGGACCTGCGCCGCAACAGGACCCAGCTCGAACAACTGGTGGACGAGCGCACCGCCCAGCTGGAAAAAAGCCGGGCCCAGCTGGAAACCCTGTACGCCACCGCGCCAGTCGGCCTCAGCTATGTCGACAGCCAGCTGCGCTTCGTCCGCCTGAACGACTACCTGGCCGCCCTCAACGACCAGCCGGTCGGCGCCCACCTGGGCCGCCACGTCGGCGAGATGATCGCCGACGACGCCGTGCGGCGCGGCGTGCTGGCCGACTACCGCACCGTGCTCGACAGCGGACGGCCGCTGACCGGCCTGCAGCGCTCGGGCCATCCGGCCTCCTCGCCCGACCAGCTGTGCCATTGGGTGCTGAGCTACTATCCGCAGTTCGGCACCGACGGCCGCATCGCCGGCATCACCGCGCTGCTGATGGACGTGAGCGAACTGAAGCGCACGGAGGCGGAATTGCGGCGCTCGCGCCAGTTGATGAGCTCGGTGCTGGAAAACATGCCGGCGATGATCTTCCTCAAGCGCGCGGCCGACCTGCGCTACGACATGTTCAACCGCTACGGCGCGCAGATGTTCGGGCGCGCCGGCGGCGAGGAATTCATCGGCAAGAACGATTACGACTTCGTGCCGGCCGCGCAGGCCGACAGCTTCGCCGAGGCCGACCGCCGGGTGCTGGCCGCGCCGCCCGGCGAGGTGGCCGAGATCGCCGAGGAGCCGGTCACCAATGCCGACGGCCGCACCCGCTACGTCACCACCCGCAAGGTGGCCCTGCGCGACGAGCACGGCGCCGCCACGCACGTGCTGGGCATTTCGCTCGACATCACCGAGCGCAAGGAAGCCAAGGAGGCGCTGCGCGCCACCGTGGCCAAGCTGGCGCAAAGCGAGCACTTCGTGCGCACCGTGGCCGACAACCTGCCTGGCATGGTGGCCTACTGGGACGCCGGCCTGCGCTGCCGCTTCGCCAACCGCTACTTCCTCGACTGGCATGGCCGCGACAGCGCGCAGATGCTGGACGCCTCGATGCCCGAGGTGCTGGGCGAGGCGCCGTACGCCGTGTGCGCGCCGTATGTGCGGGGCGCGCTGGCCGGCCAGCCGCAGGCGTTCGCCGACCAGCTGCGCTGGCCCTCGGGCGAGGTCAGCCACACCTGGGTCAACTACATCCCGGACATCGACGGCCGCGGCGCGGTGCGCGGCTTCTTCGTGCTGGTGTCCGACGTGACCGAGCTCAAGGAAACCGAGCTGCACCTGCAGGAACTGAACGAGGAACTGGTGCTGGCGCGCGACCGGGCCGAGGCCGCCAGCCGCGCCAAGAGCGAGTTCCTGGCCAATATGAGCCACGAGATCCGCACGCCGATGAACGCCATCATCGGCCTGGCCCGCCTGCTGGAGGCGGCCCCGCTGGCGCCGCGCGAACGGGGCCATCTGGACAAGATCCAGCTGGCCACGCAATCGCTGCTGGGCCTGGTCAACGACGTGCTGGACTTTTCGCTGATCGAGGCCGGCCAGCTGGTGCTCGAGCACGCCGCCTTCAGCCTGGAGCGCATCCTCGACGGCATCAGCGTGCTGGTCAGCGGCAGCGCCTGCGACAAGGGCATCGAGCTGGTCTACGACATCGACCCGCGCCTGCCGGCCGAGCTGTCGGGCGACCCGATGCGGCTGCAGCAGGTGCTGCTCAACCTGATCGGCAACGCCGTCAAGTTCACCGAGCGCGGCGAGGTGGTGTTGCAGGTGCGGGCCGCGCCCGGCGCCGGCCGGCCCGGCCAGCGCGCCATGCTGCTGGAGTTCCGCGTGCGCGACACCGGCATCGGCATCCCGGCCGCGCAGCAGGCCCGCATCTTCGACGCCTTCGCGCAGGCCGACGGCAGCAGCAGCCGCCAGTTCGGCGGCGCCGGCCTGGGCCTGGCGATCTGCCGCCAGCTGGCCGACATGATGGGCGGCGCCATCGCCGTCAGCAGCGCGCCGGGCGCCGGATCGGAATTCCTGTTCAGCTGCCCGTTCGAGTGCGGCGCGCCGCTGGCCGCGCCGACGCCGCCGCCCGGCGCCGCCGGCCTGACGCTGCTGATCGTCGACGACAACGCCAGCGCCAGCCTGGCGCTGCAACTGGCCTGCAACCACCTGGGCTGGGTCGCCAGCTGCGCCGCCGACGCCGCCGCCGCCCTGGAAATGCTGCGCCAGCGCGAGCGCCAGGGCCGGCCCTACGACCTGCTGTTGCTGGATCGCGACATGCCGGACGGCGACGCCGCCAGCGTGCTGGCCCGGCTGCGCGCCGGCCTGGCGCTGCCACCGGTGCTGCTGATGGCGCCCGAGCACCTCGCCGCCACCCAGCCCGGACTGGCGGACAGCCTGGGCGTGGCCGGCGTGCTGGCCAAGCCCTTCTTCCCCGCGCGCCTGCTGGAACAAGTGTCCGCGCTGCTGGCCGGCGGCCACCGCGACGCGCCCCCGGGCGAGCGCGGGCCGCTGGACGGACGGCTGAACGGCATGCGCATCCTGCTAGTGGAAGACAATGAGATCAACCAGGAAGTGGCGCAATTCATGCTGGCGCACGCGGGCGCCACGGTCGAGACGGTGGCCAACGGCCAGCTGGCGGTCGACCTGCTGCGCGCCGACCCGCAGCGCTGCGACCTGGTGCTGATGGATGTGCAGATGCCGGTGCTCAACGGCTACGACGCCACGGCCGCGATCCGCGCCGCCGGCGGCCCGCTGGCCCGGCTGCCCATCGTCGCCATGACCGCCAACGTGATGGAGGACGACCGCCGCCGCGCCGACCAGGCCGGCATGAACGCCCACGTGGCCAAGCCGATCGACGTCGAGGAAATGATCGACGTGCTGACCCGGCTGGTGCACGGCCAGCCCGCGCCCTCGCCGGCAGCGGCGCCAGCGGCCGGCGCGCCGACCGCCGCGGCGGCCGGCCTGCCGCCGCTGCCCGGCGTCGACACCGGGGCCGCGCTGGCCCGGCTGGGCGGCAACCGCGAGGCGCTGGTGGCGCTGTTCAAGCGTTTCGAACAATCGCAGGGCGGCACCGTGGCCGAGGTCCGGGCGCAACTGGCGGCCGGCCAGCGCCAGCAGGCCGCGCAAAGCCTGCACCGCCTGCGCGGCGTGGCGGCCAACCTGGGCGCGACCCAGGTCGCCGGCCTGAGCGCGAGCGCCGAAGCGGCCCTGCACCAGGACCAGCCGGACCCGGGCGCGCTGGACGCCGCGCTGGATCTGCTGGAGCAGGCCTTGCAGCGGCTGGTCGCCGACGTCCGCCAGTTGTCAGTCCCGCCAGACACGATTCCCGATGACAACTTACCGGTGCACGACTTGCCGCAAAAGCTGGCGGAGTTACAGTGTTTGCTTCAGAATAACAACCTGAAAGCCTTGGAAGTGTTCCGGGCGCTGCGCCCGGCGCTGGCGGGCGGCGCGCAGCAGGGCGCGCTGGCGGAGGCGGTGGAGACGCTGAATTTCACGGCGGCGCAAAAAATAGTGGCGGATATGTTGCATCGAAAGGACAGCGCATGAGTTGGACCAACCTGGCCAGGAACGGGCGGATACTCGTGGTCGACGACGCCATGGAAAACATCCAGATCCTGCATCACGCCCTGCGCGACGAGCATGAAGTGCTGTTCGCGCTGGACGGCGAAAAGGCGCTGGAGCTGGCGCTCGAGCAGCAGCCCGACCTGATCCTGCTGGACGCGGTCATGCCAGGCATGGACGGCTACGCGGTGTGCGCGGCGTTGCAGAACTCGCCGCGCCTGCAGGACATCCCGGTCATCTTCGTCACCGCGCTCAACCAGCCTGAAGACGAGACGCGCGCGCTGGAAGCGGGCGCGGTCGACTTCATCAGCAAGCCCTTCAACGTGGCCGTGGTGCGCGCCCGCGTGCGCAGCCAGCTGACCATCAAGCGCCAGGCCGACGCCATGCGCGAACTGAGCCTGACCGACGGCCTGACCGGCGTGGCCAACCGCCGCAGCTTCAACGACGCGCTGGACGCCGAATGGCGCCGTTGCGCGCGCACCGGCCTGCCGGTGTCGGTGATCATGATCGACGTCGACCACTTCAAGCTCTACAACGATCATTACGGCCACCAGGCCGGCGACCAGTGCCTGCAGCAGGTGAGCGCGGCGATGGCGCGCTGCGCCTCGCGCCCGCAGGACCTGCTGGCGCGCTACGGCGGCGAGGAATTCATCCTGCTGTTGCCGCAGGAGGCGGCGCTGGGCGCCGAGGTGGTGGCGCGCCGCATCCTGGACGAGGTGCGGGCGCTGGCGATCCCGCACGCGGCCGCGCCGACCGCGCCGTTCGTGTCGGTCAGCCTGGGCGTGTGCACGGCGCTGCCGCCGCTGGACAACCTCGACAGCAACGCCCTGATCCGCATGGCCGACAACCAGCTGTACCGCGCCAAGCAGGACGGCCGCAACCGCTACTTCAAGGCCGAGATCGGCGGCCCGGCCTGATGCGGCCTCAGTAGCGCCGCATGACGAATTCGGCGACGCAGACCGGCTTGTCGCCGCCCTCCCTTTCGATCACCACGCCCCACAGGATCTGGGCGCCGCCGGCGATGTCGTCGATGGCGGCGATGGTCAGGCGGGCCCGCAGCCGGCTGCCGACCGGCACCGGGGCCGGAAAGCGCACCTTGTTCAGGCCGTAGTTCAGGCCCATCGTCATGTCCACCATGTGCAGCGCGTTCACCAGCAGCGCCGGCAGCAGCGCCAGCGTCAGGAAGCCGTGCGCCACCGTCGCGCCATAGGGCGACTCGCGCGCGGCCCGTTCGGCGTCGGTGTGGATCCACTGGTGGTCGCCGGTGGCGTCGGCGAACAGGTCGATGCGCTGCTGGGTGATCTCCACCCAGTCCGACACCGCCACCTCGTTGCCGATCTCGGCCTTCATGGCCGCCAGGTTGGCGAAGCTGCGCATCAGCTGTGCTGCTGGAAGCCGCGCTGGGCGATGAAGCGCTCCAGGTGGTGGTCGACGTCGCCCAGGGTCAGCTCGATGATCGCCAGGCGCTTGAAGTGGTGCGCGGCCGGCAGCTCGTCGGTCACGCCCATGCCGCCGTGCAGCTGCACCGCCTGCTGGCCGAGGAACTTGGACGCCTGCCCCACCCGCACCTTGGCCGCCGACACCACGCGCCGGCGCTCCTCGGCGTCGCCGCAGGACATGCGGGCCGCGGCCAGCATCGCCATCGAACGGGCCTGCTCCAGATGGATGTACATGTCGGCCATGCGGTGCTGCAGCGCCTGGAAGCCGCCGATCGGCGTGCCGAACTGCTTGCGGGTTTTGAGGTAGTCCAGCGTGGCGGCGAACAGCGCGTCCATCGCGCCCACCGCCTCCGCGCACAGCAGGCTGGCGCCGTAGTCGGCCGCCTCGTCGAGCATGTCCCAGCCGCCGCCCAGCTTGCCCAGCAGCGCCGAGGCCGGCACCGCCACATGGCTGAACTGCACGGTGGCGGCGCGCTGGCCGTCGATGGTGCGGTAGTCGCGCACGGTCACGCCCGGCGTGTCGGCCGGCACCACGAACAGGCTGATGCCGTTGGTGTCGCGCTGGGCGCCGGCGCTGCGCGCCGACACGATCAGCGCGCCGGCCTGGGCGCCGTGGATCACCACGGTCTTGCTGCCGTCGATGCGGTAGCCCTCGCCGTTGATGCTGGCGATGGTCTTGACGTCCGACAGCTCATGGCGCGCATGCTTCTCGCCCAGCGCGCAAGCCAGTTTCAGCTCGCCGCTGGCCACCTCCTCCAGCAGGCGGTGCTGGTTGCCGGCCAGCTTGAGGAACTGCGCGCCCCACACGGTGGCGAAATACGGCTCGACCACCAGGCCGCGGCCGAGCTCCTGCATCACCACCCACAGGTCGACCGCGCTGCCGTTGAAGCCACCCTGCTCCTCGGGCACCGGCAGCGCCGTCATGCCCAGTTCCACCAGCGTGTTCCAGGCCACGTCCGAGACGCCGCTGTGCGAATGCACGATGCGATGGCGCACATCGAAGCCGTAGTCCTTGTCGATCCAGCGGCGCAGGGCATCGGCGAACTGCTGCTGTTCTTCTTTCAAATTAAAGTCCATCGCTGCCCCTTACAGTCCCAGGATCATCTGGGTGATGATGTTTTTCTGAATCTCGTTCGAACCGCCGTAGATCGACGTCTTGCGGAAATTGAAGTAGTAGCCGGCCAGCGGCGCGGCGGCGTCGTCGCCTGTCACCGCGTGGTCGGCCTTGCCTTCGAGGTAGTCGGTGTCGAAGGGCAGCGCGTCCGGGCCCAGCGCCTCGACCATCAGCTCGGTGAGCAGCTGCTGGATCTCCGAGCCGCGCACCTTCAGCAGCGAGGCCTCCGGGCCCGGCGCGTGCGACTCGCGCGTGATCACGCGCAGCACCGTGGTCTCCAGCGCCATCAGTTCGATCTCGAGGCTGGCCACCTTGGCCGCGTAGACCGGGTCCTGCAGCAGCGGCTTGCCGTGCTTGTAGTGCTCGGAGGCGATCTTCTTCAGGAACAGCAGCTCGCGCTTGGAGCGGCCGACGGCGGCGATGCCGGTGCGCTCGTGGCCCAGCAGGTACTTGGCGTAGGTCCAGCCCTTGTTCTCCTGGCCGATCAGGTTCTGCACCGGCACCTTGACGTTGTCGAAGAAGACCTCGTTCACCTCGTGGTCCTCGTCGAGCATGATGATGGGGCGCACGGTGATGCCCGGCGTCTTCATGTCGATCAGCAGGAAGGAGATGCCCTCCTGCTTGCGCACGGTGGTGTCGGTGCGGACCAGGCAGAAGATCATGTCGGCGTGCTGGGCCAGCGTGGTCCAGGTCTTCTGGCCGTTGACGATGTAATGGTCGCCGGCGCGTTCCGCGGTGGTCTTGAGCGAGGCCAGGTCGGAACCGGAGCCCGGTTCGGAATAGCCCTGGCACCACCAATCCTCGCAGCTGAGGATGCGCGGCAGATAGTGGGCCTTCTGCGCCTCGTTACCGAAGGCCATGATGACCGGCGCCACCATGTTGACGCCGAACGGCAGGATGGGCGGCGTGCCGGCGCGGGCGCACTCTTCCTCCCAGATATGGCGCTGGGTGGCGCTCCAGCCCGGGCCGCCGTGCTCGACCGGCCAGGCCGGCGCGGCCCAGCCCTGTTTGGCGACGATCTGATGCCAGCGCACATAATCCTGGCGGCTCAGGCGCAGATGGTTGCGAACCTTCTTCTGCAGATCGCCGGGCAGGTTAGCGTCAAGGAAAGCGCGCGCCGCGTCGCGGAACGCCAGATCCGCCGCCGTGTAGTTCAAATCCATGCTGTCTCCATATTCTTATGACCCCGCTAAAAAAGCACGATCGTTCAAATAATTGTACCCGATATCCCGCCACGCATTGTGGCATTTTTACAGGGCGACAGAATGAAAATTGCGATGAAGAAAATTGGGGTCAAGTCTGACATTCGGACACGGCCTCTGCGGTAGGCAGGCGCCTACCGCAGAGGCCGTGTCCGAATGTCAGACTTGACCCCCAACGGTTATTTCATCGTGTAGCTTTGCTGCGCGGTGTCGACGGCGTAGTTATGCGCCGTATCCCAGTAGGTGAAGCTGTAGTTGACCACGTCGCCGATCTTCAGGCCGCTGGCGGTGTAGCTGTTGGTGCCGGCGCTCTGCGTCATCCGCACGTTCAGCTGGCCGCCGGCGTTGACGGTGTAGTGCACGTCCGCCCAGCTGCTGGTGTTGAGCGAGAACTTCAGCATCGTCGCGCTGGTTTGCTGCGCGGCTGGCGTCGGTGTCGGAGTGGGAGTTGGCGTCGGAGTCGGAGTGGGCGTTGGAGTAGGTGTCGGCGTTGGAGTCGGTGTAGGCGTCGGCGTCGGCACCCCGGTATCCCAGACGATGTCGTCGATCGCCATCTGGAACGCCGAGCCCGGCAGCGCGGCGCCGTCGCTGGCGATCTGGAACAGGTCCAGCATCGACTGCAAGGCGATCTTGCTGCCGGCCAGGTCGGCCACCGGGATGGTCGCCGTGCCCCAGTCGCCGTTGCGCACCAGGCCGTACGTGGTGGCGTTGGCCGGGAACTTGACCGCGTTCTGGTTGGTGTACGTGTCCTGCACCCCCACCGTGAAGGCGACGTTGGCCGGGATCTTGATCTTCAGTTTCATGGTGCCGTTGCGGAAGTTGCTCATGTCCCGCGCCTGGCGCGATTCGACGCTGCCGCCGAACCACTGCCCCGGCGTGTTGAAGCTCCACGCCATCACGTTGCTGCCCTCATACGGCGGCAGGTTGCCCTGCGTGACGGAGGCGTTGTTCCACACGAAGATGTCGGAGCTGGTCCCGGCCACCAGCTTGTTGTTGACCGGCGTATTGTCGGTGAAGACGCCGAACTTGCCCACCTCCGGCGTGCTCTGGCTGCCCAGCTTGACCGTGCCCTTGCCGTCCAGCTGATACACCCGCACGTAGTCCACATACATGGTGCCCGGCAGCGGCGCCGTCACCTGCCCCGGCGTGGCGGCGTCGGTGAAGTTGCCGCCCACGGCCAGGTTGAACAGCAGGTAGAACGGCGCCTGCAGCGCGGTCGAATTGACCGGCAGCGGATTGTCGTACAGGTCGTGCTCGACGCCGTTGTCCACCACCGTGAAGCGCATCTGCGTGTCGGTCCAGTACAGCCGGTAGATGACGAAGCGGTTGGCCAAAGACTGGCTCGGCGTGTACCAGTTCTTGGTCTGCCACGCGGTGGAGGCGGCGCAGCTCTCGTTGCCCGGCACGCAGGCGGCCTGCTGCCAGGTGATGACATTGGAGCCGACGAAGTTGTCGATCGCCGGCGTCGGCGTGCCGGCCGCCGCGCGGCTGCTGGTCTTGTGGCCCATTTCGACGATGTCCATCTCGCCGTTGCGCGGCCACGCCTGCGGACTGACGCCCAGCATCCACGCGGCCGGCCACAAGCCTATACCCAGCTGCGGCGTGGCCATGCGGATCTCGACCATGCCGTACTGCACCTGCACCTTGCCGAAGGAGCCGATCTTGCCCGAGGTGAAGACGTTGCTGCCCACCGTCTGGTTCTGCGCCCGCAGCGCCAGCGCCCGCGTGTTCGGCTCGAACGGGACGTTGACGATGGAGACGTTGTTGGGGCTGTAGTACTCCAGTTCCTGGTTGCCGTAGCCGCACAGGTTGATCTGGCAGCCATTGCCGTCCACCGCCGTCCACAATGTGGTGTTGAGCGCGGCGCCGTTGAACTCCTCGGACCACAGCAACGGCCCGATGACGGGACTGGTGACGCTGGCAAACACGTGCGGGCCGTACGCCGACAGAATACCGGCCGCCACGGCGGACAAAACGAATTTCTGTTTATTCACAATGTATGTCTCCTCGTATCCATACTTCCACATTCGAACCGGACGGGCGTCCGGTTCGCGCTATTCCGTCTGCGGTCAGGAGCATGGGACGAGGCACGGCCCGCTTGCCCGGAATCTGTCGCCAAACGAAATTGGAAACGATTCCAATTTCGTCCTCAAAATATATTCTTATTAATATTTTTTGTCAACGAAGATGCGCAAGCGTGCGCGTGCTTACTTTTTGCGGAAGCTTTTGAGGAAGGCCGGCAAGCGGTTGAAGACGCCGACCAGCGCATGCATCTGCCACGGGAAGACGCAGCGCTCGTCGCGCCGTTCGATGGCGGCTGCGATGCGCCGCACCGCCTCCTGCTCCGGCATGAGGAAGGGTTTGCCGCTGGCGTCGCCGTTGTTCAACTCGCGCAGGCGGGCCGTGTCGACGTAGCCTGGCACGATCACGGTGACGCCGATGCCGAACGGCGCCAGCGCCTTGCGGTAGGCGTCGCAGATGGCGATGGCGGCGCGCTTGCTGGCACTGTACAGCGAGCCGCCCGGATAGTCCCGCTGCAAGCCGGCGATCGACGCCACCGCGACCAGCTGCCCTCGCCCGCCGCGCGCCATCATCGCGTCGGCGGCGGCGCTGAAGGCATGATCGAGGCCGCCCACGTTCACGCGCAACACCGGCAAGGTGCTGGCGGGATCGCGCGCGATGGCGGCGGCGTCGGTGTACTGGCCGGCGGTGACGATCAACAGGTCCAGTTCCGCGAACGCGGCCACCGTGCGCGCCACGGCGGCGCGGTCGGCGATGTCGCAGGCGTGCACGCTGACGCGGTCCTCGCGCAGCAGCAGCGAGCCTTCCAGCTTGTCCGGATGCCGCCCGCAGATGGCGACGCGCGCTCCCTGCCGCCAGTAGTGCTGCGCCAGTCCCAGGCCGATGCCGCTGGTGCCGCCGATGATCATTACGTTCATGCTGTTGCCTTGTTATGTCGGGTTGCGTTGCGCATCGCGGCGCGTTGGCCTTGCGCGGCCAGCGCGTAGGCTTCCTGTGCGCGCCGGTAGCCATACTGCCATTGGGCTTCCACGTCGGCCGCGTAGCGTTCGTAAGTGGCCGGCGCCACCAGCTGCACGCGGTTGGCGCGCCACGCGATGCGCTTCTGTACACCAGTGCCGCGCAAGGACCGGCTGACGTCGGAGGTGTCGATCCAGACGTCGGCCGGCTGGCCGTGCACATGGCGCAGGCGCGCATTGGCGTCGAAGCCGAACACCGCACGCAAGGCCGGAACGGCCGTCAGCTGGTCGTAGGACTGCTTCATTTCCATGCTGACGTGGCGCGCGAGACAGCGCGCCAGCTCAATCGGGAACAGGTCGATGGCGCCGCCGGTGTAGTCCGCGCCGCCGGCGGACTGACAGCGGAAGTAGACCATGTCGGCTATCGAGATGCGGGCCGCGTCGGCCAGCGACATCGTGGTGTCGATCGCGAGGTCGTGCGCGACGGCGTCGGTCCAGCCGTCGCGGCCGATGGCGGATGGTTGGCCGGCCGCCAGCGTGGCGATACGCTTATCGCCAAACAGTGTAACGCGATAGATGGCGCGGCCCTGCCGCATCTGGCCCGCTTCGCCGGCGCCGAACAGCAGCCGACCGCCGACGATGGCCAGGGCCGGCCCAGCTCCGACAGGCGCAGTCGCCGATGCGGAAGGCGGCGCCGTCGCGGCCACGCTCACTGGCTCGGGCGGCAGCGGCAGCACCGGCGGAATCTCGAACAGATAATCGTTGAACAGATCGGGAATACGCGCAGCCCTCGCGCCGTTCATCCGCCGCAGCGCGATGCTGGCCAGCGCGCGCAGCGGCGTGGCGCGCGGGCCGGATCGCAGGCCGCGGAAAAATTCATACATCTGCGGCGACGCCAGCCACGCCTTGCGCGCCGCGCTGTCGGGCAGATTGCGGATGATGGCGCCGGCCACCGCGCCGCCGCAGGTGGCCAGCAGCAGGTCCGGCTCCTGGCCCGCGTCGACGGCCGCCGCGTGCATGCCGAGGTAGTAGCCGAAGCGGAAGCCGCCTCCGGCCAGCACCATGCATCGTTGATATCGTGGGTCTCGCGCTGCATTGCTCATGCGTGACATAATGCCTCAATTACATCGTTATCAACAAGGACAGCCAGACAATGAACCGGCCAAGCACGCCGCAGCGCCTGACCCAGCTTGCCCTCAACGGCGCGCTGTTCGGCATCTGCTACCCGCTGACCAACCACCTCGCGCAACGTCAGCATGACGTCGGCAACGTCGCGATGGCGTGGGAAGCGGCGCTGCCCTTCCTGCCGTGGATGGTGCTGCCGTACATGACGTCCGGCCTGTTCTTCGTGCTGAGTTTTCTGCTGGTGCGCGACCGCGCCGGGCTGTCCGCATTGAGCCGCCGCACCGCGTTCGCCACCATCGCCGCCTGCCTGATCTTCGCCGCCTGGCCGCTGCGCTTCTCGCTGCCCCGCCCCGCCGTCGACGACGCGCTGCCCGCCTGGCTGTTCGCGCAACTGGCCGCGATGGACCAGCCCTACAACCAGCTGCCGTCGCTACACGTGGCGTACTGCCTGATCTTCTGGGCCGCGCTGCGCACCGCCACCACATCGGCGCTCCTGCGCGCCGCACTGGCCGCGTGGCTGATGCTGGTCGCGCTCAGCACCGTGTTCACCTACCAGCACCACGCGCTCGACGTGGCCGGCGGCGCCGCGCTGGGCGCGCTGGCGCTGCACCTGCTGCCGTCCGACGGCGACGTGCGCAAGCCGGTGGCCTTCTACTACACCGTGCTGGCGGGACTGGCGCTGCTGGCCTGGTTCGCGCTGGGCGGCCCGTGGTGGCTGTACCTGGCGGCCAGCCTGCTGCTGGTGGCGCGCGCCTACTATCGCCGCCACGCCGCCTTCCTGCACAAGCGCGACGGCCGCTATCCGCTGTGGATCTGGGCGATGTACGCGCCCTACCTGTGCGGCTACCTGCTCACATGGCAGCTGGTGCGCTGGCACGAGCGCCACCGCCCGCCGTTCACGCGGCACAGCGATAAGCTGTGGGTGGGCCGCCGCCTGACCGACGCCGAAGCCGCGCAACTGCCGGCCGATTGCGCCGTCATCGACCTGTCCAATGAATTGAGCGAGACGCGCACGCTGCGGCATCGCAGCTATCATCACTTCCCGCTGCTCGACCTGCACGCGCCGGATGCGCAATCGGCCCGCCCCATCCTGGCCGCCATCCGCGCGCATGCGGCACAAGGCCGCGCCATTTACCTGCACTGCGCCATGGGCTACCGGCGCAGCCGCCAAATCGCCCAACTCTACAAGGAGCAATACCCGTAATGAGCTTTTCGATCTACCAGCTGAAACCGCAATTCCAGCAACTGCTGCAACCGTTGATGCGCGCCCTGGTGCGCTGCCGCGTCACACCCAACCAGATCACGCTGGCGACCATGCTGCTGTCGGTGGCCTACGGTGCGGCGCTGGCGACGCAGCCGCAACGCGCGGGCCTGTGGGCCGGCTTGGCCCTGTTCCTGCTGCTGCGCATGGCGCTCAACGCCATCGACGGCATGCTGGCCAACGCCACCGGCCAGAAGACGCGCCTCGGCACGCTGCTCAACGAAATCTGCGACCAGGTGTCGGACGTGGCGCTGTACCTGCCCTTCATGCTGGCGCTGCACGCGCCGCTGGTGGTGCTGGCCGTGGCGGCCGCGCTGCTGGCCGAATTCGCCGGCGTGCTGGCGCTTAGCGTGGGCGCGGCGCGCCGCTTCGACGGCCCGATGGGCAAGAGCGACCGCGCCTTCTGGTTCGGCCTTCTCGGCCTGCTGATCGCCTACGGCGCCGCCCCGCTGCTGATGAACGGCGTCCTGGCGCTGGTGATCGCCCTGTCCGCGTGGACGGTCGTCAATCGCCTGCGGCAGGCGCTGCGGGCTTCTGCGCCAGCGACACCGTAAAGATCCCTTCCAGTCCGATGCGGGTGGCGATCTTGCGGCAGCCAGCATGCGCCACCAGCCCATCCATCTCCGCCTGCGGACGCGGGCGCATCTGCCACGGCTTGCCCTGGTGGCTGGTCAAGGTCAGCGCGATCATGTCCAGCTGCGGGTGCCATGGCTGACCGGTGTAGATCAAGTAGCCGCCGGCGCGCAGCACGCTGGCGATGCCCTGCAACGAAGTCGCCACCGGCGCGTTCTCGCAGAACAGCTCATACAGCCCGGAGACGATGACGATGTCGTACTCGCCCTCCTCCGCGCGGTAGCTGCCGGCGCTGAAGGCGTCGCGCAGTTGGTAATCGACCTTGGCTTGCAGCTGCAACTGATCCGCCAGCGCGCGCGCCTGATCGAGATTGTGCTGGGTGTAGTCGCGCAGCGTGACTTCGATATCGCGGTCCTGGAAGCGCTTGATGGTCTCCAGCACGTAGCGTCCGGAGCCGGCCGCCACGTCCAGGATGCGCAGCGGCGCCGTGCCGCGATGCGCGGCGATGCGCTCACCCAGCATCTGCTGCAGCTGGCGCTTGCGCAGGCGGATGCCGCGCCAGCCCACCGCGTCCAGATAGCCGCGGTCCATCATCCCACCGAACAGGAAGCGGCCGCCGGCCTGGTTGCGATACACGTAATCGAGCGAGGCGCCGGAATCGAAGCCGTGCTGCAAACCGATCTTCATGCCGTTGCTGACTGGCCCCATCATGCCCAGCATCACGCGCTGCATGCCGAACCACGCCTTGGTCAGCGGGCCGCAGCTCTGGCCCGCCTGCAGCGCCGCGTACTGGCGGGCGCTGTGGCTGTCGCGATCCGCGCTCAGATAGTGCGACGGCGCCAGCGGCGCGCGCTCGAAGCACTGCTCGACGAACTCGCGGCTGGCCGCCAGCGCCACGCTGGTGTCCTGCTCGTAGAACAGCGCGTGGAAGGCTTCCGGCAGATGCACGTAGCGCTTCAACGGCGACGACAGGCGCTGGTAGAAGTCCTGCTGCGGGCCTTCCTTGACCACGTAGTCCTTGCCGGCGGTGAGCATCAGCACCGGCGTATCGATGGCGGCGGCGTCCTGCACGATGCGCCGCGCGGTGTCGGCCAGGCCTAGCAGCACGCAGGCGGAGATGGCCTTGGCGATCAGCGGATCGGCGGCGTAGGCGGCCGCCTCCTGCGCCGAATGGGTCAGCATGCCGGGACGGATGTAGCTGGTCACGAACAGATCCGGCTTGAAGCAGCGGGCGAAACGCAGCGCCGGCTTAGCCAGCGGCACATACAGGTTGATGTCGAACGCGGCGGCGGCCATGATGACGCCGCGCACGCGCGGCGCGTAATCGTGCAGCCAGGTGGCGGCGATCACCGCGCCGACACTGTTGGCCACCACCAGGATGTTCTCCGGCGCGATGCCGTAGGTAGCGGCGATGTGGCCGATGAAGGTGTCGAAGTCTTCGACCAGCGCCTCGAAGCTGGGCGCGTCGCCGCGCTCGCCGGGCGAGTAGCCGTGGCCGCGCGCGTCCCAGGCGAAGGCCCAGTCCTGCGTGTAGCCGAACTGCTCGACCAGCGGCTGGATGCGGCCCGAATGTTCGTGGCCGCGATGCAGGAACACCAGCGCGCGCTGCGGGCCGTCCTGGCGCGGCGCCAGCGGCTGCCAGGCGCGGTAGAACAGGCGCACGCCGTCGTTGCAGTCGAAACCGGATTCGGTGGTGCGCCATGCCAGTGAGCGTTCAGCTTTCATATTATTTTTCCAGGAAATGAGTGATGAGGAAGTACAGCAGCGGCGCGGTCACGACCAGGCTGTCGACCCGGTCGAGAATGCCGCCGTGGCCGGGAATGAGCTGCGAAAAATCCTTGACGCCCAGCGCCCGCTTGGCGGCCGAGAACATCAGGTCACCGCAGAAGCCGCCCAGCGACAGCAGCAGCGCGCACGCCGCCAGCTGCGCGGCGCCGGCCAGGTGCAGATAGCCGCCCAGCGCCAGCGACAGCGCGGTGGTCGCGACCACGCCGCCCAGCAGTCCCTGCCAGGTCTTGTTCGGGCTGATGCCAGGCGCGATGCGGTGGCGGCCGAAGATGGTGCCGCTGATGAACTGGGCCACGTCGTTCAGCGCGGTCAGCACGTACAGGTAGAACAGCCAGGCCAAGCGAGCGTGGGCGTCCAGCGGCAGGCTGTCGTACAGCGGCAGGAAGCGGCAGCTGTAGCACAGCACCAGCCACAACAGCCACGCCAGCGCCGCGCCGCTGCGGTTGCGGAAATAGAAGGCGGCCTTCAACGCGATGGCCAGCGGCAGCGCCGTCATGGCCACCGGCGCCGGCAGCAACAGCGCGGCCTCGAACACGACGGCGGCCGGCACCACGAAGGCGCGGCCGGCAAACGGCGCCAGCTCGCGCAAGGCCAGCACGCCGATCAGCATCGCCAGCAGCGTCGCCCCGAACGGATGCAGCAGCAGGCTGACGGTCACCACCGGGAAGATCCACCACCAGGCGTTGACCTGGTCGCGCAGCTGGCTGTGCGGCCGCGCGCGCAGCTTGACGCCCACGCCCAGCGACGCCATGCCCAGCATCAGGTACAGCATGCCGAGCGCGGTGAGGATCTCGGTGCCCAACAGGGAAAACAGCAATTGCATAAATGCCTCAATTATTTTTGTGGCAATTGTATAGCGTTTTCCGGCATGCGGCTCAGTCTACGGTGATCAGCACATCGCGCCCCTTGGTGGCGGCGTTGCCCGCGTAGTCCTCGGCGGTGATGCGCAGCGTGTAGTTGCCGGGGCCGAGGGCGCCGACCTTCCAGCCGCCCGGCGTCAGCTTGCCATGGATGAGCGTGTTGTTGATGGCGTAGGAGAAGCGCGTCTCCGCCGCGCCGTGCACCGTGATGCCGCTGGTGGCCGCGTAGGCCAGCTTGACGGCGTCGCGGTTGCGCGGCAGGCGGTCGTAGAGCTGCGTGATCAGCGGCTGCTCCATGCCGGGGATGATCTCGCCGTCGGCGTTCAGCAGTTGGTAGCCCAGCTTGTACAGGCCGAGGCGGCGGCGCGCCTGGTCGCCGTTCATCTGGTCGTAGGCGTCGACCACGATCTGCACCTCGCCCAGGCTGCGCGGCACCAGCAGGCGGCCGTCCACCTTGTCCTTGAGCGGCTTGCCGCTGCTGTCGGTCAGCGTGATGCTCTGGATGTGCGGCGCGATGGTGTCTTCCAGGTCCACGAACGGCAGCGACAGCGGATTGAGCGCGTCGCCGTTGGGCAGATAGTCCAGGTGCACATGGGCCATGCGGTTGACCGTGCCCAGCGTTTCTCCCACCACGAAGCGGGTGCCGCGCTTGACGCGCACCGCCGACGGCACGCCCTTCTCGTCCTTCAGCAGCTGGAAGCGCGGGTCGAGCGGCTTGTCGTTGGCGCCGCGCCCCACGCGCATGTGGATGTAGCGCATGCCGTCCAGCGCCAGCCCTTCCGACAGCTCGCCGTAGCCCCAGCTGGCGAGCGGATCGCTGATCTTGCCGGCGGTGACAGCCAGCACCGGCGTGCCGATCGCGGCCTGCACGTCGAGGCCGGAATGGAAATGGTCGCGGCTTTCGCCGTCGAAGTTGCCGCGCACCTCGCCCATCAGGCCGACCACTTCGTGCGGCTTGTCCTGCGGCTTGACCGGCCACAGCATGGTGGCGCCGTGCGCCGGGATGCCGGACAAGGGCTCGTCTGGCGCGCCCGCCTCGCCGTCCAGCGCCGGCGCCACGCGGTGCAGGCGGTAGGTGGCGCTGTCGGCCACGTACAGCGAACCGTCGCGCGCCAGCGCCAGGCCGCGCGGCGCGTAGAAGCGCACGCCGCCGTCGGCGCCATAGCCCGGCTGGGCCGGATGGTCGACGTCTTCCAGCGCCAGCACCTCGCCGGCCGGCGTGATCTGCGCCAGGCGGCCGTGGGCGTTGCTGGTCACGTAGAGGAAACCGTCCGCCGTGCGTGCCAGCCCTATCGGCGATTGCAGCAGCGGCGCGCGTTCGCCGTCCTTGGCCTGGGCAATGGTGCTCACGCTGCCGTCCTTGCCCAGCTTGCGGATGGCATGGTTGCCGGTGTCGGCGATGTACAGCTCGCCGGCGGCGCCGAGCGCCAGACCGGTGGGTCCGTTGAACAGCGCCTGCGCGCCCGGGCCGTCCACATCGCCGGCGCGGCCGCCGCCGGCCACGGTGGTGACGTCGCCGTTGGGCGCGATGCGGCGGATGCGGTCGTTGTAGGTGTCGGCCACGTAGACCACGCCGGCCGCGTCCACCGCGACGCCAACCGGGCCGTTGAACTGGGCCGCCGCGCCGCGTCCGTCCTTGTCGCCCGCCAGGCCGTCGCCAGCCAGCGTGCTGACCGTGCCGTCGGGCGTGATCTTGCGGATGGCGTTGTTGCCGGTGTCGGCCACATACAGGTTGCCGGCGGCGTCGATCGCCAGGCCGGACGGCGTGTTGAACGCGGCCGCCTTGCCCGCCCCTTCCGCGTAGCCCTCGACCGCGCCGGCCAGCGTGGTGGTGGTGCCGTCCGGGGCGATCTTGCGGATGCGGTTGTTGTCGCCGCCGTCGGCCACGTAGACATTGCCGGCACTGTCGACCGCCACGCCGAACGGGTCGGCGAAGCGGGTGCTGCGCCCGCGCCCGTTGTTCGCGCCCGGCATGCCGTCGCCGGCGATGCTGGTCACGCGGGCGCGCCAGTGCGGTTGCGTGCCTTGCGGAACGGCGGGCTTGGCCAGGCCCGCGCCGGCGCCCGGCGGATGCGTCAGGATGTAGGCCGCTCCGCCCCCACCCAAGGCGCCGCCCACGGCAAGGGCGACGGCGATTAGCTTGAATTGGCTGGGAGTCACGTTGCAGAAGCCTAAAAGTTGATCAGAAGAAAATATTCTACCTGATCTTAATGGCAAGAGCTACCAGCCCGCGCAATGCCGGCGCCTCAATCGCGCAACTGTGCCGCCAGTTGGGCGACACGGGCGCTGTCGGCCTTCAAAGCGGCTGCCAGCGCTCGGCCATAGCCGGCGTCGGCCTTCTGGAAGTAGGACAGCATGGTGTATTTCACGCCGTCATCCTTCACCTGCCCCAAGTCGCCCGCCAGGTTGCTCACCAGGTTGGCCTGCTGCTGCGCGTTCAGCGACCGATAGAAATCCCCGGCCTGCTTGAAGTTCTGCGTCTTGACGATGCGGGCCTGCTGCGTGGCGCCGCTCAACGGCAGCTGACTGGACTTGTATTGCGCATCGTCGGCCAGGGCCGCGTGCTCGCTGGGCTGATAGTTGACGTCGCCCTTGCGGCTGCCGCTGTTCTGCGCGCCGTCCTGGTTGTAGTTGGCCGCCGCGGTGCGCGGACGGTTGACCGGCAGTTGCAGGCCGTTGGCGCCGATCCGGTGCAGCTGGGTGTCGGCGTATGAGAACAGGCGGCCCTGCAGCAGGCGGTCCTCAGAGGCCTCGATGCCGGGCACCAGGTTGGACGGCGCCAGCGCCGACTGCTCGGTTTCCAGGAACACGTTGTCCGGGTTCTTGTTCAGCGTCATGCTGCCGACCTTCACTTCCGGCACGCCGGGCCAGGTCTTGGTGGCGTCCAGGCCGTCGAAGTCCAGCGCGGCCAGTTGCGCCGGCGTCAGCGTCTGGACGTACAGATCCCAGCGCGGGAAGTTGCCTTGCTGGATGGCGCCGATCAGGTCGCGCGTCATGTGGTTGAACTCGGTGGCCTGGATGGCCGACGCTTCCTTGGCGCTGAGGGTCTTCTGCCCTTGCAGACTCTTCCAGTGGAATTTCACGTAGTGGATCTGCCCCTGGGCGTTGACGAATTTATAGGCGTGCACGCTGTTGCCGTCCATTTCGCGGTAGCTGGCCGGGGTGCCGAAGTCCGAATACACGCGCGTCAGCATGTGGGTAGCTTCCGGCTGGTGGGAGAAGAAGTCGAAGAAACGGTTCGGGTCCTGGATGTTGCTGTCCGGCGCGGGCTTGAGCGAATGCACCATGTCCGGGAACTTGATGGCGTCGCGGATGAAGAAGATCGGCAGGTTGTTGCCGACCAGATCCCAGTTGCCTTCGCTGGTGTAGAACTTGGTGCCGAAGCCGCGTGGATCGCGCAGCGTTTCCGGCGAATGGTTGCCGTGGATGACGCTGGAGAAGCGCACGAACACCGGCGTCTGCGTACCGGGGCGGAACACGGCGGCGCGGGTCAGCGCGGACAGGTCCTGCTCTGCCACGAACACGCCGTAGGCGCCGGTGCCGCGCGCGTGCACCACCCGCTCCGGCTGCCGTTCGCGGTCGAAGCGCTGCAGCTTCTGGATCAGTTGCACGTCCTGCAGCAGCACCGGGCCGTTGGGGCCGGCCGTCTGCGAATTCTGGTTGTCGCCGACCGGGGCGCCGTTGTCGCGCGTCAGCGTGGTGCCGGCGGCGGCGCCGGCGATCAGAGGTAAGGCCAGCATCAGTGCGCGGGCCGGGGTGTGCAGTGGGTTCATGGTGACGTCTCCTGGTTTAATTGATGTTCAGTCACTATAGCCATCTCAACATCATTAATAAACACAATTAAAACTATGAAATCGATAGCAAACTATCACCTTCTAACCGAGACTAGGAACAACTATCTCAATCCAATGAAAAATAGCAGTTAGGCAAACAGCCCAACTGCTATTTCTGCATCCGTCTAGAGCGAGAGGGCACAACTTACACCAACAACCCCTGAACTTGACGAAGTACTTCAGGCTCAAGCTGCTGATTTTGCTTGGCCAGGTTAAGCTGCTTGGCGGTCGTTGCGATATCAACCGTACTTTGGTCCACTTTGTAGCCCCCGCGCGGCAACATCCAGCGCAAAACATCTATGAGATGCCATAATGCGGAGCTTCCTTCATGTACTGGAGCTGGAAAGGTCGAAAAATTGGTGATCGCGAGTTTGCGCATGTTCTGTCGAGTAACGCCAACCACATCTGCGATATCTGTGAGGCCAACTAAGTCAGGACCCGCCTCGATAAGTTTTGCGGTGGGAATAGCCATTTTGACATCCGCAAGTGCACTAGTCAGCGCAGCAAATGCATTGTCAGCTTCACGCGTGAATTCCAGCGCAATGCGACCCGGTTGGCCAATGCCAACCAAAGCATCATCGCAGCCAGCCTCACCCAGCCGCTCAACCAATTCATCCGGATTGGCGTCGTCACTGGATAATTGATAGTTGAGTTTGAAAGTAAATTCCATCGCTACTCCTTAGCGGCATCATCAGTTTTTTTCTTATGCGTGGTGCAGTTATCAACCACACGCTTGAGAGCTTTGCCGTGGTTGCCCGCATTTTTGGGAGTGCTCCACACCGAGGTGATACAGTACTCGCCACAACGACATTCATCATCGTTGTAAGGGCAATAAATCTTCCCCCACGCGTGGCTGCCACCTACTTCAACGCGCCAGCCGTTTGCTTCAGCATGTTTAAGAGCATCCTCAACTTCCTTTTTCGGGTGCGCAGTACGAGCCATCCATATCTCCAATCCTAGTGGCATGGCAATCGGTTGTCAAGTGACAACCGATTGTGGGGCGCGCATCAAACGCATAGCAACCAACTATGAGCCTTGTTGCGGTACGGAATAATATGGCTAAGTCTTGGGTGTTAAAAGGAATGGGCCAAGTGCTTATTAAACCCCACAAGAAAAAAAAAGCCCGCTAAGTTAGCGGGCTGAATCTATTTCCTTGGAGGAGATAGAGGAGACAGGTGAATGATGCTGCATCGCGGCATATAGGTCCAATTTATATTGGCAATAGCAGAAATACACACCGTGAATAACTAAAAAAAAAGCCCCGCGACATGCACGGGGCCCGGTTGTGTTCAACAGCTTATTTGTTGGCGTCCATCGCGTACGGCAGCACGCGCGAGGCCATGCGGGTGTCGGTTTTCAGCAGTCCCACCTCGTCGGCCAGGATGTGGACCGCTTCGTTCAGCAGCACGTCCTTGGCGGCCTTGGCGGCCTTTTCCGCGTCCAGCTCGGCCGTCAGCGAGCGCTCGTCGCCCTGCAGGCCGTCGTCGGTGCGCAGCGCGCCCTTGACCGCCGCCACCTTCGGCACCGGCGCCGTCTTGCCGTTGGCAGGCTTGGCCGAGATCGCCTTGTTCAGCACGTCCTTCGGATCCGGCAGCAACACCGGATCGTCCGCACCCGGCGTGGTCGACAGCAGGCGCGCCTCGCGCAGCTTGGCGCGGGCTTCCTGGGCGTCGCGCTCCTTGCGGCGCACCGCCTCGTTGAGCGAGATCAGGTTGTCCTTGCGCTGCTTCTTGACCAGTGCGATGTCCTCGGTCAGGTACTGGAAGTCCTTGTCCTTGGCCACGCGCGCCTCGTGCTTCTTGTCCAGCAGCGGCAGGATTTCCTTCAACTCGCCGGCCGGGATGTAGACCGCCGGCTTGATCGAGGTCCACGGCAAGGCGTTGTCGTAGCTCGACTCGCCGAAGGTGTCCGAATCGGCCATGGTCGGCAGCTTGATGTCGGGCGTGACGCCGCGCAGCTGGGTGGTGCCGCCGTTGATGCGGAAGAACTGGGCGATGGTCATCTTCAGCTCGCCGTAATGCACCTTGTCGTTCTGCGAGAAGCGGTCCAGGCCGAAGATGGTCTGCACCGTGCCCTTGCCGAAGCTCGGCTCGCCGATGATGACGCCACGGCCGTAATCCTGGATCGCGGCCGCGAAAATCTCGGAGGCCGAGGCCGAACCACGGTTGATCAGCACGCCCAGCGGGCCATCCCAGGCCATGCCCGGGTTGGTGTCGCTTTCGACTTCGATCTTGTTGTCGCTGTTACGCTGCTGCACCACCGGGCCCTTGTCGATGAACAGGCCGGTCAGCTGCACCGCCTCGGCCAGCGAACCGCCGCCGTTGTTGCGCAGGTCGATCAGCACGTTGTCGACTTTTTCCCTCTTCAGCTCGCCCAGCAGGCGGGCCACGTCGCGGGTGGCGCTCTTGTAGTCCTTGTCGCCCTTGCGGCTGGCCTCGAAGTCCTGGTAGAAGGTCGGCAGCGAGATCACGCCGATGCGGCGCTTGGCCGTGCCATCCTTGACTTCCAGGATGGACTTCTTGGCCGACTGCTCCTCCATGCTGATCTTCTTGCGCACCAGCGACACCAGCGCGTGCTTGCCGTCGACGCCGGCGTCGGCCGGCAGAATGTCGAGCCGCACGGTGGAATCCTTGGGCCCGCGGATCAGCGCGACCACGTCGTCGATGCGCCAGCCCAGCACCTCGGTCATCGGCGAGCTGTCGTCCTTGGCCACGCCGAGGATCTTGTCGCCGACCTTGATCTTGCCCGACAAGCCGGCCGGGCTGCCCGGCACCACTTCGCGCACCACCGTGTATTCGTCGCGGGTCTGCAGCACGCAGCCTATGCCTTCCAGCGACAGGCGCATGGCGATGTCGAAGTTCTCCGACGCGCGCGGGCCCAGGTAGTTGGTGTGCGGCTCGATCGACATGGCGTAGGCGTTCATGAAGATCTGGAACACGTCCTCATTGGTCAGCTTGCGCGAGCGGCTGATGTAGTTCTCGTAGCGCTTGTCGAGCGTCTCGCGGATGCCCTTGTCGTCCTTGCCGGCCAGCTTGAGGCGCAGCCAGTCGTTCTTGACGCGCTTGCGCCACAGTTCCTTCATCTCGGCGTCGCTCTTGACCCAGTCGGCCTTCTCGCGGTCGTACTGGTAGCTGTCGTCGAGGCTGAAGTCGGGCTTGGTCTTGAGCAGTTCGCGCGCGTACGCGATGCGCTCGTTGAAGCGCTGCTGGTACAGGTTGTAGATGGCGAACGGCACGCTGAGGTTCTCGCCGTTGATGGCGTCGTCCAGGCGGGTGCGCACGATGGCGTACTGGTCGAGGTCGGCCTGGGTGAAGAACAGTTTTTCCGAATCCAGCGATTTAAAATAGCGGTCGAAGATTTTTTCCGACATGGCGTCGTCCAGCGGGGTGGACTTGTAATGCAGTTTGGTCAGCACCCGCGAGGCCCATACGGCCGCCTGGGCCTGGCCAGGCTGGGGTTTGAGCACGGTCTCCGCCGCGGCTTTTTCCGGCACGGCGGCGCCGGCCTGCGCCGACAGCGCCGCTAAAATGGCCACCAACAGCATTTGCTTCTTCATCGGCTTACTCCGAAACGTAGTGTTATCAATATCGTCCTGCGCAGTGCTCCTGCCTGCCATTCCATTCTACAGGATAGCACCGCACCCAGGCTCTGGGAGTTTGCAGTGTCCCTGCGCAAGCTTAAGCGGGCCTGAAATACCCCACAGGCATCGATGTTGCCATGCAGCAAAACTGTGATATCATGCCGCTCTGTTGTTTTTTGACGGCCCGCCACGCAGCACTCCGGCAGCGCCCGTTCGCCTCGACCCGTGAGGCGCCCTGATGTCCTCACGCAGTCGCTCCGCTGGAGCATGCTCGCCTTCGAGCCCTCAATCCGCAGTACCTAGACCTGATAAGCACATGCAAACCTTTACTATGACCCCCCGCGACTGGGGCGTCGGCACCAAGATTTCCGTTTTCACTTTCGGCCTGATCGCCGTCATCCTGGCCATGTTGCTGAGCCTGATCAACATGAGCACTTCGGCCATGCTGACCGAGCGCGCCAAGGCCAACGTCGCCAACACGCTGGGCGGCATCGCCAACACCGTCGAGGTGTTCAACACCGCCATGACCAACGAGGCGTCGAGCTTTGCCCGCCTGTTCGCGGCCGGCTTCGGCGACGGCAAGTTCACGCTGGACGCCGGCGCCACGGTCGACATCGGCGGCAAGCCCACGCCCACGCTCAAGCACGACGGCCGCGCGCTGAACCTGGACTTCGCCATCCCCGACAAGTTCACCGCCGACACCGGCGTGGTCGCCACCATCTTCGCCGCCAGCGGCGAGGAGTTCGTGCGCGTGAGCACCTCGCTGAAGAAGGAAAACGGCGAGCGCGCGGTCGGCACCCAGCTCGACCACGCCCACCCGAGCTACGCGCCGCTGCGCGCCGGCGGCAACTACATCGGCCTGGCCACGCTGTTCGGCAAGCAGTACATCACGCAGTACGATCCCATCAAGGACGAGCGCGGCCAGGTGATCGGCGTGCTGTTCATCGGCCTGGACATCTCGAAGAACATGGCCATGCTGAAGGAAAAAATCAAGGCCATCAAGATCGGCGACACCGGCTACATCTACGTGCTCAACGCGGCGCCCGGCAAGGCGCAGGGCACGGCGCTGGTGCATCCGGCCAAGGAAGGCGAGAACCTGATCGACAGCCAGAGCAGCGACGGCCGTCCCTTCGTCAAGGACATGCTGGCGCAACAGAAAGGCGCGATGAGCTACGCCTGGTCCGACAGCGCCGGCGCCGCGCCGCGCGACAAGATGGTCGAGTTCCACACCTTCAAGCCATGGAACTGGCTGATCGTCGGCGGCACCTACACCGAGGAGATCACCCACGAAGCGGGCCAGCTGCGCAACCGCTACGCCCTGCTGGGCCTGGTGTCGCTGGCGCTGTTCGCCGTGGTCCTGTTCCTGCTGGTGCGCGCCAACGTCACGCGCCCGCTGGCCCGCGCCGAAGCGGCCGCGGCCCGCATCGCCCAGGGCGACCTGGACGTGCAACTGGCCATCGACAACAAGGACGAGATCGGCCGCGTGCTGCGCGCCCTGAACGGCATCAGCCAGAACCTGTCGGGCGTGGTCGGCCGGGTGCGCCTGGGCGCCGAGCAGATCGCCACCGCCTCCAACGAGATCGCCGCCGGCAACCTCGACCTGTCGTCGCGCACCGAAGAGCAGGCCTCCAGCCTGGAGGAGACCGCCGCGTCGATGGAGCAGCTCAGCAGCGCCGTCAAGCAGAACGCCGACAACGCCGCGCAGGCCAACCAGATGGCGCTGGCCGCGTCCGGCATCGCCGCCAGGGGTGGCGAAGTGGTGGCGCAGGTGGTCGACACCATGGGCTCGATCAACCAGTCCTCGCGCAAGATCGTCGACATCATTTCGGTCATCGACGGCATCGCCTTCCAGACCAACATCCTGGCGCTGAACGCGGCCGTGGAAGCGGCACGCGCCGGCGAGCAGGGCCGCGGCTTCGCGGTGGTGGCCTCGGAAGTGCGCAACCTGGCGCAGCGCTCGGCCACGGCGGCCAAGGAAATCAAGGCGCTAATCGACGATTCGGTGGGCAAGGTCGAAACCGGCAGCGAGCAGGTGGCGCGGGCCGGCACGACGATGCAGGAAGTGGTGGTCAGCGTGCGCCGCGTGACCGACATCATGGCCGAGATCAGCAGCGCCAGCGAAGAGCAGCGCGCCGGCATCGGCCAGGTGCACGAGGCGATCGCGCAGATGGACCAGGTCACGCAGCAGAACGCCGCGCTGGTCGAGGAAGCGGCGGCGGCGGCCCATGCGCTGCAGGACCAGGCATCCGACCTGGAGCAAGTGGTGCGGATCTTCAAGCTGGGCGATGCCCACGCCGCGCCCCGCCTCGCGCTGAGGTAAGCTGCGCCGGCGCCGGCTTTGCCCTATAATCGCGCCATGGGCAAATTTCTGAAGCACCGGCGCGGCTACAGCCTGATCGTCTGCATGGCGATCGTGCTGAACCTGTTCGCCCCGGCGATCGGCCACGCGATGGCCGCGCTGGAGCGCGATCCGCTGGCGCTGGAAATTTGCAGCAGCGGCGCGCCGGCCAAGCCCGCGCCGGGCGATCCGGCCACGCACGCGATCAAGCATTGCGCGCTGTGCGCCACCCATGCCGACACCTGCGCGCCGCCGCCGGCGCCGTCGTCCGCGCTCACCGTGCTGCGCGGCCACGACGCCTATCCGGCGCTGCACTACCAATCCCCCACCCCGCTGTTCAACTGGTCCAGCGCGCAGCCGCGCGGGCCGCCCGCCCTGGCTTGACCTCCCGTTAAATCCGCATGCCACCGCGCCGCACCGGCGACGGCCGGCGTGCGCCTGTTCAACGACTCACAGGATCAACCATGCAACGCCGTACCCTACTCACCGCGCTGGCCGCGGCGGCCACACTGCCGCTGGCCGCGCATGCCGCGGCGCCGGCCTACACCGGCATCGACATCACCGGCAGCAGCATCGGCCCCGACTTCCGCCTGTTCTACGGCGACGGCAAGCCCGCCTCGCTGCAGGACTTCAAAGGCAAATACGTGCTGCTGTTCTTCGGCTTCACGCAATGCCCGGACGTCTGCCCGACCGCCCTGTCGCGCGCCGTCGAAATCAAGAAACTGCTGGGCGCCGACGGCGCCAGGCTGCAAGTGCTGTTCGTCACCGTCGATCCCGAGCGCGACACCGCCGCGCTGCTGGCCGACTACATGCGCGCCTTCGATCCCGGCTTCGTCGGCCTGCGCGGCGACGCCGCGCAAACCGCCAAGGCCGCCAAGGACTTCAAGATTTTCTACCGCAAAGTCCCCAGCGGCAGCTCGTACACAATGGACCACACGGCCATCACCTACGTGTTCGATGCCGCCGGCAAGATCCGCCTGGCCTTCAAGCACGAGCAAACCGCCCAGCAATGCGCGGCCGATCTGCGCCAACTGATGCAACCCAAAAAAGAAACCAGCTTCCTGAAAGAACTCTTCTCATGAAACGCATGATCTACCTGATGCTCCTCGCCGCCCTGCCCGCGTTCGCGCAAGTGACCGTCAGCGAGGCCTGGGTGCGCGGCACCGTGGCCTCGCAGAAAGCCACCGGCGCCTTCATGACGCTGACCTCGGTGCAGAACAGCCGCCTGGTCGGCGCCAGCTCGCCGGCGGCCGGCGTGGTCGAGGTACACGAAATGAAGATGGCCGACGACGTTATGCGCATGCGCCAGATCGACGGCCTGGCGCTGCCCGCCGGCCAGCCGGTCCAGCTGTCGCCGGGCGGCTACCACCTGATGCTGATGCAGCTGAAGCAGCCGCTGAGCAACGGCGAGAAGATCCCGCTGACGCTGGAGTTTGAAGACGCACACAAGGTTCGCAGCAAGGTCGCGGTGGACGCCGTCGTCAAGCCCTTGAACGGCGCGCACTAAGCGCGCCCGGTGGCCGTCAGAGCGCCCGCAGCAGCGGCCACCAGTAGGACATCGACCACCACAGCAGGCCGGCGATCAGCAGGTACGGCCAGGAGCGCAGCGCGATCTTCCAGTCGACCGTCGACGGCCAGCAGGCCAGGAACTGCGGCGCCACGGCGAACGCCAGCGCCAAATCTATCCACTGGAAATGCAGCCCGGCGCGGGTGCGCCACCACGCCACCACGAACGGCAGCAGCACCACCACGAACGGCGCCAGCGCCGACGGCGCGGCGTTGTACCAGCGCACCCGCGTCAGCCTGACCGAGCCCAGCTCCCAGCCGTGCCCCACCCTGCGCGGGATCACGGTGAACGCGGCCGGCCGCGCATAGGTCAGCAGGCCGGCCACGAAATGCGCCAGTTCATGGCACACGGTGCCAGCCACGGTGAACAGGAAAAAGATGGGATGCCGCGCCGACAGGACGCGGATCAGCAGGGCCAGCACGAGGGAAGGCGCCAGATACAGCAAAATGTCGCGGTGTTGGCAAAACCACGCCGGCGCGAGCGTACTACATTCAAACAGGCTGCTCATGGCCGCATCGTCGCACGGAGGCGGGGGCGCGTCAATTGCGCACAATATAGTTGTACGATGTCTGACATCTAAGTTATGATCGCTGCAAAACCATCATAGCAAGGAGACCGCATGACACCTCAACCGACCAAGGCCAGCCGGGTACGCTGGCTGATACTGGCCATCCTGTTCGCCGTCACGACCATCAACTACGCCGACCGCGCCACCATCGCCATCGCCGGGCCGGAGCTCAAGAAGCTGCTGGGCCTGTCGCCCGTGCAGATGGGCTTTGTGTTCTCGGCCTTCGCCTGGTCCTACGTGCTGGCCCAGCTGCCGGGCGGCTGGCTGCTGGACCGCTTCGGCTCCAAGCGCACGTATTTCTTCAGCATCTTCCTGTGGTCCACCTTCACCATGCTGATGGGCACGGTGGGCTTTCTGACCGGCGCCGCCGCGCTGTCCACGCTGTTCTGCCTGCGGCTGCTGATCGGCGCGGCCGAGGCGCCCTCCTTCCCCGGCAACAGCCGGCTGGCCTCGGCCTGGTTCCCGACGGCCGAGCGCGGCACGGCGGCGGCCATCTTCAACTCGGCGCAGTATTTCGCCACGGTGCTGTTCGCGCCGCTGATGGGCTGGCTGGTCCACAGCTTCGGCTGGGAGAGCGTGTTCTACGTGATGGGCGGGCTGGGCATCGTCATGTCGCTGGTCTGGCGCAAGACGGTCTACGGGCCGAAGGATCATCCGGCCATCAACGCGGCCGAGCTGGACTACATCGCGGCCGGCGGCGCGCTGGTGGACCTGGAGAGCAAGGACAGGGCCGTCGCCACCACCACGCTCGACACCTGGTCCTGCATCCGCCAGCTGCTGGGCAACCGCATGCTGCTGGGCGTCTACATCGGCCAGTACTGCATCAACACGCTGACCTACTTCTTCCTGACCTGGTTCCCGGTCTACCTGGTCAGCGAGCGCCACATGACGATCCTCAAGGCCGGCTTCGTGGCGGCGCTGCCAGCGGTGGCGGGCTTCCTTGGCGGCGTGCTGGGCGGTGTGATCTCCGACCGCATGATCAAGTCCGGCAAGTCGCTGTCGATGGCGCGCAAGACCCCCATCGTCGGCGGCATGCTGCTGGCGATGTCGATGATCGTCTGTAACTACGTCGACGCCGACTGGCTGGTGGTGCTGGTGATGTCGCTGGCCTTCTTCGGCAAGGGCGTCGGCGCGCTGGGCTGGGCGGTGGTGGCCGACACCTCGCCCAAGGAGGCCGGCGGCATGAGCGGCGCGCTGTTCAACACCTTCGGCAACACGGCCGGCATCACCACGCCGATCGTGATCGGCTACATCCTGCAGGAGACCGGCTCGTTCGCCGGCGCGCTGGTGTTCGTCGGTGCCAACGCCGCCGTCACCGTGTTGTGCTACGTGCTGATGGTCGGCGAGATCAAACGCTTCGAATTCACAACGCCGGTGTTGCGCCACATTGACGGCGCGGTGCCGGATGCAGGCGCCACCGTGCCCGCGACGAGCGTCAACTGATGACGCACCGACTCTGCGACGGCCGGGAACGCCGCCGCAGAATTATCAAGAACGACCGATAGTCAGATACAAGGTCAACGCATTATCTGCTGTACGACGGAACCCAGCGTCGTTTTAGACGGGATGCCCCCATCCATTGCCTCTTCAGCCGATCATTCGGACGGAATTGATCGTCCAGCGCCGAGGAGGTGGCGCGACTCTGCTGTGGGCATATCCCTCGCTGGCCAGCACCGCGCTGTCCTTCACAAAGCGCAAGGCAGACAATTTCATGTTGTTCATAAATATTCTAAATCATTTATACCATTTTCGTTTTCGCGAACCCTGGCAACTCGCTGGCTGCCTGCCAGCGAGTTGCGCCATAAGGCGCGGGTTTTCCTTATAAATGATTTATACCGTTTCCCTAACCCGCGTGAGCAGAAACATCCGCCATTTCAACGGGATTCTTCCAATGCTCAGTAATGAACTTCCACGCCGCGTCCTTATCTGGGAACGTCACTCCTTCCAGCGAAATCCCGTCCGGAGTCTTTTCAAACGGCTTCCCTGTGAGAGGATTGGTGATGGTCACTGTTCCTTTTCGCGCAATCGCTTGAGCGACTCGTTCAGCCTTAGTTCCGCGTGCATTCGCCTGTCCCATTTCGTCACTCGCTTCCTTATCGGCCTAGCACCGCGCCCGACCTTCTCAATGCCACAGCCCGCTCGGGGCGGGCTTTGGTATTGCAGTAGGCGATTTTCCGTTTCAGTTTCGTTTAATCGGCATCGAGCCGACAATTGACTCCCCGCCCGTCGTTTCGTGCAGAGATTCCATCAGACCCGCAACGGTGTCCGGATGACCGGCGACTGCCCAGGTAGTGTGACCGCAGTCGCACATTCCAGCGAATGCGCCTTCAATACCGACCATGCCGCGCGCGTCCGTCGTATGCACATCGGTAATCTCGGCCTTGCAATTGTTGCAGACAATTGACTTGGGCTTGATCGCCTCGATTTTCTGTAGAGCTTGGGCTGCTCGTTCATCTCTACTGCCGCGTTGTTTTGCTTGGCCCATCTGTTTGTCCTAAAATTGTATAAATCGTTTTCACCTGTGCGAAAGCACCCCGGAATTTTCCCGATTAATCGAGTGGGATGACGCGAGTGTTCGCGTTGGGATATTTCTCGCGAACGATGCGCTTCGCCGCCGGCAAGCTGACGGCTTCGATAATGACAGTGCTCATAACTAGGTCGGAGCGAATCTGTTTGCCACTGGCGTCGGTTACCTGCCCCAACATTAGCATGCGATATTCAGCCTCCATTCCCGCCTTAATGATATGGACATTGAATCCCTTTTTCGCCATGATCGATTCCGCTACGAGGCGGCCTTTCAACTGGGGAGGCACCATGCCTACTGACGTCCTCGTACAGTGGTGTCAATTGCTGTTAGCAAACATATCGATAGTGTACGTATCTTTCACCGGCCTCGTCCTGTTCTCAGGACCAAATCCTCGCTGTGCATAAGACTCTGCATGCGAAGGATGGTTCACCTCCAAGAATTTCAACCATGGGAATGCGGGGTGATATCCCTGCAGCATCCGATCCAACCTTCCGCGATCAATAAGCTCCACCGTAAGACCGGCATCTGCGGCTCGTTTCCTTTCATTTAGCGCATATGTCGAGAAGTGATCGGCTGTAGAGACTACGATGCCGTGTTTAGACGGATATGTAACCATAGTGCCCAACAAGTGTCGCAGCGTTAAAACTCCTTCACCTTTCCGTGAATCTTTTCGACGTTTTACTTGAATCAGCCATTGCCGCTCCGACGAATCGATAAAGAGGACGTCTGTACCACCATCTTTGGGCTTTCCAACATGGATAACCTCGGCGTGTGCATAATTTTGGCGCCAGATATCGGCCACAAATTTTTCGAGAACTTTTGGATCTAGAGAGTTCCATCGTTTCGGATCTCGGCGGAGCCATATCGCAAGTTCTTGAAAGCATCCTTCGGGGGCCTTCGGTTCAAAGGACCTCAACTTCCCCACAGACGCATCCCATACAACAATGCGACCCTTCGTGCCGCCAGAAAACCAATGCCAGTACCAACATCGTTGGCACACTGCAAGCGTTCCATGGACGCACATTCCGTCCGCATTGGCTTCATCGTCGACTACAACCGATTCACCTGCAAGGTCGTCGTAGTATTCAAACGTGTCGCTGCCGATAAGATTGCTGTTGCAAAAGGGACAGTGCGTGCGTCCGCGCATGGCCCGATCGATCCACGTGAAAATTTCTCTATTACGTTTCTGGGGCAAACTATTGCCATTAAGGATCCACTCATTCGAGTCATCATCCCGATAGAAATGATCGAAATCGCTATACGCGTCACGCTCAGTTGAGCTCAGCCTAGATCGAAGTTGATCGGCAGACGGGTTAGGGTGCATACTCTTTCCTAGCTGGCCGAGAAGGTCACCGACACGCGGCTATTCGCACGCTTCATAATCTGGTCTGCTTGCCCTTTGGACGCGGCGCGCGCCAGCTCCTCGGGATCTGCCTCGTTGAGGATCGAGACGGCCACGCCAAACTTGCGGCCGCGATCACGGTAGTAGTCCAAGACTTCGATCTTGCGTTCGTTCAGCGTCGCGAAAATCTTACCGTCCAGCGCCTGTGCTTCGGCAATCGTAGGTGTGTTCATTGCGGTTCCTTGTAAGCTGGCTTCCGGCCAGCTACGGGGCACCACGAGAGCGCCGGATTTTCACATTAATGCAATTTGTAGGCGATATAGCAAAGCACGCAGAAGATACCCGCCAGCCATTTAGAGATTCCCGCGAGAACATCGACGCATCGCATCAAATCCTTGTGAACAGTGTCGAGCCGCTCCACTTCTGGATGTTCAGCACGAAATAGTTCCTCGGCCCGCATCTGTGCTTGAATCGCATCCCGCGCATGAAAGGCTGCACAAAATTCGTCCCCCTCCGCCATGGCTTCTTCGAACTTCTCGTCATGCTCGCTAGCTTCGCCGCGAACGTCGATGGAGGTCTTAGTCATGGGGTTTTCCTTAACCCTCGATCGCAATCGGGGCGGTCTTATAGCCAACGTACAAGGGGTGCCTCGGCGTTCCATCCTTACTCAACTTCAGCGCAAACGGCTTGATGCCATTGTTTCTCAGCAACCGCAATACCGCCTCGCCACGGCCGCCGAGAGCGCCAGGCTGCCCCCACCCACAAACTACGATCGAAGCACGTCGAGCCGCCTCAAGAATCATCGCATCGTTGTCCTCGCCGACAAGGTCAAATCCAGAAGCGTGTAGCGGAGCAAGTTTGTCAGACTCCGTTTCCCGATAGGCAAATACATTGGCCACCTCCAGACCGCCAACAGCGAAGTTGAAGCCCAGCTGCGGCCACATCATCACGCGCTTTATCTGGTGTGCAACTGTGGGGTCGTTGTCAACTTCGTCGGCTTTGCTCGGATTCATCAGCAACAGCAGGGCCGTTGGCAGCGTATCGTTCCATACCCTCCACAGCAAGTAGCGGTAAACCTCGCAGTCGGAAAAGATTGCGCCGGTTGATCCGGTCAGGTATTTTATTTCTCGGCGTATCACGCTATCTTCTCTGCTTATTGGTAACCGCTAGCCTTGGCGTTTGACACACATTCATCGAACCGTGATCTACCGACAGATGATGAAATCAACCCAGTGCCGACCTGCTTACAGATGATTGCACCACCACTGGCATTCTTCAATGTCTGTTCCTGCACTGGGACGAAGGCGCATCCGCTCAACACAATTGCGATTGCTACAGCATTGAACGTTTTCATTATGTATTTTCCTTATAAACCGTTTATACGGTATTTTCCTTGCGCCAGCGGCCGGCCGGTTGCGGGCGCCGCCAGGGCGCGTTTCCAACGTCAGAATTTTCCAACCGTCATTGAACAGCAATCCGCAATCAGTCACGATATTCCTCCGGCGCCGATTCGCCTTTAGGTTTGCTCATCGTCGATAGTTGAGTCCAGGATGAAAGCACAAGAAGAACGGATGCCACGATAAATGTGGACAGCATTAAGCTATAAAGGTAGCCGGGAGAGTCTACCAAAACTTGAAATGGTCCCGCTTCGCCTGGTGAACAGGACTGGGCATCCAAGAAATTGACCGCCTCGTATGTGTAAAATGCGCCCGCACAAATTGCCACCAAGTAAAACGCCCATGCACTGAGCAGAAGCCTGGTCACACCTGTTCCTGGCTTTGCGCCGACGATTTTCTCTCTGAGGACCATTGTCAATCCGAGCGCACCGGAACTGAGAGAGATAAACGTCTTCGCGGTGTCGATGTACATTGACATCACATCCTTTTCCTGCACCCACTGAAGGGCACCTCGAAAAACCACCCCAATTCTGGCATGATGTTGACGAACTGACTCCTACCTGATTTGTCGCGCTGGCAAAATCACCGGTAATTCGAGCTTCCCTGAAGAGTTTGCGTTGGGTCACACATGATTCTTCCCGTATCAATGAGCAGCGTTTTTCCCGCCTATTTAAAACGGAAGGTAACAACGTCGCCGATTTCGATACCTTCGGTCACATTATCTTTCACCACACCTTGGAAGCTGCCGTAGACGATATCGGCCACGCTAAGTTCGACATCGACAATCGTGCCGTCTCCCAACTCAACTCCAACCGTATCGCCTACCGCATAAGGTGCGGGTACAGACGCACTAGGCACGCAGTCCTGCGCAGCAGCATGAACGTACGCCACATCACCAAATGTCTTATTTGCCATTTGTTTTCCATGGGGCGTGAATGTCATTGAAGCTGGTTGTTTCCGCGACAATGAGATGTTTCCAAATTGAAAGAACATTTTAGATTATTTGCAGCGGATGCAATCTCACCAATTATCACAACACGTCGGCGAATGCCTGACGAAGCCGCGCATGAGAAATCTCCAAATACGAATCGACGTGGTCCAGTTCGGCGTGCCCTAGCATCAATTGTACGGTGCTCAGCTCAACGCCGTTGGCCAAGAGTCGGCTGGCCATGGTTCGCCGGCCGCCGTGAGAACTGCCGCCCTTGATCCCGGCATCCCGGTACAACTTCGCAACATGCGCTTGCAGCGCGTCACAGGCTGCGTAATCGACCTGCTCGCCAGCCTCATTGATTCGGCGCTTGGTGTTCATGGAGTAGCGATGGCCCTTGAAGGTGAGCACGAGTGTGCTATCCGGCCGCAGGCCACGATACCGCTATGGATCATCGCTCATGCGCCAGCGCCGCTCGACGCGCAGCGCGAGTTAGTCATCAATCGCGGCGACCAGATCACGGTTTGTCGGATAGATGCAGCGCTGGCGCAATCCCTTCGTGATGCTGGCCCTGAGCGATACTTCTGCCCGGATCGCCCCCCCCGGACGGGAGCATTACGTCGCCGACCTCGATCTGGGCGATTTCGAACATGCGCATCCCTGTGTGGATGCCGAGCAGCAGGACAAGGATATCGCGCTCTGGTTCGCGGCTGGTGGCTCTGGTGACGCGGAGAAGGTGCCGGTACTGGCCCGGCTTCAAGACTGCGGCTTGCGGCATGGTGGTCCTCTGAATAGGTTGGAAACAGACTTAATTCAGAGTGAGAACCGGTCAGGCTCTTTTTTGGGTCTAACACCGCATGAACCCTCGCGTCCCCGGAAAGCCAGTCACCCATTTTCGAGCACCCCCGATCAAGTCGGGCCGGTCGCTGTCGATGGCGCGCAAGACGCCCATCGTCGGCGGCATGCTGCTGGCGATGTCGATGATCGTCTGTAACTACGTCGACGCCGACTGGCTGGTGGTGCTGGTGATGTCGCTGGCCTTCTTCGGCAAGGGCGTCGGCGCGCTGGGCTGGGCGGTGGTGGCCGACACATCTCCCAAGGAGGCCGGCGGCATGAGCGGCGCGCTATTCAACACCTTCGGCAACACGGCCGGCATCACCACGCCGATCGTGATCGGCTACATCCTGCAGGAAACCGGCTCGTTCGCCGGCGCGCTGGTGTTCGTCGGCGCCAACGCCGCCGTCACCGTGTTGTGCTACGTGCTGATGGTCGGCGAGATCAAACGCTTCGAATTCAAGACGCCGGTGCTGCGCCACATCGGCGCCACCACCCTGCCCTCGACAAGCATCAACTGACGCAGCACCGGCCCGGCGGCGCCCTTGCGCGCCGCCTCAGACGGGCCACTCCCCCTCCCCCTCCTCCTCCGCCTTTACCACAACCCACCGGGTTTAAATCTCTTCAAATCTCACCCAACAAAAAAATCATATCAATATATAAATTTTGGTATACAAACAATTTTGCATTAGTTAGCATTTCATACGCTTTAAATCCATCGCAAATAGTGTTAGCAGCAAATAATTTCCTGATTTAATTTTTAATTTCCAAAAGTTAATCACCATTAAAGCACCGGATTTATTAATCATGAGCCTCTTTGTTGAAAACCTCGCCAAAGGAACAACTGATGATACCCCCATGCCGGTCGGCGACGATATTATCTTTACGGAATTAAAAAATGCATTGCAGGAATTAGCACCGGAGGGTCTCGAACACGGCAGCTGGATCAGGCAGATTAAAGCGGCGCATAGTTTCGACGAGATGCTCAAGTTGGCCCTGTTGGAAAGAATGCGCGGCAGTATATTCTTGCCGGCTTTTATGCACCATTGCATTGAGGAAGCGTTCGACCATTCCCCGCTGGCAGCCATGGCCGCCAGCGATTTGCGGGCCTTCGTCGAGAAAGACCCTTGCATCCGCTACGCCTGGCAGCCTCTGCTCTTTTGCAAGGGTTTTCACGCCATCCAGCTCCACCGGTTGGCGCATTATTTTTGGTCCAGAAATAACCATTGTCTGGCGCTGGCGATTCAACACCATGCCAGCGTCAATATGGCGATCGATATTCACCCGGCAGCAAAATTGGGAGGCGGCATATTCCTCGACCATGCCACCGGCCTGGTGATTGGAGAAACCGCCGAAATTGGCAGTCACGTATCTCTATTGCATGGAATTACCCTCGGCAGCGCGGGCGGCGGCGGCCGGGGAAATAAACGTCATCCCACTGTGGAGGACCATGTGCTGATCGGCGCCGGCGCCATTATTCTCGGCGACATCACGGTGGGCGCCGGATCGAAAATCGGCGCCGGCGCGGTCGTGGTGAAGGATGTCGCGCCAGGTACGACGGTCGCCGGCTATTACGCCAGAAATTTGCACCCTATCTAGAATTGTTTATCGCCTGTCCACGGAAATAAACATGTTGTCGTTTGCCATGAATTAATACAAATTTCATGGCGAAATTATTGTTGTTCTATTTAACCACCATTAAGAGGCTAGCAATATGAATCACAACAGTTTTTATCGCGTTAAACGTAGCTGCATCCACAATGTGCGCGTCAACAAGTCCGACGTGACCACCTCGGCGGCAGTGCCGGAAGGCTTGATCCTGCCCCGGGAAATGATGCGCCTGGCGGACATCGCCCCTTACGAGCAGATCAACGTGACCAAGATCGGCGGCAACAACTGGGTCAACCGCATGTACACCTTCGCCATCCCCGGCGACGGCGACCAGGTCGAGGCGCGCGGCGCAATCGCCCACCTGCTGGGTGAAGGCGAGCTGTGCTGCATCATCACCACCACCAACCTCGACAGCGAGCAGCACCAGCAGCACGTGGCCGGCAAGCTCAAGCCCTCGATCCTCGACGTGCGCCTGCATCCGCACGATGACATGATCAACGAGCTGAACGACGTGAAGGTCGTGCTGGAACGCAAGGGCAAGTTTGAACAGGTGCCGGACATGACCGCCGAACTGGTGGCCGAGCGCGCCGTGCTGCCGCGCACCTACCTGTCCAACCTGCTGGCCGGCCTGACCATCGAAACGGTGGAGAAGCGCGGCTGCATCGAGATGAGCGCCGAACTGCCGATCGAATTCATGCAAAAGGCCGGCTTCTGCACCTCGCAAAGCATCATGATCTACAACGCCAGCCGTGGCGGCTTCTCGGCCGAAAGCTATGTGGTCCCCAGCCTGACCAAGAAGACCATCGGCATCTCCGGCGCCCTGACCGCCGTGGCCGACGTGGGCGACCGCATCTCGCAGGCCGCCTATGTCACCACCACCGCGCCTGAGTTCCATCCGACCATCCACTTTATCGCCGAATAAAGCCAGCCGGTCCAGGCGCGGCCCGCTTCGGCGCCGGCCGCGCCTCGCCCTCCCACCCACCGGAGTCGATCATGCTTAAAGGAAGTTGCCATTGCAAATCAGTGCAATTTGAAATCAGCAGCGAGCTGTATGGCTTCAGGCACTGCCATTGCCACACCTGCCGCAAGGTCAACGGCACGGCGTTCGCGACCAGCGTGCTCACCGCCAGCGACGGCCTGCGCATCGTCAACGGCCGCGAGGCGCTGCAGGCTTATCAGGCCTCGGCCGGCAAGACACGCTATTTTTGCTCGCACTGCGGCTCGCCCATCTATGCCCAGCACGAGAACGATCCCAGCTTCGTCATCCTGCGCGCCGGCACCATCGACGACCTGCCGTCCCTGCCGCTGCAAGCGCATATCTGGACCGCGCACCAGGTGCATTGGTACGACATCCCGCACAACGCACCGCATTATCCGGGCGCGCTGACGTGAGCCACGGCAGCGGGCGGCCATCGTCCGCCTACCCACCCGATCTGGCCGCGTCGCGCGTGCTGAGCGAGGCCGAGCGCGATGCCTGCCGCGCCGCCTTTTTCGCCGGGCGCGACATGGCGGACGAGCTGTGGCTGTTTGCCTACGGCTCGCTGATCTGGAAGCCGGAGTTGCCGGTCGGCGAACAGGTCATCGCACGGGTGCACGGTTACCATCGCGGCCTGTATCTATGGTCCCGGGTCAGCCGCGGCACGCCGCAGCGGCCCGGCCTGGTGATGGCGCTCGACCGCGGCGGCTCCTGCCAGGGCGTCGCGCTGCGCCTGGCGGGGCGCGACCTGGAACAGCAACTGGCCACGCTGTGGCGGCGCGAGATGCCGATGGAGTCGTATCGCCCGGTATGGCTGCGCTGCAGGCTGGCCGACGGCCGCCGGGTGCGCGCCTTCAGCTTCGCCATCTGCCGCGAGCTGTCCTGCTATGCGGGCCGCCTCACGCCCGAGGTCCTGCATCATGTGCTGGCCCAGGCGCACGGCGCCCACGGCTCCAGCTACGACTACCTGGCGCAGACCGTGCAGGCCCTGCGCCGGCACCGCATCCGCGACCGCGCGCTGGAGTCGGTGTTGCACCGCTGCCCGCCACCGGCCGCGCCCCACTCACCCACATGACTGGAAAATCGGCGATGACGACTGACGCACCGCTCCACCCGCACACCCGCCTCGGCCACACCGACCGCCCGGCCGGCCCCGGCCCCGCCCCGGTCAATCCGCCGCTGGTGCGCGCCTCCACGCTGCTGTTCCAGGACGTGGCCCAGCTCAAGGCCGCGCACGGTACGCGCGCCGCCTACGGCCGCCTGGGCACGGACACCACACGCGCGCTGGAGCGCGCCCTGTGCGACGCGGAGGGTGCGGCCGCCTGCCTGCTCGCCCCCTCCGGCCTGAACGCCATCACCACCACGCTGCTGTCGCTGCTGCGCCCCGGCGACCATTTGCTGATGACCGACGCGGTCTACACGCCGACCCGCGTGTTCTGCGACGGCCTGCTCAAGCAGATGGGCATCGAAACCACCTACTACAATCCGCTGCTGGGCGCCGACATCCGCGCACAACTGCGGCCGCAGACCAAGGTGGTGTACGTGGAATCGCCCGGCTCGCTGACCTTCGAGGTGCAGGACATCCCGGCCATCGCGGCCGAAGCGCATCGCCACGGCGCGCTGGTGGTGTCCGACAGCACCTGGGCCACGCCCCTGGGATGGGAGCCGTTCAAGCTCGGCATCGACGTCTCGATCCACGCCGCCACCAAGTACATCGTCGGCCACTCCGACGTCTTGATGGGCGCCATCCTGTGCGGCGAGGCGCTTGCGCCCACGCTGTACCAGACCCACCGCAGCCTCGGCATCTCGGTCGGCGGCGACGACGCCTATCTGACGTTGCGCGGCCTGCGCACCCTGGCAGCCAGGCTGGCGCTGCATCGCGACAACGCGCTGGCCGTGGCCGCCTGGCTGAGCGAACAGCCGGAGGTGGAACGCGTGCTGTATCCGCCGCTGGAAGGCAGTCCCGGCCACGACCTCTGGCGGCGCGACTTCCGCCCGCAATATGCCGGCGGCCTGATGGGAGTGGCGTTCCGCGACGGGATCGCGCCGCCTGCCCAGGAGGTGCTGATCGACGGCCTGGCCCTGTTCGGCCTCGGCTACAGCTGGGGCGGATATGAAAGCCTGGTGCTGCCGGTCGCGCCTGGCGCCGCGCGCAGCGTCACCGCCGGCCGCTGGAACGCGACCATGCTGCGCCTGCACGTCGGCATAGAGGGCGTGCAGGATCTGTTGGCCGACCTGGGCCGGGGCTTCGACGCCATGCGCCGTTTTTCACCATGAATTCAGCGACGGACCAACTCGTCAGCTATGTCAGCGCCATCCACGGCCAGAGCAGCGACGTCGCCATCGTCGAGCGGACGCAGTCCACGGAAAGCTGGGTGGATCAGGGCTTTGAGGTGAGAAAGGAGGAAACCATCTTCCGCTTCGATAACGGCGTGGTGATCCGGCGCGTGGTGGAACAGGACGACTTCCCCAGCGACCTGGCCTGCGCCGAATGCTGGATCATCTACGAGGTGCTGCAACATGGCGGCTGCCAGGTGACGCCCGCGCGCCGCAGCTTCGACAACGCCTGCCGCGAGTCATACTGGCTGGCGTTCCACCGCGACGGGTGAAGACGCCAGCCGCCGGTGCCTAGTGGCTGTCCGTGTAGAAGCAGCGGCCGCAAGCCTGGCGGTAGCTCTCGTTGCCGCCGATGCTGATCTGCTCGCCTTCCTTCAGGCGCTTGCCGTTCTCATCGACGCGGATGTTCATCGTGGCCTTCTTGCCGCAGCTGCAGATGTTCTTGAGCTCTTCGATATCGTCGGCCAGCGCCAGCAGATAGGCCGAGCCGGGGAAAGGCTCGCCGCGGAAGTCCGTGCGCAGGCCGTAGGTAATCACCGGGATGCCGCGCACCTGCGCCAGCTGATGCAACTGCTGCACCTGTTGCGTGCTGAGGAACTGCGCCTCGTCGATCAGCAGGCAGGCGATCTTCTGGTTGATCGCATCGAGGAAGTTGGTGTCGGCGTCGAACACCTCGGTCTGACGCTGCGGCCCCAGCCGCGACGTCACCTGGCCCACGCCGTAGCGGTTGTCGATGGCGGCGGTGAACAGGCGCACCTGCTGGCCCTGCTCCTCGTAGTTGTGCGCCACCTGCAGCATCGCGGTGGATTTGCCTGCGTTCATCGCAGAATAACGGAAATAAAGTTTAGCCACTACTGCCCCTTTTGAAGAGCGCGATTATAAACCGTCGTTCTTGAAAAAGGCGCATACTGGCCGTTGTGCTTTTCGCATATAGAAACTCGAAAACATTCCTTTCCAGCGCTTATAGAGCGGCCTACCATCCGCTCTTTACAAAAAAGCACGGACGGACACAATCCTCCCGTGCAGACAGTTCGCAAGGAGAATCGCATGCCCACCCCCGCATTATTCAAACTCATCGGCAACACCCCGCTGGTCCAGGTCACCCGCCTCGACACCGGCCCCTGCCAACTGTTCCTCAAACTGGAGTCGCAGAACCCAGGCGGCTCGATCAAGGACCGCATCGGCCTGTCCATCATCGAAGCGGCCGAGGCCGACGGCCGGCTCAAGCCAGGCGGCACCATCGTCGAAGCCACCGCCGGCAACACCGGCCTGGGCCTGGCGCTGGTCGGCCGGCTCAAGGGCTACCGCGTGCTGCTGGTCGTGCCGGACAAGATGTCCACCGAAAAAGTGCTGCACCTGAAGGCGCTCGGCGCCGAGGTGCGCACCACCCGCTCCGACGTCGGCAAGGGCCACCCCGACTACTACCAGGACTACGCCGCCCGCCTGGCGCGCGAGCTGCCGGGCGCCTTCTTCGCCGACCAGTTCAACAACCCGGCCAACCCGCTGGCGCACGAGACCACCACCGGCCCGGAAATCTGGGAACAGATGGGCCATGAGCTGGACGCCATCGTGGTCGGCGTCGGCTCCGGCGGCACCCTGGCCGGACTGACCAGCTACTTCCGCCGCGCCGCGCCGCAGGTCGGCTTCGTGCTGGCCGATCCCAAAGGTTCCATCCTCGCCGAATACGTCGACACCGGCCATGTGTCCGACACCAGCGGCTCGTGGGCGGTGGAAGGCATAGGCGAAGACTTCGTTCCCGCGATCGCCGACCTGAGCGGCGTGCGCAAGGCCTACACCATCACCGACCAGGAAAGCTTCGACAGCGCCCGCAGCCTGCTGCGCGCCGAAGGCATCCTGGGCGGTTCGTCGACCGGCACCCTGCTGGCCGCCGCGCTCAAGTACTGCCGCGAACAGACCACGCCCAAGCGCGTGGTCACCTTCGTGTGCGACACCGGCACGCGCTATCTGTCCAAGGTCTACAACGACGGCTGGATGCACGACCAGGGCCTGTTGCGGCGCGAGCCCTTGCACGACCTGCGCGACCTGATCGGCCGCCGCTACGACGAGGGCGACGTCGTCAGCGTCGCGCCCGGCGACACGCTGCTGACCGCCTTCAACCGCATGCGCAGCACCGACGTGGCGCAGCTGCCGGTGCTGGAGAACGGCAGGCTGGTCGGCATCATCGACGAGTCGGACCTGCTGCTCAAGGTCGACAACCACGCCGAACAATTCTCCAGCCTGGTCGGCGCGACCATGACGTCGCGCCTCGAAACGCTGCACCCGAGCGCCAGCGTGCAGGCGCTGCGCAGCACCCTGGACCGCGGCCTGACCGCCGTGGTGGCCGACGCCGACGCCTTCTACGGCCTGATCACCCGCTTCGATTTGCTGAACCACCTGAGAAGGACTCTATCTTGAACCAAGCGCACAAAAAAGCAGCCCTGGCCACGCGCGTGATCCACGCCGGCCAATCGCCCGACCCGTCGACCGGCGCCATCATGCCGCCCATCTACGCCACCTCGACCTTCGTGCAGGACAGCCCCGGCGTGCACAAGGGCCTGGACTACGGCCGCTCGCACAACCCCACGCGCTGGGCGCTGGAGCGCTGCGTGGCCGACCTGGAGGGCGGCGCGCAGGGCTACGCCTTCGCCTCCGGCCTGGCGGCGATCTCGACGGTGCTGGAACTGGCCGACGCCGGCGCCCACATCATCGCCGGCGACGACATGTACGGCGGCACCTACCGCCTGTTCGAGCGCGTGCGCCGCCGCAGCGCCGGCCACGACTTCACCTATGTCGACCTGACCAATCCGGAGAACCTGCTGGCCGCGATCCGGCCCGAAACCAAGATGGTCTGGGTCGAAACGCCGACCAACCCGATGCTCAAGCTGGCCGACCTGAAGGCGATCGCCAAGATCTGCCGCGAGCGCGGCATCATCGCCGTGGCCGACAACACCTTCGCCAGCCCGCTGGTGCAGCGCCCGCTGGAACACGGCTTCGACATCGTGGTGCATTCGACCACCAAGTACCTGAACGGCCACTCGGACATCATCGGCGGCATCGCCGTGGTGGGCGGCGAGCCGCACCAGCAGGCGTGGAGCGAGCAGCTCGGCTTTCTGCAAAATTCGGTGGGCGCCATCGCCGGCCCGTTCGACAGCTTCCTGGCGCTGCGCGGCGTGAAGACGCTGGCGATCCGCATGGAACGCCACTGCCGCAGCGCGCTGGAGCTGGCGCGCTGGCTGGAGCAGCAGCCGGAGGTGCGCAAGGTCTACTACCCCGGCCTGGAATCGCACCCGCAGCACGAACTGGCCAAGCGCCAGATGGACGGTTTCGGCGGCATCATCTCGATCGACCTGAAGACCGACCTGCCCGGCGCGCGCCGCTTCCTCGAATGCTGCTCGGTGTTCGCGCTGGCCGAGAGCCTGGGCGGCGTCGAAAGCCTGATCGAGCATCCGGCCCTGATGACGCACGCCACCATCCCGCCGGCGCAGCGCGCCAAGCTGGGCATCGGCGACGGTTTGATACGGCTGTCGGTGGGAATCGAGGATATAGAGGATTTAAGGGCCGATATTCGCCGCTCGCTCGACGCGATTTAGGTGCTAGTATCCGGGAATCGCGTAATCAGCCCGAGACCTCATGGAATTCCTCTTAATCATCATTGGCGTACTGGCCATAGGCGCCGTCTACTCGATCGGCGTGGCCAGCGCCAAGCCTGTGCCCGGCAGCGACTTCTACAAGGTGTCGAAGGACGGCCGCGTGCTGGCTTCCGGCGGCCCCAAGGTGACGGCGCTGCGGCCCAAGGTCACGCCGGAAGGCTTGATGGTCAAGCTGCGCAACGGCCAGCGCACAGGCGAGTTCCTGGTGCACGAGCTGGTGGCCGAGGCGCACCTGCCCAATCCATCGGGCTTGAAGTACGTCCGCCACAAGGACGGCAACCCGCGCAACAACAAGGTCGAGAATCTGGCGTGGAGCAAGGAGCCGGTTATCGAGCCGGCACCGGCGCCGGCGCCGCCTCCCGTGCCCGCGCAGCCGCAAACGCGCTACGCCAGCCCGGCGGCACGCGCCGCCGCGGCAGCCCTGGCCGCGGCAGCGGCGGAAGCCGAAGCTGCAGCCGCCCCGGCGCGCACCATCGGCGACGCCCTGCCGGGTGGCGGGCCTCAGTCACCTGGGTGATATTTGCGTTCCAGGTGTTTTTCCACGTCCGCCTTGTAGAACAACACGTCCTTGAATTCACCGCGCGCATACATCGCGGCCTGGTCGCTGAAATGCGGCGAGGTCGGATTGCCGCTCTCCCCGCCCGCCAGGATGCTGCGCGCCTTGATGCGCGGCCCGAACTCCACCGCCGCCACGAAGCTGTTGCCACGCTCGCCGTAGATTTTTTTGGTTTTGGTTTTTGACGTCATGCCGTAGGCAGCCAGCGAACCCCAGTTGGCCGACGCGAACGCCACCGGCAAACTAGGCTTGCTGTCGTCGAAGGGCTGGACGATGTCGCCGGTCAGGCGCTGGAAGCGGTTGATCTCGCCCCACGGCGTCTGCCATGTGCCGAAGTCCGCCGCCAGCTTGGCCGAAGCGCGCTCCAAGGCCTGCAGGCGCTGCTGCGGCGTGATCGCCGCCTGCAGATAGTCGAGCACCTGCACCTCGCGCGCCTTGGCCGCCGCGCCGTAGGTCGCCGTCAGATCCTGCGCCCAGAAGACCGCCAGCGAAGTCGGCACCGACTCCAGCCCGTAGCGCATGTTCCAGCCGCGCAGCGCGGCGATCTGCGGCGCCAGGCTGGCCTTGAACGGATCGCCGTCGGGCAGCTCGTCCCAAGCCGCGAACAACTGCGGCAGCAGCGGCTCGAAGGCCGGCAGCTGCGTGTCGTAGGCGCTGGCGATTAGACTGTCGAGCGTGAAGTTCTTCTTGTTCTCCAACACCCGCACCGCGTGGATGCCGCGCGGGTTCTCGGGATTCATCGACATATAGGCCGGGTAGTCGCTCGCCTTCGGGCTGTACGCGCCGGCCGCCGTGTAGGGCCAGTTGTTGGTGTTCTGTATCCAGCCGTTCTTCGGATTGAACAAGGTGATGGTGTCCTTGACCGCGTGCAGGCCTTGCCATTCGGTGGCCGGATCGCTGCCGTCGACCGGATGCTTCCAGTCGAACTGCGGATCGCGCTTGGGGATGAAGTTCCCGTGGAAATAAGCGATATTGCCGTCGGCGTCGGCATACACGGTGTTGTTGGACGAATTGGTGCGCAACTCCATCGCCTTGTAGAAGTCCTTGTAGCTGCGGGCCTTGGTGCGGATGTAGGATTGCGTGAGCGCCTTCAGGGGCTCGTTCATCAGCCGCACGGCGATCCACTTGCCATCCTTCGCGCGCACGATGGGGCCGTGGTGGCTGTAGTAGACCCGCACCGTCTTGCTGGCCATGCCGCCCGCCGTCTTGTACGGCAGCGCGATGTCGAGCGCTTTCAACGGCCGCTGCTCCTGGCCGTACTGGTAGTAGAACTGGCCGTCTTTTCCGCTGATGGTCTCCAGGTATTCGTCGATGACGTCGCCGCCGCCGGAGGTGTGCATCCAGCCCAGCCGGTCGTTGAAGCCCTGGTAGACGAAGAACTGGCCCCAGGTCACGGCGCCATACGCGTTCAGGCCCTGCTCGCTGTGCACCTGCACCTCGGGCCGGAAGTAGAACGAGGTGTGCGGATTAATCAGCAGCAGCGCGTGGCCGTCCTTGCTCAGCGCGGGCGCGATGGCGAAGCCGTTGGAGCCGCCCGGCTCCTTGTCCGGATCGACGCCGTCGCCGCGCGCCGACAACAGCACCGGCGGCGCCAGCGGCAGCTTGGCGCCGTTGGCGTACAGCTCCTGCAGCTGCTTGAGGTCCACCGATTCGATGTCGCCGCCGATGCTGCCCTCGCTGAAGCTGAGCGCCATCCACGGCTCGAAATGCGTGATCAGCGCGGGTTTGACGTCGGGGTGGGTGGCGAGGTAGTAGTTCAAACCGTCGGCGAAGGCCACCATCAGCTGCTTGAGCCACGCCGGGCTTTGCCGGTATTGCGCCTGCAGGTCGGCCGGATTGATGAACAGCTTCATGCGCAGGTCGCGGTACAGCTCGGCCTCGCCTTCGACCTCGGCCAGCCGGCCCATGGCGTTGATGTAGTTGAGTTCGACCCGTTTGAAATCGTCCTCGGCCTGCGCGTACATCAGGCCGAACACCGCGTCGGCGTCGGTCTTGCCGTAGACGTGGGGGATGCCCCACTGGTCGCGCAGGATGGTCACGCGCTGGGCCGTGGCCTTCAGACGCGCGGCCTCCGGCGGCGCCGCCACCGCCGTACTCATCGCTACACAACACATCAGGGCTAAGCAAGAACGCATCGACAGACTCCGGGCGGTGGGTGGGGAATTACAACTCAGCTGGCGTCGACCAGCTCCGAGATGCGCAGCTGCAGCGCGGTGATTTCCGCCCGCAGCGCCGCGTTCTTTTCCTTGAGCGAGGCGTTCTCGGCGCGCAGTTCCTCGACCTCCGTCAACGGCCGGCCGTAGTCGCCGCCGCCCTCCTTCGGCTCCTTGGCGGGACGCGAGGCGGCGCGCAGCTCGCGCACTTCCTTGGCGGCCTTCTGCAACTCCTTCTTGCCGCCGGCGACCGCGGCCACCTGATCCGCTTCCGGCAGCGACGCCACCGTGGCGGCGGCGTTGATCGAGATCGTGCCCGAACGAACCGCCTCCACCAGCTCCGGCGTGGCCGTCTTCTGGATTTTCTCGATCTGGCTGATGGTCGCGCTGCTCAGGCGCGCGGCGCGGGCGATGTCCTCGCGCGAGGTCAGCGGCATGGCGGCCGGCTTGGCCTTGGGCGCCTCGCCTTCAGGCGGCGCGATGGCCGCATCCTCGGCGGCCGCCTGCGCGGCCAGCTCGGCCACGCGGGCCGCGACGATTTCCTTCTTGCGCAGCGCCAGCACGCCGCGCTGGAAGTCGGAAATGCTGCGGCGGCCCAGGTTGTTATCGATCATCCACAGCTTGACATCGTCCAGGTTGCGGAAGCTGGTGTTTTCCGTGACCTTGAACGGCACGCCATGCTGCTGGCAGATCTGGTAGCGGTTGTGGCCGTCCACCAGCACGTCTTCCCACAGCACCAGCGCGTCGCGGCAGCCTTCCACCAGGATGCTGCGTTCCAGGGCCGCGTACTCGGCCTCGGTCAGCGGCTCGATATAGCCGCGCAACACGTCGTTAATTTTGATTTGCATAGTTGTCCTCGAAATACCGGCGGGCCGGCGCCTGTGCGCCCGGCCAAATCGCCGTCCAGCATGCTACACCATCCGCGCGCGCCGCCAAAGCCCCGGGCCGGAATGGCAATTAAGGCAATCTTAAGCATCCTCCACTATCATGCTTTCCAGTCAACAAGCTTTCTCCGCCAATTGACACCAAGCCCCGACAGGTTTCCCGCCTGCTCGGGGCTTTTCCATGTCAGCCGGCCGAAGATTGCTTTTGCCTAAACCTTGGCGCATGATTCAGCTTCCTCCACCAAGGCCCGACCATGATCACCTACATCCTTCATATTGCCTTCGCCGACGCCGCGCCCGACGCCGTGCTGCGCCTGAGCCACGAACTGTCGAAATACAATATCGCGGCCGGGGTCAAGGCCGACGACGGCCGCGGCTACCACCTGCCGCCCGGCACCTTCATCTACAGCGGCAGCGAAACCATCAACGAAGTACGGGACGCCGTCCACCGCCTGGCCGAGACCATCCACGCCGGCGCTTCGGTGCTGGTGACCGAGGCGACCACGCTGTCCTGGAGCGGCCTCAAGGAACTGCCCGCCGCCTAATTCCTGCCGGCCGCCTCGACGTAGACTTCGTCGTCGCAGCCGATCTCGCGCGGCGCCGGAGCCGCGCCGTTGCCGACCAGCTGCGGCAGTTCGCGCTCGGTGCTGAAGTCCAGCGGCAGCGCCACGCGGATCTCCTGCAAGTATTTGCGCTGGGTGCAGACCAGCGTCACGCTGGCGGCCACCCGGTCGCCATAGCGCGCCTTGACGCGCTCGAAGAAGTCGCCGACGCGGAAGCTCTTGCCCACGCTGCCCAGCACGATCTTGCCCACCTCCGAATCGTTCACCACCCGCACCGCCGACACCGCCTTGACGAAGTATTCGTCCGACGGCAGGGCCTGGCATTTGCCGTGCTTGTTCCACTCGTAGGCGCCGAAGCTGCGCTCGAAATAGAAGTTGGGCATCCACGGCGCGATCTGGGCGATGGTTTCCTTGGTCAGCGCGAACGCCGGCCCTTCGCAGCCGCCGTAGCGGGTGCCGCATTCCTTCTTGTTCGGCCACAGGCCGTGCAGACTCAGCGTTTTCGCCTCCAGCGCGCCGCTGTTCATGGCGTCGCATTCCGGCTTCTTGCCGTTGTAGGGCACGTGCTCGCAGAAGCCGGGCTGCCAGGTGATCGCCAGCACATAGCTGTCCTGCTGGTTGGCGATGCTGCAGCTCTCGCCGCCCGCGTGCTCGCCACCGGCCGCCCTGGCCGGCTGCTCGGCCAGCGCCGGCGTGCCGCAGCTGCGCTGCACCCAGCGCAGCGACGGCTCGGCGCCCGGCACTTCCACCCGCAGCCAGTCGTAATCGACCTTGTTGATCTCGCGCACCGTGTAGCTGGCGCCGGCGGCCACCTGCACCGCGCCCGGGTTGCTGCGCTTGGCAAACGAGGCATAGGCCTCGCAACTCTGGGTGGCGGTGAACTTGCCGCTGGCCGATTCGCTGGCGCCGCAGGCTACTGCAATGAAAGCAAAAAATAAACCCGCTGCGATTTGACGGTGCATGACATCTCCACTGAATGGGCCAAAAGGCGGCCATTTTACCGGACAGCCCGGAGATACATCAAAAACAAGATTTCCTGATGTCACAAATTGTTAATAAATAGATATCTAGCATAACTGAAAGAAAATACTATTACCGATTTGTAATGTTATAAAATCAATGTCTGGATACAATCTGATACAAAGCGATTTAGAAGGTTACAAGCAGATGACGCTTGGCTCCTGAATCCAGAAACGCGAAAACAAAATGATCACTGTCCAAAGCAATTCCGTATCACGCAGCACCGCCAGTATGGTGAACAGGGTCAAAATGCTGGTTTGGCAGCGGGCGCTGCCATTAGCCCTGCATTTCCGCGGCCACCGCCGCCTCCTGGCCACCCTGAACGCCGGACGGGTCGCCCCGTTGAGCCAAATACACCCCAAGATCAAATATAAATATTTAAGAGGAAATTATTTATCGAAGTCCCTGTCGGTCAAAGATTCCCAGGAAATCTTGCGCTACCATTATCTTTGCCTCAGCAGCAAAATTTCACCGGATTTCTTTCACCGGTTAATGGACGAGTTTCCAGTTATTTGGGAATCGGCGATCGACGATAATCATTACAAAATACGGCTGGCATTTCCGCGCAATCTGGACCGGCCTTACCGGATCGTCGATCACGAAGGCGATCTGCTGCTGCTGTTCGAAGCCAACGACAGCACCCTGTATGTGATGTGCGCCACGATCGTGCCGGGGGAACTGGCGCGCAGCTGCTGGAATACGGACCACTCGAACCGGGCTATTTTCGTCGGCAAGATTCAAGGTGTGAAAGGCACGCACGACGCCATGCGCGCCGCCACCAAAGCGCTGTCCGACGTGGCGCCGCCGCGCATGCTGCTGTGCGCGGTCGAGGCGATTTCGCGCATCTTCGGGATCGATACCATCGTCGGCGTGTCGAACAAGGAACAGCTGTCGAAAAACAATGCCGACTATGAGGCCAGCATTCATTTTGACTACGATACGTTCTGGGGCACCATCGGCGCCCACGAAACCGACCGGAACGCCTTCTTCCTCGATGCCAGCCTGCCCGAAAAGCCCATCGAACTGGTCCAGCAGAAGCACCGCTCCCGCACCTTGGCCAAGCGCCGCTTCCGCAAGGGCATCGTGGACGCGGTCCAGGAAAACCTGAGCCGCGACCTGTTCAGCGGTACCGCGCCCGCCTAAAGCCAGCCGGCGTCGCGCGCCAGCCGGAACGCCTCGACGCGGTTGCCCGCGTCGAGCTTGCTGATCGCATCGGACAGGTAGTTGCGCACCGTGCCTTCGGACAGATGGATCTGGCGCGCGATGTCGCCGCTGCTGCGGCCCTCGCCGGCCAGCCGCAGCACCTGCCGCTCGCGCTCGTTGAGCGGGTCTTGCTGACCGCTCCAGCTCTCCAGCGCCAGTTCGGGCGCGACGGCCCGGCCGCCCCCATGCACGGTGCGGATCGCCGCCGCCAGCGTCTCGGCCGGCGCGTCCTTGAGCAGGTAGCCGCGCACGCCGGCGCTCAGCGCGCGCCGCAGGTAGCCGCTGCGGGCGAAGGTGGTCACGATGATCACCCGCGTCGGCAGCGCCTCGCCCGCCAGGGCGGCGGCCAGTTCCAGTCCCGTCATCAGCGGCATCTCGATATCGGTCAGCAGGATGTCCGGCCGCAGCGACCGGCACAGCGCCAGCGCCTGCTCACCGTTGGCGGCCTGGCCCACCACGTCGAGATCCCCCTCCAGCTTGAGCAGCGCGGCCAGCGCGCCCAGCACCAGCGCCTGGTCTTCGGCGATCACCACAGATATCATCGTCATGCAGCCACTCCCATCGGCAAACTCAGTTCCAGCGCCAGGCCGCGGTCGACCCGCAACGCCAGCCGCCCGCCCAGCGCGGCCACCCGCTCCTTCATGCCGCTCAGCCCCGAGCCGTGGACGATGGCGCCGCCGCGCTCCAGCGCGCTGCCGTTGTCGCGCACCCGCAGCACCACCATGCCCGACTCCAGCGTCATCCGCACCTCGCAATGGGATGCGCCGGCGTGGCGCAGGATATTCGTCACCGCCTCGCGCAGCGCCAGCGACAGCACGTTCTCCAGCGCGGCCGGCAGAAGACAGGTCTGCACCTGCTCGGTGAAGCCGACATTGGCCGCCGCCAGGCTGGCGCGCGCCGTCGCCAGCTCGTGCGCGAAGCCGGTCTGGCGGATGCCCGTCACCGCCGAGCGCACCTCGCCCAGCGCCTTGCGCGCGCTCTGTTCGATATCGCGGATCTCGCAGCGGCAAGCCGCCGCGTCGCGCTCCAGCAGCTTGCCCGCCAGCTCGGCCTTCAGCGTGATCATCGACAGCGTGTGGCCCAGCAGATCGTGCAAATCGCGCGAGATGCGTTCGCGCTCGGCGATGCGCGCCAGGTGCGCCACCTCCTCCTGCTTGCGCAGCAGCTGGTCGCGCGAGCGCCGCATGTTTTCCTCGATGACGCTGGCGAATCCGACCGGGCCGCCGACGATCAGCGCCGGCGCCAGGAAGTTGATCTTCAGCGTGACATACGGCGTCATCAGGCAGGCGCACAGCAGCACCAGCGCGATCCCCAGGTAGGCGTAGCCGCGCCGTTCGATGCGCGAACACATGGCGCAGCCGAAAATAAAGAAAGTGCTGGCGCCGGAATTGTACGGCGCCCACAGCACGCCCAGCAGCACCACGAACAGCAGCAGCGGCACCACCTGCGCATCGCTGCGCCAGAAGCTGAGGAAGTACACGGGAAAGAACACCAGCGCCGTCAGCGCCAGCCACACCAGCTCGGCCGGACTGGGGCCGACGTAGACGTATTTCCACAGGATGAACAGAAACGACCACACCCACAAATACGGCCCCTTGCCCATGGCCGGCGGCACCCACGGGGCGCGCAGCGCGCTCACTACTCTGTGTCCGATACCCAAGCTCTTCCCCGTTCTGTTATTCGTTCACCAGCCGCACGTCGGCGATCTGGAACTGGTAGTCGCCCACCGCCGGGCCGGCGTGGAACGCTATCATCGTCACGGCCCCGAAGTCCACGCCCTTGAAGCCGTCGAACGGCAGCGCCACTTCTTTCCACTCGCCCGAGGCCTCGAAGGCCTGTTTGACCGGAATATTCAGCCCGCTCGACAGGACGGACACATTGTAGCGCCGGCCGTCGCCCTTGACACGGAAACGCAGCACCTTGGCGCCGCTCAGGTCGGCAGGCTGCATGATCTGCGCGCCCGGCATGAAAGCCAGTCCGGCCCAGGGATAGGCAAAGCCGGGCAGCACTTTCGCGCTCACCGCCACCGGACGCTGGCCGTCCGCGCCGGCCTCCTGCACCTTCAGCTCGACCGTGGATTTGCCGCCCGCGAACTGGTCGGTGGACGGCACCCAGCCCATGCCGATCGGGCTGGCCAGCTGCTCGGCCGTGAACTGGCTGATGCGGCCGCCGGCCGGCAGCGCCATAGCCGGCTGCGTGCGCGGCGCCAGCTCCTGCGCCACCTTGCCCTGCTGGGCCTTGCGCAGCGGGCTGACGGCGTCGCCGTCCTTCCACACCTCGACGATGCGGTGCAGCGCGCCGATATCGGCGCCGGCATCGCCCTGCACCAGCAGCAGGTCGGCCTTGTAGCCCTTGGCGATGCGGCCGCGATTGGCCAGCCTGAAGGCGCGCGCCGGCGCCGACGTGGCTGCGGCCAGCGCCTGCCGCGGCGTCAGTCCGGCCTGCACCAGCGAGCGCATCTCGTGCAGCAGGCTCACGCCGTACTGGGTGCCGGTGTTGCCGGCGTCGGTGCCGGCCAGCAGCGGCACGCCGGCCTTGCCCAGCGCCGCCACCACCTGCTGCGGCGCCGTCATCAGCGAGGGATAGGCCTGCGTGCCGTAGGTGGCCTTCAACGGCGCCATCTGCTCCTTGGTGAGCAGCGCCGCCAGGCCGGCGTCGCCCAGCACGTCCTCCTCGCGCAAGCCGGCGATGCTCTCCAACACGCTCAGGGTCGGGATGATGAAGGCGTGCTTCTGCCGCGCCAGCTGGACGAAGGCGGCCAGTTCCTCGCCGCTCAGGCCAGGTCCGTTGAACAGGTGGGCCAGGCCGTCGGCGCCCGCCTCCAGCGCGGCACGGGCGTCGGCCAGCTTGCTGACGTGGACCGCCACCAGCTTGCCGCGCGCATGCGCGGCCGCGATCACGGCTTTGACGGTCGGCAGGTCCAGCGTTTGCACCGGATGGCCGGGCGAGCCGCTCTCCATCACGATCTTGATGAAGTACGAGCCCTCGGCGATGCGGGCGTCGACGAAGGCCTGGGCGTCCTCGGGCCGCGTCAAGGTCGGTATCGCCATGCCGTACTCGGTGCCGTGGCCGCCCGGCGCGGTGACCAGCGTGCCGGCCGAATACATGTCGGCCTGGCCGTGGTTGTCGTTGGCGCGCATTTTCTCGCTCATCATCCGCATCGTGTCCACACCGGTGAACATGTCGATCTGCGTGGTCACGCCGAACATCAGCGGCAGCTCCAGGTGGCGGTAGGCGTGGACGTGGGCGTCGATCAGACCTGGCAGCAGCGTGCGGCCGGCGCCGTCGACGACGTGGGCGCCAGCCGGCACCGCGCCGTGAAAGTCGGCATCGACGATCTTGTCGTCCTTGATCAGCACCGAGCGTTTGGCGTGCATTTGCTCGCCGTCGAACACGCGGGCGTCGCGTATCAGCCAGGTGTCGGCCAGCGCCGGGATGGTCAGGCCGAGGCCACAAGCGAACAGCAGAGTCGAAATTACAGGTTTCATCGTAGTCTCCAGGTTGGAATAACGACAGTGTGCCGCGAGCGGCGGCGGCAAACCAGACGCAAATGCCACAACTTTGACATGACAATTGTCAGCTTGCCCACCGTCGCTGCCGATGCGGTTAGAATTGTGCTAAACAAGCACTATCCGTGGAACCGGAAGAAAAACACAGTATGTTCAAACGCCGCTTACGAGAACTGGCCTGTCTGGGCGCGCTGGGCATGGGCATCTGGCCCGCCGCCGCCATCCCGGCAACGCCCATCGCCAAATTCGCACCGGTGCCGGTGGTATCGATCTTCCGCCCGCTGCAGGCCAACGGCTCGGCCGACGACGCGCTGGCCAGCGGCCGCGTGGTCCCCGGCAGTTATGCGATGGCGCCCAAGGCCAGCAAGCATTGGCGCATTGCCTTCCTGTTCCCGCATCTGAAAGACCCGTACTGGGTTGGATGCAGCTATGGCGTCATCAGCGAGGCGCGCCGGCTCGGCGTGGCGGTCGACATCCTGCCGGCCACCGGCTACGACGACCTGAAAGGCCAGCTGCGCCAGATGGAAGCCGCCATCGCCGCCAAGTACGACGCCATCGTCATCTCGCCGATCGGCATGACGGCCAATAACAACTCGATCGCCAAGGCGCGCGCCGCCGGCATACCGGTGTTCGAGCTGGCCAACGACAGCCGCAGCGACGACCTCACCATCAAGGTGACGACATCGCTGCGCAATATGGGCGTGGAAGCGACGCGCTGGATGGTGCGCGACGCCCAGCAGCGCGGCCTGAAGTCGGTCAACGTCGCGCTGCTGCCCGGTCCCATGGGCGCGGGCTGGGTCAAGGGTGAAGTGGACGGCACCCGCATCGCCGCGCAGGAAGCGACCATTCCGGTCAACATCATCGACATCCGGTATGGCGACAGCGACCGCCAGATCCAATCGCAACTGGCGGCGCAGCTGCTGGCCAAGCACGGCGCCAAGCTCGATTACCTGATCGGCTGCACCGGCTGCGCTCCGGCCGCGGTGCAGCCGATCAAGGCGGCGGGCCTGAGCGGCAAGCTGCGCGTGGTGGCCTACGACCTGACCGACGAAATCGCGCGCCTGATCCGCAGCGGCGACATCTACGCCGCGGCCGACACCAAGGGCGTGAGCCAGGCGCGGGTCGCTATCAACGCCGCCGTCAACCTGCTGGAGGGGCGCGGCAAGGATCTGCCGCACACCATCCTGATCAACCTCGGACTGGTCGACCAGCAGAACTTCGGCAGCTATCCTTTCGATACCTCGATCGCGCCGGAAGGCTACAAGGTCGAGCTGTCCTACGACCCCGCTAAAAACTGATCAGGCCTGCCGCTTCAGTTCCACCACCTTGGCGGCGCGGAAGCGTGCCGCCAGTTCGGTCCACTGCTCGTCCGCCTTGTCCAGCGCCGCCAGCTTCACGTGGCCGTAGCCGCGCACCTGGTCCGGCAACTGCGCCAGCTTCAGCGCGGCCTCCTTGTTGTCGGCCCTCAGGCCGGACGCCAGTTCTTCGGCGAAGGCCAGGTAGCGGTCGCGCAGCGCGCGTTCGCGCTTGCGCTCCTGCGTGTAGCCGAAGACGTCGAGCGGCGTGCCGCGCAGGGACTTGAGCCGCGCCAGCGCACCGAAGACAGGCATCATCCAGGCGCCCAAGGTCATCTTGGACGGCAGGTCGGAACCTGGCTTGCGGCGCGCCAGCAGCGGCGGCGCCAGATGGAAGGCCAGCTTGTAGTCGCCGTCGAACTGCGCGGCGATCTGCGCGCGGAAGGCGGGATCGGCGTGCAGCCGCGCCACCTCGTACTCGTCCTTGTAGGCCATGACCTTGAACAGGTTGCGCGCCACGGCCTTGCTCAACTGCTTGCGCGAGCCGCTGCCTTCCAGCGCGATCTCGCGCAGTTCGACAGCGGCCACCGCGTCGGCGTATTGGCGCGCGTACGCGGCGTTCTGGTACTTGGTCAACCAGTCGACGCGGAAGGCCACGGTATCGGCCAGCGACTTCGGCGCGGCGAACTGAATCACCTGCTGCGACGGCTGCACCAGGCGGTCCAGCGCCGCGCGGTCGGCGGCAGCCAGGCGGCCCAGCATGAAGGCGCGCTTGTTCATGTCGATGGCGACCGCGTTCAATTCAATCGCCCGCATCAGCGCCTCCAGCCCGACCGGCACCAGCCCCAGTTGCCACGCATAGCCCATCAGCAGGATATTGCCGCCGATAGGATCGCCGAGGAAGCGCGCCGCCGTCTCCTGCGCGTCGAGCTGCGACAGGTTCGCCTCGCCGGCCGACGCGGCCAGCTTCTCCAGCAGGCCGGCCTTGTTGATCGAGGCGTCGCGCTCGCGGGTGAATTCGGCGGTGGGAATTTCGCGCTCGTTGGCCACCACCCTGGTGTGCCCATGGCGCATGACGGACAGGCTGTCCGGCATCGCGGCCACCACCAGGTCGCAGGCGAACACCGCGTCGGCCTGGCGCAGGTCGATGCGCACTTGGTTCAGGCGCGACGGCGAGGAGGCCACGCGCACATGCGACAGCACCGCGCCGCCCTTCTGCGCAAAGCCCATGAAGTCCAGCGTCGAGGCGCCCTTGCCTTCAAGGTGGGCGGCCATCGAGATCAACGCACCGACGGTGACGATGCCGGTGCCGCCGACGCCGGCCACCAATATCTCGAACGGTTTGACCAGCGCGTGGCGCGGCGGCTGCGGATAGGCGGCCAGCGCCTGCTCCAGATCGGCCAGCGACAGCTTCACGCTTTCCGGCTTGCGCAGCGCGCCGCCCAGCACCGAGACGAAGCTCGGGCAGAAGCCCTCGACGCAGGAGTAGTCCTTGTTGCAGGACGATTGCTCGATCTGGCGCTTGCGTCCCAGCTCCGTCTCCAGCGGCAGGATGGACAGGCAGTTCGACTGCACGCCGCAATCGCCGCAGCCTTCGCACACGGCCGGATTGACCACCATGCGCCGCGCAGGATCGGGGAAGACCACCTTGTCCGGCTTGTTCTTCTTGCGGCGGCGGCGCTTCTCGGCGGCGCAGGTCTGGTCGTACACCAGCACCGTCACGCCGGCGATCTCGCGCAGCATGCGCTGCATGGCATCGAGCTCGCTGCGGTGGTGCACGGTCACGCCTTGCGGCAGCGTCACGCCCTGGTAGTTTTCCGGCGCGTCGGTCACCACCACGACCTTCTTCGCGCCCTCGCTGCACACCTGCTGCACGATCTGCGGCACCGACAGGCTACCGTCCACCGGCTGGCCGCCGGTCATGGCCACCGCGTCGTTGTACAGAATCTTGTAGGTGATGTTGGTGCGCGCCGCGATGGCCTGCCGTATCGCCAGCGATCCCGAATGGTAGAAGGTGCCGTCGCCCAGGTTCTGGAACACATGCGGCTCGCCGACGAAGCGCGAGGAGCCGACCCAGCTCACGCCCTCGCCGCCCATCTGCGACAGGTAGTTGGTATCGCGCTTCATCCACGTCGCCATGAAGTGGCAGCCGATGCCGGCCAGCGCGCGGCTGCCTTCCGGCACGCGGGTCGAGGTGTTGTGCGGACAGCCGGAGCAGAAGTACGGCGTGCGCTTGACGCCATCCGCGCCGTTCGACAGCAGCTCGGCGGCGCAGAAGTTCGGCAGCATGCGCGCCAGGTCCAGTTGCGGGAAGTTCGGCGCCAGCCAGCGCACCAGCGCCGGCGCGATGCGCGACGGCCGCAGCTCGCCCAGTGCCGACAACAGCGGATCGCCATGCCGGTCGGTCTTGCCGATGACGATGGGGCGCTGCTCGTGCGGCAGGTTGTAGAACAGGTTCTTGACCTGCTGCTCGATGACCGCGCCCTTTTCCTCGACCACCAGGATTTCGCCCAGTCCCTCGGCGAAGGCCGACAGGCGGGTGCGCTCCAGCGGATACGTCAAACCCGGCTTGTACAGGCGCACGCCCAGCTGCTCCAGCCGTTCGAGCGGCAGCTCCATGCGCTCCAGCGCCTCCAGCAAATCGAGGTAGGCCTTGCCGGCGCTGATGATGCCGAGGGTGGCGCGCGGCGCCGGCACCACCAGCTTGTCGATGGAATTGGCGCGGGCGAAGGCCTGCACCGCCTCCAGCTTGGCGGCGGCGCGCTGCTCCAGCGCCAATCCCGGCAGGTCCGGCCAGCGGTTGTGCAGACCGTCCGGCGGCGCCACGTAATCGGTCGGCACGACGTATTGCGGCAGCGGCGGCAGCTCGACCACCGCGCCGCCCTCCACCGTTTCCGAGATGGCCTTGAAGCCGCTCCACGCGCCCGAGTAGCGCGACATGGCCCAGCCGTACAGGCCGAACTCCATGTACTCCTGGATGTTGGCCGGATTAATCACCGGCATGCCCCAGGCAATCAGCGCCTGCTCGCTCTGATGCGGCATCGACGACGACACGCAACCGTGGTCGTCGCCCAGGATCACCAGCACGCCGCCGTGCGGCGACGAGCCGTAGACGTGGCCGTGCTTGAGCGCGTCGCCGGCGCGGTCCACGCCCGGCCCTTTGCCGTACCACATGGCGAACACGCCGTCGACCTTGCGGGTCGGGTCGGCCTCCACCTGCTGCGAGCCCATGACGGCGGTCGCGCCCAGCTCCTCGTTGATCGCCGGGAGGAATTCGATGTGGTGGCCCTGCAGCAGATCCTTGGCGCGCCACAGTTCCTGGTCTACGGCGCCCAGCGGCGAGCCGCGGTAGCCGCTGACGAAACCGGCGGTGTTGAGTTGCTGCGCCTCGTCGCTGAGCTTCTGCATGCACAGCAGGCGAACCAGCGCCTGGGTGCCGGTCAGGAACACGCGGCCCTCGGCGCGGGTCAGGTTGTCGTCCAGCGCGTAGTGCGGATCGGCCAGGAATGGCACGGGAATGGTCAGAGTATTCATTGTCTCATTATGTTTTTTTGATGAGACAGGATATGTCCGCCCGAGAGAAAAATTATTTCTATCTTTGCCGCTTGCGGGGCTAGAATGGCGAAAATATTTCGAAATTTCACCTAAAACATGAAAAATACTTCTATCGACCCGGCCTCGGTGAAAATCCTCGCCGAGCTGCAGAAAAACGGCAGGATTTCGTCCAACGAGCTGGCGGAGAAGATCGGCATGTCGGCCAGCCCGTGCTGGCGCCGGCAGAAGGAATTGGAGGACAACGGCTACATCGTGCGCTACACCGCGCTGGTGGACCGCCGCAAACTGGGGCTGGCCGTGGTGTGCCTGCTGCATATCTCGCTTGCGCGGCACGCGGAAGGCGTGGTCGAACAGTTCGAGGCCACCATGCGCCTGCGGCCCGAGGTGGTGGAATGCTACGAGACCACCGGCAGCTCGGACTACATGGTCAAGGTGGTCGTGGCCGACATGGACGCCTACCACGACTTCCTGCACAATGTGCTGGTCAAGCTGAATGGCGTGGCGCAGGTCAACACCAGCGTGGCGCTGCGCGAAGTGAAGTACGAGACGGCACTGCCCTTGTAGGCCCGCCGCTACTCGTGGCGCAGCGCCTCGATCGGGTCCATGCGCGCGGCGCGGCGCGCCGGCACGTAGCCAAACACCACCCCGATCCCGGCCGAGAACAGGAAGGACAGCAGGTTCACGCCGGGATTGAACAGGTACGGCAGCTGCAGCGCGTGCGCCATCAGCACCGTCGCCAGCGCCGCCAGCAGCACGCCGGCCAGGCCGCCCAGCGCGGCCAGCACCATGGCCTCGATCAGGAATTGCAGCAGCACGTCGCGCTCCTGCGCGCCGATGGCCAGCCGCAGGCCGATCTCGCGCGTGCGCTCGGTCACGCTCACCAGCATGATGTTCATGATGCCGATGCCGCCCACCAGCAGGCTGACCGCCGCCACCGCCGCCAGCAACGTGGTCATCACGCGCGTGGCGCCGGACATGGTCTCGGCCAGCTGGCGCGTGTCGAGGATGTTGAAGTTGTCCTCCTCGGCCGCGCCCAGCTTGCGGCGCTCGCGCAGCAGCAGCGACAGGCGCGCCTGCAGCGCCGAGGCGTCGCTGCCTTCCTGCATGGAGATGAGCAACGTGTTCACGCGCTGGTTGCCGGTCACGCGGCGCTGCAGCGTGTGCAGCGGCAGCAGCACCACGTCGTCCTGGTCGTTGCCCATCGCGCCCTGGCCCTTGGGCGCCAGCAGCGCCACGATCACGCAGGAGAACTGCTTGATGCGCAGCCGCTCACCCAGCGGATCGCGGTGGCCGAACAGCGAGCGCGCCACCGTCGCGCCCAGCGCGCAGACGGCGCTGCCGGCGCGCTGTTCGCCGTCATCGAACTGGCGGCCGGCGCTCAGCGTCCAGTTGGCGGCGGTGATCCAGCCGGCGCTGCCGCCGGTGACGGTGGTGGTCCAGTTGCGGCCATTGGCCACCACGGTGGCGCCGCTGCGCGCCTCGGCCGCCACTGCGCGGATGCCGCCGATCTGCAGCGCAATGGCGTCGGCGTCGGCCTCCTTGAAGGCCGGCGCGCCGGAGCCGCCCTGCCCCATGCGCTGGCCGGTGCGCACCATCAGCAGGTTGCTGCCCAGGCTCGCGATCTGGTCGTGCACCGCCTGGGTCGCGCCGTTGCCCAGCGTGACCATGGCGATCACCGCGCCCACGCCGATCACGATGCCCAGCATGGTCAGGAAGGAGCGCAGCAGGTTGCGCCGGATCGAGCGCAACGCCAGCAGGATGGTGTTGAGCAGCATCAGCCCACCTCCGATGCGGCCAGGTTCCGTTCATCGCTCTCGATGCGGCCGTCGCGGAAGCGTACGATGCGCTGCGCGTACTGCGCCATGTCCGGCTCGTGCGTGACCATCACCACCGTGATGCCCTGCTCGCGGTTCAGGCGCGCCAGCAGCTCCATGATTTCGGCGCTGCGCTGGCTATCGAGATTGCCGGTCGGCTCGTCGGCCAGCAGCAGCGATGGCGAACTGACGATGGCGCGCGCGATGGCCACCCGCTGCTGCTGGCCGCCCGACAGTTCGGCCGGCGTGTGCTGCTCCCAGCCGGCCAGGCCGACGGCGGCCAACGCCTGCGCGGCCAGCGCGTGGCGGCCGGCCGCGCCCTCGCCGCGATACAGCAAGGGCAGTTCCACATTCTCCTGCGCCGAGGTGCGTGCCAGCAGGTTGAAGCCCTGGAACACGAAGCCCAGATAGCGCCGCCGCAATCGCGCCCGCTGGTCGCGGCTGGCCGCGCCGACGTCGACTTGATGGAACAGGTATTGGCCGGCGCTGGGCGTGTCGAGGCAGCCCAGGATGTTCATGGCGGTGGACTTGCCCGAGCCGCTGGGGCCCATGATGGCGACGAACTCGCCCTGCGCGATATCGAGGCTGACCCGGTCCAGCGCCATCAGCGCGGTGCCGCCCTCGCCATAGCGCTTGCAGACGTCGCGCAGCCGTATCAGCGGGACGGTATCGTTCACGGCGCCGCCGCGCGCTGGTCGGTGATGACCGGCACGCCGGCCGCCAGCCCGGCGCCACTCACCTCCGTGTAGCGGCCGTCGCTGATGCCCAGCGCCACGCTCAGTTCCTGCGGCCGGCCGTCGCGCAGCACCCACAGCGAGCGGCGCACGGCGGCGGCCACGCCGGCCTGGCGCGGCGCGCGTGCCGGCAGGCGCGGCATCAGGCGCGACACCAGCCCGGCCGATGCAGCCGCGCCGGCCTCGCTGGGCGTGAAGCGCAGCGCGCTGTTCGGGATCAGCAGCACGTCGTCATGCTGGGCCGCGCGGATCACGGCGGTGGCGGTCATGCCGGGACGCAGGCTCAGGTCCGCGTTGTCGACGTCCAGATAAGCGACGTAGGTCACCACGTTCTCGGTGATGGTCGAACCGTACGAGACGCGGGTGACCACGGCGGGATAGCTGCGATCCGCATAGGCGCTGACGGTGAAGTTGGCCTGCTGCCCCACCTGCACGGCGCCGACGTCGGCCTCGTCGACGTTGACCAGCAGGCGCAGATGGCGCAGGTCTTCGGCCAGCGCGAACAGCGTCACCGCCTGCAGCGACGCGGCCACCGCGTTGCCCGGATCGACGCTGCGGCTCAGCACCACGCCGTCGATGGGCGAGCGGATCGACGCGCGCGACAGGTTGGTGCTGTCGGTGGACAGCGCGGCCTGCGCACTGTCCACGCTGGCGGCGGCGCTCAGCACGGCCGCCTCGGCGCGGGCCAGCGTCGCGCGGCCCGCGTCCAGCTCCGCGCGCGACGGCACTTTGCCATCGGACAGGCGAGCCACTTCCTCCAGCCGCCCCAGCGCGCTGCGCGCCTCGGCCTGGCTGGCCTGGTTCTGCGCCAGCGCGGCCTTGGCGGCGGCCAGCGCCGCGCGCGAACGCACGATCTGGTCTTGCAGCTTGGCCGTGTCCAGCTGCACCAGCACCTGGCCGGCATGGACCTGGTCGTTGATGTCGACCAGCACGCGCGCCACGGTGCCGGACAACTCGCTGCCGATGTTGACCGCGCGCGTGGGCTGCAAAGTGCCGTTGGCGGTGACGCTGAGCGTGACGCCGCCGCGCTTGACCGGCACCGTCACGTAGCTGGGCGCGCGCGCCGCCTGGCGCTGCATCTGCCACGCATACAGCGTCGCGCCGATGGCCAGCAGCGCCAGCAGGCCGCCCCACAACGTGGCGCGGCGCCACCAGGGACGCGGCGGCGGTTCGGCCAACTCGCTCAGCGGGGCGGAGGCGGCCGGCGGCGCCGCTGTCGTCAAGGGCCGGTTCATGGCTTGGCTCCCGGTTGCGTCGATGCGGTATCGCTGTCGGGCTGCCAGCCGCCGCCCAGCGCTTTGTACAGGCGCACCAGGTCGCTGCCCAGGTCGGCGCTGGTGACTGCCACCCCGTCCTGCGACGCGTACAGCGCGCGCTGGGTTTCCAGCACCGTTTGAAAGTCGACCAGTCCGCTGGCGTAGCGCTGCCGCGCCAGCAGCGCGGCGCGCTCGGCGGCCGCGGCGGCCAGGCGCAGATGCTCCAGCCGCGCGCGCTCGCCGGACAGCGAGGCCAGCGCATCCTCCACTTCCTGCAAGGCGCCCAGCACGGTGGACAGGTAGCCGGCCTGCGCCTGCGCCAGCGCGCCCCGTTGCAAGTCCAGCTGGGCCTGGCTGGCGCCGCCGTCGAGCACATTGCCGGTGACGCCGGCCAGCAGCGTGCGCAGCAAGGTGCCGCCGCTGGCGCCCCAGCCCAGGCCGCTCAAGCCCAGCGAGCCGTCCAGCCGGAACTGCGGGTAGCGGGCGGCGTCGGCCTGCCCCACGCGCGCGCGGGCCGCTTCCAGCTGGAACTCGGCCGCCCGCACGTCGGGACGCTGGCGCAAGGTCGCGGCGGGCAGGCTCAGCGCCAGTTGCGCGCCATCGCCGGGGATGGGTTGCGGCGGCGCCAGCAGCGCGTCCAGCGCGGCCGGCGGCTGGCCGCACAGCACCGCCAGCGCGTGGCCCAGCTGCGCCACGCTGGTTTCCAGCACCGGCAGCTGGGCGGCCGCCTGCTCGGCGGCGGTGATCGCCTGCTGCTGTTCCAGCGAGGTCAGCATGCCGGCCTGGGCCCGCCAGTTGGTGATTTCCAAAGTGCTCAACTGGCTGGCCAGGTTGTCGCGGGCGATCGCCAGCCGGGCCTGGGCGCCGCGCAAGTCGATGTAGTCGCGCGCCACCTCGGCCGCGATCGACACCTGGGTGCCGCCCAGCGTGGCCGCGCTGGCCTGCAGGGCGGCGGCGCTGGCCGACAGCGCGTAGTGGTTGGCGCCGAACACATCCGGCTCCCAGCGGGCGTCGAAGCCCAGGTTGTAGGAATTGGAGGCGGCCGATCCGTCCAGCTTGCTGCGCTGGGCCTGGCCGCTGCCGGTCACGGTCGCGCCCAGGCCGGCAGCGGCGGCGGCCCGCGTGGCGCGCGCCTGCTGCAGCGTGGCGCGCGCTTGCGCAATGCTGGTGTTCGCCTGCAGCGCCTGCCCGACCAGTTGTTCCAGCAGAGGATCGTTGAAGCGGCGCCACCAGGCGGCCAGCGCGGCGGCATCGGCCGGCGCCGCGCCGGACTTGGCGGACGACCAGTCGGCCGGCGCCTGGAACGGCGCCGCCGCCGGCGGCAGGCTGACCGGCCGCAGATGGGCGCAACCGGCCAGAGCGGTCAACACCAGCAGCAACGGCACGACTGGCGACAGCGGGGACGGTTTCATCGGATGCGGCTCCTGTCAATCAGGCGGCGACGCCACCCACTCCCCGACTGTAAGGGCGCGCCGGCCCGGCGTCACCATGGCGGTTTGATCCAACTCAAAAAAAGCATACATACAGCACGCGGATCGCCAGACTAGGGCGCGCTTGATTTGGATCAATCAAATTGCACTATCAACTCTCTACGATGGCGGTACTTGACGCGACTCAAACGCCGCGTCGCTGAATCTGTGCCGGCCACTAGGGAGATACCATGACCTACAAAACCATACTCGTGCATGCCGATGGCACGCCGCAGGCGGCGCAGCGCATCCGGCTGGCGGCGCTGGTCGCCCTGGCCCATGAAGCCCATCTGGTCGGCGCCGCCATGACCGGCCTGTCGCGCCACGCCCTGCCGGACGGCTCCATCGCCGCGGTCGGCACGCCCTTTCCCTTCGACCTGCGCCTGCTGCACGACCGCGCGGACGCGGCGCTGGCCCAGTTCACCGACTGCGCCGGCCGCCTCGGCGTGCCGTCCATCGAAGCCCGGCTGGTCGACGACGCGGCCGACGACGGCTTGATCCTGCAAAGCCCGTACGCCGACCTGCTGGTGCTGAGCCAGGCCGATCCGCGCGACTACACCAACGACCTGCTGGCCCGCCTGCCGCAAACCGTCATGTTCCACTGCGCCCGCGCGGTGCTGATCGTGCCGCACGACGGCCAGTTCGAGCGGATCGGCAAGCAGGTGCTGGTGGGCTGGGACGGCAGCGTCTCGGCCACGCGCGCGGTCATCGCCGCGCTGCCCATCCTCAAGCGCGCCGCCGCCGTCACGGTCGCCGCCGCGCCGCAGACGGCCGGCCACGGCCGCCAGGCCGACGTGCCGGGCGCCGAACTGGCGCGCTACCTGGCGCGGCATGGCGTGGCGGTCACCCTTGCCCAGTCGGACCCGGGCCGCCATGCGGGCGAAGCGCTGCTGGCCCTGGCGTCCGGCGCCGGCGCCGACCTGCTGGTGATGGGCGGCTACGGCCACCGGCGCCTGCACGAATGGCTGCTGGGCGGCGCCACCCGCACCGTCCTGCGCGGCATGACGCTGCCCGTGCTGATGGCCCACTGAAACAACAACCACAACCACATCATCACAATGGAGAACACCATGAGTACCGTCAGCGCCACCGTCATGCAAGTATTGAGCGAACGGCTCCAGCAGCGGCGCGCGCAACTGGCCGCCCAGTTGCGCCAGCGTCTGCACCAGGCTGACGAACAGCAGGAAATGGCCCTGTTCAACAACTACGCCATCGACGCCGACCTGGCCGAGGCCAGCCAGCTCAGCGATACCGATATCGCCCTGCTCAATCACGAATTATTGGAGTTGCGCAGCGTGGACGACGCGCTGGCGCGGCTGCACCACGGCGCCTACGGAAAGTGCGCGCGCTGCGGCGAGGCCATCCTGGAGGCGCGCCTGCTGGCGCAGCCCGAGGCCGAGATGTGCCGGGACTGCCAGACGGAACTGGAATTGCGGGGTGGCGCCAAGATGGCGCCGCGCTGACGCCGGGATCAGGCGAGCGCGGCCTGCATCATCATGTGGGCCGGGCGGGCGCCGGGGACCAGTGCCGGCATGCCGGTGGCCAGCGATTCCAGGCTGGGGTGGTCGAGGATGGTCAGCTCGCGCTTGTCGACCGCGATCCAGCCGCTGGCGCGGAAGCGCGACAGCAGACGGCTGATGCTTTCGATGGTCAGGCCCAGGTAGTCGCCGATGTCCTCGCGCGACATGCGCAGCTGGAAGCTGTTGGGCGAGTAGCCGCGCGCGGCATAGCGGGTCGACAGGTTCAGCAGGAAGGTGGCGAAGCGCTGCTCGGCGCGCATATTGCCGAGGAAGAGCATGGCGTTCTGTTCACGCATGATTTCCTGGCTCATGATGCGGTGGAAGTGGCGCAGCAGCTGCGGCACTTCGGCAAACAGTTCCTGCAGGCGGGCGAACGGGATCTCGCACACTTCGCTGTCCTCCAGCGCCACCACGCCGCAAGCGTGCTGGCCGCTGCCGATGGCGTCCATGCCCAGCAGTTCGCCGGCCATCTGGAAGCCGGTGATCTGCTGCTGGCCGCTGTGATTGACGCGCGAGGTCTTGAAGTGGCCGAAGCGCACCGCGTACAGGCTGTGGAAAGGCTGCTCCATGCGGCACAGGTTCTCGTCGCGCTCGACGCGGCGGCGACGGCCGATGATCTTGTCGAGGCGGCCCATCTCGCTCTCGTTGAGGCCCTGCGGCAGGCACAGGTTCTTGAAGGCGCACACGCCGCATTTCGATTGCGCCGCGTTCACGTTGCCGCCGGATGCTGCGAGTTGTAAATTGCTCATGTCCATGCTCCCTAGTCTGCTGGCCCGCGCATCGCAATGATGGCTTGGGCATGGACACAGTATCGGCGATGGGCGGCGCGGTGCTAATCGGGCTTCGCTGTCCTGTCGTGTAGGGGCTGGCCGACAGTATTTTGTAGGGGAAGCCCTACAGCGTCAGATGATGCCGTGCTCCAGGGCGTAGCGGGTCAGTTCGGCATTGCTTTCCAGGCCCATTTTTTCCAGGATGCGGGAGCGGTAGGTGGTCACGGTGTTGGGGCTCAGGTGCAGGGTTTCGCCGATGCGCACCAGCGATTCGCCGGCCGCGATCAACTTGAACACCTCCAGCTCGCGGTTGGACAGGGCCTCGTGGCCGGCGTCGCCGCCGCCGCCGATCAGGCTGGCCAGCTTCTCCAGCAGCGCCGGGCTGACGTGCTTGCCACCCGAGGCGGCCTTGCGCACGGCCGCCACCAGCGTGGTGGTGGGCGCGTCCTTGATCAGGTAGCCGGCCGCGCCCAGCTTGAGCGCGCGCACCGCGTAGATATCTTCCGAATAGGTACTCAGCATCAGCACGGCCAGCTTGGGCCGCTCGCTGCGCAGCTGCTTGAGCAGTTCCAGCCCGTTCTTGCCGGGCATGGTGATGTCGAGCAGCGCCACGTCGAATTCCTGGGCCATGACCAGTTGCAGCGCCTCCTGCGCGTTGCAGGCCTCGCCGTCGACGCGGATGTCGTCGGCCGTGCTCAGCATCAGGCGCACGCCGTTGCGGGCGATCGCATGGTCGTCGACCAGCAGCACGCGGATGGGGTTGTTACTCATCTTTTACTCACGTCATTCGTCCAATGGCAGGCGCAGCAACAGGGTGGTGCCCTGGCCGGGCTTGCCGGTGATTTTCAGTTCGCCGCCGAAATGACGGCAGCGTTCATGCATGCCGAGGATGCCCCACGATTCGCGGTTGAGCAGGCGCTCGGCCTCGATGCCCAGGCCGTCGTCGCCGATGCGCAATTCCAGCACGCCGCCGGCGTAGTCCACCTGCAGCGTGGCGTTGCTGGCCTCGGCGTGCCGCACGACGTTGGTCAGCGCCTCCTGGGCGATGCGGAACAACATCGTGCTGCGCCCGGCGTCCAGTTCCAGCGCGGCCGCGGCCGGCGCCACCGCGCACTGGCAATGCAGGCCCGAGCGGCGTTCGACCTGTTCGGCATACCACTCCAGCGCGGCCCACACGCCCAGCTGGTCGAGCACGCTGGGGCGCAGGTCGGTGATCACGCGCCGCACCGTGTCGATGGCGTCCTGGGCCAGCCCGGCCACCTCGGCCAGCAGCGGCTCGGCCGGCGAACCGGCCGCCGCCGCGCGCTCGATGCTGACCGCGACATAGGCCTTGATGCCGGTCAGCAGGCCGCCCAGCTCGTCGTGGATTTCCTGGGCGATGCGCTTGCGCTCGTGCTCCTTGATCTGCTCCTGGTGCGCCGACAGGCTGCGCAGCGCCTGCTGCGACGCCAGCAACGCCTGCTCGGCCAGCTTGGTCTGGGTGATGTCGATCATGATGCCCTGCATGAACAGCGGCTGGTCCTGCTCGTCGCGCACCAGCTCGGCCTGGTCGCGGAACCACAGCGTGCGGCCGTCGCGCGCGTGCAGCCGGTATTCCAGGTGCAGCGGGCTGGCGTCGCGGCGGCTGCGCCGCATGGCCTGCAGGATCGCCTCGCGCTGCTCCGGGTCCATGCGCTGGCCGTGCAGCGCCGGATTGGCCAGCCACTCGGCCGGACTGAAGCCCAGCAGGCCGATCTGCGGACTGATGTAGCGCAGCGCGCCGCCCTCGCCCAGCTCGGCGATATAGCTGATCGCCTGCATTTGCTCGATCAGCGTGCGGAAGCGGGCCTCGGCCTGGCGCTTGTCGTTGAGCAGGCTCTGCTCGCGCAGCATGCGGTGGATCGCGCCCGGCAGGAACTCCAGGTAGTAGCCGTCGACATCCTTGACCAGGTAGTCGCGCGCGCCGCGCCGCATGGCCTCGGCCGCCACGGCGGCGCTGTCGGCGCCGGTCAGCATCATCACCGGGATGCCCTGGGCCGCGCCGTCGCCGTTCAGGTGGGCCAGGAACTCCAGCCCGGTCAGGTCGGGCAGATGGTAGTCGAGCAGGATGCAGTCGGGCTGCTGGCTGCGCGCCAGGTCCAGGCCCTGCTCGCCGCTGTCGGCCTCCAGCAGCACGAAGGGCGCGTCGGGCGCGGCGGCGAACGCGCGCCGGCAGGCCATGCGGTCGACCGCGTCGTCCTCCACGATCAGCACGCGCAGGGGGGCGTTCACGGCATCTCGCTGATGGTCCAGTACAGGTCGATCGAGCGCATCATCTCGACGAAGCGGCGGTAGTCGACCGGCTTGGCCATGTAGCCGGCCACGCCCAGGTCGAAGCTGTGCACCTTGTCCTGCTGTTCTTCGGAGGTGGTGAGCACCACCACGGGGATGCGGCGCAGCGACGGGTCGAGCTTGATCTGCTGCAGGAATTCGATGCCGTTCATGATGGGCATGTTCAGGTCCAGCAGGATGATGCACGGCCGCTCGTTGGCCGGGTCGCGCAGGTAAGCCAGGCCCGCTTCGCCGTGTTCCATGCTGACCACCGCGTTGCCGACATGGATCTCCTTGAGCGCGCGCTTGATGGTCATGATGTCCACGTGGTCGTCTTCGACCAGCAGGATGGGCTTGTTAATAATTTTCATGTAGACGGTCCTGTTCTGGATAAGGGGGAGCCGGACTTGGGCAGCGTGAACCAGAAGGTGCTGCCCTGCCCGATCTGCGATTCGAGCCAGATGCGGCCTTGGTACATTTCAACGATTTTCTTGGCCAGCGCCAGGCCGACGCCGGTGCTCTCGACGCGGTCGCGCGAGGCCAGCGTCTGGAACAGCTGGAAGATGCGCTCGAAGTGGCGGGTCTCGATGCCGGGGCCGTTGTCGCGCACGCTGAAGCGCCAGTGGCTGCCGTCGTCGGCGCAGCCGATCTCGATCACGCCGTCCGGCTTGTCCATGTACTTGATGGCGTTGGAGATCAGGTTGTGGAACACTTGCTGGATGCGGGTCGGCTCGATCAGCACGGTCGGCAGCGCCGGCGCCACCGTCACGCGGAAGTTCGGCGGCGGCGCCAGCAGGTCCACCACGTCCACCAGCAGCTGGTTCAGGTCGACCGGCAGCTGCGCCTCGCGCACCCGGCCCACGCGCGAGTATTGCAGGATGCCGTCGATCAGGCTGCTCATCCGGTGCACCCGGTTGATCAGCAGCCGCATGTGCTCCTTGCCCTCGTCGTTGAACTGCTCGGCGTAGTCGGTGGCCAGCCAGTCGGCCAGCGAGCCGATGCCGCGCAGCGGCGCCTTCAGGTCGTGCGACACCACGTAGGCGAAATTGGTCAGCTCCTCGTTGGCGCTGCTGATCTCCTGCATCAGGCGGCGGTTGCGGTCCTCCGCCAGCTTGCGCTCGGAAATGTCGCGCACCATGCCGGTGAACATGCGGCGCGCGCCCAGCTGCATCTCCACCACCGACAGTTCCATCGGGAACACGCTGCCGTCCCGGCGCAAGCCCTCCACCTCGCGGCCCTTGCCGATGATGCGCTTCTCGCCGGTGTCGCGGTAGTGGGCCAGGTAGCCGTCGTGCTGGGCGCGGTGCGGCTGCGGCATCAGCATCGACACGTTGCGGCCCGCCACCTCGGCCTCGCGGTAGCCGAACAAGCGTTCCGCGGCCGGGTTCAGGCGCTCCAGCACGCCCTGCTCGTCGATGGTGATGATGGCGTCCACCGCGGTCTCGAAGATGGCGCGCATGCGCGCCTCGCTTTCCTGCAGCGCCTGTTCGGCCAGCTTGCGCTCGGTGATGTCGCGCACCGTGGCCAGCACCATCTGCTGCCCCTGCGAGGTGCGCAGCGGCGACAGGCTGACTTCGACGCCGAACTCGCGGCCGTCGCGGTGCCGTCCGAACAGCTCGGCGCCGGCGCCCATGGCGCGCGAACGGGGCTGCTGGAAGAATTCGTCGCGCTGGCCCACGTGGGCGGCGTGGAAACGGGACGGCACCAGCGCTTCCAGCGCCAGCCCCAGCATCTCGTTCGGCCCGTAGCCGAACAGGCGCTCCAGCGCCGGATTGGCCAGCACGATCTTGCCGCCCTGGTCGACGATGAGCATGGCGTCGGTGGCCGAGGCCACCAGCCACTCCAGACTCAAGCCTTCTATACCGAGATTTTTCAAAGGTGCGTCCTGAATAACGATGCCAATCCGGCACCCAAACCTCGATGATACGTTTGAATCGCCCGAAACACAAAAAAAAGTGCCTTATCGGCAATTTATCGCCCCCGCTGTATTCCCGGGCATTTTGATCTGGATCAACGGGTGCTACTGACGGCGCGCCGGCGCGGCCCTACAGTGGTGCCATGAACCCGCCCTCGCCCCTCGAACTGGAAGTGCTCGCCGCACGCCTGCACCGCCAACGCGCCGAACTGGCCAGCCAGTTGCGCCTGCGGCTGGGGCCGCTGCCGCTGACGGCGCAACTGCTCGACGGCACGATGTCGCCGGGCGATCCCGCCGTCGCCAGGCAGCTGCCGGGCTGCGACCTGGTGCGGCTGGCCGAGGATCTGGCGGCCCTGCAAAGCCTCGACGGCGCCTGCGCGCGGCTGCAGGCCGGCAGCTACGGCCGCTGCCTGAGCTGCGGCGCCGCCATCCCGCAGGAGCGCCTGCGGGTGCAGCCGACCGCCCAGATGTGCCTGCCCTGCCAGGAGGCGCACGAGCGGCGCCCCCATCGCGGCCAGCGCGGCTGACCCACCCAAGCCCAACGGAGCCATACGACCGACATGTCCGCCCATCCGCCCAGCACCGCCAACGCGCAACAACAAGCCCTGCTCCAGACTTACGCAGCAGCCGACCACGACGCCGCACTGCGCCTGCTGGACAGCCGCGCCGGCGGCCTGAGCGAGCAGGAAGCCCGCGCGCGGCTGCAGCAAGCCGGCCCCAACGCCGTGGCCCACCAGGCCCACGGCAACGCCTGGGCGCGCTTCCTGACCTTGCTGGCCAGTCCGCTGTCGCTGCTGCTGCTGGCCCTGGCGCTGGTCAACTTCCTCACCGGCCAGGCCTGGGGCGCCGTCGTCATCGCCGTCATGGTGGTGCTGTCGTCGCTGCTGGCCTTTGTGCAGGAACACCGCTCCGACCTGGCGGCCGAACGCCTGCGCTCGATGGTGGCCACCACCGCCAGCGTGCTGCGCGGCGGCGTGGCCGGCGATCTGCCGCTGGCCGCGCTGGTGCCGGGCGACATCGTGCAACTGTCGGCCGGCGCGCTGGTGCCGGCCGACCTGCGCATCCTGTCCAGCCGCGACCTGTTCGTCAGCCAGTCGGCGCTGACCGGCGAGGCGCTGCCGGTCGAGAAGCACGCCCAGGCGCAGGCCGCGGCCGGCGTGCCGGCGCTGGAACTGGCCAACATCGCCTTCATGGGCAGCACCGTGGTCAGCGGCACCGCCAGCGCGCTGGTGGTGGCCACCGGCGCGCGCACCTGCTTCGGCCAGATCGCCAGCGACCTGGCCGGCGCCCGCGCTCTGACCAGCTTCGACCGCGGCGTCAACCAATTCGTCTGGCTGATGATACGGGTGATGCTGGTGATGATGCCGCTGGTGTTCCTGCTCAACGGCTGGAGCAAGGGCGACTGGCTGCAGGCGCTGCTGTTCGGGGTGGCGGTGGCGGTCGGCCTGGCGCCGGAGATGCTGCCGATGATCGTCACCATCAACCTGGCCAAGGGCGCGCTGGCCATGTCGGGCAAGCAGGTGATCGTCAAGCGGCTCAACGCAATCCAGAACTTCGGCGCGATGGACGTGCTGTGCACCGACAAGACCGGCACCTTGACCCAGGACCGCGTGATCATGGAGCGCCATGTCGACATCGAGGGCAAGGACTCGGCCCGCGTGACCGAGTACGCCTACCTGAACAGCTACTACCAGACCGGCCTGAAGAACCTGCTCGACGTCGCCGTGCTCAACTACGTGGACGTGCACGAGCACCTGGACGCCGACCACGCCTTCCGCAAGATCGACGAGCTGCCGTTCGACTTCCAGCGGCGCCGCATGTCGGTGGTGGTCGAGCGCAGCGACGGTACGCGCGTGCTGATCTGCAAGGGCGCGGTGGAGGAGGTGCTCAGCGTCTGCACGCGGGCCGAGACCGGCGCCGGCGTGATTTCGCTGCAGGACCACCACGGCGCCGCGTTGGACCGCGTGGTGAACGAGCTCAACGAGGACGGCTTCCGCGTGATCGCCGTGGCCTGCCGCGAGCTGGCCGCCGGCGACACCGTGATCGACAACCGCGCCGAGGCGGACCTGCTGCTGGTGGGCTACATCGCCTTCCTCGATCCGCCCAAGGACAGCGCGGCCGAGGCCCTGCGCGCGCTGAGCCACTACGGCGTCACGGTCAAGGTGCTGACCGGCGACAACGCCACCGTCACGCGCAGCGTGTGCCGCCATGTCGGGCTGCCGGTGCAGCAGGTCATGCTGGGCAGCGACATCGACGCGCTGGACGACGCCGCGCTGGCGCTGCGGGCCGAGGACGTGTCGGTGTTCGCCAAGCTGGCGCCGGCGCAAAAGGCGCGGGTGATCCGCGCGCTGCAAAGCCGCGGCCACGTGGTCGGCTACCTGGGCGACGGCATCAACGACGGCGCCGCGCTGAAGGCGGCCGATGTCGGCATCTCGGTCGACAGCGCGGTCGACATCGCCAAGGAATCGGCCGACATCATCCTGCTGCAAAAAAGCCTGATGGCCTTGAAGGACGGCGTGGTCGAGGGCCGCAAGGTGTTCGGCAACATCAGCAAATACCTGCGCATGAGCGCCAGCTCCAACTTCGGCAACATGCTCAGCGTGCTGGGCGCCAGCGTGCTGCTGCCCTTCCTGCCGATGGCGCCGGTGCAGATCCTGCTCAACAACCTGCTGTACGACGTGTCGCAGACCGCGCTGGCCAGCGACCATGTCGACGCCGGCTACCTGCGCCGGCCGCGCCGCTGGGACATCGGCAACATCTGGCGCACCATGCTCTACCTCGGCCCGCTCAGTTCGCTGTTCGACTACCTGACCTTCGGCGTGCTGTGGTATCTGTTCGACGCCGCCCGCCAGCCGGCGCTGTTCCAGTCCGGCTGGTTCCTGGAATCGCTGCTGACGCAGACGCTGGTGGTGCACGTGCTGCGCACCGGCAAGGTGCCCTTCGTGCAAAGCAAGCCCAGCACGCCGCTGCTGGCGACCACGCTGGCCGTCTGCGTGCTGGGCCTGTGGCTGCCGCTGGCGGCCTTCGGCGGCGCGCTCGGCTTCGTGGCGCCGCCGGGCGGCTACTGGCTGGCGCTGTCGGCCATCGTGGCCGCCTACCTGGTGTCGGCCCAGCTGCTCAAGGGCTGGCTGGCGCGCCGCTATGGCCAACTGTAGGGAGCGCCCATGAGCATCAGTGCCAATGTGATCGGACTGGGCGCCGCCCTCGGCAGCGGCATGCTGATCGGCATCGAGCGCGAGCGGCGCAAGGGCGGCGCCTCCACCCATGCGCTGGCCGGCGTGCGCAGCTTCGCGCTGGTGGCGCTAGGCGGCGCGCTGGCCCGCATCATCGACCCCGCGCTGACGCTGATGGCGGCGCTGCTGGTGGTCGCGCTCAACGTCGTGAGCTACTACCGCGCCAGCGAAAGCGAACCCGGCATGGTCACCCAACTGGCCCTGTTCCTCAGCTTTCTGCTGGGCGTCAACGCCATCGCCAATCCGGCGCTGTCGGCCGGCCTGGCGGTGCTGGTGGCGTCCATGCTCAACCTGCGCGCGCCGCTGCACCACTTCATCCGCGTCACGCTCAAGAGCGGCGAACTGCGCGACGGCCTGATCCTGGCCGGCTGCGCCCTGGTGGTCTGGCCGCTGCTGCCGGACGCGGCCAACAGCTGGCTGCTGGGCGTCAATCCGCGCCGCATGTGGGGCCTGGTGGTGGTGCTGATGGCGCTGCAGGCGGTCGCGCACATCGCCATGCGCATGGCCGGGCCGCGCATGGGCCTGGCGTTGACCGGGCTGGCCTCGGGCTTCGTCTCCAGCGTCGCCGCCAACGCCGACATGGGCCGGCGCTACCGCCGTGAGCCGTCGCTGCTGGGCGCGTGCGCGGCCGCCGCGCTGCTGTCGAACGTGGGCACCTATCTGCTGCTGTTGGTGGTGACGGTGACCATCGCCCCGGCCCAGCTGCTGCCGCTGGCGCCCACCTTCGGCTGCGCCTTGCTGGCGACGGTGCTGGTGTCGGCCGCGCTGCTGCACGCCGTGCCGCCCCAGGTGCGGCCGCCCGCGCGCGGCGGCCGCGTCTTCAGCATCCGGCAAGCCGTGCTGTTCGCGCTGATCCTGAGCGGCGCGACCGCGCTGATGGCCTACGCCAACGCCTATCTGGGCACGGCCGCGGCAACGCTGGGGGCTTTGCTGGTCGGACTGGTGGACGTGCACGCGGCCGCCAGTTCCATCCTGTCGCTGGCCGACAGCGGCGTGCTGACGCCGGCGGCGACGCGGCATATCCTGCTGTTCGCGCTGGCGGCCAACACCTGCAGCAAGCTGGCGGCGGCCGCGGCCGGCGGCGGACGGTTGTTCCTGCGGCGGGTCGGGTGGGGATTGTTGTCGATACTGCTGGCGGCCAGCCTGCCTTCGCTGCTGGCCTACCTGTGAGGCACGGCCCGGACTGCGCCGGGCCGCGCGCGCCGGGAACTAGTTGATCACCAGCTTCTTGGCGCCGTTGTTCGGCTTCTTGGGCAAGGTGAGCTCCAGCACGCCATCGAGGTATTTGGCTTCGGCCCTGGCGTCGTCCACATCCTTCTCCAGCGTGAAACTGCGGTACAGCTGGCCGACGTAGCGCTCGCTGCGCACCACCGTCTTGCCTTCCTTCTGTTCGCTCTCACGCTTGGTCTCGGCCGAGATCGTGACGCGGTTGCCGTCGACATCGACCTTGATGTCTTCCTTCTTCATGCCGGGCAGCTCGGCCTTGATGCTGTAGGCTTGCTCGGTTTCGGCCACGTCGAGTTTGATCAGCGGCTTGGCGTCGAAATCGCGCAGCATGTTTTTGAGTCGGAAATCGCGGAAAAAGTCTTCGACTCCGCGCAGCGGTTCCAGCCGCGCCAGGTCGCCAAAGGGATCGAACTGCATCAGATTGTTAGCCATGTCATGCTCCATTTGTCAGTGAACACCGGTGTGGGCAAACTGATGGTGCGCCGGCGTACGCGCCATCGCCGTCGAGCTACCGAATCACTGTAGCAACCGGGGCCGGCATTGTCTGTACGACATTTTGATTCAAGTCAAAGGCGCCGCAAATTAGACGGTCTTTTGACCTGGATCAAGCGACACCCTGTGCCGCCGCAACATCCGCCGCTACAGTCGATACTGCCGGGCCGAGCAGCGCCCACCGATCCGCACAGGAGCCACCATGCATCACCGACGTCATGCGCATTAGCCGCCGCCTGAGCCTGGCCGCCTTGCTGGCGGGCCTGCTCGCCGGCGGCGCGGCTCCGGCCCAGCCCGCGCCGCCGGCGGCCGTCCCGGTGCTGGTCTATCATCGCTTCGGCGCCACCGTGGCCGACAGCATGACCATCCGCACCAGCACCTTCGAAGCCCAGCTGCGCTACCTGTCCACGCACGGCTACACGGTCATCCCCTTGCGCCAGCTGCTCGACTACCTGGCCGGCAAGCAAGCCACGCTGCCGCCGCGCGCGGTGGTCATCACGGTCGACGACGGCCACCGCTCGGTGTGGGACGAGATGCGCCCGCTGGTGCTGCGCTACCGGGTGCCGGTGACGCTGTTCATCTATCCGTCGGCGATCTCGAACGCCTCGTATGCACTCACCTGGCAGCAATTGCAGGCGCTGCAGGCCAGCGGTTGGTTCGACATCCAATCCCATACCTTGTGGCACCCCAACTTCAAGCAGGAGCGGCAACGCTTGGCGCCGGCCGCCTACCGCCAGCTGCTGCGCCAGCAACTGTTCGGATCGCGGCAGCGCCTGCAGCAGATGCTGGGCGGCGAGGTCACGCTGCTGGCCTGGCCGTTCGGCATCGTCGACGACGAACTAATGCAAGCGGCGGCGCAGGCCGGCTACACCGCCGCCTTCACCCTCGCCGCGCACCCGGCCAGCCGGGCCGACGCGCCGCTGGCCCTGCCCCGCTACCTGATCGGCGACGCCTACGGCGAGCGCGCCTTCGCGCGCTTGCTGGAGCAGACACAAGCATCCGCCGCGGCGGCACACTGAACATTCACCAAGGACTATCCCATGCATCGACTCGTACTTGCGGCCGCCCTGACGCTCGCGCTCCCGCCAGCGCTGCCGATCGACGGCGTCGTCTACAACCAGGCCGACCAAAGCGTGATCGCCGGCGCCATCGTCACGTCCGGCGGCGCCAGCACATTGACGGACACGGCCGGCCGTTTCCACCTGGCCGGGACAGGGCCGGACGTGGCCGTCCGCGCGCCGGGCTATGGGCGGCGCCAGGTCGCGCACGCCGACGCCAGCGTGCCGCTGCGGCTGGCGCTCGCGCCGTTCCAGGCCAAGGCCGTGTATCTGTCGGCCTACGGCATCGGCAGCGACGCGCTGCGCGAGGCCGCGCTGCGGCTGGTCGATCAGACCGAGTTGAACGCGCTGGTGATCGACGTCAAAAGCGACCGCGGCATGATCCCCTACGCCAGCACCATCGCGCTGGCCGAGCGCGTCGGCGCGCAGAAGGTGCGCACCGTCCGCGACATGCCGGCGCTGATCGCGCAGCTGCATCAAAAGAACATCTATCTGATCGCCAGGATCGTGGTGTTCAAGGACGAGCCGCTGGCCACGGCCCAGCCCGATCTGGCGCTGAAGAACAGCGCGGGCCAGCTCTGGCGCGACGGCGAGAATCTGCCGTGGGTCGATCCGATGCGGCAGGAGGTGTGGCAGTACAACCTCGACATCGCCGAAGAAGCGGCGCGCCAGGGCTTCGACGAAATCCAGTTCGACTACGTGCGCTTCCCGGATGCGCCCGGCGTGCAGTACGCCCAGCCCAGCACGCAGGCCAGCCGGGTCGACGCGATCAGCGGCTTCCTGGGCGCGGCGCGCCAGCGGCTGGCGCCCTACAACGTGTTTGTGGCGGCCGACATCTTCGGCTACGTGCTGTGGAATACCAACGACACGGCGATCGGCCAGCAGCTGGAACGCCTGACCCAACCGCTCGACTACATCTGCCCGATGCTGTATCCGTCCGGCTTCAAATGGGGCATCCCCAACTACCGCAACCCGGTGGACCATCCGTACGAGATCGTCTACCAGTCGCTGCAGCGCGCCAAGCAGCGCACCGGCCTGGGCGGCGCGCGCTTCCGGCCGTGGCTGCAGGACTTCACCGACTATGCCTTCGACCGCCGGCCCTTCGGCGCGGCCGAGGTGCAAGCGCAGATCGACGGCGCCGAGGCGGCCCAGTCCAACGGCTGGATGCTGTGGAATCCGCGCAACCGCTACTCGGACGGCGGCCTGCACGAATGAGCCGTCACCCCTGCGGCGACGGCGGATAGCCGACCGATTGCGCGGCGATCACGTGCTGGTGCGGCGCCAGCCCCATCGCCTCGGCCAGCGCCGGCCGGTCAACCCAGCCGCGCACCACGGTGGCCAGGCCTTCGGCCGCGCAGAACAGGTAGACGTTCTGGCTGATGAAGCCGGTATCCAGCGCGGCGTAGAAGTTCTGCTCGGTGTCCGTGCGCACATCGCCCTCCTTGAACTTGGCCACGTAGATCAGATTGATCGGGGCGGTGGCGACGAAATCCTGGCGGCCGGTGGCGGCGCGGATATCTTCGGCCAGCACCGGCAGCAAGGCCAGCTGCTGCGCATCGAAACGATACAGCCCGGCGCGCATGGCGACGTAGATGTCGATCTCCTGGCCGTCGTTGGCCGACGGCGCCGTGCGCAGGCCCTGCTCCGGCCGGTTGATGCCGAACGCCGCCCATAGCAGGCGCGACAACGCGTACAAGGGCAGCTCGCCGGGACTGAACTCGCGGCTGGACTTACGCCGCAGCAGCACTTTGAACAAGGCCATGCTCAGCGGCGCGAATTCGGCGTCAAGCGCCAGGGCTTCGGGGGCGATCAGTTGCAGCGCAGGCAGGGGGACGTGGGGTGTGGTCATGGCTATCCATTCAGGTCAGGTGGTGGGGAATTCGTAGCGGCCCGCTTATTCCGGATCCCAGTAAAAATACAACTCGCGCACAGCAAGCGCCTGGACCACGAGCGCCTGCGACAATTCCTTGCCGTGGACGGTGGCCAGGATGCGGTAGCTGCCCGGCGCCAGTTTGAGGTAGCACAAGGGGCCGGGCGACACCAGCTTGGCCACCACCGCGCCGGATCGGTCGAGGATGGTCAGCGCGACGTCGGCGCGGTATTCGCCGCTGCCCTTGGTGGAAAAGGTCAGCCGCACCGGATAGTCGGCACGGGCCGCTTGCATGGCCTGCTGCTCGTCCTCGCCCACGCCGCCGCTCAAATAGACGACGCCGTTTTGCGTCTGCGGCACCAGCTCGGCCGCCAGCGCGCAGCCTTGCGCAACCAGCGCCAGTATCAACACCCAGTTTTTCAATGCGTACATGGCAGATCCTCCGTGAAGAATCCTCACAGTAGTAGGAGCCGCGCATAAAAGCACTAGGGCCGCCTGACCCAAATCAAAAAACCCCCGAATTGTTCCGCGCGCCGCACCACAGGTGAAAACCGCGTGGGTCGGAAGGTTTTGATCTACATCAAGGACTTTGCGGCGCAAGCGGCGCGATGATCACCGTACCCCGCCGACGGCGGCCTGTACCACTCACCTCAGCGGCAGAAAGCGCATATGTACCAGACCATCTTACTTCCCAGCGACGGCTCGGATTTGTCCAAGGCGGCGACCACCGCCGCCATCGAACTGGCGCGCAAGCTCGGCGCCAGCCTGGTTGCCATGTCGGTAGCCGAACCCTACCCGTACTCGCCGTATGTGGAATTCGGCGCCGTGATGGATGTTCAGGTTTTTGCCGACGCCATGCAGGCGGCGGCGCATGCATGCGTGCAGGAGATCGGCGCGGCGGCGGCCAGCGCGGGCGTGCCCTGCACCACCCACGTGGCCACCTCGCTCAGTCCATCCGACGAGATCGTGCGCACGGCGCAGGAATACAATTGTGATTTGATTTTCATGGCCACGCACGGGCATGGCGGCCTGCAGCGCTTGCTGCTCGGCAGTCAGACGCAGCGCGTGCTAGCCCACGCGACTGTTCCGGTGCTGGTGTATCGCTGACCCGGCATCGCCGCACCAGGATACTGGCCGGTATGCGGAGAGTTCCGGCCGGTCACTTCTCTTCGACCCAGTTGAACTCCGCCCAGTCGCGGGCGTCTTCCTCGTTCAGCCGCTGCAAGCAGCCGCAGGGGCAGATGCGCACGACATCGCTCAGATAACTCCATTTATGGAAATTGAGCCGACAAAGAAACCGCTTAGTGACGGGCAAAGTGCTGTGCACCGTGTCGAGCAGAATTCTTTCCATGATTGCCACCCTGTTGGACTTGGTCGAACTGGCAAAACTACCCGTCGGCACGGCCATGTTACAAATCAATCAATCTTCTTGATTGTTTTTCATTACCACAAGGAAAGGATAGCATCTTATGGGAATTTTTCCATCCTTTTGCTTAGCGTTCGACTTTTGTACAACAAGTGACTGGTGGAAGTGGCCTTGGGTGGCGGCAATCCACGCTTCATCGGATTCTTCAGCGTGATCATTGCCCTCGCAAAAAATACTCCGCGTACAATACGAGGAGCAAGCATGAGGCGGCCTCGCAACCCTTTCCCGGAGTGACCCATGATCAAAAAAACCGACATCCCAGCCAAAAAATCACCCGCAATCGCCATCAACCCTGGTGACGAATATCTGGCGGATAACGCAGCTACGAGAAGGAAAGGCGGCCTGGTCGACGAAGAGCAGGCGGACAACGGGGGCAAGAAAAGAACTGGCAGCCTGCCCGATGATGAGCTGCTTGCGCAAAGCGGAAAAAAAGGCGGGCTAGTCGACGATGACACTGAGCTGGCGTAACGATTCCACTTCGTCCATGACGGCGCATTACGTCCGGCACCGCCGGGGTAAGTTGGTCAAGCCGACCAAGTAGAATTTTTGCGGAAATGGCGCCGCTTTGAGGAAAGTCAGCGTTCCAGTCCGCTCGACTGGAGCCTGCATGGATGCTGGCGATGCTCCGAGCCGGAATCGAAAATTGGCTTGCAGGCCTGATGGATCAACGCTTTGGCTCGGGTGCAGAAGGAGATGCTCCCTCAACTGCCCCCTCGAATATGTATAAAAAATCCATATCGCGACGACTTATTCATTCTAGCTCGAACTTTAAGCAACTACCAGAACTTTTAATCCCTTCTTGAATTTCAAGCGAATTCTAGATTTAGATAAATCCGGCAGCCTGAATAATTTCATTGCAAATGCTGGGTCCGCTTTCGCCCCGTTGCGGACCGTCGTTAGATTACTCATATAATCGTTATTTCCGAAGAATTCCTTGTGCTGTAACAGAATAGTAAAAATGATGGGTGGTTGATTTATATTAATTTCATGCTGACTATTAATGAGCATGCCCTAATATATCTTCGGCTTTCAGCAATACATAACCTGGACGTGCCATTAGTTTTTCCAATTCGGTCTCGTGCCCAGAGTTGTGCGAAATTAACAACTGTATCAACGGAAGAATCCCACCGACGCCCGCCGCGATATTTTCTGTTCCTATTCCATACGCAGATAGGCCCAGACCGAGAATTCCGTATGTAACTTTCCAGTACTTTGATGAATACTTTCTCTTCGCATTTAGTTCTGCTCGCACTTCTATTGCTTGGTCTCTTAAGGAATCTAACGATACCAGTGCCGAATCTAACGCTCCCTCAGCTAGATCCACAGAAAAAATCTTAGTCAGCTTAGACCTAAAAGCTGGCAAGGCAGTTGCAGCTTCCTCACGAAGCTGAACAATTTGCTCTGGGTTCAATTCACTCACCCAGGGAACACTTATTTCGCGCTCTTTTTCCAGTAACAGCATTGACCTTCTACTTAGCAGCCGACCATCCTGTTCAAGGAGGCCGGCTAGTCCGATACGAGAATTAGATACAATTGAACCTCCAGTTAATGAAGCTTCTCGGGCAACAAACAAAATAGACCGTAGTTCTTGCTCGATATACGGGGACATAAATTCGCGTAATTTCGGCAACTCTGTCGCATAAGGATTCGTCAATATCAACGACGGCTCGAAGCATTTCCCTGTATCAGCGTTATAACCACCTAGCTCTCTGGAGCTAATTTTAAAATCAGCTTTGAATTTCTTAGATAGTTTATTAGCTAGAGAAGAAACTTCACCAATAAGCATGTCTGAGCAGTGATCACAAATACCGAAGAAGGGTGATCTAAATTTCATCAATCCCGCATTTATTAACGGAGCAAGTCTGCCAACAATTAACGCGTCCTCGATAAGAATATCAATTTTTTCATTGGTCGCCCTACCAAAATCTACTAACCGATAGGATATGGTATCCGTCAGCCATATTCTGTCAGCAATTAGTCCGACGCTGCGCGCGACTCTATCTGCAGCTTTCAATCTGCAATCAAATGCACCGCAGCCGTCTCCACTAATGAGGTCTAGCGCTCCATGCAAATGGATATTCAGCTTTCCGGGATCCCTTGCGATAGCCATCTCACTCGCATCTGGAAAGTCAAAAAAACGAGCTTGAGCTTTAAGTTCCGGAAGAATAGCTCTGATACGTTTTCTGGAATCCGCCCATCCATCACATTGAGCCACCTCATTTACCAGCAACTGTAGTGCTGGGGGGATATCGGAGAGTTCTTTAAGCATATGTACCAAAAGAGGTTATTCAAGAAAAATTCTTACAAAAAAATAATAGCCCGTTTTTGGCGGCTAGCTGACTAACTCTCCCTGGAGGTTACTCGACCAAGCCGCTCCATAAAATCACGCGGTTCCGCAGAGAATCTTGCCGCCCGCGAATTATGAACAGCGTAGTTGAGCGCGGCCACCTCCGCCATGATTATTGAACTCGCTTCTGGGAGGAAAAGGAAGCAACCTAGCGCACGTGCAAGTTCAACAATTTTCAAGCACATGTGCGACGTCTCCTCCCGCGTGTCAATGCGAAATTGGAGAGACTCAACGGCATTGCCAGCATAGCTAACTTGTACATCGCTCTTGGCTTGGTCACCAAAAATTTTAATCGTTTCACTCCACGATTCCGTTGGTGGCAATATTTGCGCAATCAAGTCGACCAGATTTGCGCTGGGTTGATTCTGTTTCCAGGCCCTCGACATATCATAGTACCCTTCGCCGTCGCGCAGCATTTCTGGAACATTTCCCTCTATCTCTGCCCATGCCTGCGGTATTAGTTCTATTACGCACTGCCAAATAGCCATCGAGCACCTATTATGAAAATGAATGACCGTTCCTGGCCGAAAACTGTCAACTTAGTTCAAATGTTACAACCAGCCAAGGTGCTTGATGTAGGCGATGACGAATTGGGATACTACCCCCAGCAGGCTCACCCAAAAGACCAGCCACATCTGCCATCGCTTTACCGATGCATCATTTGCTTCTGCCCTGGCCTTTCGTAATCGGTCTAAGTGCTCCAACCCCCATTTGATTATCTCAATAGGAGAGCGCTCCGCGCCGGAATGAGCTCTGAACTGACTCCTAAAGATATCATTGGAAGTGAGTGCTTCAATGGCTGCGCTTCTTTCCGCACCTTCGCTGATTTCCTTCAGCCATCCTGGAAGACCTTTACCTGCTCTTAAATTTTCTTTCCAAGAATTTATACGTGCTTCGGTTGCACCTGGGCGAAACATCTCGGGGCGAGACGCAACTATGACCTTTACATCGCAGTTAGCTGGCAATCCGAGTCGGTGTACCAATCCCTTGTATGTAATCAGTGGGTTCTCATCGTTAGACGCGAGAATCCAGATAGCAGAAACGGTATCAAGGTCGTCTAATTCTCGCATGGCTGTCATGGTTAATTTTTATATGAAATCTTCTGTCCGGAATTGGCCGGCTGCAGCCTAGCGTTGCCAAAGTAGCTCCAAGTCTCCATCGACGAATCCAATGGCAACCGCTCTAGTTTCTTTCAGCTTTGCGACAGGTGAGGAAGGTTCACTTAGTTTATTTTTCAGAAGCCGCTTAGTCTTGCGCAAGCATTCATCCCAGCCTTCGTTGGCAAATGTGCGTGGGATAGAAATCGACCGAGGACGGGCGACCCAAGCCTCGCCGCATGCCCAGTCAGGATCCTCCGGATCAAACTCGTCGGCGCCAATTAGTTCAATGCCATACTTCGCTTCTGCGGATTCAAGTTCAAAGAGGTTGAATGAAAATGCGACTACAGTGATGGGCACACCTGGCGTGAGCACGGAGGCAAGCCAGCTATCGAATTCGTCGGAAAAATGCATGTTCAGGGTCATTTAATTTAGAGGCGCTTGCAACTCCAGTTTTGGCCGCTATGCGTCTTTAGCTTTGCTTCTCAATAATTCTTCATCGAACCAGACGTCTTCGTAATCCGGTGCGAGTAACACTCTCCATCCTGGCGGGAGCCCTAGATACGGAACAATCATATCGCAGTATTCCGGCAGGTGTGCAGCGCATAGTGGCTGATAAAAGTCAGTATCCGTAGAGTGCTCGCCACCGTAAATGTACCAGCCACAATCGCCGTTCTCTGGCTGGACTCGAACCGCATGAAGAGGGACGTTCGCTAAAGTTCCCAGAGCAATTCCGACCTTTTCATGCCCGCTAGGCGGCATGTATTGGGCATTGAATCGCTGGCAAATTTGCTGCTGGTCGGAGGGCATATCAGGGCCTTAGTTTCTTAGTGATCTCAAGGGCGGCTTCTAGCCGATACGCAACCAACGCATCGCCCTTGAAGAACACCGCCCCGGATAGCCCGATTCTTTAATGCGAGAACCCAAGGATTGCCGGTATCAGTAAGGCAGGCTTCTATCGGCCAGCCAGGTGCTGTTTCAATAAGATGCATGAGCGATGAAGCGAACCCGAAGCATCCATCTTCCCCAAAAAGTCCGAGAAGCGCAATGGCCTCTTCGTCGGTGATTGGCCGCGTGATTCCTCGATACTCGATTTCATATTTTCGAAGCGTCTCGACATCGCCGTCGTCTTCGCTTGGCAGCTCACCTAGCTCGACGAGCCTCCGAATTTCTGCTCGCATATCTATTCCTCGCTAAATGCCATGGTCTGCTGTTGGCCGATGGGTGTCATTTCGTATGGTAAATTTTGATAACGCGCCCATCTCTTTTTGATATTACAGCGGTAGGTGCCCCGCCAACCCAACTGTCAGACATGCTGCGTGTGACAGTCCATTCGCCTCTTTTCAGAACTGCACTATAAGGTCTCTCCGACGCTATCTCCTTTTCGCCATATACAGGATTCCAGACCGCAATCGCTATCGCAATGGCAGTCGTCGCATCTGGCACCATACCCTCTTTGGGTTGGAATCCAGCCGTATTGGCGTTTTCTTTAAGCGCGTCGGAAGAAGTTGTGCCTGCAAGGGCAAAGCTAGACACGATTAGTGTGGCTAACAATACAACTAAGGTGCAACACGTTTTCATGTAAATTCCATTCAATCTCAGCGACAGCTTTTGGCCGACTACAGCCAGGAGCCAAGTCAATTAGTGATGTTGGTAATTTTTGCAGGTTTTTATTGCATGGTCATCTCGAACGGCATCATCGTACTTCACCCAGCTCTTTATACCCTTAGTACGGGACTTCTGAAGCAGAATCCAGTGCTCCACCTTTGGTGGGCGACTCAACTCAAAGTATGTATCATCGGCTAGTGGCAGTCCGCCTTCAATCTCATGTCCGTCAATCCAGGCGTGGTAATACAGATACTCCCATTCGGCCAACGCATACACCTCTGTCCCAACCTTCAAACTAAGATGATTGTTGTCAAAGTCATTCCGCTTGACCACGGCCAAGCCTGGTTCAGTAACGACATCCCGAATTTCAAGCATCACTACATGGTCCTTTGTTCGAAATTTTTGAACCGCTTTCGAGTTATCTTCCGGCGATTCGTACCCGGTGGAGGGACCTGTTAACGTTATCTTTAGCGGAAGAACACAGTCCCAGTAATCGCCAGCAAAAGTCATTGGTAATGGAGGAGGCGAGCCGTGTGGAAGCGCATTGCACGGGAGGCATGATGCCAACAAAGAGGCTGACAAAATAAGGCGTTCAATCATATCAATTCAGTTTTGAGCGGCGGCTTCTGGCCGGAAGAAGTCGCAGTCCTTCTCAGGGCATAGTCCACACGACCTCCTCTGGCTGCGGCTTAAGGCCAAGGCAGGCAAAGCGATAATAGATTGCACTAGGCGAACTTGCAGCTGGTACACGCCCACTAGCAAGCCGATCCAACTCCGCAAAGGTAATGGTGGTTTCGTACATCGGCATGCGCCCTTCCACATCGTAAAAATTGCCTATATAAGGGTGGCCAAACTTGATCTGTTTGCAGGAAATAGCCAATGTGCTCAGTATCAGCTTGCCGTGGTACTCCGTGGGGGGATCATCACGAATGGTCTTTATATGCACTAGCACCCACTCCCCGTTGACTTCCAGATAGTCTAAATTCAGATATTCGTCATATGGGCCTTTATCGGTCGGACCGATCATTGGCGATGCATCCCGATAGATATGCACCCAGCTTTCGGCCTTAGTCGACTTTGTTGCAACTTCGGCCAGTCGTCCCGGCTCCTGCGCGGATACGGATATCGCACATGACGTTGATAACGTCAAGCCAACAATAAATTCTTTGATTCGTTGCTTCAGGAACCGCATTCGAATGTTCAACTTTCTTTGGAACTGTATTTATATTTCATGAATTCAACGGCTGCTTATGGCCGAACTCGGCCAAATTGGCGTATCTCTACGTGGCACTGAATTATCCCCAGAAACAGGCGCAAGGATCGGCATCAATCTCGGCAATGACTTCTTCAATTGAACGCGCCGCAGGCAAGGGTTCATAACTGTGCCACTTCAAGTCTCTGCGCTGCCAATACAATTGCCAAACGCTACGTGTCCTAACAAATGTCGCTTTCGCAATAGGAATTTCATGCGTTTCTCCGTTCCCTTGCCAAACTGGTCGTATCTCAAAAATTTCGATGCTCTGCCCTGCAATCCTGAAATCAAGATCGACTTCCTTTCGGACGTGGACGGGCGGACGACGCCTTGCAACGAAGGCTCCAACTGCGTTTTCAACTCTCTTTTTCTCCAACTCGTTCAGCACTATAGACCCCTCAAGTTCCTGAAGTTTCAGTGGCAGATCCTGGCCGGATGAGGCCAATTAAGCGTCAATCTTAGGCCAGACGACGGCCTGGGCCACGATAACGCTTTCCCCATTAAACGTCACTGACGGCGAGCGGTAAAGCACATACCCTAGAGCAAGCGCTTCGCTAACGCGACGGCAAAATTTTGCGTCGTCAGGTCCCGTTAGCACTCGATAAATTGGCAAATCGTCCGGTGGTATTTTCATCGTTTCCTTTCACATGCTGAAGCAGCTGCTCCTGGCCGATTTCGGCCGACTCAAATCACAATAATTTTCGATAGACGAGAAAACCTGACTTCTGGGCAATCTTGTCATACAGTCGCATGGCTGTAGTATTAGTCTCGTGTGTTTGCCAGTACACTCGAGGACATCCTGCGGTTGTCGCTTCCGTGTAAACCCGCTCTATAAGACACCGGGCGACACCCTGTCCCCTGGCTGATGCGTCGGTGAATACATCTTGTAGATAGCAGCTGGGCCCGACCTGGATTGTGCTTCGATGATAGAGAAAATGAGCTAGCCCTACGACTTTGTCGTCTTTCACGGCGACCAACGCGTGCATCGGCTCGTAGGCGTCGAAAAACCGTGACCAAGTGATTAGGGTGGTATTTTCGGGTAGCGCTGTTTCGCCATGGCGTCCGTAGAACTGATTGTATCCAAGCCACAGTTCCCGCCATTCCTGGAAATCGCTTTCTTTGAGAGCTCGAACCAAAATGCTAGAAGCACTGTCCATAAATTCCATCAATATTTCTAATTTTACAATATAAAATTGCGACTGCTACATTCGGATGTGGCCGATTGTGCCTATTCACGTCGCCGCCCCCCCTCTACCGTCATTCTTTCTTTTTCATCAGGCCCGCCAATGAGGCAAACGGATTATGCGTTGCGGGCGCGACCTCGGCCGATTTCAGACCATGTCCCCGGTCGGCCTCCAGATAACGCGAGTGTTCGTTGTCGTGGCAGTAAAGGCACAGCAATTCCCAGTTGCTGCCATCAGGGGGATTGTTGTCGTGATTGTGGTCACGATGGTGCACTGTTAGTTGCGACACATTGGAATGCGTGAATTCGCGCATGCAGCGCCCGCACACCCACGGATACATTTTTAGCGAGCGCTCGCGATAGCCCAGCTCGCGCTGATCAGCCGCGCGCCGTGCGTCAGCCACAATTTTGTCCAACCGGGCGGCGTCCGGCTTTTTTCCAACGGTCATGCTTATTCCTTCCATTGCTGTTGCATGTTGGCCGGCAGCGCTCACTGTCGGCCGGCTCGGCCCCTGACGGCCCGTTGCAGGTCTTCGCTCAGCGTTAGACCTGCCGCTTAACAGGAATATCCATAGTGACTGTTCCTAGTCGACATGAACCTATTTGAGGACAACTGTTCGAAAAATCTCATACGCAACAAGAGCAAAAAACAAGTACGCAAACCATGGAACCAAAAAATATGGCACCAGCGGAATATGAATTACTTTATCCAATATCATGTACACCGTAGAAAAAACAAAAGCGGTAGCGAGCAACCAGTTCTTTTGCTTAAAGAAGAGACCTACGCATGTTACCGTACCTGCCAAACCAATAATCGTTGCAATCTGCATGTTAATTAATTAATGAAATATATGTTACTAAGAATACCGCTGTGGGAAATAGCAGTCAACGCCCTGCTTAACTCAACAATGCTTGCACTTGGCCGCTTGAGTTCGTCTTCGCGATGAAACGCCCCCTTACGCTTATGTCGTGTCCTCGTCGGCCTTGCTCCGCTTCTTCGCCATGATCGGATGAAGCGTCTCATGCCGAGCCAGCATGGCTGCATACTCCTGTGCCTTGCGTAGTTTGGTCTCAGGCTTTATCGCTGTCTGAACCCGGAACAACACCGCATAGCGGTTTTGCGAATTGAGAGTGGCGAAAAATTCGGCGGCCCCGGGGTGGTCAGCGAATGCGGCTTGAAGTTCGGGCGGCACGCTCGCCATGCTGGCCGATTCGTATGCCGCATCCCATCGACCATCTTTTTTCGCTCGCTCGATTTCAGCCAGGCCGCTCGGCTGCATCTTACCCTCCTCGATATACATCAGCACCTTCTCGCGATTGACCTTGGACCATAGACTGCGTGGGCGACGCGGAGTCCAGCGCTGCAAATAGTGATGGGCGTCGAGCGAACGCTTCTGGCTGTCGATCCAGCCGAAGCACAGCGCAACTTCCAACGCCTCTTGATAGCTTACGCTAGGGACCGGGGCCCCTTTTTTCGCGTGCTGCAGCCACACCCCGTCAGAGCCGTCGTGATGAGCTGCAAGCCAATGCGCAAAAGCTCCCTGGGATGGGAACAGCATCATCTCAACATCTTCTGCCATTGAATCACTCCGATATTTTTTAGTCAGACTGCCGGATCTAACCATCAGTTCCTGGCCGGACTTGGTCTACGGGGGCAGCATAACAGCTTGTCCATATGAAAAAAACGCAAATTGTCACAGCAGGAACCGCTTGGTCAAACATACATGGTGTAATCGAATCTGGTGAGTGTTTCTGGCCACCGTGCTTGCCGCAGCAAGGACGGTTTGTAAAGGCCCCGGGACACCACTCCCGTGTATGCGGTGTATTCACTGCTTGCCCGCGCCGCATGCGCGTATGGCGCCGCGATCCGCTCCTTTTAGAAGCATGATCGCGGTGGGACCAGTTACCCAGGGTCCATGGGGTGTGCCTCGCACACGTTGTCGGCCCACGAGGGGCATGGTTGGCAAGCAGCGTTCTGCTGCACTGATAGCGGTAGATCCGCTGTCACTGGCCGCCGTCACTGAGAAAACGGCGGCGCAGCCCATATAGCGCTTGATTGCTGACGCGTCGTCACTGGCAGCAGGCCGCCAGTAACGACGCGCGGTTTGCGCCGCGGACTATGGCGGCGTATCGACATGCACGCGGCGGCAGATCGCCGCGTGAGATGGTGACGGTGCGTGAATGCGCACGGTGTGACGCGCATCGTCCTCGGGGGAAGGATGCGCAAGATGGATGCAGCCTATCCAGGCTGATCGCGGGCTCGCTCAACGGCGAAGCCAATCTAAGATGAAGCTATGCACGAATGCATTATCTAAGGGCGCGTGACGAGCGCAGACGCTTGGCGCGATGCCAAGTTGCGCGAAGGGCGATCCCCTCGCGTCGAAAAGCATATTGTCCGCCATCCGGCTCGCGGCGGCATCACTTGGATAAAACTATCTTCGGTTTATTTGTAGTCGAGGCTATTTTGCATTGCGCGCAGTCCGTCAAGATAGTCGGCCCAACGCTGCATCATCTCTCGTCGTGCCGGCAAATGAGCGGTTCGATTATAGGCACGGCCATTCGGGTCTTTGACGCGATGCGCCAGCTGGTGCTCGATCAGGTCAACGCGCTCGCCGAGAACTTCGTCCATGATCGTTCGCGCCATCGCGCGGAAGCCGTGAGCTGTCATGACCTCTTTGCTGTAACCCATACTGCGCAAGGCGGCGTTGATGGTGTTCTCGCTCATGCAGCGGTCATGCGTGCGCATACCTGGGAACACATACCTGCCCTTCCCGCTCAATCGATGCACCTGTCGCAGTATGTCGGCCGCCTGCGTGGGAAGCGGCACGATATGGTCATTCTCCATTTTCATCTTGACGCCCGGGACGCGCCACTCGCCTTTAACGAGATCGAGCTCCGACCACTCCATCGCGCGGATCATGCCAGGTCGCTGGAACAGCATCGGCGAGATCTTCAGCGCAGCCATGGTGTATGGATGCCCTTCGTATCCGTAGATGGCTCGCAGCAGCGCGCCGACCTTTTCAGGCTCCGTGATGGCCGCGTAATGCCCCTCAGGCACGGAGGCCAAGGCGTCGCCCAGATCGCGCGTCACATCGCGTTCTGCGAGCTCGCAGGCCACCGCAAAGCGAAAGACCTGCCCCACCGCACGCTTGACGTTATGAGCGGTCTCCAATGCGCCGCGATCCTCGATGTGTCGAAGCGCGCCGAGAACCTGGCGTGGACGAATCTCCGAGATCGGCATCGCGCCGATGACAGGGAAGATATCCTTGCGCAGCCAGTTGAAGATTTTTCTCCGTGTGCCCTCGGCTCGTTCAGCCTTGGTCTTTTCAAGCCACAGGAGAGCCACCACCTCGAAGGTGTTGGACGCCGCCATCTGTCGCACGGCCTTGGCGCTGCGACGCGCTTGCGCCGGATCCTTGCCACCCCGCTGAAGTGCACGCGCCTCGTCGCGACAAGCACGCGCCTCACTCAGCGACACTTCCGGATAAGGTCCGAACGAGAGCCGGCTTTCCTTGCCCGACGCCTGACGAAACTTCATGCGCCACAATTTGGAACCGGACGGGATCACTTCAAGGTAGAGCCCGCCACCATCGAAGAGCTTGTAGGTACGCTCCCGGGGCTTGGCTTTCCGGATCTGGGTATCGCTCAACGGTACGACGGGGATCGGCATGATGGGGGCATTTTAAGGGGGCATCCCGAAAACTGCCCCCAAAAATGCCTCCAAAACCGCGAGCTGTCAACAGACCTCAGCAGCTTTTGGGGGACTTAGATTTGAGATTTCTCCTATGAGAAGGAGAAAAACCGCGACGCGCGTGGACGTCTGCGGATGAGGTAATGGTGCTCCGAGCCGGAATCGAACCGGCACGCCTTGCGGCGGGAGATTTTAAGTCTCCAGTGTCTACCAATTTCACCATCGGAGCGACAGAGCCCGTGATTATGCCACGAACCCGGCATAACTGCCACACCGGCAACTGTCAGATCCGATAACATGGCATCATTGCTAATATCTACGTCACAAGGATAGCCATGACCGTTTTACGCCGCCTGCTCGTTGCGGCGCTGTTGATGATGCTCCACTGCTTCGCAACCGCCACCGACGCCCTCCCCAGCCCATCATCCGCCACGCCCGCCTCGGCGCCCACGCAAGCCAAGTTGGTGTTCGCCAACCGCACCATTTTCGTGTTCCGCTCCGTGCTGACCGGTTATCCGCCCGAGGAACGCGCCGAGGGCGCGCACAAGCGGCTGGAGGCGGCGCTGGCCCGCAATGGACCGCAGCAACCCGGCACCCGGACGATCGCCGAAGGCACGCAGGTGATGCTGGACGGCGCCCTGCTGTTCCTGGTCACGCCGGCCGACATCAATCCGCTGGCCGGCGACACCACCGACAGCGTCGCCGCCGAAAGCGCGGCGACGCTCGGCAAGGCGCTGCTGGAGCGCCGCGAGCAAGCCAGCCCGCGCTACCTGCTGATCGCGGCGGCCCTGTGCGCCGCGGCTACGCTGGCATACGGCCTGATACTGCACGGCCTGCGGCTGATGCACCGCTGGGTGGGCAAACGTTCGACCCAGGCCATCAGCCGCCGCCTCGGCCAGGTGCGGCTCAAGAACGTGCGCGTCCTCGACGCCGAACACTACGTGGCCTTCATGCGCCAGCTGGTCAACCTGCTGATCTGGGGCCTGCGCCTGATGGCGACCTATCTGTGGCTGGCCTTCGTGCTGGGCAAAATCCCCTATTCGCGCAGCTGGGGCGAGCGCCTGCAGGACTACCTGATCGATATCGTCGCCAGCGTGGCCCAGGGCGTCATCGACGCGCTGCCTGGCCTGGTGCTGGTGGCCGTCATCGCCGCCATCGCGCGGCTGGTGATGCTCACCGCCGGCTCGGTGTTCCAGCGCGTGGAGAGCGGCGAGCTGCAAATCGCCTGGCTCGATCGCGACACCGCCATGCCCACGCGCCGCATCTTCAATGTCGTGATCTGGCTGTTCGCGCTGGCGATGGCCTACCCTTACCTGCCCGGCGCGCATACTGCCGCGTTCCAGGGCGTGTCGGTGCTGGTGGGTCTGATGGTGTCGATCGGCGCATCGAGCATCGTCGGCCAGGGCGCCAGCGGCTTGATTTTGATGTACGCGCGGTCGCTGCGCAAAGGCGAGTACGTGCGCATCGGAGAATCGGAAGGCACGGTGGTCGAACTGGGCATGTTCGAAACGCGGCTGCGCACCGGCCTCGGTGAAGAGATCACCATGCCCAATGCATGGGTGCTGTCCAACACCACCAAGAACTACTCGCGCGCCCATACGGGCACTGGCTTTGTGCTCGACACCACCGTCACCATCGGCTACGACACGCCCTGGCGCCAGGTGCATGCGATGTTGGAGCTGGCGGCGGCAAGAACCGAGGACATCGCCGCCACGCCCAAGCCCTACGTGATGCAGATCGGGCTGTCGGACTTCTATGTGGAATACCGGCTGGTAGCCTACGCCACCGTGGAGACACCGCGCCGCCGCGCCGAGGTGTTGAACCAGCTGCACCAGTACATCGTCGACGTGTTCAACGAATTCGGCGTGCAGATCACATCGCCGCATTTCACGCGCGAACCGGCCACGCCGCACGTGATCCCGAAGGAGAACTGGCATCCGGCGCCGGCCGTCGCCCCTATCGATCTGGCGCGGGACCAGCAGCAGTAAGCCTCAAGCCGGTGGCTGGCGGTCGCGCGCCACCGGCGGCAAGCGGTGCTTGACGATGCCGACTTTCTGCGCACGGTAGATGCCGGTATGGCCGGAGAACAGATAAGCCACCACGCACGCCAGGCCGGCGTAAGGCCCGATCTGCGGCCCGAATAATTCGATCGCCATGATGGTGGACGCCAGCGGCGTGTTGGCAGCGCCCGCGAACACGGCGACGAAGCCCAGCCCCGCCAGCATGGCGAACGGCAGGTGCAGCAACGGCGCCAGCGCATTGCCCAATGTCGCGCCGATGTAGAACAGCGGGGTGACCTCCCCGCCTTTGAAACCGCTGCCCAGCGACGCCACCGTGAACAGGAATTTGCCGATGAAATCGGTCGCCGCCAGCGGATGCTGGAACGCTTCGACCATCACCGGGATGCCAAGGCCGATGTAGCGCGTGCCGACTACCCATACCGCCAGCGCCACCAACGCGCCGCCGATCAGGGGACGCAGCGGCGCATACGCCACATGGCGCTTCATGAACGCCGACGCGGCGTGCGTGGATTTGGCGAACAGCATGCCGGTCAGGCCAAACAGGATGCCGGCGGCCAGCACGGCGGCCATGCTCCAGAAGCCGATCGCCACGACGCCGCTGATCGCGTAATGCGTGTGATGCACGCCCCAGGCCATGCCCACCTGGTCGGCGACGATGGCCGCCACCATGCAGGGGAAGATGGCGTCGTAGCGCAGGCGGCCGATGGCCAGCACTTCCAGTCCGAAGATGGCGCCGGCCAGCGGCGTGCCGAACACCGATGCGAAACCGGCGCTGATGCCGGCCATGAGCAGGATGCGGCGCTCGGCATGGCGCAGTCGGAACACGTGGGTGAGCTGGTCGGCCAGCGTGCCGCCCATCTGCACGGCCGTGCCTTCGCGGCCGACCGAGGCGCCGAACAGGTGCGAGATCACGGTGCCGACCAACACCAGCGGCGCCATGCGCAGCGGGACGACTTTCTTGGGGTCGTGGATTTCGTCGATCAGCAGGTTGTTGCCGGCTTCGACGCTGCTGCCCAACTTGAGGTACACCCAGCCGACGGCAAAGCCGGCCAGCGGCAGCAGCCAGATGATCCAAGGGTGCGCTTCGCGCCAGCCGGTGGCGCGGTCGAGGGCGAACAGGAAGAAGGCGGAGGCCGTGCCGCTCAGCAGTGCGATCAGGCCAGCGATGAAGGTCCATTTGCCGAGGTACGGCAACAGGGTGATTTGTTCGGGATAGCGGCGTGATTTCATCTGACTTGCATACTAGCAAATTCGCCGGAGGGCGGCAATCAGGCCGCAGCGAAGGAACGAATTCAGCCGACGCAGGTCCAACACCTTATCTGCCGGAAGGATGGGGCCATGGAAGAGCGCATCGCAAAACTTGAAGCAATAGCCGACAGCACCGTCGCCGCGGTCGCTGCACTGAGGAGCGATATGAACGAGCGATTCAGGCTGGTCGATAACCAACTGGCCGAGCTGCGCCAGCAAAAAGTGGACGCCCAACTCATACTAAGCAAACTGGACGCCCAAGCAATCCAGATCGCAGACCTGCGGCAAGACATGAACAGGCGATTTAAAGACACGGATCAGCGCTTCGAGTATGTCAACCAACGCTTCGAATATGTCGATCAGCGCTTTGATCAGATTGACAAACGCTTCGGATATGTCGATCAACGCTTCGATCAGATCGACCGCCGCCTGGACGAGCAAGCCGCGCAGATCAAAGAGCTGCGCTCGGAACTCCGCTACATGGCCCGCTGGCTCTTCGGCACGCAGTTCGCCATCGCGCTATTCCTGCTGGGGCTGGCAGCAAAGGCTTTTTATCCGTCCTGAGCGCAAGCTCAAGCCAGCCGCACCAGCGGGTTGGCGATGATGTTGTCGATCTGGCGGATCGCCTCGTCGCAGGCGGCGGCAATGGCTTCGTCCTCGGTGTCGCGCACGAACTGCATGGTGGCGCCCTCGAACACCTCCACCCCGCCCGCGCTGGCGCGCTCGATGTCGCAACTGGCGGACCAGCGGCGGTCGGCGGTCGGCAACGCGGTCGGCACGATATTCCACCCTTTGTAGTGAATCTTGTCCATGACGCTCTCCTCGATAAGTAAGCAGCCTATCACGAAGGCCCTGGCGCGCCGCGCACGGATGCGCCGCGCGCCAGACCGATCAATCCTCCTCGCCGTCCTGGTGCGCGGTGCGGCCGATCGGCTGCTCCATATTCGCCAGGAACCAGCTCAGCGAGGTCATCACCGCCACATGCCGCTTCAATTCCAGCGGGTTGACCTTGTCCAGCGTGTCGGCCGGCGTGTGGTGATAATTGAAGTAGGCCGAGCTATCGACCATCGGCTCGAACACCGGCACACCCGCGCGCTCCATCGGCCCTGTATCGGCGGCGCCGGCGATGTCGCGGCGCTCGAACTGGCCGGCGCCGATCGGCGCCAGCGCGTCCTTCAGCGGCGCGAAGTACTTCACCATCGGCGCCGTCACGCTGCCGATAAAGCCGAACGGACGGCCACCGCCGCTGTCCGATTCGATGGCGGCAAACTGTTTATCCAGTTTATCCTTGTTCGCGTCGAAGTAGGCCTTGCCGCCACGGGTGCCGTTTTCCTCGTTCATCCACGCGATCATGCGGATGGTGCGGCGCGGATGCAGGTCCAGCTTCTTCAGCGTCTCGATCACGCCCATGGCGCCGGCCACGCCGGTGCCGTCGTCGTTGGCGCCGGTGGCCAGGTCCCACGAATCGAGGTGGCCGGAAACGACCACGATTTCGTCGGCCTTGTCGGTGCCCGGCCAATCGGCGATGACGTTGAAGCTGTCGGCGTCGGGCAGGTTCTGCGGCGTCAGGGTCAGGTGCATCTTGACCGGGCCGCGCGCCAGCAGGCGGTCCAGCAGCAGCACGTCTTCGGTGGTGATGGCGGCGGCCGGAATGCGGGCGCCGTCGACCAGGCCAGTCACGCCGGTGTGCGGGATGCGGTAGTTGGCGCCGCCGACCGAGCGCACCAGCGCCGCCGCCGCGCCCATCTCCGCCGCCATCTTCGGACCAATATAGCGGAAGCCAGCGCCAGGACCGTAGGCCGCGCCGGCGTGGCCACGATCGGCCAGTTCCTGGTCGAAGGCCACGTCCACCAGCACGATGCTGCCCTTCACCTGGGCCGCCTTGGCCTTCAATTCCTGAAGGCTGCGCACCACCACCACCGGCGCGGTCAGGCCGGCGGCGGGCGTGGCGCCCGATCCGCCCAGCGCCGTCAGCACGATCTTCTGCGTGATACCGGCCGGACGGCCGTTGTAATCGACCAGTTCCGCCGTCTCCACGCCGCGCACCCAGTGCGGCACCTTGACCGGCTGCAGCGTGACCTTGGCGCCCAATTTGCGCATGGCGGCCGCCACCTGCTCCACCGCCGCGGCGGCGCCGGGAGAGCCGGACAGGCGTGGGCCAACCAGGTCGGTCAGGTCGGCCAAGCGCTCGTAGGCCCAGTCGTTCTTCATCGCGCTGTCGCGGATCTGGGCCAGCGTGGCCGGATCGTTGGCCGGCGCGGCGATGGCGCCGGCGCTCAACAGGCAGCTGGCAAGGACAGTCAGGGACAGCGGGGACTTGAAGACGGATTTCATGCGTTTCCTATCGATGGGGGAGTGAATTGCAAAGAACGATCTAAACGATAACCCATCATGGAGTTCTTGTCATCAATGTTGATTTGTCATGGCCATTGCACTACCATGAACCTTCCTCCTCGACGAAAGTGCCGCCTATGCTCAAGGGTTCACTCTGCACCGTGCGCCACCTGCTGACCACCGATCTGAACACCTTCATCGCCCTGGTCAACGACCTGCCCTCGCGCGGCGACTACTTTTCCAGTCATTTCAAGTCGCCGGAGACGATGCGCAAGGAGTTCGTGCAAAACGGTTTCGTTTCCGACGACAGCGAGCTGTTTGTGATCGAGGACAGCCTGCACCACATTGTCGGCGTCATCACCCATTTCAAGAGCCGCACGCCGGTCACGCGCGAAATCGGCTACCGCCTGTTCGACGCCAAGCTGGCGGGGCACGGCTACGTGACCGAAGCGTGCCGGATGCTGGTCGATTATCTGTTCAAGGTGCACCAGTTCCACCGGCTGGAACTGCTATCCGCGCCGGAGAACGTGGCGTCGATCCGGGTGGCGCAAAAATGCGGTTTCAGCGCCGAAGGCACGCTGCGCCAGAGCTTTTTCATCAACGGCCGATACCAGGATGTGCAGGTTTTCAGCCTGCTGCGCCCCGAATGGGAGGCGCTCCGCGGCTAAATGGGGGCGGCCGCCAATTGTTACAAGCCATTACCGGATTGGCCGGTTTGTAAGCATGTGTATAAGACGTGGCGTATTTTTGCCCAGGCTTTATAGTGAAGTCACTGGCCGACGTATCATTCCGATCCGGGCCACCGCAAGGGGAAATACCATGTTGAGCAAAAAATTTATGGGTGTAGCGTTACTGGCCGCAGCAGCAGTATCGTCGTCGGCCTACGCTGGCGACCGTGATTTCAACACGGTAGCCGGTGCGGTGGTCGGCGCCGCCATCGGCCACAATGCCGGTGGACGCGATGGCGCCATCGTCGGCGGCTTGGTTGGCGCGGCGGTCGGCAACAGCATCAGCACCAATGACCGCTACTATGGCCGTGGCGACCGTTACGTGGAGACCCGTGTGTACACCCAGCCCGCTCCGGTGTACTACGAACCGGCTCCGGTGTATTACGAGGCGCCGCCACGCTACTACGCCCCGCCTCCGCGCGTGGTGTACGTGGAACCGGCCCGCCCTTACTACCGCGAATACCGCGAAGAACGCTGGGAACACCACCACCATCATCATTACGACCGCTGGTAATCCCAGGTCCGCAGACCGCACAAGGCCCCGCAAGGGGCCTTTTTTCGTCTGCCCCCCGCTAGCCCAGCGTAACGGCGCGGGCCGAGGGGAAATCATGACGACAGCAGACGCAATCATCGCTTTGGAACTGGGCCACTACCGGCTGCGCGAGCAGATCGGCGGATCGGCCTACGGCATCATCTGGCGCGCCAGCGGGCCGCCGGCCACGCGCGACGTCGCCATCAAATTGATCAACCGCGAGCAGATGGCGCGCGCCCTGCCCGCGCAGCGCGAGCGCTGGATCGCCAGCGCAAACAACGAAATCGGCTTCCTGCAGTCGCTGGAGCCGTGGGACGAGCGCCACATCGTGCGCCTGCTCGACAATGGCTGGCACGAGGGCCTGCCGGTGCTGGCGCTGGAGCTGATGGCCACGGACCTGGGCAAACACATGATCGCGCTGAAGGGGCGCACCCAGGCGCTTGCGCTGCCGCGCATCCTCCATTGGATCGCCCAAGTCAACCAGGCGCTGGCCAAGGTGCACCAATACGGCTGGCGTTACCTGGACCTGAAACCGGCCAACGTGCTGCTGGACTGGGACCTGGCCACCGTCAAGCTGGCCGATTTCGGCACCAACCGCCAGTTGGGCAGCCTTCAAGTTCACTCGTATGCCGGCACCGCCAATTGGCAGGCGCCGGAACAGTTTTTCCCCGCCGATGGCGGCGGCTATGCCACAGGCCAGCGCAGCGACTACTTCTCGCTGGGCGCGATGTTCTACTTCCTCGTCACCGGCGGCCTGCCGCTGCGCTTTTGCAGCGACTGCGGGCAAGCTTATCGCGAACACCACACGGCCGGCGCCGATCTGCTGCGGCGCGTGCACGGCGGCGCGATTCCGGCGGCGCTGCATGCCGAGGAGGAGGCACGCTTTGCCGCCGCGATTCCGGCGTCGGCGCGCGATGCGGCACTTGAGCTGCTGCGCGCGCTGCTGCATCTGGACCCGGCACAGCGTCCGCGCCACGCCATCCAGATCAGCCGCATGCTGCATGCGGTCCACGGCGTCAAGCCGGGACGCGGCGTTTTAACCGCGGCCGATCCTGTCCACGGCATGGGCCGTCCGACAGCCGATAACAGCTGGCGCAACATCCGGGGGGCATGATGGCGATCTCTTTACGTCTGCCGTTTTCCACGGCGCCCGCCGCGCGCCGCGCCGCTTTCGACCGGCCTGGCCCTCGCGATATTTTTGCGGCCACTGCCCGCGCCGCCGCTGCCCATTGCACCCTCGCCGTCACGCTGGCCTTGCTCACCGCGTTGTGCGGCCTGCAGGCGCTGGCCTTGCTGCGCGCTCCGGCGGCGTGGCTGCCGGCTGCCATCAGCGTCAAGCTGGCGCAGGGCGAATCCGTCGCGCTGGGACGGCACGAACTGGCGGCGCCACAGGCCGACCGCGATCATCTGTCCCTGCGCCGCGATGCGCACGACGGCTGGATCGTGCGCAACCTGAGCGCGACCCGGCAAGTGATCCTGCTGCGCGACGGCAGCGAACAACGCCTGGGCAGCACGCCGCTGGCCGGCGGCCAACGCTTCCAGATCGACAGTGCGCTGTTCGAGGTGCGCGCCGCCGATTCCGGCAGCATCGTCTTCGCCCGCGACGGCCACGAATGGCGCTACGACGGCGCGGTGCTGTACCGCGACGGTCATCAGCAGGCCAATTGCCCCGAGTCGCATGTGGCGTCGAAGGTGCTGTCGCTGTGGAACCGCGCCGTGCCTGGCGTGCTGACGATATCGCGTCCATTATCTTTCGGCGGCAATCTGCATTGCGATAATCGGCTTGGACTGGCGCAGGTGACGCCAGGTGCGGCGCTGATCGCCCGCGGCAACGGTGGCCTCCAGCTCACGGCAGGCAATCCGGATGGCGACCGTGCTGCGGTGCTGATCCACAGCGCCGGCTCGCAGACCGACTTGCGCAAGCAGGAGGCATCGCTGGACGGTGTGACGGCGATTGTGGTCGGACATACCCGCTTCCAGCTGGATGCGAACGGCGGCCAACTCACGCTTCGCCCCAGCCGCCACGTCAACCTTTTCAGCGCACCGGACCTGAAGCTGCCGGAGCATGTGAGCTGGCAGTGGCAGCAGCGCACACTATGGAGCGGCGGGCAGTCCGGCGCCATCTGGGCTGGCATCGCCGCGAGTCTCGCTTGCATGGCGGCGGCCCTGACGCTCGCTCCACGCGGGCGGCGCAAGGCCGGCGGTGCGGGCGTCGGGAACGGCGCGCAAGTTAGCCGCGTTGGCAGCATGGCCATGCTGCTGGCCGCCGGTGGCGTGCTGGTTTGCGGCGTCGTCGCGTTGGTATCGCAGCGTGCCGGCTATGCACCGAGCGCCGCGTGTTCGATGGCGTTGGCCGCCTGCGCGCTTGTGCTGTGGCTCGCGCTACCCGGCCGCCTCGCGCTGCTGACCGCCGCCGGCGTGGTGCTGCTGGCCGCAGGCCTGCTGTCGCAACTGGAACTGGGCCTGGGCGCCCCCGAATCGTCCTGGCTGCGCTACTACCAGAAAAGCGCCGCCATGCTGGCGATAGGCGCCGGCCTTGGTGGCCTGCTGCGTCTGTGGGCGCGACACCAGGCCGCGCGCGGCGGACATCTCCAGCAGCGCAGCATCGAATGGCTGCTCGCCCTGTTCGCCGCCGTGGCGCTGGCCGCGCTGGCCGCGCAAGTGCTGTGGGGCGACGAACAGGGCGTCTTCGACCTGCAGCCGGTGGAACTGGCCAAACTCGCCCTCACCGCCCTCACCGCCCACTGCCTTGCGCTGCGCTTCAACTGGCACGCCGGCCCGCACAAACTGGTCGAACACGGCGCCCGCTGGCTGCAGCTGATCGCCCCCGCGCTGCTGTTCCTGGCCCTGCTGGGTCTCTCGCTGGTGCAAGTCGACGACTTCTCGCCATTGATCCTGCTGCTCATCTGGAGCACCGTCATGGCCTTCGCCTACGCCCTCGCCGCGCGCAACCGCAGGCTGGCCGGCGCGCTGATCGCCTTGGCGCTGACGGCCGCCGGCGCCATCGTCTACCTGCGCTGCGTCGGCACGGACGACCTGATACGCTGGGGCTTCTACGCCGACCGCTTCCTGGTCTGGCTCAATCCCGCCGAGCACCCACACACCGGACAACAACTGCTGCTGGGCGCCCGCGCCATCGCCGACGGCGGCTGGCTGGGCGCCGACCACTGGCTCGGCCTGCGCTCGCTCGGCATGGCGGCCGGCGGCGCGGTGCAGATCCCCGCCGTGCAGGACGACTTCGCCGCCTCGTTCTTCCTCAACCGCCACGGCTTGATCGGCGGCCTGCTGCTGTGGACCGCGCAAGCGGCCTTCCTGGCGGGACTCGCACTCACCGCAGCCCGCGCCTACCAATCCGGCACGATGGCGCGCGACTTCCGCCACGCCTGGTCCGGCCGCTTCCGCTACTTCGTGCTGTGCGGCGGCGGCGCCTTCGTGCTGGGCCACTTCCTGCTCTCGTGGGGCACCAACCTCGCCATCTTCCCCATCATGGGCCAGCCCATGAGCTTCCTCTCGGCCGGCGGCAGCCACCTGCTGTTTTTCCTCTGCCCCCTGCTAGCGTTCAGTGCCATCAGCGCGCAATCATCAGAAGGAGAATGAATCATGCCGATCTACGTACAACACGAAGTCCTGGGCCGCATCCCCGACGTCTTCAACGCCGAAGCGATCTGGCAGGCGCCCGGCCTGGCGCTATTCTCGCGCCGCCCGCTGCTGCGCGACCTGCTGGAGCGCAGCCCGCGCGAGCACAAGGGCCGCGCCGCCACGCGCTGCTTCTCGCACGTCACGCTGATGCTGCCGCAGGAGGAAGTCGACGACGACTACCACCTGACCCGTGGCGCCCGCGCGCGCGACCTGGCGCAGACGCTGACGGCGCTGCACCAGAAGGACTTCGGCGACCTGCTGGGCGGCGACCAGGTGCGCTACGACGTGATCGGCACGTCGTCGCTGGCGCCGGGCGAGATCGAAGTCAAGTTCGGCCACGCCGTGTACCTGCCGGCGGCGGACGAAAAAATCCTCTACAACGTCAGCGTCTCGCGCGACAGCGCGATCTGGCACCCGGTCTGCCCGATCTACCCGAACCAGCGCCTTGCCCTGATCGGCGGCGAAGGCGGCGAAGCGAGCTTCGTCGCCAGCGGCTGGCCGTTCGGTCCCGATGGCGCCATCCTCGTCATCAACGACGGCCCGGATGCGCCGCCCGTCGTGCAGATGCGCCCCAAGGATGCCTACGACTGCCGCTTCGATCCGCGCAGCGGCTACTACACCATCAAGTCCACCCGCGAAACGCCCGGCGGCAGCCCGCGCCTGATGCTCAAGATCGCGCGCACCGCAGCGGCGGCGCCGCGCCCGCAAGCCAGTGCTGCCGCCGACACCATCAGCATCGCCCCGGCCAACACCGGCAAGCCGGCCGTATGGCAAAGCCGCGCCCACAACGGCGCCGCGCCCGACATGACGGCCATCCCGGTCAGCCACAAGCCGGCCAACAACGCCGGCGAAAGCGACGCAACCTACGCGCCGGTGTCGCAACAGCGCGTCAGCCTTGTGGCGCTGGCCATGCCGCGCCTGAGCCGCTACCGCGACACCGGCGCGCAGGCGATGGAGCTGCCGTTCAACCGCGCACTGACCTTGTCCGCCGACGGCCGTCCGGCGATCAGCTTCGTGGTCGATGCTTCCGACGAGCTGTATGCCTGCACCGCCGAAGGCCGCCAGCGCATCACGGCGCCAGCCACCTTCACGCCGGTCGACACGCAGGCGATCCGCGTACTGACGGCAGCACCGCAGATGGACGACCGCTACCGCGCCCTGATTTGCCTGCCGCAACCGGTGGGCGCCTCGGTGGCGAGCGGCGCGCGCTTCAGCTTCGGGCGCAATTCGCCGATGCTGGCGGCACTGCGCCTGCTCGATTCGCCGCGCTTCCTCAAGCGCGCCGGCGGCGCCAACACCGCCAGCGCCGACCGCATCGGCCTCTCGCGCGAGGCTTTCAGTTTCGAGGCGGCGGCGCAGGGCTACAAGATCGGCCGCCTGAGCGCCTCGCAGGCCCTGTACCACCTGGACGAGAGGCTGGAGTTCGTCGCCAGCATCGGCGACGCCGACACCGACGCGCCCTACCTTCTGCCGACCGGCCATCATCTGGTGGCGGGCCACTACGTGCTGCGCTTCGACGCCTGAGCGCACAGGGAGCCTGCATGGAAACGGCAAAACTCTACGCGGCAGGCGCCTTCGCGGCGGGGCTGGTGATCACCCTGTTCCTGGCCGCCTACCTGACGCCGCGCCAGTGGTGGCGCCGTCCGAACGCGCGCGCGCTGCTCATCATGGTGGCCGGCACATGGGGCTTCGGCAGCCTGATACTGTACGCGGCGCACGGCCGGCAAAGCGAGAACGACATCGCCGCCGTCACGCAGGACCGCACCGCCGAAGCGCGCGCCATCACGGCGGCTGCTGCGGCAAGGGAAGCTGCGGCTCGCGCGTCGGCGCCGCTGATCGCCGGGCAACCCTTCGCCGTCTACCGCGACCTGAACCTGCGCGCAGCGGCCGGCGTACACGCGGCCCGCCTGGTCACCGTGCCGGCCGGCGCCACCGTCACGCCGACCGGCGCGCGCAACGGCGACTGGTGGCAGATCCGGGCCAGCGTGGCCGGCCACGAAAGCACCGGCTGGGTCAACAGCCTGTGGCTGCGCCGGAGCGGCGAATGACGCCGGCGGCCACGCCATCCCGCGCGGGCAAATTTTCAGCTAAGCTGTGGCCTTTCATCTCCCGCGCCACGGCGCCCGCACCGATGACCCGAATCACCGACTCGCAGAACTTCGGCCCCCACCTCGACATCGCCGCGCGCAGCAGCGCGAGCATCAGCAAGCTGCAAGTGCCGGAGAACCAGGACAACCTGCTCATCATCGACGCCGGCGGCCACGCCGTCTTCCTGCGCGACCAGGCGCCGCACAGCATCACGCTGCCCGACTGGCCGCGCGGCCACGTGCGGCTGGCCGTGTTGGACGGCATGGGAGGCCACGGCAATGGCCGCGAGGCCGCCGAAGCCGTGGCCACCGGCCTGCTGCTGGTGCCGGCCTGCGACACGCAGGAAGAACTGGGCGCCCGCCTCGACGCGCTGCACGCCCGCCTGCAGGATCAATTCCGCAGCGAGGGCGACGAAGACAGCTTCCGCCGCCCCGGCACCACACTGACGCTGCTCGAAATCCCGCCCGGCGCCGCGCCGATGCTGTACCACGTCGGCGATTCGAGGCTGTACGAAATCACCGCGCAGGCCGCGCAGCCGCTCACGGTGGACCACGTGCCGGCCACCTCGTTCGCCATGCACGGGCTGCTGGGCGAGCGCGAATGGTGGCAGCAGGTGCACGGCGAACACCGCCCGCAGATCACGCAGGCCTACATCCTCGGCAACGCCTTCGCCAATCCGCAGGTACTGGACGACGGCCTGCTCGCGCTGAGCGCCGCCAACCTGCCGCCGTTCCTGCACGGCCTGGCCGACCGTCGCCTGCTGACCGTGCGCGCGGACGCTACCTATCTGCTAGCGACCGACGGCTTCTGGTCCTGCGGCCGGCCGCTGCATTGGACCGCGCGCTGGCCGGCGCTGCTGGTTCAGCCGGGCCACTCGGCCGGCGCCGCGCTCGACGCGCTGTTCAACGACTACGCCGACCATCCGCCGCCCGCGCTCCACATCGACAACCTGAGCGCCATCGTGCTGCGCTTCGCGCCGCCGCACGATCCGGCACAGGGCGAAAACATTGACGAAACGGCACTGCCCCACGCATCAATGCCGTCACATTTTTGATAACTGATGGGCGACGGTGTTGCGCCGCCGCCCCACGACGCGGCATGCCTCAAAAATAAGTCGATTCCATGGCCGCCGAATTGCCAAACACAGTGAAAACCGCATAAACTGACGGGTATCCCATCGGTCGGTTCGCCATGAAAAAATGCAGTAATGCCCAGCACCCGCATTGCACCTACTGGGTCATGCCAGGAGCGCAAGCTTGCGAAGGCGGCCACGCCCAAGCAGAGCCCTCCAGCTTTGACCTGCTGAGTGCCGTGCGCCGCACCCGTTCCGGCGTCCCCGGCACGGTGCTGGACGCCGCCCCTGCCGATACTGCCGCCCACACGCCCAGCACCTACGCCCGCCCCCTGCAACGCGCCCAGTCGGAGCGCCCGCAGCTGCACATCAGCGGCTTCGACCCGCGTGCCGCCGGCGGCCGCCAGACCCTGAAGATGGAATTGCGCGGCATGCCGGACGCCTGCGCGCCGCAGCTGACGCTGCAGGTGCAGTCCGACCTGATCCCCAACGGCGCCGCGCGCCAGCAGTTCGTGCGCGCCACCAGCGGCGAGTGGCGGCCGGTGTTCGTCGAGTTCTCCTCGCGCGGAAAGGAGCACGGCCAGTACCAGATCAGCATCGAGCTGCTGAGCCAACACGCGGCGCTGGCCTCGCGCAAATGGGTGTGCACCTTCGTGATCCTGGTGCCGCGCCTGGACGCGACGCTGACCGAAATCCACCGCATCTTCCTCAGCACGCACAAGAACGTGCGCGTGATGGCGGACGACGCCTCCATCGCCCGTGTCAGCGCGCAGGGCGGCGACAGCCTCGATATCGACGTCACCGCGCGCAACGCCGGCATCGCCCACCTGGACCTGAACGCGCCGGCCGGCAAGGTGGACATGGGCTTCACCACCATCGCCTGGGACGAGGACCTGATCGAGATCGACATGCCGCTGGCGGCGGCCGTGCATCCGCACCCGAGCCGCGCGGCCTGCCTGGTCAACGCCGCGCCGGAAGCCGGCGCCCAGCGCCAGATCCGTTTGTTCGCGATGGAGGAATGCGTGCTGGGACGCTTTGAACTGGTCGATCCCGAATCGGACGTGCTGCTGACCCACTACAGCGCCGACGGCCAGGACACCAACGGCCTCACGCGCCGCCTGTCCGGCCGCCATGCGGTGATACGCCGCTCCGGCCAGGGGTTTGAAATCGAGGACGTGTCGCGCTACGGTCTGCTGCTGGACGGCGTCTGGCCCGGCAAGCACAAGCCGACCGCGCTGCGCTTGGGCATGCGCATCGAGCTAAGCGCCAGCATCAAGGGCATCGTGGTGTTGTCGGTATCGGCCATCATGCCGCATGGCGTGATCCTGCACCGCATCGACCAGGGCGCCAACGCCGAGTGCTTCTACCTGCTGATGCCGGAGACGCATCCTGGCTATCCGGTCAAGGCCTTCGCCGCCGCGCCGCATGCGGCCGCGCTGCCGCTGCTGCTGCACCGCGACGGCGGCTTCTGGCACCTGGACCAGTTGACCGGCAAGGAAACCGCGCTGGCGCCGACCGTGCCGCTCGAAAAACTGAGCCGCGTCGCGCGCCACAACCGCTTCGCCAGCGATCCGTATCCGGAACACTGGATCATCCGCACCGGCGCCACCGACCTGTATAGCACCGTGGCGGCCAACGCCATGTCGACCGCCTGAACCGATAGGCTTACGCCGGCTTTTTGGCCGGCAGCGGAATGAACTCGGTTTCACCCGGCACCTTGTCGAAACGCTGCGCCTCCCAATCCTCGCCCGCCTGCACCACGCGCTCCTTGCGCGACGAGACGAAATTCCACGACATGTAGCGATGTCCATCCAGCGGCTCACCGCCGATCACCACGAACTGCGCATCCGCGTCGGCCTTGATCAGCTGCGCGGTGGACGTATCAAGCAGCGCCATGGTATGCAGCGCCAGCGCCGTACCATCCACACTCAGATCGCCGCTGATCGGATAGATCGCCGCTTCCGCCGGCAGGCCGCTCAGCGCCAGCTCGTGGCCGGCCTTCAGCGTCACGTCCAGGTACAGCGTCTGGCTGTAGGTCTTCACCGGCGAGGTCTGGCCGAAGGCCGAACCGACCAGCACCCGCACGCGCGCGCCGTCCACGTCGAACTCGGGAATGTCTTCGGAAGGCGTGTGGCAGAAGCCCGGCTCGTCCTCCTCATGCGCGACCGGCAGCGCGGCCCACAGCTGCAGGCCGTGCGTGCGGTGCGGCTTGCCGACCAAGTCCTTGGGAGTGCGCTCGGAGTGGACGATGCCGCGGCCGGCCGTCATCCAGTTGATCGCACCGGGTTCGATGCGTTGCACGCTGCCGATGCTGTCGCGGTGGTCGATCGCGCCTTCGAACAGATAGGTCACGGTGGCCAGACCGATGTGCGGATGCGGACGCACGTCATGATCGGCATCGAGCGGCACATCGACCGGGCCGAAATGGTCGAAGAAGATGAACGGGCCCACCGCCTGCTTGACGGCGGAAGGCAAATAGCGGCGCACTACAAAGCCGCCGCCCAGGTCTTTTTCGTGGCCTTTGAGCAGATTCGAAATCGTCATGTTCTTACCCCAGCACGGTGGTGACTTCGGTGGTCACGGAAGTCATCAGTTTGTGGATCGGGCATTTCTGCGCGGCTGCCAGCAGTTCGGCGCGCTGGGTCTCGGTCAGGTTGCCGGTCAGGTGCAGCGTGGCGGCCAGGCGATACGTGCCCTGGCGCTCTTCGCTGGCGTCGCGCTCCATGCTCACTTCCACATGTTCGAGCGGGATGTTCTTGCGCTTGGCGTACCAGACCACGGTCAGGGCCTTGCAGGCGCTCAGCGCCGCGTCGTACAGGTCATGCGGCGAAGGGCCGGCGTCGCTGCCGCCCTCCTCCACCGAGCCGTCGGTCGACAGAATGTGATTGCGCACATGGACGATGTGGCGCATCGGCAGCGACTGGTCGCGCAGTACTTTGATAGTCATACGGTGGTCCTCGAAAACGGCATTATCAAAACCGTCACTCTACACCGTTTGACCAGGTTTCGCCTCTACTAAACGTTCACAGGCCGTTCAGCAGCACCATCGAAAAATCGGCGCCTCCCTGGCGCAGTTTTTTCAGCGGCGCGTGCGCGGGATCGTCGTACCAGGCCTGCGCGTGCTCCATCGACGGGAACTCGACGATGATCTGCGTCTCTGAAAGCATCGGCGAACCTTCCAGGACCACGGGAGCCGCTTTCGCCAGCGGCTTGCCGCCGTGCTTTTGGGCCAGCGCCGGCATGTGCGCGCTGTACTCGGCCACCCAGTCCGAGTTGCGTAAAGTGAGATAGCCGATTGCGTATACTGCCATGATGACCTCCTTGCTGTTGAATGAGACTCCATTTTGATTCAAAGCGAGTGAGGTATAAATGAGCTAGAATTTATCAGACTCGTAACCATTACTTTCGAATAGAAAATGAGCGATAAACTCCGCAGCATGCAGGTATTCGTAACCGCCGCCACGGCGCGCAGCTTTGCAGCCGCCGCGCAGGCGCTGGACATGTCCCCGGTCATGGTCGGCAAACATGTGCAGGCGCTGGAGCAGGAACTGGGCGCGCGTCTGATCGAGCGCACCACGCGCAGGCAGTCGCTGACGGAAATCGGCGCTGTCTACCTGGAGCGCTGCCGCGACGTGCTGGCCAGCGTGGAAGCGGCCGACCATGTGGCCGAGCACCTGCGCGCGGAGCCGCAAGGAAGCCTGCGCATCTCCGCGCCCGCCACCTACGGCGAACATCGGCTGATGCCCGTCATCGGCGCCTACTCGGCGCTGCATCCGCAAGTGAAAATTGATCTGATGCTGACGAACCGTGTGGTCGACATGGCCGAGGAAGGCGTGGACGTCGCAATCCGTTCCGGCGCGCTGGCCGACAGCGGCTTGATCGCGCGGCCTTTGCGGCCGGGCCGCGTGCTGGTCTGCGCCAGCCCGGACTACCTGAAGCGGCGCGGCACGCCGCGCCATCCGTCGGATCTGGAAAAACACGACTGCCTGGTGTTTTCGGACTGGCGCCCACACGCGGCGTGGCGCTTCCGCAAGGGAGAACAAGAGATCGAGGTGCCGGTACGCAGCTCCTTCGTCAGCAATACGGGAACGTCGCTGGTGTCGGCCGCCATCGCGGGCATGGGGGTGGCGATGCAGGCGGACCTGCTGCTGGAGCCCGCGCTGGAAGCGGGCAAACTGGTACGGCTGCTGCCGAAGTGGGAACTGCCGTCGCGGCCCATGCACATCCTGCGCAGGCCGGAAGCGCGCCCCAGCGCCAAGGTCCGCAGCTTCGTGGACTTTGCGCTGGAGCGGCTGGGATGATTACACGACTTTTTTAACGAACTCGGTTTTCAGGCTCATGGCGCCGAAGCCGTCGATCTTGCAGTCGATATCGTGGTCGCTGTCGACCAGGCGAATATTTTTGACCTTGGTGCCCACTTTGACAGTGCCGCCGCCGCCCTTCAATTTCAAATCCTTGATCACGGTCACAGTATCGCCGTCCTGCAGGATGTTTCCGACGGAGTCGCGATACACCTTGGCGCCTTCTTCCGCGGCTTCCGCAGCGGTGGCGCTCCACTCGTGGGCGCACTCCGGGCATACCAGCTGGGTGCCGTCTTCGTAGGTGAATTCAGAATTACATTTCGGGCATGGTGGCAAGGTGCTCATGGTACGGTCCTGGTGTTTTGAAGAAGGCAGCATTATACCAGTGCTTGGCCGTAGTTAGACCAATTTTCGCGCCACTCTGAAGCCGACGATGTCGTTGGCCAGCACCGCCGAGAAGCCGTTGCGCACGGCGGAGCGCAGATAGCGCGGGTTGTAGAGCCACGAACCGCCGCGCAGAATACGCCGCACCGGGTCGCCGCCCTCCTCCCACGCGCTGCCGTCGACCGGCGCGCCGACGTAGGTGTCGTGCACCAGGTCCTGCGTCCACTCCCACACGTTGCCGTGCATGTCGAACAGGCCCCAGGGATTGGGCTGGAAGGTTCCCGCCTTGTTGGTGCCCTGGATATACGCGCCGCGCGGGCTGCCGTTGTAGGTGTAGTGGCCATCGTAGTTGGCCTGCTCGGTGGTGATGGTGTCGCCGAAGCTGAAGGCGGTCTTGGTGCCGGCGCGGCAGGCGTACTCCCATTCCGCCTCGCTGGGAAGGCGGTACAACTGGCCGGTCTTCTCCGACAGCCAGCGCAGGTACAGCTGCGCGTCGACCCAGCTGACGCCGACCACCGGATGCTCGTCGGTCTGCGCGAAGCCAGGCGCGCGCCAGTCGGTGTCCGACTGCGACTCCCAGCCGGTGGCGCGCACGAACTGGCGCCACTGTCCGACCGTGACGGGCGAGCGCCCCATCGCAAACGAATGTTCGATGCCGACCCAGTGCTGCGGGGTTTCGCGGTCCAGCCAGTTCTTCTGCGCGCCGGCCTTGATGGCCGCCGCCTGTTCATGTTCGTGTGAACCCATCTGGAACCGGCCGGTCGGTATCAGCACCAGATCGGGGCCGACGCCTGTGCCATCGAGGAAGCGGTCGCGCAGCACGCCATTGGCGTCGGCGACCGGGCTGCCCGGCGTGGGCATCAGCGCGGCCAGTTCGGCGGCGTTGCGCTCGGCCTGCTGCTTGCGGTGGCGTTCCTGTTCGGCGCGATAGGCCGCTTCCGCCTTCAGCTGCGCGGCTTTGCGCTGCTGCTCCTCGCGTTCCTCGCGGGCCTTCTTCGCGTCGGCATCGCGGCGCGCCTGCAATTGTTCGCGCAAGGCCTGCTTGCGCGCCTGCGCTGCGGCTTCCGCCTCGGCGCGTTGTTTGGCCTCCAGCGCGCGGCGTTGCTGGTCCAGCTTTGCCTTCTCCGCCGCAGCCGCCTGCGCCTCGGCCTGTCGACGCGCCGCCAATTCGGTAGCCAGCGCCTGGCGCTTCAACTCGGCGGCGCGCGCCTGCTCCGCTTGCGCGGCCTTGGCCTCGGCGTGGGCGGTTTGCTCGGATTTGCGCTGCTGCTCGCGCTCCTGCGCCAATTTGGCTTGCGCGGCCAGTTCCTCTTCGCTCGGGCCGGCGGCGCGGTGCAGCTCCGCCAGCAGCTCGTTGACCGATGCCGGACGGCGCTCCTGCGCGTAGGCGAAGCCGTTCTGCAGCACCTTCCACTGCGCGGGGTTGAGTCCCTGCGGCGGCGACGGATGGAAATCGGCCGGCCGCATATCGTCGAACGGCATGCGGCCTTCGAGCAACTGGTAGATCATCACGGCGACGGCGTAGACATCCAGCTTGGGCGCGGGTTGGCGCTGATGCGTGCCCGCTTCCGGCGCGCGGTAGCCGACCGTGCCGGCATTGGGCGTCTGCAAACCGAGGCTGCTGCCGGCGCTGCGCGCGCGCGAGGCGATGCCGAAGTCGAGCAATTTGATCTCGCCGCGCTGGGTCAGGAACACATTGCCGGGCTTGATGTCGCGGTGGACCAGCTTGTGCTTGTCCCATGCGTATTGCAAGGCGTCGCCGACGGGCGCCAGCAGGCGGTACACGGTGTCCAGCGGCAGCGGGCCTTGCGCCGCCAGGTAGGCGTCGAGATCCTGGCCTTCCAGGTATTCCATGATGATGAAATAGCTGGAGGTGGCGGGGTCCTGCGCCCATTCATACACGCGGACGATGTTCTCATGCGCCAGCTTGCGCGCCTGCGTCGCTTCCTCGATCAACAGCTTGGCGTGGGTGGCGCTTTGCGTCAGCTGCGGCGGCAGGATCTTCAGGGCCACCATGTCGCTGTGGCCCAGTTCCGCGTGGGTGGCCAGGTCGGTCGCCTGCCACACCTGCCCCATGCCGCCCATGCCGATCAGGCGCTCCAGCCGATAGCGGCGGTTCTGCGGGCCGATCTCCTGCCCGGACATCAGCCCCAGCTCCGTCCCCTGCCGAACCGGCGGCGGGGCCGTGACGCCGCCTCCCGGTGGCGCGTACTCCGCATCCAGGATGGCGTTCTTGCGGCGGTCGAACTCCTGCAAGCTCAGTAGACCGTCATCATGTAAGGCCCGCAGTTCGCGGATCTTGTCTCTTGCTGTCTGCATCATTAAGCGAAGTGTAACCGTTCCTGCTTCAAACCGTTCAAGCTAAAGGCACGCCGCATTGGGCGCAGAATTTGTCCAGCGGGTGGCCGGCCCGCGTTGGATGGCCGTTGACGCAATAGCGCACAGGCGCCGGTGGCGGTGCCGATGCTCCGGCCTGCGCCACGCCCACGCCCAGCTGGCTCTGCGTGGTCAGCGCGCTGGCGCTGGCCGCGTTTTGCACGTTCAGCAGATCGAGCTGGTGGCGGCGGTCCTTGTCCATTTCGGCGTCGCGGTGCGCGCGTTCCTCCAGCACCCGAGCATGCGCCAATTGCGCCGCTTCCGCCGGAGTGACGCCATGTTCGGCCGCCACCACGTTCGCCAGCGCCTGTATCTGCTCTGCCGTCATGCCGCCCTGGATCTGCAGCTTCATGATCTGCGTCAGTGCCTCGGCGTTGGGTGCGGCGGCGGTGGCTACCTTGGCGGTATCGCTCAGGCGTCCGATGGTTTCGATGCGCGCCAGTTCGTGCGACTGCTGCGCCAGCAGCACATCGTACTCACCCTTCCAGCGCGCGAACTTCTCGTCGCGGTCGTGCTCCAGTTTCTTCAGCTCGCGCTGCCACTGGGCCTCCTGCTCCTTCTGCTTGAGGATCTGGCGCTGTTCCTCGACCTCCAGCTGATCCAGCATGGCCTGCTTGTTCACGGCCAGGTTCTGGCGCTGGTGCACGCCGTCCGCCTCGATGGTGCGCAACAGCTTTTCGTACTGGGCGACGGAATCGGCCTGCGCGCCGGCGCGCTTCAATTCCTCGATCTTCTGGTTGATCTCGGCCACCTGCACTGCGTTGGCCGCGTCCTTGACGGCGTCGCCGCGCAGCAGTTCGCGCTGGCGGGCCAATTGCAGCTGGTCTTCCCATTCCTGCACGCGCTCGGCCTCGCGGCGGCGCGCGGCGGCGGCCAGGGTCAGGCCCTGGATGCGCTCATTGTGGCCTTCCGCCTCGATTTGCAGCTCGCGCTCTTTTTCCGCCTTCTCGCGCTGGCGCAGCGCGGACAGCTCGCTGCGGCGATGCGCTTCGTCCTCGATCAGCAGCGCCTGCGCCATCTGGTTCTCGATGGCCTGCTGGCGCAGCTGGTGCGACAGGCGCTGCTGCGCCAACTGCCGCTGCTCGGCAGCGGTCTGCTGCAGCACTTCAAGCTCGGTGCGCATCTTGATCTGGGCCAGGTGGCGCACATGCTCCCAATCCGCCTGCTCGCCGGCGCGGTGCGATTTATTCTTCGCCAGCTCGTGTTCCAGATCGGCCAGCACAGTGCCTGCGCCCTTGTCGACGGCGACCTTGCGGGTCTTCGATTCCATCACGCGGCTGTACAGGTCCACTTCGCGCGCGCGCAATGCCTGCATGCGCTCGGATTCCTTGAACGTCAGCTCGGCCTTTTCGACGGCGGCGTCCTGGCGCAGTTCGGCGCGGCGCAGCTCGGAGCGCATCTTCTGCTCTTCGCGCCAGATGGCCTGCCATTCCTCTTCGTCGTAGATCTGGTCCAGCTGCTTGGTGTGCTCCAGCTGCACGTGGCGCTCGTCCGCCACCAGCCACAGGGTGCCGATGCGTTCGCGGTTGTGGTCGAATTTGTCGTGGCGCAGCGCGGCGGTCTCCACGCGGTCGATGGCCAGGCCATACGCGGCCAGGCGCAGCTTCAGCGCGGCCTGCAGGCGCTCGTCCAGTTGCAGGCGCAGGTCGGCGTTGTGCGCCATGTCGCGCATCGACCGGCTGCCGACGAATTCCGCCGCCACCTGGTGCACCGATGGCCCAAGCAGGTCGTGCAGGTCCTGCGTGCTGACGGTGCCCGGCACGGTCATGAAGTGCTGGGCGAAGGCCGGCACGTTCTCGATGCGGATGGCGACCGTGAAGCGGGCCGATACCTTCAGATGTTCCGCCGTTTGCAGGTCGGCGAAGGAAAACTCCACCGGCAGCGCGGCACTGCGGGTGATCAGGATTTCTGCGTTCTGGTTGCGCAGCAGGTGGTTCAGGCGGGTGAAGAAGCCTTCGATCTCGTACTCGCCCTGCGGCACCTCGGTGGCCTTGTCCGCCTGCAGGATGTAGGCGCGCGAGGTGGCCGGCACGCGCAGCGTTTTGGTGAAGATGCCGGACAAGGCGCTCACGCCGAAGTACACGGCCAGTTCGTCGTCGCCGGGGATCCAGCGGTTATCGCGCAGTACCGGCTCGTTGCGCGGGGCGCCCAAGGTCAAGCCGCAGTGCTTGCAGTAGCCCGACTGGTCGTCGTTTTTGTGCTCGCAGCGCGGGCATTTGACGCCGCCAAAACCAAACATTTGGAACATGTCAGACTCCTTCTTCGATTCATCTTCCAGGGCCGCCCTGCCATTCGCCGATTTTAGCAGGGCGAGCCCGATTTCATTCTTGCGCACGATACCGCGCTGCGCTAAATCATACCGATCCGCTCGATACAGGCAACGCTGGCGCCCCTTTGGCGCAATTCGGCGGTAAAACCGGCCGGCAGGTTGGGCTCCCAGTCCTTGGGCAGCAGGATGCGGTCGCCGGCGGCGGCTTGCTTCAATATCAATTCCAATTTGGGCTCACGGCCCTCGACCGTTTCAACGCGGCCGGCATGCCAGGCGCTGGAGCAGCCGGTGGCGATGATGCGCCCACGCGGCACGAATTCGCGCCCTCGCGCCAGCCGGTCGGCCATCACCAGCGCAAGTTGATACGATCCGCCCTGGAAGCGCGGCTGACCAAAACGCACCACGCTGCGCCAGCGTCCCAGCCCCCTGGCGTCGAAATGGCGGGAATTGGCCAGCGTCTGGCGCACCTCCAGTTGGGCGCTCAGGTCCAGGCCCGGCGCGGCGATGGTGTCTTCCTCGCTTGTCGCGGCCGATATTTCGGCGGCGCTGTCGATCGCAAAGACGCTGACCTCCACCCATGCCAGGCTGTCGTTGATGCCGCCGCTGTGCAGCGGGAACCAGGCGCGCACGGTGGAAACGCCGGCCGATGGATCGGCATGTCCGCTCAGCGCGCCCAGGTGGGTGATGCGCTGCGTGCGCGCAGCGCCGTCGCCAACCGTGCCATCGACGCGGCCAAGGTGCCATGCATCGGACCAGCCTTGCGCGTATTCGCCGCCCGCATGCATCGGCCGATGCAGGCCGCGCACCATGCGGTCGGCCAGTACGGCGGCCAGTTCCCAGTCGCGGTCTGCGGCGGCGGGAGCGATGTCCATGCTGAGGACGACCTGGTCGCGGCTGTCGAGGCGCACTTCGGTGTGGCGGGCCAGGCGTACCACTTCCTGCATCCGCTCGGCGATGGCGGGGGCGCCGGCGACGCTGCATTTGACGTCGGCGCGGTTGGCGCGCGGGCGGCGGCTGGCGGTGATGGTCAGTACGCGGCCGTCGGCCAGCATGCTGCGGCATTCGGCGTTGGTGGGCACGGTGGCGGCGGATAGCGTGGTCATAGCGTAGGTTCCATGCGGGGCGCATGCGGAGCGCGGCGGAAGGCAAGGCCGGTTTCCAGGTTGGCGCAAATGCGATCTGCATCTTCCAGCAACGCCGGCCATTGCGCGTGGTCGGCGCGCTGTAAGCGGGCCAGCAAGGCCCAGGCTTCGTCCAGCGCCTGCACCGCCAGCAGGGTTTGGACGGTGCGACGGGTCTGTTCTTCGTGCGCCAGCGGCTGGTCGGGTGCGGCCCATGCCAGCGCCGGCATGGTGTTGACGTTCAGCGCGGCCATGCCGAGACGCAGTAACAGGGCCTGGTGTTGTTGGAAGATTTGCAGCCCGTCCGGCAGGACGAGCAGGCGCAGTTCGGTGGCAAGGCTGGGGAGTTCGATGAAGAGGCGCCGCAGGGCGTATGCGTCCTGCTGGTCGGTTGACGCGCTGGTCGCGGCGGTACGCGGCGATTGCGCAGGCGGCACGGGCGGCGCAATCGGGGGCAAGGGCGAAACGGTGGAGGGCTCCTCGCGCGCCGGCGCGACTGCTGCCTCGGTTGCCGCCACAATGTCAGCTTCGATCGCGGCGCGGGCCTTCAGCACTTCGGCATAATCGACCCGGTCGCCCAGATCCACTGGCACGCAATCGTCGACAGTCACGCCGAAGCGCGTGTACATCAACTGATTGAGCCCAGCGCGGAATGCGTGCCACTCGTCCAGCGTGGTGCATGGCGGCAGATCCAATGCGCCCTGCGCGAGCTCCGTTTGCAGCGCAGCCTGTGCTGCCGCGCGGAGCGTCTCCAGGTCCAGGCGCTCGGCCATCTCGCTGTACAAATACAGGTCGAAACGCTGCTGCGTCACGCGCGGATTGGGCGCGTCCACCACAAAGCGCAGCTGCAGTCCCCACTCCGGCGCCGAGGCGAATGGAGCCAGATGCACCGTGTACGGCCCCGGATGAAAACACAGCGCCGTCTCGCCCTGCTCACAGGCCATCTTCCCGGCGGGCACGCGGCGTCCGTGGCCGCCGGCGTTGAAGACCACGACAGTGCTGCCAGCCGGCGCAAAGTCGCCCTCCTCGAGCCGAAGCGCGATGAGCGTGACTCCCAGACCGTCGACATCGACGGCTGGTTTGCGGCGCCGGAAAAATATACCCATGGTCTAAGGTGTCACCGGTTCGACGGCGAAACCCGCACCGTACATCTGGAAGTGCCGCGCCGGCGCGGTGGCGAAGGGCCAGGCGCATTCGCATTCACCGTCCGCGTCCAGGCGACCTTGCAGGACGATCGCCCCGCCGCCGTCTATCACGCGCACCATCACATGCTCACGCAGCAGGCGCGCGGCGAACGGCGCCTCCGCCGACAGGCTCAGGATCACCTGCCAGCCCTCGCCTTGCGGCAGGAAGTGCAGCGTCCAGCAGTTGTCGTCGGTGACCAGCGATTCCAACGCGGTAGCGCTGGCGGCCGCGCGCAGCATGCCGCTGCTGCCGCCCCATACCGGATCGTTGGCGGCCTGCGGCAAGCCCGCACGCGCACGCCGCTCCAGCGACAGTTGGCGAAAGCGCCGCAACGTCAGCGGCGACGCGGACAGCGCCTGCCGTTCGTTCGGCGTCAGCGCCCGGCTGCCGTCGAGCGCCGCCAGCAGCGTGGCGTCGGCCAGCATCAGGCGGTCGCCCGGCACGGCGCGGGCCAGCAGCGCGCGCTCTTGCAGCCGCGCGTCTTGCTCATCTTGTGCGGATTTCAAATCGTTCTCCTTCATTTCACCGGCGCGGCGTTGGCCGCGTACAGCTTGTCGATCGCTTCGTTGCGGCGCTTGCGCAGCGTCGGCATCGAAATCTGGTCCAGCGCCGCCAGCTGCTGCAAGGTCGGCAGCTCGCCGGTGGCCGGGTCCAGCCAGGCTTCCGGGTAGGTGTCGTCGGCGGCGCCCAGCAGTTTTTGGTACACGGCCAGCCGGATCGGCAGCGATTCGCCGCTCAGGATGCGCAGCGCCCAGCTGCCGGCTTCCTGCGCGGCCCGCGCCAATTCCAGATAGCGGGGGGGCAGGGAAAGCGCGCCGGCCAGCGATTGTTCCACCGCCAGGTCATGGGCCTCGAATTCGGGTTCCGGCCCGGCGCCGTCGTCCGCAGTGTCGTCCCCCAGGCTTGCCTCTTCCTCCTCCGCCGGCTCGGGCAGGATGCGGTCCTCATCCTGCGCCTGGCATTGTTCGGACTCGCCGATCACGCGCCAGTAGTCTTCCAGCCACAAGGCCGCTTCGCCAGCGTCGCCCGACCAGTCGTCGGCGCGGTCCATATTGGCCGACAGTTCCTCGTAGTCGCCGATCTCCGACAGCATCGCCCCGATCTTCTCCGGGCTGTTTTTCAGGCTGGCGAAGCGCTTGGACCTGGTGTGCAGCGGCCCGGGCGAACCGGCATAGCGCTCCTGCGACTCGCTCCAGCGGATGATCCACTCGGCCTTGCAGCCGCCGATGGACTTCATCTGCCGCGCCTCGATCGGGCTGCCGTCCAGCGGACGTCCGAGGATATCGCCCACCTGCGCCGCATGCTGGCGCCAGTCCGCGAACAGGCCGGCGATCTCGCGGTAGGCGGTATCGAGCATACGGTATGTATAGATTTTGTTGGGCGAGCAGTCGCGGCCCGTGGTGACGATGTAGTTGTCGGCATCGACCTTGTCGCGCAGGCCGGCGTACATGTCGTTGACCTTCTTGCGCATCACGCCTTCGGCGGCGGCGTCGAGCCAGAAGGCGCCGCTGCGCGCATGTTCGGCGGCGACGGCGGCGGCGAACGCCAGCCAGAACGCGGGCTGCGCCTGCAATTCAAACAGCAGGCTAAGGGACAATTCATAGACGCTGTCGCCGTAGCTGTTGCCCTCCGCCTCGGCGCGGGCCAAGCGCGCGCCCGCGCGCAGCGCTGCGGCCACCGCATCGGTGTAGCTGTCGAGCAGCGCGGCGTGCTGCCCCGCGTCGAGCAGCTGGTGCATCTCAAGCCGCCGGAACGCCTGCAGCGAGCAGTGTCCCAACAGCTTGCGCACTTGTTCCCAGCCGTGCTCCTGATACCGGGTTCCTGGCAAGCGCATACAGTCCTGTCAATAATAGAAAAACGAAAATGGGCGCGCTATGGCGGACGCCTCAAAATCATGCCACAAAAGCGGCGATTTCATTATCCCGTTTACAAGCCTATTTCCCCTTCTGTTCACGGTTCTGCGCCGCCAGCGTGGACAGCACCGCCGCCAGCACGGGCGCCGCGTGCTCGCCGCCGGTGGCGTTCGAGTGGCTGACAAAGGCCGCCATTGCCAGCCGGTGCGTCTGGCCCGGCAAGGTTCCCGGCTCCAGCCAGCCGGTGAACCAGACGGTGGCCGTGTCGTCGCCGGTGGGCGCGGTGCCGGTCTTGCCGTACAGGCCGGGGCGCACGCCGGCCAGCGCGGCGCCGCCGAACGCGCCGGCGCCGGTGCCGACATCGACCACGCCTTTCATGCCGGCCTTGATGCGGTCCAAACGGATGCCGACCGGTTTCATCTCCGGCACGGCGCTGTCGGCGCGGCCCAGCGTGAGCAGCATGCGCGGCGCCACCACCTTGCCCTGCCCGACCGCCGCCGCGGCCAGCGCCATTTGCAGCGGCGTGACCTGCATGCGCAGGCCGATCGACATCTGCCGCAACTCGTGCCGCGTGTGGATAGGATCGATGTGCGCCGGCGTGGCCTGCAGCGCATCCCAGCTGCGCCAGTTGAAATCGGCCGGCAGCAGGCCGCCGTCCAGGCGAAGTGTCTGTTCGAAACCCAGCCTGTGCGCGGCGGCGACGATGGGACGCACCGCGTCGAGCGCGTCGGCGTCCAGCGCCTGCAGGTCCGGCGCGCCGCCGTCGGCGCGGCCGAACAGGCTTTGGTCGCTCAATTCGCCGGACCAGGCGAACCAGGTATTGAGGCTGTAGGTCAGCGCCTGCGCCAATCCCAGGCGGCCCTCCTGCGCGCGGCGGTCCAGGCTTTGCTCGTGGTAGTTGGTGATGTGTGCCAGGCGCGGATTGAGCGGATAGCTGGCGGCGTCGGTCTGGAAGCCGAAGCCGCGCTGCGCGGCGAGCCGGTTGATGGCCGGCAGCGGCATGCCGCCCAGCAGCGCGTCGATCTGTGGATCGCGCTGCGCGGCCAGTTCCAGGCCCAGCGCGCTGACCACCTTGAACGTGGAGCCGGGGCTCTGGTGCGCGCCGCCGTCGTGCTGCAGGGCCGGCAGGCGCAGAGGACTGCGCGCGGGGCTGGTCCGGTCGAAGTCGCGCACCTCGGCCCAGTTGGCGGCGCTGACTTCGCCGGCGCCGGCGCCGGCGGCGGCCAGCACGTCACCGGTTTCGGTGTCGAGGATGACCAGGCCGGCGTGGCGGCCTTCGGGCGCGGGCTGGCCGCCGGTGCAGGCCTTGCCGTCCCAGCGGCCGCGATGCATGCCGATGCAGTTCAACACGTGCTGGCTCAGGGCTTGCAGCGGCAGGTCCAGCGTCAGGCGCGCGCCGACCGCCGCGCCGGAGGCCCGCGAGACGGTGGCGTCGGATACCGGCAGGCGGGCCAGCATGCCGGCCACGCTGTTGGCGTGGTCGCCGCTCACGCCCAGCAGCGGCGCGAGGCCGGCCTCGATGGCGGACTGCGTCGGCGCGCCATCGGTCCACAGCGGCGTGCCGTTGCGGTCTACAAGTTGTACCGGCGACAGCGCGGCGGGACGAGGCAGGCCGGGTGCGGCATCGCCGGCGACGGGCGACAACGCCTGCCATACAAGCCGTCCGCCGGCGACGCGCAGATGGCGGTATTTCTGGTCCTCCGGCGCGTTGAAGTCCAGCGGTTGCGCGGTGAGCTGCACGCTGCGCGCGCCCGCCAGCAGTGTCAGCCTGACCTGCTGCACATCCGAGCCGCTGGCGCATGCGCGGCCGGTGCAGGCCGGCGACAACTGCGCGCTGGCGCCGACGCTGCCGGTGACGCGGCCGGCCACCATCACCTGCATCGTTTCGCCGCCCTGCGCGGCGCGCGGCAGCGCGAGGCTGAGGCGCACCACGGGGCGGCCACTCTGCCCTTCGGCGGCCTGCGGCCAGCGGGCCACGCGGGTCCACGGCTGCCAGCCCTGCGGCAGGGAGGCGAACAAGCGCGAGGCGGCGACCGGCATCTGGCTGGTGGTGGCGACCATCGCCGGCACGCTGCCTGGCGAGGCGTCGCTGCCGGCGCTGGCGCTCCAGTCCAGCACAAGGCCGGCGGGCGCCTTGACGCGCCAGGCCAGCAGGCGGCGCTCGCTGTTGTAGATATCGATCTGCTGGCGGACGTAGGCGCCGTCGGCCTGGTAGTACAGGCGCTTGAAGAGTTTGTGCGTGGCGGCGCCGGGCTTGACCTGCTTCCAGTTGTCCAATTCGGCGGCGCGTTCGGCGACGCCTGCGGCCTCCCATTGCGCCAGGTCGCGCGGCGCCACTTCGATGGCGCCGGCGGCGGTCAGCCGCACCAGGCCCTGTTCCTGAAGTTCGTTGAACAGCGCCTGGTCTTCCAACGCCGCCGGCGCGGCGGCCGGCACCTGGTACGAGCCGGCGGCGAGCGTCGTGCTCACGGCGCTGCCGCGCGCCGGGAAGGCCACCACCAGCGCGCTGCCCGCAGCGGTCTTAGGCGCCAAGCGGTACATCTGCACCAGCAGCTCGCCCGCCTGCGGGCACATGGCGTTGGCGCGCCGCTCGATGCGCAGCGCCGACGCGGCGCCCCACAGCAGCCATCCCTGCTGGCGCAGCGCGACCTGGCCGCTGGCGCCCTGCTCGATCTGGCCGAAGCTGGCGTCGCCGATCCAGCGCGCGCCCGCCTGCGCGCTGCGCCAGCTCAGTCGCAGCGGCTCGCTCAGCGGATCGGCGAAGTCCGCGCGGGCCGTGCCGTCGATCTGGATTTCCGGCACGGCGTCCGCGCCGGCGCCGCTGTCGGCCACCAGCAGCACGTTGCGCAGCGAGACCTGGGCGCTCGATTCCTCATTGCGCTTGACCCAGCGCTTGACGTCGTCGAAGCGATAGCCGAGCCGCAGCGGCAGCAGGCGTGCGTCGCCGGGGCTGCGCATCTGGCTGCACAGGTCCACGCGCACGGCCGGCGCGGCCTGCATGCCGGACGCCACCAGCAAAGCGCCGCCGGCGTGGATGCTGGTACTCAGCCCCGCCTGCGACGGCACGGTGAAGGCGGCGCCGGGCAGCACGGATTGATAGGCGTAGGCGGCGCGCACGCTGTTGACCGCCTGCGGCGTGCTGACCGTGGCGGCGGCCAGATGGCGGGCGTGGCCGGCGATGAGCCCACCGCCCCCGGCCAGCACACAGACACCGGCCACGGCGATCCACATGGCGCGATGCCGGCCTATCGAACTCTCAGCGCCTTCTGCACCGTCCTGCGCGCCAGCGGCGCGGCTGCGGCCGGAGCGCGCCGTTGGCACCAGCCGCATCGCCGGACGGCCGCGCGCGCCGGCGCGCAGATTGGCCTGCCTGCGGCGCGCAAGGCGGCGCTGGGCCCAGGCTTGCAGTATGGTGGTGATGAATCTCGGCATAAGCCCCTCGCGCTGGTGGACGGTATCTGCCCAGCCTTAGCGGAGGGCGGGGAAAAGCCGTTCCGTGGTCTAAAAGCTATCGCCTTATCGCGCCAATCTGCATTTCGGGCCGCCAAAAGCGCGTCTCGTCGCAATCCCGTGGCGGCTGGACAGGCCTTTGCATAAAGTGAGCACATCGAAACACACTTTTAACCACCGAAAGGAAGCAAAATGAACGTCCTGAAAAACTTCGAAGCCCTGTTTGTCGTGACCCTGGGCCTGGCCTGCGCCGCCAACTACGTCCTCGACGAAACCACCGCGGCGCCTGCGCCGGTTCAAGCCAGCTACGCCGCGCCAGCCGCTAAGGACATGCAAGTGATCGTCGTCAGCGCCAAACGCCTGACCGCCGAACAGAAAAAACAATCGCTGCTCGACGAAGGCAAGTCCGTGCTGGCCGCCGACACCACCGCAGCGAGCAAAATTTGAAGGCCCGTAAGCCCTTCGCCTGTACGCGCCACCGACATGCCGCGTAACAGGCGAAGCCTTTCCCCGCCTCGCTCCGTTTCAAGCTCGCCTTTCCGCACCTCCCCCGCCTCCTTGCCCTCTGTGCGCCATCGCACACAACTTCACCCACGTTTGTGTCAGATGTAAAAAGTTGCATCTTCGGGAGTCTTCCCATACGCGGCTTGCTATAGTTCGTTTCAAGCGTTGTACCAGGACGCGCAAACGGAGAACATCATGATCAAGCGCTCGCACACCATTTACGCCGCCGCCATGCTGGCCATCAGCGCAGCAGCATTCGCACCAGCCATCGCGTCCGCGCAGGTTGGCGTCAGCATCGTGATCGGCAATGCGCCGCCTCCGCCGCGCTTCGAGAGCATTCCCGCGCCGCGTCATGGCTATGTCTGGGCGCCGGGCTACTGGAACTGGGACGGCTATCGCCACGTATGGCTGGCCGGCCGCTGGGAGCAGGAACGCATCGGCGCACAATACCGCCGCGCCGAGTGGATACGCGACGGCGGCAACTGGCGCCTGGACCCAGGCGGCTGGGTGACGGTCGATGCAGGCCCGGGCCGCGTGGACTACGTGACGGTCGCCCCGCCGCCACCGCGCTATGAGCGCGTGCCGGCTCCGCGCGTCGGCTACATCTGGGCGCCGGGGTACTGGGACTGGCGCGGCAACCGCCACGAATGGATAGGCGGCAGCTGGATGGTGGAGCGGCCGGGCTACGTCTACGCCCAGCCGCATTGGGTTCAGCGCGACGGACGCTGGCTGCGCGAGGAAGCACGCTGGGAACGGGGCCCGTACGGCGACCGCGATCACGACGGCATCCCCAATCGCTACGACCGTCACGACAACCGGGGCCATGGTCGTGGCGACAAGGACCACGACGGCATCCCGAACCGCTACGACCATGATCGCGACGGCGACGGCGTGCCTAACCGCCAGGACCGCCATCCGGACAATCCACGGCGCGATTGATGAACGAAAGCGAATTCGAAGTACTGGCCACGGCCGCCTACAAGGGCGAGCGCGTGGCCGCTCGTCGTTTGGCTGCGCGCTCCAATGTGAGCGAGGCGCAGGCGCTGCATCAGGTGCTGACGCAGGCGGCCGGCGCGCAGGGCTTGCCGCTGCTGCTGGCCGGGCGCGAGGCTTTGCGTCTGCGTGACGAAGAGCGGCGCTCGGCCAGGGTGGCGGAAAAGGCCAGACTGCTGGAACAACGCGCGGCGCGCACGCGGCCTGCCAGCGACGGCTGGCGCGGATGGTTCGACGGTTCGGCGCATCCGAACCCGGGCCAGATCGGCATCGGCGCGCTGCTGTGCGGGCCGGATGGCGAACGGGTGGAGATCAGCCGCCGCGCCGGCCATGGCAACAGCGGCGAGGCGGAATACCTGGCGTTGACGGCCCTGCTGGAGGCGGCCGTGCGGCTCGACGCCACCGGCCTGGTGGTGCATGGAGACAGCCAGGTGGTGGTCAATGACGTGAATCTGAGTGTGCAGGCGGTGGCCGCCGGTCGCGGGGCGAAAGGGCTGGAGGCGCATCGGCTGCGCGTGGTGGAGTTGTTGGCGCGGCTGGGAGATGTCAGCCTGCGCTGGGTTCCGCGCCATCGCAATGGCGACGCGGATCGCCTGTCGCAGCAGGCGATACACAGGCCTCCGGGCACAGCACCAGAGGCCTGATACGTCATTCCCGCGCAGGCGGGAAGTCATTTTCCCCGGTGGGGGAAATGACGATGTGGTTCAGGCGTGGCTGGTCAGGCGCAGGGCCGGACGGGCAGCCGTTGCGCGCGCCGGCGTGGTGCGCGAGCGCGATGCCGATCCCTCGACCTTAAACACGCTCACAGCCTGCGCCAGCGCTGCCGCTTGCTGCTGCATCGACTCCGCCGCCGCAGCTGCCTGCTCCACCAGCGCGGCGTTTTGCTGCGTCACGCCATCCATCGCGCCGATGGCCTGGTACACCTCGTTGATGCCGGCACTCTGCTCGGTGCTGGCCGCAGTGATCTCGGTGATGATGTCGCTGACGCGATGCACGCTGGTGACGATTTCGTCCATCGTCGAACCGGCATCGGCCACCAGTTTGCTGCCCTGGTTGACCTTCTCCACCGAATCCCCGATCAACTCCTTGATTTCCTTGGCCGCCGACGCGCTGCGCTGCGCCAGGTTGCGCACTTCGGTCGCGACGACCGCGAAGCCGCGTCCCTGCTCACCGGCGCGCGCCGCTTCCACCGCCGCGTTCAACGCCAGGATATTGGTCTGGAAGGCGATGCCGTCGATGACTGCGATGATGTCCACGATCTTGCGCGAGGACTGGTTGATCGAATCCATCGTGTCGACCACCTGCGACACCACCTGCCCGCCCTTCATCGCCACCTGCGCGGCCGACGCGGCCAGCTGGTTGGCCTGGCGCGCGTTGTCGGCGTTGTGCTTCACGGTCGACGTCAGCTCCTCCATCGACGACGCGGTTTCCTCCAGCGCGCCGGCTTGCTGCTCGGTGCGGCGCGACAGATCCTGGTTGCCCGCCGCGATCTCGCTCGACGAAGTGGTGATATGGTCGGTGCCGCTGCGCACTTCGGTGACGATGCCCAGCAGGCTGGCGTTCATCTCCTTCAACGCGGTCAGCAGCTGACCGGTTTCGTCGCGCGCGCTGTCGTCGATATTGCCGGTCAGGTCGCCGCCGGCGACGCGCCGCGCCGCCGTCACCGCCTGCTGCAGCGGCACGGTGATGCCGGTGGTGAGCAGCCACGAACTGACCGCGCCGAAGGCCAGCACCAGCAGCGCCAGCACGTACAGCAGATTGCGGCTGCTGGCCGCCACTTCGTCGATGTGGACGGCGGTGGCGTCGATTTTCGCGCGCTGCATTTTCAGCAGTTCCTGCATCAGCGCCAGATAGCTGGTGGAACCCGGAACGAACACGCCGGAGAACACCTTCTCGGCCCCTTCCTGGTCGCCGGCGCTTTTCAGCTTGGCCACCTGGTCGCGCGACGACAGGTAGATCTTGCGCTGTTCGCCGATGCGGCCGAACAGTTCCTGCTCGTCGGCGTCGACAATCAGCGCTTCCACCTTCTTCTGGTATTCCGCCGAGATGGCCGACGACGCCTTGGCCTCGTCGGCGAAGAAGGCGCCCAGCGTGGCGTCGCTGCTGCGGGCGATCGCGGTCGTGCGGCGGATCGCGCTGTCGATCTTGCTCGACCAGTCGGAGATCATGCGCTCCTTGGCCAGCGGCACCTGCATCATGTCGCGCGTGGCCGTGGCCACGCCCTGCAGGCGCCACACCGAAATCCCGGTGATCAGCATGGCGAACGCCAGGATGATGGAAAAGCCCAGCGCCAGGCGCTTGCCGATGCTGATATTGGCCAGCATGCCCATTACGCCGCCAGCGCGGTGGTTTCGACCAGGCCCATGTCGGCGCTCGACATCAGCTTGTCGATGTCGATCAGGATCAGCATGCGCTCTTCCAGCGTGCCCAGGCCGACGATATGGTCGCTGTTCATGGCCGCGCCGATTTCCGGCGCCGGCTTGACCTGCTCGGGCAGCAGCGTGGTCACGTCGGAGACGCGGTCGACCACCATGCCGACCACGCGGTGGCCGATGTTGAGGATGATGACGACGGTGAACTGGTCGTAAGACGGCGTGCCCAGGTTGAACTTGATGCGCATGTCGACGATCGGCACGATGATGCCGCGCAGATTGACCACGCCCTTGACGAAGTCGGGCGCGTTGGCGATGCGGGTCGGGGTTTCGTAGCTGCGGATTTCCGCTACTTTTTGTATGTCAATGCCGTACTCTTCCTGGCCCAGGGTGAAGGCCAAATACTCGCCGGCGGGGTTCGTTGCGTGCAGTTCGCTTACATTAGACATGGGGTTTCCTTCATTGCTAAAGTGATTGGCAGCAATGTTACCTCAAGTCAAGTTATTAAGCACCAAATAAATGCACCTGGGAAATAAATTGTATTAACGTTTCCAGCTGGGATTTTCGACCAGGCGGCCGGCCGAGGACGGCAGCGGGCGCAGCACGGTGGTGATCACGGCGCGCGGATTCGTGGCGTCGCGGTCGGGCCGGGCGGCCTCGATCTCGGCCTGGGCGCGGCGCGGCGCGGGCGACGCCAGCGCGGCGGCGGCCGCGTTCGGACGGGCGACGGCCTGGCGGCTGTCTTCCCCCTTGACCTGGATATGGGGCGCCACGGTCGGCGTGTCGTCGATCGCCTGCGCGCCGCCGCATGCCAGGGTCAACAACATCGGCGCAAGCGCCAGGAAGTTACGCATCATAGTGCCTGTGATTATCAAATATGGTTGCATAATGCGCAATCTCGTCGTACTTGTCAAGCGAACAATTGTTAATCACCACCAAGTTCCCCTGCACAAGGGCCGTATCAGGCTGTATGATCTGAAAAAAGATCGTCGAAGACAGACACCACGGGAGAACGATGAACAGCTTGCTGAACAGCTGGCACCCGCGCCTGGTCCGCCTGGCCAGTGCCGCCGCCGGCGCCGACGGCGCGCACGACACCAACCACCTGCACCGGGTCTGGCGCAACGCCAGCCTGCTGCTGGACGACTATCCCGAGGCCGACGCGCTGGTCGTGCTGGCCGGCTGCTATCTGCACGACCTGGTCAACCTGCCCAAGAACGATCCCGAACGCCACCAGGCCTCGCGCAAGGCGGCGCTGCTGGCCAGCCGCCAGCTGGCCGAACTCGATTTCCCGTCCAACAAGCTGGCCGCCGTCGCGCATGCGATCGAGAGCCACAGCTTTTCCGCCGCCATCCGCCCCGAGACCATCGAGGCGAAGATCGTGCAGGACGCCGACCGCCTCGACGCGCTGGGCGCGGTGGGCCTGGCACGGCTATTCTACACGGCCGGACGCATGGGCAGCGCGCTGGCCCACGCCGACGATCCGATGGCGCTGCACCGCGAGCTCGATGAGAAAGCCTACGCGCTGGACCATATCGACACCAAGCTGGCCACCCTGCCCGCCAAGATGCAGACGTCCGCCGGCCGCCACCTGGCACAGACCCGCCTCAACGAGCTGACCGCCTTCCGCGACAGCTTCATCGCCGAATGGGCCGCCAGCCCGGCCGCGCCCTGACCCTTTTCATTCATCGACATGACCACCCCCGATACCGCAGCAAGCGCCCTGCCGGCCACCCCGGCGCCGGGCAACCTGAACTTCATCCTGATTTGCGTCTTCATCGACATGCTGGGCATAGGCCTGATCGTGCCGGTGCTGCCGATGCTGGTGGGCGAATTCACCGGCTCGCGCGAGAACCAGGCCTACTGGTTCGGCATCATGAGCGCGGTGTTCGGCCTGATGCAGTTCATCTTCATGCCCATGCTGGGCGCCCTGAGCGACCGCATCGGCCGCCGCCCGGTGATGCTGTATTCGATGGCCGGCATGTGCATCAACTTCCTGTCCACTGCGTGGGCGCCCAACCTGGCCTACCTGTTCATCGGCCGCGTGGTGGGCGGCATGTCGTCGGCCAGCATGTCGGTGGCGTCGGCCTACGCGTCGGACATCTCGACGCCGGAGAACCGCGCCAAGAGCTTCGGCAAGGTCGGCGCGGCGTTCGGCCTGGGCTTCATCTGCGGCCCGATGCTGGGCGGCCTGCTGGGCAGCGTCAACCTGCACCTGCCGTTCTACGTGGCCGGCGGGCTGTCGGCCGCCAATTTCGTCTACGGCTACTTCGTGGTGCCGGAATCGCTGCCGGCCGAGCGCCGTTCGACGTTCAAGCTGGCCAAGATCAATCCCCTGTCGGCGCTGTTCAAGCTGGCGCGCCGCACCGACATCCGCGGCCTGGTGATCACCTTCGCCCTGGTCACCTTCGCGCAGATGATGCTGCAGACCACCTGGGTGCTGTACACCCACTTCCGCTTCGCCTGGACGCCGGGCCAGAACGGCGCCGCCATGTTCTGCGTCGGCCTGACGGCGGCCGTGGTGCAGGCCGGCCTGCTGGGCATCCTGATCAAGCGCTTCGGCGAGGTGCGGCTGTCGCTGCTGGGACTGGGCTCGGGCGCCCTCACCTATCTGCTGTACGGCCTGGCCACGCACGGCTGGATGATGTATGTGCTCATCCTGTGCAATGTGCTGGCGTTCGCGGTCGGCCCGGCGCTGCAGGGCATCGTCTCGAAGGCGACGCCGCCCCATGAACAGGGCGAGTTGATGGGGTCCCTGCAATCGGTCAGCAGCCTGGGGGTGATCTTCATGCCGCTGCTGGGCACCGCCATCCTCGGCGAAGTGAGCCACCTGCCGGCCGACGACTGGCGCATCGGCAGCACCTTCTACCTGTGCGCGGCGATGCAGGCGGTGGCCATCCTGGTGGCGCAGCGCTATTTCCATCAACACCATCTGCGGGCGGCCAAGCCATGAACCCGCGCACCATCGCCGCGCTGCTGGCGGCAGGCGTGGCGCAGGCATGCGCCGCCGCATGCTCGCGCGAGATCGCCGTGCCGGTGTCGGCCAGCGGCGCCAGCGTGCAGATAGAGGGCGAGCATATCGGCGGCATCTACCCCGAACTGCTGCGTGGCGCGAGCGGCAAGTACGGCTGCAACTTCGTCTTCAGCGTGGTGCCGCGCGCGCGCCAGGTGGCCATGTACAAGGCCGGCAAGGCCGACCTGCTGCTGCCGGCCTCGCGCACGCCGTCGCGCGACCTGGCCGGCACCTTCGTGCCGATGATAGGCCACCGCGCCATGCTGATTTCGGTGGCCGGGCAGCTGGCGCCGATCACCAGCGCCAGGAACCTGCTGGAGCGGCGCGAGCTGCGCGTGGCGGTGGTGCGGGGCTTCGACTATGGCGAGCAGTATATGGCGCTGGTCAACGAGCTGGCCAAACAGGGCCGCCTGTTCACCGAGGTCGACGTGGTGGCCGTGGCGCGCCTGCTGCACGCCGGGTCGGCCGACCTCACCATCATGGGGCCGACGCTGATGGCCGGCGCCATCCGGCGCGACCCGCGCGTCGACGGCCTGCAGGACAAGCTGCGCCTGGACGCGATTCCGGAACTGCCGTGGAACGACAGCGGCGCCTATGTGTCGCGCGCCCTGCCGGCGGCGGACCAGCGGCTGCTGATCGATATGCTGGAGAAGATCGGCAAGTCGAACCAGGTGATGGAAGGCTACCGCCGCTACTTCCGCGCGGACGTGCTGGCCGACAGCGTGCGTCCGCGTTAGGCGCTAAACGGTTTATACCGTTAGGCTTATTTCCCCTCCACCACCGGCAGCTCCAGCGCGCTGCTTTCGGCGCCGGCGTGGTACACGCGCAGCGTGGCCTTCTGGTAGTCGGCCGGCTTGGCGTGGAAGATGTTCTGCACATAGGTCTGCGGGTTGCGCTCGTACAGCGGGAACCAGCTGGACTGGATCTGCACCATCACCCGGTGGCCCGGCAGGAACACGTGGTTGGCGTTCGGCAGCGCGAAGCGGTACTTCTCCACGGCGCCCGGCGCGACCGGCGACGGATGCTCGTAGCTGTTGCGGTAGCGGCCGCGGAAGATGTCCATCGCGATGCCCAGCTGGTAGCCGCCCAGCTCCGGCTGCGACGGCACTTCGTCCGGGTAGACGTCGATCAGCTTGACCACCCAGTCGCTGTCGGTGCCGCTGGTCGAGGCGTACAGGTTGACCATGGCGGCGCCGGCGATCTGCAGGCGGGCCTTCAGCGGTTCGGTGACGTAGCTCAGCACATCGGTGCGGTCGGAGACGCCGCGCTGGTCGCTAACCAGCCACGGACGCCACACGTTGGCGTCGCCCATGCGCACCGGACGCGGCACGAAGGGCACCGGCTTGGCCGGGTCGGACACGTATTCGTCGTAGCCCGCGCCCTGCCGCGGCGCGTCGAAGTCCAGCTTGAAGCCGGGCTTGAGGTAGATCGGCTTGAGCGGCGCCGGGCAGCCGGCCTCGCACGCCAGCGGCCAGCGCTGCAAACGCTGCCAGCGATTGACGCCGGTCTGGTAGAACAGCACCGGCGGCGTGTCGGCGGCCGGCGCGCCGTCCTTCAGGTATTGGTCGAGGAAGGGCTGCATCACGTCGCGGCGGAATTCCAGCGCGGTGTCGCCGGTGAACTTGAGCGCGCCCAGGCTGGAGCCGTCGTAATTGACGCCGCTGTGGCGCCACGGTCCCACCACCAGGAAGTTCTTGTTGTTGGCCGTGTCCTGCGGTTCCACCGCCGAGTAGAAGGCGTAGGCGCCGTAGATGTCTTCCTGGTCCCAGTAGCCGACCACGGTCATGGTGGGCACCTTCATCGGGCGCTTGGCCAGGATTTTGTCGAGCGCCTGCTGCTGCCAGTAGCTGTCGTAGGCCGGGTGCTCGAACAGCTTGCGGGTGAAGTTGAGCTGGTCCAGGCCGAACTGTTTGGCGTAGTCGGCGGTGGAGCCGCCGCGCAGCACGCCCTCGTAGTCGTCGTAGACGCCGGTGGCCATGGTCTTGCCGCTGCCCTTGGCGGCGGTCTGGCCGGCGATGTAGCTCAGGTTCGGCAGGCGGAAGGCGCCGTTGTGGAACCAGTCGTCGCCGCGCCAGCCGTCGACCATGGGACTCATCGGCACGGCGACCTTGAGCGCCGGGTGCGGATCGACCAGCGCCATCAGCACCGTGAAGCCTTCGTAGGACGAGCCTATCATGCCGACGTTGCCGTTGCTTTCGGGGACGTTCTTGACCAGCCAGTCGATGGTGTCCCAGGCGTCGGTGGTGTGGTCGGTGCGGGTGTCGTTGAGCGGGCCCTTGACGGGGCGGGTCATCACGTACTCGCCCTCGGAGCCGTACTTGCCGCGCACGTCCTGGTAGACGCGGATGTAGCCGTTCTCCATCATCACCTCGTCGCCCTGGCCGACCGTGGCCAGCACGCTGGGGCTGACGTTGCGCTGGGCGCGGCCGCTGGCGTTGTAGGGCGTGCGGCTCAGCACCATGGGCGCGTGCACGGCGCCCTTGGGGATGACGATCACGGTGTGCAGCTTGACGCCGTCGCGCATGGGGATCATGACGTCGCGCTTGACGTAGTCGGCGTTGGGGACGGCGGTGTCGAACTTGGCGGGGATGTCGGGCGCCATGGGCGGCGTGGGCGTTTGCGCCGTTGCGGCGGAGACCATCAGGGTGGAAAGCACTGCAACTGCAAGGTCACGCATATCGGCTCCGGTAAGGGGTATTGCTCGGGATCGGCAATACTACCTTATCGTTTAGATTAATGCATGGGCTGGAGAAGCAAGGCGGGGCCTCACATCTTGACAGACCGGCGCTGAACTGCAACCATACGCGGATGACTTTTTTCACCACACCTCACGCCTGCCTGAATTGGCGCCGCTCCTAGCGCGCGGCCACTGTCTACCCATAGTGATGTGATATTTTTATCAACGCCGCCCTCATCTGGTGGCGTTTTTTACATTCGTCGCGCCGGATCGGGGCAACGTAAAGGAACCCCTGATGAGCCTGACCGAACAGTCCGAAGTAATCGCCACCGCAGCAGCCGCGTCCAAAGGCCCGACCGTGATCCTGACCGGCGACCGTCCGACCGGCCCGCTGCACCTGGGCCACTTCGTCGGCAGCCTGCGCAACCGCGTCGCCTATCAGCACGAGTACAAACAGTTCATCATGCTGGCCGACGCCCAGGCGCTGACCGACAACATGGACGACACCGGCAAGGTGCACCGCAACGTGGTCGAGGTGGCGCTGGACTATCTGGCGGTCGGCATCGACCCGGCCAAGTCGACCATCCTGATCCAGTCGCAGATCCCGGAACTGGCCGAGCTGACCTTTTATTACCTGAACCTGGTGACGGTGGCCCGCCTGGAGCGCAACCCGACCGTCAAGACCGAGATCGCGCTGCGCGGCTTCGAGCGCGACATCCCGGCCGGTTTCCTGACCTACCCGGCCTCGCAGGCGGCCGACATCTCGGCGTTCAAGGCCTCGCTGGTGCCGGTCGGCGAGGACCAGATCCCGATGATCGAGCAGACCAACGAGATCGTGCGCCGCTTCAACCGCATCGCCAACAAGGATATCCTGGTCGAGTGCAAGGCGCTGGTGCCGGAGATCGGCCGCCTGCCGGGCACCGACGGCAAGGCCAAGATGAGCAAATCGCTGGGCAACACGATCAACCTGGGCGCCACCGCGGCCGAGATCACCGCCGCCGTGAAAAAGGTGTATACCGATCCGCTGCACCTGCGCGTGGAGGATCCGGGCCACCTGGAGGGCAACGTCGCCTTCATCTACCTGGACGCCTTCGATCCGGAAAAGGACAAGCTGGCCGAGATGAAGGCCCACTACGTGCGCGGCGGCCTGGGCGACTCCATCGTCAAGAAGCGCCTGGAAGTGGTGCTGCAGGAGATGCTGGCGCCGATCCGCGCCCGCCGCGAGGAGCTGGCCCAGGACAAGGGCTACATCATGCAGATGCTGAAGGAAGGCACGATGCGCGCGCGCGAAGTGGCGGCGCAGACCGCCGACGAAGTCAAGGCCGCGCTCGGCCTGAGCTACTTCTGAAGCCTTTGACGCCGGACGCTTTGCCGTGGCTGGCGGCGGCGTACGGCGTGGCCAGCGTGGTCTGCTTTATCGCCTACGCGCTCGACAAGTCGGCCGCCGTGGGCCGGCGCCGGCGCATCCCCGAACGCACGCTGCTGCTGATGGGACTGGCGTGCGGCTGGCCGGGCGGCCTGCTGGCGCAGCGCTGGCTGCGCCACAAGACGGTCAAGACTTCCTTCCAGATCGCCTACTGGTGCAGCGTGGCGCTGAACCTTGCCGCGTTGACCGCCGTCTGGCGGCTGTGCGCAAATTACTGAGGATACCGACGATGTGGCAAGGCGTGATGTGCGGTTTGCTGGCGGGCGCCATGTGGGGCATGGTGTTCATCGTGCCGGAATTGCTGACGGCCTTCACGCCGCTGGAGATGGCTTGCGGGCGCTACATCGCCTACGGCCTGATCGCCGGCGGCCTGATGGCGCCGCGCCTGCCCGCGCTGCTGCGCCGGCTGGACCGGGGCGACGTGGCCGCGATGGTCAAGCATGCGCTGGCCGGCAACATCGTCTACTACATGCTGCTTGCGCTGGGCGTCAAGTTCGCCGGCGTGCCTGCCACCTCGCTGATCATCGGCGTGCTGCCGATCTCGGTCACGCTGATGGGCAGCAAGGACCACGGCTCGGTGCCGCTCAGGCAGCTGACGCTGCCGCTGCTGCTGGTGGCGGCCGGCATCGCCTGCATCAACATCGACGTTTTCAGCCACGACGCCGGCAACGGCGCGCCGCTGGCCGACAAGCTGCTCGGCGTGCTGTGCGCGGCCGGCGCGCTGCTGTGCTGGACCTGGTATTCGGTGGACAATGCGCGCTACCTGAAGCGCAATCCGCACTTCAGCAGCGGCGAGTGGTCGGCCTTGTACGGGGTGTCGAGCGGCTTGATCGCGCTGGCGATCGCGCTGGCGGCGCTGGCGCTGTTCCATAACGACGTGACCGGCGCCGGCGCCGTGGCCAGCGGCCGCGACTGGACGCTGTTCTGGATCGTCAACGCACTGCTGGCCCTGGGCGCCTCGGTGATCGGCAACCATCTGTGGAATATCGCCAGCCGCAAGGTGCCGCTGACCTTGTCCGGCCAGCTGATCCTGTTCGAGACCCTGTTCGCGCTGCTGTACGGCTTTATCTACAAGCAGCAGCTGCCGCGCGGGCTGGAGATCGCCGCCATGCTGCTGCTGGCGGCCGGCGTGATGTGGTCGATGCGCGTGCACGCGCTGGACGAGGCCGGCGAGGCGCACGCCGGCTAGCGCCGCGCTATTCGGGCTTGAGACGCTCGGCCACCAGCTGCGCCATCGGATCGTCGCCCAAGCCCGCCACCACGCCGCGCTGGTCGGCGGCGCTGCGGTTCTGGTTGACCTTCCATTTGCCCACCAGGCTGTCGATCGGGATCTCGATGCCGACGATGGCCTTCATCGTCGCGGCCATGAAATCGGCCGGGGCGTCGTCCAGCTCCCATGGCTGCGGCATGCCGCTTTCGTGGAAGGCGGTCATGCGGTCCAGCAGGCGGCGCAGCCAGAACGGATCGTCCACCGCGCGGCCGGCGCCGCGCGCCTGCACCATCGCGTAGTTCCAGGTCGGCACCACCTTGTGCGTGGTGCGCTTGGTTTCGTACCAACTCGGGCTGATGTAGGATTCCGGGCCCTGGAACACCACCAGGCATTGCGCCGCCGCCCCCAGCTTGCGCCACAGCGGATTGGCGCGCGCCACGTGGGCGCGCAGCACGCCCAGGCCGCTGTCGCCCTCGTCGGCGTACAGCATGAAGGGAAGCAGGTCGGCGGTGACGCCGTCGGCGTCGGCCAGGATCAGCGTGGCCAGCGGGAAGGCGCGCATCAGGCCGTGGCGGACTTCGAGTCGGTCTTCGGCGAAGGCGGGTTGCAGGTACATGGCGGCTCGATGGCGGCAGTGGTGACGCCGGCCAGTGTAGCAGCAGCGCGCGGGCGCGGAAAGGGCCAGCGCGGGCAGCCCGCGTGGGGCCAGGCCTAGTCCAGCAAGCCGTTCTCGCTCAGCACGTCCTGGATCAGTTCCAGGCGCAGCACGGGATTCTCCTGCAGCAGCAGGCGCTGCTTCTCGCCCACGTCCAGCCGCAGCAGCTCGCACCAGCGGTTCGCCACCCAGCCGGCTTCGTCCAGCCGGTACGGCGGCGCCAGCGGCATGTTGGCGGTGGAGATCTGCTTCTTCTGCAGCGAGCGGATCAGCGAACCAAGCGCGTTGGCCACGTCCTGCTGTTCGGTGGGGATGGGCACGACCATGTCTTCGGCCACCTCGTCGACCTCGGCCATCCACAAGCCGTGCTTGAGCTTTTCGGCCGATTTGATCTGGAAGCGCGTGGTGCCGACGCAGGAGATTTGCAGCAGCCCCGGCAGTGGCGCGGTCCACTCCAGGATGCGCGCCATGGTGCCGGCGTCGGACAGGGTTTCCTGCTTGTCGGGGATGCGGGTTTCGCTGCCTTCGAGCAGCGGGACCACGCCGAATTCCTCGCCCTTGGCGATGCAGCGCTTGATCAGGTCCAGATAGCGTACTTCAAACACCTGCAAGGGCAAATGGCCGTCCGGGAACAGGATGGTATTCAGGGGAAAAAGAGGAATTGATGCCATTCCGCCATCATCGCACGAAATGGCCGCGGCCGGACTAGACTGACCGCACTAACCTTAAGGCTTCGTTAAGGCCGGCGGTAAATGACGCCGCCTTTCATCACAAAAGCAACGCTGCGCAGCGCGGCGATGTCCTGGGTCGGGTCGCCCTGCACCGCCACCAGGTCGGCCAGGTAGCCGACGCGGATCGCGCCCAGCGAGGCGGCGCGCTCCAGCACGGCCGCGTTGACCACGGTGGCGGACTTCAGCGCCTCGGTCGGCGTCATGCCCAGCTTGACCATCCACTCCAGCTCGCGCGCGTTGGCGCCGTGCGCGTACACGCCGACGTCGCTGCCGTTGCCGATGACGACGCCCAGCCTGCGCGCCAGCTGGAAGGCGCGCGCGGCGGCCTGCATCGACGGCGTCGGCGGGCCGCCACGCTGGTGCCGCTGGAAGTATACGCTGGTGGCCTCGGGCGCGGTCAGGGTCGGGAAATAGGCGACGTGGCGTTCGGCCATCAGGCGAAAGGTGGCCTCGCTGCCGCCGTAGCCGTGCTCGATGCTGTCGACGCCGGCCAGCGTGGCGCGACGCATGCCCTCGTCCGTGCCGGCGTGCGCGGCCACCTTGCGCCCAGATTCGTGGGCGGCGGCCACCAGCGCGTTCAGTTCCGTTTGCGAGAAGGTGGCGTGGGCGCCGCCGTCGGCGCCGGTGCGGTAGTCGGCGTAGACCTTGATCCAGTCGGCGCCGCGCGCGCCCTGCTCGCGCACCGCGCGGGTGACCTCGTCGACGCCGCTCGCTTCCTGCGCGCCCTGGGGCAGATCCATGTCGGCGCGGTAGCCGCGCGGCGACGGCCCATAGCTTCCGGTGGCAACGATGGCGCGGGTGGCGATGAATAAACGCGGGCCGGGAATAAGCCCGTCCTCTATCGCTTTTTTAATCGCGACGTCGGCATACAAGGCGCCTTCGGTGCCCAGATCGCGCAGCGTGGTAAAACCGGCTTGTAATGTGGCGGCGGCGTGGCGGGAGGCCAGCAGGGTGCGGTATTCAAGCGACTCCTTTAAGACCTGGTCGTCCCACGAGGTTTCGTTATACGGGTGCAGCAGCAGATGCGCATGCAGGTCCATTAAACCCGGTATCAGGGTCGTGCCGGGCAGGCTGATACGCTCGGCGCCGGCCGGCGCATTCATTTTATCGGCGGGGCCGACTGCCGCTATCTTCCCCTCGACAATAAGCACCGACCAATTGGCATGCGCCTGGCCGTCGCCGGTCCACACGCGATCCGGACTTAACAGGCTATCGGCGGCCCCGGCGGCGGGAGAAAAAAGAGAAATTAAAGCGGAGAATAAGACTGCGGCTCGGCTCATCATGGATCGCGTCCCAAAAAAGAGAAAAGCCGGGACTGGGGTTTATAAAAACATATAAACCCGCAGCTCCCGGCCTGCAGCAAACTGACGGCGCGGCTTACTTAATCAGATATTGCTCTTTGTCCTTGCCTTCCAGCCATTTCGGAGCGCGGCCGCGGCCGGTCCAGGTCTGGCCAGTGGCGTCGTCGCGGTACTTGGTCGGCACCGGCGCGCGGGTCTTGACCGCCTTCACCTTGGCTACGCCGCCCAGATCCGCCACGGTCAGGCCGTATTCACGCATGATGGCCGTGACTTTTTCTTTAGCCTGCGCGATTTCATTTTTGCGGGCAGTCTCGGCCAGATTTTCCAGTTCGGCGATCTTTGCTTTGTATTCCTGGTAAGTCGTCATCTTATTTCCTTCTATCGGCAGGTTAGATTCTAAAAAAACCACTAGTGACAATGTGTGAGAATTGATAAGCGCAATTTACCATAACTTTGCACTAATTCTCCAGAGATATACGCGACAAATACCAATATAGCTATAAAAACGAATTATTTCCACCACTGTTGTTCAAATGAAGCGCGTATCAGACGCTTTTACGACGGCGCCGCATAATCCAACCGACGAGGCCGGTTATAAAGAATAGCGCGGGCAGCAAACCGGCAATCGCCATAAGCCAGCGCCCTATCGCGCCGCCGAATTGGCCTGAATGCAGCGGGAATAAAGACGTCAGCAAGCGGTCGCCGCCGGTGCCGCCCAGCGGATTAACTGTTTCAATCACGGCGCCGTCGCGGATATCGATCAGCAGGCGCAGCGTGCCGGTGCGCTGCCAGTCGTCGGCGCGGCGCAGGCGCACCTGGTAGATGCCGCGCTCGGGCAGGCGGTGCAGCGCCAGCAGCACGGCGCCGTCGCTCAGGTGCTGGGCGGCGATGGCGCGGGCGTCGTTCCAGGAGATGGTGGCCTCGCCCGGCGCCAGGGCCGGCCGGGCGATGCGGCGGTGTTCGGCACTGACCGGCGTCACCCGCCCCACCAGCGCGCGCGTCAGTTCCGGCTGGCCGTTGCAAAAGGCGGTCACGGCCACAACCAGCATCGGGGCGGCCGCCAGCAGGCCGGCCGAGCGGTGCAGGTCGGCCGGCGCGCGCCAGGCGTTGCGGCGCAGGTCGACCCGCAACGCGCGCTTCCAGCCCTGGGCCGGCGCCGGCCAGGCCAGCAGCAGGCCGGCCGCGAGCAGCGCCAGCCAGGCCAGCGCCAGCCAGCCGAGCGCGGCGCGGCCCGGCTTGCCCTGCATCAGCGTGGTGTGCCAGCGCAGCAGGGTCGGCACCAGATGCGGGGCGTCGAAGCCGGGCGCGTCGCGGTCGCGGCTGCCCAGCACGGCGCCGCTGCACGAATCGAGCATGGCCTCGTTGTCGGCCGCGCCGGGCGCCTTGAAGTACAGGCCGTAGCTGGCGCCGGCATGGCTGGGCAGGTAGACCGAGCCGACCCGGGCCTGCGGCCAGCGCCGCCGCAGGCTGGCGATGGCGCCGCCGATGTCGAGCGGCGTGTCGCAGGGCACGAGGTTGTGGACCAGTTGCGGATTGAGTTCGGCGTCCAGTTCGTGCTGGAACACCAGCAGGCTGCCGCTCAGGCCGGCCAGCACGATCAGCAGGCCCAGCGTCAAACCCAGCCACCGGTGCAGCCACCGCACGCCCGGACGGAGGGCCTGGCGCAGGCTGCGCGGCGGCCGCGAGGCGGGGTGGCGGGTGTCGGACATTGGACTCGGCGTCAAAGAAGGACGCCGATTATACAAAAAAATGCCGTCTCGCTCGGCGGGACCTCAGCCGCACAGCGGCCGGTGCTCGATGCCGTCCTTCACCACTTTGCGGATCAGATTGGCCAGGCGGCAAGTCGCCGGGCCGGCCACCTCGGGCCTGGCGACGATCAGCGACAGCGACAGCTTGCGGCGCTGTCCCACCCGCAGCGGCAGCGGCTTGAGCAAGCCCTGCTCCAGCTGGGTCTGTATCTTGTGCTCGGCCAGCCAGCCGAAGCCCAGGCCGTTGCAGATCATCTCCAGCCGCGTGTGCGGGCTGGTGACGGTCCAGCGCTGGTTGCTGCCAAGCCAGCCGTGGTCGCGCGGGTTCAGCGTGCCCGAATCGCGCACCACGATGTGCAGGTTGCGGCTCAGGTCGTCCACCTCCAGCTCGCGGCCCAGCTCGTGCAGCGGGTGGCAGGGATGGGCCACGGCGACGAATTCGATATCCATCAGCAGGTCGCCCAGGAAGCCCGAGGGAATGCGGCTGGCGATGGCGATGTCGACCCGCTGCTCGATCAGCGCATCCTCCGAGCCGGACAGCACGGTCTCCTCCAGGTTGACGCGGGTGTGCCTGGCCCAGGGCTCGAAGTCGCGCAGCACCTGCACCAGCAGCTCGACCGGGAACAGGCTGTCGACCGCGATCGCCACCTGCGGCTCCCAGCCCTCGGCCAGGCTGCTGGCCAGCTGCTCGAGCTGGAAGGCGTCGCCCAGCAGCTCGCGCGCCTTGGCCAGCAGGGCCGCGCCGTTCTGCGTCAGGCGCGCGCGGCGGCCGTCGATCTCCAGCAGCTCCACGCCCAGCTGCTCCTGCAGCTTGGCCACCATGTAGCTGACCGAGGACTGGCTGCGGTGCAGCGCCTCGGCCGCCTGCGCGTAGCCGCCGCATTCGACGATCGCCTGCAAGACCTGCCATTGTTCCAGCGTGCTGCGGGGTATCTTCACTTCGTTTCCATGACAAAGGTGCCGTCCCAGTCGTCGGGCGGCGGGTTGGCCGCCATGTGCAGGCTGCGCTCGATGTACAGCGCGGCCGCGCGGTCGTGCGGGTTGAGCGACAGCACCTCGTCGAACAGCTTGCCGGCGGCGGACCAGTTGCGCTTGCGGTAGCTTTGCAGCGCGTTGCGGAACAGGCCCATGGCTTCGACCAGGTTGGGATAGCTGTCCTCGCTGTGGTAGTCCATCACCTCGTAGATCGACACCGGCCGGGTCTTGCCCTTGACCACCACGATGTCGATCTCGCGCAGGCGGTAGGTGGCGCGCAGCGCGCGGTAGGTGAACTCGCTGATGAGGATGTGGGCGCCGTACTGCTTGCACGCCGATTCCAGCCGCGCCGCCAGGTTCACGCCGTCGCCGATGATGGTGTAGTCCATGCGCTTCTTGGAGCCGATGTTGCCGGACACGACCTGGTCGGTGTTGAGGCCGATGCCGATCTCCACTGGCGGCTTGCCCTCGCGCGCGCGCAGCCCGTTCCAGGCGCGCAGCTCGGTCATCATGGCGATGGCGGTGCGCAGCGCGCGGTCGGCGTCGTCGTCGTGGCCGACCGGGATGCCGAAGGCGGCCATGATGGCGTCGCCGATGAACTTGTCGAGCATGCCCTCCTCGCGCTGGATGCAGTCGACCATCATGGTGAAGTATTCGTTGAGCAGGGTGACCGTGCCCTGCGCGCCCAGCTGCTCGGTGATGGTGGTGAAGCTGCGGATGTCCGAGAACAGCACCGTGGCCGGCACGTTTTTACCGCCCAGCATTTCGGCGCCGTTGGCCACCATCTGGTCGGCGATGCCGGGGTCCATATAGCGCGACATGGTCGAGCGCAGCCGCTTCTCGCTGGAGATGTCCTCGAGCATCAGCATCCAGCCGATGCGCTGCTTCTCCATCGACAGCAGCGGCTGCACGCTGAAGTTGACCGACAGCGTGGCGTCCGCCACCACCAGCTCGGCGTCCATCAGGTGCTCGGCGCTCTGGTGTTCCTCGACCTGGCGCAGCTTGTCCATCACCCAGCTGTTGGCGCCGCCGAAGAATTCCTCGGCCGAGCGGCCCAGGATGGTGGCCGGCCCGGTGCGCAAAATGCGCAGGCCGGCCGCGTTGCAGGTGACGATCTTTTCCTGGCCGTCCAGCGTGATGACGCCGTTCGACATCGACTCCAACATGGCCTCGTTGTAGTTCTTGATCTGCTGGACGTCGGCGAACAGCTTGGCGTTCTCCAGCGCGATCGAGATCTGCGCGGTGAAGGCGCGCAGGCGCGACTCGTCCTCGTGGGTGAACGGGCCGCCGCGCTTGTTGAGCACCTGCGTGACGCCGATGATCTTGCCGGCCTTGTTGACGATGGGCACGCACAGGATGGAGCGCGTGAAGTAGCCGGTGCGCTTGTCGAACGCCGGGTTGAAGCGCAGGTCGGCGTAGGCGTAGGGGATGTTGATGGTCTTGCCGGACGTAAAAACGGCGCCGGCGATGCCGGCCGTGTTGGGCAGGCGGATCTGCAAGGACTCCAGGCCCTGCCCCACTTCCGACCATAGCTCGCCGGTCTTGTCGTCGTTGAGGAACAGGGTCGAGCGCTCGGCGTTGAGCAGGCGCGTGGCCTCGCCCATCACCTTTTGCAGCAGCGAGCCGAGCTTGATGTCGGCCGTGACCTCGGACACCACGTCGATAAATTCCATCTCCTGGCGCCGGATCTTCTTCATGCTTTCCAGGAAGCGCGCGCTTTGCAGCGCCAGCGTGCCCTGGGTGGTGAGCGCCTCCAGCAGCTGCAGGTCGGCGCGGGTGAACTTGCCGCGCCGCTTGTTGAGCGTCTGCGACACGCCGATGATCTCGCCCTTGAAGGTCTTGATCGGCACGCACAGGATGTTGCGCGTGACGAAGCCGGTCTGCTCGTCGATGGAGCGGTTGAAGCGCGGATCGGCGTAGGCGTCGGCGATGTTGAGCGCCTCGCCGGTGGTGAACACGTGGCCGGCGATGCCGGTGTGGTTCAGGAAGCGGATCTCGCGCTGGATGTTGCCCTGCGCGACGCGGGAGAACAGCTCGCCGGTTTCGGCGTCGTTGAGGAACAAGGTGCCGCGCTCGGCGTCGAGCTCCTCGGTGGTGACGTCGATCAGCGCGGTGAGGATTTCGTCGAGCGTGTCGTAGGCCGCCATGCGGCGCGACACTTCCAGCAGCAGCTCGACCTGGCGCAGCCGCTTGCGCTGGGCGCCGGCCGCCGCCTGCGCCGAGGCCGCCTCGCTTTTGGCGGGCGGCTTGGCCGGCACGCTGCGGATGGCGGGCTTGGCACTCATGCGCGCGCCTCCAGCGTGTCGCGCAGGGCGCGGATGGTGTCGTGCAGTTGGGCGACCTCGCCGTGGTGCAGCGTGCTGGCCTGCTGCAGCGCGTCGAGCTTTTCCTGCGTCAGCCGTTCCAGGCTGGCGCGCAGCGCGGCGACGGTGTCGCGCAGCTGGCTGATCTCGCTGTGGGCGAAGGACAAGGCGTCCTGCACCGCGTGCTGGCGCTCCTGGTGGGACAGCTCCAATTCCGAGCGCAGCACGACCACGGTGCGCTGCAGATCGCGCACCTCGGCCAGCGCCAGACGCAGGCTGTCGGCGTCCGGCTGCTCGATCTCGGTAACTTTAGGCTTTTTCAGGGGAGGCCCGCGGCAATTAAGTACACCGCAGAATCATATCACCTCGGAATCACGCCATCAAAAACGCTTTTCGACCGTGATGCGCAACTGGGTTTCGCCGCTGGCCACCGACGTGCGGTTCTGCGTGCCGTTGGCGTCGCTGTACAGGCTTTCCGTGACATAGTCCTGCGCCAGCAGGTTGGACACGGCGATCCGCAGATTGTTCTGGGTGTCGATTTTCCACAACGCGTACACGTCCAGGTCGCGCCGCACGCTGGTGTAGCCGCCCTGCGTGCCGCTCAGGCGCGCCAGGCCGCCGTTGCGGAAGCTGAAGCTGCTGCCGGTGCTGAGCGCGCCGTTCGGACTCTTGTAGTCCACGCCCAGCGTGGCGCTGAGCGGGGTCTGCTGGTCGAGCCGGTTGTCGGGGCCGGGCACGCTGTCCACGCGCGACCAGTTGCGGCTGACGCTGGCGCGCAGGTCCAGCGCCGGCGCGTGCTCGATCAGCGCGCGCACCGGGAACTTGGCCTCCAGCTCGATGCCGCGCGTTTCGGCGCGGCCGTCGTTGATCGCGGTCGAGACCCAGCGCTGGTCCTCGTACAGCAAGCCCTGGTGGGTGTAGTTCTCGATGCGGCGCAGCGAGGCGCTGGCGCTCAGCAGGCCGCCCTCGCCCCAGTAATGCTCGAACGAAGCGTCCAGGCCCAGCGCCAGCTCCGGCTTCAGGTGCGGGTTGCCACGACGGTCGGGCTCGGTAGGGCTGTTGTTGGTCGAGGTGAACTTGCGCGGAATCAGGCTGGCCGTGGACGGCGCCTTGTAGGTGCGGGTCAGCGCAACGCGCAGCTGGTCCTTCTTGTTGGGGAATTTGTACAGGGTCTGCATCAGCGGGCTGAGCACGCTGGAGCGCTGCCGCACGGCGTCGAAGGTGTTGCCGTCGCTGCGCGTGTCCAGGCCCTCCCAGCGCAGGCCGGTGTAGAGCGACCATTGCGGCGTCAGGTTCCATTCGTCCTGGCCGTACAGCGCCAGCCGCGTGACCTTGGCCGAGAAGCCTTCGTCGCTGTTGTCCGGCGTGGCGCCCGGCAGCGCGGCCTCACGCTGCATGCGGGTGTCGTCGCGCTGGGTGACGCCGGCGTCCCAGCCCATGGACAGCGCGTGCTCGGTGGGCGCCTCGCCCTTGCCGTCGGCCGGCGCCACGCCTAAGGTCAGCGGCCGCGAGTACTTGCCCTGGGTGCTGAAGCCCTGCTCGCCGCTGGTCGAGATGACGGTGCGCTCCAGCGTGGCCGGCAGGCCGTGGTTGCCACCGAACTGGAGGGAATCGCTGGTGTTATGGTTGTCGCTGACGCCGGCCTTCAAGTCCAGCTTGGCGCCGCCGTCGAACTTGTGCACCCAGTTCAGGTCGGTGCGGCCGAAGGCGTTGTGGCTGCTGAAGGTGCCGTCGATGCGGTCATAGTCCGGGCCGCGGCCGAGCGCGGTGCTGGTGCGGCCGTGGCTGTTGTTGGCGAAATGGTTCAGGTTGACGAAGGTTTGCGAGGTCAGCGTGTCGCCGTTGTCCAGCGTCCAGTTGATGCGCGGCGATATGTTCAGACCGTCGGCCCGCCCCTGGTCGCCCCAAGTGGTAACGCGGTCCAGATTGGGCTGGCCGCTGGCATCGGTGCCGCTGTCATACGACGGCGACCTGCGGTTATACATGTAGCGCCAGGCGTTGCCGCCGAACGAATAGGAGGTGCCGCCGAGCTTGTCCGACATCTGCAGGCTGAGGGACGGCGAACTGAACTTGCTGCCCTTGGCCTCGCTGAGCTTGACTTCGCGCTGGGCGGACTTCAAGGCCTTCTTCAGCACGATGTTGATGGTGCCCGCGATCGACTGCGTGCTGAACTCGGCGCTGGCGGCGCGCAGGATCTCGATGCGTTCGATCACCTCGGGCGCCAGGCTGTCGATGGCGAAGCCGGCCGGGGCGCGCTCGCCGTTGATCAGGATCTGCGTGTAGCCGCTGCCCAGGCCGCGCATGCGGATCTCGCCGCCGCTGCGGCCGGCCGCGCCGCTGACGGTGATGCCGGGCACGCGCTTGAGCACGTCGTTGACCGAGGTGTCGCCGTATTTCTGGATCTCCTCGCTGGTGACGACGGTCTTGCTGGCGGTGTCGTCGCGGCGCGCGTCGTAGCTGGCGGCCGCGCCCTTGATCTCCACCTTCTGCATCGGCGCCGGCTTGGGCTGCTCGACGGGCGGTGTTTCGGCTTCGGCGCGGGCGGCGCCGGCATACAGGAAGAACACGGCGGCAGCGAGCTGCGTCAGGCGGAATTGGCGGGCGGGCATCATTCTGAGGGGCAAGTTGTAGGATGAGTCCGCGCATTATGCCTTGTTTTAAACAAAATGTTCAGCAATTGGCAAGTTGCGCCGCGTGTTTAGTCCATTTTTCTAAACCGCGCCGGCGGCCGGCGCTATAATGCGCGATCGTTCATTGTATGGATACCCTATCGTGTCTCGTCTTGCTGTCCTGCCGCACTACCTGCTTCCCAAAGGAGCGTTGACCAATTTTGCCGGCCGCGTGGCCGGCGCCAAATGGGGCGGCAAGACAACCTGGCTGATCCGCTGGTTCGTCGGCAAGTACAACGTCAACATGGACGAGGCGCTGGATCCGAACATCGAGAACTACAGCAGCTTCAACGAGTTCTTCACGCGCGCGCTGCGCCCGGACGCCCGCCCGATGGCCGACGCCGGCTTCATCTGCCCGATCGACGGCCGCATCAGCCAGTTCGGCGCAATCAAGGACGACCAAATCTACCAGGCCAAGGGCCACAATTTCACGACCACGGCGCTGGTGGGCGGTGACGCCGAGCTGGCCGCCAAGTTCCAGAACGGCAGCTTCGCCAACCTGTACCTGAGCCCGCGCGACTACCACCGCATCCACATGCCCTGCGACGGCAGGCTGACCCGCATGATCTACGTGCCGGGCGAGCTGTTCTCGGTGAGCCCGGCCGCCGCGCGCGGCATCCCCGGCCTGTTCGCCCGCAACGAGCGCGTGGTGTGCGTGTTCGACACCGCCCATGGCCCGTTCGTGATGACGCTGGTCGGCGCCACCATCGTTGGCAGCATGGCCACCGTGTGGCACGGCGTGGTCAATCCGCCGCGCATGCCGCATGTGTGCGAATGGCAGTACGACGACCAGGACATCGTGCTGAAAAAAGGCGAGGAACTGGGCCGCTTCCTGCTCGGTTCGACCGTCGTGATGCTGTTCCCCAAGGATGTGCTGAGCTTCAATCCGGCCTGGCAGCCGGCCGGCGCAGTCCAGCTGGGCCAGGCGATGGCCACGCTGAAGCAGTAAGCCCCGTCACTCCACTGGCCGGCCGTCCTCGAAGGCGGTCTCCAGCATGTCAAGGAAGACCCTGGTCTTGGCCGGCATCAGCCGGCGGCCGGGGAACACCGCCCAGCCCGTAACGACCGGGAACGACCACTCCGGCAAAACCCGCACCAAGTCCCCACCCTGCAGATATTCGCGCGCGATCAGCTCGGTCGAGGCGGCGATGCCGACGCCGGCCGCCGCCATGCGCACCAGCATTTCCGGCGAATTGGCCATCAGGCGCACCGGCAGTTCGCGCTCCCATTCCACCTTGCCGCGCAAGAGCTTCCAGCGCGTGAGCCCGTTCAGGCGCGGCGGCAGGCTGAGCAGGTCGTGCCGGAACAGGTCGTCGGGGTGCTCGGGCAAGCCGCGCAGCGAGGTGTACAGCGGCGAGGCGTACAGCGCGATCTTGCTCAGCGTGACGCGGCGCGCGGCCAGCGAGGCGTCGTCCGGCAGGTTGCCCATGCGGATGGCCAGGTCGAAATTCTCCGCCACCAGGTCGACCCGGCGCGGCGACAGGTCCAGCTCCAGCGAGATGGCCGGGTACTGGTTCATGAAGCGCGCCATCATGCCGCCCATCGTGAGGTTGGCGAAGTCGGCCGGCATCGACACCCGCAGCAAGCCGCTGGGCGCGCCCTGCCGGTGCTGCGCCAGCGCGGCGGCCATCTCGGTTTCGTCGGCCACCCGCCGCGCGTGCTCCAGCAGGCTGGCGCCGAACTCGGTGAGCACCAGCTTGCGCGTGGTGCGCTGGAGCAGGCGCTCGCCCAGTTGCGCCTCCAGCAGCGATACGCGCCGCGAGACCGTCGATTTGGGCAGCTGCACGCGCTGCGCCGCCAGGCTGAAACTGCCGCATTCCACGATGCGGGCAAACAAAAGCAGGTCGCCAGGGTCGATTTCCATAGGATTGTTCCATCAGTGGACTAATGTTATCCATTTTAACGGCTTCCGGAATGAATTTGAAACGATTAAAGTGACTCCATCGCAGCACAAACCCAATAACAGGAGCAACACCATGAACATCTTGCAAATCAACTCCAGCGCCCGCAGCACCGGTTCCGAATCCACCCGCCTGGCCGACGCCATCGTCGCCAAGGTCCGCGCCGCTAATCCGGCCGCCACGCTGCTGCGCCGCGACCTGGCAAGCGATCCGCATCCGGTGATCGACGAGCCGACGCTGCAAGCCCTGTTCACCCCGGCCGACCAGCGCACCGAAGCCCAGGCCGCCCGCGTGGCGCTGGACGATGCGCTGATCGCCCAGGTCCAGGCGGCCGACGTGATCGTGATCGGCGCGCCGACCTACAACTTCGGCATCACCGCGCAACTGAAAAGCTGGTTCGACGCCATCGCCCGCGCCGGCGTGACCTTCAAGTACGGCCCGACCGGCCCGGTCGGCCTGTTGACCGGCAAAAAAGTGTATGTGGCGCTGGCGCGCGGCGGCCTGCATCGCGACGCGCCGACCGATACGCAACTGGCGCACATCAAGATGTTCCTGAACTTCGTGGGCCTGAGCGATGTGCAGTACGTGTTCGCCGAAGGCCTGGGCATGGGTCCGGAAGCCGTCGCCAAGGCGCAGGCCCAGGCCGAAGCGGAGATCAACGCAGTACTGGTGTAAGACAAGCAAACAAGGAGAATGCCATGACCGGCCAAGTAAGCAGCCCTCGCGGCGTAGAACGCATCATCAGCGGCCAGGCCGTCATGGACGGCGCCGGCGTCAAGATCAACCGCGTGCTGACCCAGCCGCTGCAGCGCCGGCTGGACCCGTTCCTGATGCTGGATAATTTCGGCAGCGACCAGGCCAACGACTACATCGCCGGTTTCCCCAGCCATCCGCACCGGGGCTTCGAGACCGTGACCTATATGCTGGAAGGCCGCATGCGTCACAAGGACAGCGCCGGCAACGAAGGCTTGCTGACCAACGGCGGCGTGCAGTGGATGACGGCCGGTCGTGGCGTGATCCACTCGGAGATGCCGGAGCAGGAAGCGGGCGTGATGGAAGGCTTCCAGCTGTGGCTGAACCTGCCGGCCAAGGACAAGATGCAGGCACCGTGGTATCGCGACTTCAACGGCGCCGACGTGCCGGCCTTTACCACGGCCGACGGCGTGGACGTGAAGGTCATCGCCGGCAGCAGCCACGGCGTGGCCGGCGCGGTGCAGCGCGAGGTGACGGAGCCGGTTTATCTCGATATCCATCTGCCGGCCGGCGCCAGCTTCAGCCAGGCGCTGCCGGAGGGCCACAACGCGTTCATCTTTACCTATCGCGGGGAGGTGAGTGTGGGCGACAAGGTGGTGGCCTCGGGCCGCATGGCGATCCTGGCCAACACGGCGGGCGCGGACGGCGTGACGGTGCATGCGGAGCAGGCAAGCCGCCTGATCCTGGTGGCGGGCCGGCCGCTGAACGAGCCGATCGCGCAGTACGGCCCGTTCGTGATGAACACGCAGGCCGAGATCTTCGCCGCCGTTGAGGATTTCCGCGCCGGCAAGCTGGGCGAGGAAGCCCACGTTTAAGGTTGCACCAGCCGCCGGACAGGCATACTGCCCGGCGGCTGTCTCCCCATCAGTTTCCCGTCTCAGGATAAAATGCCGGGATGATGCCCACTATCCTCAAATGGCTGCGCTACCTGAGCCACGTTCTCGGCTTCGAGACGGCCGAATCCTTCCCGCCCGGCCATCCGTACGAACGGACGCGCTGGAACGGCGCATATTTCGACATCGCCTCCGACGTCAAACCGGACCAGATCGAGAGCCGGCTGTGCGAGGCCATCGGCAATACGCCGCTGGTGTTCGGCTACATCACCAACCCCACTCCGCGCATGCAGCGCGCGCTGCTGGCGATGCTGGAGGAGCGCATGCGCAACAACCGCGGCCGCGCCAGCGAACTGGCGGCGTTGTTGGTGACCGCCTACGACAGTCCGCACATCACCGAAGTGGTCCCCGGCCTGCGCGCCGCCATCGCCGCCACCCGGCACGAGGACATGGGCGAACGCGCGCGCAGCGTGATGGCCTTCCTCGGCTCAATGCAGTCGCCGTTCGACGTGATCGAACTGAATTAAGGGAAACATGGGAGTATGTACATGGGGGTGCTCCTCCCGCGCCCTTCTAGCAAACCTTCGATTTTCTTTTTGATTTTCTTCGATTTTTTCAAGCTTTTCACAATTTCCGAATTTGCCGATCCAGATCGCGGAAAGCCGAAGAAAATAGGGGAGAAAATAGGACGTTTGCTACAACCACCGCGCAGCTCCCCCCCCACCTATCCCCTGCGCGGTTTTCCGATGACGGCCTAGGCGACGGCGCCCGCCGGCGCCGCCGGCCGCGCAAAATTGCCAGGCACGTAGCGGTCGCGCAGCTTCATGAACGGCGTCTCCACCAGCAGATGCAGCAGCCAGCCGGCCAGCAGGCTGGCCGCGCTCATCAGCACGATGGCCTGCCAGCTGTTCGGCCCCCACCCCTCGGCCTGCAGCGGCGCCCGCAACAGCACGCACAGCGTCTTGTGCGTCAGGTAGATCGCGTACGACCACAGCGCGATACTGGCCGCGGCCGGCACGCGCAACCGTTGCAGCAGCGAGCCGGGACTCAGGGCCGCCACCAGCAGCAGCGTGAAACTCAGGCCCAGCAGCGGATAGCCGATCACCGTCATCGGATAGCCGTAATGGTCCTCAAGGAACAGCGACCACGTCAGCGCCAGCAACGCCGCGCCCACCGCCAGCGCCCAGTTGCCGCGCGAGGTAAGCCGAGTCCAGGCGTGCGCGTGATAGTTCTTCACCAGCGCCAGCGCGACGCCGGCCACCAGCTCGTCGAAACGGCACAGCGACGAGTAATAGATCAGCGTGTAGTAGTGAAAACCGCCCTGCTCTTCCGGCCCCACGTATTGCGTCCACAGATGGCTGCGGATCGCCATGCCGGCCAGCAGCGTGCCGACCATGGACAGCCATGCCAGCAGCAAGGGCCTGCGGCAAGCGGCGATGGCCAGCGCCACGGCCGGCAGCAGGAAGTAGAACTGCTCCTCCACGCACAGCGACCACGCATGAGAGAACGCCGTGCCCGGCGTCAGCTGAATATTCTGGGTGAAGGTGAGGAACTTCCACAGCGGCGGCAGCACAGTCGTGCCGCGGAACGCCGGCCACAAGGCATACAGCGCCAGCACGAAGTAAAAATTCGGCAAAGTACGCAGCAGGCGGCGCGCATAGAAGCGCGCCAGCGAAAAGCGCTCGCCGCCGCCGGACTGCCGCGAACGGCGGATGCCGCCCAGGATCTGGTTGCCGATCAAATAGCCGCTGAGGGCGAAGAACAGGTCCACGCCGGCCCAGCCGATCTGGCCGAACCAGCCGAACGTCGGGCTACCGCTGACAAACAGCATGTAATGATTGGTAAACACCAGCACGATGGCCAGCGCTCGCAGGGTGTCGAGGCCGGCGTTGCGGCCCTGGGATATGGGATTCATGTCCGCATCTTAACAAATCAGGGCGAGATCACCATGTTGAGCACGTTGTTGGTCACATTCAGCACCGCTGTGCTGCCAAGCGCGATCGCTACGTTGTGGCTGTGGCCGGAATAATAATCGACCGTGCCGAGCCGGATACTGTCGATCGCCGCGCTCACGCCGTTGCTGATGGTGTAGGCCGACAGCAGCATGTCCGGCGCGGTGACGAACTTCAGCACCAGATCCTGCCCCGTATTGTTGAGAAAAATCGTCTTGGTCGGCTTGACTGTCTTCAGCGACACGGCTTCGGTAAATTGGATGATCTGCATCACAGCACCCGGAACAGGCCTGCCGGATAGCCGTCGTTGGTGCGGGTCAGGTCCACGCTGATGCGCTTGCCGTCGTCGACCGCCAGGCTGGCGGGGGCCAGTTGCTTGAGGCTGAAGCCGACGTAATCGCGCGAACCGTGGTACTCGGGCGACGGCGACAGCCAGCTCAGCGCGGCCAGCCCCCTGAGCAGCATCGTCTCGCAACAGGCGCCCGAGCCGTACACGCCGACCTGGTACTTGGGCTCGCCCGGCCCCGCCGCGCGGAACGCCTGGTTGACGCCCTCGAAATACGCGCTGACCGGGCCGGCGATCGCCTCTTCCGACGGGTTGAAATCCACCGCGAAGTAAATCGCCGAGCCGGACGGCTGGGTGATGACCTGCTGCGCCATCAGATAGGCGGCGGCGCCGTCGGCGCAACCCTGGGCGCGGCTGAAATAGTTCAGGTGATCGCCGCCGGCCTGCCACAGCGCGCCGATCTGAATGCTGGCGTCCGTCAGCGAACGGGCCTCGGCCAGCGACAGACTCTTGCCCGCCTGGTGGCTGTAATAGCGGATCGCGAAATCTATCCCTTGTTGTTTAATTGCAATTGCGTGCTGCGTCAGTTCAAATGGCGCTTTCAGGCCAGTCAGAACAACCATGACATCTCCGATAGAAAGGGGTGTGGTTTCCCCGTGTTAATGTTAATATTTGCAAAAGATGTAGATATGAAACAACTGTAGTCAATCCGCATGGAATTGGCCTTCGGAAAACCTTCCGGCCTCCAAGTCATTGATTACAAATAACTTATCTAAGAACCAAGAAGGTCCGTGTGAATCACAAAAGCTTTCGTTTCGGGCAGTGGCGGGTCGATCCCGCCACCAATACACTCAGCTGCGGCGACCTGAACCGCCAGCTGGAACCGCGTGCCATGGATGTTTTGTTGCATCTGTGCAAGCACCCGCACGTGGTCGTGTCCGCCGAAACCTTGCTCGACGCCTGCTGGGGCGACATCTCCCCCAGCGACAACGCGGTCCATAAAATCATCACCCAGCTGCGCCGGGCGCTGGACGATTCGGCGGTCGAACCGCGCTATATCGAGACCATCCGCAAGCGCGGCTACCGCCTGCTGGCCGAGCTCAGCTACGACGACGACGTCAGCAACGGCAGCTGGCTGCACGCCTCGCCGTTCCGCGGCCTGGAGGCGTTCGAGGAACAGCACGCCGCGATCTTCTTCGGCCGCAAGCTCGGCGTCGACCAGCTGGTGCAGGTGGTGGTCAGCCAGGTGCAGGCCGCGTGCGCGATGGTGCTGGTGCTGGGACCGTCCGGCGCCGGCAAGACCTCGCTGGTGCAGGCCGGCCTGATCCCAGCCCTGAAGGCGGGCGCCGCGCCGGCCGAGTCCGGCCTGGCGATCGCCAGCCATTTGCAGCTCGACTGCGCCGACATGGGCCAGGCCAGCCTGCTCGACACCCTGGCCAGCGTGCTGCTGGATGCCGAGCTGGACGGCAAACTGCTGTTCGAGAACACCAGCGCCGCGGCGCTGGCCCAGCGCATGGCGCAAGACCTGCCGGGACTGATCGCCCAGCTGCAGGCGCGGCTGCCGTCGATCCGGCTGATGCTATTCATCGACCGCTTCGAAGCCATCTTCCGGCTGCCGCACATCGGCGAGCAGGAGCGGGCCGGCTTCATCCACGTGCTCGACCAGCTGGCGCGTTCCGGCTGCATCCTGCTGGTGCTGGCCTGCCGCAACGACTTCTATCCGCACCTGACCGCCTACCCCGCGCTGATGAGCATGAAGCTGCGCGGCGGCCACTTCGACCTGGCCCCGCCCGGCGCGGCCGACATCGCCCAGATCATCCGCCACCCGGTGCAGGTGGCGCAGCTGCGCTACACGGTCGACGCCGACACCGGCGAATCGCTGGACCAGGTACTGATCGACGCCGCCAAGGCCGGCCCGGACACGCTGCCGCTGCTGCAATACTGCCTGCAGGAGCTTTACCGGCTGCGCAGTCCCGAGGGTGAACTGAGCCACGCCAGCTTCCACGCGCTGGGCGGGCTGGAGGGCGCGATCGGCGCGCGCGCGGAGCAAGTCATCTCGGCGCTGGGCAGTGCGCAGATCGCCGCGCTGCCGCATGTGCTGTCGCAACTGGTGCTGGTGGCCGAGGACGAATCGACCGTCACCTCGCGCCGCGTGCCGTGGTCGGCGCTGCGCGACGAGGCCGATCACGGGCTGGTGCAGGCGCTGGTCGACGCCCACCTGTTCGTCAGCGACCTGCACGGCGGCGCGCCGGCGTTCGGCATCGCGCACGAGGCGCTGCTGCGGCGCTGGCCGCGCGTGGTGGCGTGGATCGAGGAACACAGGCAAGCGCTGCAGGTGCGCAGCCGCATCAGCGCGCAAGCCAGGCGCTGGCAGGACAGCGGCCGCGCGCGAGACATGCTGCTGCCGTCGGGCACACAGGCGAACCAGGCGCGCCAGCTACTCAAGACCAGCGGCTTCAGCTTCACGCCGCAGGAGCAGGCGTTCGTGCAGGCCTCACTGCAGGGCGTGCAGCGCGGCGAGCGGCTGCGCCTGACGATCACCATCGTCATGGCAGGCCTGACGCTGCTGGCCGGCGGCCTCGGACTGGTGGCAAAGAATGCCCAATCACTCGCCGAACAACATCGCACCGAAGCCGAGGACTTGATGGGCTACATGCTCGGTGAATTCGTAGATAAATTGCGCCCGCTTGGAAAGCTGGACCTACTCGATAGCGTTAGCAATCGCGCCCTATCCTACCTTTCAGACAAGACCAAGGCGAACGATAGCGAAGCGGCCCTCACGCAACGCGCCAAATCGCTGCAACTGATTTCCGAAGTCAAGATCGCGCGCGCCGATCCAATAGGCGCTAACACTGCGCTACTGGCAGCACGCGACATTCTGCATCAACAATTGCAGACCCGATCTACCGACACTGGCCTGCTGAAAAGCCTCGGTGAAAATGCGTTCTGGCTGGGACAAATTCATTTCGACAGTAAGGAGTGGAACGAAGCGCAGCAATATTTCGACGAGTATCGGGCGCACAGTGACCGACTGGCCGAGATAGCCCCCGCAAGCCCCGACAGTTGGATCGAACAATCCTATGCACACAACAGTCTCGGAACGCTCGCTTTACAACGTAGCGATGTGCGGCGTGCTGCGAACGAATTCGCGCTTTCAGTCGAGTTGAAGACTCGGGCCAGAGAGAAATCGCCTAATGACAAAGCACTAGCCGCCGATCTTGCGGACAGTCTTTCATGGCTGGCAAGCGCACAACTTCAATTAGGTCAGTTGGCCACGGCAGAGTCTCTCTATGCGCGTGAACTGGCACTTTTAGAGGCGCTGCGCGACGCGAATCCGGGCGACAAACTATGGTTGAAAACGTTGGCATCCGCATGGTTGCATCAAGCTGAAGTAAAGCTAGCGGGAGGCGATGTGGCAGCCAGCCACACTTACCTTAACAGCGCTCATGAACTACTACGTACCTTAGTCACCGAAGACCCCAGCAATCGCGCATGGCAACGCGATATGTATATTGCCGAACTAAAAGTACTCGACGTGACAAGCCAACTAATGGCTCAGTCTCAGGCGTTTGAGCTATTGGACAAGCTCCATGACAATCTTGCGGAACTGAGTCGATTGGAGCCCAACAAGGTAAATTTACAAATGCTGGTAGCAGTCACCGAACAACGGAAGGCATCCTTAGAATTGCGTGATGGAAAAGCCGAGCAAGCAGCACGGACCTTAAGACCAGCACTTGAACGCTTACAAAAAATCTATGCAAGCACTCCAGCAGATCAAGTATTACGCAGCAATCTGTTAGATAGCCTACTACTCAAGGCTGAAATTGACTTTGCGCTTCGAGATACAGTAACCGCACGTCACAACTGTGCCGCTGTCAGGGATATTTTGGCGCCATTTATTCAACATAGCACCGACTTCCATGTCCTGGCTCCTTGGGTCAAATCCCATGCCTGCCTCGATGCACACAACGAGGTCACCTCGACCAAGAAACAACTTGAGGCCATAGGCTATCGAGATCCGATTTACTTGCAGTACCTTTCCAACCACCCCTCAAAGAAAGCGACTTCATGACTACGCTCGTACCTCCAATCACCTTCCAAAACATCATGGTTTGGGTTAAGCCAAGAGCCGACCACCCAGGTAAATATGACGTCGTCACCGAGCCGGCGGCACCGCAAATCATCAATGCGGACACCGTCATTAATTATCAGATCGTCGATACAGGAGGCTATCCCATTGTTTTCACGGGTATGTCCGTCAAACCTGAGAACAACGGCCAACTGAGTAAAGCTACAGTCAGCGTCGATGGTCGCCTTCTGACCTTCAGCGATATTAATACGATCAAAATGACGTTAAACATCAACCTGAAGTTTGAAGATAAGGAAGGCATCGAGTTTTCCCACGATCCACAAATCCACAACGACCCTCAAAGCTAAAACAATTTTCACGGCAACCTGCAGCGGCGCGCAATTGGCCGCTGTAAACCATCTTTAATATCGGATACACTGCCGGACGAACCAGACAGGAGCGCGGTATGCCCGATGTCAAAAAATTCCAGTTCAAATCACACCAATACTGCGGACAACATGCCGGCACGCAGCTGATCGTCACCGGCGCGGTGCATGGCAACGAGACCTGCGGCACCAAGGCTATCGCGCGCGTGATGCAGGAGTTGGACAGCGGCGCGCTGACCATCCGAAACGGCTGCGTGACCTTCGTCCCGGTCGCCAATCCGCTAGCCTACGCCAAGGGCGAGCGCTCCGGCGACCGCAACCTGAACCGCAACCTGTTCCCCAATCTGCATCCGCAGGATTTCGAAGACCGCGTGGCCAACTGGCTGTGCCCGCTGCTGGCGCAGCATGATGTGCTGCTCGACCTGCACTCGTTCAACGCCGCCAGCGAACCGTTCGTCATGGTCGGCCCGCGCGACAACGACGGCCCGCTGGAACCGTTCCAGCACGAGCAGCAGGAGCGCGCGATGGCGCGCCGGCTCGGCGTGCGCCGCTTCGTCGATGGCTGGCTACGCACCTACGGCGCCGGCGTGCAGCGCCGCCTGCGCGACGACAGCCAGCTCGAAACCGTGCTGCGCTACGGCATGGGCACCACCGAATACATGCGCAGCACCGGCGGCTACGCGCTCACGCTCGAATGCGGCCAGCACGCCGATCCGCAGGCGCCCGAGGTCGGCTATCGCGCCATCGTCAACACCCTCGCCTTCCTCGGCCTGATCGATGCGCCGTCGCCACCGCCCATCGCCGACGAGGCGATGGAGGCGCTCAGCATGGTCGCGGTCTATGACAAGCAGCATGCCGACGACCGCTTCACGCGCGCCTGGTCCAGCTTTGATCTGGTGCGGCAAGGCGAACAGATCGGCACGCGCGCGGACGGCTCACCGGTGCTGGCCGAGTTCGACGGCCGCATCCTGTTCCCCGACGCGGCGGCCGGCGCCAACAGCGAATGGTATTACCTCACGCGCGCCAATCCCGCCTTCTGATCAGACAGTCGACAGCTTCAGGCCGACGATGCCGCCGATGATCATGGCGATGCAGCCCACGCGCAGCGCGCTGGCCGGCTCGTTGAGCACGACGATGCCGAAGATCACCGTGCCGACGGTGCCGATGCCGGTCCAGATGGCGTAGGCCGTGCCCAGCGGCAGCGTGCGCAGCGCCAGGCCCAGCAAGGCGACGCTGCCGGCCATCGCGCCCAGCGTCAACACGGTCGGCAGCGGCTTGCTGAAGCCGTCGGTGTATTTGAGTCCGACCGCCCATGCCACTTCCAGCAGGCCGGCCAGGATGAGGATAATCCAGGTCATCGCGTGTCTCCAAAATTGGCCGGAACTATAGCATCGGCGCGAAATCTCCGCTGACGGCTTCCCGCCGCGCCCGCCTCGGGCCATAATGCCCTTTCAATAAAAACGAGGAGTACCCATGCATTTACTGGCGCAGATCGTCACCGGACTGGTGGCGCTGATTCATGTCTACATCGTCCTGCTGGAGACCGTGCTGTTCCAGTCGCGCGGGCGCCGCGTGTTCGGGTTGACGCAGGAGAAGGCCGACATCGTCCAGCCGGCCATGTCCAACCAGGGTTGCTACAACGGCTTCCTGGTGGCGGCGCTGGTGGTGGGCTTTGCGCATCCGGATCCGGCGATCGCCTCGGCCTTCACGGTGTTCGGCCTGGCCTGCGTGGCCGTGGCCGGCGTGTGGGGCGGCGTGACGGTCAAGCGTTCCATCCTGCTGATCCAAACCCTGCCGGCCGTGATCGCACTGGCGCTGCACTTCGCCTGAGGCCTAGCTGCCGGTGGTCTTGGCCACCGTCAGGCTCGGCAGCACGATGGTGTCGACCACCACCGGCGCCGGTTCGGTCGGGGCCGGCTTGGAGCCGGTGCCGCGCAAGGCCAGCAGCCAGCCTATGCCGTCGAACCAGAACGGCGATCCCAGCGACGAGGCGAAGGCGGTGATGATCCACCCCATCAACGCGAACGCCAGCGCCGCCATGAAGGCGCCGGCGCCCTTGCCATGCGCGCCGTCGAAACGCGCGGACGGCCAGCCGATCGGCAAGGCCTGCACGGTCTGCAGGTCCTTCCTGGCTTCCACCACCTGGCTCATCGGCGTGGCCGCCGGGGCGCCGGGCGCGGCTGCCACGGGCGGCTTCATGGCGCCGGCGGCGATGGCGTCGGCGCCCTGCTGCGCCAGCGCGGAGGCGGCGGCGTTGTCGCGCCACAGGCGCTGGCTCAGTTGCAGCGCGTCGATGTTCATCGCGCCCGCGTAGAACAGGCCGACGCAGAACAGCACCAGCTGCGAGCGCCGCTTGTACCAGCCGGTGATGCGGTCCATCACCGTGTCGTACCAGATGCGCACGGCGTTCTCCAGCGCCGCCAGGTCGTCCGGCCCCTCGCCCATGATCGCCAGCAGCGTGCGGCTCAAGCCCTCGTTGCCGACGTTGGCCAGCAACAGCGCGGCCGTCTGCCCCTTGCCATACTTGGCCGTCAGCGTGGACACGAAGGCGCGCGCGAAGATCGCCGACGGGATGTAGGACGGCATGCGCCCCTGCTGCGCCATGCCGGTGATCAGCGGATGCGTCATGACGGCGGCCGACAGCGAGTTCGGCCCGAGCTTGGCCAGGTTGAAGCCGCCGTCCAGGCGCAGCAGGCGCTGGATCGACGGCAGGATGCCGCGCAGGCGCGGCTGGCTGGCCGGCTCGTGCAGTATCGTCAGCACGCCGTCCAGCAGCACCTTGGCGCGGGTCTGGAACAGCGAGGCGATCGCTTCGCGGGTGGCGCTGCACAGCAGGCTCGTCGCCAGAAAGGTGTAGGACAGCCCGATGGCCACATCCAGGTAATGACTCGACATACGGCCCTCATTAAACTTCGAACAATGTTCCAATAACATAAATGATTTTCGCGCCGCCAGCACGTTTTTCTTTTATATCGTAAGATGACGATATTGAAATCGGAAAAAGACGATCCATATATCGTTACATGCAAATGGACATAGACGCTATCCACAAAGCCCTCGCCAACCCGATGCGGCGCCAGATCCTGGCGTGGCTGAAGGAGCCCGAGGTGTATTTCGCAGACCAGCAACACCCGCTCAGCCTGGGGGTGTGCGCCGGCCTGATCGACCGGCGCTGCGCCCTGTCGCAGTCGACGGTCTCCGCGCATCTGGCCACGCTGCTCAAGGCGGGGCTGATCACCTCCCACCGCGTGGGGCAGTGGAATTATTTCAAACGCGACGAAGCGACCATCCAGGCCTTCATCGATCAAATGACTTTATAGGAAACTCATCATGGCAAATCTTTTCGACCCGCTCACCATCGGCGACCTCACCCTGAAAAACCGCATCGTCATGGCGCCGCTGACCCGCGCCCGCGCCGTCGGCGGCGCCCGCGTGCCGAACGCGCTGATGGCCAAGTACTATGTGCAGCGCGCCAGCGCCGGCCTGATCCTGAGCGAGGCGACCGCCGTCACGCCGCAGGGCGTGGGCTACGCCGACACGCCGGGCCTGTGGTCGGACGAGCAGGTCGAAGGCTGGAAGCAGGTGACGGCGGCCGTGCACGAGGCCGGCGGCCTGATCTTCGCCCAGCTGTGGCACGTGGGCCGCGTCTCCGACCCGAGCTTCCTGAACGGCGAAGCGCCGGTGTCGGCCAGCGCCATCGCGGCCGAGGGCCACGTCAGCCTGCTGCGTCCGCAGCGCGCCTATCCGGTGCCGCGCGCGCTCGACACCGAAGAGCTGGCCGGCATCGTGGCCGCCTACAAGCTGGGCGCGGAAAACGCCAAGAAGGCCGGCTTCGACGGCGTGGAAATCCACGGCGCCAACGGCTACCTGCTCGACCAGTTCCTGCAGGATAAGACCAACCAGCGCACCGACAACTACGGCGGCTCGATCGAGAACCGCGCGCGCCTGATGCTGGAAGTGACGGACGCCTGCATCGCCGTCTGGGGCGCCGGCCGCGTCGGCATGCACCTGGCGCCGCGCCGCGACGCGCACGACATGGGCGATTCCAATCCGGCCGCCACCTTCGGCTACGTGGCGCGCGAGCTGGGCAAGCGCAAGATCGCCTTCATCTGCGCACGCGAAGCGGTGGGCGAGGACAGCCTGGGCCCGCTGTTGAAGAAGGAATTCGGCGGCGTGTACATCGCCAATGAAAAGATGGACAAGCAGACCGCGCAGCAGGTGCTGGACGCCGGCACGGCCGACGCCATCGCCTTCGGCAAGGCCTTCATCGCCAACCCCGACCTGCCGCGCCGCCTGCAGCTGGACGCGCCGCTGAACGAGTGGAAACCCGAAACCTTCTATGCACCGGCCGAAGAGGGCTACACCGACTATCCGGCGCTGGCCTGACCCGCACGGCCAGGCGGGGTCGAACCCCGGACGGGGTCCGACCCCTAGGTGGCGCGGCAAGCGTATCGCTGAACGCTCAGGGGTTGGACCGCTCCGTGACCGCTAGCGCGGCAACGCGTAGTTCACCGGCACGAATTCATAGCCCTTGCCGTTGACCCGCACATGGCCCAGCGCCGGGAACGACAGGTGCGGCGCGCCGATCAGGTAGCCGTCCTTGGCCGCCGCCGCGAACGCTTCGCGCCGCTCGGCGATGGCCACCTTGCTGTCGGTGTCGAAGGCGATGCCGACACCCGGATGCTCGAACTGCACCGCCTGCACGTGCAGCAAATCCCCCAGCAGGACCAGCTTCTGCCCCGCGCTCTCGACCACGTAGGTGATGTGGCCCGGCGTGTGCCCGCCGTTGAAATACGATTTGATCCCCGGCACCAGCTCGCTGTTGGCGACGATGGGCTGGAACTTGCCGGCCTTGACGTAGGGATTCAAGGACATCATCACGCCCTGGAAATCGTCCCGCTCGTCGCCGGTCGCCTTGTCCAGGTTGCTCTGGCTCAGGTAGTAGTCGGCGTCCAGCTTGCCCGCGCGGACTATCGCGTTGGGAAACACCCGCTGTTCATTGGCCACCAGGCCGCCGACGTGGTCGCCGTGCATGTGGCTGATGTAGATCTCGTCGACCTGCTCCGGCTTGTAGCCCGAGGCCTTGAAGTTGGCCAGCATCTTGCCGCCCGTCGGCCCGAACAGGCTGGCCGCGCCGGCGTCGATCAGCACCAGCTTGCCGCCGGTGTTGATCAGGAAGGCGTTGATCGAGGTTTCCACCGGACTTTTCAGGAACGCGCGGGCCAGCGCGGCGTTGGTCTTGGCGGCCGGCTGCTTGAGCAGCTGGTCGACCGGCAGGTCGATGGTGCCGTCGTTGAGCACGGTGATCTCGAACTCGCCCAGCGTGGTGCGGTAAAAGCCCGGCGCCTGGAACTTGGCCATCGGCGCGGCCGCGTGCGCCATCGAACATGCCGCCGCCAATGCGAGCAGGCCGGCGGAGCGGGTCAAGGTGGTCGTGATCATAGCGTCCCTGTATTTTTGATTATCGAGAAACGCTACGATACCGCAAAATCAACTTTGTTGGTAACCCGGCTAGAAACTGAACGGCATGCGGAACGATAGCTGCACGTCCGGCGTGTCGCGCGTGAGCCCGGCGCCGACGGCGACGTTGATGGTGCGCTTGTCGCTGAGCCGGTACGACACGCCCATCAGCAAGGTGCCCAACTGCGTGCGCACCGAGCCCGGCACCGGCACGCCGTTCTGGCGCGTGCGCGCGATCGAGCTGTGGTCGTAGCCCAGGCTGACCAGCGCCTTGTCGTTGATCGCCAGCCCGATGCCGAAGTTAAACCCCAGCACATCGCCCGGCGCGACCGTGCCCAGCGGCTCCCAGTCGCCGGCCAGCACCTTGCGGCTGACGTTGCTGCGCTTGAAGTTGTACAGATAGCTGACGCTGCCGAACAGGATGGCCGGGTCGCTGGCGTACAGCCAGGTCAGGCTGGGCTGCAGCGCATAAAAGCCCGAGCCGGTGGGCAGCTCCAGCGGCAGGCCGGTGCCGGTGGCGTTGGGTCCGACGCAGCGCTTGCTGCAATCGGTGACCACGCTGAACGGATCGGTGCCGGTGCGCGATTTCACGCGCAGCCCGGCCACGTAGTACGGCTGGTCCGGCGCCCCCTGGTTGAGCTGGTAGCGCAGCGCCAGCTCGGCGTCGCCCACGCCCTTGCCGCTGGTCTCGAACACCTTGTCGACCCCGGTGCCGGTGAACAGCTCGCGGCTGACGGTGGAATCCGACCGGTACACATAGGGCAGCTTGAACTCCAGCTCGGCGCGGTTGCTCAGGCCGTAGCGCAGGCTGACGGCGCCGGTCAGCGTGTTGCGCTTGACCTCGCGCACATCGACCAGGCCAATCAGCAAGGCCGGGATGATGGTGTAGCCGACCAGCACCACCCGGTTGCTCGACGAGTAGCCGAACTGCGCCGACGGCTCCAGCACCAGCTTGCCGCGCGGCGTGAGCACGCCGGGCTGCTCGAACAAGGGCGCCACCGCCGGCGGCTGGGCCGCCCCGCCCTGCGCCTGCGCCGCCGCGCACGCCAACGCCCACAGCGCCACCGCGCCGCCCTGCCATCTCGCACTTCGCATCGCCGCCCTCCTGAGTCGCGTTCATTTCGGTCCCACCGCACCGCTCAGGGCATCGCGCAACAGGGTTTCGAAGTTGGCGGCCTTGAGCAACGCCAGGTTGCTGACGCTGGTGCTGATCGTGGTCTGGCTGCGGATGGCCTGGTCGCTGACGCTGTTCTGGATCAGCAAGGCCCCCAGACCTGGCATGGCCGGCAGCGGATCGACCGCGTTGCCGGCGCCGTTCTGCACCACCACGGCGGCCAGCGCATCGCCGGCCATCTGTGCTTCCGCAGCGCTCAACTTTGTCACATCGGCGATCGCGAAACGACTATTCGCTACAACACTGCCATTGATCGAAACCAAACGTTCGACACCTAGCGACACCAGCAGCCCGCCGCCGAGCTCGTAGCCGCCGCGCGCCTGCTCCAGCCGCGCATCGTCGACCGCGCCCCAGCCGTCGGTCGGGTCCGGCAAATCGCCGGCGTGCGCGGCCGCCCCGCAGGCCAGCAGCAGGCTCAGGATGCTTGTGCGCATGCGCGCCTCCGTTCAGTAGTTGCCGCTGCCGTTCTTGGGCAGCGTGATGTCGGTCAGGCTGGCGCGGCTGATGCCCTCGCCCAGCGGCGCGCGCGGCGCCACGCCCCAGTCCGCCGCCTGGTTGAAGCGCGGCTTGCCCGGCCAGTTGTGGATCACGAACAGCAGCTGGTCCTGCCACAGCGCCTCGAAGTCGGCGCGCCGCACGGCCCGCGTGCCGCCGGCCGGATCGCCCAGCAGCACGCGCCCGTCGTCCAGCCCCTTGATGACGACGAAATGCTCATAACCGTTTTCACGGATGCGCACGATGGCCGGAAACGCCGCCTCGGCCAGCTTGTGCAAGGGTTGCTGGTAGCCGTCGGCGATGAAGCCCAGCGTGGCCAGGTAGCGCTTCATGTCCAGCAGCGAAAAGCCCTCGCGCCGTATCTTCTGCTGGTCGCCCTGCGCGTACATGGCGTCGAACACCTGGCGCTCGCTGACGGGCGTGTCGTAGTGAAAGCTGAGCAGCGTGGCCACCGCCGCCGAGCCGCAACTGAAATCGAACTGCTGGCGCACGGTGGCGCGAAAGCGCGCCTCCTTCAGGCTGGTGACGCGCAGCGCATAGCTGCCGCCCGCCATGCCGGGCAGGTCGGCCGCGCCGGCCTGGCCGCACGCGACGGCGGCCAGAACGATGATGCAGGCAGGCGTGTTCATTGCATCCGCACGTTGATGATGGTGGCGTTCTGGATCAACACATTGGCGCCGGAATTCTGTATCGCCACCGGCAGGCCGGAGGCGTTGCTGAACGAGCCGCTGCTGATGGCGTTGGCGCCGGTGTAGACATTGACCGCCGTGTTGCCGCTGACGGCGCCGTTCAACTGCATGTCGTTGTTGACCGCGTCCGCGCCCGCGCGCTTGCCGGCCAGTTTGGCGGCCGGCACGGCGGCGGCGTCAAAGCCGGCGGGATCGGCCGCCGTGATGACGATGGCGTCCGGCAGCAGCGCCGGCCGGGATGGCGCGTCCGGCTGCGCCGGCGGTGGAATCAGTGGCGCGATCGCCGGCGCAGCAGCAGCAACCTGCCCGGCCAGCGCCAGCGCGCCGCATAAACTCAAGACTGGTATTCGCATACCGTACCCCCTGTGGATGGCGGGACGCGCCGCGCCGCAACGGCGCGCGCATCCCGCGACTGCCTTACTTGCCAACCGACAGATTGGCCTGGACGTTGACGCTCTGCTGCACCAGCGAGGCGATGCCGCTGTTCTGCGCCGTGACCATGATGCCTGCGGCCGACTGGCCGACGTTGCTCATGGTGTTGGACATGTTGAACGTGCCCGCCGTCACCGACACATCGCCGCCGGCGCCGCCAGTGCCGCCGGCCGCCGCACCGCCAGTGGCCGCGCCGCCGGTCGTGGTGCCGCCGCTGCCGCCCGCGCCGGCGGTGTTGCCGC
>NZ_JBWKWR010000012.1:0-175984 GCF_059422325.1 Duganella sp. GW821-FHT01E12 | reverse complement strand
CTGAGTCCTGTGCAATACAGAACTCAGCCCTTGGCTGCTTAGCAAACTATACCGTCCAACTATTTGGGGTCAGTTCACGAAGGCGGCTTTGAGCGTCACTGCAACGGTGTTCAGCCGTTGTTGACCACCAGGCGCGGCTCGCCGCCGGCGTGGCGTTGCTTGATCGAGGCGGTGATGCCGGCGGCGTCCAGTCCCACGCTGGCGAGCAGCTTGGCCGGGTCGCCGTGGTCGATGAATTTGTCCGGCAGGCCAAGCATCTGCAAAGGCTTGACGATGCCTTCGGCGGCCAGCGCTTCTGCCACGGCGGCGCCCGCGCCGCCCATGATGCAACCCTCTTCCACCGTCACCAGGTAATCGTGGCTGGCGGCCAGTTGCTTGACCAGTTCCACGTCCAGCGGTTTGACGAAGCGCATGTTGGCGACCGTGGCGTCCAGGGCCTCGCCCGCGGCCATCGCCGGCGCCACCATCGAGCCGAAGGCCAAAATGGCAATTTTCTGGCCCTGGCGCTTGATCTCGCCCTTGCCGATTTCAATCGTCGTCAGTTCCGGCTTGATCGCCACGCCGGCGCCGGCGCCGCGCGGATAGCGGATCGCCGCCGGCCCTTTGTACTGGTAGCCGGTGGTGAGCATCTGGCGGCACTCGTTTTCGTCCGAGGCGGCCATGACCACCATGTTCGGGATGCAGCGCAGGTAGGCCATGTCGTAGTTGCCGGCGTGGGTGGCGCCGTCGGCGCCCACCAGGCCCGCGCGGTCCAGTGCGAACGTCACGTCCAGGTTTTGCAGCGCCACGTCGTGGATCAACTGGTCGTAACCGCGCTGCAGGAAGGTGGAGTAGATCGCCACCACCGGCTTGAGGCCTTCGCAGGCCAGGCCGGCGCCGAAGGTTACGGCGTGCTGCTCGGCGATGCCGACGTCGAAGTAGCGGTCAGGGAACTGCTGTTCGAAGCGCACCATGCCCGAGCCTTCGCGCATGGCCGGCGTGATGCCGACCAGCTTCTTGTCGGCGGCGGCCATGTCGCACAGCCAGGTGCCGAACACCTCGGTGTAGCTCATCTTGCCCGGCGCGGCGGCCGGCTTGATGCCTTCGGCCGGGTTGAACTTGCCGGGGCCGTGGTACAGCACCGGGTCGGCCTCGGCCAGCTTGTAGCCCTGGCCCTTCTTGGTGACCACGTGCAGGAACTGCGGACCTTTCAGGTGCTTGATGTTCTGCAGCGTCGGCACCAGCGATTCGAGATCGTGGCCGTCGATCGGGCCGATGTAGTTGAAGCCGAACTCCTCGAACATGGTGGCGGGCACCACCATGCCCTTGGCGTGTTCCTCCAGCCGCTTGGCCAGCTCCAGCACGGGGCCGGGCAGCACGGACTTGCCGACGTTCTTGGCGGCGGCGTAGAACTGGCCCGACATCAAACGCGCCAGGTAGCGGTTCAGCGCGCCCACCGGCGGCGAGATCGACATGTCGTTGTCGTTCAGGATCACCAGCAGGTTCAGGTCTTCCTGCACGCCGGCGTTGTTGAGCGCCTCGAAGGCCATGCCGGCAGTCATCGAGCCGTCGCCGATGACGGCGATGGCGTGGCGCTGCTCGCCCTTGATCTTGGCCGCCTGCGCCATGCCCAGCGCGGCCGAGATCGAGGTCGACGAGTGCGCCGTGCCGAAGGTGTCGTATTCGCTTTCGTCGCGCTTGGGGAAGCCGGAGATGCCGTTCAGCTGGCGCAGCGTGTTCATGCGATCGCGGCGGCCGGTGAGGATTTTGTGCGAGTAGGTCTGGTGGCCCACGTCCCAGACGATGCGGTCGTGCGGCGTGTTGAACACGTAGTGCAGCGCCACGGTCAGCTCGACCGTGCCGAGGTTGGACGACAGGTGGCCGCCGGTCTTCGAGACCGAATCGAGCAGGTAGCTGCGCAGTTCATGCGCGAGCGGCGTCAGCTGGGTGCGCGACAGCTTGCGCACGTCCGCCGGGGAATCTATGTTTTCGAGCAATTTCATTTATGCCTTCCGCTGCACGATCAAATCCGCGAGTTCGCGTAACCGCAGAGCTTTTTCTCCAAACGGCGCGAGCGCTGCGTGCGCGTCGAGCCGCAATGTTTCCGCCAGCGCGCGCGATGGCTCCAGACCCAGGATGGACACATAGGTCGGCTTGTTGTCGGCGGCGTCCTTGCCGGCGGTCTTGCCCAGCGTGGCCGAATCGGCCGTGGCGTCGAGCACGTCGTCCACCACCTGGAAGGCCAGGCCGATGGCGCGCGCGTAGGTGTTGAGCGCTTGCAGCTCGGCCGCGTCGAGCTCCTTGCCGGCCAGCGCGCCCAGCACCACGGCGGCGCGCAGCAGCGCGCCGGTTTTGAGCTGGTGCATCTGCTCCAGCTGGGCCAAAGTCAGGCTCAGGCCCACGCTGTCGAGATCGATCGCCTGGCCACCGCACATGCCGGCCGAGCCGGACGCGTGCGCCAGCAGGCGCAGCATCGCCACCTGGCGCGCGGGCGGGATGCTGTCCGCCTCGGACAACACCAGGAAGGCCTGCGATTGCAGCGCGTCGCCCACCAGCAGCGCGGTCGCCTCGTCGTAGGCCACGTGCACCGTCGGCTTGCCGCGGCGCAGTTCGTCGTCGTCCATGCACGGCATGTCGTCGTGCACCAGCGAATAGGCGTGGATCATTTCCACGGCGGCCGCGGCGCGGCTCAGGATGGCCGGGTCGGCGCCGAACAGCGCGCCGGCCGCGTACACCAGCAGCGGACGCACGCGCTTGCCGCCACCGAGCAGCGCGTAACGCATCGCCGCGTGCAGCTTGGCCGGCACCGTCGTGGCGGAAGGCAGAAAACCGGATAAATCGTTTTCCGATGCCGCCTGCACGGTCTTCATCCAGTCGTCAAAGGCGCCGTTCATAGTTCGGCCTCGCCAGCTTCCGCGAACGGCTTGAGCATGTCGCCTTCCAGCACCTTGACCTGGGACTCCACTTTCTCCAGCTGGACGGCGCAGAATTTCACCAGCTCCGAGCCGCGCGCGTAGGCGGCCACCGAGGCTTCCAGCGGCAGTTGGCCTGCCTCCATTTGTGCAACCAGCTGCGCCAGTTCCGCCATCGCTTCTTCGAACGAGGCGGGGGCGGTGGTCGCGTCGGCAGTTAATTTCTTAGACATAGTCACTCAGGTAAAAACACGTGCCAGCGCAGTGTAGCCCGTTATTTTAGAACAAACCACCTTATCCGGTGGAACTATAGCGGCACTGCCGACGGCGGAAACTATGGATTTTATCGCAATCGTCACCATATCCCGCACAATCATGTAATTTTCACCATGTTTTGCGCGAAAAACGAGCACATCCGGTCGTCTGACCGGGGCGAAACACGGTATAATCGCCGGTTCTGTCCGAAATACCATTTTCAACAACTTTGAATTCAGGTCTTTACGGATTCTGTCTCTCTTTGGTTTGATGTACATATTAAGGGGGGTTGGGATGTCCGATCTGGCTACCCACGCCAAGCTGGCGCGTTCAAACGCGCAACTTCCGGTTGACGTCTATTTTGACGAAGCGCTACTGCAGCGTGAAATGCAGCAATTATTCCAGGCCGGCCCGCGCTACATCGGGCACGAGCTGATGGTGCCGAACGTCGGCGACTTCGCCACCCTTGTCTCCGAAGACGAGGGGCGTATGCTGGTGCGCAACGCCAACGGGCTGGAGGTGCTGTCCAACGTCTGCCGCCACCGCCAGGCGCTGATGTTCAACGGCCGCGGCAACGCCAACAACATCGTCTGTCCGCTGCACCGCTGGACCTACGACCTCAAGGGCGAGTTGATCGGTGCGCCGCACTTCCCGGAGACGCCCTGCCTGAACCTGCCCAAGACCCGGCTGCAAAGCTGGAACGGCCTGCTGTTCGAGCAGAACGGCTACGACGTCATGGACAAGCTCAAGGAGCTGTCGGTGACCAAGGACCTGGATTTCTCCGGCTATATGTTCGACCACGTCGAAGTGCACAACTGCGACTACAACTGGAAGACTTTCATCGAAGTCTACCTGGAGGACTATCACGTCGAGCCCTTCCATCCGGGCCTGGGCGGCTTCGTCAGCTGCGACGACCTGCGCTGGGAATTCGGCCGCGACTACAGCGTGCAGACCGTGGGCGTGAACAAGGGCTTGCAGAAGTCCGGCTCCGAGATCTACAAGCGCTGGCAGGAGCAGGTGCTCAAGTTCCGTGGCGGCGAACCGCCGCCGTACGGCGCGATCTGGCTGACGCTGTATCCGAACATCATGGTCGAATGGTATCCGCACGTGCTGATCGTCTCGACCCTGTGGCCGGACGGCCCGCAGCGCACCAAGAACGTGGTGGAGTTCTACTACCCCGAGGAGATCGTGCTGTTCGAGCGCGAGTTCATCGAGGCCGAGCGCGCCGCCTACATGGAAACCTGCGTCGAGGACGACGAGATCGGCCAGCGCATGGACGCCGGCCGCAAGGCGCTGATGAAGCGCGGCACCACCGATGCCGGTCCTTACCAGTCGCCGATGGAAGACGGCATGCAGCACTTCCACGAGTGGTACCGGGCCAATATCGATCTCTAGGAAACCGATGCAGTCACTTTGGATGTTGTTCGCCAGTTTCATGTTCGCCGCGATGGGGGTGTGCGTGAAGCTGGCCTCGGAGCAGTTCTCCACATCCGAAATCGTCATGTATCGCGGCGTGGTCGGCGTGGCCGTGCTGTTCACCATCATCAAATTTCAAGGCGGCAAATTCACCACCAGCATGCCCGGCGCCCACCTGTGGCGCGGGCTGGTCGGCGTGGTGTCGCTGTGGCTGTGGTTCTACGCCATCGCCCGCCTGCCGCTGGCCACCGCCATGACCCTCAACTACATGGCGCCGATCTGGATCGCCGTGTGGCTGTTCGCGCTGGGCTGGTGGCACGCCAAGAACCAGGTCAGGTGGCCGCTGCTGGCGGCGGTCGGCATGAGCTTTGTCGGCGTCACGCTGCTGCTGCAGCCGGCCTTCCACTCCAATCAACTGACGCCGGCGCTGATCGCGCTCAGCTCCAGCGTGCTGTCGGCCATGGCCTACCTGCAGGTGCGCAAGCTGGGCCTGGCCGGCGAGCCCGAGAACCGGGTGGTGTTCTATTTTTCGATCATGAACCTGGTGGCGGGCATCGCCGGCAACTACGCGCTGGCCGGCAGCGAGGGCGCCGTGTGGCATCCGGTCAACAGCGTGCATGGCGGTTTGCTGTTGCTGGGCATCGGCATCTGCGCCACCAGCGCGCAGATCGCCATGACGCGCGCCTATCGCCTGGGGCAGACGCTGGTGGTGGCCAATCTGCAGTACACCGGCATCGTGTTTTCCAGCGTGTGGGGCGTGCTGGTGTTCGGCGATGTGTTCAGCTGGCACAGCTGGGCGGGCATCGTCGTGATCCTGGTGTCCGGCGTGGCCACAACGTTTTACAATACGCGTAACACCGAGCGCGGTAAGGCGATTGCCATTACCGATCCCATAGCCAGCGAAGTCTAAGGAAACCCGGAATATGCACACCACTCTGATCAACGCCACCGACCTTTCCCAGCATTTGACCGACGACCATTGGGTGATACTCGATTGCCGCCACGACCTGATGAATCCGGACGCGGGCCGCGACGGCTTTGCCATCGGCCATATCCAGAACGCGCAATTCGCCAACATCGATACGGATTTGTCGGGCGCCAAGGTGGGCGCGGACGGCAAGTTCCGCGGCCGCCATCCGCTGCCGGAGCGCGCGGCGCTGATCGAGACCTTGCGCGGCTGGGGCATCAACGACGATACGCAGGTGGTGGCGTATGACGCGCACGGCGGCATGTTCGCGGCGCGCCTGTGGTGGCTGCTGCGCTGGGTGGGACATCCGGCGGTGGCGGTGCTGGACGGCGGCCTGGCCGCCTGGCAGGCGCAGGGCTTGCCGATGGTGACGCCGGTCGCCGCGCGCGCACGCGGCGTGATCGCCGAGCGGGCGTCGCTGGTGCCGACGGTGTCGGTGGAGGACGTGGTGGCCAATCTGGCCACGCAGGCGCGCACCGTGGTCGACGCGCGCGCGGCCGACCGCTATCGCGGCGAGAACGAGACCATCGATCCGGTGGGCGGCCATATTCCAGGCGCGAAGAACCGCTTCTTCAAGGACAACCTGAGCGCCGACGGCCGCTTCAAGGGCGCCGCGCAGTTGAGGGAGGAATGGGCGCCGCTGTTCGCCAGCGCGCCGCAGGCGATCATGCAATGCGGCTCGGGCGTGACGGCCTGCCACAACCTGCTGGCACTGGAAGTGGCCGGCCTGTCCGGCGCCGCGCTCTACCCCGGCTCCTGGAGCGAATGGTGCGCCGACCCGGCCCGGCCGGTGGCGACTGGCGCCGCCTAGATTTTTCGCACTCGCGCCTGCCGCACCCAGCGTGTAATCGTGATTTCGCCGTCAACAACGGTGTATTCGATCGTATGCCCGGTTTTGGCAATTGGAAATCGCCGGGTATTGCGGCGCTGTGTCGGCGTGCCTATCCCCGGCTGTATTGCGATGGCATCCAACGCGGCCGAAACTCGTTGCTGAATCAGAATACTGGTACCTGGATCTTGCGCGCCGATGCGATGCAGCGAGTTATTCAGCGAGGTTCGCGCGCGCGAATTCCAGCGCACCGGTAGCTTAGCCGGCGTTCCGCTTCCGCTTGGCATAACTCTCCACTATGCGTCTTGCTTCCGCCATGACTTCGTCATTTGGAATGGTACGGCCGGCGGCAATATCTTCTTCAGCCTCAAGATCGGCCCGCACCCCGTCCTCCACATCCTCAAACCCGTAGAGCCATACATCAGGCCAGAGATGTTCCGGAGTCACGTCTGCAAGACTGGCCAGCCGTTCCAGGCGCGCGCGGTCGGCGGGGGATAATGCCGCTAACGCTTCAGCCTGCTTTTTTTGTCTGGCCTTCATCATGTCATGCTACTCCCGGCTTGAGCGATCAGCTGGCGTGCTTCCGGCGCGGCGAATGCTTCGGCTTGCTTATTGGGTTTGCTGTCCATCCCGCCATGATACTCCCGGCGCCGCAGGGTGCAAGGCGCGCCGGGTTGAGCGGCGTCAGTGGCCGTGGGTCAGGAACAGGACGATGATGACGCCGAGCGCGATCAGCAGCACTTGCGGGATGGTTTCGCGCAGCGTGGCGCGGCGCTGCATCTGCGGCATCAGGTCGCTGACGGCGATGTAGATGAAGCCCGACGACGCGAACACCAGCACATACGGGATCAGGCTGCTGGCGCGGTCCAGCGTGTAGTAGCCCAGCAGGCCGCCGGCGATGGACAACAGGCTGCACAGCAAGTTGTACACATATGCCCGCGTGCGCGTGAAGCCGGCGTTGAGCAGCACGATGAAGTCGCCGATCTCCTGCGGGATCTCGTGCGCGATGATGGCCAGCCCCGTCACCAGCCCCAGCTCGGGATTGGCCAGGAAGGCCGCCGCGATCAGGATGCCGTCGGTGAAGTTGTGCATGCCGTCGCCGACCAGGATCATCCAGCCGGCCTTGCCCGCCTCGCGCTTGTCGTGGCCGTGGTGGTGGTGGTGGCCGTCGCCCTCGTGGTGGTGCGAGTGGCGCAGGATGGCCATCTTCTCCAGCAGGAAGAAGGCCAGCAGCCCGCCCAGCAGCGTGCCGAACAGGCTGCGCGCGCTGGCCTGCGATTCGAACGCTTCGGGCAGGGCGTGCAGCAGCGAGGTCGACAGCATGATGCCCACCGACAGGCTGACCATGCGCTCCACCACCTTCGACAGCAGCGTAAACGAGAACACCGCGGCAGCGGTGATGCTGACGACGCCGGCGACCGTGGTGGCCAGTAGGATGGAGATGAGTACGGGATCGATGTTATAGCCTCTTGTAGCAGGACCGTGCCGCTGCGCGCGGGCCGGGGGCGTTATTTTACCGCCCGGCCCGGTTTTGTGCTCATCTTTGGCCAAATGGCCGGTAAATCAGGGTCACAACACGCCGTTCTGCTTGAACCACGCCAGCGCGCGGGCCCAGCCATCCTTGGCGTCCGCCTCGACGTAGCTGGGGCGGTAGTCGGCGTGGAAGGCGTGGCCGGAGTTCGGGTAGACCACGAAGGTCGACTTGTTCGGCCCCTTGGCCAGCGCCGCCTTCATGGCCGCGATCGAGTCCTGGGTGATGCCCGTGTCCTTCAGGCCGTACAGGCCCAGCACCGGCACCGTCAGAGATCCAGCGATATCAACTGGGTGCCTGGGAGTCACCGGAGTGTTCTCGCCCATCAGGCGGCCGTACCAGGCCACGCCGGCCTTGATGCCCGGATTGTGCGCGGCGTACATCCAGGTGATGCGCCCGCCCCAGCAGAAGCCGGTGATGCCTATCCTGTCGCCGTTGCCGCCGTTGGCCTTGGCCCAGGCCACAGTCGCGTCCAGGTCGGCCATCACTTGTGCGTCCGGCGTCTTGGAGATGATGTCGCGCTGCAGCTCGGCGATCGAGGCGGCCTTTTGCGGATCGCCCTGGCGCACGAACAGGTCCGGCGCCAGCGCCAGGTAGCCCTGCTTGGCGAAGCGGCGGGCGACGTCGGCGATGTGCTCGTGCACGCCGAAGATTTCCGACACCACCAGGATCACCGGCAGCTTGGTCTTGCCCTCGGGCTGGGCGCGGTACACCGGCACCTGCGCGCCGTCCACCGTGAGGGTGATGGTGCCGGCGGTCAGGCCGGCGGTGTCGGTCTTGATGACGTTCTGCGCCACCACCGGCAGCGCGGCGGCCGCGAAGCCGGTGCCCAGCGCCACCTTCAGGAAGTCGCGGCGGTCGACGCCGTCCGACAGACTGGTCTTGGTCAGCAAACTCTCTGCATCCTGCCTCAAATCATCCATGCGATTCCTCCGATAGTAGTTAGCGGAAGCACATTCTCAATGTGCTTCCTCCCAATTCTTGCCCACGCCGACTTCGGCGGTCAGCGGAACCTTCAGCTCCGCCACGCCGGCCATCAGCTTCGGCAGCATTTCCTTGACCAGCGACAGTTCGGCGTCCGGCACTTCCAGCACCAGTTCGTCGTGCACCTGCATGATCATCTTGGTCTGCAGCTTATCCTTTTCCAGCCAATCCTGCACGGCCACCATGGCCAGCTTGATCAGGTCGGCCGCCGTGCCCTGCATCGGCGCGTTGATCGCGGCGCGTTCGGCGCCCTGGCGGCGCGGGCCGTTCGGTGAATTGATCTCGGGCAGCCACAGGCGGCGGCCGAACACGGTCTCGACGTAGCCGCGCGCCTTGGCCTGCAGGCGCGTGTCGTCCATGTACTGCTTGACGCCCGAGAAGCGCGCGAAGTAGCGGTCGATATAGCTTTGCGCCGCGCCGCGCTCGATGCCCAGGTTGCCGGCCAGGCCGAAGGCGCTCATGCCGTAGATCAGGCCGAAGTTGATCACCTTGGCGTAGCGGCGCTGTTCGCTGCTGACCTCCTCCGGCGGCACGCCGAAGATCTCGGCGGCAGTGGCGCGGTGGATGTCCACGCCCTCGGCGAAGGCGCGCAGCATGTTGGCGTCCTCCGAGATATGGGCCATGATGCGCAGCTCGATCTGCGAATAGTCGGCCGAGACGATGTGGCTGCCCGGCGGCGCGATGAAGGCTTCGCGGATGCGGCGGCCCTCCTTGGTGCGGATCGGGATGTTCTGCAAGTTCGGATCGTTGGAGGCCAGGCGGCCCGTCACCGCCACCGCCTGCGCGTAGTTGGTGTGGACGCGGCCGGTGTCCTGGTTGATCCCCTTGGGCAGCTTGTCGGTGTAGGTCGACTTCAGCTTGGACAGGCTGCGATACTCCAGCAGCACTTTCGGCAGCGGATAGTCCTCGGCCAACTTTTGCAGCACCTCCTCGTCGGTGGACGGGGCGCCGCTCGGGGTCTTCTTCACCACCGGCAGCTTGAGCTTGTCGAAGAATATCTCGCCGATCTGCTTGGGCGAACCGAGGTTGAACGGTTGCTCGGCCAGCTCGTGCGCCTTCGCTTCCAGCTCGGCGATGCGCGCGCCCAGTTCGGCCGACTGGATGTTGAGCAGCTCGGCGTCGATGTGCACGCCGTTGCGCTCGATCTTTTGCAACACCACGGCGGTCGGCAGTTCGATGTTGCGGTAGATGAAGTTGAGCTTGGCGTCGTTCTCCACCTCGCCGATCATGGCCTGGTGCAGGCGCAGCGTGATGTCGGCGTCCTCCGCCGCGTACTCGGTCGCGCGGCCGATCTCCACCTTGTCGAAGGTGATCATGCTGGCGCCCTTGCCGCACACGTCCGCGAACGGGATGGTGGTGTGGTTCAGGTGGCGCAGCGCCAGGCTGTCCATGTCGTGGGTGCGGTGCGATTCGAACACATACGATTCAAGCAGCGTGTCGTGCTCGATGCCCTGCAGCTTCACGCCGTGGTTGGCGAAGATGTGGCTGTCGTACTTCAGGTTCTGGCCGACCTTGAGCTTGGTGGCGTCCTCCAGCCATGGCTTCAGCCTGGCCAGCACGTGCTCGCGCGACAGTTGCTCCGGCACGCCCTGGTAGCTGTGCGCCACCGGGATGTAGCAGGCCACGCCCGGCTCCACCGACAGCGAGATGCCGACCATCTGCGCCGTCATCGGCTCCAGCGAGGTGGTTTCGGTGTCGACCGCGGTCAGCTTGGCGGCGTCGATCAGGGCGATCCACTTGTCGAGCTGTTCGTCGGTCAGCACGGTTTCGTAGTTGGTGCTGAGCTTGGGGGCTTCGCCGAACATGTCCAGGTTGGCGGAGACGGCGCCGCCGGCGGCCGGCGCCGCTGCGGCCGCAGCAGCCTTGCCCGGCGCGCCGACCGGGGCCGACGGCGTGCCCAGCTCGCGCAGCAGCGTCTTGAAGCCGTATTTGCCGAAGAAGGCCAGCAGCGTGTCCTTGTCCTCGCCGCGCGCCACCAGCGATTCGGCGATCGTCGCCATGTGTTCGGACAGGTCGCAATCCAGCTTCACGGTGATCAGCTCGCGGCCCTTCGGCAGCCATTCCAGCGCGCTGCGCAGGTTCTCGCCGACCGCGCCGGTGATCTTGTCCGCGTTGGCGATCACGCCGTCCAGCGAGTCGTAGGCGGTGAGCCACTTGAGCGCGGTCTTCGGCCCGCACTTGGACACGCCCGGCACGTTGTCGACGGTGTCGCCGATCAGGGTCAGGTAGTCGATGATGCGGTTGGGCGGCACGCCGAACTTGGCCAGCACGCCCGCCTCGTCCATTTTCTCGTTGGTCATGGTGTTGATCAGCATGACCTTGTCGTTGACCAGCTGCGCCAGGTCCTTGTCGCCGGTGGACACCACCACGTTCATGCCGGCCTGCGCCGCCTGCACCGACAGCGTGCCGATCACGTCGTCCGCCTCCACGCCCTCGACCATCAGGATGGGCCAGCCCATGGCCTTGACCGCTTCGTGGATGGGTTCGATCTGCAGGCGCAGGTCGTCCGGCATCGAGGCGCGCGTGGCCTTGTACTCGGGATACATATCGTCGCGGAAGGTCTTGCCCTTGGCGTCGAACACGCAGGCGATGTAGGCGGCCGGGTAGTCGGCGCGCAAACGGCGCAGCATGTTAACCATGCCGTGCATGGCGCCGGTCGGATAGCCGTCCGGGCTGCGCAGGTCGGGCAGCGCGTGGAAGGCGCGATAGAGGTAACTGGAACCGTCAACTAACAGCAGGGTATTTTGCATAGACACTAGATATGGGTGAGGGCGGCGCGCAACAATGTCGGCCAGGCCATGAATGGCGCATTATCGCAGGTTTTGGCCGGATTTCGCCCACCGGCACAGCCTTTTCAAAATAACAATACCCCACCGCGAGTGTTGGGAAATCGGCTTTTAAAAACAGTGAAGCGTGTCTGTTTGTTACAATGGATCATACATAAAAATTTGACGGTTTTTCACAGCCGTATTTCACCTCTAAGGCGATTCATCATGACGCGCACCTCTACCCTCTGGCCTGCCCTCCTCCTGACGCTCAGCGCCCACACGGCGTTCGCCCAGTCGACCCCGAGCCAGGCGCCGCCAAAACTGGAAAAGATAGAGGAAGTGGCGGACGATCCGATCACGGTGACGGCCAAGCCGGCGCCGGAACACAAGATCACCGAAAAACGCGACAACAGCGGCCAAGTGGTGGAAGCGACCGTCAAAAGCGGCCCGAGCACCTACACGCTGAAGCCGAACCGCCCGGCCGGCACCGCCCTACCCGGCGATGCGATGGGGGGCGCCAACCGCGGCCCGCAATGGACGGTGATGGAATTCGACCTCGGCAAGAAGAAGAAAAAGACCACGGAAGAAGACGGCTCGACGGACACCACCGCGCCACCTGCCGTGAAATAACACGCGCGCCCGCCCTGCGCGGGCGTCCCCCGGCCCCGCCCCGACGGCGGCGCCGCTCACCGAACCTCATCAAGTTTTCTCATGGCAGTGTTTACTCCGGTCAGCCTGAATGACCTTACCCCGTGGATCGATCAGTTTCCCCTGGGCCAGCCATTGGCGCTCAAAGGCATCGCCAGCGGCATTGAAAACAGCAACTTCTTCCTGACGACGGAGCGCGGCGAGTTCGTGCTGACGATCTTCGAGAACCTGTCGTTCGAGCAGTTGCCGTTCTACCTCAAGCTGATGCACCACCTGGCCGACCGCGGCGTGCTGGTGCCGGCGCCGATCGCCAACGACCAGGGCGAGCTGATCGTCGCCCTGCACGGCAAGCCGGCGTCCATCGTCACCAAGCTGGACGGCAAGTCGCAGATGGACCCGCAGCCGGTGCACTGCGCCGCCGTCGGCGCCATGCTGGCGCGCATGCACCTGGCGGCGGTCGACTATCCGCTGGTGCAGCCCAATCTGCGCGGCCTGGACTGGTGGAACCAGACCACGCCGCAAGTGCTGCCCTTCCTCGACGACAGCTGCGCCCACCTGCTGCGCGCCGAGATGCACTTCCAGGAAGCGTTTGCCGGCTGCGACACCTACCACCTGCTGCAGCGCGGCCCGGTGCACGCCGACCTGTTCCGCAACAACGTCATGTTCGACGGCGAGCGCCTGACCGGCTTCTTCGACTTCTACTTCGCCGGCTGCGACACCTGGCTGTTCGACGTGGCCGTCACCGTCAACGACTGGTGCATCAATCTCGACACCGGCGTGCTGGACCGGGCCCGCGTGCGCGCCATGCTGGACGCCTACCATGCCGTGCGTCCGTTCACCGACGCCGAGCAGACCGCCTGGCAGCCGATGCTGCGGGCGGCGGCGCTGCGCTTCTGGCTGTCGCGCCTGTACGACTTCCACCAGCCGCGCGAAGCGGAGATGCTGACGCCGCACGATCCAACCCACTTCGAGCGCATCCTGCGCGAGCGCATCGCCACACCGGCGCCGGGACTGCGCGGATGAGCCAACTTCCCGCACGCACCGGCTGGCACTGGGTCAAGCAAGCCATGCAGCTGTTCCGCAAGCAGCCGGGCGCGCTGATGGCGCTGTTCTTCTGCTGCATGTTCCTGTCGCTGTTCTCGCTGGTGGTGCCCTTCCTGGGCTCGGTGGCGCCGACCCTGCTGGCGCCGATGTTCACCATCGCCCTGCTGCAGGCCTGCGCCGACATCGACCACGACAAGCGCGCCCTGCCGAACCTGGTGTTCAGCGGCTTCCGCAAGCCGGTGCGCAAGCCGCTGCTGGGGCTGGGCGTGCTGTACCTGCTGGTGATGCTGCTCGCGCTGGCGGTGCTGAGCTGGCTGGACGACGGCGTCATGATCAAGATGGCCACGCGCCAGATCCCGATGGACAAGGACTTGCTGGAGAATTCGCGCGGCGCGCTGTTCGTCTCGTCGGGCATCTACATGGTGGGCTGGATGCTGAGCAGCCTGGCCGCGCCGCTGATCTACTGGCAGAAGATGACCTTGGCCAAGGCGCTGTTCTTCAGCGTGCTGACGGTCTGCCGCGAGATCAGGGCCTTCCTGACGGCGGCCGTGGTGCTGTTCCTGATGTTCCAGCTCGGCAGCGCGATTCCGGTGCTGCTGCTCGATTCGGCGCAGCTGGAGGTGATGGTGATCTTCACCATCTTCCTGATGATGGTGGTGCTGATGCACTGCACCCTGTACGCCTGCTACCGCCAGGTCTTCGGCACGCCCGAGGCCAGCGCGCCGCCGGCGCCGCCGCCGGCGGCATAAGCCTGTCGTTCCCGCTTCCGCGGGAACGACGTTCGAGCTAGCGGCCCAGCCGCTCCAGCTTGGCGATGCTCAGGTCCAGCACCTTCATGCCGTGGCTGCCGAAGTTGATCTGGGCGCGGGCGTTGTTGCCGCTGCCCTCGATGTTGACGATCACCCCCTCGCCGAACTTGCCGTGCGCGACGGACTCGCCGATGCGCCAGCCGCTGCCCGGCGACTTCTGCGCGATCTTCTGCGCGATCGCGTTGTCCGAGCCGACCAGCGGCGTCTCGTCCCAGGCCGACTTCTTGTTGGCGAACCAGTGCGACTGCACCTTGGGCGAGAGCCACTTCAGCGCCTCCTCCGGCAGCTCGTCGAAGAAGCGCGACTTCATGTTGTAGCGGGTCTGGCCGTGCAGCATGCGCGTCTGCGCGAAGCACATGTACAGGCGCTGGCGCGCGCGCGTGATCGCCACGTACATCAGGCGGCGCTCCTCCTCCACGCCGTCGTGCTCGCGCGAGCTGCTCTCGTGCGGGAACAGGCCCTCCTCCAGCCCGGTGATGAAGACGTTGTTGAACTCCAGCCCCTTGGCCGAGTGCACCGTCATCATCTGCACGGCTTCCTGGCCGGCGGTGGCCTGGTTGTCGCCGGCCTCGAGCGAGGCGTGCGACAGGAAGGCCGACAGCGGCGACATCACGGTCGGCAGCGCGGCATCGGCGTCGAGGATCTCGAAGCCGTCCTCGTTGACGATGGGCGCGCCGGCCTGGGCCTGCGCCTGCGGGCCCAGGTGCGCGGGCGCGCCCTGGCCGTAGCCTTCCTCGGAGACGAACTGCGTGGCCGCGCTGACCATCTGCTCCAAGTTCTCGATGCGGTCGGCGCCTTCCTTCTCGGTCTGGTAGTGGGTCAGCAGGCCGGACGCCTCCAGCACCACGCGCACCAGTTCGGGCAGGGCCATCTGCTGCGTTTCAAAGCGCGCGCCCTCGATCAGCTTGACGAAGCCGCCCAGCGACGAGCCGGCCTTGCCCGCCACGTAGGGCACGGCCGCGTACAGCGAAATATGGTGCTGGTCGGCCGCCGCCTGCAGGGCTTCGATCGAGCGCAGGCCGATGCCGCGCGTTGGGAAGTTCACCACGCGCAGGAAGGCCGAATCGTTGTGCGGATTGTCCATCAGCTGCAGGTAGGCGATCGCGTGCTTGACCTCGGCGCGCTGGAAGTAGCGCAGGCCACCGTACACGTGGTAGGGAATGCCGGCCGAGAACAGCGCGTGCTCGATCACGCGCGACTGCGCGTTGGAGCGGTACAGCACGGCGATCTCGCTGCGGGCGGCGCCGTCGGCGATCAGGTTCTTGGTTTCCTCGATGATCCACTGCGCCTCGGCCAGGTCGGAGCTGGCCTCGTACACGCGCACCTGTTCGCCGTGGCCGGCGTCGGTGCGCAGGTTCTTGCCCAGGCGCTTGCTGTTGTTGGCGATCAGCACGTTGGCGGCGTCCAGGATGTGGCCGTGGGAGCGGTAGTTCTGCTCCAGCTTGATCAGGTTCTGCACCTTGAACTCGCGCTCGAAGGCGCTCATGTTGCCGACGTTGGCGCCGCGGAAGGCGTAAATGCTCTGGTCGTCGTCGCCGACGGCGAACAGCGCGCTGCCGCCGTCGCGCTCGCCGTGGCCGGCCAGCAGCTTGAGCCACTTGTATTGCAGGTCGTTGGTGTCCTGGAACTCGTCGACCAGGATGTGCTTGAAGCGCTGCTGGTAGTGCTCGCGCAGCGGCTGGTTACGGCTGAGCAGCTCGTAGGTGCGCAGCAGCAGCTCGGCGAAGTCGACCACGCCCTCGCGCTGGCACTGGTCGTCGTACAGCTGGTAGAGCTCGCACTTCTTGCGCTCGTCGGCGTTGTAGGGTTCGATCTTGTCGGCGCGCAGGCCCTGGTCCTTGGCGCCGTTGATGAAGTACATCACCTCTTTGGGCGGGAACTTCTCGTCGTCGATATTGTTGGCCTTGATCAGGCGCTTGATGGCCGACAGCTGGTCCTGGCTGTCGAGGATCTGGAAGGTCTGCGGCAGCGCGGCGTCGCGGTGATGGGTGCGCAGCAGGCGGTTGCACAGGCCGTGGAAGGTACCGATCCACATGCCGCGCGTATTGATCGGCAACATCGCCGACAAACGCGTCATCATTTCCTTGGCGGCCTTGTTGGTGAAGGTCACGGCCAGGATGCCGGACGGCGACACCTGTCCCGTCTGGATCAGCCAAGCGATGCGGGTGGTCAGGACGCGGGTTTTGCCGGAGCCGGCGCCCGCCAGGATCAGGGCGCTTTGAGCCGGCAGGGTCACGGCGGCGAGTTGTTCGTCGTTGAGGTTATGAAGAAGATTGTGCATCCCGTGATTATACCGGTACTGGCTGCATACACAGTACTTCCACCTTGGGGGTCAAGTCTGACATTCAGACACGAGCTCTGCCGTAGCAAAGTCGCTACGGCAGAGCTCGTGTCCGAATGTCAGACTTGACCCCAATTTTATGCGGACGGGGCCGGCACCGCTTTGCCGGCTTTGACGGCTTCCTTGATCAGCTCTTTCATGGTGCGCTCGGCTTCGCGGCTGGCCTTGGCTTGTTCGCGGCCCAGCTCGCCCATGGCCTGGCCCAACTCGGCCATCGGCTTGCCCGCTTCCGACATCCGCTTGCTCAGCGCTTGCATCGGCTCTTGCAGGGATTGGATCTTCGCCAGCTTCGGCGACAATTCACGCTGGTATTGCGCGATCTGACTCTGCAAGGGCGCCATTTCCGCTTGCAGCGCGGCTTGACGTTCGTGGAAGCGGCGCAGTTTTTCCGGCGTCGGATCGTCGCCCAGTTCGCGCGCGGCCCGCTCGATGCGGCGGCCGATCGCTTCCTGTTGACGGGCCACTCGTTCAACCAGACGCTGCTGGCCGTCCATGGCCTTCATCGCTTTGCTGTCGGCGTCCAGGCCCAGCTTGTCCATTTCCCGGCCCAGCGCATCCATGACTTTGCCTTGCGCATCCATCTTCTTGCTCTGCGCATCCATCTTCTCGCCGATGCGGTTGACGGCGGCCCAGGCCTCGTCGGCCTTGGCGATGGCGACCGGGTCCTGGATCAGATAGGCCTTGTCGCCGTCGCGGAACCAGATGAAATCGCCCTTGACGTTGCGGCGTGCCGCCTCGATCTTCGACAGGTCCTGGTGCGCTGCCGAGACGGTGATGTTCTCCTTGTTGGCGTGGACCAGCGCGTAGCCGCTACGCTGGCCGTCGCGGCCTGGCGTAGTGTAGCGGTCGAAGTGGTAGCTTTGCATGCCCGCCGCCGGAGGCGCTGGTGGTGCAGGTGGCGCAGCCGGTGCAGCGGGAGCGGCCGGTGCAGCAGGGGCGGCCGCTGCAGGCGGTGCGGCGGGGGCCGCAGGGGCGGCCGGCGCAGCGGGGGCCGGCGGCGCGGGCGGCGCGGCGGGAGCTGCCGGCATCGCGGCAGCCGCCACCAACAGGCGGAGCGGCTTGGCCGGCGCGGCTGGCACCGTCAACTCGGCGACGGCGGCCGGCTCGGCGGGCGCTGCGGGTGCGGCCGACTCCGTCAGCTCGGCGGCGGCGGCCGGCTCGGCAGGCGCTGCAGGTTCGGCCGGCTCCGCCGGTGCGGGCGCTTGCGCCGGCTCGGCCTGGGCGGCTTCGTCCATCTGGCTGACTTGTCCGGCCGGTGCGACGGCGGCGCTGGCCGGCGCGGGCGGCGCGGCGTGGGCATAGAACACCGCGCTGGCCGCAAACAAACCCATCAGGGGCAAGGCCATTTTCCAGCTGACCGGTTCTACATCGGGACGCAGCAGGCGTTTGATACGAGACATGAGATTTCCTCCGTGAGCCGCGTGGGCTAGTTGTGTGGTGTCGAACTGAAACCGATCCAGTTCCGACAGGGCCTGCGCCAGCCTCTGGGGCTGGCCGAGCATGTCCACCGCGAGGTCGTCGGCGATTTGTTCCCGCTCGATCCGTATCCTGCGTGACAGGGCCCAAACACTAGGGTGATAGAACAGCACGATCTCGATCGCGCTTTGAATCAGGTTGACCAGGTAGTCGTGCCGTTTGATGTGCGCCAGCTCGTGCGCCAGCAAGGCTTCCAGCAGCTCGGGCGGCATGCCGCTGATGAGCGCGGTCGGCACCAGCACGATGGGACGCCAGCAGCCGGCCGTAATCGGGCTGTCCAGCAGGTCGGCCACGCCCAGGCGCACATGACGTTCGATGTCGAAGCGGCGCGCCAGTTCGGACAGGCGCCGCTGCCAGTAGTGATTGACGGTGTATTCGCCGGCGCGGGTGCGCTCGGCCACCCAGCGCAGGCCCAGCGCGAGACGCAGCGACATCAGCGCGGCGCCGGCCAGCCACAGGCCAACCACCCACGGCAGTTGGCGGCGCAAGACGGTTTCAAAGGTGGAGAGCGTGCCCTCGCCGAACAAGGCCGGCACGACGGCGGCAGCGGCGCCCTGGTCCGCAGCAGCGCCACCGTGACCGGCCGCATCAGCAGCGCCGGCGCTCTGCCCCGCCAGCATGCGCAGGATAGGCCGCGTATCCGCGCCGCCGCCGACGTCCGACAGCTGGATCAGGATGCTGGCCAGCGGCAGCGCCGCGCACAGCAGCATGCCGGCGCAGGCCACGGCGTAGCGGGTCTGCGGGCGGGCGCCGCGCAGCGCGAACATCGCCAGCGCCACGGCCCAGCCGATCAGCAGGCCTTGCCAGATGAAGTGCAACAGCGCCCAGCCGACGGCGGGCACCAGGGCGGCCAGGACGCCGTTCATGCGCGCCCCGCCTGCCGTGTATTCGTATGACTGCGTATCGCTTCCATGCCGCACTCCCCAGTTGATGGATGTAGAATAAATTATCTAGATCGCGATGTCTAGAACTTTTTTTCTACATGCATCGCACCGGGATCAGTGGGCGCGCTTGGCGCTGATGGTGACCACTGGCATCTTGACGCCGTCCACCACCGCCATCTTGACCGAGCCGGCGTCGATGGCCGGGGTGGCGCGCCCTTCGGCGCTGGCGTAGCCGGTGGCGCACAGGATGACGGCGCTGGCGACGAAGATCAGTTCCATGTTTTTCAGTACGTTCATGATGTTGCTCCTTCAGTGGTGGGCCTTGCTTCCATGACTCCACTGTAGTCAAACACCTCGCCGAACGCCTGCGGATTGCGACGGAATGCAGCTTTGGCGGAGCCAGCCGCAATCCGCCGCGACGGACGTCAGTAGATCACCACCGAGCGGATCGATTCGCCGCTCTTCATCAGGTCGAAGCCCTCGTTGATGCGCTCGAGCGGCAGGCGGTGGGTGATCAGGTCGTCGATATTGAGCTTGCCCTCCATGTACCAGTCGACGATCTTCGGCACGTCGGTGCGCCCGCGCGCGCCGCCGAACGCGGAACCCTTCCACACCCGGCCCGTGACCAGCTGGAATGGACGGGTGGAGATCTCCTGCCCCGCCGCCGCCACGCCGATGATGATGGACTGGCCCCAGCCCTTGTGGCAGCACTCGAGCGCCTGGCGCATGGTGGTGGTGTTGCCGATGCACTCGAAGCTGTAGTCGGCGCCGCCGTCGGTCAGCTGGACGATGGCGTCGACCACGTTCTCCACCTGCTTGGGATTGATGAAGTGGGTCATGCCGAACTTGCGCGCCATCTCCTGGCGGGCCGGGTTGATGTCGACCCCGATGATCTTGTCGGCGCCCACCATCCTGGCCGCCTGGATCACGTTCAGGCCGATGCCGCCCAGGCCGAACACCACCACGTTGGCGCCCGCCTCGACCTTGGCCGTGAACAGCACCGCGCCCACGCCGGTGGTGACGCCGCAACCGATGTAGCACACCTTGTCGAACGGCGCGTCCTCGCGGATCTTGGCCAGCGCGATCTCCGGCACCACGATGTAGTTGGAGAAGGTCGACGTGCCCATGTAGTGGTAGATCGGCTTGCCGTCGATGGAGAAGCGGCTGGTGGCGTCCGGCATCAGGCCGCGGCCCTGGGTAGCCCGGATCGACTGGCACAGGTTGGTCTTCTGCGACAGGCAGAATTTGCACTGGCGGCATTCGGGCGTGTACAGCGGGATGACGTGGTCGTCCTTCCTGAGCGACTTGACGCCGGGGCCGACGTCGACCACCACGCCGGCGCCCTCATGGCCGAGGATGGCCGGGAAGATGCCTTCCGGATCGGCGCCGGACAGGGTGTAGTAGTCGGTGTGGCAGATGCCGGTGGCCTTGATCTCGACCAGCACCTCGCCTTCGCGCGGGCCGCCCAGTTCCACTTCCTCGATCGTCAGCGGTTTGCCCGCCTGCCATGCGATAGCTGCTTTGGTTTTCATTGTTCGTCCTGTGGCTGCGTTGTTCGGGAGACCGGAACGGAGGGCCGTTCCGGTGGTTCGCCATGATAGCAAGCCGGGGACGTTCTGTGGCGCGGGCGATTACTGCGGTTCGGCCGGCATCGCCGCGCCTATGCCCAGCAGCTCGGACACGGTGCGCCACAGCTGGCGCGGCGAGGTCCACGGCTTGGGCAGGAAGGCGCCGCCGGCCGTGTGCCGCTCGGGATGGCGCGCCGAGTACACCAGCACGCGCACGTGGGGATGGCGCTGTTGCAGCTGGGTCAGCAGGCTGGCGCCGTCGCCGTCGGGCAGGTCGGGATCGAGCACCACCAGCGCGAAGCGGCGCTCCAGCAGCATCAGCTCGGCCGCGGCCAGCGAGGCCACGTGGGTGACCTGGGTTTCCGGCACCAGCAGCATCGACAGCACCAGCGCGGTATCGGGATCGGCGTCCACATGCAGCACGCGCGGCGCCTCCGCAAACACCGAGAAACCGATCGCGGCGCCGACGTCCTGCTCGCTGAAGGGACGGTAGGTATCCTGGGAATATTCGTTCGTCATAAGTGTCTCCGCACACAAAACTGATAGGGATGCGGTGCCGGCAGCATGGGCTGTTGGAGCAACGCGGGGGTCGGCGGAGTTGGGCCGAAGAATGTATGACGGTCGCAGGGGACAGGCGGCCGAAGAGGCGGCAGGCGCAGGTTGGAGGCCCCGCCGCACTACTACGAAGCGGGCAGGACTGGCCTGCCGCTATAGACACAGTCTACATGAAGGGTGCCACAAAGCAAGAAGATGCCGATAAAAAAACCAGCGGCGTTTACTTTTTCAGACGCTGGTTGAAGGCGGCGTGCAAGCCGTTCAACATTTCCTCGGCGGCCAGCAGCTGGTCGGCCACCTCGTTGACCTTGCGGCGGTTGGAGCGGGCGTGGTCGCGCAGCACCTCGAAGGCGGTGTTGCGGTCGGTCTGGAATTTGCACATCAGCAGGCCGACCGCCAGGCTGGTCTCGCGGCCGGCGGCCAGCGCGGCGTTCAGGTTGAGCTCGGTGCGCCGCAGCTGGCGGATTTCGTCCGCGCGCGCCAGGCCGGCGGCGAAGGCCGGCATCAGGTGCTTCTCGTCGACCGGCTTGACCAGGAAGCCGACCGCGCCGTAGGACGCGGCCTGCTTGCCGGCGTCGGCGTCGCCGCGGCCGGACAGGAACATGAACGGCACCGAGCTGGTCGCGTGCAGCTGCTTGGCCAGCTCCAGTCCGTTCATGCCGGGCATGTGGATGTCGAGCAGGGCCAGGTCCGGTTCGCGCTGGGCGATCTGCTGCAGGGCCTGTTCGGCCGACGAGGCCTTGAGGATGTCGTAGCCGGCGTGGCCCAGCACCTCGCCCAGGAAATCGAGCAGCAATGGGTCGTCGTCGACGATCAGGATCAGACGCTTCTGGCTGGAAGGGACATTCATGTGGCGGCCACCTTAGGCTTAAGCTAACGCTCCAATTATAAGGCGGAAATCCACCCATCCCCCAAGCGTTTTATGTGCCCGTTTTTTCACCAGCGTACAGCCGCAGGAACGCGGCCACGGCGGCGCCGACGTCGTCGGCCAGATAGACGCTGCTGATGGCCGCCACCATGGACGCCCCGCGCGCGGCCAGTGGCGCGGCGTTGTCCGGCGTCATGCCGCCGATCACCACGGTCGGCACCTGGATCGCCGCGCGCGCCTCGTCGAGGATCTCCATCTTGGTAGTGACTGCGTATTTCTTCACGCGCGACGGGTAGAAGCCGCCGAAGGCCACATAGCTGGCGCCGGCCGCCTGCGCCTGCAGCGCGCGCGGCAGGTCGCCGTAGCAGGAGGCGCCGATGATCTTGTCCGGACCCAGCCGGGCGCGCACCTGCGCCACCTCGGCGTCGGTGCCGCCCAGGTGGACGCCGTCGGCGCCGGTCTGCTCGCACAGGTCGACGTGATCGTTGACGATGAAGGGCACGCCGTAGCGCCGGCACAACGCCAGCAGCGCGCCGGCTTGATCCAGACGCTGGCCGGGGCCGGCCTCCTTGTGGCGGTACTGCAGCAGCGCCACGCCGGGCTGCGCGCCCTGCGCGGCGGCGAGCGCCCGTTCGCTCAGTTCCAGCAGCCGGCCGGTGTCGTCCCAGTTGGGCGTAACCAAATAAAGTCCTTGCATGATGTGCTCTCGATGATGGGCGGTTAAATCAGGGGTAGGCGGTGCGGGATGCGCTGGCCTGCGGCCACCGTGTAGGCGCCGCGCAGCGCGCGATAGCAGTACTGTTGCGCCAGCTCCAGCGCGCGTTCCATCGACATGCCCAGCGCCAGCTGGCCGGCGGCGGCCGAGGCCAGCGTGCAGCCGCTGCCGTGGAATTCGCCGCCCAGGCGCGGCCAGGTCCAGTCGCGCGAGTCGCCCTGCGGGCCGGGATCGGACAGGCGCTGCAGCGGCGCCGCGCCGGGGCCGAACCAGCGGTTGACCACCTCGTCGCCGCCATCGTGGCCGCCGGTGATCAGCACATGGCGGCAGCCGCGCGCGCGCAGCGCCTGCGCCTGCGCGGAAGGTTCGCCGGCGCCGGTCAGCGCCAGCGCCTCCGGGCCGTTGGGCGTGAGCAGCGTGACCAGCGGCAGCAGCGGCGCCAGCGCCTGCACCGCGTCGCCGCGCGAGAGCAGGTCGCCGTGGCCGCTGGCCAGCACCGGGTCCAGCACCACCGGCAGCTCAGGCTGGCGGCGGCGCAGGCGGCTGATGATCTCGGCGATGGCCAGCGCGTTGGCGGCGCTGCCGGGGATGCCGATCTTCACCGCGCGCACCGTCATCTTGTCGACCAGCGCCTGGGCCTGGCGCAGCACCATGGCGCCGTCGACCGGCTGCACGCCGTAGACGCGGTCGTTGTCCTGCACCGTCAGCGCGGTGGCCACGGTGAGCGCGTGCGCGCCCTGCCCGGCCACCGCCTGCAGGTCGGCGGCGATACCGGCGCCGCCGGACGGATCGAGGCCGGCGAACACCAGCACGCAGGGGCGCGCCACCAGTTGCGCCATCAGCTGCGCCGCCACTTGCGAGGACAGGCGCTCGCTCATGCCAGCCGGCCCGCCATCGGCGAGGACGGCGAGGCGGCAAACTTGCGGGCGATGCGGCCGGCCAGGTAGGCCTCACGGCCGGCCTGCACGCCCAGCTTCATGGCGCGCGCCATGCGCACCGGATCGCGGGCGCCGGCGATGGCCGTGTTCATCAGCACGCCGTCGCAGCCCAGTTCCATGGCGATGGCCGCGTCCGAGGCCGTGCCGACGCCGGCGTCGACCAGCACCGGCACCCTGGCCTGCTCGATGATCAGCGACAGGTTCCACGGATTGAGGATGCCCATGCCGGAGCCGATCAGCGAGGCCAGCGGCATCACCGCCACGCAGCCGATGTCCTCCAGCAGCTTGGCCTGGATCGGATCGTCGCTGCAGTAGACCATGACGTCAAAGCCGTCCTTGACCAGCGCCTCGGCGGCGAGCAGGGTTTCCGGCATGTGGGGGAACAGGGTCTTCTCGTCGCCCAGCACCTCCAGCTTGACCAGCTTGTGGCCGTTGAGCAGCTCGCGCGCCATCTGCAGCGTGTAGACCGCGTCCTTGGCGGTGTAGCAGCCGGCCGTGTTGGGCAGGATGGTGTACTGCGACGGCGGCAGCACGTCCAGCAGGCTCGGCGCCTTGGGGTCCTGGCCGATGTTGACGCGGCGGATGGCCACGGTGATGATCTCCGCCTCGGCGGCGTCGGTCGCCTCGCGGGTTTGTTGAAGGTCCTTGTACTTGCCGCTGCCCACCAGCAGCCGCGACTTGTAGCTCTTGCCCGCGATGGTCAGCAGGTCTTGGGATGATGCGTTCATGTTGCTCTCCTTGTGGGGTCAAGTCTGACATTCGGACACGAGCTCTGCCGTAAGCGGGCGCTTACGGCAGAGCTCGTGTCCGAATGTCAGACTTGACCCCAATTTAATTTAGCCGCCGCCGATGGCGCGCACGATGTCGACCCGGTCCTGCGGCTGCAGTTCGCGCTGCGGCCACTGCTGGCGCGGCACCACCGCGCGGTTGACCGCCAGCGCCAGCGCCTGCCCGCTCAGCGACAGGGCGTCGATCAGCTGGTCCAGCGTCTGCCGCGGCGGCACCCGGTACGGGGCGCCGTTCAATTCGATGTCGATCATGCCGGCCTCACAGCTTGCGGTACAGCTCGGCGCCGTTCTTGATGAACTCCACCGCCTTGACCTGCATGCCCTGCTCCAGCGCCGCGCCGTCCGACACGCCGTTGGCCGCGGCGAATTCGCGCACTTCCTGCGTGATCTTCATCGAGCAGAAATGCGGGCCGCACATCGAGCAGAAGTGCGCCACCTTGGCCGAGTCCTTGGGCAGCGTCTCGTCGTGGAATTCGCGCGCCTTGTCCGGGTCGAGGCCGATGTTGAACTGGTCGTCCCAGCGGAATTCGAAGCGCGCCTTCGACAGCGCGTTGTCGCGGATCTGCGCGCCCGGATGGCCCTTGGCCAGGTCGGCCGCGTGGGCGGCGATCTTGTAGGTGATGATGCCGTCCTTGACGTCGTTCTTGTCCGGCAGCCCCAGGTGTTCTTTCGGCGTGACGTAGCACAGCATGGCCGTGCCGTACCAGCCGATCTGCGCGGCGCCGATGCCCGAGGTGATGTGGTCGTAGCCGGGCGCGATGTCGGTGGTCAACGGCCCCAGCGTGTAGAACGGCGCCTCGTGGCACTGCTCCAGCTGCAGGTCCATGTTCTCCTTGATCAGCTGCATCGGCACGTGGCCCGGACCCTCGATCATCACCTGCACGTCGTGCTTCCAGGCGATCTGGGTCAGCTCGCCCAGGGTCTTCAGCTCGCCCAGCTGGGCCTCGTCGTTGGCGTCGTAGATCGAGCCGGGCCGCAGGCCGTCGCCCAGCGAGAACGAGACGTCGTAGGCCTTCATGATCTGGCAGATCTCTTCGAAGTGCGTGTACAGGAACGATTCCTTGTGGTGCGCCAGGCACCACTTGGCCATGATGGAGCCGCCGCGCGAGACGATGCCGGTCAGGCGCTTGGCCGTCATCGGCACGTAGCGCAGCAGCACGCCGGCGTGGATGGTGAAGTAGTCGACGCCCTGCTCGGCCTGCTCGATCAGGGTGTCGCGGAAGATTTCCCAGGTCAGGTCCTCGGCCTTGCCGTTGACCTTTTCCAGCGCCTGGTAGATCGGCACCGTGCCGATCGGCACCGGGCTGTTGCGGATGATCCATTCGCGCGTTTCGTGGATGTGCTTGCCGGTGGACAGGTCCATGACGTTGTCGCCGCCCCAGCGGATGGCCCAGGTCATCTTCTCGACTTCCTCGCCGATCGACGAGGTGACGGCGGAGTTGCCGATGTTGGCGTTGATCTTGACCAGGAAGTTGCGGCCGATGATCATCGGCTCGATTTCCGGGTGGTTGATGTTGGCCGGGATGATGGCGCGGCCGCGGGCGATTTCCTCGCGCACGAACTCCGGCGTGATCTCGGCCGGGATGCTGGCGCCGAACGATTGCCCCGGATGCTGGCGGCCCATCAGGTCGGCCAGGCGCTGGCCCATGGGGCCGGATTTCTTCAGGTTTTCCAGGTACTCCTGGCGGCGCAGGTTCTCGCGGATGGCGACGAATTCCATCTCGGGCGTGACGATGCCCTGGCGCGCGTAGTGCATCTGCGTGACGTTCCTGCCTTCGCGCGCGCGGCGCGGCTTGCGGTGCAGGTTGAAGCGCAGTTCGGCCAGCGCCGGGTCCGCCAGGCGCGCCTGGCCGTATTCGGAGGTCGGGCCGTCCAGTTCCTCGGTGTCGTCGCGCTCCAGGATCCACGGCAGGCGCGGGGTCGCGGCCAGGCCGGAGCGGATGTCGATCACCGCGTCCGGATCGGTGTACGGGCCGGAGGTGTCGTAGACGTAGATCGGCGGATTGGCTTCGAAGCCGAACGAGGCCGGCGTGTCGGCCTGGGTGATCTCGCGCATCGGCACGCGGATGTCGGGACGGCCGCCCTCGACGTAGACCTTGCGCGAGTTCGGTAATGGCTTGACGGCTGCCTCGTCCACCGTGGCGGTGGCGGACAGGAATTTGGGATTGGCGTTCATTTGGCTCCTTCGTTAGCTACAGGAGCCAGCAAAGGAGGTTGGACCGCGCCTCCCATCAGATTTGGCGGCGATGTCCTAAGCTTCCCTTCGCTGGCATTATCCAGATCAGGTTCGGAGGGTATTTCTCACCCGCGCATCGCAATGCGCAGGACCCCTAGCGTGTGCCACCTTGCGGCAGCGGGGCCGATTATACGCTCGGCCGCGCCGCCCGGACAATGTCCGCGTGAAAAAAACCACAATACCTGGTATGGCGTGTATAACGAGCCGATGTGTAACAATTGTAAGAGCTGCGCGCTATGTGAGGCATCACACATAATAGTTTCTGAAAGGAACTCACAATATCCCCACAGCGACACCACCGTCGCCACAACAAGCGCCCCACGCGCGATTTTCGGGAGAATCATCATGAAGCCAGCACACCCATCCATCTACCTGGCCGCCGTCGCGGCCCTCGCGGCAGCCGGGCTGAGCGCCTGCGGCGGCGGCGGGGGCGGGGGCGGGGGCGACAGCACGCCGCCCAGCACTCTGGGCACGCTGTCGGTGTCGATGACGGACGCGCCGTCGTGCGGTTTCGACGCCGTCAACGTCACCGTCAACAAGGTGCGCGTCAACCAGAGCAGCACCGCCAGCGACACCGACGCCGGCTGGACCGACATCACGCTCAGTCCGGCCCGCAAGATCAACCTGCTGAACCTGACCAACGGCGCGCTGGAGGCGCTGGGCCAGACCTCGCTGAGCGCGGGCCATTACAACCAGCTGCGGCTGGTGCTCGACCCCAACACCGGCAGCGGCCTGGCCAACTCGGTGGTGGTCACCGGCGGCACCGCCGAGGTGTCGCTCGACACCCCGAGCGCGGTGCAGAGCGGCATCAAGCTGGTCAACGCCTTCGACGTGGCGGCCGGCCAGCGGGTCGACCTGGTGCTGGACTTCGACGCCTGCAAATCGGTGCTCACCAAGGGCAACGGCAAGTACGCGCTGAAACCGGTGGTGAAGGTGATCCCGACCACGCTCAACGGCATCGGCGGCTTTGTCTCGACCGCGCTGCTGGCCAGCCACGTGACGGTGTCGGCGCAGCAGAACGGCGCCATCGTCAGCGCCACCACGCCCAACGCCACCACCGGCGAGTTCGCGCTGAGCCGCCTGCCGCTGGGGAACTATGACGTGGTGGTCACGGCCGACAACAGCGCCGCCGCCGTGGTGGGCGCGGTGCCGGTGACCAGCACCTCGGCCACGGTGGCCATCAGCACGGCCGCCGCGCCGATCACGCTGCCGGCCAGCGCCGGCGGCAGCATAGCCGGCACCGTCACGCTGACGCCGGCCAGCAGCACCGCCAGCGCCTATGTCGCGGCCAAGCAGAGCCTGGCGGCCGGGCCGACCGTGACCGTCAAGTACCGCGGCGCCGACCTGGCCAGCGGCGCCTACACGCTGGGCGGACTGCCGGTCGCCGCGCCGCGCTACGCGGTGTACAGCGCCACGCTGCCGCTGCAGTTCGCCAGCGCCGCCACGGTGCTGCCGGGTCCGGGCAAATACATGGTCGAGGCGTCGGCCGAGGGCTACACCACGGCCAGCCTGCCGCTGGTCGATATTTCGCTGGTCGATCAGGCCAACGTCAACTTCAACCTGAAGCCGTAAGGCGCCCTGCCGGCTTGCCCTGTCAGTGGAAGGGCAAGCCCAACAGCCGCAACCACTGGCGGTCGCCGGGATAGCGCGCACGGTCGTCGACGCCGAGCCGGCGCGGCGCGGCGGCCGGCAGGCGGAAGGTGCCGAACAACTGGTCCCAGATCGAGACGGTGGCGCCATAGTTTCCAAGCTCCTCCCGGCTGGCGCTGTGGTGGAAGCGGTGCAGCTCGGTGCCGGTCAGCAGGCGGTTGAACCATCCCGCCCTGGCGTCGACATTGAAGTGCGACACCAGCCCCTGGAAGCCATTGAATACCGATGCCGCGAACACGGCCTCCGGCGAGAAGCCGAACAGGATGGCCGGCAGCATCAGCAGCACGCGCACGTAGGCGCTGTTGATCGGATGGCCCACCACGTGCATGAACACATAGACCTCGCCGGGCAGGTGGTGGATCGCGTGGGTCTTCCACAGCCAGCGCGCCAGCGGGCCACGTCCCTCGTGGCTGTAGCGGTGCAGCCAGTACCACAGGAAGTCCGACAGCAGCACCGCGCAGACCGCTTCGGCCTGCCAGTGCAGGCTGCTGCGCAACACCGGCAGTCCGCCGTGATGGGCGGCCAGCCAGGTCACGGCCCAGGTGGTCGCGGCGATGGTCGCGCCATTGACGACCAGCATGGGCAGGTCGCGCGTGAGCAACGAGGTCCTGGTCATGTTCCACTCGCGGCGCGCCGGCATCAGGCGTTCGAGGGTCACCATCGTCGCGATCATGGCCGCCAGGTAAGCCGGATACGCCTTGCCGAGCGGGCCGAGCCAGCCGCCGACCGAGGCCAGAATGAAGGCCAGCGTGGCAGCCAGCGCAAGCGGATAAAACAGATAGCGCGGCCAGCGCGCGGCAACACGGGAATCGGACATGGTTTACACTCCTGAAGTAGACAGGTGTCCATGATCGCCCCCGCCCGCCGTCCGCGACAGCGCGCAGGCCGGGCCGGTGTCCGATAGCAGACAATCCGCCGCTTAATGTCCAGGAACCCCATGACCGACCGCCCCCCCGAACCGGATCGCCGCGTCCTCAAGACCAAGGCCGCGCTGCGCGACGCGATGCTGGACCTGATGGCGCTGCGCGGCTGGGACCAGCTGACCATCCAGGAGATCTGCGACCGGGCGAACGTGGGCCGCTCAACCTTCTATGTGCACTACCAGAGCAAGGACGAGCTGCTGTCGGCGGGGTTGAACGACCTGCGCGACATGATCGCGGCGCAGACGGCGGAGGCCGGGCAGGCGGACTGCCACTTCCTGGCCGGCCTGCTGGAGCACATGGCGCAGCAGCGCGACGTCTTCCGCGCGGCCATCGGCAGGCGCGGCGGACAGGGCGTGGCGCGCCGGTTCAGGCACATGGTGTGCCAGCTGGTGCAGATCGAACTGAAACGGCGGGCCCACCCGGCGGCGGCGCATCCATGGGTGGCCCGCTTCGTGGCCGGCGGCGTGGTCGAGGCGATGGCCTGGTGGGTGGACGCGCCCGAGCCGCCGCCGATCGCCGCCATGCAGCGCGAGCTCGACGCGCTGGCCCGGGCCGCGCTGGGCGGCTAGTCCCTGAACGCCGGCGGCCGCTTGCCCATGCCGGACATCATCGCCTCCTGCAGGTCGGCCGACATCAGCATGGCGGCGTTCCAGGTGGCGTTGTAGTTGAGGCCGTCGGCCACCGAGTGGTCGCGCGCGTAGCCGATCATTTCCTTCACGCCGCGGATCGCCAGCGGCGCCTTGGCCGCGATGTCGGCGGCGAGCGCGCGCACGCCGGCGCGCAGCGCCTCGGGCGAGTCGAACACGCGGTTGACCAGGCGGATCTCCTTCGCCTCGGCGGCGTCGACCCGGCGCGCGGTGTAGGCCAGCTCACGCGCCATGCCCTCGCCGATCAGGCGCGGCAGCCGCTGCAGCGTGCCGACGTCGGCGGTCATGCCGATGTCGATCTCCTTGATGCTGAACCAGGCGTCGTCCGCGCAGTAGCGCATATCGGCGCAGCAGATCAGGTCGATGCCGCCGCCCACGCAGGCGCCGTGCACGGCGGCCAGCACCGGCTTGCGGCAGCGCTCCAGGCTGGTCAGGGTGTCTTGCAGGTCGAGGATGATGCGGCGCAGGTTCTCGCGCGTGCGGCCGTCGCACTCGTCGCGGATCTGCGCGCCCAGGCCCATCATCATCTGCAGGTCGATGCCGGCGGTGAAGGCCTTGCCCTCGCCCTCCAGGATCGCCACGCGGATCTCCGGCGTGGCGTCGATGTGCTGGAAGACGCTGCGGATGTCGTGCCACATCGCCAGGTTCATGGCGTTGAGTTTTTCCGGGCGGTTCAGGCGCACGGTGGCGATGTGGTCGGCGACGTCGAGGGTGAGGGTTTCAAAGCTGGGCATGGCGGTCTCCTGTTGGGTATCGCGCAAGAATACCGCAGATGGGGCGGCCGCAACAAGCCGGCCGCCCGGTCGCCTCTACTGCGGCGGATAGCTCACGGTCAGCGTGTAGCTGGACGCGGCGTAGCCGTTCAGCAGCACGTAGGCGTTGCCGTTGGCGGCGTAGGACACGCTGCAGCTCTCGGTGCTGGTGGGGCCGTCGGACTTGCAGTCGTAGCTGCTCGTGCTGGCCGGGCCGGCCTTGCGCACGTACAGGTCGGTGTCGCCGCTGCCGCCGAGCGTGGCCTTGAAGCTGCCGTTGGCGGCCACCGCGAACGGGCCGTAGGCGCGCGTCTGGCCCCGGCTCAAGGTGCCGGTGTAGGTCTCGCTATGATCGGCCGGCGGCGTCACACCCGGGCCGTCGCTGCCCAGCTCGACCGCGTAGGCCAGCGCCATGCGCGCGAACTTGAGCGCGTGGTCGGCCTGGTTGCCGGTGTTGGCGTAGGTGTCGTTGGCGGTGTGGATGTAGGGATCGTCCTCGCCCATGGCCGTCTCGAACGGCATCGACGTCCAGTAGCCGGCCGCGTTCCACGAGGCGTGGTCGGAGCAGGCGTAGCCGCACTGGTCGTGGCCGACCTTCAGGGTCGGCAGGTAGGTCGCGATCAGGTTGGCGACAAAGGTGTTCTGCGCGTTGTCGGTGTAGTCGGTGAACAGGTAGATGTCGTCGGCCGAGCCCTGGTAGTTGGTCATGTCGAGCTGCATCACGCCGACCACGTTGACGTTGTTGGCCTGGTGGTTCTGGGCGATGTCCTGCGAGCCGCGCAGGCCCACCTCCTCGGCGGCGTAGCCGATCAGCTTGATGGTGCGGCGCGGCTTGTAGCCGCTGGCGATCATCACCCGCAGCACCTCGGTCAGGCTGGCGATGCCGGAGGCGTCGTCGTCGGCGCCGGGCGCCCTGGTGGTCTCGCCGGTGCCGGCCTGATTGATCGAGTCGAGGTGGCCGCCCAGCACCACCACCTCGTTCGGGTTGTCGGTGCCGGTGATGGTCAGGATCACCGACTTCTGCGGCCACGAGGCGTGCGTGTACTGGGTCACGGCGATGTCGCTGCGGCCGGCCGCCATCGTGGCCCAGCGCTGCTTGAGCCAGTTCGAGGCGTTGACGCCGTTGTTGGTGGTGTAGTAGCGGTTGGCGTAGGCCGACATGTCGACGATGGTCTGGCCGATGTTACTGGCCTGCATTTGCGTCAGCATGGGGTTGACCACGCTTTGCTGGTCAATCGCGTACGACGGCCGCGCCACGGCCAGTTGCGCGGCGCCGGCCTTGGGCGGCGTGAGCGCGGCGATGCCGGCCGCCTCGCTGGCGTGGAACATGAAGCCGCCGCAGCGGCGCAGCTTGCGGTGCACGGCGGCCGACAGCGCCAGCATCTGCTGCTCGTCGACCTCGACCAGGTGGACCCGCTCGTGGCCCGGCCGGGCGGCGAAGCTGGCGCGGCTCTCGCGCGCCAGCGCCTGCGGCGCCACCTTCTGCAATTGCGCATAGGCGGCGTCGCCGACGCTGATCCAGACCTTGTCGGACTGGGCCAGTGCGGAAGCCGAGGCGCCGGCCAGCAGGCCGGCGGTCAGCACAGCAATGAGTCGAGTTGTCATTTCCGTCTCCATGTCAAAAAAACATTGTAGGGACGGGCAACGGTATGCTCTTCGGCGGGGCGAGTCAAAAATCTTGCGGAATTCGACACCGGAGCGGGAAATGTCCAGAGTTTAACAAGCGGCGATCTGCTCATGGCTTGCCGCGTCATCTATAATGGTTGTTTCTCCAAATTTAAGCTGCCAAATCATGGAATTAGCCAAGTCTTTCGAGCCTGCCGACATTGAACAATTCTGGCGCACCGAGTGGGAACAGCGCGGTTACTACACCGCCACCCTCGACGCCGGCAAACCGTCCTTCAGCATCCAGCTGCCGCCGCCGAACGTGACCGGCACCCTGCACATGGGCCATGCCTTCAACCAGACCATCATGGACGGCCTGACCCGCTACCATCGCATGCTGGGCCACAACACCGCCTGGATCCCCGGCACCGACCACGCCGGCATCGCCACGCAGATCGTGGTGGAGCGCCAGCTGGACGCGCAGAAAATCTCGCGCCACGACCTGGGCCGCGAAGAGTTCGTCAAGAAGGTGTGGGAGTGGAAAGAGAAATCCGGCTCCACCATCACCGGCCAGATGCGCCGCCTGGGCGCCTCGCCCGACTGGAAGCGCGAATACTTCACGATGGACGAGCCGCGCTCGAAGGTCGTCACCGACGTCTTCGTGCGTTTGCACGAACAGGGCCTGATCTACCGCGGCAAGCGCCTGGTCAACTGGGATCCGGTGCTGGGCACCGCCGTCTCGGATCTGGAAGTGGTGTCGGAAGAGGAAGACGGCTCGATGTGGTACATCAAGTACCCGCTGGCCGACGGCAGCGGCACGCTGACCGTGGCCACCACCCGTCCCGAAACCATGTTGGGCGACGTCGCCGTGGCGGTGGACCCGACCGACGAGCGCTACCAGTCGCTGGTGGGCCAGATGCTCAAGCTGCCGCTGTCGGAACGCGAGATCCCGATCATCGCCGACGAATACGTCGACAAGGAATTCGGCACCGGCTGCGTGAAGATCACGCCCGCGCACGACTTCAACGACTACGCCGTCGGCCAACGCCACAACCTGGACATGCCATCCATCCTGACGCTGGACGCCAAGATCAGCGACGAAGCGCCGGCCGCCTACCGCGGCCTGGACCGCTTCGCCGCGCGCAAGCAGATCGTCGCCGACCTGGAAGCGCAAGGCTTGCTGGAACAGATCAAGCCGCACAAGCTGATGGTGCCGCGCGGCGACCGCACCGGCGTCGTCATCGAACCGATGCTGACCGACCAGTGGTTCGTCGCCATGAGCAAGCCGGCGCCGGAAGGCACTTTCTTCCCAGGCAAATCGATCGCCGAGACCGCGCTGGACAAGGTCGCCAGCGGCGAGATCAAGTTCGTGCCGGAAAACTGGAGCACCACCTACAACCAGTGGCTCAACAACATTCAGGACTGGTGCATCTCGCGCCAACTGTGGTGGGGCCACCAGATCCCGGCCTGGTACGACGAAAAGGGCAACGTCTTCGTCGCCAAAACCGAGGAAGCAGCGCGCGCCAAGCAGCACGCCGCCGGCAGCACCGGCATGCTGACCCGCGACAACGACGTGCTCGACACGTGGTTCTCGTCCGCGCTGGTGCCGTTCTCGACTCTCGGCTGGCCGGAGGAAACGCCCGACATCAAGGCCTTCCTGCCGTCGTCGGTGCTGGTGACCGGCTTCGACATCATCTTCTTCTGGGTGGCGCGCATGGTCATGATGACCGCGCACTTCACGGGCAAGGTGCCGTTCGAGACCGTGTACGTGCACGGCCTGGTGCGCGACTCGACCGGCCAGAAAATGTCCAAGTCCAAGGGCAACACGCTGGACCCGATCGACCTGATCGACGGCATCGGCGTCGAGGCGCTGGTGGAGAAGCGCACCACCGGCCTGATGAACCCGAAGGCGGCCGAGAAGATCGCCAAGGCCACCCGCAAGGAGTTCCCGGAGGGGATCGCCGCCTACGGCACCGACGCGGTGCGCTTCACGATGGCGTCGTACGCCTCGCTGGGCCGCAACATCAACTTCGACCTGGGCCGCGCCGAAGGCTACCGCAACTTCTGCAACAAGCTGTGGAACGCCACCCGCTTCGTGCTGATGAACACCGAGGGCAAGGATTGCTCGGCCAGCGTGGCCGACCTGTCGAACGCCGACAAGTGGATCATCTCGCTGCTGCAGAAGGCCGAGCTGGACGTGGCCAAGGGCTTCGAGGACTACCGCTTCGACAACATCGCCTCGACCATCTACAAGTTCGTGTGGGACGAGTATTGCGACTGGTATCTGGAAGTGGCCAAGGTGCAGGTGCAGAGCGGCACCGAAGGCCAGCAGCGCGCCACCCGCCACACGCTGCTGCGCGTGCTGGAAGTGGTGCTGCGCCTGGCGCATCCGATCATTCCGTTCGTCACCGAGGCGCTGTGGCAGGCCGTCGCGCCGCTGGCAGGCAAGACTGGCGACTCGATCATGATGCAGCCCTACCCGATCGCCAACACCGCCGCCATCGACGAATCGGCCGAGGCGTGGATGCAGCAACTGAAGGCGCTGACCGACGCCACCCGCAACCTGCGCGGCGAGATGCAACTGGCGCCGTCGCTGCGCGTGCCGCTGATCGTCGAGCCGACCAATGCGGCGGACAAGGCGGCGATGGAGGTGTTCGCGCCGTACATCCAGTCGCTGGGCAAGCTGGCCGAGGTGCAGATCGTCGACGCGCTGCCGGAATCGCCGGCCGCCGTATCGATCGTCGGCACAACCAAGCTGATGCTGAAGGTGGAGATCGATGTGAAGGCCGAGCGCGAGCGTTTGTCGAAAGAGATCGCCCGCGTTGAAGGCGAGATCAACAAGGCCAACGGCAAGCTGTCGAACGAGAGCTTCGTCGCCCGCGCGCCGGCCGAGGTGGTGGCGCAGGAGAAGGAACGCGTCGCCAACTTCTCGGCCACGCTGGACAAGATGCGCGAGCAGTTCGCCAAGCTGCCGGCCGCCTGATCCCGTCAGGCTCCAGCCGAAAGCCGCCCGGTGCAAGCCGCGCGGCTTTTTTAACGCCGAACAACTGGGGTCAAGTCTGGCATTCGGACACGAACTCAGCGTAACCCGGGGGGTCAAGTCTGACATTCGGACACGAGCTCAGCCGTAACCGACCGCTTACGGCTGAGCTCGTGTCCGAATGCCAGACTTGACCCCAATTTTATTTGCCCTCAATTTTATTGACCCAAATTTTAGCGATCGATGCGGGTCGTCATCAGGATTGAGGTGGCGGTACGTTCTACGCCGTCGAGCGCGCCTATGCGGTCCACTACGGCATCGAGCTCCTCCACCGATCCGGCTTCAACGCCGGCGATGAAGTCGTAGATTCCATTCACCGAGTGCAGCGTGCGCACGGCGGCGAACTTGCGCAGGGCCCGTTCGATGCCGGGCGTGAGCTTGGGCGTGGCCGTGATCATCACCAGCGCCCGCACCAGTCCGGCACGATGGTCGGCGCTGGTGCGCACCGTGTAGCCGATCACCACGCCGGTTCGCTCCAGGCGCTCAATCCTGCTTTGCACCGTGGTGCGCGACAGCCCGAGCTTGCGCGCCAGATCGCTCGTGGTGGCGCGCGCGTTCTCGCGCAACAGGGCAAGCAATTGCTGATCGATGTCGTCCATTATTTCCTTTTGCCGAAGTGTTCGTCATTTTGCTCAGTATATTCCCGCAATTCGTCGGCCTGCGCAATGCAATTTGCCGACGACGTCCGCACAATGATGCTTCTGAATCCGAGGAGAGTATCGATGCGCGACGTGATCATTATCGGCGGCGGCCACAACGGCCTGGTGTGCGCCCACTATCTGGCCAAGGCCGGCCTGAAGGTCACCGTGCTGGAGCAGCGCGGCGTGGTCGGCGGCGCGGCGGTGACCGAGGAATTCCATCCCGGCTTCCGCAATTCGGTGGCGGCGTACACCGTGTCGCTGCTCAACCCCAAGGTGATCGACGATCTGGAACTAAAAAAACACGGCCTCCACATCGTCGAGCGGCCGCTGTCGAATTTCCTGCCGCTGGACGACGGCCGCTACCTGAAAATCGGCGCCGGCCAGACCGAGGCCGAGGTGGCGAAGTTCTCGCCGCGCGACGCCGGCCGCCTGCAAGCCTACGCCCGGCATCTGGAAACGGCAGCCGGGCTGCTGCGCGACACCGTGCTGCAAACGCCGCCCAACCTGGTCCAGGGCGGCTGGCTCAGCGCCCTGCCCGAGCTGATCAAGGCCGGCGGCCTGGGCAACCGCATGCGCAAGCTGCCCATCGCCACCCAGCGCGAGCTGCTGGACCTGTTCACCAAGTCGGCCGGCGACTACCTGGACGGCTGGTTCGAGAGCGCGCCGATCAAGGCCGCCTACGGCTTCGACAGCATCGTCGGCAACTACGCCAGCCCATACACGCCCGGTTCCGCCTACGTGCTGCTGCACCACGTCTTCGGCGAGGTCAACGGCAAGAAGGGCGCGTGGGGCCACGCCATCGGCGGCATGGGCGCGATCACGCAGGCGATGGCGCGCTCGGCCGAGGCGCGCGGGGTCGAGATCCGCACCGGCTGCGGCGTGCGCGAGGTGCTGCTGGAGAAGGGCCGCGCGGTGGGCGTGGTCACCGCCAAGGGCGAGCGGCTCGACGCGCGGGTGGTGGTGTCCAATCTCAATCCGCGCCTGCTGTACACCTCGCTGGTGGACGCAGCCGCCCTGCCCGCCGACTTTTTGCGCCGCATGGAAGGCTGGCGCTGCGGCTCCGGCACCTTCCGCATGAACGTGGCGCTGTCGGAACTGCCGGACTTCAGCTGCCTGCCCGGCAAGGCGATGGCCGAGCATCACGGCAGCGGCATCATCATCGCGCCCAGCCTGGACTACATGGAGCGCGCCTATCACGACGCCCGCGCGCTGGGCTGGGCGCGCCAGCCCATCGTGGAGGTGCTGATCCCCTCGACGCTGGACCCCAGCCTGGCGCCGCCCGGCCAACACGTCGCCAGCCTGTTCTGCCAGCACGTCGCACCGCAGCTGCCCGACGGCACCAGCTGGGACCAGCACCGCGACACCGTGGCCGACTTGATGATAGACACCGTGAACACCTACGCGCCCAACTTCAGGCAGTCCGTGCTGGGCCGGCAGATCATGAGCCCGCTCGACCTGGAGCGCACCTTCGGCCTGGTCGGCGGCGACATCTTCCACGGCGCGCTGGGGCTGGACCAGCTGTTCTCGGCGCGGCCGATGCTGGGCCACGCCGACTATCGCGGCCCGATCGCCGGCCTGTACACCTGCGGCGCGGGCACCCACCCCGGCGGCGGCGTGACCGGCGCGCCGGGCCACAACGCGGCGCACGAGGTGCTGCGCGATTTCAGGCAGAAGAAATACGCCTGATCAGTGACGCAGCAGCTCGGCGTAGCGGTCGATGTCGACGTTGCCGCCGCTGATGATCACGCCGACGCGCTTGCCCTGCAGCTGGTCCTTCATCGCCCGCGCGGCGGCGAAGCCCAGGCAGCCGGTCGGCTCCACCACCATCTTCATGCGGCCGGCGAAGAAGCGCATCTCGTGGCGCAGCTGCTCGTCGCTGACGGTCAGGATGTCGTCGACGTCGCGCGCGATGATGGGGAAAGTCAGCTTGCCCAGGTGCTGCGTCTGGGCGCCGTCGGCGATTGTCTGCGGCGTCTCGATGTGCACGATGGCGCCGCTGCGGAACGATTGCTGACCGTCGTTGCCCGCCTCCGGCTCCACGCCATAAATCTTGGTCGACGGCGAGATCGCGCGCGCCGCCAGCGCCGAGCCGCTCAGCAGCCCGCCGCCGCCCAGGCAGACGAACAGCGCGTCCAGATGGCCCACCGTCTCCAGCAATTCCTTGGCCGCCGTGCCCTGGCCCGCGATCACGTCGGCGTGGTCGTACGGCGGGATCAGGGTCAGGCCGTGCTTCTGCGCCAGGTCGCGGCCGATCTGCTCGCGGTCTTCGGTGTAGCGGTCGTAAGTGACCACCTGCGCGCCATAGCCGCGCGTGGCGGCCACCTTCGAGGCCGGCGCGTCGAGCGGCATGACGATGGTGGCCGGTATGCCCAGCAGCCTGGCCGCCAGCGCGATCGCCTGCGCGTGGTTCCCCGACGAAAACGCCACCACGCCGGCGCGCCGCTGCTCCGGACTGAAGCGCGCCAGCGCGTTGTAGCCGCCGCGGAACTTGAAGGCGCCCATGCGCTGCAGGTTCTCGCACTTGAAGAACAGCTCGGCGCCCAGTTCGTCGTTGGCGGTGCGCGAGGTGGCCACCGGCGTGTGGTGCGCGTGGCCGGCGATGCGTTCCGACGCATCGACCACGTCGGCGTAAGTTGGGAGGGTCAAATCGTTCATCATGGTCCTTGTCATTGCCATGGCCAGGCCACGCTGCTGCCTGTGCCGGTTGCCAAAGCGCGCCGTTGCAGCATGCGCGCCACCGAAAGATCCTGCAGGGCGAGGCCCGTCATGTCGAAGATGGTGATGGCGTCCGCCGCGATGCCGTGGCGCGCGGGCGCCCCTTGCGCCAGCAGCGTGCCGAACTCCTTCACCGGCGTGCGCGGCGCCCATTGCAGCTCGCCGATGGCCAGCGCCTGCGCCAGGTCGTCGACCCAGACGCTGGCCAGCGCCAGCACGCCTTCGGCCAGCTCGCGCTTGCCGCGCGTGTCGCTGCCGACGCAGTTCAGATGCGTACCGGGCCGCACCGCCTGCGGCGCGAACAGCGGGCCGCGTCCGGTGGTGGCGGTGATGACGATGTCGCTGTCGGCCACCGCCGCGTCGGCGCCGGCGCCGGGCGCGACGTCGCAGCGTTGCGCGAAACGCGCTTCGAAGGCCGCATCGCGGCGGCCGTCGGAGGTCAGGTAGCGCACGCGCCGCAGGCCGGGCAGCACGCGCAGCGCGTAGTCCACGTGCGCGCTGCCCTGCACGCCGGTGCCGAACACGCACAGCGCCGCGCTGTCCGGGCGCGCCAGCGCCAGCAGGCCCAGCGCGCCGGCCGCCGCCGTGCGCTCGGTGGTGACGGCGTTGCCGTCGATCAGGCACCGCGGCCGGCCGCTGGCCGGATCGAACAACATGATCGTGGCCTGATGGCCGTCCGCGCCGTGGCGGCGGTTGCCGGGCCAGAAGCCGGCCGCCTTCATGCCCAGCAAGTCCAGCGGCGCCGCGCCGCCGGACTTGATGCCGAACACGCCGGCCGGCAGCGCCTCGCGCACCAGCGGGAAGTTGCGGCCGTCGCCGCCGGCGTGCAGCAGGAAGGACTCGCGCACGGCGGCCAGCACGTCGTCCGGCTGCAGCAGCGCGGCGGCCTGGTCGCGGTCCAGCAACAGCAGATGGGCGGGGTTATTGGCCATCGCGGACATCGTTGTACACCGTGGCGCGCGAGACGTTCAGGTAGTTGGCGACGATGTCCATGCCACGGCGCACGTCGCTCAGGCCCGATTCCCTGAGCTCGCGCATCAGCGCCTTGCGCTCCTCGGCCTTGAGCGCGCGCGGCGTGGTGGCCAGGCGCGCGGCGAACTGGTCGATGCGGGCGCGCAGCGCGTCGGCGCCGGCCGGCTCCAGCGTCTCGCGCACGGCCGCGTCGTTGTCCACCGCGCCGAACTGGGTCAGCAGCGTGTTCAGGCTGCGGAACACCGTCAGGTCGACGTTCATGCACAACGCGGCCACGTAGCGCCCCTCGCTGTCCTTGATGCCGATCGAGGTGCTCTTGGCGCGGCGGCCGTCGGCAAAGGTGTTCGGATAGTTGGCGATGACCTGGGCCACATCGGGATCGGCGGCGCGCGCCAGGCCCAGTTCGGTGGCCGGGGCGCCGACTTCGCGCCCGGACAGGTTGTTGTGGATCGCCAGGATGGCGTGCTCGGGATTGGTCAGGTCGTGCAGCACCACTTCGCAGAACGGCGCCAGGGTCTTGCCCAGGCCGTCTGCGACCTGCTTCATCTGTTCGAGCAAATTACGCTGTTCGGGTGTTTTCTTCATTTGCACATATTATCTTATTTTAGATAATTTGTGTAAATCCGCATAAAATAGTACGACCGGTCATTTTTTTGCTACACTCGATGGATAAAACCACCTTGGAGACTACACATGAAATTCCTCGCTTTGATCATCACCGCCGCGCTGTCCATCGCCCCGGCCTTCGCCGACGACAGCTCCCCGGTCGGCCTGTGGAAAAACATCGACGACGTCAGCGGCAAGCCGAAAGCGCTGATACGCATCACCGACACCAACGGCGTCTTGCAAGGCAAGATCGAGCAGCTGTTCCGCGCGCCGACCGAAGACCAGAATCCCAAATGCGAGAAGTGCGAAGACGCCCGCAAGAACCAGCCGGTCATCGGCCTGGTGATCATGACCGGCCTGAAAAAGGACGGCGACGAATACAACGGCGGCGAGATCCTCGATCCGGACAACGGCAAGGTCTACCGCAGCAAGATGCATCTGACCGACGGCGGCAAGAAGCTGAGCGTGCGCGGCTACATCGGCGTGCCGATGCTGGGCCGCTCGCAGGTGTGGGTGCGCCAGGAATAAGCACCGCCGCGCGAACCCAACCGAACCCCGCAAGTCGCATGCCGACCTGCGGGGTTTTTTCATGGGCGCGGCGGCCGGGCGGCGTCCAAGCAAGGCGTACTGGGCGCCCGGCAAGGCCGGCATGGATAGACGCCGCCCGGCCCGGACTCAGGCGATATCGCCCGCCGCGGCCCTGCCCTGCCGCTGGCGGCGGCGCGCGACCACGCCCAGCAGGCCGAGGCCGGCGAACAGCATCGCGTAGGTGTCCGGCTCCGGCACCGCCGACACCGAAATATCCAGGCGGCCGATGGATTGCTGGCTGTTGAAATTCAGCGCGGTCCAGTCGAAGTTGGCCGGCACGTAGTGGCCGTCGTCGACAAAGCCCGGGTAGGGATTGCCGGTAACGACATGCACCACGCCGTGCTCGTCGATGCCCTGGTTGGGGCCGCTCTGGCCGCCGCCGATGCCGTAGGCGCCGTTGGCCAGCGAGTAGGCGAAGTTGTTCTGCTCGGTGCCGGCGTCGTACACATGGCCGGCGCCGCCCAGCGCCAGCGACAGCTTGCCGCCGCCCGCCAGCGACGACAGGTCGATCGCCTTGGCGTCGTCGTTGCCGATGAAGAAATCGTTGCTGAGCACGACCATCGCGGCGTAGCTCAGGTAGCGGTTGGCGCCGTTCAGGTCGACGTTGTGCAGCGTGAAGCTGCTGCTGGCGCCGGGGAAGCGCGGGCCGCCCGGCAGCGTGGTCTGCAGGCCGCCGGCGGCCTGGCTGGCGAAGTTCGACGTGAGCACGCTGGCATTGCCGTCCTCGGCGGCGCGCTCGATCGCCACCGAGGCGGCGCTGCCGGCGTCGAAGCTGTCGAAGCCGCCGCTGTGCAGGCCCAGCCACAACGGCGCGACGCCGACCCCGCCGGCCGGCGCGGTGTTGGTGAAGGTGAAGGTGACGTCGGCCGCCTGGGCGGCGCAGGCCGACAGGCCAACGCATGCGGCCAGCACGGCCTTGGCGAGAGTGTAAGGTTTCATCTGATGTCTTCCTTTATTATGGGATTGGGATGCCGCACCGATGCGCGGCACGTGTTAGTCACATGACATCACGTCACCATTACAATGATTTCATTTTTATATTTTTTGTATCCGGTGTAAGGACGGCGCCCACTTCGCCGACTAAGCGCCCCTGAGACGATGAAGATATTCCTGAACCTGGTCGGCTGTCTGGCCGTTGTGCTGGGCGTCCTCGGCATCTTCCTGCCGCTGCTGCCGACCACGCCCTTCCTGCTGCTGGCGTCGGCCTGCTTCGCGCGCGGCTCGTCGCGCCTGCACCATTGGCTGCAGACCAACCGCGTGTTCGGCAAATACCTGCGCGACTATGAAAACGGCAAGGGCATCCCCCTGCGCGGCAAGGTGTGGGTGCTGGTCTTCATGTGGGCGTCGCTGGGCTATTCGATGTGGCGCGTGAACAAGCCCTGGCTGCAGATCATGCTGCCGCTGATCGGCACCTGCGTGACGGTCTACCTGACCCGCTTTGTGCCGACCCTGCGCCTGCCCGCGAAGTGATCAGGCCTGGCGCCGCATCTTGCTGATGTGACGGTCCAGGCTGTTGGCGAAGTTCTGGCGGTCGCCCTGGCTGAAGGCGGCCGGGCCGCCGGTGTCGACGCCGCTGCCGCGCAGCTCGTCCATGAAGGCGCGCATCGTCAGCATCTGCGCGATGTTGTCGTTGGTGTAGAACTCGCCGCGCGGATTGAGCGCGTAGCCGCCCTTCTTGAGCACGTCCGAGGCCAGCGGGATGTCGCCGGTGACCACCAGGTCGCCGGGCGCCAGCAGGCGCACGATCTCCTGGTCCGCCACGTCGGCGCCGGACGGCACCTGCACCGAGCGGATGTGACGCGACGGCGGCACCCGCAGCAGCTGGTTGGCCACCAGCGTGACCTGCAGCGGCACGCGGTCGGCCACGCGGTACAGGATGTCCTTGATGACCGCCGGACAGGCGTCTGCATCGACCCAGATCTGCATCACAGGTCCCACAGTTCGCCGTTGGGGCTGGTGCGCGGCGGCGTGACGCCGAAGTGCTGGTAGGCGGCCGGCGTGGCCACGCGGCCGCGCGGCGTGCGCTGCAAAAAGCCTTGCTGGATCAGGTAAGGTTCCAGCACGTCCTCGATGGTGTCGGCCGCCTCGCCGATGGCCGCCGCCAGGTTGCCGATGCCGACCGGGCCGCCGCCGAACTTGTACAGCACCGCCTCCAGCAGCTTGCGGTCCATGACGTCGAAGCCGACGGTGTCGACGTCGAGCATGACCAGCGCGGCGTCGGCGGTGGCCTTGGTGATGTCGCCGTTGCTTTTGACCTCGGCGTAGTCGCGCACGCGGCGCAGCAGGCGGTTGGCGATGCGCGGCGTGCCGCGCGCGCGGCGGGCGATCTCGACCGCGCCGTCCGGCGCGATGTTGGCCTTCAACAGCGCGGCGCTGCGGGTGACGATCTTGGTCAGCTCCTCGGTGTTGTAGAACTCCAGCCGGGCGACGATGCCGAAGCGGTCGCGCAGCGGATTGGTCAGCATGCCGGCGCGGGTGGTGGCGCCGACCAGCGTGAACGGCTGCAGGTCCAGCTTGACCGAGCGCGCGGCCGGGCCCTCGCCGATCATGATGTCGATCTGGTAGTCCTCCAGCGCCGGGTACAGGATCTCCTCGACCACCGGCGACAGGCGGTGGATCTCGTCGATGAACAGCACATCGTTCGCTTCCAGGTTGGTGAGGATGGCGGCCAGATCGCCGGGGCGTTCCAGCACCGGGCCGGAGGTCTGGCGCAGGTTCACGCCCATCTCGCGCGCGATGATGTTGGCCAGCGTGGTCTTGCCCAGGCCGGGCGGGCCGAACAGCAGCGTGTGGTCCAGCGCCTCCTTGCGCTTGCGCGCGGCGGCGATGAAGATCTCCAGCTGGTCGCGGATCTTGGACTGGCCGACATATTCATCGAGATGCTTGGGCCGCAGGGCACGCTCGATCGCCTCCTCGTTCGGCGACGACGGCGCCGCGTCGATGATGCGTTGTTCGGTGAAGCTGTCGGTCTGGATGCTCATTGATGCTCGATTAAGTGTTCTTGTCCTGAGACTGTGCAGCGTTTAATATCCGGCGCACATAATCCCCTATCATTTCGTTACCAGCGAGTAGCTGCTCCTGCTCGGCCTGGCTCAGCATACGGACACGTCCCGTTAACTCAGGCAGACTGTCCAACCGTACAACCAAAGCCTCAACTTTACCTTCCTCGACCAGCTTCCTCCAAGCGTTCAATGACTCTTTCGCTTGTTGCAGTCTGAATGAGATATCGGACTTCTGAAGCGGTGAGGCAGTCGAAGCCGAAGCCAAAATGCTGTCTCCACCAGAATTCGATTGTTCCATGTTTCCTCCTTAATTCAGCGAGCTGCTTCCCGGCTGGGACCAGCGTCGCTGAATAGGCCTTTCCGGTCAGAACGCTCGCGCCCAGGACTTGGCTACCTTGGGCCAGAATGTGGCCTCGCAAATTGGCCAGAGTCCCACCTTGACCAATAAAATCATCGATCAACACGTAGTGTAGGCCAGATTCTACGCGCCCCTTGAAAACAGGCTGGCGCGCCAGGCGAACAAACCCGCTTGCGCCAGTGTGCCCTACAACGTTACTCTGAAAAACACGGCCCTCGACATTCCATTGCAACAAGTGCCCGAGTACTTCGGCCATCGCCCTGGGAATCGCGTTCATACCTCCTGATTCTTCGGCCAGCACAGGAAGTAAAACCGGTGCACAAGGACCGAAATCCCTATTCATGCAATTTACGGTCTCATACGAAAGCGACCCCAATACGAGGTTGACCGACGCGAGAACATCGCCCGTCTTGGCTCGGTGATAGCTGAAATGTTGTTTGACGTGTTGTTCTGACGCCTGGATCAAGACGTCAGGGAAATCGTCCCACGGAAAACGTGTCGGCAAGTCCATGATCGGCGGCTCCGCTTGGCTCGATGGTCGAGCATAGGCGGGGCCGCCTGCGATTCGATTGAGGCGTATCAGCCTTTGGACAGCGCCTTCAATGCCTGCTTGATGCCGTCCGAGACGCCGCTGCCGGCCGGCACGGTCTTCAGCGCCAGCAAGGCTTCCTTGTCGGAGTAGCCCAGCGCCAGCAGCGCGTTGAGGATGTCCGACTGCGAGTCCGGCACGGCGTGCGCGCCGCCGGCGCCGATGTCCGCGCCCAGCTTGCCCTTCAGTTCCAGCAGCAAGCGCTCGGCGGTCTTCTTGCCGATGCCCGGCACCTTGACCAGGCGGCCCGACTCCTGCAACGTCACCGCCTGCGCCAGGTCGGCGATCGACATGCCCGACAAAATCGACAGCGCGGTGCGGGCGCCCACGCCGGTGATCTTGATCAACTGGCGGAACACCGCGCGCTCCTCGGCGTTGCCGAAGCCGAACAGCAGATGCGCGTCCTCGCGGATCGCCTGGTGCGTGAACAGCACCACTTTCTCGCCCACGCCGGGCAGGTTGTAGAAGGTGCTCATCGGCACATCGACCTCGTAGCCGACGCCGCCGCAGTCGACCAGCAGTTGCGGCGGATTTTTTTCAAGCAGAATACCGGAGAGACGACCGATCATCGTGTTGTAGCCTTTAAAGAGGAAGGTTTAGCCGACCAGGCGGCCGTTTTTCATGCGCAGGCCGGCCAGCGGGCCGCGCGCGGCCGTGGTCGTGGTCGTGCCCTGGCCGGCACCGGCGATCAGGGTCAGCGTCTCGCGGCTGTGCGCATGGCAGATGGCGATGCCGAGCGCGTCGGCGGCGTCGGTGCCGGGCAGGCCGGGCAGCGACAGCAACCGCGCCACCATGTCCTGCACCTGCGCCTTGACCGCGCGTCCGGTGCCCACCACCGCCTGCTTGACCTGCGTGGGCGAATACTCGGCCACGCTCAGCTCGGCCGACACCAGCGCGCAGATGGCCGCGCCGCGCGCCTGGCCCAGCAGCAGTGTCGATTGCGGATTGACGTTGACGAAGACTTGTTCGATGGCCGCGCATTCGGGCCGGTACAGGCGCGCCACCTCGGCCACGCCGTCCAGGATCACCTTCAGCCGCGCCGGCAGGCTGCCCTCGCCGCTCTTGATGGTGCCGGAAGCGATGTAGCGCAACTTGGCGCCCTGCTTGTGGATGACGCCAAAGCCGGTCGTGCGCAAGCCGGGGTCGATGCCGAGAATAATCATTCCCGGATTGTAACCGGGAACATTGAATGCTGTATATAAAAACAGTGCGGCGGACCCGCAGATCCGCCGCACTGTGCAAACTTGCGGGCCTTCTAATGCTAAATGAGGTTGCTGAAACGTGGTCGCAGCGAGGCGCGGCGCCGAAGACAGTGCGCTAGCACGGCAAGGGGCCGCAACGAAGCTGCGGCCGCGTTTCAGCGACCGATTAGTGGCGGAAGTGGCGGGTGCCGGTGTACAGCATGACGACGCCGCGCTCGTCGGCGGCATCGATCACTTCCTGGTCGCGCATCGAGCCGCCCGGATGGATCACGCAGGTCGCGCCCGCGTCAACCACCACGTCCAGGCCGTCGCGGAACGGGAAGAAGGCGTCCGACGCCACCACCGAACCGGCCAGCGACAGGCCGGCGTTCTGCGCCTTGATCGAGGCGATGCGGGCCGAGTCGATGCGGCTCATCTGGCCGGCGCCCACGCCCAGCGTCATGTTGTTACCGCAGAAGACGATGGCGTTGGACTTGACGTACTTGGCCACGCGCCAGGCGAACATCATGTCCTGCAGCTGCTGCGGCGTAGGCTGCAGCTTGCTGACCACCTTGAGGTCGCCGATCAGCACGTTCTTCGAGTCGGCCGACTGCACCAGCAGGCCGCCGCCGACGCGCTTGAAGTCCATGGCGTTGACGCCGTTACCCAGCGGGATCTCCAGCAGGCGCACGTTCTGCTTAGCCGACAGGATCTGCTTGGCTTCGGCCGTGAACACCGGCGCGATCAGCACCTCGACGAACAGCTTGGCCAGCTCGGTCGCGGCAGCCGCGTCCACTTCGACGTTGAAGGCGATGATGCCGCCGAAAGCCGAGGTCGGATCGGTCTGCAGCGCGCGCTTGTAGGCGTCGGCCGCGTTGGCGCCCAGCGCCACGCCGCACGGATTGGCGTGCTTGACGATCACGCAGGCCGCGCTCTGGTCGAAGCTGCCCATGCTCTTCACGCATTCCCACGCGGCGTCGGCGTCGGCGATGTTGTTGAACGACAGTTCCTTGCCCTGCAGCTGGCGGTAGTTGGCCAGCGCGCCCTCGGTCTTGACGATGTCGCGGTAGAACGCCGCCGACTGGTGCGGGTTCTCGCCGTAGCGCATGTCCTGCACTTTTTCAAACGCCACGTTCAGCGTCTTCGGATAGGCGTTGCGGCTGGCGTGGGCGCGGGTGGCGTCCAGGCTGGTCAGGTAGTTGGCGATGGCGCCGTCGTACTGCGCGGTGTGCGCGTAGACCTTGGTGGCCAGCGTGAAGCGGGTGTCGTAGCTGACGTAGCCGGGCGCGTTGTCGGTGGCCTTCATCTCGGCCAGCACCACGCCATAGTCCGACGGATCGCAGATCACCACCACGTCCTTGTGGTTCTTGGCCGCCGAGCGCAGCATGGCCGGGCCGCCGATGTCGATGTTCTCGATCGCGTCTTCCAGCGTGCAGCTGTCCTTGGCGACCGTGGCCTGGAACGGGTACAGGTTGACCACCACCATGTCGATGGTCGGGATGTTGTGTTCTTCCAGCTTGGCCACGTGCTCCGGGAAATCGCGGCGCGCCAGGATGCCGCCGTGGACTTTCGGGTGCAGCGTCTTGACGCGGCCATCGAGCATCTCCGGGAAGCCGGTGTAGTCGGCCACCTCGGTCACGGCCACGCCGTTGTCGGCCAGCAGTTTGGCGGTGCCGCCGGTCGACAGGATGTTGACGCCCATGGCGGACAGCGCGCGGGCGAAGTCCAGCACACCGGTTTTGTCGGAGACGGAGATGAGAGCTTGTTTAATCATGGCTTGAGAGGGCTAGTGGTTGAATAGAGGTACGACGTATTCGGTATTGCGGGTGCGGCAACGGCGGCCGTCCCCAGCCACTCATGCCGGAAAAACGCGCGCTGTTACAGCAGGCCGTGTTCTTGCAGTTTCTTGCGCAAGGTGTTGCGGTTGATGCCCAGCATCTGCGCGGCGTGCGACTGGTTGCCGTCGGCGCGCGTCATGACCACTTCCAGGATCGGTTTTTCCACGGTCAGCACGACCATGTCGTAGATGTTCGAAGCCTGCTGCTCGCCCAGGTCGTTGAAGTAATCTTCGAGGCTCTTCTGGACTACTTCCTGGATACTTTCTTTGCTCATTTTATATCGTTCGCTTTTAATCTGTTGACGCTGGTAAATCGCCGCGCGGGCTTGTGGCCCCGGCGCCTACCCTTCTGATCCGACTTTTTTAGGCTCTCTACGCCGTCTTATGCTGCTTCCAATTCTTGCGGGAGGCGGTATTGTAACCGCTCGCCGTGACTCCACTGGGATTCGAAAAATTGATCGACGGCAATCAGTTGTTCTTCGGTGGACTCCAGCAGGTTCATTTTCTGGCGGAATTGCTCACCGCCCTGCAGGTCGCGCACATACCAGCCGATGTGCTTGCGCGCCGTGCGCACGCCCAGGTAGTCGCCATAAAAAGCATAGTGCGCGCGCAGGTGCTCATCCATCAGGGCGCGCACTTCGTCCACATACGGCGCCGGCAGATGGGTGCCGGTGCGCAGGTAATGGTCGATCTCGCGGAAGATCCACGGACGGCCCTGGGCGGCGCGCCCGACCATGACGGCGTCGGCGCCGGTGTAGTCGAGCACGAACCGGGCCTTTTCCGGCGAGGTGATGTCGCCGTTGGCCACCACCGGTATGCCGACCGAGCGCTTGACCGCCGCGATGGTGTCGTACTCGGCGTCGCCGGTGTAGCCGTCGGCGCGGGTGCGGCCATGCAGGGTCAGCATGGCGATGCCGGCGTCCTCGGCGATGCGCGCGATGTTCAGCGCGTTTTTATGGGCGCGGTCCCAGCCGGTGCGGAACTTCAGCGTGACGGGCACGTCCACCGCGCCCACCACGGCCTCGACGATCTGCCGGACCAGCGCCTCGTCCTGCAACAGGGCCGAACCGCACCAGGCGTTGCAGACCTTCTTGACCGGACAGCCCATGTTGATGTCGATGATCTGGGCGCCGCGCTCGACGTTGAAGCGGGCGCAGTCGGCCAGGTCCTGCGGATCGGCGCCGGCGATCTGCACCGCCTTCGGCTCCATCTCGCCCGTGTGATCGGTGCGGCGCGAGCTTTTTTCGGTCGCCCACAAGCGCGGATTCGAGGCCGCCATTTCGGACACCGCATAGCCGGCTCCGAGCTGCTTGCACAGCTGACGGAAGGGGCGGTCGGTGACGCCGGCCATGGGGGCGACGAAAACATTGTTGCGCAGTAAATGAGGGCCGATTTGCACTGGCGATACCTGAACGGGAAGAAGGAACCCTCTATTTTAACCGAAGGGGTGCTCAATTAATAAGCACTATTTTTTATGTGGACGACTGCTGTGCAGTCTTGACATTAGATGATGTCGTCCATCGCGGCCAGGCTCAGGTGGTCCACTTCGCCCCAGCTGGTGAGCGCCAACTTACCGTCCGACCACGTGAAACGGTTGATGCTGGCGTTCTTGACCTGGAAGTCGCGCGGGCTGTCGAGCGACATGCCCACCGCCTCGCGGTAGGCGCACTCCAGCACGCCGCCGTGGGCGACGATGGCGATGGTGCGGCCCGGATGGCGCCGCGCCCAATCGGCGATGCCGTCGGTGGCGCGCTGGTAGAACTGGCGGAAGCTTTCCGCCTCCCGCTCGCCGGACGGCATCACGGCGTCGATATCGCGCGCCTGCCACAGCGCGTACTCGGCCGGGTATTGGCGCTCGATCTCGGCGTACAGCATGCCTTCGAACACGCCGTAGCAGCGCTCGCGCAGCTGCTCGTCGGTTTGCACCGGCAGGCCGTCGTACTGGTCGGCCACGGCCTGCGCGGTCTGCATCGCGCGTTGCAGGTCGCTGGAGACCAGCACGTCCACCCGCTCGGCGGCCAGCGCCTGCGCCAGCGCGGCGGCCTGGCGGGCGCCCTCGTCGTTGAGCGGGATATCGGTGTGGCCCTGCAGGCGGCGCACGGCGTTCCAGGCAGTCTCGCCGTGGCGTATCAACAAAATGGTGCTGTTTTTCATGCAATCTTTTTTCTGGACCGGCGCGCCTGGGCGGCCTGGGCCGGGTTCAGCGTATAGGTGCCGATCAATTGGGCTTCGTCGATGATGTGGCCGTGAATGGCGTTGAGCACGTCGGCGCAGGTGAAGCGCCCTGCTAGCTCCAGGCGCGGCGTGTCCAGCGCGTAGATGCGGAACATGTAATGGTGGACACGCTCGTCGTTAAACGGCGGACAGGGGCCATCATACCCGTAATAGTCGCCCGCCATGGCGGGGTCGGCCGCGAACCAGCCGCTGTAGTCGTTCACGCCCTGGCGCAGCGCCAGGCCGTCCAGCGCGGCGGCCGGACCCGGCTTGCCGCGCGCGCTCACGCCGTCGGACAGCGCGCCCTCGGCGATCGCCTGCAGGCCGACCGGGATGTCGATCAGGCTCCAGTGGAAGAAATCGCCGCGCGGCAGGCTGGCCGGCAAGGTGCAGCCGGCGCGGTTGACGTCGCTGGCATCCTGCGGGGCGTCGCCGTCCAGGCACAGCAGCACCAGCGATTCGGTGCCGGCCGGCACGTCGCGCCACGCCAGGTGCGGATTGCGGTTGGCGGCCAGGCTCACCTGCCCGTCCGCCCCCAGTGCGGCAAAGGCGTTTTCCGCCGGAATCATGCCGCCGTTGCGAAAGCTGTCGCTAGAAAGTTTCATGCTCGTCTCCAACCGCCAATTTATTTTGCGTTTGTCTGTAGCCAGAACGTCACCGGACCATCGTTGGTCAGCGACACTTTCATGTCCGCGCCGAATTGGCCGGTTTGCACCACTTTATGCTTCTGGCGCGCCTGTTCGACAAAATAATTGAACAGGCGCAGACCGTCGGCCGGCGCGGCGGCCGGCGTGAACGAGGGCCGCGTGCCGGAGTTGGTGTCGGCCGCCAGCGTGAACTGCGGCACCAACAGCAGGCCGCCCGCCACGTCGGTGACGCTGCGGTTCATCTTGCCGGCGTCGTCCGCGAACACGCGGTAGCCCAGCAATTTGGCCAGCAGCGCGTCGGCCTCCTTCTCGGTGTCGCCGCGCTCGGCGCACACCAGCACCATCAGGCCGGCGTCGATGGCGCCGACGGTGGCGCCGTCGACCACCACGCTGGCGCCGCTGACGCGTTGCAGCAGGCCGATCATGCCGTCAGCGTGACGCGCGCGAACTTGCGCTTGCCCACTTGCAGCACGAAGGTGCCGGCCTCGATCTTCACGGCCTTGTCGCTGACGACGGCGCCGTCGATGCGCACGCCGCCTTGGTCGATCATGCGGCCAGCCTCCGACACCGATGCGCACAGGCCCGCCGATTTGAGCAGCTGCTGGATGCCGGCCGGCGCGCCCGGCAGCGTGATTTCCGCCACGTCGTCGGGTATGCCGCCCTTGGAGCGGTTGACGAAGTCGTTCAGCGCCTCTTCGGCCGCGGCCTGCGAGTGGAAGCGGGCCACGATTTCCTGCGCCAGCGCCACCTTGGCGTCGCGCGGGTTGGCGCCGCCGTCGACGGTGGCCTTGAGCGCGGCCAGGTCGGCGATCGAGCGGAACGACAGCAGCTCGAAGTATTTCCACATCATCACGTCGGAAATGCTCATGATCTTGGCGAACATGGTGTTGGCCGGCTCGGTAATGCCGATGTAGTTGTTCTTGGACTTGGACATCTTGTCGACGCCGTCCAGGCCTTCCAGCAGCGGCATGGTCAGGATGCACTGCGGTTCCTGGTCGTAGTCCTTCTGCAGCTCGCGGCCAACAAGCAAGTTAAATTTCTGGTCTGTTCCACCTAGCTCAAGGTCTGCCTTCAAAGCGACCGAATCGTAGCCCTGCATCAAGGGATACAGGAACTCATGGACCGCAATCGGAGTCCCACTCTTGAAGCGCTTGCTGAAATCGTCGCGCTCCATCATGCGGGCGACCGTGTAGTGCGAGGCCAGCTTGATCAGGCCGCGCGCGCCCAGCGGGTCGCACCATTCGGAGTTGTAGCGGATTTCCGTGCGCGACGGATCGAGCACCAGCGAGGCCTGCTTGAAATAGGTCATGGCGTTCTGCTCGACCTGCTCGCGCGTGAGCGGCGGACGGGTGGCGTTGCGGCCGGACGGATCGCCGATCATGGAGGTGAAATCGCCGATCAGGAAGATCACCTGGTGGCCCAGGTCCTGCAGCTGGCGCATCTTGTTAAGCACAACAGTGTGGCCAAGGTGCAGGTCAGGTGCGGTAGGATCGAGGCCGAGCTTGATACGCAGCGGTACGCCGCTCTGTTCCGAGCGCGCCAGCTTTTGCGCGAATTCGCTTTCGATCAGCAGCTCGTCGACACCGCGTTTGGTGATGGCGAGCGCCTCCAGAACGCTGTCGGTCAACGGCAGTACTTTAGAGGGGGCCGGCGATGTCGAAGAAGAGGTAGTCATAATTTTTTGCGGTATTTTTCAGAAAAAGGTAGGCGGCTTCAGGAGTTTGTTATAATCCTCGATCCATCAATCTTGCCGTACGAAAACGAACTTTAATAACAATTAGAAGAAATAAAACGTTCCTGAATAGTTCAAGCGGCAAATTTTAACTGATTGCATGAACCAAATACATAAATTCACGAGCTCACGCTTGTTCAGTCTGCTAGGTTCCACGCGCAAGGCGCGCATCATCAGCGCGTCTGCATTGTTTCTTGCAGTGTGTGCTTTTGGTGCCGCCGGCGTAGCGCCGCTCGCTCCGGACGCGTCCGACCTGCCGGTCAAATCGGTGCAGGAATCGGTGGCACTGCCGGATCTCAGCTCGCAGATCTCCGCGCTGGAACAGCAATCCTCCAACGAACACTTCGTCCACGAAGAAAAAATCCGCGCCGGCGACACGCTGGCCGCGCTGTTGACCCGCCTCGGCGTGGACGACGAGGCGGCCGAGAACTTTATCAAAAAAGATAAAGTGGCGAAAGGCGTGATGCAGCTCAAGACCGGCAAGCGGGTCCAGGCGCAGACCGACGACGAGGGCAACCTGCAATGGCTGCGCGCCGTGGTGGTGGACGGCAAGGACAATCCGGTCAAGAACATCAAGATCACCCGCAAGGGCGAAGGCTTTGTCGCGGAAGAAGAAGCGGCCAAGCTGGAGCGCCGCGTGGAAATGCACGCGCGCACCATCACCTCGACGCTGTACGCGGCCACCGATTCGAGCGAAGACGGCGCCAAGCTGCCCGACACCATCGTCAAGCAGATCGTCGAGATGTTTTCGACCAGCATCGACTTCCGCGGCGACCTGAAGCGCGGCGACCATTTCAACGTGGTCTACGAAACGTTCTGGCAGGATGGAGAGTTTGTGCGCGCGGGCCGCATCCTGGCCGGCGAGTTCACCAACAAGGGCACGACGTATCAGTCGGTCTGGTTCGAAGATCCACAAAGCAAACAGGGCGGCGGCTACTACAGCTTCGACGGCAAAGCCCTCAAGAAAGCCTTCCTCAAATCCCCGGTTGAATTCTCCCGTATCTCCTCCGGCTTCGCGATGCGCGTGCATCCGATTTCCGGCCAGTGGAAAGCCCACAAGGGCATCGACTTCCCGGCGCCGACCGGCACGCCGATCCGCGCCTCGGGCGACGGCGTGATCGATTTCGCCGGCACCCAGAACGGCTACGGCAACTTCGTCATGATCAAGCACTGGGCCAACTACACCACGGCCTACGCCCACATGAGCCGTTTTGCGCCCGGCATCAAGAAGGGCAGCAAGGTCAGCCAGGGCGACGTGATCGGCTACGTCGGCACCACCGGCTGGTCGACCGGCGCCCACCTGCACTACGAATTCCGCGTCGGCGGCGAAGCCAAGGACCCGAGCACGATGAACGTGCAAGCCCAGGCGCCGCTGACGGCCGCCGAAATGTCGCGCTTCAAGGCCTACGCTTCCGACATGTCGCACCGCTTCGCGCTGCTGCAGCCGGGCGGCTCCGGCGGTACCCGCGTCGCGGCGAAGTAAGCCACATCAAGACAGGCCGCAACAGCGGCCTGTTTTTTTATTGGCGTGCGACAGCGTACGCCCGCTCAGGCAAAATACGTTTTTCAGTTTCGGGGGTGCCACTATGTCTCTGTATATCGGTTTGATGTCCGGCACCAGCCTGGACGGCGTGGACGGCGCGCTGGCGCGCTTCAGCGGCGACGCCATCGACACGCTGGCGGCCGCCTACGTGCCCTTCCCGCCCGCGCTGCGCGCCGAACTGATGGCGCTGCAGGCCGCCGGCCACAACGAGATCGAACGCGAGGCCCTGGCCGCCAACCAGCTGGCGCGGCACTACGCCGACTGCGTGCAGGCGCTGCTGGACGACGCCTCGCTGCAGGCGCAGGACGTCCGCGCGGTGGCCGTGCATGGCCAGACCATCCGCCACCGCCCCGAGCTGGGCTTCACGCGCCAGACCAATAACCCGGCCCTGCTGGCCGAACTGTGCGGCATCGACGTGATCGCCGACTTCCGCAGCCGCGACATCGCCGCTGGCGGCCAGGGCGCGCCGCTGGTGCCGGCCTTCCACCAGGCGCTGTTCGGCAAGGCCGGGCAGACGCGGGTGGTGGCCAATATCGGCGGCATCTCCAACATCAGCGTGCTGGCCGGCGGCAAGGTGACCGGCTTCGATACCGGGCCGGGCAATGTGCTGATGGATGCGTGGATCGCCCGCCACCAGGGCAAGGAATTCGACCAGGACGGCGCCTGGGCGGCCAGCGGCAAGGAAATCCCCGGCCTGCTGGCCGACATGCTGGCCGAGCCCTACTTCGCGCTGCCGGCGCCAAAAAGCACGGGCCGCGACCTGTTCCATGTCGAATGGCTGGACCGGCACCTGGCGGCCCACCCCGGCGCCGCGCCGGAAGACGTGCAACGCACGCTGACGCGGCTGACGGCGCTCACGCTGGCGCAGGCGATACAGGCCCACGGCGCGGGCACGGACGCGGTCTACGTATGCGGGGGCGGCGCCTACAACGGCGTGCTGATGGACGAGCTGGGCGCAACCCTGGGCATGCGGGTGGCGGTGGCGTCTACCCAGGCGCTGGGCGTGGCGCCGAACCGGGTCGAGGCGATGGCCTTCGCCTGGCTGGGCTACCGCTACACCGAGCGGCTGGCGGGCAACCTGCCGGGCGTGACGGGCGCCTCGGGCGACCGCGTGCTGGGCGCGCTCTACCCGCGATAAAACAAAAACGGCGGCACAACCGGAGTTGTCCGCCGTTGATCGCAGCCGGCCGTGGCCGGACCACAGCAACTTACACCGAGAACGACGAGCCGCAGCCGCAGGTCGAGGTGGCAGTCGGATTCTTGATGACGAACTGCGCGCCTTCCAGGTCGTCCTTGTAGTCGATTTCCGCGCCGACCAGATACTGGTAGCTCATCGAATCGATCAACAGCTGAACGCCGTTCTTGACCATGGTGGTGTCGTCTTCGTTGACGATTTCGTCAAACGTGAAGCCGTACTGGAAGCCGGAGCAGCCGCCACCCTGCACGAATACGCGCAGCTTCAGATCTGGATTGCCTTCCTCCTCGATCAGTTGGGCGACTTTTTGCGCCGCGCTGTCGGTGAAGATAATAGGCGACGGGATTACATCTAGCGATTCGGCGACAGCATTCATTTCAGACTCCTACGTGAAAACATTTGATCCATTATAGACCGTTGGCGTAATTTATGCTCCAGAGACCGCCAAAAGCGGCTCCACGCCGGAGCTGTCGCGATGGGTCAAGGTGCCCAACACCTGCGCGCCGCCGTGCATTTCCAGCACTTTATAGCTGACATCCCCAATGATACGGGCGCTGGGCTGGATTTCAAGCAAATCCCCACTGAAAACACAACCTTTCACCTCGCCATTGACGACCAGATGGTCGCAACGTATCTCGCCTTCCACACGGGCATGCTCGGCGATGACGAGATAGCTCGGTTGTCCTGCCTCCGCGACAACATTACCGATGACCTCGCCATCGATGCGCAGCCCGCCGCGGAACAGCAAATTGCCGTGCACGCGGGTGGTGGCGCCGATCAGGCTGTCCATGGCGATCATGTGCGGCTTTCTGCTGGCGGGGTGGGCGGGTAATCCTAATCTACTATCCCCGCCCTGCCGCACTTTGATTTACGGCAGCAGCGCGATCTGCGTCAGGCCGGTGGTTTCCTCCAGGCCGAACATCAGGTTCATGCACTGCACCGCCTGGCCGGACGCGCCCTTGACCAGGTTGTCCTGCACCACCAGCACGATCACGGTGTTGCCGTTGTCAGGGCGATGCAGCGCCAGGCGCAGCATGTTGGAGCCGCGCGTGGAGCGGGTCTCCGGATGCGAACCGAACGGCATCACGTCGACGAACGGCGAGTCCTGGTACTGCTCTTCGAACAGCGCCTGCAGCTGTTCGTTGCTGACGTCCTTGGTCAGGCGGCCGTACAGGGTCGAGTGCATGCCGCGGATCATCGGCACCAGATGCGGCGTGAACACCAGGCCGACCTGGTCGGCGGTGAACTTCTGCAGCTGCGCCGAGGTTTCCGGCGTGTGGCGGTGGCCGGCCACGCCGTAGGCCTTGAAGTTGTCGCTCGACTCGGAGAACAGCGTGCCGATCTCGGCCTTGCGGCCGGCGCCGGAGACGCCGGACTTGCAGTCGGCGATCAGCGCGCCGGCGTCGATCAGGCCGGCCTTGAGCAGCGGGTAGTAGCCCAGCTGCATGGTGGTCGGGTAGCAGCCCGGATTGGCGACCAGGCGCGCGCCCTTGATGGCGTCGCGGTTCAGTTCAGCCAGGCCGTAGGCGGCTTCTTCCAGCAGCTCCGGGCAGGTGTGGTCGATCTTGTACCATTTTTCAAAGACCGCCTTGTCCTTGATGCGGAAGTCCGCCGCCAGGTCGATCACCTTGACGCCGGCCGCCAGCAGCGCGGGCGCCTGCGCCATGGCCACGCCGTGCGGGGTGGCGAAGAACACCACGTCGCACTGGCTCAGGTCGGCCTTGTCGGGCGACGAGAAGGCGAGGTTCACGCGGCCGCGCAGCGAAGGGAACATATCGGCAACCGGCAAGCCATCTTCCTTGCGCGACGTGATCGCCGTCAGCTGCACATCAGGGTGGACTGCCAACAGTCGCAGCAATTCCACTCCGGTGTATCCGGTGCCGCCGACGATGCCAACTTTGATCATGTTCTTTCCTTGAATGAGGTGATGCGTGGAGGGGACTGCCATTTTATCAGGCATATGCGACAGACGTATTACGTGTGCCAGATAGCAAAAAAGCCGCCCGGCACAAGGCCGGCGGCTTTTTTCTTGGCGCGCCGCAAGCAGCGCACCACAGCGTAAAAATTAACGCTTCGAGAATTGTTTTGCGCGACGTGCTTTGCGCAGACCAACTTTTTTACGTTCAACTTCACGTGCATCGCGGGTAACGAAGCCGGCGCGTGCCAGATCGCCCTTCAGCGCTGCATCGTAGTCGATCAGGGCGCGGGTGATGCCGTGACGCACAGCACCTGCCTGGCCGGACTCGCCGCCGCCGTGAACGTTGACTTTGATGTCAAAACGCTCAACGTTGCCGGTCAGTTCCAGTGGTTGACGAATAACCATCAGGCCGGTTTCGCGGGAGAAGTACTCAGCCGCTGGCTTGCCGTTAACGATGATTTGGCCAGTGCCAACTTTGATAAACACACGAGCTACTGCACTCTTGCGACGGCCGGTGCCGTAATTGTAGTTACCGATCATGTCAGTTCCTTAGATTTCGAGTGCTTTAGGTTGCTGAGCAGCGTGCGGGTGCGAACCTTCAGCGTACACTTTCAGCTTCTTGATCATTGCGTAGCCCAGTGGGCCCTTCGGCAGCATACCTTTGACGGCTTTTTCCAGAGCACGGCCTGGGAAACGCTGTTGCATTTTCAGGAAGTTGGTCTCATAGATGCCACCTGGGTAGCCCGAGTGACGGTAGTAGGTCTTCTCGGTTGCTTTGGTGCCGGTCACGCGCAGTTTGCCTGCGTTGACGATGACGATGAAATCGCCGGTGTCGACGTGAGGAGTAAATTCTGGCTTGTGTTTGCCGCGCAGTCGGAGTGCCACTTCGCTGGCAACACGTCCGAGGACTTTGTCCGTCGCGTCAATCACGAACCAATCGCGCTGGACTTCATGGCCCTTAGCGGAAAAAGTTTTCATGTTGACTTCCTAAATAATAAAACACGCTCAAATGGTGGTTCCGCCATGGCTTCAGCGGACTCGGCCTTCTTATTTACTTTCCTGAGCGAACGGAAAGCCGACAAGTATAAGCCAGAACCGCCCGCCGAGTCAAGCCGCCATCCCGATGGAATCGGGCTCGGCGGCCTGGTAGCTGAAAACATTGACCACATTGAAAGTCGTGTCGGGCACGTACAGGCGGCCGCGGTCGGCGTAGATGAAGTACGGCATCCAGACGCCGCCGGCGTCCGGGTACTTCTTGAACACGGAAATGCCGGCCTCGTAATACAGCGTGTCGTCGCCGATGCGGAACATCTTCAGCGCGCGGTTGACCAGGTCGTTGACGATCAGGCGCCCGCCGTCGATGCAGACGCTGGCCGGCAGCATGAAGTTTTCGTGGTCCGCATCGACATCGTCGCAATAGCCGAGGTGGCCGTAGCTCCACAGGCTGTTGCCCTCGCGGTCGAACACGCGCAGGCAGTTGTTGAATTGGTCGCAGACGAACAAGCGGTCGCGGGCGTCGATCGCGACGTCGCAGGGCGTGAAGCCCTCGTCGTCCCGCCAGCGGAAATTTTTGCGGAATACCACGTAGCCGGTCGGCTGGATCTGCCACATCGAGATGCGGTTGTTGAGCGAATCGGCGATGTAGATCTCGCCATGGCTGTTGATCGCGATGCCCTGCGGCGCCTTCAACGTGCCGTCGCCGCCCACGCCCTCGCGCCCGAACGGCATGCCGTAGTTGATCAGGTAGCCGGCCGGATTGAACTGGTACATGGTCACCGTGTTCAGGTTGAAGTTGGTGACGAACACGATGGGCGTGCCCGGACAGATCTGCCCCAGCGGCGGCGTGTGCGGGTAGTAGACGTCCATCGCCAGGTCGCCCGGCACGAAGAAGCCGCGCATCATGTCCTGCAGCTGGCGGTAGGGGTCGCTCTCGGTGCTGAAGGTCTTCATGCACCAGTTGCCCGAATCGATGTTCAGCGAGGCGTTCGCCAGGCGCGCCAGCGGATCGAAGCCGATCTGCGTGCGGAACTGGTCGTACCAGAATTGGTAAATGCCGGTGGTGGTTCTGGCCCAGTAGTCGATCCAGTTGCCGCCGGCGGCCGGGTCGCGCGGCACGATGCGGCGCTCGCGCTTGAAGCCGATCACCGAGGTCATGCAGTTGAACTGCGAGGTCGAGCGCAGCCGGTTCTGGTCGTCGCGCCGGTGGCCGACCGACTCGATCAGCAGCGCGTCCTCCTCGCCCTGGATGCCCGTGCGCGGGATGCGCACCTTGATCACGCTGGAGGCGAACGGCTCGCTGATGAAATACACGTCCGGCTCGCCTTCCGCCGCGCAGATCTGGTAGGGGCCGACAAACACCACGTCCTCCAGCGCGCCGTAGACGAAATCGGACAGCGAATGCACCGGCTCCAGCGTATGGTTCCACATCGGCAGCAGCCCCTTGACCACGCTGAGCTGCTGGCCGGCCAGGTCGTAGACCGTGATGGCGTTCTCGATATGCCCCGGCACGAACACGCGGTCGCCGATCACGCACACCGAGCGCATCACGTTGAACTTGCCGATGCCGCCGGGCTTGGTGTGCTGGTGCAGCATCACCATGTCGTGCGGCGCCTGCACGCATTCGTCGACGATGGGCCAGTCGGTGCTGATCTTCAGCACTTCGTAGTGGCCGGTGTTGGCGAGGTAGAGATTGCCGTTTGCATCGCTGGCCAGCCCCTGCGGCCACAGCAGTTCATGGCGGACGCCCGGCCCGGCCACGTGGCGGAACTGCGCGACGAACTCGCCCTCCAGCGTGAACTTCACGCAGCGGCTGGCCAAGTCATCGGCGGTGTGGAAGAACTCGTCGCAGACATACAGGTAGTCCACGCCGTCGCGCTCGCGCACCACCGTGATGCCGTTCGGATCGGACAGCGGCAGGTAGCGGCTGTCGCCCTGGCCGAAGGCATAGCTGAACCACACCTCGTCCTCGTCGTAGGCGAAGGCCACCACGCGGCCGTGGCCCATGTCGGTGCAGTACATCAGCTGGTGGGTGGGATGCGGGCAGACATGGAAGGGCATCAGCAGGCGCGGCGCCTCGGGCGTGTCGGCGCCGGGGCCTTCGACCACGTGCAGCAGCTCGGCCAGGTCGGCGGAGAACACCAGCACGCGGCTGTTGCCGGTGTCGCACACCCACAGCCGGCCGTAACTATCGGCATGCACGCCGACCGGCGAATTGAGCGTGAAATCGTCGGGCAGCGGCCCCAGCGGCGTGGTGCCCGGCGCCGTCAACTCTCCGTAGGAACAAAGGTATTCGATAGCATGGCTCATCGCGGGCTCCTTGATCTGGGTCATAAATTATGCGATCCAAGTGCGTCCACGGCAAGATATAAAACCTCATGCAAGCCAGTCCGGCCGGACTCCTTTACAATATGCGCAACGATTTGTAACGGAGAGAACGATGGAATGCAAAGTCAGCTGGAATGGCCCGTCGGGCATGAGTTTCTTGGCCCAGACCGGTTCCGGTCACATGGTCAACATGGACGGCGCGCCCGAGGGCGGCGGCCACAACCTGGCGCCGCGTCCGATGGAAATGGTGTTGCTGGGCACCGGCGGCTGCACGGCGTATGACGTGGTGCTGATCCTGAAGAAGGGCCGCGCCGACATCCGCGGCTGCGAGTGCACGCTGACGGCCGAGCGCGCGGAGACGGAGCCGAAGGTGTTTACCAAGATTAACTTCCACTTCACCGTGACCGGCAAGGACTTGAAGCCCGAGGCGGTGGAACGCGCGATCACGCTGTCGCACGACAAGTACTGCTCGGCTTCCATCATGCTCGGCAAGACCGCCGAGATCACGCATTCGTTCGAGATCATCGAGGCCGCGTAACGCTCGCCGGCCCGGCAAGGAACGCCAGGGCCGTCGTCGCGAATGGCACCGCGGCGTCAAAAACCGGAACGTGGTCGCCGCCGGGAACTATCCACAGCGCAGCGTCCGGTATCGAGCGGTAGAGGTTGACGGCGATTTCAACGGGGAAAAAATTGTCGCGGTCGCCATGCACCACCAGCGTGCGGGCGGCAACGCCGGACAGTTCTTTCGCAGTGAAATTCATGTCGTCGTGGCTTGCGTGGAAGGCATTGAACTGCGCGATGAGCTGGCGCACCTGTTCGTCGCCCCGCTTTGCGCACTCGCGATACATGTCCCGCACCGGCTGGGGCATGGTGGCAAACGACGCCCGCCGCATGATCGCCCTGGCCTGCTCGGGGAAATGGGTGGTCGCGCTGACCAGCACCATCGCGTCGATGCGCGCGGGCTGGCTGGTTGCCATGTGCAGCAGCGTCATTCCGCCCGAGCTCATCCCCATCGCCGAGAAACGGCCTATCCCCAATTGCTCAAGCAGCCGGAACACGTCATCGGCCGCTTCCCGGTGGGTGAATTTGTTCGCCGGATTGGTGGAGTGGCCGTGGCCGCGCAGGTCCACGACGATCAGCCGATAACGCCCGGACAGCTCGGCGGTAAAGGGATGCCAGTTCTGCGCGCTGCCGCCGAACCCGTGCAGCAGCACCAGCGGCGCCCCGGCGCCGTACTCCTCGTAGTACAGCTCGATATCGTTGATACGAACGACCTGTCCGCGCGCGCTGGTCTGGCTGGGAGCGTACTTGCTTGCCATGGCTGTGAATGCGGCCCGGCTAGATGTAGTACGCGGTGCTGGTCATGATCTTGCCCATCACCGCCATCACGGCCTGCACCGGGGCCGGCGTCTGCGAGGCGCCCAGCGCCTGCGCGGCGGCGCCGTGTTCGATCTCATCCAATCGCATCTGCTCGACGATGGCGCGCGACTTGGCGTCCTGCGGCGGCAGCTTGTCCAGATGGCTGGCCAGGTGCGCCTCCACCTGCCGTTCCGTCTCCACCACAAAGCCCAGGCTGCGCGCATCGCCCAGCACCGCCGCCACCGTGCCCAGCGCATACGCGCCGGCGTAGAACAGCGGATTGAGCACGCTGATGTGCGAATTCAATTCGCCCAGCCGCTGCGCGGTCCAGGCCAGATGGTCTTCCTCTTCCCTGCCCGCCTGCTCGAACTGCGCGCGCATCTGCTCGGTCTTGGCGAAGCGGCTCTGCGAGTTGTACAGCGCCTGCGCGCACACCTCGCCCACATGGTTCACGCGCATCAGCCCGGCGCTGTGGCGGATTTCCGCCTCGCTCATCTGGGCGTCGGCCGCGTGCAGCGCCGGCGTCGGGCGCGAGGCCGAGGCGACACCGGTGATCACGCGCAGCGCCTTGTCGGCGCCGGCGATCAATCGGTCCAGCGGGGTGTGGTGATAGGCAGCCATGGGCAAACTCGCATTCGGACGAAAGCCATATTATAAAGGCCGCCGCCTCAATTTGCCTCGGCCGCCTCGCGCAACTGGCGCTGGCGTTCGATGTAATCGGCCACCGGGCCGCGCACGTCGATCCTGGAAATATCCTTGGCCACGCTCAGGTTCAGGCCCAGCAGGAAGGGGATGTTTTCGATCGGCACTTCCGGGCAATGCTCGGCAAACGCCCGCAGGAAGCGCTTGGACTCCACCACCGGCACCACCTTCTCCCCGCTCATGTATTGCAGGATGCTAGTGATGCTGTGGCCCTTGCCGATGCTGTGGTAGATGAAGCGGTTGAATTCGCGGTCCAGCTTGACGAAGTCCAGCGTTTCCTTGGTCATCAGGCCCGACAGGTAGTACAGTCCCAGAGCCACGCGGAAGAAACCGGTGGACTCGCGCCGGTCCACGCCGCAATGGGTGACCGCCAGGATTTTTTCCTGCAATTGAGGATTCATTTTTTGTTCTTCTCCCATATCTGACTATAGCAAGACATTTGTTCAGCCAGTAGCTTGCGCGTGAGAATTTTTACATGCTACTCTTGAAATTTTCTTAACAAGGACAGCACAATGATCGAGGTCAGGGGTCTCGCCAAGCGCTTTCGAATGCCGTCGCGCGGCGGCAGGCCCGCCCAGGCGCGCGACCCGCGCGAGCACGACGGCTGGTTCCACGCGGTGCGCGATGTCAGCTTCCGCTGTGCGCCAGGCGAGGTGCTCGGGCTGCTCGGCCCCAACGGCGCCGGCAAGACCACCACCCTGCGCCTGCTGTCGACCGCCCTCAAGCCGGACGCGGGCAGCATACATGCCAACGGCGTCGACCTGCTGCACGATCCGCTGACCGCGCGCCAGCACATCGGCTTCCTGTCCGGCACGACCGGCCTGTACGGCCGCCTGACCGCGCGCGAAAACGTCGAATACTTCGGCCGCCTGCACGGCATGAGCCCGCCCTACCTGAAGCGCCGCTGCGACGAGCTGTTCGAGCTGCTGCAGATGACCGAGTACGGCAACAAGCGCGCCGACCAGCTGTCGACCGGCATGAGGCAGAAATGCTCGATCGCCCGCACCGTGGTGCACGAGCCGCAGATCGTCATCCTCGACGAGCCGACCACCGGCCTGGATGTGATGTCGGCCAAGATCCTGCTGGACTTCATCGCCAGCTACAAGGCGCTGCACGTGCCGCTGATCTTCTCCACCCACCACCTGCACGAGGTGGAAAAGCTGTGCGACCGGGTCTGCATCATCAACCACGGCAAGACCGCCTTCCACGGCACGGTCGACGAGCTGCGCCACCTGGGCGGCAGCGCCGACCTGTACGACGCCTTCGTCGGCGTCATCAACCGGGAGGCCTGAGCCATGTGGATCATCTACATCAAGGAATTGCTGGAGCTGGCGCGCGACCGCCGCACTTTTTTCTTCACCGTGTTCATCCCCGTGTTCGCCATGCCGCTGATCTTCACCGGCTTCGGCTACGTCTCCTCGACCATGTTCAAGCAGGCCAGCCAGGCCGAGATGGCCTACTCGATCTTCGGCAAGGACCAGGCGCCGCACCTGGCCGAGCGCTTCGCCAAAGAAAAGGGCTTCCGCGAGGTGGTGCTGGCCAGCCCGGCCGACATCAAGGCCGCCATCGGCGACGACCGCATCAAGTTCGCGCTGGTGATCCCGGCCGGCTTCGAGGCCAAGCTGGCCCAGCAGCAGCAGGGCGTGATCGCGCTGCACTACAACAGCGCCGTCACCGTGGACCTGACGCGCAAGCGCGTGATGTCGGTGATCGGCGGCCAGAACCGCCTGCTGCGCGAGCAGGCGCTGTCCGCGCTCAACCTCAACCAGGAGCAGCTGCGTTTCGCGCTGGACCCGATCACGCTGGAGGACCACTCCACCGCCGACAAGCGCGAGCAGATGGGCGCGATGATAGGCGGCATGCTGCCCTACATCCTGCTGATGGTGTGCCTGGTGGCGGCGATGTACCCGGCGATCGACACCGGCGCCGGCGAAAAGGAGCGCGGCACGCTGGAAACCCTGCTGCTGGCGCCGGTCTCGCGCACGGCGCTGGTGATGGCCAAGTTCCTGATGCTGTTCACCGTGGGCCTGACCTCGGCGCTGCTGATGATCGCCAGCATGGGCCTGCTGCTGACCTTCTTCGGCCCCGTGATCGGCGGCGACCTGGTGCTGATGGTGCGCGCCATCGGCCTGCTCGACCTGACCATGGTGGCGCTGATGCTGGTGCCGACCGCCGCCATCTTCGCCGCCATCCTGCTGTCGATCTCGGTCTACGCCAAGAGCTACAAGGAGGCGGCCGGCCTGATCTCGCCGCTGATCCTGGTCACCGTGCTGCCGACCCTGGTGGCGCTGCTGCCCGGCGTGGAGCTGAACTGGAAGTGGGCGATGGTGCCGCTGACCAATGTTTCCCTGGCCATGAAGGAGCTGGTCAAGGGCACCATGGACTACAGCATGTTCTGGGTGATCCTGCTGTCGACCACGCTGACCGCCGGCGCCCTGCTGGCCGTGTGCCGCTGGTGGTTCAACCGCGAGCAGGTTTTGTTTAGAAATTGAATAAGTTGTCTATTCAACCAGCTCCAATTGCGCCGCAGTCTGGTCGGCCTTTTCTGCACTCTGGCGCGCGGTTTGCGCCGCCCATCGCAATGGCGCCCCATGTATAGAACAAATTCAATACAATGCCATCATGTGAAAAGTGTATGGCCGTGCAGAAACGCGGGCCATGCACCGGCAGAATCATTCAGGAGTTAGCATGGAATTACGCATCAGCAACTTGTCCAAGACCTACGGCAATGGCGTCGTGGCGCTGGACAACATCTCGCTCACCATCCCGACCGGGATGTTCGGCTTGCTCGGGCCCAACGGCGCCGGCAAGTCGACGCTGATGCGCACGCTGGCCACCTTGCAGGAATGCGATTCCGGTTCCGTGTTCCTGGACGACATCGATGTGCTGGACGAAAAGGACGAGGTGCGTCGCCTGCTGGGCTACCTGCCGCAGGACTTCGGCGTGTATCCGAAGGTGACCGCCTACGAGCTGCTCGACCATTTTGCCGTGCTCAAGGGCCTGTCCAACCGCGCCCGCCGGCGCGAGGTGGTCGACGGCCTGCTGCAGCAGACCAATCTGTTCGAGGTGCGCAACCAGCGCCTGGGCGGCTTTTCCGGCGGCATGCGCCAGCGCTTCGGCATCGCCCAGGCGCTGCTGGGCGATCCGAAACTGATCATCGTCGACGAGCCCACCGCCGGCCTCGACCCGCAGGAGCGGGTGCGCTTCCACAACCTGCTGTCCGACATCGGCGACGACAAGACCGTGATCCTGTCGACCCACATCGTCAGCGACGTGGCCGACCTGTGCGCCAACATGGCCATCATCAACAAGGGCCACCTGCTGCTGTGCGGCCCGACCCAGGAGCTGATCCACGAGGTCAGCGACAAGATCTGGGCCCGCTTCATCGACAAGCGCGACCTGCCCTCGTTCCAGCTGCGCCACCCGGTCATCTCGTCGCGCCTGCTGTCGGGCCGCACCCTGATCCACGTCTACAGCGAGACCGATCCCGGCGACGGCTTCGAGGAAGCCATCGGCGACCTGGAGGATGTCTATTTCGCCACCATCGCCGGCCGCCACAGTGCCGCGGCCACCTGCGATTAAGGCGGCCGCATGTTCTCCATCGCCTATTTTGAAGCGCGCCAGCGCCTCAAGCTGCTGTCCACCTGGGTCTATTTCCTGGGTTTCCTGGCGCTGTCGCTGCTGTGGATGGCCGCCGCCGGCGGCGTCTTCAAGGGCGCCTCGGTTGCCTTCGGCAGCCAGCTGATCGATTCGCCCCGCTCGCTGATGTTCACCACCAGCGTGCTGGCCTCGCTGGGCGTGGTGGTCATGGCTGCCATGATGGGCCGCTCGGTGCAGCAGGATTTCGAGTACGACATGCAGCACTTCTTTTTCAGCGCGCCGATCAAGAAGCACCAGTACATGTTCGGCCGCTTCCTCGGCGCCTACCTGACGCTGGCCATCATCTTCACCAGCATCGTGCTGGGCGCCTGGCTGGGCAGCTACATACCTGGCATCGACCCGGAGCGGCTGGGCCAGCCCGGCCTGCTGGGCTACCTGATCCCCTATCTGATCGTCATCCTGCCCGACCTGTTCATCTTCGGCGCCGTGTTCTTCATCCTGGCCGCGCTGACGCGGCGCATGCTGCCGGTCTACATCTCCAGCGTGGTCATGCTGATCGGCTACATCGTCGCGCCCGGCCTGGCGCGCGACCTCGACTACAAGACGCTGGCCGCGCTGATCGACCCCTTCGGCACCACCGCCGTGATCCGCCTGACCGAGTACTGGCCCATCTTCGAGCGCAACACCCGCATGTTCTGGCCGGAGGGCGTGTACCTGCTCAACCGCGTGCTGTGGTGCTCGTTCGCGCTGGCCGGCCTGCTGCTGGGCTACTGGCGCTTCCACTTCATCGCCTCCCTCGACAGCGGCGCCGGCAGCACCAGCCGCGGCGAGGGCGAGGCGCCGCTGCACCTGTCGGCCCAGTCCACCAGCACCCAGGAAAAGCCGGACTTCGCCTCGCGCAGCCTGGCCGCCCTGCTGTTCAAGATGAGCTGGCTGAACCTGCGCGAAACCACCAAGAACATCTACTTCCTGGTCATCGTGCTGGCCGGCGTGCTGATGATGTTCGCCAGCGCGCTGGACATGGGCTCGCTGTTCGGCACCACCACCTATCCGGTCACCTACCTGGTGCTGGAATCGGTGTCGGAAACCTTCGCGCTGTTCATGTTCGTCATCACCACCTTTTACGCGGGCGAGCTGGTGTGGCGCGAGCGCGAGGCCCGCATGGGCCAGATGCTGGACGCGCTGCCCATCCCGAGCTGGCTGCCGATGCTGTCCAAGCTGATCGCGCTGATCGGCCTGCAGGCCATGCTGATGGCGGTCGTGATGTTGTGCGGCATGGCGATCCAGATCGTCAAAGGCTATTTCATCCTCGAGCCCGGCCTCTACCTGTACCACCTGTTCCTGATCCAGCTGCCGGCCTACGCGCTGTCGGCCGTGCTGGCGATCGCGCTGCAGGTGCTGATCAACCAGAAATACCTGGCCTATTTCGCCATGATCGTCTACTACCTGGCCAGCATCACGCTGGGCACGGTGGGCGTCGACGATCCCATGCTCATCTACGGCAACATGCCGAGCTTCATCTACTCCGCGATGAACGGCTACGGCCACTACCTGGCGCGCGAGCGCTGGTTCGAGCTGTACTGGGCCGGCGCGGCCCTGCTGCTGGTGGTGCTGTCGCTGCTGTTCTGGGCGCGCGGCACCAACGACGGCTGGCGCCAGCGCCTGCAGCTGGCGCGCCACGCGCTGACGGTGCAGGTGCTGAGCACGCTGGCGGCCGGCCTGCTGGTCTTTGTCGGCGCCGGCGGCGTGGTGTTCTACAACACCCACGTCGCCCACTGTTTCAAATCGGCTTACCAGAAGGATGCCGAGCACGCCGACTACGAACGCAAGTACAAGAAATTCGCCGCGCTGCCGCAGCCGCGCGTCACCGACGTCAAGCTCGACGTCGCCATCATGCCGGATCGGCGCAGCCTGGTGGTCAAGGGCCGCTACCTGCTGGAGAACAAGAGCGCGCAAGCCATCAGCGATGTGCTGATCTACCAGGACAACACCGCCACGCAATTCAAGGTGCGCTTCAGCCAGGATGCGCGGCCGGGCTTGCAGGACGACGACCTCGGCTTCTACAGCTACAAGCTGGCCAAGCCGCTGGCGCCGGGCGCGCAGCTGACGATGGAATTCGACCTCGCCTTCATCCCCGAAGGCATCCTGGGCATGGGCCAGGACACGCCGGTGGTCGGCAACGGCACCTTCTTCAACAACACCGTGCTGCCGCACATCGGCTATCAGCAGGCGATGGAACTGAACGATGCGCGCGACCGCCGCAAGCACAAGCTGACGGCGCGCGAGCGCATGCTGCCGCGCGACGATCCGGCCGGCCTGGCCAACAACGCCGTCAGCAGCGACGCCGACTGGATCAATTTCGACGCCACCATCAGCACCAGCGCCGACCAGATCGCCATCGCGCCGGGCACGCTGGTCAAGGAATGGAGCAGGCTGGGACGGCACTACTACCACTACAAGATGGACCAGCCCATCCTGAACTACTACGCCATCCAGTCGGCGCGCTACCTGGTCAAGCGCGACTGGTGGCAGGACGTGGGCATCGAGCTCTACTACCATCCCGGCCACGAGTACAACCTCGACCGCATGGACAAGGGCATCAAGGAATCGCTGGACTACTACACGCGCAACTTCGGCCCCTACCAGAACAAGCTGGTGCGCATTGTCGAGTTTCCGCGCTACGCCATGTACGCGCAATCGTTCCCGACCACGATACCGTATTCGGAATCGATAGGCTTCATCGCCAAGGTCAACGACAAGAATCCCAAGGACATCGACTACCCGTTCTACATCACCGCGCATGAAGTGGCGCACCAGTGGTGGGGCCACCAGCTGGTCGGCGGCAACACGCGCGGCAGCACGGTGCTGAGCGAAACGCTGGCCGAGTACTCGGCGCTGATGGTGATGAAGAAGAATTTCGGCGCGGACAAGATGCGCCGCTTCCTGCACTACGACCTGGACCTGTACCTGGTGGGCCGCGCGCTGGAGCGCAAGAAGGAACTGCCGCTGGCGGACAACGAAAACCAGACCTACATCCAGTACCACAAAGGCAGCCTGGCGATGTACCAGTTGCAGGACATCCTGGGCGAGGCCAAGATCAACAATGCGCTCAAGGACGTGCTGGCGCAGGCCGGCCGCAAGAGCGGGCCGTATCCGAGCGTGACGGTGCTGGTCGACGCGCTGCGCAAGATCACGCCGCCGGAGCAGGCCTACCTGATCGACGACCTGTTCAACAGCATCGTGCTGTACGAGAACCATGCGGTCTCGGCCACCGCGCGCAAGCTGGCCGACGGCAAATACGAGGTCACGTTCCTGGTCAGCGCGGCCAAGGTGCGGGCCAACGACCAGGGCGCGGAAAAGGACACGCCGCTGAAGGACTGGATCGACATCGGCATCGACGACAAGGACGGCAACAGCCTGTACCGCGAACGCAAGCTCATCGACCGCAAGGAGAACCTGTACACGGTCATCATCAATGGCCGTCCGGGCAAGGCCGGCATCGATCCCGACAACAAGCTCATCGACCGCAAGCCGGACGACAATATGATCAACGTGGAGCTGCAGGCCCAGTAACACGGTGGGGTCAAGTCTGACATTCGGACACGAGCTCTGCCGTAGACGCGCGTCTACGGCAGAGCTCGTGTCCGAATGTCAGACTTGACCCCAATTTTATTAGGCGGTGACTTGCAGGGTGCTGACCAGACCGGCGTTGTAGGAGTCGGCGATGACGGTGCTGGCCAGGCGGGGATTGGTCTTGAGCAGATCGGCCCAGTTGGACGAGGCCTGTTCCGACAGGCCGCCGACCGTGCCATTGCCGGTGTAGATGCCCGAGGCCGACGGCGCCGCGGCCAGCGAGGACAGGATGCCCTGGTCCAGCGCGTTCTGCACCGTGGAGGAAGTGTCAACATTGCTGCCGTTGGCGGGCACGGTGACGGGCTCGGCCACGGTGCCGGCCTGCTGCAGCGATTCCAGCAAGCCCGACGGCGTGTACACCGTGGCCCCGGTCGACCCGCCCAGCGAGGCCACCACCGCCGACTCCGCCGACAGGCTGACGGCGGCCGACGACAAGCTCCCCACCGCCGTGCCGGAGACGACGGGCACATACGGCTGGTAGGCCGGACTTGCGCTGACGGTGTTGAGAGCGATGGTCATGATCTATTCACTATAGTTGCCGGACAAGGCAGGCGCAAGCGTAAAAAGCCGGGCGGCTTGGAGGCGCCCGGCTTTTTACTGGATTATCAACGATCAGATCTTGGCGGCATCATGGTCGCGCTTGACCTTGTCGGCATGGCGCTCCAGTTTCTCGTCGCGGCGCGCCAGTTGCTCCTGGTGCTTGTCGGCGCTGCGACGGGCGATCACTTTCTCGTCATGCTTGATGGCCTGCTTTTCCACCTTGATGTTCTGCTGCTCGGCGCGGCGCGCCTGATCCAGCTGCTGGGCACCGGCGATGTCGCCCTGCTTCACATCGGCGTGCTCGGCGCGGGCCAGCGCGTTGCGTTCGCCGCGTTCGGCCTTCAGCTGCTGCTGGCCTGCCGCCACCTGGCTCTGCTTGGCCGCGATCACCGCGTTGTCGCGCTTGATTTCGCGGCTGTCCTGGTGGATTTCTTTGACGTCCTGGCGTATCTGGGCGTTGTCGCGATGGACTTGTGCCACTGGATTGGTCTGCGCGAAGGCTGCGGCGCTGATCATGGAAAGCACGCCGGCGATCATCAGGGATTTGGTTTTCATGATTGTGTTTCCTTTTCTAGTGGTGGGCAGATCGCTGTTCATCAGCGTCTTGAGCAATTAACGCGAGCGCCCCGGCGGCAGACGACCGCAATTCCGTAAGAAAAGTTACGAGTTGTATCCCGCCAGCGAGGACGCCAGTTCGCGCTGCCAGGCGCTGGCCTTGGCGCGGTTCCACACCAGCGCCACCTGCTCCACGCATTCGAAGGCGCAGTCGGTCACGTGGATGCGGCGCAGCTCGGGATCGGCCAGCGCGAAGTCCGGCAGGTAGGCCAGCGCCTCGCCGGATTTGACCAGCGCCAGCAACAGTTGCAGATCGTCGGTCCAGTAGCGGATCCTGCGCGGCAGCTGGTCGTCGCGCCAGCCGTCGGAACGGGCGCCGCGCTGCACGCCGCAGAACAGCGAGCGCGACGGGCAGGCGAAGTCGTATGCCAGCACCTGCGCCGTGTCCGCCTCCAGCAGCGGCGCCGGCGGCAGCGACGCCACCAGCGGATGATGCCGCCCCGCCACCAGGTGCAGGGTCACGCTGCCCAGCGGCGTGACCTGCCATTCGTCCGACCAGTGTTCGCCGCGTCCTTCGATAACGTCGCCGGTGACGATGGCGGCGTTGATATCGCCGCGCAGCAGCGCCGCCAGCGCCTCGTCCTCGAACATCGCCTGCATGCGCAGGCTGGCCTCCGGGTAGGCGCGCAATGCCTGCGACAGCATCCGGCCATGGCGCCACAGCAGGATGGCCGGGCCGGCGACGCGGCAATCGACAGCGGCGCGTTCGCCCATCAGATCGGCCCTGGCCTGGTCGGCCAGCGCCAGCAGGGTCTGGGCGCGGGTCAGCAGCATCTGGCCGCTGTCGTTCAGCACCAGCTGCTTGGCGCTGCGGTCGAACAGCGGCTTGCCCAGGCTGTCCTCAAGACGCTTGAGCGCCTTGGACACGGCCGACGGCGTCAGATGCAGCTCCAGCGCGGCCGCGCCCAGCGACGGACGGCGGGCGGCACTGACGAAAACCCGCAGGTCAGAAAGATTCATCATGTCCAAACAGGATACGAAAGGTGAATTTAAGTTGCTTTACTGGATACGAAGAGCATCTTACCATCTGCTGCATGACTACCCTCACCCAAAAACAATGGATCTACCGCCGCCAGCCCGCCGGCCAGATCACGGCCGAGCATTACGAGCTCGTGGAACAACAGCTGTCGACCGCGCTGGGCGACGGCGAGGTGCTGATCGAAGCGCGCTGGTTCAGTGTCGATCCGTACATGCGCATCGGCCAGTCAAGCAAGCCGACCTACGACACCGAGCCGCACCCGCTCAACACCGTGCAGCAAGGCGGCGTGGTGGCGCAGGTGCTGGCGTCGAACGCGCCCGGCTTCGCCGCCGGCGACTGGGTGCAGAGCTACACCGGCTGGCAGACGCACGCGCGCGTGCACGCCAGCGGCCTCAAGCGCATCGATCCCGAGCTGGCGCCGGTGACCACCGCGCTCGGCGTGCTCGGCATGCCGGGCCGCACCGCCTGGTTCGGCCTGACCGAATCGGGCAAGCCGCACGCGGGCGAGGTAGTGGTGGTGTCCGGCGCGGCGGGCGCGGTGGGATCGCTGGTGGTGCAGTTCGCCAAGCGCCACGGCGCGCGCGTGCTCGGCATCGCCGGCGGCGCGGCCAAATGCGACTGGCTGCGCAACGAACTGGGCGCCGACTGGGCCATCGACTACAAGGCCTACGCGGACGCCGATGCGCTGGGCGCGGAAATCAAGCAGCTGACCGGCGGCGTCGACGTGTATTTCGACAACGTCGGCGGCATGGTGACCGACGCGATCATCCCACTCATCAACCGCCGCGCGCGCATCGTCATCTGCGGCCAGATCAGCCAGTACAGCGGCGGCCTGGAGACGCCGGAACTGGGCCCACGCCTGCTGCATCACATGCTGTACCAGCGCGCCACCATCCAGGGCATGCTGGCGCGCGACTACCTGCACCGCATGGACGAGATGATACGCATCGTCGCGCCGTGGGTGAAGGCGGGCGAGATCGTGTTCGAGGAAACGGTGATCGACGGCTTCGAGCAATTGCCTTCCGCGCTGAACTCGCTGTTCACCGGCGAGCATCGCGGCAAGCTGCTGGTAAAGGCATGAGGCGCGCGCTGCTCGCGCTGGCCATGGTCGCCGGCGGCGCCGGCGCGGCGGACGCCAGTTACGGCGAGCACGGCATGGCGCTGTTCGGCGGCAAGGAAGGCCTGTACGCGTCGCACCTGCCGATGTTCCACGCGCCGCACGACTACCAGGTGATCCTGCAAGTGCACGTGGCCGACGCCGCCACCGACGCGGCGCTACGTCGCCGGCTCGACGGCAACACCGCGCTGTGGACCATCGCGCCGGAGAAGTTCGAGCTGTCGCGCCTGTCGCCGGCGAGCGCCGCGCCGCTCAGGCAGTTCAAGGCCGACCTGGTGCTGGGCCATTTCGAGCAAGGCGGCAAGACGCAATTCGCCGCCTCCACCATCGTGGTCGACCAGGTGCTGATGTACCGCCAGCTGTCGCCAGCGCAGAAGACCAGCACCGACGCCAGCTACGTGCAGATCGGCAGCGGCAGTCAGCGCTACCTGGTCAAGCGGATCGACAGCCGGCCGGATTTCGACCACATCGTTTCCTACGCGGCGGCGAGCGGCGCACCGACTGCGGCAGTCACGCTGAACAAGCAGGCCTTGCGGCAACCGGCCGCGCGCGCGCTGGCCGAAGCGCTGCATGTGCCTGCCAGCGCGATTCGTGGTACGGTCTATTTTTACACCGACGATTTGAAGTGACATGGTTCCAGCAGAATACGTAGGCTTGTGGCGCCGACGAGGCATCTGGCGCAGCGACGGCAGCAGCGACCTGACCACGCAGGTGTGGTGGTTCCAGGCCGAGCGCTATCACATCGACCTGCGCATCCCGGTCGACCGCCTCGGCATCACCGGCTTCGCCGGCGAGACCGTGGTGGAAGGCGAACGCTGCACATGGCATCCCACCATCGCCTCCCCCCGCATCAGCGGCGAGCTCGACGCCGGCTGGATGCGTTTCGACGACGCCGACCACGTCCACGAAACCGGCCTCGACAACAGCTACGAAGAAGACTGGTACCGCGAGCCCAGCGGCGCCATGCACGGCGTACGGCTGCAAGATCCGCACAGCGACCAGCTGGCCTACCTGCTGACCAGCGACAGCTGGATGGCCTGGGCCTGCGGCAGCCCGAGCGGCGCCTGCGAGATCACCGTCTATCGCCGTGAGCATCAGCAATGGATGGCCATCGCCTCCAGCGCGCCCACCTTGCCGCCCCCCGTCGTGCTCGACAAAGAGCAAGCGCTGCAATGGCAAGCAGTCGAACTGATCGAAGTCCCCATGAAGCCGGGCGTGACCTGGCGTGCTTAACGCCCCTTGGGGTCAGATTTTGTCCAGTAGCCCGGTTTTTTCTTGTCGTGAGCAATCGCAAAGACAATAACCTCGGTTGATTCCTCACGGTACACCACCGTAAACGGAAAGCCCTTAACTTTGGTCTTTCGCGTGCCAGCAGTCCCCAACGGACCACCTGAGGGGAACGTCAAGATGAGATTAAAAGCCGCTTGCACGGCAAGTCGAAAACGCCGGCCGGCTCCTGGTTGCCGCTTCTCGTAATACTCCGTCTCGCGCAGCAATTCGGCACGAGCTTCGGAACGTATGCGTAGACGTTTCGGATTCAAGGTGCTATGCGGGCGGCTTCATTCATCACGTCTTCCACCTCGAATAACTCACCTTCTCCACGCTCATGGGTGGCGACCCGACGTTCGATTTCCGCCATCCAAGCGGCATCGACATCGCCCAGCGCATCCTCATGTAAGGACTGGAGAAGCAAGGACAGCAGGCGTAGCCGCTCATCAGCAGGGAGCGCACAGCCCAAAGCGGCAAGTTCGGCGACACGATCAGTCATGATCACTCCTGATGTAGAAATGTGCTGTATCTCATTGCAGTATATCTTGAAACAAAAACGGGACCATCAAGGTCCCGTTTTTATTGTGCCGCAGAAGATTACTCGGCGGTGGCGGCTGCTTTTTTAGGCGCTGCTTTCTTCGCTGGCGCCTTCTTGGCCGCCGGCTTTTTAACCGCGGCGGCTTTGGCCGGAGCCTTCGCCGCGGCGGCCTTCTTGGCCGGCGCTTTCTTCGCTGGCGCCGCGCCTTCCGCCGCACCGTCCGCGCCCTCGTCCGCTACTGCGGCCGCTTTGCCCTTGGCGGGCGCTTTGGCCTTGCGCTCTTCGAACTCGAAGCTGATCTTGCCGTCCTTGCCCTTGGTCAGGAAGGCCTTGAACGGACGACGGGTGCGCTGCGAAACAAAGCCCGGCAGCAAATCGGTCTTGCCTTCGTTGAGCAGCTTGGCCATCTGCTCCGGCAGGATCTCCTGTTGCAGGATGATGCGGCCGCTGCGGAAGTCGCACGTCTTCGGCTTGGCGACGCTGTTTTCGCAAACATAGGCCAGGCCCATCTCGTACACGCCACCAGCGCACTTCGGGCAAGGGCCCAAGGCGGTCTGGCCGGTGAAGTCGACCGGCTCCGCATCTTCCGAATCGTCGTTCTGGCCGAAGTCGAACTCCAGCTTGAAGTTCTTGATCTCCTCGTCGCGCACGATGCGCAGGATGGCCGCGAACGGACGTCCCATCTTCGAGCGGAAGCCTTGCAGCGGGCCGATGGTTCGGTCCTTCAGCAACTGCTCCACTTCCTCGATCTCGAACTGGCGGCTGCCCGGCGTTTTGCTCATCGAGAAATCGCACTTGGTGCAGGCGAAGCGGCGATAGTTTTCCTTGACCACACTGCCGCAGTTCGGACACGGCGTGTGCAGGGTGTGGTAATCGCCCGGGATCGTATCGTTGTCATATTCCTTGGCGCGCTTGACGATGACCTGCGTCATCTGGGCGATCTCACGCATGAACTCTTCACGCGAGATCTTGCCCTTCTCCATCTGCGACAGCTTGTATTCCCACTCGCCGGTCAGCTCCGGCGCGGTCAGTTCGTTCACGCCCAGGCCGCGCAGCAGCGTCATCAGCTGGAACGCTTTCGCGGTCGGCATCAGCTCGCGGCCTTCGCGCAGCAGGTAGCGCTCGGTCAGCAGACCCTCAATGGTGGCGGCGCGCGTCGCCGGCGTGCCCAGGCCCTTGCCGGCCATCGCGTCGCGCAGCTCGTCGTCCTCGACCAGCTTGCCCGCGCCTTCCATGGCCGACAGCAGCGTCGCTTCCGTGTAGCGTGCAGGCGGCTTGGTGACCAGGCCGTTGGCGTTGACGCCGTCGGTCAGCACCTTCTCGCCCTTGGCGACCGGCACCAGGTTGCCGTTGGCATTGCCTTCCTTGTCGTCGTCGGTCGACGCTTCCTTGCCGTAGATCGCCAGCCAGCCCGGATTGGTCATGACCTTGCCTTCAGTCTTGAACTGATGGCCGGCCACTTCGGTGTAGCGGGTGGTGACCTGGAACTCGGCGGGCGGGAAGAACACGGCCATGAAGCGGCGCGTGACCAGGTCGTACAGCTTCTGTTCCGGCTCGGACAAATTCTTCGGCGCGATGGTGGTCGGAATGATCGCGAAGTGATCCGAGATCTTGGTGTTGTCGAAGATGCGCTTGTTCGGCTTGACCCACTTCTTGTCCAGGATCTGCTTGGCGAACTGGTGGTAGTTCGGATTCTCCTTGACCACTTCCAGCGCCTGCATCACAGTCGGCATGTAGTCTTCCGGCAGGTGGCGCGAATCGGTACGCGGGTAGGTCAGCACCTTGTGCTTCTCGTACAGCGCCTGCGCCAGGCCCAGCGTGTTCTTGGCCGAGAAGCCGAAGCGCGAGTTGGCCTCGCGCTGCAGGCTGGTCAGGTCGAACAGCGCGGGCGCCATCGACGTGGTCGGCTTGGCTTCCTCGGTGACGTTGCCCTGCTTGCCGCGCACGGCCAGCGCGATGGAGTCGGCCGCGGCCTTGCTCCACAGGCGCTCGGCGCGCTTCTCGGGGTCGGTCTCGTCCTTCTTGAACTTGGTGTCCAGCCAGCGGCCTTCGTAGACGCCGGCCGCGCAGACGAACTCGGCGCGCACTTCCCAGAAGTCGCGCGCCACGAATTTCTTGATCTTCTCTTCACGCTCGACCACGATCGACAGCGTCGGCGTCTGCACCCGGCCCACGGTGGTCAGGTAGAAGCCGCCCTCTTTCGAGTTGAACGCGGTCATCGCGCGGGTGCCGTTGATGCCGATCAGCCAGTCCGCCTCGGAGCGGCAGCGGGCCGCGTCGGCCAGCGGCATCATGTCCTCGTCGCTGCGCAGGTGGGTGAAGCCTTCGCGGATCGCGCCCGGCGTCATCGATTGCAGCCACAGCCGCTTGACCGGCTGCTTGGCCTTGGCGTTCTGCGCGATCAAACGGAAAATCAGCTCGCCTTCGCGGCCCGCGTCACATGCGTTGATCAGGGTGGTGACGTCTTTACGCTTGATGAGCTTGTTGAGCACCTTGAGGCGCGCCTCGGTCTTGGCGATCGGGTTCAGCGCGAAATACGGCGGAATCATCGGCAGGTGGGCAAAGCTCCACTTGCCGCGCTTGACGTCGTGCTCTTCCGGCACGGCGATCTCCAGCAAGTGACCGACGGCGGAGGACAGCACGTACTCGTCGGATTCAAAGTACTCATCGTGCTTGGTGAAGCCGCCAAGCGTCTTCGCGATGTCGTTCGCGACAGAAGGCTTCTCGGCGATGATGAGGGTTTTGGTCATATTTTGTATCTCGTTTTTTAACACTTGGGGTGGGTGCAGCATGCGCATCATACATGGATCGCGTCGCAGTCTGCACTTTTGCGTCGCCGAAGGCAAGGCCGGCACGTGACAGTCTTGTCAAAGCGCCAATGATAAGCGCGTTGTCGGCCAGTCTGCAAGCAAACAGCGCAGGACTGCGGCAATCCGGCCTCTCGCGCAGCCGATTGTTGCTTAATTCGTTGCTTTAAAGGAAGCGCGGGCCTGCGGCCGCATAGATTAGTGCAACAGGCGGGGCGCCTGGTCTTCGTCGGAACCGAACAGATCGTCGAACATCAGCGCGTCCGGCTCCTTGCCTTGGCTCCAGAGCAACATCAGGACGATGACCTTGAGCTTGCCCTGCGACACCGGCGCCTCTTCCAGCGCCAGCGCGCGCTCGACGACGATTTCGCGCTGCAGCGGCGTGAGCACCTTGGCCGATTCCAGGAACTGGATGAAGCCGATGGCGGCCGGCCCCAGCACGTCCTGCTCCTCCTCCACGTAGAAACGGGTGCCGGTGGAGGCCGCGGTCAGCGTATGTTCCACGCCGGCCATGGCGGTCAGGTCGGTCAGCCAGACCAGCGCCTCGGAAATCTCGACATCGTCAAAACCGACAGCCGACAGTTTCTTGGCCAGTGCCGCCGGTTCAGGGCAGGCATCGGGACGGTAGTAAGTCTCGTAGAGATAAACAAGGATGTCGAACATGGCTCTACTCTATCAGCTAAAACAGATGGCGCACAAGTGCCGAACAGATCGCCTTTTTTTCAGGCATTTAAGTTCGCAAACGCTGGAACATGCCACCCGGCAAACGCTCGACCAGGCCGGCCAGCTCCAGCGCCAGCAACTGCCCCTGCAGCTCGGCGGCGGACTGGTTCAGGCGCAGCGCCAGCAGGTCGGGCGCGGCCGGATGCTCGCCCAGCGCGGCCAGCACGCGGTCGACGAAGCTGTCGTCCAGCGGCGGCCGGCTGCCGGGCGCGCCGGGCGCCAGCAGGCGCAGGTCGGTCAGGATGTCGGCGGCGGACTCGACCAGCTTGGCGCCGCACTCGCGGATCAGCTTGTGGCAGCCCTTGGCCAGCGTGGCGTGGATGGAGCCGGGGATGGCGAACAATTCCTTGCCCTGGTCCCCCGCCAGCTGCGCCGTGATCAGCGAGCCGGACTTGGCGGCCGCCTCCACCACCAGCACGCCACGCGCCAGACCGCTGATCACGCGGTTGCGGCGAGGGAAGTTGTCGCGCAGCGGCGGCGTGCCCAGCGCGTATTCGCTGACGATGCAGCCCTCCTCGGCGATGCGCCGCGCCAGCGCCTTGTTGCGGGCCGGATAGATGCGGTCGGCCCCGGTGCCGATGACGGCGATCGTGCTGCCTTCCCCGTTCAGCCCGCCGGTGTGGGCGGCCGCGTCGATACCCAGCGCCAGCCCGGAGACGATGGTCAGCCCCGCCTCGGACAGCGCCTGCGCCATGCGTTCGGCGTTCAGCACGCCCTGGGCGCTGGCATTGCGCGCGCCCACCACGGCCAGCGCCGGCCGCTCCAGCAGCTCGGCCCGGCCCTTGATGTATATCAATAGTGGCGCGGCGGCGATGTGGCGCAGCGCTTCGGGATAGCCGGGATGGCCGTAGCTCAGCAGGAGGTTGCCCGGCTGCTGCTGCCAGGCCAGCGTGGCGTCCACCAGCGCCGCCAGCGCGGCGGACGGCGCCCGCAGCAGCGCGTCGGCCTGCGCGGGCTTGACCTCGTCCAGCAAGGCGGCGCGCCCGGCGCCGAACACCGCCTCGGGCGTACCGAAGCGCTCCAGCAGCCGGTGCGCGCTGGCCAGGCCGACGCCGTCCGTCATCTGCAAGCGCAACCAGCCGGCCAGCGCGGCGGCGCCAACTGGCTGGAACGGGGTGTTGGGGGTATCCGTGGCTTGCACGGCGCGGCTCACTCCGGCGACTTGGCGACGTCGCCCACTTCCACCGGCGCCGACACCTGCATGATCAAGCCGTAGGAAATATGCTTAAACACGCGGAAGATAAACAAGCTGCCCACTTCCTCGTCCGGCAGCTTGACCTGCTGTTCGCGCATGCCCAGCCAGCTCTTGGCGGCCGTGGCGTCGCTGACAGTCTTCCCCGCATGGTACAACTGCAGCACGGAGCCGATGTCGAGTCCATCAAGCTTTCCGCGATTAATGCTGACCACCTGGTTCTGGCCGGCGTGCGTGACGCCGCCGTAAATGGCCACCACCCGCGCGCCCACCGTCCGCTCGGGCGGATGCGGCACGTAGTTCTGCATCGGCATGGGCGGTATCGCCCGCAGCTGGTCGCCCTTGCCCATCTCCTCCTTGGCGCTGGCGACCACGAAGGTGTGGACGTCGCTGCCGGCGCCGGGCTGGGCTTCGGCCTGCAGTTTCAGCGTGCCGAGGTAGAACGCCTCGTAGCCGATGACGGCCTTGGTGACCGGATCCTTCAACGGGCTGCCGGGACGGAACACCTGGAACGAACTGCCGCCCTTGAGGTCGCCGCGCACATAGGCCTTGTCGTCCTTGCCGAGGAACACATGGCCGTCCTGCGTGGCCACCACGCGCGGCGCGCCGGCCAGCTCGTCGTTCTCGATGATCAGCGGCTGGGTCAAAAAGGGTTCGATCACGCCGGCCGGGATGGACGTCACGGCATCCTTGCCCAGGCCCTGGGTGCGCAGCTGCGGCTTCAGGCGCAGGTCGGACGCGCTGCCGGCGCCGTCGTTGCTGGCGTCGATCTTGTTGCCCAGCCGCAGGCGGCCGGCGGCGCGGTCGAACCAGATGATCTGGCCCGGATAGATCCAGTGCGGATTGGCGATTTCCTCGCGGTTCATGCCCCAGACCGTGGGCCAGCACCACGGGCGTTCCAGGAAGCGGCCGGAAATATCCCACAGCGTGTCGCCCTTGACCACCAGATGCTGGTCGGGCGCGTCGGCGCGGAATTCACATTTGAGTGGGTCGGCGGAAGCCGCCGTCCAGCTTGAAAAAAGCGCCGCCAATACTAAGCGGGTGCCGACTGTGCTAAAATTTTTCATTAGTAGATCCAGTAAATGCGCACACAATTGCGCAGGCACACGCTAGCAAGAAGCGCCCTATCGACGGAAAAGGCTTGCTAAATTGAATCAAATTCTGCCCATAAAACCCTGAACTAGCAAGAGAAACCGCGCAACGGTAGCCGGCGCGGCTGTTGCATTTTTGATCGGGGAAATGAAGGCGGCGACGCCCTCGACGCGGCGCGCGTTATCAAGGCATACACTTAGTTTTCACATAGTTATCAACACAGTTACTGCATATGGCCATCTTAAATATTTTGCGTTACCCCGATCCGCGCCTGCATAAAGTCGCCAAGCCAGTGGCCGTCTTCGACGCCAAGCTGGAACAGCTGGTGGCCGACATGGCCGAGACCATGTACGACGCGCCCGGCATCGGCCTGGCCGCGTCGCAGGTCGACGTGCACGAACAGCTGGTCGTGATCGACATCTCCGAGACCAAGGATGCGCTGGTCGCCTACATCAATCCGGAAATCATCTGGGCCAGCGAAGAAAAGCAGGTCTACGACGAAGGCTGCCTGTCGGTGCCCGGCATCTACGACGGCGTGGAGCGCCACGCCCAGATCAAGGTGCGCGCGCTGGACGTCAAGGGCCAGCCGTTCGAAGTGGAAGCGGACGGCCTGCTGGCGGTCTGCATTCAGCACGAGATGGATCACCTGCTGGGCAAGGTCTTCGTCGAATACCTGTCGCCGCTGAAGCGCAACCGCATCAAGGCCAAGCTGGTCAAGGAAGAGCGCGGCATGGCGCGCGAAGCACAGCTGCGCGCCGCCGGCCGCCGCTTCTAAGCCAGACAGGGAAACCGCATGAAAGTGATCTTCGCCGGCACGCCGGAATTCGCCGCAGTGGCCCTGCAAGCCCTGCACGAGGCAGGCTTTGAAATTCCGCTGGTGCTGACCCAGCCGGATCGTCCGGCCGGACGCGGCATGCACCTGCAACCGTCGGCCGTCAAGCAGTACGCGCTGGCGCAGGGCATCGAGGTGCTGCAGCCGCTGTCGCTGCGCACCGACAGCAAAGACCCGCTGCGCGCCGAGCAGGCGAAGGAAGCGCATGCGCGCCTGCTGTCCACGCCGTACGACGTGATGGTGGTGGCGGCCTATGGCCTGATCCTGCCGCGCGCCACGCTGGACATCAAGCCCTGCCTGAACATCCACGGCTCGCTGCTGCCGCGCTGGCGCGGCGCCGCGCCTATCCACCGCGCCATCGAGGCCGGCGACAGCGAAACCGGCATCACCATCATGGAGATGGAAGAAGGCCTGGACACCGGCCCGATGCTGCTGATCGAGCGCATCGCCATCGGCGCGCAGGACACCACCGGCATGGTGCACGACAAGCTGGCCGCCCTGGGCGGCAAGATGATCGTCGAAGCGCTGCGCAAGATGCAGCACGGCCAGCTGGAAGCCGTGCCGCAGCCGGAGGCGGGTGTCTGCTACGCCGCCAAGATCAGCAAGGAAGAAGCGGCGCTGGACTTCTCGCTATCGGCGGCGGAAATCGGCCGCAAGATCCGCGCCTTCAATCCCTTCCCCGGCGCGCACGGCACGGTCAACGGCGTCAACGTCAAACTGTGGGGCGCCGAAGTGCTGGAAGCCGACAGCAAGGCGCAACCCGGCCAGGTGCTCGCTGCCGATGCGCAGCATGGCATCGTGGTCTCGTGCGGCAGCGGCTCGCTGCGCCTGACCGAGCTGCAAAAGCCGGGCGGCAAACGCCTGCCGGCGGCGGAATTCATCAAAGGCTTTCCGCTCGAAGGCTTGAGCTTCGCCTGATCACGCGGCCGGCGCGCGCCGCCTCTTCCACTATCCAATCCCTGACCACGACCGCATCCGCGCTGAGCGCGCTGCGGGCGATCAGCCAGTATGCGTAAGCGCAGGCCGTTGCCGGCAGCGCGCTGGCCAGCGCCAGCTTGCCCTGTTCCAGCAAGGGCCGCACCAATTCCAGCCGGCCGAGCGCCACGCCCTGCCCCGCCAACGCCGCCTGCACCACCTGATCGTACTGATTAAAGCGCAGCACGCCCTTCGGCTTGGCGCGCCCCGCGCCGGCGCCGCGCAACCACGCCGGCCATTGCAGCCACGGGCGCGACACGTCGTCGAACTCCAGCAGCACCTGCCTGCGCAACTGCGCCACATCCTCGATCGCGGACACCGCCAACGCCGGATGCGCCACCGGCACCAGCGCCTCGCCGAACAGGCGCAGCGCGCCGTCCGGCGCGTCCTGCGGCCGGCAATAGCGCAGCGACAAATCCACCTGCTCGCGCTCCAGGTCCACGAAGCGGTTGCTGGCCGCCACGCGTACATCGATCTGCGGCGCGGCCTGCTGGAAGGCGTTCAGGCGAGGCAGTATCCACAAGGCCGTCACGCCGATACTGGCGCTGATGGTCACCGCCTGGCGCGCATCGCCGGGCCGCAGGCTGGCCACCACTTCGCCCAGCTGCTCCAGCATCGCGTCGGCATGGCGGAACAGACGCCGTCCCTCGGGCGTGAACTCGATCGAGCGATGGCCGCGCACCAGCACGCGATAGCCCAGCGTGGCCTCCAGCGCCTGTATCTGGCGGCTGAGCGCCGATTGCGTCACGCACATGTCCTGCGCGGCGAGCGTGATACTCATGCACCGTCCGACTGCGACCAGACTGCGCAGCAAGTCCAGCGGAGGAAGATCCAAAAGACGATTAGCCATGCCGTGAATGTATCACGCATGCGAATCTGGAATGCGAAACCGCCGGATATATCGTTTGAGCGCGGCACGGCGATCGGATTCAATGGAGCTTTCAGGGAGGAAGCGATGACACACACCACCACCGCCGCGCTGGAGTATCTGTGCCCGACGCCGGAACGTCCGTACACCTATATGTACCCGCCGCCCGACGGCCAGCCGTGGCAGAACGCCAGCTACCAGCGCGTGCCGGTGACGATACGCGACGCCCGCGCCGACGCGCAGCTTTCGCTGGACCGGGAAGGCTATCTGCTGCGCGACGCTCCCAGCGCCGTGCGCGATTTCACGGACAAGGAAGAAGTCGTGCGGCTCTACTATCCCGAAGTGGCCGAGCTGGCCCTGGCGCTGACCGGCGCCAGCCAGGCCTTCGTGTTCGATCACCTGGTACGCAAGCGCATGCCCGGCGCGCCGCAAGCATTCGGCCGCATCGAAGGCCAGCGTCCCGGCGCGGCGGGCCGCGTGCATTGCGACTTCACGCCGGCATCCGCGCGGCGCAGGCTGGAACTTGAACTGCAAGGCGACACGGCGCTGGTCCAGCGCTACAGCATCGTCAACCTGTGGCGGCCGATCCGCCATCCGGTGCTCGACGCGCCGCTGGCCGTGTGCGACGCCCGCAGCGCCACGCCGTCCGACCTGGTGGCCAGCGATATTTTTTATCCCGAGCGGAACGGCGAAATCTACCAGGCGGTGCACAATACGGATCATGCATGGTCCTACTTCCCGGCGATGACGCGCGACGAGGTGCTGGTGTTCAAGCAGTTCGATTCCGCGCCCGGCCCGGTGGCCCGCTACACGCCGCATGCCGCCTTCGAGCACGCGAACGCGCCGCCGGATGCGCCGCCAAGGGAAAGCATAGAAATCCGCTGCCTGCTGATCTATCAAGGGAGATAAGAATGAAGATGGAATTCTGGTTCGACTTCGCCAGCAACTACAGCTACCTGAGCGTGATGCGCATCCGCCAGCTGGCGCCGGACGGCGTGGCATGGCGCCCCTTCCTGCTCGGCCCCATCTTCAAGGAAGCCGGCTGGAACAACTCGCCCTTCGTGCTACAGAAGGACAAAGGCGCCTACGTGTGGCAGGACATGCCGCGCCAGTGCGCCAAGTACGGCCTGCCGTGGCGGCAGCCGTCCACCTTCCCGCGCAATTCGCTGCTGGCCGCGCGCATCGGCATCCTGTGCGAAACGCAGCCGTGGATGACCGACTTCTGCGAACGCACCATGCTGGCCAACTTCGCCGAGGACCGCGACATCGGCAGCGAGCAATGCATGGCTGAGATATTGTCCGCGCTGGGCCAGGATGCCGCAGCCATCCTGCGCGCCGCGCAAGCGGACGAGAACAAGGCCAGGCTGCGCGGGCGCACCGAACAGGCCAAGGCCCGCCACATCTTCGGCGCGCCCACCTTCCTGGTCGGCGACGCCATGTTCTGGGGGAACGACCGGCTGGACGACGCGCTGGCGATGGCGCTCAGTTCACCGCGAAGTTCTTACGGCACGGCGCGCTGACGCTGTCATCCTTCAGCCGCACGCGCAGCGCCAGCAGATCGCTGTGCTGCTGCGCCAGCGTGGCCTGCTGCTCCTCGATCTCGCGCAGGCGGATCTCCGTCAGCGCCAGCGTCTTCGTTTTCGAACACTGCCCGCTTTCCGTGAACATGCCGCGGATGATATCGAGCGAGAATCCCAACCGCTTCGACACCTGGATCATGTGCAGGCGCTCGGTGGCATTGCTGGCGTACTCGCGATAGCCGCTGGCGGTGCGCGAGATCGGCGACAGCAAGCCCTGCTCCTCATAGAACCGGATCGCGGACGGGGTCAGGCCGGTTTTACGGGCCAGTTCACCTATTTTCATTTTTGCCTTGACTCTCAAGTTAGCTTGAAACTTATTATAGATCGGTACTCCAGAGCTTGCTGGCTGGGGGCGCATTAACGATTTATCACTTGGAGTCCCACATGACCGAAGTAATTGACAAACTGAACTGGCGCTACGCCACCAAGAAGTTCGACCCTACCAAGAAGGTGGCCGACGAAAAACTGGAACGCATCCTGGAAGCGATCCGCCTGGCGCCGACCTCCAGCGGCCTGCAGCCGTTCGAAGTCTTCATCGTGACCAACCCGGACATCCGCGCCAAGATCCAGGCCGTGGGCTGGAACCAGTCGCAGATCAGCGAGAGCTCGCACCTGCTGGTGTTCGCGGCGTGGGACGACATCACCGCCGACCGCGTCAACATGATGTTCGACCTGACCAACGAGCAGCGCGGCGTCATCAACGAAGGCTGGGAAGCCTATCGCAAGCAGCTGCTGGGCACCGTGGCCGCGCGCGGCCAGCAGGCCAACTTCGACGCCGCCGCGCGCCAGGCCTACATCGCGCTGGGCGTGGCGATGGTGGCCGCCGCGTTTGAAGGCGTGGACGCCACGCCGATGGAAGGCTTCGATCCGGCCGCCGTCGACGAGATCCTGTCGCTGAAAGAGCGCAAGCTGCGCAGCGTGGTGCTGCTGCCGATCGGCTACCGCCAGCCGGAAGGCGATTGGCTGGTCAACCTCAAGAAGGTGCGCCGTTCGCGCCCCAACCTGATCACCGAGATCGCTTAATCGCGCAGCGATACCACCCGGTCGCCCTCGCCCGGCTTGCAGCCAGCGGCGATGGGCGTCCAGCCGCGATGGATGACGATCTGCTCATCGTCGTGGCATAGCTCCACGCGCACGCTGGCCGGATAGCGCTGCTGCACGAACGCCTCCACCGTCGAGGGCAGGCTGACGCGCAGCTGCATGGCCGAGCGGTCCTCGTCCGGATGGTCGTCCAGATGCAGCAGCGGCACGAAGTGCGACGCCAGCATCAGCAAGCGCGAGCCCACCTGCACCGGCTGCGGCGCGTAGCGCTCATCGCGCAACCAGGCCTGGGCGCGTTCGCGCAGGTCGTCGCCGTCGGTCAGATTGCCCCAGCCGGCGGCCAGCATCTCCATCACCCACTGATTGCAGTTCTGGTAGCGCACACTGAAGGCGTAGGCGCTGGCGCTGTATTTGGCCGCCAGCAGATGCTGCACGCGCGGGCCGTCGAGCAGCGCCGGCCGCAGCGGCGCGATCGCCTCGGCCGGCAGGCGCACGATGGAAACATAGCCCAGCGCCGGATCGTCGGTGCCGAGCGCGAAGCCGGCCAGGCCCTGGTCGAAGATGCGGGGACGGCTTTCATCGCAGGCGTAGTACAGCTGGCGCGCGGACCAGGCGCCGGTGTCCGAACGCCACGCCAGCGCTGCATGCGAGTAGCGGATGTCGAAGCGCGACAAGTCGAGGCCCGAGCGGCTGACCAGCGCCACGTTGTCGCCGACGTCCGCCAGCTCCTCGCGCAGCACGGCGGCAAAGCGCAGCAGGCGGTCTTGTTCGGCGGCGGTGAGCGGCTGGCCGCGGTCGCAGAAGCGCGAAGCGCCGGACGAACCGCCGGCCTGCGCCGCGCCCGCCGCACACAGCGCCGCGCAGGTCAGCGCGGCCAGCGCCAGCGCGCGCAATGGCTTCAAAGAGTGACCGGACGCGAGGCCAGCTCGCCGTACCACTCGTCGGCCAGCACCAGGTAGAACGGCTGGTGCGTGTCGCCGCGACCGAACTCGATGCCGTAGGCGCGGTTCTGCGCGTACATCGCGTCGCCGACGACCAGGCGCTGCTTGTCGAAGGTGACCTGCGGCAGATCGAGCACCACGCGCTGCTGCGGATCGTTGGCCTGCATCGTGATGCGGGTGCGGTCGGCGCGATCCGGCGTGGCGGCGATCTGGATGATGCGGTATTCGCCGTCGGCGACCTTGCGCTTGTCGCCGCCGGAGCTGTTGCTCGAACCGTTCAGCGAATCGGAAATGCTGCCGCTGGACGCGGAGCCGGCGCTCGATGCCGACGAGACGAAACTGTCGGCGTTAGCGTGCAGGGCCAGACCCAGCGCGCCGGCGGCGGCGATCAGGCGGAGTGGGAGGGAGATGTGCATCGGATGTCCTCAATTTTTGCAAACGGCAAGTATAGATGTTTTCAGTTGAACGCGGCGAGCAGCTCGTCCGCGCCGCTGCGGATGCCGGCCTTGGACGCGTCCATCGTGCCCAGGCTGGCCGAGATGTTCATCGGGCTGGGATATTGTTTGGCGATGTAGGCGCTCACCAGCAGGTTGGTGCTGGCGTCGTACAGCTCCACCGCGTAGCTCACCGATCCGGTGAACGCGCCCTCCTTGCCCCGTATGCTTTGCACGATGTTGTACGGGCCGCCGACCAGGTCGAAGCGCGAGACCGTGCTGAGGAAGCGCGTGCTGGATTTGGCGCCGGTCAGCGTCAGCTTCAGGCGCAGCGTTTTCCAGCCGGCGTCCCTGCTGATCCGCAGGCGGCTGCGCAGGCGCGACTCGAACTCGCCCTGCATGTAGGCGGCCAGCATGTCCTTCTCCTCGTCTGTCACCTCCTCGAACTGGCTGTCCTGGCCACGATAGACCTGGACCGGATCGATGATGATGCTCGAATAGTCGCGCAGCGTGACGGCCGTCGAATAACTGTAGGGAACGCGCCCGGTCTTGTCGCCGGCGTTGGGACGCAGCTGGTCCGCCGACGCCAGTCCGCCATACGGAACCGGCTGGGTGCTGGCACAACCGGCGATTGCGCCGCACAGGGCGAGCACGAGGGGAAGCTGCAACTTGAATGAGGAGTGCATGGGATGGCCTTATTTGAGGAGGGAGATTCACAACTGAACGCTTGAGTACAGTATTGGGGTGATCAGCCACTACTGTCAAGCGTGTTTTGCGCATAAAATGTACGACGGGGTTCAGATATGGAGTAGCAATGAAGGTACGTACCGAGGCGCGCCGCCAGGCCATCGTGGAGGCAGCCGACGCGCTGTTTCAGGAAACCGGCTATGAAGGCGCGACGATGAGTGAGGTGGCCAAGCGCTGGGGCGGATCGAAGGTCACGCTGTATGGTTACTTCCCGTCCAAGGAGGCGCTGTTCATGGCGGTGGTGGCATCGTGCGCCACCGGCCACCTGGCCGACGCGACGCGGGAATTGTCTACCGCGCCGACCAGCCTGGCCGGGCTGGAGGCGGCGCTGGAGCATTTTGGCGTGCGGATGCTGGGCGTGCTGGCCAACGACAAGAGCGCGCTGGCGGTGTACCGCATGGTGGTGGCCGAGTCGGGCCGCTCGGACGTCGGCCAGCTGTTCTACGACGCCGGCCCGAGCACGTCGGTGGAGACGCTGGCGGCGGTGCTGGCGGGCGCCATGGAACGGGGCGACATCCGCCGGGCCGATCCCAAGGTCACCGCGCAGCAGTTTCTGGCGCTGCTGACGGCGGAGGCGGACGTGCGCCTGTACCAGCGCAACCCGCCGCCGCTGTCGCAACCGGAAATCCGCGCGATGGTCAAGCGCGCCACCGAAATGTTCTTCGCCGGCGCGACGCCGAGATCTACGCCGGCAGGTTGAAAAACGCCTCGTCGCAAATCTGCGACTCGCGCGGCAGCACCAGGCGGCTTTGGCGCACTTGCCGGTTCCAGTCGTGGTTGGCGCGCTCCAGGTCGGCGCAATAGTAGCTGCGGCCATGGTCCAGGTGCAGGCTGACCAGCGTATGCCGCGCCCGCACGCCGCGCACGCCGAGGTGGTTCAGCCGCAATCCCATGTTCAGGTCGCCGCCTCCGTAGGCCATCCGCTCGTCGAAGCCGCCCACCGCCAGCACATCGTCGCGCCAGGCGCAACTGTTGGAGCCGCTGAAGGCGTTGCGCTGCGTGAGCAGGTCCAGCGCGCGCGCCAGCCAGCGGTTGCGGATCAGCCGGTTCGCGCTCTTGCTGAAACCCGGTATCGCGCGCAGGTAGCGGTAATCGAACAAACTCTGGTCGCGCACCGCCTCCAGCAGGTCGTGCCGCAGGTGGTAGGCTTCCGGGATGCTGACATGGCTGCCGCCCGACAGGAAGATCCCGCGCCGCATCAGCCGCACAAAGTTGGCCACGTAGTCGTCGCGCGGGATACAGTCGCCGTCGGTGAACAGCAGCAGGTCGCCGCTGGCGGCCAGCACGGCGCGGTTGAGGGCGCGGTATTTGCCGAAGCCGCGCTGCTCCTGGTTCTGGTACAGCAGCGGGATGGTCCAGCCGCGCCGCCGCGCCGCCTCCACCGCGGCGCCGATCGCGGGATCGCGCCCGTCCTGCGCGATGATGACCTGATCCGGCCGGCGGCTTTGCATGGCGTAGCCGGTCAGCACGCATTCGAGTTCGCGGCCTTTGCAGTGCGCCGAAATTATGACGGTGATTTTCATCGTGGCGCGCGGTGAATGGAGGGGAGTCCATTCTCGCGGCCCCATGTTGCAGGCCGATTGCGCACTGTAGCGCCCCGGTATCGCTGTGTGTCGCAAAGCTGCGCGATGTAAAAACAAGCAAATTTGGCAGATTGTTGCTGCGCCGCGGCAGTCCGCTGAAGCAAGTTCCGTGATGCCGTATAATTTTAGACCGCCAGCAATCCCCGGCGCGCTCGCCCACGACTACTGAAAGTAATAAATGAATAACAACGTGTCCCGCCCCGTCATGTCCAAGACCGATGCCCAGCTGCGCGAGATTCTTGCGCGCCGCATCATGATCCTCGACGGCGCGATGGGCACCATCATCCAGCAGTACAAGCTCGATGAAACCGCGTATCGCGGCGGCCCCAACGGCCGGTTCATCGACTTCGCCGCGCCGGTAGACTCCGGCGCGCGCGAGCTGTTCGTCAAAGGGAACAACGAGCTGCTGACGCTGACCCAGCCGCAGGTGATCCAGGAGATCCACGAGCGCTACCTGGCCGGCGGCGCCGACCTGATCGAGACCAACACCTTCGGCGCCACCACCATCGCGCAGGACGACTATCACATGGGCCACCTGGCCTACGAGATGAACGTGCAAGCGGCCAAGCTGGCGCGCGCCGCCTGCGACAAGTACAGCAGCGCCGACAAGCCGCGCTTCGTGGCCGGCGCGCTCGGGCCGACGCCCAAGACCGCGTCGATCTCGCCGGACGTGAACGACCCGGCCGCCCGCAACATCACCTTCGACCAGCTGGTCGAGGCCTACCACGAGCAGACCAAGGGTCTGATCGAAGGCGGCGTCGACGTGCTGCTGGTCGAGACCATCTTCGACACCCTGAACTGCAAGGCCGCGCTGTTCGCCATCGACAAATTCTACGAAGAGAACCCGGGCGTGCCGCGCCTGCCGCTGATGATCTCCGGCACCGTGACCGACGCCTCCGGCCGCATCCTGTCCGGCCAGACCGTGCCGGCCTTCTGGAACTCGGTGCGCCACGCCAAGCCGCTGACCATCGGCCTCAATTGCGCGCTGGGCGCGGCGCTGATGCGCCCCTACGCCGAGGAGCTGTCGCAGATCGCCGACACCTTCGTCTGCATCTACCCCAACGCCGGCCTGCCCAACCCGATGAGCGACACCGGCTTCGACGAGCTGCCGGCCGACACTTCCGCGCTGCTGAAGGAGTTCGCCGAGGCGGGCTTCATCAACGTCGCCGGTGGCTGCTGCGGCACCACGCCGGACCACATCAAGGCCATCGGCGAGATCCTCGCCAAGGTCAAGCCGCGCACCGTGCCGCATGTGCCGGTGGCGCAGCGCCTGTCCGGCCTGGAGCCGTTCACCATCGACGACGACTCGCTGTTCGTCAACGTCGGCGAGCGCACCAACGTCACCGGCTCCAAGGCCTTCGCGCGCATGATCCTCAACGAGCAGTACGACGAGGCGCTCAGCGTGGCCCGCCAGCAGGTGGAAAACGGCGCCCAGGTCATCGACATCAACATGGACGAGGCGATGCTCGATTCGCAGGCGGCCATGACGCGCTTCCTGAACCTGATCGCCTCCGAACCGGACATCTCGCGCGTACCCATCATGATCGACTCGTCCAAATGGTCGGTGATCGAGGCGGGCCTGAAGTGCGTGCAGGGCAAGTCCATCGTCAACTCGATCTCGATGAAGGAAGGCGAGGCGGAGTTCATCCGCCAGGCCAAGCTGTGCCTGAGCTACGGCGCCGCCGTCATCGTCATGGCCTTCGACGAAAAGGGTCAGGCCGACACCTTCGAACGCAAGATCGAAATCTGCGAACGTGCCTACAAGCTGCTGGTGAACACGGTCGGTTTCCCGCCTGAGGACATCATCTTCGACCCGAACATCTTCGCCATCGCCACCGGCATCGAAGAGCACAACAACTACGCGGTGGACTTCATCAACGCCACCCGCTGGATCAAGGACAACCTGCCGCACGCGAAGATCTCGGGCGGCGTGTCGAACGTGTCGTTCTCCTTCCGCGGCAACGACCCGGCGCGCGAGGCGATCCACACCGTGTTCCTGTACCACGCCATCAAGGCCGGCATGACCATGGGGATCGTCAACGCCGGCATGGTGGGCGTGTACGACGACCTGCCGGCCGAGCTGCGCGAGCGCGTCGAGGACGTGGTGCTGAACCGCCGCGACGACGCCACCGAACGCATGATCGACATCGCCGGCACCTTGAAGGCCGGCGCCGGCAAGCAGGATGCGCAGAACCTCGAGTGGCGCAACGCCCCGGTCGAGAAGCGCCTGGCGCACGCGCTGGTGCACGGCATCACCCAGTTCATCACCGACGACACCGAGGAGATGCGCCAGCAGGTGCTGGCCGCCAACGGCCGCCCTATCCACGTGATCGAAGGCCCGCTGATGGACGGCATGAACATCGTCGGCGACCTGTTCGGACAGGGCAAGATGTTCCTGCCGCAGGTGGTCAAGTCGGCGCGCGTGATGAAGCAGGCCGTGGCCCACCTGATCCCCTACATCGAGGAGGAGAAGAAGGCCGAGGAGGCGCGCACCGGCATCGTCGCCAAGCCGAAGGGCAAGATCGTCATCGCCACCGTCAAGGGCGACGTGCACGACATCGGCAAGAACATCGTCTCGGTGGTCCTGCAGTGTAATAACTTCGAGGTGGTGAACATGGGCGTGATGGTGCCCTGCTCCGAGATCCTGGCGCGCGCCAAGCTGGAAAACGCCGACATCATCGGCCTGTCCGGCCTGATCACGCCGTCGCTGGAGGAGATGGCCCACGTGGCCAAGGAGATGCAGCGCGACGAGCACTTCCGCATGATGAAGATCCCGCTGCTGATCGGCGGCGCCACCACCAGCCGCGCCCACACCGCCGTCAAGATCGCCCACAACTACGAGGGCCCGGTGGTGTACGTGCCGGACGCGTCGCGTTCGGTGTCGGTGGCGCAGTCGCTGCTCACGCCCGAGAGCCGCCAGCAGTACATCGACGAGATCGAGCAGGACTACGTGCGCATCCGCGAGCAGCACGCCAACAAGAAGGCGCTGCCGATGCTGTCGCTGAAGGATGCGCGCGCCAACAAGATGAAGCTGTCGTTCGCGCCGGTCAAGCCGAAGTTCATCGGCCGCCGCGAATTCAAGAACGTCGACCTGGCCACCATCGCCAAGTACATCGACTGGGGCCCGTTCTTCCAGACCTGGGATTTGGCAGGCCCCTTCCCCGCCATCCTGACGGACGAGGTGGTCGGCGAGGCGGCGACCAAGGTGTACGCCGAAGGCCAGGCGCTGCTGAAGAAGCTGATCGATGGCCGCTGGCTGACCGCCAACGGCGTGGTCTCCCTGCTGCCGGCCAACAGCGTCAACGACGACGACATCGAGATCTACACCGACGACACCCGCAGTACGGTCGACTTCACCTACTACGGCCTGCGCCAGCAGGGCGTCAAGCCGGTGGTGGACGGCGTGCAGCGGCCCAACCAGTGCCTGGCCGACTTCATCGCGCCTAAAGAGTCGGGCATCAAGGACTACATCGGCATGTTCGCCGTGACGGCCGGTCTGGGCATCGAGAAGTACGAGCAGCGCTTCGAGGACGCGCACGACGACTACTCGTCGATCATGCTCAAGTCCTTGGCCGACCGCCTGGCCGAAGCCTTCGCCGAATACCTGCACGAGCGCGTGCGCACCGACCTGTGGGGCTATGCCGCCGGCGAAGCGCTGAGCAACGACGACATGATCGCCGAGAAGTATGTCGGCATCCGTCCGGCGCCGGGCTACCCGGCCTGCCCGGAGCACACCGTCAAGCGCGAGATGTTCAACACCATGCAGGCCGAGGAGATCGGCATGGTGCTGACCGAGTCGTACGCGATGTATCCGGGCGCGGCGGTGTCGGGCTTCTACTTCGCGCACCCGGAGTCGAAGTATTTCGTGGTGGGGAAAATCGGCGAGGATCAGTTGAACGACATGGCCGCCCGCCGCCACGTGGACAAGGCCGAGATGGAACGCTGGCTGGCGCCCAACCTGTCCTGATTCAGAGTTCGGCCATCGCCATGGTGGCCGTCGCGCCGGCAGGCTTGGCCAGCAGCGTGGACTGCGGCGGCAGGCTGGCCTGGAACAGCTTGTAGGCCTCGGCCGTCAGCGCCACGAAGGCGTTCTGATGCGCCAGCAATTGCTGCGTCATCCACTGCCAGCCCTCGTCGGTTTCATGCAGCCACACGGTGCCGTCGGGGAAGGCGGATGGCAGCGCGTCCGGGTGCGCCTGCACCACGATGCTGCTCTGCGGCCCCCACAGGAAATCGGGCGGCAGCTCGCGCTGCCAGCCGTAGCCGTTCTTGAGCGCGTAGACGTGGTTGTGACGGAAAGTCAAATCAATCACTTCGCGTTCGGCGATCAGGTCGTCGGCCGATTCGATCCAGCAGTGGTAGGAACCGCCGGCCGGATTGGCGAAGGCCGCATTGTCCATCATGCGCATCAGCTGGCCGCCGCCGCAATCGACCGCGGCCAGGCCCGCCACCGGCCGGTACACCCGGTCCAGCACGATGCTGGCCAGGTTGGAGCCGATCACGGCATAGACGTGGCACAACGAACAATATTGCTCGGGGTAGTACTGACGGATCACCTGGTTCACGCAATGCGCGATCAGGGCTCGGACGGATAAAGCCATGCAAAAAGCTCACGAAACGGTTTGTATCCTTATGTATCGGATTGTTTTGTGGAAACTTTAGCTACCATCCGGCCTAGGCACCGGCATTTCGCACGTGCTTGATTTTTTTCAAATGACACACGTGCCTATGCATAAGTGGTAGTGTATTGTTCATGGCGATACACCTTTGAGGAAATCGTGAATATGACTGCAAAGGCACAAAAATCGGGCAAGGCGTCAGCTGCGCCGGCGGAGGCAAAGCAGGCCGCAGCCAAATCCGAAGCCCAACTGCGAGCCGAACGCTTGGCCATGCACCGCAAAGCCGTCAGCATGATCACCGGCATGTGGAGAGACCGCGAAGGCGGGCCTGTGGACGGCATTGAATACCAGGATCAGATGCGCAAAGCATGGTAATTGATCAGCCAGTCATTATCGACACGAACATTTGGATTGATGCGCTGGGCGGAGTTCCAGACGCAAAGCACGTGCTTGACAGCCATATCGATATTGCCATGAGCGCCATCACCTACGCAGAAGTCGCCTCAGGCTGTGAGCCCGCCGAACTGGCGATGTTTGAAGCATTCCTGGCGGCTGGGCAGGCGGCGCAAACAGTTCAAGTAATACATACGAACGACCAGATCATCAAGCTGGCGGCGGCGTTCAACAAAAACCCGATCACTGGCTGCGGACATGGCAGGAAGCGCCTACCCGATTCGATTATCGCCGCGACCGCGTTCGTCACCGGCCGGACGGTACTCACCCGCAACGCGCTGGACTTCAAGATGGTCACACATCACACGCCGTATCAGGGCCAGTGGGTGGCGACCATAGACGCGAGCGGCCAAAAGATCAAGCACTGGGTCACGATCACGGTCGCCAAATAGGCCTCCGCATCCGCTATTTTTGGTCGCGCAAGAACCTCCAACCGGCTATGCCGCCAAACACGGCGGCAAAGCCCAGCTGCACCGCGATCGGCATGAGCACGCCGTCGAGGCCCAGGCCGCGCCAGGTGACGGCGTCGAAGCCGTCGACCGCCCAGCGGGTCGGCACCAGCAGCGTCGCCTGCTGCACCCATTCCGGGAAGACGAAGGACGGCACCCACGCGCCGCCCAGCATCACCATGATCAGCGTGGCGAAGACGGCGATGCCGCGCGCCGCTTCCGGCGTCTTGCCGAAGGCGGCAATCAGCAGGCCGAAGGCCGCCGTCATCAACGCGAAGCTGGCCGCCATGCCGAGGAAACCGCCCAGGCTGCCGATCTCCACCTTGAAGATCAGCATGGCGCAGAGGAACATCGCGCACATCAGGCCCATCGCGATCAGGGCGCCGGAGATGGCGCGGCCCCACAGCACCGTGGTCAGCGACACCGGCGCCGCCAGCAGGCGGTTCCACACGCCGGTGCGGCGCGCCAGCAGGATGCCCACGCCCATGTCGATGCCCATGAACAGGATGAACTGCACGCCCATGCCGGCAAACGAATGCGCATAGCCGTTGTACTTGGGACCGCTGCTGAGCGCCTGGTCCTGCGTGGTGTAGGGCATGGTCATGCCGACCGGCGCGTCGGCCGGCGCCGGCTTGCCGCTGGCCTTGGCCTCGGCCTCCTTCTCGGCCTCGGCGGCGGCGCGCTGGTCCTGGAACTTCTTCAGGCTGGTGAGGAATTCGCTCAGCTGCGCGGCGTCGGGATTGTCCGCGGTGCTGGCGCGCAGCGCGTCCAGCTGCTTCTCGGTGGTCTTGCTGCCCTTGGGGCTGATGACGGCGGCGCTGGTCACCTGCATCACCTGCTGCGTCAGCAGGCCCTTGACCATGGCCAGCACGGTCGATTGCGACGGGTCGTAGTAGACCGGCAGCTGCGGCTTGTTCTGGCCGCCGAACAGCGCGTCGGCCGCCTGTTCGCCGAAGCCGTCGGGGATCACCACCGCCACCGGCAGCTTGCCGGCGCGGACCTTGGCCTTGGCGTCGGCGTCGCTCAGTTCGACGATCTTGAGCGCGCTGTCGGCCTTCAGGCCGGCGGCGATCTTCTTGCCGCTGTCGGACTGGTCCAGCTGCACCAGGCCCACGTCGATCTTGCTGGTCTTGGCTTCCGAGCCGCCGCCGAACAGCGAACCGAAGAACGCGGCCAGGATGACCGGCATCAGCAGGTGCAGCATCAGCGCGCGCTTGTCGTTGATATAGAGGATCAGGTCCTTGCGGACCAGGGCGATCAATGCAGTCATGGGTAGTCCTATCAGTCGCGCAGGCTGCGGCCGGTCAGGTTGAGGAAGATGTTTTCCAGCGAGGTCTTGGCGGTGGCGAAGTGCAGCAGCGCCACGCCCGCGGTGGCGCATTCGGCCGCCAGCCAGGCCAGCGTGGCCGGCGCGTGCGAGGCGTCGGCCAGGCCGATGTCGAGCGCGTTGCCCTCGCCTTGCACGCCGCTCACGCCGGGCAGCGCCCGCGCGCCCGACAGCAGCGCAGCCGACGGCGCGGCCGACAGCTCGGCGCGCAGGGCGGCCTGCGCCGGCAGGCGGCGGTACAGCGCGGCCGGGGTCTCGTCGGCCAGCACCTTGCCGTGGTCGATGATGACGATGTGGTCGGCCAGCCTTTCGACCTCCTCCATGTAGTGGCTGGTGTAGATCAGCGAACGGCCCTGCGCCTTCAGCGCTTCCAGCGTGTCGAAGATGGCGTTGCGGCTTTGCGGATCGACGCCGACGGTGGGTTCGTCCAGGATCAGCAGCTGCGGATCGTGCAGCAGCGCGGCGGCGATGTTCAGGCGCCGCTTCATGCCGCCGGAATAGGTGGACGGCTTGTCGTGCGCGCGGTCGGCCAGGTTGACCAGCGCCAGCGCCTGTTCGCAGCGCTGCTTCAACAGCGCGCCCTTGAGGCCGTACAGCGCGCCGAACAGCTTGAGGTTTTCCAGCGACGACAGGTCCTCGTACAGCGCCAGGTCCTGCGGCACGAAGCCGATCTTGCGCTTGGCCTCGCTGAGGCCCTGGCCGATGGTCTCGCCGTCCATGACGATGCCGCCGCTGTCGCTGCGCAGCAGGCCGCAGATCATGCCGACCGTGGTGGACTTGCCGGCGCCGTTGGGGCCGATCAGGCCGACGGTCTGGCCCTGCTGCACCTGGAACGACACGCCGTCGACCGCCTTGCGCGCGCCATACGATTTGGAGACCTGATTCACGCTGAGTAAAACCGATGCCATAAGCCATCCTGTCGTGTATTTTAAATAAGCGGCAAGCATAGCGTTGCGATACTTTTATGGCAAGTCCATTGAAGCGGCAGTGAACTTTTACGTCCGTGGGCGGCCTAAGAATGAACGCCGCCGTCCGGCGGTTTGTTGACTTGTGACCAGGGAGGCGCATATGGCAACCAATCCAACCGTCAAACGCTGGCAGGATCAGCTGATCCTGCTGCTAGGGCTGTGGTTCTTTATTTCACCGTGGGTGTTTGCATATCCGATACCGTCGATCCAGGCGTGGACCGCGTTCATTTCCGGCGCGGTGGTGGCGATCCTGGCGGCCTGCGATCTGTACAAGACCTACTTCTGGGCCGTGGTGCTCAATTTGCTGGTGGGGATTTGGGTCGCGGTTTCCCCGTGGGTGCTGCGTACCGCCGATAACCGCGAGCTGATGTGGAACTCGGTCGTGGTGGGCATCGCCGTGGTCGTGCTGGCGCTGTGGGAAATGCAGACCGATCCCGAGCTGCACAAGCACTGGCCCGGCGCGGGCCACGCGACGTGACCCGGCCAAGCGGAGTGCGTTACAGCGCGTAGCGCACCACGTTGTCGCTCCATTCGAAGGCGGACATCTCCAGCTCCACCAGTTCTTCGGTGGACATGGCGAGGTCTTGCAGGGCGGGCATGATCTGGTCGTCCATTTCCTCGATGCGTTCGATGCATTCGGCCAGCTTGAGCAGGTCGCCGAAGAAGCCGGCGCGGTGCAGCAAGGCTTGCGACACCTCGTCGTTGACGGGGATCTGCGCCAGGATCTCGGCCATCGGCATGCCGAACAGCGTGTCCATCAGCGACATGATGCCGACCGTGAAGGCGATGTCGGCCACATGGCGATGGCTGGGGCGCAGCTTGCCGGCCAACAGCTCCAGCAGGCGGCCGCGCGTGGTGGCCAGCATCAGCAGCGGCGTCATGCTGTGGCCGCGCTTGCTCGGCTCGGCGTACAGCATGATCTGCAGCCAGCGCTGCAGTTGGCGGCGGCCCAGTATCGTCACCGCCTGGCTCAGCGAGTCGATGCGCTGGCGCGCGCCGACGGCCGGCGTGTTCACCAGGCGCAGCAGGTTCAGCGCCAGCGACACGTCGCGCTTGATGGCGCGCTCGATTTCCTGGTTGTCCGCGTCCGAGGTGACCAGGGTCATCAGTTCCATCACCGCCAGCTGCGACGGCGACAGCTTCTTGCCGCTCATGATGACCGGCTTGGAGAAATAATAGCCCTGGAAGTAATCGAAGCCCAGGTCCAGGCAGGTCTTGAATTCGTCGCGGGTCTCGACCTTTTCCGCCACCAGCTTCTTCTTATCCTGGTGGAAGCGCGGGGCCAGCTTCATCAGCGTGGGCAGCGGCAGCGTGCGCAGGTCCAGCTTGACGTATTCGGCCAGCGGCAGCAGCGCGGCCAGGTTGGGGCCGTCGCCAACGAGCTCGTCCAGCGCGAAGCGGAAGCCGTGGCCGGCCAGGTCCGTCATGCGGGCCAGCACCTGCGGCGTCAAGGGCATGCTCTCGGCCACTTCCAGCACCACTTTTTCGCGCGGCAGGAAGGAAAAGATGTCGGTCATGAGGACGTCCGCGTCCACATTGACGAAGCCGAGCGCGTCGCCGATGGTTTTTTCCATGCCCAGTTGCGAAGCGTGCGCGATCACTGCCGCCGTGGCCGACAATTCATTGGTGATGTGTGCCGGGCCGACCGGAGCGTTGCGGAAAAGCAACTCGTAGCCGAACACGGTTTGATTGCGGTCCAGGATAGGCTGGCGCCCCAGATAGAACTCGCGCACGCGCAGGCTCCGGGGGCCGGTATCGTGTAGGGTAAGGTCGATCATCGCTTCTGTCAGTACAAAACATGGGGCTGATATTTCGCCGTACTAATATTCTGACAGCAATATCCAGACCTGTCTTGGATAATTTGGCTCAGCTTTCTCCCTGCGGAACGCCGTCGATGAACAGCTTCAGCTCGCCGGCGGCGAAGGCCGTCCACTGCTCGTTGGTGGTCAAAGGCTGGGTGACGATGATGGCCACGCGGTCGTTGGGCGTGGTCACCTGCGAGAAATCCACGCTGACATCCTCGTCCGACAGCCTGGCCGTGTCGAACGGATATTGGCGCACCAGGTAGTACAAATGGGTCGAACAATGGGCAAATAGCTCGCCGCCGGACGACAGCAGCATGTTGAAGGTGCCGTAGCCGGCGATCTCGCGCGTGAGCTCGGCCAGCGCGGCGCGCAGCGCGGGCAGCGGCGGGCGCCGCTCGCCGAAGCGGGCGCGCAGATGCTGCAGGATGTAGCAGAAGGCCAGCTCGCTGTCGGTGGTGCCGACCGGGCGGTAGGCGCCGTTGAGCACGGGCGCGAATTGCTTCAGGTCGCCGTTGTGGGCGAACACCCAGTACTGCCCCCACAGCTCGCGCACGAAGGGATGGCAGTTTTCCAGCGCCACCTGACCCTGCGTGGCCTTGCGGATGTGGGCGATGACGTTGGTGGACTTGATCGGGTAGCGCTTGATCAGCTCGGCGATGGGCGAGGCGATCGCGGCCTGGTGGTCGACGAAGTGGCGCACGCCGGCGCCCTCGAAAAAAGCGATGCCCCAGCCGTCGTGGTGGGTATCGGTCTGGCCGCCGCGCATGGCGAAGCCGGTGAAGCTGAACACAATGTCGGTGGGGACATTGCAGTTCATTCCTAGAAGTTGGCACATGGTCGGGTTCTCTGTTGTTACAGCAGAACCATACCATGCGCCGCCCGCTTTTCTTAGTGCAGCAGCACCGGATGGCTCATCAGCTCATCATAGCTGCCCAAAAACTCATCGATTTCCGCCATCGTCGGTTCGCCCGCGATCAACTCGTTGACGTCGCGGCGGAAGTTCTGCGCCAGGATGCCGTTGATGAAGATTTCGCGCTTGCCGCCTTTGTCGACTATCTCGTAGCCGCCGAAACGCAGCGCCTCCAGGGTACGATCCGCGCCAAATTCGACAACACTGTATTGCTCGCTGTTATAGATGAGGTTCATGTTGCTTCCTTTCACAAGGGGCGTAACACTACTCGGTTGCGCCTTCAGGACCGAAATGGGGCTGAAAGCGGACGATTCAAGGCCAAATCAAGGCCGATCAGCGGGCGGGGCTTAGGCCGCGATGTCGGATTGCAAATCCAGCAACTCACCGTAGGGCGCCTCGGACAGCCAGGAACGCAGCAGTTCGAGGTGCTCGGCGGATGCCAGGCTGATGTAGAGCCGCGCGGGAGGATGGCGCAGCACACGATTCAATGTTACTCGCAAAATGAGATTGCCGCTGCAATGAAGGCAGCCTGGAGCAATACGCAACACTTGCGGCGCAGGATCGTAGGGAATGGGATCGTCGAAGGCCAGCGCCGCACCGCCGTCGGCCAGGCCTTCCAGGATGGCGACGCAGGACACGCCTGTTTCCAGGCGCGCCGCGATGGCAGCTTCGCGCTCGGCGGCGCGGGAGCCCGTCACCAGCCAGGTCGGCACCGGCGCCCGTTTGACTGGGGCTGCGCCGGTGGACATGGGTCCGGTCACGGGCTCAGGCGCCCTTTTTTGCGAGTTTGCCCGGCTCCACGCCCAATTGCTTGAGCTTGCGGTACAGGTGGGTGCGCTCCAGGCCGGTCTTCTCGGCCACACGGGTCATGCTGCCGCCCTCGCGGCCCAGGTGGTGCTCGAAGTACATGCGCTCGAAGGCGTCGCGCGCCTCGCGCAGCGGCAGGTCGAACGACAGGTTGAACATGTGGTTGTCGGCGCCGGCCACGGTGGCGCCGCCGCGCACGGAGATCGCCGCCGCCGGATTGGGCTGGTTGAAGCCCTGCGCCTCCTCGGGCTGGGCCGCCGCGACCGGACGCGGCGCCAGCGCCGGCGCGCGCACGGTTTCCTGCGCGCGGGTCAGGCCCTGCTGCACCGCCTTGAGCAGCTTTTGCAACGCGATCGGCTTCTCCAGGAAATTGAGCGCGCCGATGCGGGTGGCCTCGACCGCCGTATCGATGGTCGCATGGCCCGACATCATAATCACCGGCATGGTCAGCAAACCGTCGCGCTGCCATTCCTTGAGCAAGGTGACGCCATCGGTATCCGGCATCCAGATATCGAGCAGCACCAGGTCGGGCGCGCCGCCGGCCCGCGCCTCGCGCGCCTGCTGGGCGTTTTCCGCCAGTTGTATCGCATGTCCCTCGTCGCTCAAGATTTCCGAGAGCAACTCGCGGATACCCATTTCATCGTCCACTACCAGAATGTTTGCCATCTTCCCTTGCCTTCCTCATTTCGCCAGCTCATGGCCGGCAATGATTTTTTTAATCAGTGATACTTAGGTATTTTGCGACGTCGGTGCTAACTTTAACAGCAAAATCAATACCGACGCGCCACTTCTATCGACATGGTTCTGGATATCGATCCGTCCGCCATGTTCATCGATAATCTTTTTCACCATCGCCAGCCCCAGGCCGGTGCCCTTGGCCTTGGAGGTGACATACGGCTCGAACGCCCGCGCCAGGATCTTGGGCGCGAACCCGGGACCGTTGTCGGAGATCGCCAAACGCACCGCCGTGCGCGTGCTGCCGTCCGCGCCCTGATAATGAATGGCTTCGCTGATCACGTCAATGCGCGCTTGCGGCGAACCGGCCGGCAGCTCGGCCATCGCGTCCTGCGCGTTCTGCAGCAGGTTGTGGATCACCTGGCGCAGCTGGGTCTGGTCGCCCATCACCAGCGGCAGGCCCGGCGTGAGCTGCGGGTGGATGATGTCGTCGCCCTCGCCGCGCAGGTACAGGTGCAGGATCTCCTCGACCAGCGCGTTCAGGTCCAGCGGTTCCAGCACGGCCGGCGGGGTGCGGGCGTAGTCGCGGAAATCGTCGACCATGCGCTTCATCGCCGCCACCTGGTTGACGATGGTGGCAGTGCCCTTGTTGAGCAGGTCATTGTCGGCCGCCGACAGCTTGCCCTCCAGTTTCATCTGCAGCCGCTCGGCCGACAGCTGGATCGGCGTCAGCGGATTCTTGATCTCGTGCGCTAACCGGCGCGCCACCTCACCCCAGGCGATCGAGCGCTGGGCCGAGATGACGTCCGAGATATCGTCGAACACCACCAGGTAGCCGCTGCCGCCGCCCTCGACCGGCAGGCGCGAGCCGCGCGTGAGCAGGGTCAGGTCGTTGTCGTCCAGGCTGGCCGAGCGGCGCGGCACCTCGATCTGGCGCTGCCAGTGCAGGCGCTGCAGGTTGCGCCCGGCCGCCGACTGCGCGCTCTGCGCCGCGAACGCCGCCACGATGGCGCCGCCGAATTCCTGCAAGCCTTCGATCTGGTCGAGCTTCTGGCCTATCATCGTCACGCCGGCCTGCTGCAGGATGCGCTCGACCGAGTCGTTGCAGCTGATCAGGTGGAACTCGTGGTCCAGCACCATCACGCCGGCCGACATATTGGCCAGCACCGATTCCAGGTGGGTCTTGGCGTTCTGCAGCGCGGCGCGGTTGCGCTCGACGGCGCTGCGGGCGTCCGACAGCTGGCGCGTCATGGTGTTGAACGATTGCGTCAGCGTGCCCAGCTCGTCCGAGGTGGCGACGATGGGGCGCGGCGACAGGTCGCCCTCGGCCACCGCGCGCGTGCCCTCGGCCAGCAGCAGCAGCGGCTGGGCCAGGTCGCTGGCGATCAGGAAGGCGCTGGCGATGGCGCCGAACACGGCCAGCAGCAAGGTCAAGGTCAGGGTCACGATGTACATCTTGCGCAGGCCCACGCGCGCCACGAAGCGCTCCTTGTAGTCAGAATAGGCGCTGCGGATGGTCTCGCCGTCGGCGGCCAGCTGGGCCGGCGCCAGCTGGATCAGCTGCAGGTAGCGCGGCGCCAGGTGGGTGCCGTTGGCCTGCACCTGGTCCGGGATCGCCATCACCACCCGCAGCCGCAGCTGGCTGGCGGTGTCCTGCGCACTGGCCGGCGCGTTGATCAGGTTGCTGCGCAGCTCGTTGCCGCCCTCGGGCGCGCCGTAGTTGTCGCCCTCCTTGGCCTTGGCCATCATCTCGCGGGTCGGCAGGTCGGCGCTGAGGTTGCCGCTGCGGCTGGCGCGGGCGCTGATGATCAGGCCGCCGTCGCCGTCGACGATGATGGCGTTCTGCAGGCCGTTGCGCTCCTTGACCAGGCCGGCCAGCGTGGCGCGCTCGGTGCCGTACGGTTGTTCGGACAGCTGCTGGACGGTCTGGCTGGCGGTGGCCGTGAGTTCCTTGAGCGCCGCGTCCAGGCCTGCGCGGCTGAGGTTGATGCCGGACTCGAGCGCCTCCTCGACCGGCACGTTGAACCATGATTCGATCGAGTGGGAGACGAACTGCACCGAGACCAGGAAGATGACCAGCCCCGGCAGCACGCCGATGGCGGCGAACAGCAGCACCAGCCGCGTCATCAGCTTGGAGCCGAACTTGCCGCTCTTGTAGCGGCCGTAGAGCCGGAACAGCGACACGGCCACCAGCAGCAGCAGCGCGCCGGCCACCGCCGCGTTCAGGCCCAGCAGCCAGGCGTAGTAGCGGTCGAAGAAGCCGGAGTTGTCGGAGGCCGAAGCAAGCAGGAACAGCAGGATACTGACGATGGCGCCGCCGACGACGGAAAAATACCGCAGGGCAGTGCTCACTTACTCCGCCTTGTACTGGAAGATTTTCTTGTCGGACGCCAGGCGCCATTCACTGCTGTTGAGCGCGGTCACCTTGAGCGGCTTGGACACGTAGTTCGGGTCCAGCCCCATGCTCAGCTTGACGTTGTAGGTCTTGCCGACCTCCAGCTGGCCGCGCTGCGCCACCAGCCAGCGGTTGGGGCTGCGGATCAGGAACAGCGCGTCGTCCAGCGACGAGAAGGTCTGGCGCACGTTGCCGTCCACCGTCACGTGGTACTGGCGCGTGAGCACGTTGTAGGACAGGCTGATGGTCTGGCGCTTGACGATGGCTTGCGCGTCGAACCAGTACCAGCGCGGCCGCGTGAACTCGATCTCGGTGGTGAAGTACAGGGTCACGCCGTACTGCAGCGTGTCCTCCATGTCGTGGGTCAGCTCGAAACTGTATTTGGCGTTGAGGCGGTAGCCCTCGTCGCTGGCCTCGATCTGCCAGCGGCGGATTTCCACGCCTTCCGCGGCGCTGGCCACCTGCGGCAGCAGGCAGGCCATTATCAGCAGCAGGGGTCCGATCAGGAGGCGGAAAAATCGTGATGTCACGTGGAGGCCGGTGCTCAAAAGATCCGTCGGTAGCAAAGGGGAAACTAAACAGGCAAAACGGTTACGCATTTTTCTGGAACAGCGCGTAGAACAAACCATCGTGATCCTGCCCTGCGCCACCGGCGGGGAGCAACTGGCCGGGCGCGTCGAGCCGCACGGCCTGGTTTCGTACTGCAAACGCGGCGGCCTGCGCCTCGGATTCCTGCGGCCACAAGGAACATGTCACGAATAGCAATTTACCACCCGGTGCCAGCATCTGCCAAAGGTTGTCGAGGATTTTGGACGAAAGTGTTGCAAGTTGGAGCGTGTCGCCCTTGCGGCGCAGCCAGCGGATATCCGGGTGGCGGCGCACGATGCCCGAGGCCGTGCACGGCACGTCGGCCAGGATGCGGTCGAACGGCTTGCCGTCCCACCAGCCGGCGCTCTGGGCGTCGGCGGTGCGCAGCGTGGCCTGCTGGCCCAGGCGCTCCAGGTTCTCGCCCACCCGCGCCAGGCGCTTGGCGTCGGCGTCCAGCGCCGTCACGCTGGCGTCGGCCAGCTCCAGGATGTGGCAGGTCTTGCCGCCGGGCGCGGCGCAGGCGTCCAGCACCCGCATGCCGTCCTGGACATCGAGCAGCGGCGCGGCCAGCTGGGCGCCGGCGTCCTGCACCGACACCACGCCGTCGGCGAAGCCGGGGATCAGGCCCACGCCGACCGGCTTGGCCAGGCGCACCGCGTACGGGCCGATCTGGCTGGCCGCCATGCCGGCCGCGTCCAGTGTGGCCAGGTATTGTTCCATCGTGGTCTTGCGGGCGTTGATGCGCAGCGTGAGCGGCGGCGCGCTGTTGCCGGTCGCGAGCACGCCCTGCCAGTCTTGCGGCCAGGCGGCCTTGGCCGCGTCGATCCACCATTGCGGGTAGTTCCACCTGGCCACCGGCTGCAGCAGCGCGGACTCCAGCAGCGCCTTGCGCTCGCGCAGGAAGCGGCGCAGCACGGCGTTGACCATGCCCTTGGCGCGCGCCGTGTCCGGATGGGCGTCGGCCGCCGTCACGGTCTGATCGACCACGGTGAACTCCTCGTAGGGCTGGACCTCGTCGGGCGCCGTCATCAGCGCCAGCGCGCAGGCCAGCAGGGCCGCCACCAGCGGCTCGGGCGCCTTGGGCGCCATCAGGCCGATCAGGGCCTCGCTCTGGCCCAGCTGGCGCATGCAGCGGTAGGCGATGTCCTGCATCGCGCCGCGCGCCTGCGGGCTGGCGTCGCCCTTGGCCCAGACCTGGGCCAGCGCCTGCGGCAGGTTGGTGCCGGTGCGCACCTGGGCCACGGCCTGGGCCGCGCCGATCAGGCTGTAGGCCAGCGAATCGGGCTTGAGGCCGGTCTGGAAGCTGGTTTGCAGCGCCGGTTTCAGGTCGCGCGCATGGCTGGCGCGCAGCTTGGGCGCTGCCGCCTTGGCGGGGGACTTAAGGGAGAGCGTCGGGCGCTTGTTCATATGCTAATTCCAGGTGTGGCGTGCGGGCGTGATCGCGCAGTATACAGCAGTGCATATGACAAGGGGATGAAGCTGATTGTAACGCTTGTAACGATCGCGTCCCGCTGCGGTGACCCGGCTGCGGCAAACCAGTATAATTACCGCTGTTTGGCCGGTGCCAGCGCGCCGGCCGTTTTCGCTTTCGGATGTATTCACACACGCGGTTCAGCCGCCATTTTGCTCATGCTCGCCCAACAAAAACAAGATATCACCGCCCTGTTCCAGGCCGCCCTCGCACCCATCCTGGCCGGCACCGACGTCGCCGCCAACGTCGTGCTGGAGCGCCCGCGCGACCCGTCGCATGGTGACGTGGCCTGTAACATCGCCATGCAACTGGCCAAGCAGCTGAAAATGAACCCGCGTGAACTGGCCACCAAGGTGGTCGACGCGCTGCTGGCCAATCCGGCCGGCAAGGGCCTGGTGGAATCGGCCGACATCGCCGGCCCGGGCTTCATCAACCTGCGCGTGAGCGCCGCCGCCAAGCAGGCCGTGGTCAAGACCGTGCTGGCCCAGGGCGCGGCCTTCGGCACCGCCGATGCCGGCAAGGGCAAGAGCGTCATCATCGAATTCGTCTCCGCCAACCCGACCGGCCCGCTGCACGTGGGCCACGGCCGCCAGGCGGCGCTGGGCGACGCGCTGTCGTCGCTGTTCGGCTCCCAGGGCTACGCGGTCACCCGCGAGTTCTACTACAACGACGCCGGCGTGCAGATCCAGACCCTGGCCAACTCGGTGCAGGCGCGCCTGCGCGGCTACAAGCCGGGCGACGCCCAATGGCCCGAATCGGCCTACAACGGCGACTACATCGCCGACATCGCCGAAGACTTCAAGCTGAAGAAAACCGTGTCGGCCTCGGACGGCTCGCCGGCCACCGCCTCGGGCGACGTCGAGGACATCGAATCGATCCGCCACTTCGCCGTGACCTACCTGCGCAACGAGCAGGACATCGACCTGCAGGCCTTCGGCGTCAAGTTCGACAACTACTACCTCGAATCGTCGCTGTACGCCGACGGCAAGGTCGACGCCGCCGTCGACATGCTCAACAAGTCCGGCAAGACCTACGAGGAGGAAGGCGCGCTGTGGCTGCGCACCGAGGACTACGGCGACGACAAGAACCGCGTGATGCGCAAGAAGGACGGCACCTACACCTACTTCGTGCCGGACGTGGCCTACCACATCGTCAAGTTCCAGCGCGGTTTCACCCAGGCGATCAACGTCCAGGGTTCGGACCACCACGGCACCATCGCCCGCGTGCGCGCCGGCCTGCAGGCGGTCAACGTCGGCATCCCGCAGGGCTACCCCGACTACGTGCTGCACAAGATGGTCACCGTGATGAAGGGCGGCGAAGAGGTCAAGATCTCCAAGCGCGCCGGCTCCTACGTGACCGTGCGCGACCTGATCGAATGGTCGGGCGGCGGCGACATCGAAAAAGGCCGCGACGCGGTGCGCTTCTTCCTCATCTCGCGCAAGGCCGACACCGAGTTCGTGTTCGACGTCGACGTCGCGCTGAAAACCTCGGACGAGAATCCGGTGTATTACGTGCAGTACGCCCACGCGCGCATCTGCCGCATGCTGGAACAGTGGACCGGCGACGAAGCCTCGCTGGCCAACGTCGACCTGTCGCCGCTGACCGCGCCGACCGAAGCGACGCTGCTGGCCACCTTGGCCGCCTACCCGGAAACGCTGGCGCGCGCGCAGGCGGAACTGGGCCCGCACCAGATCGCGTTCTACCTGCGCGACCTGGCAGCCAACCTGCACAGCTTCTACTTCGCCGAGCGCGTGCTGGTGGACGACGAGGCGCTGAAGGCGGCCCGTATCGCGCTGATGGTCGCCACCCGCCAGGTGCTGCGCAACGGCCTGGCGCTGATCGGCGTCTCCGCTCCCAACAAAATGTAATTGCGAAGGACATCCCGCACAATGAATTTCCGCTCCAGCCTTACCCCACGTTCGCGTCAGCACGGCAACACCATCATCGGCATCGTCATCGGCCTGGTGATCGGCCTGGCGATCGCCGTCGTCGTCGCCCTGGTCATCAACAAGGGCTCGACGCCGTTCACCGACAAGGGGCGTAGCAGCAAGGTTGCGGAACCGACCGCGGGACAGGCCGCCGATCCGAACAAGCCTATGTACGGCAACAAGGAAGCGGTGCGCGAAGCGGCCAAGGACTTCGCCAAGGAACCGCCGAAGGCGCCGCCGCCGGCCGATCCGCTGCAGGCGGTGGTCGACAAGATCCAGGGCACGCCAGCGCCGGCCGCACCGGCGCCAGCTCCGGCGCCGGCTCCGGCCGAAAAGCCCAAGGCCGTAGCAGCCGCCACGCCAGGCGCCACCAACGTGGCGCCAACGCCGGCCAAGGCGGCGCCCGCCGCCGCAGCCGACGGCGGCGACGACAAATTCATCTACTACCTGCAGGCCGGCGCCTTCCGCGAGATCGCCGACGCCGAAAGCGCCCGCGCCAAGCTCGCCCTGCTGGGCTTCGAGGCCAACGTCTCCGACCGCGCCACCGACACCGGCGTGCTGCATCGCGTGCGCCTCGGCCCCTTCAACCAGGTCGAAACGATGAACAAGGTTCGTAGCAAGTTGTCCGAAAACGGCGTCGACGTCGCCGTCGTGCGCAATCAAAAATAAGCCAGGAGTATCCAGATGCGATTCATGAAATTCGTAGTCGGTGCATTGATGTTGAGTGTTGCAGCCCTGTCGTCGGCCTCCCCGGCCAGTCCGCAGAACGGCGTCGAATACAAGGCGCTGGCCGCGCCGCAGCCGGTCGACAGCGGCAAGAAGGTCGAAGTGATCGAGTTCTTCGACTACGCCTGCCCGCACTGCTTCGCCTTCGATCCGGCGCTGTCGGCCTGGGTCAAGAAACAGGGTGACGCCATCGTCTTCAAGCGCATGCACATCTCGCGCAGCGGCACCGATCTGCCGCAGGAAAAAATGTTCTTCACGCTCAGCGCCATGGGCCTGCTGAATGACGCCATGCACACCAAAATCTTCACCGAGATGCACGTCAACCGCAACCGCATGAGCCGCGACGAAATGGCGTTCGACTTCGCCGCCAAGCAGGGCGTGGACCGCCAGAAGTTCATCGAGACCTATCGCGGCCTGGGCGTGGCCGGCAGCGTGCGCCGCTCGACGTCGATGATGGATGCCTACGGCGTCGACTCGTGGCCGATGATCGCCATCGACGGCAAGTACGTCACCTCGCCGACCATGGCCAACGAAGGCTCCAAGTCCGCCACCACCGAGGCCGAACTGCACGCCCAGGCCGTGCAGGTGATGGACTTCCTGGTCGCCAAGGCGAAAGCGGAAAAGAAATAAGGATGAACAAGCAAGGCGCCGGGCCGGAGCGGGTCTTCATCACCGGCGCCTCAAGCGGCCTGGGTGCGGCCCTCGCCGCCGAATACGCGGCGCAAGGCGCCACACTGGGCCTGCTGGCCCGCCGCAGCGAGATGCTGGACCGGCTGATCGCCACCCTCCCCCACCCTGAACGCCACCGCGCCTACGCGGTCGATGTGCGCGACCACGCCGCCATCGCGGCAGCGGCGCAAGCCTTCATGGCGCACGCCGGCGGCATCGATGTGGTGATCGCCAACGCCGGCATCTCGGTCGGCACGCTCACCGAGTTCGCCGAAGACATTCCCGTGTTCGAAGCCGTCATCGCCACCAACGTGGTGGCCACCGCCGCCACCTTCGCGCCCTTCATCCCGGCGATGAAAACTCAGCGCACGGCGGCGCGGCTGGTCGGCATCGGCAGCGTGGCCGGCATCCGCGGCCTGCCCGGCGCCGAGGCTTATTGCGCCTCCAAGGCGGCCGTGATCAGCTACTGCGAATCGTTGCGGCTGGAGCTCAAGCCCTACGGCATCCGCGTCGTCACCATCTGCCCCGGCTACGTGGACACGCCGATGACCAAGGCGAATCCCTACCCCATGCCCTTCCTGATGGCGCCCGAAAAATTCGCCGCGCAGGCCGCGCGCGCCATCGCCGCCGGCAGCAGCTACAAGGTGATCCCGTGGCAGATGGGTGTGGTCGCCAAGCTGCTGCGCATGCTGCCCAATCCCGTGTACGACCTCGCGCTCGGCAACGCGCGGCGCAAACCGCGCAAGGGGGAACAATGAACACGCTGTCCGCCGCCGCCATCCACGGCCACTGCGCCACCAGCGCCTCGCACGTGGCGATAGAAGCCGTCGCCGAAACCGGCTCCACCAACGCCGACCTGCTGGCCCGCGTCGACACGCTGGACGGCCCCGTGCTGCGCATCGCCGCCAACCAGACGGCGGGGCGCGGCCGCGCGGGGCGCAGCTGGCTGTCCGCGCCCGGCGCCGCGCTGATGTTCTCGCTGGCCTGGCCCTTCAAGGGACCGCTGCACCGGATGTCCGGCCTGCCGATGGCGGTCGGCGTCGCGCTGGCCGAGACCATCGCCGCGCTGGGCGTGCCGGTGCAGATCAAATGGCCCAACGACCTGCTGCGCGACGGTAAAAAACTGGCCGGCATCCTGGTCGAAACCCAGACCTCCCGCCGCGACAACACCATCTGGGCGGTGATCGGCGTCGGCATCAACCTGCTCATGCCGGACGAACTGGAAGCGCAGATCGGCCGCGAAGTGGCCGCCGCGCCATGGCTGGCCAAGATGGACCGCAACCAGCTGATGGCCGCGCTGCTCAGCCGCCTGGCCGCCGTGCTGGCCGAATTCGACGACACCGGATTCGCCCCTTTCGCCGAGCGCTGGAACGCGCTGCACGCCTGGCAGGGCCGGGACGTGGTCATCCTCGACGACGGCAAGGTGCTGCAGCAGGGCCGCGCCGCCGGCGTCGACGCCATCGGCCGCCTGATGCTCGACACGGAACAGGGCCGCGCGGAAGTGCTGTCCGGCGACGTCTCGCTGCGCTTATCGTCAACCTTCGCCACCTCTATCGGACTATCATGATTCTACTGATCGACGCCGGCAACACCCGCGTCAAATGGGCGCTGGCCGAACCGGGCACGGAACTGGGCGCATGGATCGCCCACGGCGCGCTGATGCACGCCGACCTGCAGCAGCTGGAACTGCACCTGAGCGAAGCGGTGGGCGACCGTGGCGTCGACCGCATCGTCATCGCCAACGTGGCCGGCGGCGCCCTGCGCGTGCAGCTGGAGTACGTGCTGCAGCGGACCTTTCCCGCGATGATCCTGCCGGAGCAGGCGATCGAATGGTTTGCCTCGCTGCCGGCGCTGGCCGGCGTGACCAACGGCTACCGCAATCCCGCGCAGCTGGGCTGCGACAGGTTTGCCGCCGCCATCGCCGGCCATGCGCTGGCGGCCGGGCGCGAAGTCGTCGTCGCCAACTGCGGCACCGCCACCACCATCGACGCCATCACGGCCGACGGCATGTTCCTGGGCGGGATGATCCTGCCGGGACTGGGCCTGATGGCCAGTTCGCTGGCGCGCAACACGGCGCAGTTGCCGCAAATTGCACAAGACGGTAAGCTGCCGGACGGATTCGCCGACAATACCGACGACGCCATTTTGAGCGGCTGCCTGGCCGCGCAGAGCGGCGCCATCGAGCACGCGTATGCGCGCCATGGCGCGAGCGAGTGCATCATCTCCGGCGGCGCGGCGCCGTACATCGCGCCGATGCTGAAGGTGCCTTACCGTATCGTCGAGAACATCGTGTTAATCGGTTTGCATGCTGCCGCCGGCAGCGCCGAATAAGCTCGCAAGGGAAGCTCCGTGCTGAAATTTATTTTCTGGTCGCTGGTCGCCGTCAATGCCGCGCTGTTCGCGTACGGCAAAGGGTATCTCGGCCATTTCAGCGGCAACGAGCGCGAACCGGAGCGCCTGCTCAACCAACTCAACGCGGGCAAGCTGGCCATCATCTCCGCCGACAAGGCCAACGACGCCTCGACCGCGACGGCCGCTGCAGCCAGCGCCGCCGCCAGCGCCAAGCCGGCGCCCGAGGTGCTGGCCTGCGTGGAAATCGGCAGCTTCGTGCTGGCCGACGCGCGCCGCTTCGAAACCCAGCTGGCGCCGCTGAACCTGGGCGACCGCCAGTCGCGCCACAACCTGCCGGGCAGCGAGGTATCGAGCTATATTGTTTATATGCCGCCGCAGGGTAGCAAGGAAGGCGCCGACAAGAAGGCCGGCGAACTGCGCGCGCTGGGCGTGACCAACTACTTCATCATGAACGACAACTCGCCGCTGCGCTGGGGGATTTCGCTGGGCGTGTTCAAGACCGAGGGCGCCGCGCAGAACCAGCTGGCCGCGCTGATGAAGCAAGGCGTGCGCACCGCGCGCGTGGCGCCGCGCATGAGCGGCAGCAAGCTGCTGGCCTTCCAGTTCCGCGACGTGGATACGGAACTGAAGGCCAAGCTGGAGCACCTGCGCGCCGGCTATCCGAACGCGGAAAGCCACGCCTGCAAATAAGCTCAGCGACGCCGCATGGCGACGACGTTCTGGCCTTGGGCGTTGTAGGCATCCCGGCGCCGCTTGAGAAAATCGGGTAGCTCGGCGTCGGCCGCCAGCTCGAAACCGGCGGCGGCATAAAACGTCACCAGGTGCGCGTAGGGCAGGCAGAACGCCTGCCGGCTGTCCAGAAAGGGAACGCACGCAGCCAGCAAGCGGGAGCCGATACCCTGCCGTTGAAACGCGCTTCGGATCTGCATTCCGCGCAGGACCGTGACTCCCTCTTCGGAGCAGAGGCGCACCGCGCCGACAAGTTCGCCGTGCACTTTCGCCATGATGACGGTATCGGCCGGATCGATGGCGGCGCCATACCCCGTCTCGGCGTACAGGTTCGCGACATCCCCGAGGTCCGACTGGGCGGCTTCAAAAATCTCTATCAAAATTCACCTTCAATAATCTACGTGTGCGCCTGGCCGGCGCTGGAGCGGCGAACATCTCCTTCCAGCCCGGCTCATGACAACCGCTTAGCGGGCGCCGATGATGATAATGTCGGCGTCGCAGTTCCGCTAGTGGATGCCTACAGCGGCCGTCCCAGGAACTTCTCCACCTGGGCGCGTTCCCATTGGCCGTTGAAGTATTTATCGAAGACGAAAACTGTCAGCGTGTGGGCCAGAAGGCCGAGTCCCCAGAACACCGTCAATCCGATGAACCAGATTCTCCCGGGGGTCGTTAAAAGGTTAACCGCGATGCACCCGAGATTCACCACCAGATACATCAGCAGGTGCAAATAATAGTCGCGGATACGCCTTGCCCGTTTAAAGGCGATGCGTTCCTGGGTGGTTTGGGCGTTGATGCCGTCGTCTGTCATGATTGCGTCCTTGGTAAGGGTTGAAAAATCAACTTCAAAGACCGCAGCGATAGATTTTAGCGACTCCACACTGCCAGGATGACCAGACTCGATCCGTTGAACGGTGCGAGAACTTAAACCGCTGGCATCCGCCAGCTGTTGTTGCGACCAACCTCGTTTGAGGCGCATCTTTTGAATCGACATAAATATCTCCTTCTGCGGAGTCGCCAGTATGATCATTGGATTTCAACCTGCAACGACAGGAGCACGACAACGGCACGACAACGCCATGACAGCGCCTGTCGCCCTCAAAAATGCCGATTAGAGATTATCCCAATCTATAAATTTTCTATAGACGTCTTCGTCCGGCGTGCTGATAAAGTCTTCGATTTCCGCCATGGCGAGCAGGAACGCATCGGCGCCTTTCGCCGACTTCCCCATTTGCGGATCCACATACAGCGCGTCGAGGTGTTCCGCCAACGCCGCCGCGCAAAGGCACTGCACGGCGAAGTCCACCGTGGTGCGGCCGCTCGCCGTGCTGAACCCAATGCCATCTGTATCCTTAACCAGTCGGGGTTGATTAAATGCCGCGGCGGGAAGCTTAGCATTTCGTCCCGGCGAAAAATGCGCGGATTATCACCGCCTGGCGCTTTGCCGGAGGCTGATGCGCTCAGGACGCACCGCCGGATAATCTGGCAAACTATCGGCTATTGCCTTCACGTTTATGCATATGGAACAATTCATCGTCCTGATCTTCCCCGTATTTTTCCTGCTGATCGTGGCGGAATGCGCGTATGGGTGGGCGAAACGGCGCAATACGTATCGCCTCAACGATGCGCTGAGCAGCCTCAGTCAAGGCTTGATCAGCCAACTCGTCGCGGTGCTCACGCAGCTGTTCCAGATCGGCCTCTATGCCTGGGTGTTCGACAAGGTCCGTCTGGTGACGCTCGCGGAGTTTTGGCCGGCTTGGTACGGTTGGATCGCCGCCGTCGTGCTGTTCGACTTCTGCGACTACTGGCTGCACCGCATGGGCCACGAGTGCGCCGTCATGTGGGCCGCGCACCAGGTCCACCATCAAAGCCAGGACTTCAATTTCTCCACCGCGCTGCGGCAGGAAAGCTCGGTGATCTTCATCGGCTGGGCCTTCTATCTGCCGATGGCGCTGCTGGGCGTGCCGCCGGAGCAGTTCGCGGTGGCCGGCTTGATCGTGCTGCTGTACCAGTTCTGGATACACACCGAGCATGTCGGAAAACTCGGCTGGTTCGACCGGGTGTTTTCCTCGCCGTCCAACCATCGCGTGCATCACGCGGTCAACGACCAGTATCTGGACAAGAACTACGGCGGCATGCTGGTCATCTGGGACCGCATGTTCGGCACCTTCGCCGAAGAAGAGGAGCCGTGCGTGTACGGCACTCGCAGCCCGTTGAACAGCTGGGACCCTGTCTGGGCCATCGTCGCGGAATACTGGGTCTTGCTGAACCTGTCCCGCCAGGCCGCCCGCTGGCCCGACAAGGTCAAAGTCTGGCTGAAGCATCCCGGCTGGCGCCCCGCCGAACTGGAACTGCGGGCTCCCGCCAAGCAGTTCGATCTGGCGGCGGCCCGGGTAAGCTACGATCCGCCGCTGACAGCCAGGAACCGATGCGTGGCGCTGGCGCAGTTCGGCCTGTGCGTGACGGCCGCCGCCGCGTGCCTGTGGCATTCGGCCGCGCTGTCCTACGCGCGCTCCGCGTTGGCGGTTACTGCGGCGATGGGAGGCTTCTGGGCGCTGGGCGCGTACATGCAGGGACGCCTGTCGGCCGCCTGCCTGCTTGCCGTCGACCTGGTCGAAGTGGCGACAACGGCCGCGGTATTGTGGCCGGTCCTGTGACCGGATCAGCGCTGGACGACGATGGGTTTGAGGTGCAGCGCTGAAGGCAGGCCTTGCGCCGCCTGGAGCGCTTCCTGGCGGGTGGCGAACGGGCCGGTGAACAGGCGATGCACGGCGCCGCCCTGCACGACTTCCAGCCCATTCAATCCCTTGCCGGACAATTTGCTGCGCACCGCTTCGGCGTTCTCGGCGCGCGAATAGGCGCCCAGCTGCAGATAGAAGCCGCCGCTGGCGGTGCTGGCGGCCAGCGTTTCCGCATTGGCCGGCGCGCGGTCGGCCAGCATCAACGATTCCGCCTCGGACGATGCCGCAGCCGGCATGGCCTTCGGCGCCAACACCAGCGGCTCGCCGCTCAACGTGGTCGAGGGCGTGAGCAGCAGCGGACCACCACCCAATCCACCCGACGACGCCTGCCGCGACGACGACTGCGACTGCAGGCGCGGCGACACCGTGCCCGAAACGCCAGCCCGCGTGGCCAGCATGCGGTCCACTTCATCCGGCAGGATGCGTTCGATCTGGAGTTCGTGGCTGCCCTTGCCCAGCAAGCCCAGTTTGAGCGCCGCCGTGTACGACACGTCGATGGCGCGGTTGGCGTGGAACGGGCCGCGGTCGTTGATGCGCACGATGACCACCGCGCCGCTCACCAGGTTGGTCAAGCGCGCATAGGAGGGAATCGGCAGCGTCGGATGCGCGGCCGTCATCTTGTACATGTCGTAGATTTCGCCCGACGAGGTGCGCTGGCCGTGGAACTTCTTGCCGTACCAGCTGCCGATGCCGATCTGCGTGAACGGCTGGTTGCCGGTGATCGGCGTGTAGGTTTTGCCGAAGACGACGTAGGGCCGGTTGGAGTACGGCAGCAGCGGATCGTTGCGCACGTCGGCATCCGGCACGTCGGCCAGGTTGGCCGGCGGCGCGTCGCCGGGGCCGTCGTCCTGGTAGTAGCCGCCGCGTCCCGAATTCGCCGGCGGCAGCACCGGCAGGCCGGCGTCCGGCTTGGCGTTGGACGGCGCCTTGATCACCGGCTTGGATGTGCGGGGCGTCTTGGACAGCGTGCCGGTGTCGGTGACCGTCGGCGCGGTGCCGCAGCCGACCAGCGCCAGCATGGCCAGCGCGGTGCAGACATTCAAAATACGGCTACGGTTCATACGCATCACTTCATCCTTACGGTTTTTTCCGCGCCGGCGGCACTGGCTGCGCGGTCTGCGGCGCGGCTGCCGGAACAGGCGCGGTTGGCGCAGCTGGTGCTGCTGGTGCTGCCGGCGGCGCCGGCGCGACGGGAGCGGCCGGCGCGCGCCGTTCGAATTCGGCCGTTGCGGCCTGCTCTTCCAGTGTCTGCCCTTCGACCGGCAGCACCGTCTCGGCATCTTCCTTCGGCACCTTGGTGGTGTCTTTTTCGGCCGGGCGTTTGCCCAGCAGGTAGTAGTCCAGCGCCTTGCGGGCGATGGGCGCCGCTTCCGCGCCGCCTTTGCCGGCGTTTTCCACCACCAGCGCCAGCACGATGCGCGGCTTGTCCGCCGGCGCGAAGGCCGTGAACAGCGCGTTGTCGCGCAGGCGCTCGGCCAGCCTGGCGGCGTTGTACTTCTCGCCGGAGCGGATCGTGATCACCTGCGCGGTGCCGGTCTTGCCGCCCACCGTGTAGCCGGCGCCGGCGAAGGCGCGCGCGCCGGTGCCTCCCGCTTCGCTGGTCACGCCGACCATGGCATTTTTTACAAAGTCGATATTCTCCTGTTTCAGCGGAATCCGATAACTCTCCTTGGGCACCGTCAGCGTGCGGGAGCGCGTCTTGCTGTCCTCGACGATCTTGACCAGGTGCGGCTTCATCACCACGCCGTTGTTGGCCAGGTTGGCCACCGCGTGCGCGATCTGCAAAGGCGTGTAGGCGTTGTAACCGGAACCGTTGCTGACCGAGATGGTATCACCACCCACCCACTTCCCCGCCGCACCCTTGAACCGCTTGCGCTTCCAGTCCTGCGACGGCAGCACGCCGGTCTTTTCGTTTTCCAGGTCGATGCCGGTCTGCTGGCCGAAGCCGAAGGGCTTCATGAAATCGTGGATGGCGTCGATGCCCATGTCGTGGCCCAGCGCGTAGTAGTAGGTGTTGCAGGAGACGACGATGGACTTGTGCATGTCCACCGATCCGTGGCCGCCGACCACGTCGTCGCGGAACTGGTGGCCGCCGAGGTAGTAGTAGCCAGGATCGTAGGTCACCTGGCTCGGCGTGCGCTTGCCCAATTCCAGCGCGGCCAGCGCCATGAAGGGCTTGAAGGTGGAACCCGGCGCGTAGGTGCCGGACAGCGGACGGTTCACCATCGGCCGGTCCAGCGAGGTATTGAGGTCGTTCCAGCTTTGCGCATCGATGCCGTCGACGAACAGGTTAGGATCGTAGCCGGGCCGCGACACGTAAGCCAGGATGTCGCCGGTGGACGGCTCGATCGCCACCAGCGCGCCACGCCGCTCCCCGAAGGCTTCCTCCACCACTTTTTGCAGCTCGATGTCGATCGACAGGATCAGGTTACTGCCGGCCACCGCCGGCGTGCGCGACAAGGTGCGGATGGCGCGGCCGCCCGCCGATACTTCCACTTCCTCGTAACCGGTGGTGCCGTGCAGCTGCTTCTCGTAGCTTTTCTCCAGGCCTTCCTTGCCGATATGGTCGGTGCCCTTGTAGTTGGCGGCATCGTCGGTGTCCTCGATGGCATTGGCCTCGGCGCGGCTCACTCGGCCGATAAAGCCGATCACGTGCGACGCCGTCTCGCCCAGCGGATACTGGCGGAACAGGCGCGCCTGCACCTCCACGCCGGGAAAGCGGAAACGCTGCGCCGAGAAGCGCGCCACCTCCTCGTCGGTGAGGCGGGTGCGCAGCGGCACGCTTTCGAAGCCCCTGGATTCCTCCAACAGCTTCTTGAAGCGCTTGCGGTCCTTGACCTCGATCTCGATCAGCTTGGACAGCTCGTCGATGGTTTCGTCCAGCGTCATGGTCAGCTTGGACGGCGTGATCTCCAGCGTGAAAGCCGAGTAGTTGCGCGCCAGGACCACGCCGTTGCGGTCCAAAATCAGGCCGCGATTGGGCACGATGGGCACGATGGCGATGCGGTTCTCCTCCGCCTTGACGGCGAAGTCGTTGTACTTGACCACCTGCAGCCAGATGAAGCGCGCCAGCAGCAGGCCGAAACACAGGAACACCATCGCGCCCAGCACCGTGATGCGGGTGCGGAACTGCTGGAGCTCGCGCTCCGTATCCTTAATCTCCATCATGCCGCCGCTCCCCAGGCGCGAGCCGCCGCGCCGCCGCGCACACTGCGGCTATGGTGCTGGATGCTCATCAGGATGCCGCCGCCCAGGCCCAGCGTCATCAGCGCCGTGCCGCCGTAGCTCATGAACGGCAGCGGCACGCCGACCACCGGCACGATGCCGCTGACCATGCCCATGTTGACGAAAGCGTAGGTGAAGTAAATCATGGTGATGGAGCCGGCCAGCAGGCGCGTGAAGAAGGTGGAAGCGTTGACCGCGATATTCAGCCCGCGCACGATCAGCAGCAGGTACAGCACCAGCAGCACCAGGTTGCCGGCCAGGCCGAACTCCTCGGAAAACACGGCGAAGATAAAGTCGGTGGTGCGTTCGGGGATGAATTCCAGGTGGGCCTGGGTGCCGTGCGTCCAGCCCTTGCCGGACACGCCGCCCGAACCGATGGCGATCATCGACTGGATGATGTGGAAGCCCTTGCCCAGCGGGTCGTGATAGGGATCGATTAGCGTCAGCACGCGGTCGCGCTGGTAGTCGTGCATGACGGCCCACAGCACCGGCAGGCCGGCGCACGCCGCAGCGCCCAGCGCCGCCATGGCCTTCCACGACAGGCCGCCGAGGAAGATCACGCAGGCGCCGGCCGCCACCACCAGCATCGCCGTGCCCAGGTCGGGCTGGCGCGCGATCAGGCCGACCGGTATCGCCAGCAGCAGCGCCGCTACCAGGTAGGAATGCCAGCGCAGCTGCCCCTGCTGCCGCTGGAAGAACCACGCCATCATCAGCGGCATGGCGATCTTCATGAATTCGGACGGCTGCACCTGCACGCCGTAGGTGAGCCAGCGGCGCGAGCCGCCCTTGATGGTGCCCACCAGCGCCACCGCCACCAGCAGCGCCACGCCCAGCGCGTAGGCCGGCACGGCGACGCGCATCATCATCTGCGGCGGCGTGTTCGCCGCCATCCACATCACCAGGAAAGCCATGCAGATATTGCGCAGCTGGTCCGTCACCTTGCCCGGAATCGCGATGCCGGCCGAGTACAGCGTGACCAGCCCCACCGACAGCAGCATCAGCATAATGACGGCCAGCTGCGCGTCGAACACGGCGAAATGAGGCCTTACCCGCTGCCACAGCGGGCGTCCGTCCTGCAGCCGCATCAGGTTTGCACCAGTTTGCGGTGGCGCTGTATGCTCATCAGGATGCCCGCGCCCAGGCCCAGCGTCAGCAGCGCGGTGCCGCCGTAGCTCATGAACGGCAGCGGCACGCCGACCACCGGCAGGATGCCGCTGACCATGCCCATGTTGACGAAGGCGTAGGTGAAGTAAATCATCGTGATGGCGCCGGCCAGCAGGCGGGTGAAGAAGTTGGGCGCGTTCCCGGCGATCATCAGGCCGCGGCCGATCAGCAGCAGGTACAGGAACATCAGCACCAGGTTGCCGGTCAGGCCGAACTCCTCGGAGAACACGGCGAAGATAAAGTCGGTGGTGCGTTCGGGGATGAACTCCAGGTGCGCCTGTGTGCCATGGGTCCAGCCCTTGCCGGTCATGCCGCCCGAGCCCACCGCGATGGTGGACTGGATGATGTGGAAGCCCTTGCCCAGCGGGTCGGAGGTGGGATCGATCAGCGTCATCACGCGCTCGCGCTGGTAGTCGTGCAGCACCGACCAGATCACCGGCAGGCTGGCGGCGCCCGCCACGAACAGCGCGATCAGCGCCTTCCACGCCAGGCCGGCCAGGAAGATCACGCAGAAGCCGGCGGCCACCACCAGCAAGGCGGTACCCAGGTCCGGCTGCTTGACGATCAGCCCGACCGGGATCGCCAGCAGCACGGCGGCGATGCCGTAGTCCTGCCAGCGCAAATGGCCGGCGCGCTGCTGGAAGAACCAGGCCAGCATCAGCGGCATGGCGATCTTCATGAATTCGGACGGCTGGATGTCGACGCCCACGTGCAGCCAGCGCCGCGCGCCCAGCTTGATGGTGCCGAACAGCGCCACGCCGATCAGCAGCGCCACCGCGATCACATAGGCCGGCACGGCGATGCGCATCATCATCTGCGGCGTGACGTTGGCCACGAACCACATCACCACGAAGGCCAAGAAGATGTTGCGCAGCTGGTCCTCCACCTTGCCGGGAATGCCAATGCCGGCCGAGTACAGCGTCACCAGGCCCACCGACAGCAGCGCGCAGATGATCAGCATCAGCGGCAGGTCGAACACGGTGAAGTAAGGGCGAAGGCGGCGCCCCAGGGAACGCCTTTCGTTGATGCGCATGCGGATCCTTTATTCCTTGTTGCCGGGAGTTTCGGCGCCCGGCTTTTTGTCGTCGCTGACGCCCTGTTCGGCCTGGACGTCCTGCACGGAGCGCAGCTCGGCATCCTCCTTCGGCACGCGGGTGGTTTCCTTTTCGTTCGGGCGTTTGCCCAGCAGGTAGTAGTCCAGCGCCTTGCGCACGATGGGCGCGGCCACGCCGGCGCCGAAGCCGCCGTTCTCCACCACCACGGCGATGGCGATGCGCGGCTTGTCGGCCGGGGCGAAGGCGGTGTAGAGCGCGTTGTCGCGCAGGCGTTCGGCGATCAGGTTGGCGTTGTACTTCTCGTTCTTCTTGATCGCCACCAGCTGCGCGGTGCCGGTCTTGCCGCCCGAGGTGTAGCCGGCGCCGGCGAAGGCGCGCGCCGCCGTGCCGCCGGTGGTCACGCCCACCATGGCGTTCTTGACGATGTCGATGTGCTCCTGCTTGAGCGCGATGCGGTAGCTTTCCTTGGGCACCGTCAGCTTGCGCGCGCGGGTGACGCTGTCCTCGATGATCTTGACCAGGTGCGGCTTCATCACGATGCCGTTATTGGCCAGGTTCGATACCGCGTGCGCCATCTGCAAGGGCGTGTAGCTGTTAAAGCCGTTGCCGATGGCGATGGAGATGGTGTCGCCGCCCACCCACTTCTGCGCCGCCGGATTCTTCTTGAAACGGTTGCGCTTCCATTCCCTGGACGGCAGCACGCCCTGCTTCTCGTGTTCCAGGTCGATGCCGGTGATCTGGCCGAAGCCGAACGGTTTCATGAAGTCGGTGATGGCGTCGATGCCCATGTCGTTACCGAGCATGTAGTAGTAGGTGTCGCAGGATTCCACGATGGATTTGTACATGTCCACCGTGCCGTGGCCGCCCGGTTTATCGTCGCGGAACTTGTGGCCGCCCAGCGTGAACGAACCCGGATCGAAGATGGTCTGGCCCGGCGTGCGCTTGCCCAGCTCCAGCGCGGCCAGCGCCATGAAGGGCTTGAAGGTGGAACCCGGCGGATAGGTGCCCGACAGCGGCCGGTTCACCATCGGCTTGTCCAGCGAGGTATTGAGGTCGTTCCAGCTTTGCGAGTCGATGCCGTCAACGAACAGGTTGGGGTCGTAGCCGGGGCGCGAGACGTAGGCCAGGATGTCGCCCGTCTCAGGCTCGATGGCGACCAGCGCGCCGCGCCATTCGCCGAAGGCTTCCTCGATCACCTTCTGCAGCTCGATGTCGATCGACAGTATCAGGTTGCTGCCCGGCGTGGCGGCCGTGCGCGACAAGGTGCGGATGGCGCGGCCGCCGGCCGACTTCTCCACCTCCTCGTAGCCGGTGATGCCGTGCAGCTGCTTCTCGTAGCTTTTCTCCAGGCCTTCCTTGCCGATATGGTCGGTGCCGTTGTAGTTGGCGGCGTCCTCGGTGTCGGCGATGGCCTTGGCCTCGGTGGTGTTGATGCGGCCGATGTAGCCGATCACGTGCGAGGCGATCTCGCCCAGCGGGTACTGGCGGAACAGGCGGGCCTGCACCTCCACGCCGGGGAAGCGGAAGCGCTGCGCCGAGAAGCGCGCCACTTCCTCATCGGTCAGGCGGGTGCGCAGCGGCACGCTCTCGAAACCCTTGGATTCCTCCAGCAGCTTCTTGAAGCGCTTGCGGTCCTTGGTCTCCACCGTGATCAATTTGGACAGCTCGTCGATCGTCTCGTCCAGCGTGGCGCTCAGTTTGGACGGCGTGATCTCCAGCGTGAAGGCCGAGTAGTTGCGCGCCAGGACCACGCCGTTGCGGTCCAAAATCAGGCCGCGATTCGGCTCGATCGGGACGATGGCGATGCGGTTCTCTTCGGCCTGGGCGACGTAGTCGCTATGCTTGTATATCTGCAGCCAGATGAAGCGCGCCAGCAGCGCGGCGAAGCAGAAGAACACCATCGCGCCCAGCACCGTCAGGCGCAGGCGGAACTGGTGCAGCTCGCGTTGGTTGTCCTTGAGTTCAGTCATGGTGCTCAGTCACTGCCCGACCGGGGCATCAGATCGGGCGGGTGTGGTCGCGGTCGACCGCGCGGCGCTGGGGCGCCAGCAGCAGCCAGGTCGCCAGCGGCCACAGGGCCACGGCGATCACGCTTTCGACAAAGTAGAACCAGCCGGGGAATTTGCCGGACACGAAGAAGCGCACGATCAGCTGCACCGATTGCGCCATCAGCAGCAGCGGGAACACGTGCATGGCCTGCGTCAGCAGCGGGAACCACAGCACCCGGCGGTGCAGCATGATCGCGAAGTAGGACAGCAGCGTGTAGGCCAGCGCGTTCTCGCCCAGCAGCGTGGAGTCATGCACGTCCATCAGCAGGCCAAGGAAGAAGGCGGTGCCGATGCCGACCTTGCGCGGCTGGTGCACGCCCCAGAACACCAGCACCAGCGCCACGAAGTCCGGCACGCCGATGAAGTTCCCCCAGGGGAGCAGGTTCAGTAGAAACGCGCAGAACAGGCTGAAGGCGATGAACAGTGGGCTGACCGGCAGCAGAATATAGTGGGGACGGTTCATCGTGCCGGTTCCTTCGGTGTGGTGGCTGCCGGCGCAGGCTGGGCGGCTGCGGCGGCCGGTGCTGCATTGGGCGCGGCGCCCGGCGTGGCGGCGGCGGCCGGCGCAGGCTTGGGCGCGGGCGGCGGCATCACCGGCATCAGGCCGGGCGGGCCGGCCGGTGCAGGCGCGGGCGCGGCGCCGGCGGGCGCCGGATCGACGCCCTCTTTCGGCGCCTCCTTGATCGGCGCCATCTTGTTGTTGTGCTTCTTGGGCGTGCGCGCCTCTTCATCCGGCGGACGCGGAGGCATCTCCGGCGTCGACATCAGGATCAGCAGCTGCGTGTTGTTGGAGATGCCGCCCAGCGGCTGGCACACCACGCCGCCGAACGATCCGGCCGCGCTGTTTTCCACCTGGCTCACGCGCGCCACCGCCAGGCCGGCCGGGTAGACGCCGTCCAGGCCCGAGGTGACGACGATGTCGCCCACCTGGATGTCCGCGTTCGGCGCCGTGAAGCGCAGCTCCAGCGCGCCGGACTTGCCGCGGCCGTAGGCCACGCTGCGCAAGCCGTTGCGCAGCAGCTGCACGGGAATGGCCTGCTCCTTGTCGGTCAGCAGCGTCACTTCGGAGGTAAAGGGGAACACGCGCGTGACCTGGCCGACCACGCCCTGGTTGTCGATCACCGGCAGGCCGAGGGCCACGCCCTGCTGGGTGCCTCGGTCGAGGATCACCTTGCGGCTGTTGACGTCGCGCGCGTCGTACAGTATCTCGGCCAGCATGGATTTGACCGGCAGATGCTCGCGCGCGTCCATCAGGCGGCGCAGCTGGTTGTTCTCGGCAGTCTGGAGCTGGGCCTGTTGCAGCACCAGCGCGCCGGCGATCTGCTGGCGTTTGAGCTCGCGCACCTGCTTTTCCAGCGACGACAAGGTGGAGAAATAATCGCCGACACCGTAGATGGCGTCGCGCGGCAGCAGGGCCGCCATTTGCAGCGGATACAGCACGGTGCCCGCTACCTTGCGCACCGTGGCCAGCGTGTGCATGCGTGAATCGACCAGCAGCAGTGCAATCGAAATGCACGCGAACACCGTCATCTTGACGCGGGCGGAGGCGCCTTGCTTGAAAAGTGGCGGAGGACTATATTCCATGACTTCCAATAATCCGGCGCTCGCGCGCCAACGAGACTGTCAACTCATCCCAATGCATCGGGGCCGCTGTTTCGCGGCCCCGTCTTGTCAGATCATTCGTAGGAGAAGATCGAGCCCAGTTGGTCCATCCGCTCCAGCGCCATGCCGGAGCCGCGCACCACGCAGGTCAGCGGGTCTTCCGCCACCAGCACCGGCAGGCCGGTTTCCTCCATCAGCAGGCGATCCAGGTCGCGCAGCAGCGCGCCGCCGCCGGTCAGCATCATGCCTTTTTCCGCGATGTCGGCGCCCAGTTCCGGCGGCGTCTGTTCCAGCGCGTTCTTCACGGCCGAGACGATGTTGTTCAGCGGGTCGGTCAGCGCTTCCAGGATCTCGTTGGACGAAATCGTGAACGAGCGCGGGATGCCTTCGGACAGGTTGCGGCCCTTGACTTCCATCTCCTTCACTTCCGAACCAGGGAAGGCCGAACCGATGGCCTTCTTGATCGCTTCCGCGGTCTGTTCGCCGATCAGCATGCCGTAGTTACGGCGGATGTAGTTGACGATGGCTTCGTCGAACTTGTCGCCGCCCACGCGCACCGAACCCTTGTACACCATGCCGCCCAGCGAGATGATGCCCACCTCGGTGGTGCCGCCGCCGATGTCGACCACCATCGAACCGGTGGCGTCCGACACCGGCAGGCCGGCGCCGATTGCCGCCGCCATCGGCTCTTCGATCAGGTAGACCTGCGAGGCGCCGGCGCCCAGCGCCGATTCGCGGATCGCGCGGCGCTCGACCTGGGTCGAGCCGCACGGCACGCAGATGATGATGCGCGGCGAGGGACGGAAGAATTTGGAGTCGTGCACCATGCGGATGAACTGCTTGAGCATCTGCTCGGTGACGGTGAAGTCGGCGATCACGCCGTCTTTCATCGGGCGGATCGCCTCGATGTTGCCCGGGACCTTGCCCAGCATCTGTTTTGCTTCTTTACCGACCGCCTGGATCGTCTTCTTGCCGTTGGGGCCGCCTTCCTGGCGGATCGCGACTACCGAAGGTTCATCCAGGACGATGCCCTGGCCGCGAACGTAGATCAGAGTGTTGGCCGTGCCCAAGTCGATGGCCAGATCGGTGGAAATATACCTGCGTAAAAAACCAAACATGTGTGTCCTGTGGCGCTACTGGTGTGCGCGTAAGCCGTTAGAAAGAAATCCTGTGGTGAGGCGGCGGCTGCAATGATTCGGCGCCGGCAACGCATCAACCCGCCATTCTACCTTATAATTTGAATGCGATTTGCCGAAAATCCCGCCAAAAGTGTATCGGTTGAGTCCGCGAATTAAGCGGTAATCCTTTGCTTTTGCCAGCGAAAAGGCAGAATTTCCAGTTTTTTATCAATATTACAATTAAACCTCGCGCGGCCCGTCCGCGCCATTCGCCATGTCCCTGACCCTATCCGACGTAACCCGCATTGCCAAACTGGCACAACTTGAGATGAGCGAGCAGCAGACCGCCACGGCGCTGGATCAATTGAATGGCATTTTCGCGCTGGCCGAGCAGATGCAGGCGGTCGATACCGAAGGCGTCGCTCCGCTGAGCCATCCGCTGGCGGCGCACATGAACAACATCGCCCTGCGCCTGCGCGAAGACGTGGCCACCGAGGCCAATCGCCGCGAGGACTACCAGGCCGTCGCGCCCAAGACCCAGGACGGCCTGTACCTGGTGCCGAAAGTGATCGAATAAGAACGCCGCCGACCTCCCGACGCCTTCCCGATCACCGAATCTGAATTGAAACGCCATGCACACCAAAACCATTAAAGAGCTGTCCGCTCTGCTGCAAAGCAAAGCCATCACCGCCACCGAACTGGCCACGCACTTCCTCGACCGCATCGAAAAGAGCGACCTGAACGCCTTCCTGCACGTGGACCGCGCGCTGACCCTGGCGCAGGCCGCCGAGGCGGACGCCCGCATCGCCGCCGGCACCGCCACGCCGCTGACCGGCGTGCCGATCGCTCACAAGGACATCTTCGTCACCCGCGACTGGCGCTCGACCGCCGGCTCGAAAATGCTGGCCAACTACGTCAGCCCGTTCGACGCCACCGTGGTGGAGAAGTTCCGCGCGGCCGGCATGGTCACGCTGGGCAAATTGAACTGCGACGAATTCGCCATGGGCTCGGCCAACGAGAACTCGGCCTTCGGCGCGGTGAAGAACCCGTGGGACAAGAACGCCGTGCCAGGCGGCTCGTCGGGCGGTTCCGCCGCCGCCGTGGCCGCGCGCCTGGCGCCTGCCGTCACCGGCACCGACACCGGCGGCTCGATCCGCCAGCCGGCCGCCTTCTGCGGCATCACCGGCATCAAGCCGACCTACGGCCGCGTGTCGCGCTTCGGCATGATCGCCTTCGCCTCGTCGCTGGACCAGGGCGGCCCGATGGCGCAAACCGCCGAGGACTGCGCGCTGCTGCTCAACGCCATGGCCGGCTTCGACGAACGCGACTCGACCTCGCTCACGCCTGAAATGGGCGGCATCGACGAGGACTACACCCGCGAACTGGGCCAGCCGCTGGCGGGCCTGCGCATCGGCGTGCCGAAGGAGTACTTCGGCGAAGGCCTGGCCAAGGACGTGGAGGACGCCGTGCGCGCCGCGCTGGCCAAGTACGTCGAAATGGGCGCGACCCTGGTCGACATCTCGCTGCCGAACACCGCGCTGTCGATCCCGGCCTACTACATGATCGCGCCGGCCGAAGCCTCGTCCAACCTGTCGCGCTTCGACGGCGTGCGCTACGGCCACCGCGCCGCCGAGTACAAGGACCTGTCGGACATGTACCGCAAGACCCGCGCCGAAGGCTTCGGCGCGGAGGTCAAGCGCCGCATCATGGTCGGCACCTATGTGCTGTGCCACGGCTACTACGACGCCTACTACCTCAAGGCGCAGAAGATCCGCCGCCTGATCGCGCAGGATTTCGAAGCGGTGCTCAACGGCCCGAACGCCGTCTGCGACGTCATCATGGGACCGGTCGCGCCGACCGTGGCCTGGGACCTGGGCGACAAGTCCGACGACCCGGTGGCCGCCTACCTGGCCGACATCTACACGCTGTCCACCAGCCTGGCCGGCCTGCCCGGCATGTCGATCCCGGTCGGCTTCGGCGCCAAGAACCGTCCCGTGGGCCTGCAGATCATCGGCAAGCATTTCGGCGAAGCGAAGCTGCTGAACGTCGCCCACCAGTACCAGCTGGCGACCGACTGGCACACCCGCGCACCTGCCGGCATCTAACACACCAAATACAGCGAGAACAATATGGAATGGGAAGTCGTCATCGGTCTTGAGAACCACGTGCAGCTCACGACCGAATCTAAAATTTTCAGCGGATCGCCGATCAAGTTCGGCGCTGAACCCAACACGCAGGCCAGCCCCGTGGACCTGGCGCTGCCAGGCGTGCTGCCGGTGATGAACAAGCAGGCGGTGGACCGCGCGATCCGCTTCGGCCTGGCCGTGGGCGCGAAGATCGCGCCGGCGTCCATCTTCGCCCGCAAGAACTACTTCTATCCCGACCTGCCGAAGGGCTACCAGATCAGCCAATTCGAAGACCCGGTGGTCATCGGCGGCGCGCTGACCTTCGGCTACGAGAAGGACGGCGAATTCGTCACCAAGACCGTCAACCTGACGCGCGCCCACCTGGAAGAAGACGCCGGCAAATCGCTGCACGAAGACTACGCAGGCATGAGCGGCATCGACTTGAACCGCGCCGGCACGCCGCTGCTGGAAATCGTCTCCGAGCCTGAGATCCGCAGCGCGGCGGAAGCCGTGGCCTACGCCAAGGCGCTGCACTCGCTGGTGATGTGGCTGGGCGTCTGCGACGGCAATATGCAGGAAGGCTCGTTCCGCTGCGACGTCAACGTCTCCGTGCGTCCGAAGGGCCAGAAGGAATTCGGCACCCGCTGCGAAATCAAGAACCTGAACTCGTTCCGCTTCATCGAGGAAGCGGTGCACGTCGAAGTGCGCCGCCAGATCGAATTGATCGAAGACGGCGGCAAGGTGGTGCAAGCGACGCGCCTGTACGACCCGGATCGCAAAGAGACGCGCGAAATGCGCAGCAAAGAAGACGCGCAGGACTACCGCTACTTCCCGGACCCGGACCTGCCGCCGCTGGTCATCTCCGACGAGTGGATCGCCAAGGTGAAAGCCTCGATGCCGGAGCTGCCGGGCGCTATGCGCGAACGCTTCGTCAGCGAATACGCCCTGCCGGAATATGACTCGCTGGTGCTGACCGCCTCGAAAGCGATGGCGACCTACTTCGTCGCCGTGGTGGAAAAAGCCGGCAAGGAAAACGCCAAGGCCGCCGCCAACTGGCTGATGGGCGACGTGTCGTCGACCTTGAACCGCGAAGGCGTGGACATCGCCGACGCGCCGGTCTCGCCGGCGCAGCTGGCGCTGATGTTGAAGCGCATCGCCGACGGCACCATCAACAACAAGACCGCGAAAGAACTGTTCGGCGACATGTGGGCGGCCAAGTCGTCCGACGACAACCTGGTCGACGTGCTGATCGACACCAAGGGCCTGAAGCAGATCTCCGACACCGGCGCGCTGGAAGCGATCGTCAACGACGTCATCGCGGCCAACGAGAAATCGGTGGAGCAGTACCGCGCCGGCAAGGAAGCGGCGATCAACTCGCTGATCGGCCAGGCGATGAAAGCCTCGCGCGGCAAAGCCAACCCGGCGCAGCTGACCGAGCTGCTGAAGGCCAAACTGGCCGGCTGACAGCCATATCCCTGAAAAGCCGTCTGCCCGAACGCGCTCAAGACCGCGTTCGGTGCAGACGGTTTTTTTTCGTCCCTTGCCCGTCCGTGAGAATGCGCGAGTATTCACGGATCGCAAACTGCTATCCTGTTCAACCTTACGACTGAAAACAAATTCAATGACCGATACGAGAATACGCCTGGCGGTTCCTGAAGACGCAGCAGCCATCGCCGCGATGGCCGTGGCGCTGACCGAAGAAATATCCCAGCGTCTGGGCGTGAAGACGTTCAACCTGGAGCTGCAAAAGACGGCCAGTTTGTGCCACGCACTGCTGCGCGAGGAAAAATACCTCGCACTGATCGCCATCGCGGAAGGCGAAGCGATAGGTTTCGTCGGCATCTCCGAAGGCCGCGCGCTGTACGCGGAAGGCGCCCTGGCGACCATGCAGGAATTCTTCGTCTCCCCGCCCTTCCGCGCCAACGGCGTCGGCGGCCAGCTGCTGAACGCCGCCGCCGAACTGGCGCGCAAGCGGCGCTGGAACCGCCTGGAAGTGTGCACGCCGCCGTTGCCGGAATTCGACCGCAGCCTGGCCTTCTACGAACGCCATGGCTTCGAAGTCACCGGCGGCCGCAAGATGAAACGCCTTTTCACCGAAGCCCAATGAGAAGACAGATTACCCTGCTGGCGTTGATGGTGTCCGCGCTGGCCCACGCCGACACCATCGATTGGCCGCTGAGTTACGAAGGCCAGTCCACCAATGCCTTCATCTGGGACAAGCGCGCCAAGCCGCTGATCCAGACGCGCGTGCCGTCCAAGTTGTCCAGGGACGTCATGGACGGATTGGGTGGACCGCCGGACCCGGTGTTCGTGGTGGATAAGCGCTACGTCAGCGCATCGGCATGCGTGGCACACGCCTGCCCGGAAAAGGGCTTCTTCTGGATCGACACCCAGACCGGCCAGGGATTGGGCGCGGACATCTACGACGGCGCGCTGCGGCTGGGTTCCAACAGCCTGTCCGCGGCACAGATTCCGACTGCGGCCCGGCGCGCGCTGATCGACTGGACGAGCGCCAACAACATCACCGTGACCAGTGTCGAATTCATCGACCGCAGCGGCGCCAGCACCAGCATCGACGCCGCGCAATTCAAGGCTGCGCCGCATTTCGAGCCGGTGGCCGGAGGACCATCCTACGACTGCAAAGCCGCCGCCACGCGGGTGGAGAAAGCCATCTGCGCCGACGGCGAACTGGCCAAGCAGGACCTGGCGCTGGCCAAGCTGCTCAAGGAAATCCGCCAGGGGAACGACACCATCGCCGCCCGCAACGAGCTGCGCGACTTCCAGCGCAAATGGCTGAAAGAACGCGATGCCACCTGCGGCGCAGCCACCGACATCAACACGTGCCTGGGCAAGCAATACCAGTCCCAGAACGAGCGTCTGATGAACTGGAAACCAACGCATTAAGCATTGCCAACATCGGGGTCAAGTCTGACATTCGGACACGAGCTCTGCCGTTCTCCCCGACCAGTTGCGGCGCGGCGGGCGCCGTTTCCGCCGGCGCCAGCACCAGGCCCTTGTTTCCTGACGCAGCGGATGCAGGAGCGCCTGGCGGAGCTCACCCGCGTCGCGTGCGCCCTGCACGACACTCTACTGCAAAGCACACAGGCGCCGCTCATGTCATTCGATATGCACAGCCGCCACCTGAAGGAAGGCACGCAGGAACGCGCTGGAGCTAACGCTGGAGCACTTCGGCAAGGGACTGGCCGAACATCGCTCGCACGCCTTCGATATGAAGATCAACGGCACACCGAGGCAATTACGCCCCCATGTGCACGAAGATATCTACGCCATCGGCCGCGAGGCGCTGTTCAACGCCTCGCGCTACGCGGGCGCCGGCCGGATCGAACTTGAGCTGGAATACGGCGCCGGTGCCTTCGTCACCCGCATCCGCGACAACGACTGCGGCTTGGACGAATCGGTCGCCGCAACCGGCCACCGGCCCGGCCACCGGGGCCTGACGGGCATGCGCGAGCGCGCCCACGGCATCGGCGCCAACCTGAAAATCGACAGCAAACCAGGTGCCGGCACGCAAATTACAGTGACGGTTCCCGGCAAGACGGCTCACTGAGCAGCCGCCACCCATGCCGGGCGGCTGGCTAGTATGATGTGGACATGAGCACTCCTCCCTCCCCGCCGACGCAGCGCCTGATCGACATGGTTCGCACCTCCGCGGAGCTGATGGTCGCGCTGTCGGCCGCCCGCAGCCTGGGCCTGGGCAGCTGGTGCATCGGCGCTGGCGCGGTGCGCACGCTGGTGTGGGATGCGCTGCACGGCCACGAAAGCCCCACGCCGCTGGCCGACGTCGACCTGGTCTACTTCGCCCCGGAGGCGCCGCCGCAGCGCGACGCCGAACTGGAAGCGCAGCTGCGCCTGGCCATGCCGGGGCTGGAATGGGAGGTGACCAACCAGGCCCACGTCCACACATGGTTCAAGCGCGAATTCGGACGTGAGGTCGCGCCGCTGTTGTCGCTGGAAGAAGGCGTGGCGACGTGGCCGGAGTATGCGACCTGCGTCGGCGTTTCGCTGAACGCGGACGACACCATCCTCGTAGTGGCGCCGCATGGGCTGGAAGATCTGTTCGGGCTGCGCGTGCGCCACAATCCCGCGCGCGCCGACGCCGACACCTACCGGCGCCGCATCGCCTCCAAGCGCTTTGCGCAACGCTGGCCGCTGCTGGCTATCGAGTCACTCCAGTAGCGCGGCGATCGCCAGCGGCGTGCTGCCGGTGACGATCTGCCCCGCTTCGGGCAACGCGGCGAAGCGATAGACGAACACCCTGAAGCCGGCGGCCACGTCGCCCGTGAAGGCTGGCCCCTCTTTCGCGGCCAGCGCAGTGACTGCGCCGCCGGCCGGATGGAACTGCACCTGCGACGTGTCGCTCTTCGGATACGAGAACTGCACGCCGGCGCAGCTCTTCCCTGCGGCCTCGCCCGAGTAGCGCAGATAGGCCAGCAGCTGGTCGCAGGCGGTGCGCAGGTCGGCGGCCGCGTAGACGCCATCCGGCCGCGTCACGATGGAGACCCAGGCGCCGGACTTGAGCTGCCCCGCCTTGCGGTTCACGGTCAGCTCAGCGTTGTCGTCATACGCCGCCTTGGAGAACGGGAACACGGCGCGCCCCAGCGCATCGAGCGGCAGCGCCACATGCGTCGTCTTGCTGTTGAGCGTCAGCCGCAGGCCGTCCATCGACACGCTCTTGTCGCGCGGACGTATCCGGAAGTGATTCTGCAAAAACTGTTTGGGCTTGCCGTACTTCTCAAACCAGATCATCTGGCGGTAGGCGTCGCGATACTCGATCCAGTCGGTGTCCTCCTGCGCGCAGGCGAACGCCGGCAGCAGGGCAAGACAGAGTAGGAGGAGTTTGAACATGCCGCTTAAAACCGGTAAGCCAGTCCGCTGGACCACGTGATGAAATTACGGCGTTCGACAAAGGGCGCTTCGGCCGGCCCGCTGCCCAGCCGCGACACCGTCACCGAGCTGTTGATGAGCCACTTGCTGCTCAAAGCCCAGTTCCAGTTGACGCCAGCGCTCACCGACATCACGCCGGCGGAGGGACGGTAGTCGCGCACGCCGCCGGTGGCGGTGCGCACTTCATACAACTCGCGCATCACGGGATCGCTGGCCAGCGATACGCCGGCCGACAGCGTCACCGTATGATGCGGCGCCGGCGAAGGCAGCGTTTTCTGCAGGCCGACCTGGCCACGGAAGCCACGCGCGCTGGTGTCGTACATCAGGTTCGACGTCACGCGCGCCTCTTCGCCAAGGTAGTAGTTGAAGAATCCGCCCGCATCCAGCGAGCCCCTGACCGGATGCGTGCCGCGCAGGCGCCTGCTGTCGCCAGGGTTGCGTGTATCGCTGCCGAAGATCAGCGGCCCATATTCCACGCCAGCCGTTTCGGACAAGTGCATGCCGGCCACGCCGTTGGCCGACACAAAAATACCGTTGCTCCACTGGACCTGGAACAGCGGCCGCAGGATCACCGGGCGCGTCTCGCCCTCCGCCGCCGCCGTCCTGGTGGTGAAGGCCAGCCCCGCGTACATATCCTTGCTCCCATCGGGCATCATCAACTCGGTGGTGTTTTCGGCCAGCGCCGGAGCGCACGCGGCCAGCAGCAAAAGTAGCGGGGATAGCTTATTCATGTATTCCTTAAAAATCGAAACGCACGCCCAGGGCGCAACGATCCGTTTTGGCGGTGAAGCCGTCGTGTTCAAGTTTATTGGTGTGCTCCAGTTCCAGCTGCAGCGCCACGTCCTTGGTGATCAGGTAGGACGCGCCCACGCTCAAGTACAAGCCGGTCTTGTTCACCGATTCGCCGGCCGGAGCATCCTTGCCGCTGACATCCAGCTTCAGGCGGCCCTGCCCGATTCCCGCCTTGCCGAACAAGGACCAGTCCTCGCTCAGCTTCCACGTGCCACGCGCCGCCAGATAGGCGGTGCTGACGCGTGCCTTGAGCTGGTAGCCGGGACTCAGATCGAAGGCAGTCGAGCCGCCGTCGGCGCGGTAGCCGGCTTCCAGCGCCCACACCGGCGACAGATCATATCCCGCAAATAGACCGAATGGCGTCGCCTTCCTGGCCGCACTGCGCTCGGTCGTCACGCCCTTCTCGCTGAATCTGATATTGCCGTTGGTCTGGGGGCTGACATTGGCGCCGACATACAGCCCTTCGGCATGGGCCATCGAGCTTGCAGCAAGAGCGACAAAAACAGTACAAATAATTTTATTCATATTCGGATTCCAGGTTGAAGTAGGAGCCTCCAATGTTAGGCACCCACGGCCGCGGAATCCGCCTCGATCTGTCGTTCAATTGTCCTCAATTTGTAGGCGCCATTTGTATAGAAAGTGTACGAATGTGTACCTGATTGTCGAAAATGCCACTTCGGCGCCGCGCTCCACTACAATACCCACGAAATGGAGGTGCGATGCAGCGTGTAATGCTGGTGGAGGACGATGCGCGGCTTGCCGCGCTGGTCAAGGAATACCTGGACGAATACGATTACGCGGTCGACGTAGTGACACGCGGAGATCGCGCGCTTGAGCATTTCCGCGATACCCGGCCGGACCTGGTGATACTCGACCTGACGCTGCCCGGCGTCGACGGCCTGGTGGTGTGCCGTCAGTTGCGCCAGCTCAGCGCCGTGCCTATCCTGATCCTGACCGCGCGCGAGGACAGCTTCGACGAAGTCTCCGGCCTCGAACAGGGCGCCGACGACTACGTCAACAAGCCGGTGCAACCGCGTGTGCTGCTGGCCCGCCTGCGCGCATTGCAGCGGCGCGGCAACGGCGCCGCCAGCAGCGACATCGTCATCGGCCAACTGCGCATCTCGCGCGAGAACCGCGCGGTCCACTGGCGCGGAAATGAAGTGGCGATGAACAGCGCCGAGTTCAAACTGTTCGTCATCCTGGCCGGCGCCTCCGGCAAGGTCATGTCGCGCAACGACATCCTGGTCAAGATGCGCGGCATCGAATTCGACGGCCTCGATCGCAGCATCGACAACTGCATCTCCCGCCTGCGCCGCAAGTTCGGCGACGGCGGCGCGGAGCGCATCAAGACTGTCTGGGGCGAAGGCTATCTGCTCAGCCCCTCGGCCTGGGAATGAACCGGCTCTTCTGGCGCTTCGCGTTGCTGATCGTGCTGGCCGTCACGCTGGCCACCTGCGCGATCTATTTCACCTTCGGCCGCCTGTTCGGCGATCCGCTGGAGGAGATCGCACGCCGCCAGGCGGCCGGCCAGATATTCCTGCTGGAGCAGTACATCGACAAGGCGCCCGCCGACGAATGGCTGCCGCGCCTGAACAAGGTGCGCGAGGTATCCGAGGCCACGCTGGAACTGCAGCCGCTGAAAACTGCGCTGGCGACGCTGCCCTCCTCCAAACGCGACCAGCTCCTGCAAGGCGCGGTGGTGATCGACGTCGGCGGCAAGGCCTTCTACCGCCGCGTCGACACGGCCGGCGCGCGCTACATCGGCAGCGACGACGACGTGATCCACGCCCAGCGCCTTCCCATCGACATCGGCCAGGCGCTGGGCATGGAGGCCATCCGCTTCGGCGTGATCGCGCTGTTCCTGCTGGTGCCGATAGGCTGGTGGTCGCGCCGGCACTGGCGCGGTTTGCTGGAGCTGTCGAAGGTGGCCGACGATTTCGGCCGGGGCGACCTGGCGGCGCGGGCCGAGGTGCGGCCGGCGTCCAGCATCGCGCCGCTGGCCGGCCGCATCAACGACATGGCCGGGCGTATCGGCTCGCTGATGGAGGCGCGCAAGAACCTGCTGCATTCGGTGTCGCATGAACTGCGCACGCCGATCGCGCGGCTGGAGTTCGGCCTGGAGCTGCTGCGCGATCGCCACGCGGCCGACGATCCAGCGCTGCAAAAGCGCATCGCGGCGATGGAGACCGATGTCGAGGAATTGAAAACGCTGGTCAACGAGCTGCTTAGCCTGACGCAGCTCGACCAGGCGCAGTCCATGCCGCGCCAGTCGTTCGCGCTGGCGCCTCTGCTGCTGGAGTGCGCGCCGCCCGCCCCCTTGCGCCAGCAGTTCAGCGCCGGCATCCCCATCGACCTGGGAGAACTGCAAGGCGACGCCCGCCTGCTGGCGCGCGCGGTCAACAACCTGCTGGGGAACGCGGCCAAGTACGCGGCCGAGCAAATCGTGCTGTCCGCCGCGCGCGACGGCGGTGCGGTGCGCATCACTGTGGAGGACGACGGCCCCGGCATCCCGCCCGAGGCGCGCGAGCGCGTGTTCGAACCGTTCTACCGGCTGCAACGCGAACACGATTACGCCGCCAGCGGCTACGGCCTGGGTCTGGCCATCACCGCCAAAGCCGTCCAACTGCACGGCGGCGCCATCGCCATCGACGATTCCCCACTGGGCGGTGCGCGCTTCATCATCACTTTATAGACAGCTCTGTCTACGCAATGCAACACGCTGCGGCGGCCTTGAAATTTAAAGTATACATTTTTGTCTAGACAAACTAATCTACAAACACTTTAGCAAGCCGACAAGAGACGCACCATGAGCATACCCAAACCAACCGCCGCCGAACTCGATCTGCTGCAGGCACTGTGGCCACTCGGCTCGGCCACCGCCAAACAGGTGCACGAGGCCATGCTGGCAGAGAAGCCGGAGCTGGCCTACGGCACCGTGCTGCGCCTGATGCAGATCATGCACACCAAGGGCATCCTGATCCGCGACGAGAGCCAGCGTTCGCACGTCTACGCGCCGGCGCAGGCGCAGGACGCGCTGCAAACCAATCTGCTGAAGGACTTGATGCAGAAAGCCTTCGCCGGCTCGGCCAAGGCGCTGGTGCTGGCGGCGCTGCGCTCCGGCATCTCGAAGAAGGAGCGCGAAGAGATCGAGAAAATCCTCAAGGATGAAAAGAAATGAGCGCCTTCATTTTCGCCCTCGGCCTGACGCTGATGCACTTCCTGTGGCAAGGCCTGCTGCTCGGTTGCGCCACCGCCGTCGCCCTCACGCTGCTGCGCAACAGCCGCGCCGAATACCGCTACCTGGTGGCCTGCTCCGCGCTGATGGCCTGCCTGTGCTGGCCGGCGGTCGAGCTGTTCCAGCGCCTGACCGGCCATGCCGACAGCGCCGCCATCATCGGCGCCGGCATGCTGCACAACGCCGCGCAGAGCATGGTCGGCGGCGGCGAACCGTTCGACCTGCGCGGCTCGATGCGCGGCATCGTCAGCCTGTGGGCCTTGTGCGCCGTGCTGCTCTCGCTGCGGATGATCCTCGGCCTGCTGTGGATAGACCGCGCCGCCAAGCAATGCGACTGCGCCCACCGCCGGGACCAGCTGCGCTGGGAAGCGCAATTGCGGCACCTCGCGGCGCGCTTCGGCGTGACGCGCGCGGTGCGGCTGCGCATCGTCGACACGATCGCCAGCCCGATCACCGCCGGCTGGTGGCGCCCGGTGGTGCTGCTGCCGGCCGCGCTGGTGGCCGGCATGCCGCCCGATTTGCTGGAGGCGCTGCTGGCGCACGAAATGGCGCACATCCAGCGCCACGATTACCTGGTCAACCTGCTGCAGAACGTGATCGAAACGCTGCTGTTCTACCACCCTGCCGTCTGGTGGATCTCGAACCGCATCCGCGTAGAGCGCGAGCTGATCGCGGATGATTGCGCAGCAAGGCAGCTCGGCGAACCGCGGCGTTTGGCCCTTGCGCTTTCGGAGCTGGAGCGTCTCCAGTTCTCAACTCACCATCTGGCCCAAGCGGCCAACGGAGGAAATTTGATGGATCGCATTCAACGTTTGTGCCGCCCTGCACCGCAGGCCTTGAACTGGAAAGCCGCCGTGCCGATGCTGGGACTGGCGCTGGCCTGCATGTCGATCTACGCGGAGGCCGTGGCCGCCGACAAGGCCGCCGCGCAGACGGTGCACGCCCTGGCCGACTTCAGCACCTGCGACAAGCCGAAATGGCCGGAAGGCGCGATAGAGCGCAAGGAAGCCGGCACCGTCACGCTGAAGTTCCTGGTCGGCGCCGACGGCAAGTTCAAGAAATCGCTGGTGCAGAAATCCAGCGGCCACCCGGACCTGGACGAAGCGGCCCGCGCCGGCATCGAGAAGTGCGGCTTCAAGCCCGCACTCAAGGCAGGCAAGCCGGTGGAGTCGTGGATGCGGATGCAGTACGTTTGGGTGCTGGAGTAAGCTCAGTGTGTGGGGCTTGACGCCATCCAGGCCAGGATGTCGGCGAAGATCTGCTCGCGATTGAGTTCGTTGAAATTCTCGTGATAGTTTTGCGGATGCCGCTGGTAGGTCAGCAGCGCCGGCGGCACCGATTTCAGCATCCGCTCGGCGGCGTCGGCGTCGGCCAGCTTGTCGTCGCCGGCCACCACCGCGAACAGTCGATGCGACCAGGCCGGCATGCGTGCCGCCAGTCCCTGCTGCGCATGCGTCAGCGCGTTGGCGAAGCGTACCGTGATTTCCGTGGCGCGCACGCCGTCGCGCTCATCGTCGTGATGGCGGGCGGTGATGGTGGGGTCGTGGGTCAGCAGATCGGTCAGCGGCGCCAGCGGCACCTTCATGCGCGGCGCCAGCGCGCCCAGCACGCCGGCCATCGCCTGCAGCAGCGGCGAGACCTTGATCGCGTTCACGTAGTACGGCGACGACAGGATGAAGCCCTTGATGGCGGCGTCGCCGGCAAAGTGGCCCAGGCCCAGGTGGGTGGCGATCAGCGCGCCCATCGAATGGCCCATCACGTAGACCGGCACGCCGGGATACTGCTGCTTGACCCACTGCAGGAAGACCACGCTGTCGTCCAGGAAGACATGGAAGCCGGGGATGTCGACGCGGCGCGCGTCCTGGTGGCCGCACAGGTCGTAGGCCACGGTGGCGATGCCGTGCCGGCGGAAGTACAGCGCCGGCGTGACGTAGTCGCCCGCGTGCGCCATGCCGCCGTGGATGGCCAGGATCACCGCGCGCGGCGCGGCGCCGGCCGGCTCCCAGATGTGGACGCGGCGCTCGGCCTGCGGGCCGGCGCGGAAGCTGGCCAGGCGGTCTTCGGCAAACCCCATCAGGCGGTGATGCTCAGATTGATGCCCATCTCGACCAGCAACTTCAGGTCGGCCAGCGAGAAGTCCAGGCTGGGGGTGGCTTCGCCGCGTTCGGTGGTGAAGGAGATGCGCAGTTCGGCCGCCACGTCGGAGCGCTCGAAGTGGATGCCGCGCGCCTGGCATTCGGCCAGGTAGTGGCGGATCTGCTTGAGCAGCGCGTCCGGGTTCATGTCGGTGCCGACCGCGACGTAGAAGCCGGAGTCCAGGCGCACCCGGCCGTCGGGCTTGAGATCGCCCTTTTGCCAGTCGCTGTCCGGCTCGGTCGGCAGGCCGTCGCGGACGTCGATCAAACCGTCTTCGTCGCCGTGCACCTTCAGGGTTGCGATGTTCATGGATTAGCCTTTATCGTCTCCGGGATACCGAATTAGGTTACACCAAAGAAATTTCAAAGTCTAGCAATATGGCTTGTTAGACAATACCGTAGCGGGTGCGGTAGGCGGCCACGGCGTCCTTGTATTGCAACAGCTGCGGATCGGCGCCGGCGCCGTTCAGGTAGCTGAACAGGTCGTCCAGGTTGCCGATCGAAATCACCGGGATATTGTAGGCCTTGGCCACTTCCTGCACCGCCGAGTTGGGCGACAGCTGGCCGTCCTGGCCCGAGCGCTCCATGCGGTCGAGCGCGATGAGCACGGCGCACGGTTCGGCGCCGGCGGCGCGTATCATGTCCACCGACTCGCGCACCGAGGTGCCGGCCGAGATCACGTCGTCGATGATGACGACCTTGCCCTGCAGCTTGGCGCCGACGATGGTGCCGCCCTCGCCGTGGTCCTTGGCTTCCTTGCGGTTGAAGGCGAACGAGGTGTTGCGGCCCTTGCCGGCCAGCGCCACCGCGGTGGCCGAGGCCAGCGTGATGCCCTTGTAGGCGGGGCCGAACAGCATGTCGAACTCGACGCCGGAATCGAGCAGGGTCTGCGCGTAGAACTGGGCCAGCTGGGCCAGCGTGGCGCCGTCGTGGAACAGGCCGGCGTTGAAGAAGTACGGCGACTGGCGCCCGGCCTTGGTGGTGAACTCGCCGAAGCGCAACACACCGGTCTTGACCGAAAATTCGATAAATTGCTGACGTAAGCTGTCCATACTGCCTCATTTCTGTAAAGTGCCTGTATTTTACCGCTACACTAGCGCATTCCAAAATTTACGCATTGAATCGACCATGCCAAAAATCATCTCCGCCAATCTGAACGGCATCCGTTCCGCCTCCAGCAAGGGCTTCTTCAAATGGATGGCCACGCAGGACGCCGATTTCGTCTGTGTCCAGGAATTGAAGGCGCAGGCGCCGGACATGACGCCGGAATTCCTCAACCCGGGCGGCTACCACGGCCACTTCCACTATGCCGAGAAAAAAGGCTATTCCGGCACCGGCGTCTACAGCAAGATCGAGCCGGATCGCGTGGTGATCGGCTTCGGCTCGCCGGAATTCGATGCCGAGGGCCGCTACGTCCGTTGCGATTTCGGCAATCTGACGGTGATTTCGGTGTACTGCCCGTCCGGTTCGTCCGGGCCGGAGCGCCAGGAGGCCAAGTTCCGCTTCATGGACCTGTTCCTGCCGCACCTGCAGTCGCTGCACGCCGAGGGGCGCGAGGTGGTCATCTGCGGCGACTGGAACATCGCTCATAAAGAGATCGACCTGAAGAACTGGAAGGGCAACAAGAAGAACTCCGGTTTCCTGCCGGAGGAGCGCGAGTGGATGACCCGCATCTTCGACGAGGTGGGCTTTGTCGACGTGCACCGGGGGCTCGATCCGCGCGAAGAGCAGTACACATGGTGGAGCAACCGCGGCCAGGCCTACGCCAAGAACGTCGGCTGGCGCATCGACTACCACGTCGCCACCCCGGGCATCGCCGCCAAGGCCACCACGGTGGCGATCTACAAGGAAGAAAAGTTCTCCGACCACGCGCCGTTGACCATCACTTACGCCTGAACTGTTGCAAAACCATTGGGGTCAAGTCTGACATTCGGACACGAGCTCAACCGTATGCGCCACATACGGTTGAGCTCGTGTCCGAATGTCAGACTTGACCCCACCGCTTTTAAAGGCTGCGGAGGCTGCGGAATTCGCGGCGTTCGCCGGTCAGCGGGTCGGTGAAGGCGATGCGGCGGGCCAGCAGTTTCAGCGGTTGCGAGACGTCGTCCTGCTTGCACGGCAGCGCTACCGGGTAGAACGCGTCGTTGATGATGGGGATGCCCAGCGATGACAGATGCACCCGCAGCTGGTGCTTGCGCCCGGTGTGCGGATGCAGCCGGTACAGCGTGCAGTCGGCGCGGTGCTCGATGACGTCGATCAGCGTCTCCGAATTCGGCTCGCCCGCCTCCTCCTTCATGATGAAGAATTTGTCGCCGTCGACCATGCGGCTGCGATACGTAAAGGGGAACTCGCGGCCGTGCAGGCGCGGCGCCAGCGCTTCATACTCTTTCTCGATCACCCGCTTCTGGAACATCGACTGATACGCGCCCCGGCTGTCCTGCCGGCGCGAGAAGATCACCACGCCCGCCGTCTCGCGGTCCAGCCGGTGGATGGGCGTTAAATCCTGCTCGCCCAGCTTTTTCTTCAGGCGCACCAGCAGCGTCTCGTGCAGGAAGCGCCCGGTCGGTATCATCGGCAGGAAGTGCGGCTTGTCCACCACCACCAGATGCTCGTCCATGAACAGCACCTCTTCCTTGAACGGAATCGGCGTCTCGGCATCCAGCTCGCGGTAGTAGAATATCCGCATGCCGCGCCGGTAGGCGCTGTGCGGCGTGAGCGCGTTGCCGTCGCTGTCCACCACCTCGCGCCGCACCATGCGGTCGCGCCACGACGCTTCCGTCACGTCCGGATAACGCGCCACCAGGAAGGTCAGCATGTCCGGCCACTGCCCCTCCGGCAGCCACAGGTAGCTCGGCGCGACACCGTCGCGCATCGGCAGCGGTGCGCCCGGCATTATGAGCGAGGCAGCGCCAGCGAGTGATACGGCGGCAGCGCGTTCGGGTCCAGGCCCTTGGCGCGCGCGTACACCGGCAGCACCAGGTACATATTCTTATCCATGTCCTCGATGCGCTTGCTGCCGCTGGGGTGCGTGGACAGGAAGGGCAAGGGCTGGTTCTTGTTCACCGCGCTCATTTTCTGCCACAGCGCGATGCCGGCGCGCGGATCGAAGCCGGCACGCGCCGCCAGATCCAGGCCGACCAGATCGGCCTCGCTCTCGTCGCCGCGCGAGAAGCTCAGCGCCGCGCCCTGCGCCACCATGCCGGCCGCCGCGTCGCCCAGGCGCGGATCGACGCCGAAATAGGCCGAACCCAACGCGCCGGCGATGCGCGCGCCAACCGAGGTGATGGTGTTCTTGCCGGCCTGCTCGCGCGCGTGCTCGCGCAGCGCGTGGGCGATCTCGTGGCCCATGACCATCGCCACTTCGTCGTCGGTCAGGTTCAGCTTGACCAGGATGCCGTTGTAGAAGGCGATGCGGCCGCCCGGCATGCAGAAGGCGTTCACCGTCGGCGAATTGAGCAGGTTGACTTCCCACTTCCAGTTGGCGGCGTCCGGGTTCCAGCGCGCGGTGAACGGGATCAGCCGCTTGGCGATGGCGCGCAGCCGTATCAGCTGCGGATTGCGCTCGGTGGCGACGGCGTCCTTCTGGTGCGCCTGGGCCAGCATCTGGTCGTACTGCAGCTTCGATTGCTGGTCGAACTGGCGGGCGTCGCCGCCGATGCCGCGCAGGCGCGACATGCTGGTCACGGGGATGCCGTCGTCCTGGGCGTGGACGGCCACGGGCGCAACGGCGCCGGCGCAGCAGACCAGCGCCAGCAAGGCGGCGTTGAATTTAAGCTTGTTCATTCCTAGTATTCCATGGTGCGATTTTCGGCAGCATCATCATGGCAGGAAACGCCAGGATGAAGCACACAATAAAGAACCAGAACCAGCCGGTTTCCGCCACTATATACCCGACCGAGGAATTGATAAACGTGCGCGGCACGGCGGCCAGACTGGAAAACAATGCGTACTGGGTGGCAGTGTAGCGCGGATCGGTGGCGCGCGACATGAACGCCACCAGCGCCGCCGCGCCCAGCCCCAGGCTGGCGAAGGCTTCGAAGCCGAACACTGCGCTCAGCAGCAGCGGATCGGGCCCGGTGCGCGCCAGCCAGGCGAAGCCCAGGATGGCCAGGGCCTGCAGCACGCCGAACACCCACAAGGCGCGGTTGATGCCCAGCTTGATCATCCAGATGCCGCCGACGGCGCCGCCGGCCAGCGCCGCCCACCAGCCGGTGGCGTTGGCCGCCAGGCCGATCTGCTTGGTGCTGAAGCCGATATCGAGGAAGAACTTGGTCGACAGCGCGGTGGCCATGCTGTCGCCGATTTTATACAGCAGCACGAAGGCGATGATCAGCAAGGCCTGCTTCCAGCCGTCGCGCTGCACGAATTCGCGGAACGGCAGCACCACGGCCTCCTGCAGGTTCTTCGGCGGCGCGCCATACACGGCGGGCTCCTTGGCCAGCAGCGTGCAGATCAAACCCGGCAGCATGAAGGCGGCGACGATCCAGAACACGGCCTGCCACGACATGCTGTCGGCCAGCACCAGCCCCAGCGCGCTCGGTATCAGGCTGGCGGCCTTGTAGGCGTTGACGATGATGGCCGCGCCCAGCCCCTGCTCGTTCTCGGCCAGGATCTCGCGGCGGTAGGCGTCGATCACCACGTCCTGGCTGGCCGACAGGAAGGCGATCAGGAACACCGTGCCGGCGATCAGGGTCAGCTCCAGTTTCGGGTCCAGCATCCCCAGGCCGCCGATCACCAGGAACAGCGCCAGCTGCGTGAGCGCCATCCAGCCGCGCCGGCGGCCCAGCGAGCCGATGGCGTAGCGGTCCATGAACGGCGCCCACAGGAACTTGAAGGTGTACGGGAAGGTCACCAGCGCGAACAGGCCCAGCGCCTTCACGTCCAGCCCGGACTTGGCCAGCCACGCCTGCATCAGGTAGATCAGCGTGTACAGCGGGAGGCCCGAGCTGAAGCCCAGGAACAGGATGGAGACGGTGCGGCCGTTCAGGTAGGTGCGCAAGCCGGTTGGCTGTTCCTGGATCGTCATCAGTGGCTGGCCTTTTTACGCAAGCGGAACACGGCAAGGTCGCCGCGCAGATTGGGCAGGAAGGAGACGCGGTGCCCTTCGGCCAGCGCCACACAGTCGACCACTTCCAGCCCGCACTCCTGCGCCAGGTCGCGGAAATCGGTGATGGTGGCGCAGCGCACGTTGGGCGTGTCGTACCACTCGTAGGGCAGCGATTCCGACACCGGCATGCGGCCCTTGAGCAGGGCCACGCGGTGCGGCCAGTAGGCGAAGTTGGGGAAGGAGACGATGGCCTCCTTGCCGACGCGGACAATGTCGCGCAACAGCGGCTCCACATGCTTCATCATCTGCAGCGACGACAGGCACAGCACCGTGTCGAAGCTGTCGTCGCCGAACAGGGCCAGGCCCTTCTCCATGTCCTGCTGGATCACGCGCACGCCGCGTTTGGTGCTGTCCAAGACCTTGTCGTCGGCGATCTCGATGCCGTAGCCGCTGCACTGCTTGTCGCTCTGCAGATAGTCCATCATCACGCCGTCGCCGCAGCCCACGTCGAGCACGTGGGCGTTCTTGGGCACCCAGTGGGCGATGAAGGCCAGGTCGGGCCTGGCGCTGCTTAAATCGTTGAAGTTCATGCTGCCGCTTTCTCGTTAATGTCGTTCCACACCTGGTCGTAGTAGGCGCGCACCAGCTTCATGTAGCGCGGGTCTTCCAGCAGGAAGGCGTCGTGGCCGTGCGGCGCGTCGATCTCCGCGTAGGTGACCTGGCGGCGGTTGCAGATCAGCGCCTGCACGATCTCCTGGCTGCGCTCCGGCGAGAAGCGCCAGTCGGTGGTGAACGAGGCCAGGAAGAACTTGGCCTTGGTGCGCGAGAGCGTCCTGGCCAGATCGCCGCCGTGCGCGCGCGCCGGGTCGAAGTAGTCGAGCGCCTTGGTGATCAGCAGGTAGGTGTTGGCGTCGAAGTATTCGCTGAACTTGTCGCCCTGGTAGCGCAGGTAGGATTCGATTTCGAAATCGACGCCGAAGCCGAATTTGTAGTCGCCCGCCTCGGCGGCGTCCCTGAGCTTGCGGCCGAACTTCTCCGCCATGTCGTCGTCGGACAAATAGGTGATGTGGCCCACCATGCGCGCCACGCGCAGGCCGTTCTTCGGCACCACGCCGTGTTCATAGAAGTCGCCGCCGTGGTAATCGGGGTCCGACAGGATGGCCTGGCGGGCGACGTCGTTGAAGGCGATGTTCTGCGCCGACAGCTTGGCGGTGGACGCGATCACCACGCAATGGCGCAGGCGATCCGGGTACATGATGGACCAGGCCAGCGCCTGCATGCCGCCCAGCGATCCGCCCATGACGGCGGCGAACTGTGTGATGCCCAGTTCATCGGCCAGGCGCGCCTGGGCGTTGACCCAGTCCTCCACCGTGACCACCGGGAAGGCCGCGCCATATGGCTTGCCGGTGGCGGGATTGACGTGCATAGGCCCGGTCGAGCCGAAGCACGAGCCGAGGTTGTTGATGCCGATGACGAAGAACTTGTCGGTGTCGAGCGATTTGCCCGGGCCGACCATATTGTCCCACCAGCCCTGGCTTTTCGGCTGGCCTTCATATTCGCCGGCCACGTGGTGCGAGGCGTTGAGCGCGTGGCAGACCAGCACCGCGTTCGATTTGTCGGCGTTGAGGGTGCCGTAGGTTTCATACATCAGCATGTAGTCGCGCAGCGAGGCGCCGCTTTGCAGCGCCAGCGGCTGCGCAAAATGCATGGTTTGCGGAGTAACGTATCCTAAGGATGGCATGTGGTTGTGTTGTTATAGGGGTCGGCCCCGCGGGCCATCTATCAAGGTGGGACCGCGAGGATGGGTCCCACCACTTACTACATCAACTGCAATTGTTCGACCGCGTCTGCAATTACGTTGGGTTCCATCGAGCGCATGATCTTGCGGGTTTGCGGCGTGATGAGCGCAAGGTTGCTGTTCAGGATTTCCTGCTTGACCGACAGCAGCTGCGCGGGATGCATCGAGAATTCGCGCAAGCCCATGCCCAGCAGCAGGCGGGTGAGCTTGACGTCGCCCGCCATCTCGCCGCATACGGCCACGTCGATCCCGGCTTTATGCCCGGCCGCAATCGTCATCGAGATCAATTGCAGCACAGCCGGATGCAGCGGATTGTAAAGGTGCGCGACCTCATAATCAACCCGGTCGATCGCCAGCGTGTACTGGATCAGGTCATTGGTGCCGATGGACAGGAAGTCCATCCGCTTGACGAACATCGGCAGCGCCAGCGCGGCGGCCGGGATTTCGATCATGGCGCCGACGTCGACGTCGTCGTCGAACTTGACGTTCTGCTCGCGCAGCTCGGCCTTGGCCTGGGCGATCATCGCCAGCGACTGGTCGATCTCGAACGCGTGCGCCAGCATCGGGATCAGGATGCGCACCTTGCCGAACGCCGACGCGCGCAGGATGGCGCGCAGCTGCGTCAGGAATATCTGCGGCTCGGCCAGACAGTAGCGGATCGCCCGCAGGCCCAGCGCCGGATTGAGCGCCGTGTGCTCGGTCTGGTCGAGCGGCTTGTCGGCGCCGATGTCGAGCGTGCGGATGGTCACCGGCCGGCCCTTCATCGCCACCACGGCCTTCTTGTACTGCTCGAACTGCTCGTCCTCGGACGGGATGCGGCTGTTGCGGCCCATGAACAGGAACTCGGAGCGGAACAGGCCGACGCCGTTGGCGCCCGCCTCCATCGCGGCCGGGCAGTCGTCGGGCAGCTCGATGTTGGCCATCAGCTGGATCTCGACGCCGTCCTTGGTGATGGCAGGGGTCTTCTTCAGCTTGTTGAGCTTCTTGCGCGCGCGGGCGGCGGCGCCCTGGCGGTCGCGGTACTGCTCCAGCACCAGCGCGCTCGGGTTGGCGATCACCACGCCGGCGTCGCCGTCGATGATCAGCCAGTCGTCCTGCTCGATCAGGGTCGAGGCGCCGGACATGCCGACCGCCGCCGGGATGTCCAGGCTGCGGGCGACGATGGCCGTGTGCGAGTTCTGGCCGCCGACGTCGGTGACGAAGCCGATGAAGGAGCGGTCGCGGAACTGCAGCATGTCGGCCGGCGAGATGTCGTGCGCGACGATGATCATCTGCGCCTGGAAGCCGTCCTCGCCGGTGGTGGCGGGCAGGATCTGCGCGGTGCCCATCAACACCTTCAGCACGCGCTCGGCGACCTGCTGGATGTCGGCCTTGCGCTCGCGCAGGTAGGGGTCTTCGATTTCGTCGAACTGCGCCGAGAGCTCGTCGATCTGGGTCAGCAGCGCCCATTCGGCGTTGTAGTGGCGGGTGCGGATGATGTCGAGCGGCGCCTCCGAGATCATCGGGTCGGACAGGATCAGCGCATGGACGTCGATGAAGGCGCCCAGTTCGGTCGGCGCATCCTTCGGCAGTTCGTTCCACAGCGTCTGCAGCTCCTTGTGCACCTGCACCAGCGCCTGCTGCAGGCGCGACACCTCGGCCTCCAGATGCTCTTCCGCCACCAGGTAGTGCTTGACGTCCAGCGCCGCCGGCGCCAGCTTGTGCGCGCGGCCAATGGCGATGCCGCGCGAAACCGGGATGCCATGCAGGGTGAAGGAAGCCATAGGCGGACCTGTGGGGGTACGGGGACGGCTGCGTTCCGCCGGCATTACTCGCCTTCGCCGAACTTGTCGTTGACCAGCGCCGTCAGCGCGGCGATGCAATCGCCCTCGTCGGCGCCGTCCGCTTCCAGCATGACCTTGGCGCCCTTGCCGGCGGCCAGCATCATCACGCCCATGATGGACTTGGCGTTGATGCGGCGCGCGTTGCGGGTCAGCCAGACGTCGCTCTGGAACTTAGCTGCCAACTGGGTAAATTTGGCGGAGGCACGCGCATGCAAACCAAGCTTGTTGATAATCTCAAGTTCTTGTTGAATCATTTTTCTTTTGTCTCAATCAGAAATGCGCACTGCAAAAAACCGCCGCCATGCGATGCACGCGGCGGCCACATAAATCCGGCCTCAGGGCTGCCCGACCCTGATCCGGTTGTCGACGCGCACCGCTCCGCTCTGCGCGCCGGCCAAGGCCATCTCGACCACCACGTCCAGCGTGTCGCGGCGGTAGGTGATGGCGCGCAGCAGCATCGGCAAACTGATGCCCGCGATGACCTCCACCCGGCCGGCGTCCGCCAGACGGTTACAGCAATTGGCGGGCGTGCCGCCTTTGACGTCGGTGATGACCAGCACCCCGTCGCCGTCGTCGAGACGCTTGATCGCCGCCGATGCCAGCGCCTGGACTTCGGCGAGATCCTGGTCGGCGACCACGTCGATCGCCTCCAGCCGCTCGGTCGGACCACGGAACACATGGGCGCAGGCGGCAATAAAAGCCTGTCCCAGTGGAGCGTGCGTCATAAGCAGTATGCCAACCATATTCTTAAACCGCCAGTGAGCGCGGACGTTTTTTGACGGCGTCCGGCATTATTGTTAATTTTTAAGTTGTTTGCCCAGCGCCACGGCCGCTTCGACGGCGTCGAGGAACATCGCCGCCACCTGGAAGCCCGTTTGCTGGGTGATTTCCTGGAAGCAGGTTGGACTGGTGACGTTCACTTCCGTGAGGCAATCACCGATAACATCTAATCCTACCAGCAACAGGCCACGGGCGGCCAGTATCGGGCCCAGCGCGTTGGCGATTTCCGCGTCGCGCTCGGTCAGTGGCTGGGCCACGCCCATGCCGCCGGCCGCCAGGTTGCCGCGCACCTCGCCGTTCTGCGGGATGCGCGCCAGCGAAAACGGCACCGGCTTGCCGCCGATGACCAGGATGCGCTTGTCGCCCTGCACGATTTCGGGGATGTAGCGCTGCACCATGATGGTGCGGGCGCCGTTGTCGGTCAGCGTTTCGATGATGGAGCCCAGGTTCATGCCGTCGGCCGTCACGCGGAACACGCCGGCGCCGCCCATGCCGTCCAGCGGCTTGAGGATGATGTCGCCGTGGTGCTTCTGGAAGGCGCGGATGCGGGCTTCGTCGGAGGTCACCAGGGTCGGCGAGGTGTACTGACTGAACTGGGAGATCGACAGCTTTTCGTTGTGGTCGCGGATCGCCGACGGTTTGTTGAACACCTGCGCGCCCTGCTTTTCGGCCAGCTCCAGCAGGTAGGTGCCGTAGATGTACTCCATGTCGAACGGCGGGTCCTTGCGCTGGATGATGGCGTCGAAGTCACCCAGATTGGTTTCGTGGGACGGCGCCGCGCGGAACCAGTCGTGGCTGTCGCCGGTCAGGGTGATGACCGCCGCGTTGGCGAACACCACGCCGCAGTCCAGCGCCATGTCGTTTTGCTCGAAGGCGTAGACGGTGTGGCCGCGCTTGGCCGCCTCCACCATCATGGCGTAGGTCGAGTCCTTGTAGGTCTTGAAGCTGGCCAAGGGATCGGCGAGGAAAGCTATTTTCATGGGCGCATCCATTCGGGGTAATGCCTGATTTTAGCCGAGATTCGCCGGCGGCACCGGGGAGCGGACCAGTCCGCTCCCGGGGTGCTTAGTAGACTTCGGGGTTGGGATCGGTGCGCTCCATTTCCAGCGACGCCGCCAGCAGCGCCAGCCGCGCCACCACGCCGTACACGTAGAAACGGTTCGGCGCGGCCGTGCCCGGCTTAGCCTTCAGATCCGGCACCGCGTGCTGCTGGGCGAACGCCAGCGGCACGTACTGCGAGCCGGGCGCGTTGAGGTTCTGGTCGATGCCCTTCTCCGCGTGCACGCGGTAGAAGCCGCCCACCACGTAGCGGTCGATCATGTAGACCACCGGCTCGGCCACCGCGTCCTTGATGCTCTCGAAGGTCGGCACGCCTTCCTGGATGATGAAGTCGGTCACTTCCTTGCCATCCTTGATGACGATCATCTTGTCGCGCTGCGACTGGCTCAAGTCCTTGATTTCATTGGAATCCTTGATCGTCAGGATGCTGGTGCCGTAGGTGCCGGCGTCCGGCTTGACGATCACGAACGGCTTCTGGTCCTTGATGCCGTATTCCTTGTACTTCTTCTTGATCTTGGACAGCAGCGCGTCGACATTGGCGGCCAGGCAGTCGTAGCCCTCGCCGGTGCGGAAGTTGACGGCGTCGCACTTGGCGTGGAAGGGGTTGAGCATCCACGGATCGACGCCGATCAGCTTGCCGAACTTCTTGACCACCTCATCGTAGGCGTTCATGTGGTTGCTCTTGCGGCGCAGGGCCCAGCCGGCGTGCAGCGGCGGCAGCAGGCTTTGCTCGTGGATGTTCTGCAAGATGTCAGGAATGCCGGCCGACAGGTCGTTGTTCAGCAGGATGGTGCACGGGTCGAAATCCTTCAGCCCCAGGCGGCGGCCGTTGGCCGAACGCACCAGCGGCTCGACCACCAGCATGTTGCCGTCCGGCAGGGGCAGCGGGGTCGGCTGGGTGATTTCCGGCGACAGCGAGCCCAGGCGCACATGCAGGCCGGTCTGGCGGAATATCTGCATCAGCCGGGCCACGTTCTGCCAGTAGGTCGGGTGGCGCTCGTGCACTTCCGGTATCAACAGCAGGTTGCGGGCGTCCGGGCAATATTTGTCGATGGCGGCCATGGCGGCCTGCACCGACAGCGGCAGCATTTCCGTGGCCAGATGGTTGAAGCCGCCGGGGAACAGATTGGTGTCGACCGGCGCCAGCTTGTAGCCGGCGTTGCGCATGTCGACCGAGCAATAGAACGGCGGCGTGTGTTCCTGCCACTCCAGGCGGAACCAGCGCTCAATGGCCGGCGTCGCGGCCAGGATTTTTTCTTCGAGGTCGAGCAGCGGTCCTGTCAGGGCCGTGGCGAGATGGGGAACCATGATTACTTCCTTAAATGATGCGGGAGGACGACCCTCCAGGCACGCAGAACATCAGATATTACCGTGCAGATAGCCCAAATCGGGGCGAAAACCCTATTTTAAAGGCGGGAAATAAAAAAAGCGCCCACAAAGAGGCGCTTTCGAGGGGCCCGCCGTGGCGGGCCTGTGCAACGTTGTCAATCAGGCATAGGTTTAAGCGTGATATGCGGACTCGCCATGGCTGGTGATATCCAGGCCTTCGCGTTCCTCTTCTTCCGGCACGCGCAGGCCGATGACGACGTCGACCAGTTTGTAGGCGATCACCGAAACGACGGCCGACCACAGGATGGTGGTGCCGATCGCGGTGGCCTGGATGGTGACCTGGCTGACGATCGAGTACGGATCGGCCGACATCTTGTTGGTGACGTAGTCGAAGATGCCCTGGCCGCCCAGCGATGGCGAAGCGAACACGCCGGTCAGCAGCGCGCCCAGGATACCGCCGACGCCGTGCACGCCGAACACGTCCAGCGAGTCGTCCGCGCCCAGCAGGCGTTTCAGGCCGTTCACGCCCCACAGGCAGACCACGCCGGCCAGCAGGCCGATGATCAGCGCGCCCATCGGGCCGACGTAACCGCAGGCCGGGGTGATGGCCACCAGGCCGGCAACGGCGCCCGAAGCGGCACCCAGCATCGAAGGCTTGCCCTTGACGATCCACTCGCCCAGCAGCCACGCCATGGTGGCGGCGGCGGTGGCCAGCAGCGTGTTGACGAAGGCCAGCGCGGCGACGTCGCCCGCTTCCAGTGCCGAGCCGGCGTTGAAACCGAACCAGCCCACCCACAGCAGCGAGGCGCCGATCATGGTCATGGTCAGCGAGTGCGGCGCCATGGATTCGCGGCCGTAGCCGACGCGTTTGCCCATCATGTAGGCGCCCACCAGGCCGGCGACTGCGGCGTTGATGTGCACCACGGTGCCGCCGGCAAAGTCCAGCGCGCCTTTTTGCCACAGGAAGCCGGCCTTGGCGGTTTCGGTCGCCAGCGTTGCCGCGTCCTTGATCGCGTCAGGACCGGTCCAGAACCAGACCATGTGGGCGATCGGCAGGTAGGCGAAGGTGAACCACAGCACGACAAAAGCGAGCACGGCGGTGAACTTGGCGCGTTCGGCGAAGGAACCGACGATCAGGCCGCAGGTGATGGCGGCGAAGGTCGCCTGGAACACCACGTACACAAACTCGGGAATGACGACGCCTTTGCTGAAAGTGGCGGCGGTCGAGAACGTGGCCTTGGCCGGATCCCAGATGCCGTTCAGGAAGGCGCGGTCGAATTTGCCGATGACGGCATTGCCCTCGGTGAAGGCCAGCGAGTAGCCGTACACGCACCACAGCACGATGATCAGCGCGAAGATGGTGAACACTTGCAACAGGATGGACAGCATGTTCTTGGAACGGACCAGGCCGCCGTAGAACAGCGCCAGGCCGGGAATCGACATCATGATGACCAGCAAGGTCGACACCATCATCCAGGCGGTGTCGCCTTTGTTCGGTACCGGTGCCGGCGCTGCGGCAGGCGCCGCGGGGGCGGCCGCGGCGGCAGGGGCGGCGGCGGGTGCCGCTTCAGGCGCAGCCGGAGCAGCCGCTGCCGGAGCGGAGGCAGCCGGCGCGGAGGCGACCGGCGCCGAAGCTGCCGGCTTGGCGTCCTCGGCATGCACCGGCGCGGCCAGCGCGAACAGAACTGCAACCCCAGCCAGCAACGTTGTTATAGTTTTTTTCATCAATCTTCCCCTTAAAGAGCTTCGTTGCCGGTTTCGCCGGTACGAATACGTATGACTTGTTCCAGGTTGTACACGAAAATCTTGCCGTCGCCGATTTTGCCGGTGCGGGCAGCGCCTTCGATCGCTTCGATCGCCTGTTCGACGATGGCGTCGTCCACCGCCGCCTCGATCTTGGTCTTGGGCAGGAAGTCCACCACATATTCCGCACCGCGGTACAGCTCGGTGTGGCCTTTCTGGCGACCGAAGCCTTTGACCTCGGTCACGGTGATGCCTTGCACGTTGATCGCCGAGAGGGCCTCGCGGACCTCATCGAGCTTGAACGGCTTGATAATGGCGGTAATCAGTTTCATACGGGCCTCGCTTAGAAGGTTTTGGAAATGGTCAGGACTGCTCCGGTTTTGGCCAGGTTCTTCCCGTCCGGCGATGGGTAGGCTTTCGTGTCGGCATAGACCGCCGCCAAGGCCACCGTCACGACGCCGAAATCTTTGGTCACGCCCAGCTTGTAGTCGGTATAGCTGAAGGCGCCTTTATGTTTCACGTTCTGGTGGCCCGCGTGCACGTTCAGCACATAGCCGTCGGTCAGCTCGAAGTTGCCGGAGGCGTCGACGTAGCCGCTGTTCTTGCTGTCGTCGAAGCCGAACAGGTTGGTCGTCGATTGCGAGTATTTCAGCGTGACCGGGCCGTAGCCGATCTGGCCGTACAATTCGAAGGTGTTGGCGTTCGGGTGCAGGCCGTTGGACGGATAGTAGTAATACAGGCCGCCGACGTCGTAGCTGACGTCCTTGACGATCTCGCCGCGTTTGCCGGCATACAGATCCCATTCGACATTGCCGTCGCCGCCCGCATCCTTGGTCCATTTGATGGTGGACAGCCAGGTACCGGCATAGAGGCCGGTCGGATTATGGGTGTAATCCGCGCCGCCCTGCAGTGCAGGCTTCAGGCGGCTCTGCGATATGCCGCGGTAGCGGTAGTCGCTGACAACGGCAGCGTTGAAGCTGACTTCGTTGTCGGGTTTCGCTTCCGGCGCGGGTGTCGCGTCTTCGGCGCGCGCCAGACCGGCGCTCATGGAGGCGAATGCTAATGTCAACGCTGCGATCAGGGTAAAGTTCTTGCTCAAGCTTTTCATAGTTGTTTTCCTTGTGTAGTTGAACTTGTTTAGCAGTTGCGGTTTAAAATCCTGTGTGAAGCGAAGCGATAAGAGCGTTCATGACTTCTTTAGCAGAATGCGTGCCAGCTAATCTTGTCGAGGTGATAGCTGCCGAACGACATCGGCAACGGGACCGCATTTGAAAGAATGTGAGAATGGGATGGGTGCGGCGGTGATTTTTCCGAATTTCGCACCACAATAAGGCTGGAGCGCACTGCAATGGTGCAGTGCTTGGCCGGTTAGATCAAGGAATATTATGGATATGAATACTTTTTTCAATGACTTGCAAAACAAGATCAATCAGGCCATCGAAAACTCCCCAGCAAAGGACATCGAGAAGAACGTCAAGTCGATGATGACCCAGGGATTCGCCAAGCTGGACCTGGTGACCCGCGAGGAGTTCGACGTGCAGGCGCAGGTGCTGGCCAAGACCCGCGCCAAGCTCGAAGCGCTGGAAGCGCGCCTGGCGGAACTGGAAGCCAAAGCCGGCCAATAAAGCCGGTCTGCGCTGCGCCCGTTTGGGCTAGCGCAAAACACGGCGGCGGGCCTGGGCTACGCTGGCGGCTGGTATCCCACTGGTCGTCCGCTAACCCATGAGCCTAGCCGTACTCAAAAGCCGCGCCCTGGCGGGCATGGAGGCGCAGGAGGTCAGCGTCGAAGTGCATCTGGCCAACGGCTTGCCGGCCTTCACCATCGTCGGACTCGCCGACACCGAGGTCAAGGAAGCCAAAGACCGCGTCCGCGCCGCCATCCAGAATGGCGGATTCGAATTTCCCGCACAACGCATCACCGTCAATCTGGCGCCGGCCGATTTGCCGAAGGAATCCGGCCGTTTCGATCTGCCGATCGCGCTGGGCATCCTGGCCGCCTCCAAACAAATTCCCTCCAACCGCCTGCATCAGTACGAGTTCGCCGGCGAGCTGTCCCTGTCCGGCGAGCTGCGGCCGATACGCGGCGCGCTGGCGATGTCGCTGGCCACGCGCCGCGACGGCGGCACCCTGGCCTTCATCCTGCCGCTGGCCAACGCCGACGAGGCGGCGCTGGTCGGCAACGCCGCCATCTACCCGGCGCAATCGCTGCTCCAGGTGTGCAGCCACTTCGCGGCCAGGTCGGTCGAAACGATGCTGTCGCGCCACGATACGGCGCAGCTGGTGACGCAGCAGACGTATCCCGACTTCGCCGACGTCAAGGGGCAGGTGTTCGTCAAGCGGGCGCTGGAGGTGGCGGCCGCGGGCAATCACTCGGTGTTGATGGTGGGCCCGCCGGGCGCCGGCAAGACCATGCTGGCGGCGCGCTTCGCCGGCCTGTTGCCGGAGATGAGCGACGAGGAAGCGCTGGAGGCGGCCGCCGTGCAATCGCTGACGGGCGCCTTCCGCATCGAGCAGTGGAAGCGCCGCCCGTTCCGCTCGCCGCACCACACTTCGTCCGGCCCGGCGCTGGTCGGCGGCGGCAGCGTGCCCAGGCCGGGCGAGATTTCGCTGGCGCACCGGGGCGTGCTTTTTCTTGACGAGCTCGGCCTTATAGGGTTTAGGCCGTTGTCTGTATGCCATATTTGCAGTGTCTCAAGTGGTCTTTGTACCACCCAGCAGTGAATCCGAAGTAATTTTCCGTATCAATGTTTCGGTTGCTTCAATTTCTCGACTACGAGTTGGGCCTGTGAGCGGTGGCCCCTGCCCTGTAAGGACCCAGTGCAAATTTGGGTGAGCCTCGTCGCATATCGCGATCTGCGCAAATGCAGCCAGCCTCTCGGCGTCAAGAAACGCCTCCCCCCGACGCATACGGGCCAAGGTAGCGGAATTTGCATACCCAAGAACTCTACTGATCTCGGCATCCGAGCGCCGGGTCGAATCCAGCATAGCGGATAGTCGCGAACACATTTCGCGCATGAGTATCCTGTTTTTTACTGGCCTTGACATTTTTTTATAATATCATCATTTTCATGATATTATAATTAGATAGGACGCGTTTTTTGCGGAAACCTTTGAAGGATAGTAAAGACCACATGGATCGTAGCAACAACACCCAGCCACAGGACCTCCCCGATGGGGCTGGTGTCAGCTCTTGGTTAGACGGCTGGCTTTCGCCGTCGCCGACCACCAACCAAGGGACTACTGGCCTAGGATTCCAACGATGGTTCCATTTCAAAGAGGCCTTCTCCCCATCATTCGTTCAAGAGGTAATTCAAAGCCAGCCTCAAATGCCGCGCACGATTCTTGACCCGTTTTCGGGTTCAGGAACCACCGCACTAACATCGCAATTCTTTGGCATCGTTCCAACCGTAATAGAGGTCAATCCCTTCTTAGCGGACCTTACTGAGGCAAAGCTTTCAGTCTTGGATGCCGCACGCCTTCTCCACATCAAGCGATCACTGATCCGTCGCGCAAAACAACTTCGCAAGCCAGAATTGATCGAGCGGTATCCGTTGCCACCGACTTTCATCGAGCCAGGCGTGAAAGAACGGTGGATCTTTAACCTTGATATTGCGCAAAAAATTCTGAGCTATCGTGCTGCGATCGAAGAACTCGACGATCTAGGAATTCAGCGCATCGCGCGAGTAGCATTAGGTTCAACACTCATCCCGGCAAGCAATGCGGTAGTGAATGGGAAGGGGCGGCGCTACCGGCGCGGCTGGCAATCCAGGGAAATACCTGACGTCGACAGTCTGTTCGATATCTCGTTCTCAAGAATTATTGAAGACGCACCTCTAACCGCGCGGAAGAAGGTAACTGACTACACGCTCCTACGAGGTGACTCAAGGGAACAGGTCAATCACGTTCAGAGTGGAATTGACCTGGCACTTTTCTCTCCGCCATATCCAAATTCCTTCGACTACACAGATGTATATAACGTCGAACTATGGATGCTAGGGTACCTCACGTCAAACAGCGGAAATCGCTCCCTGCGCGAGCAGACGCTTCGCTCGCATGTCCAGATCAGACGCGACCTGTCTTTTGATCTGAGGTCGGACACGTTGACAAGCGTGTATGAGCAGCTCACCGCGAAACGCGAAGACTTGTGGGATGAGAAAATTCCTGAGATGGTCGGAGCGTACTTCGCAGACCTTATTGGGATTGTCAGCAAAATCGGAGACCGTCTAACGCCCGCAGGACAAATCGAACTGGTCGTAGGTGACTCACAGTACCAAGGGATACATCTTCCTGTCCCAAAGATTCTGGAGGAGCTGGCGCCGCATTATGGACTCCAAGTGATAGCGCAGCACAAAGTCCGTTCGATGCGTTCTAGCGCACAGCAAGGCGGAACACTAAACCTGCCCGAGTCATTGGTAACTATTTCTCGCCGCTGACCTCGCTCAAAGAAGTCAGTGCTTTTTCGACTTTTGCATTTCGCTTGTCCTGCGAAGTAAACTGCACATCACTAATCCATAGGTCGACCGAGAGCTTCGAGGCCAGCGCAAGGGATTTGGTTTTTACCGCCCCATCTACCGGTGGTTTCCGCATGTCGTATAACCTAGCACATGCCCTATGTGCGTTGTAGTGCGAGCGATAGCTCCAGGCCTGCTTTACCACTTCCAATGCGCTTGCTTCATTTGCCGCGTTCGAAACCTTCGACACGCCTTTCGCTCGCTTTGTCGGGTGGCTAAAGGAACGCAGCACCTTTAACTCAAGGATTACTCTGTGAGGACCAGCCGGCGTTTCAGAGTACAGCAACAGATCCGCGCGCCCATCAGGATTAGGCAACTCGTCCATAATCAATGAACCAGAATCCACAAACTTCAGGGCAAACTGAAGTTGGACTTGTATTACTTTCTCTGTGCTTTCTGCCGGCACATGAGAATGCCCTTCTATGTCCGCCCAGACCTTGGAGCGACCTGAAGGAGCGTTGACCCATGTGTCGTCAAATTGGTCGAGTGTCTTCTCAAGCGTATCGCCAATCAACAACTGTGAAACCACGCCGAATGGGCGCTGCTCATGGATTCCACTAGCAATCCCACTTGGGTACAGGGTCACGACTGAGCTGTGAAGCTGAAAAATTATGGTCGCGGTTGTTCCTAGTCCCAACGCAGCGATGGCTTTGGCGTGATCGCTCATCTTAGGATACGTGGATTTAGAACAGCAACCAGCCCCTCCATTCCTACTAATTAGGACAATCCGATTTTCGATATCTCCCAACACGACCGAAGTGTCAGTCGTCCAAACCAAATTGATTTCGTCAAAATCGTTGGCCGCTGCGGTTCGCTCCAGATCGTCACAGAACACATAGGTAACGCAGGTAGGCAACGAATGAGGCAAGGTGATTTCGCGACATGCGTGCCGAACTTGGTCGATCGAGCGGCCGCCTGCTCGCTCAAAACTAAATGCGGAGCCGATGCCGGCGGTCGGTATCGTGCCAATCGAGGCCATAAGGTCAGCAGCACTCGCGGCGCCAAAACTGCTCGTCGAGGAAGCCATCGTTATACTCCGACCGTTGCGCTAGATTGCTGAGCCAGTCGATGGACCAGATAATTTGCGTACAAATGGAACGAACGACCATTTTTCTCGTCCACGACCTTATCCACTTGAAACGGTTCGAATTGCGGTTCGGCGCCAGCATCTTCCGCTATTTCCTCGTTGGATGTAGCTGCGGGTATGCCGGCAGGTTCAACGGGCAAAGCAAACCGAGTAAGCCAGTTATGGAAGAGAAATTTAGCTGCATCCCGCGAATGGTTCTCACCACTCCACTCCCCAAAGTCGATAACCTCGCCTTCTCTGACCGTGTCCTGGCCAAAGTTTGCGTCCAACTTAGCTGCAAGTGTCGTCAGAGCAGCCGGCGTCGACAGGAATGCGCTAACCATTTCTGATATCGCACGTTCAATGTCGGTCAGCCCCCCTGTCCCACAGGCCACCTGCTCAGCCAACGCTTGCCCACGCTGAGTGATTCTATATTTCCCGAAAAATCGCTGATCAGCCGAAATCCATTGCAGGTCTGCGACCTCAACCAATCTCGCACCGACTAACCGATCCAGGTCCCATTGATACTCCGGAAAAAAAGGGCCATAGCTAGCTTTCATTACCCGCGCAGTCTCTGAAGGCAACCCTACGCTCGGTAGCAAGGCATTGACGTAATAGACCAGTTTGTGGAAAAAATCTGATGACACAGTTCCAGAGCCGGCGAGACAGGTAGCACGCAGTACCAGTAAGATCCAGTAACGTCGGAAATGGCTCGGTTGGGCTTGAGTCATTTCCCCACCTCAGATATCGAGTCAAAATTTTCCCAAGATGGGAAGACGGCCCTTTGAAACTCATCCTTGTACTCGCCCTCGTATTTTGTTAGCGCTGCGTTCTTCGCCGCTATCTCAAGAAGGTTCACCATCCTGCTTATTCGCTCACTCGGTGGAACAGCCCTCAAAGCCCTGGCGTTAAAACCTTCGCGGTCGCTCTCACGCGCGAATTGAACTGCCTCAGTCTCTGGAAGCACTCCGAAAAGAGCAGGAATCATTGCTTCCCTGTTGAGATTTGTACTCGCAATCAGGAAGTTGGACGAGTTCTCTGCAATTTGCAAAAACTGACGAATCATTGTTCCGGCGCGCGGAACAAACACGGAGTCGAGACTCGCCTCAGGTGTTTCGACGACCATCATCGCAGAGCTCTGAGTTGTAATTTCAGCGATCAAACTCATGCGGAACGCCATGTCTATGAATTCGCGCTGCGATTCCGAAACATCGTTTGGCGACATGCGATTTGCGGCCTCATCCTTGAAAACGCCGGATGTCAGTCTTACAGAGAACCCTGGGAACCGGAACTTAACAGTCGAAGGCCCTTGACCAATTCGCTTCTCACGCACGTCATATTGGAGAACGCACGTCTCTGCCATAAAGCCCGTAATGTATTCCTTGAACCGCTCAATAATCGCCTCAGCCATTTCAGCGACGCGTGCCTCGCCAGGATCGACAATCGCTGCTAACGATGCTTCTGCTTCAGCCTTTTCTTGCTTTGAGTGTTCGAGCAAGTCCTTGAACCCCATAAGCTTATCTTGCAATGCCAGGATCTGGTCTGCGTCTTTTGGCAGGCCATTTTCGATGATTTTGATCTGAAGTAGTACCTCTTGGTGCTGCTTTCGCTGATCGACGAGCTTGCGCATCAAAGATTGGTATTGGTCAGTGACCGTTGCGATCAGAGCATCAACACTGGCTATTTGCTGGGCATCGTCCTCGGCCTCAATTTCCATTATGTGAGCGGAAGCCAGCAAGTCGCTTTTGTCAGCTAAATCGGCATGCTGCTCTCGCTCACCGGGGCCGGCGTCACACAGCGGACAGTGATGAACGTCGAGCCGCTGTTGAACAGCGGTTCGGGCACGTTCCGTATGCGATCCGCAGAAAATACAGCCGCGTTCGCTAATTACTGATGCGACTGCATAAAGCGCCTCATTTTCAGCAGCGGAAAATTCAGCTCGAAGATATTCCTCGTGGGCTGCACGTGCCTTACTGACTTTCGCCTCGCGATGGATTCGTAATGCTTCTACCTGATCTCGGTAGGCGATACGCGAATTGTTGAGTGTCTCAGTCTTCTCCTCAAGGACAACCATAGAGTCCTTCAGGGAATTAAGTGTCTTGTGCAAAGACTTCAGCTCTTGTCCAGCCCGGTTATCAGCCTGCTTAACCAACTCTTTTTGAAGATTCTTTTCATGCCGGCTAAGGACCGCTTGGGTGTTGCGAATCTCCGAGTCATACTGCGCAATCTTGTTATAGAGCGCACGGTATGCAACCTGAGAAGTCGGGTCATAGTACAAAACTCGCAAGACTTCGGCTTGGGCGTCCTCGTCCCAAACAAGGGCTTGGCGATCCTCAAGGAAGAAGAAGATAAAGTGAACTAGCAGAAGATAGTCATAGTATTGCTGGAGACCGGAAAGTTCTAATACACCCTGTTTAAAGCGATTTTCATAAGCTTCAGCATTAATTTCATTCGCTTCGATATCGCCAATTTTTAAGTAGATAATGTCAAGCGAAGACAGCTTTCTAGTTACTATAATTCGACGCTCACCAAACCCCAAGGTGGCGGTGGCTGTCGCAGAAGCTGCGGCGTCCTTCACCCGTGCTGAGAAGAAGCGCAAATGAGAGCGCCCCTCTTCACGACTCCCCATCCCGAGCCCGGACATCGCCTGAATCTGACTCGGTCCAGCGACCAACTTAAGCAACAAGTTCAGCAAAGTGGTTTTGCCAAGGCCATTGACGCCAACCACAATATTGACACCTGACTTTACATCGTAGCTAAAACCTCGCCCATGATCGCCAGGGTAGAGTTGATAGTCAGACACGCTGAACTGATGGATGACAGGAAATCGAAGGTCGTTCTGTACTGGCGCCACTGTGTATCCCTTTATCTGATCGCTAACATCCTAACCATGCAGGGTGCGGACTAACTGAGTATACACATTTCCACTATGCAAATAATCACACTTTGTCACCGAAAGTTGCACCTGCGACTACACCAATTATGGCGGCTGTAATTTTCCCGGATGCAATGCACAATGCAAGGTCTCTCTCACTGGACGGCGATTTTTGTCCATGCTCGAAGTTACAACGTACTTGATAAATAATCATCGATAACGCCGCCAGCTTTGCTGCCGGGCGGTCGGCAGCTACGTACTCTGCCAGGAAGGGCGCTGTATCGTGCCCGTTTCCCCGCATGTCAATAACTGGCGAGCTGACAAGGATCGAGATCTCCTGCGAGTGGCTGGCGAGTAACCCTGCTGCATCCGCGTCCTGGATTTGTGCTTGGAGGAAGTGGCGAATCTTTCTCCGTTCATCTATCTGCTCAGTCGAAAAATACAGATTGTTGAACCCGCGCCAATAGTCTGAGAATGAATCGAATGGATCGACATTGGAATTTCCACGCCTAAACCACTCCAGCGCCTTCGTCATCATATCTCCCTCATTGACGCGTCGCGTCAGTTAGCTCTGCTGCTGCACCTCGATAATCCGCTCCTGCCGTTTCGTCTCCTCGGCAACAATCTCTGCAATTAACGCAGGAACGGATGTCGTCCGACGACGTTCAATTGTCAGGTCAGCCGACCATAACAGCAAGGCTTCATGTAAAGGGACTGGAAGACGAACTAGAACTGCTTTTTTCACGTTATACCTTAAATAAAGCACGGTAAGGACCAAATGCCTACCGACAAATTTCCGTGCTGGGGTGAATGGGTCGTAAATGCCGTGGCCTATTTTGCCCGAAAACTTAACTATAAGGGGATGAAAAATGCGCCGTCTCCCGAACATGCAGCTGATCTCCAGGCCTTTGGCATGGCGGTCAGGGCAGCGCGGCGCGCGATGAATTTGTCCCAGGAAGAACTCGCTCACAGAGCCGCAATAGATCGCAGCCACATGGGCAGGATTGAACGGGGCGAACGAAACGTCACGTTCTTCAACATAGCTCGCATCGCCAGCGCCCTCGGGACATCTCCGTCAGGTCTACTGGCGAGTGCGGGCTTGTGAAGTAGGATCAATTCCTAGACCCGGGATTACGGTGCTTCCGATGACGCTGGACCATCATCCAGCAAACTGTCCGGCGACAAGTTTAGGTCCTTGCGGGCATTGAGTTCCCCAAAATCCGACCAACGCTTGCTTCCTACACCAATCAAATTTGCACCGTAATAGCTAAAGAACGCCGAATAGTGATTCTGCTTTGTTATCGCATCCATGCAACTTCTGACAATAATTTGCCGCTCCAGCGATACCATATCCTGACCGTATAAGTTGATCATTGGCAGCCAATTGTAGAGAGATCGGCAATTGTCGAAAACAAACATATCTAAATACATTTCCCTGCTTTTTGCTTGATACTTCGCCCGCCAATGCTGATCGGTATTGGCATGATGAGAATTTCCCATGTGATTGACGGCAAGTTCTATCCACAAATGCGCCATCGGCACATCACAAAATATCCCCCCATGTGGATCAGGCAATGCAGAAATTACTTGATCAATAGAATCAGATAACATCCCTGACAATATTTCCTTATACGAATACTTGGCATTCCTCAACAAATCATAAAGTTGCACACTTTCGAGCAAAGAAGCCGATCCATTCTTCTTTGTGAATTGCTCGTACCAATATTTGCAAACAACACTTTTCGATTCCTTCAAGCGCAACATGAAATTCCATATAGGAAATTCCTGATGACTCTCAAACACCTCTCCTCCAGATAACTGAAACTTTTCCTTAAGCTCATCATCCGTAGTATCTTCTTCTGATTCATAATCTTGAATCGTCGTCATCTTTTCAATGCAGGCCTTAATTTTTTGGTCATCGAGCTTAAGAAGCATTCTTTTTAGTGCGGGATTATTGGCAACCCTCCACATCGGCTGCATGTAGCCCGCAATCATAGCGGGGTAATGACTTGAAAACGCACTATATGCAGCTTCAAAATTCGATCGAATCGCATTTTCGTATAAGGGCTGATCCTTTATGTCCTCAAGATATCCCTCAGCGACAGCGTAGTCGTACCCTTTTTGATCGATAAAACCATAGGCATCGACACCTTCGGCAAAGAAGCCAGATTTTTTCGGGCCTAAGATGACTTCTGACTCTAAAAAAGGCTGGCTCCTGAAGTAAGAGGCCAGGAATTCGACATTTTCGTCAGTTGCATCCGGAAGACAACTATTGATAACCAGAATTCCCAGATCACTTAAAGAGTCGTTTTCGAAAACGGAATTAATCGTCAAAAGAGGCTTCGATTGCTTACTAAAAAGCGGAGCCGTGAAATCAAGATAAATTATATCAAATTTAAAAGAGGTAATTTTCAGCAGATCAGAAATAGAACCGTTAAAAACCTTCAGCGTTGGGTATGTTTTCTTTGCCTGCTTCAGCGCAAACTGGTAGTTTTCTTTATCAGATTCAATTGCCCAAACATTCTCAACCTGAATCCCCAACTCAATCATAATCGCAAGATCATTTTCTGGCTCAGGTCCGCAGAAATATGCAACCTTTAGCTGCTGTGGCCGCTTAGTCTCGTAAGAATTATTAGAAAAATCTGTCCAAGCCTCAATGAACTTCTCATCTGGATCACAATTCAATCCATCAGAAAGAATTTCATCAAAAGCATAATCCCATAGCCTACGAATATAGTTTGGATGTAAAATACGTTGATGCTCGCGTTCAATTGTCAGTTTCTTGACGGCGTTTGACCAGATTTCAATTCGACTCTTTTCTTTGACTTCTTGCTTATACGTTGTGTTATCGCTCATTTTTGATAAATTTAAAATTAAATTCTGATCTTCCTGTACCGTTTAGGTATCGCCTACAGGGCCTGTCTTCTGACTATGAACAAAACGTGGAGAAGTTGTCTGCGCACGGGCGGACTTGTTTCTCATAATCAGGATAGCATCTTGCTCACGGGAAAAATGCACACATTCTAACGACGCCGACTCCACGAAGTTGGCGTCAACGTGCCCGCTTCTTGAGCTCCCGCTCTAAACTTTCAATCTTTGCGCGCTCATCTCGCAGCTCCAAACTCAGCTCAACGCAAATACAGCGTAATGCTTGAACCTTCGCATTTAACTTGGCCACCTCGTTCAGCAACGGCTCTCTTGCAGGGGCCGTGCCGCTGGACCTTTCAGTTTTCGCTTTAGGAGGAAACTGAGCAATTAGATCTTGATGATGGGAGTAGAGGTTGGCCCTACTAACGCCGGCTATACGGCACAACTCTGAAATCGAAACGGTGCCTATTCGGTCTTCGGCGTTCAACAGTGCCATTGCAGATGCAATTTTCTGGCGTACCCCGAGCAATTTTTCTTTTTGCATTTATTTCTCTCTGTCGCGGGAGATCACACTGTGCAGTATCCGTTGTGAGGCTTCGAATTGCTGTGACACGATTCTTCGACTTTGCTCAGAGATATCAGGTCGAAGCAGAAACGCTTCTTGCTCCCCAGCGCGCCTTTCCCACCACGGCAGATGACGATCCACTACGGCAAAGTTATTGCAGCTCGCACATACGGACGGCGCGCGCTCCAGGGGATTAGGTCCAATTACACTTCCTCGGCACTTAGATTCTTCCTTTGCATAGACGCAGTACCCCCAATCGCAAGGTGCAAGCACCACACCTTCGGCTATCAGGCGTTCTGCGAGAAGATCAATTGTAAGCTTCCCCCTGAATGCAAGGTCATCTCGCTGGCTCATAAGGCGAAGACCCGCTTTTCCACCAATGGATGCCGAGTTCAGCAAACTGAGAATGCCCATGCGTAACTCAATAAGATCCTCCTCCTTTACTAGTTCACTTAGAGCAAAGTCGTTGCCGACGTAATGGCGATCAAGAACCGCCGCATAAACGTGGCCGTAGTGGTGAGCAAGGGACTCCAACGCTGATTTATCCCTCATCACAACGAACCGAGCGAATGTCTTTCGCGCCCTGTGCGCGTGAAAGACACCATCAACCATCTCCGCTGCATCCAAGTTCGCGTCAGCAAAGCGACGCATTAAGATATTTGCGGTCATTTTGCTCAATGGATCAGGCTTTACTCGGCCAGTCAAAATTTCCATTCGCCAGGCCTTGCTAATGAAAAGACAGCTGAGCTGATAGCGCATCCGAATGGGCCGGAACAATCTCTCCATAAGTTGCACGACGCTCACGATCACATCCGGTATGACCCACATGCGTTCCTTTCCCTTTTTTTTTGCAGCTATGCCCTTCACGTACCAGTAATTAACACCATCAGAGTGAGGACGCTGTTCCAGGCAATCACATGAAAGGGAAAGCGCTTCAGAAATTCGCATACCTGAGAAGAGAAGAATTAAGAGCAAGCTTGCAGCAACGACATCCTCAACCGCGCCAAGAAACGAGGTTTCTTTTAGCGCTTGGCCATGAGAGGCTAATTCCGTAGCACGATGTCTAACGGATATTTGCCTATGTAGAGCTCGGGAAGAAGATCTTCTTTCTGAAACGGTTTTCCCAACCCATGCCTTACTGGTATCCCATACCTCATTCACGAGAGCTTCCAGGTCCGCGCTACTATCAATGCGCTGCAGTGAGGTCTTTACTAGAGACGTGGCAGCTGGAAGTGAGATAGGCCGCCACTGTTCATTAGCGCGTCCCCTAGCGGCTATATTCGCGAATTCAAGATGGGCTCGAACGTCAACATTTAGCGATCCGACGTAGTGGTCGCGATCCGACCACAAGTCATCCAGCAAATTAATGTACTGCTGCATCGTAGCTCGCGATAGGCGCTTCGACACTTGAGCTTCACGAGCTCTTCCCATAAGTTTAACTTCTAAAAACTCGATCAAATCGATCTTCGACAACAACTTGTACCGCCAAATTCCCCTTGATACCATCCAATTTGTAAGAGTGCGCAATTCCTTATATTTTGCTCGAATTGTGCCAGGGCTTAGCTGGCCGTACTTTGACTCAGTACGCTGAATCCACCGCGAAATAAACTGTCTTGCGCTCAACCTCAAATACTCACGTTGATGGCGAGTCTCGTTTTTTTTAGGTGGCAAAAAATTAAGCCAAGTGATTTCGTGTTCGTTTGCAGGATAGAGAGGATGAGCGGATACGCGCCATAGCCTCGCTCCTTGATTTTGCAGAGTCTTTGGCATGGGCTACTCCAAACGAGGAAAGGGACGAGCCGTAGCTAATTGGCTTGCGGCTTCCATCACATGCTCTGCGACATTGGGCAATAAGTTCTTGTTCAGAACCTCAAGCGTTGGAAGGTACAAGACATTGAATCGTTGTATCCATCCTTCCAATGCAGCGCGTCCCTGAGTCTCCTCAAGACTAGCACGGGTTTTCAACAATGCAGCGATGACATTTACACTATCCAGAGGGACTAGCGCGCCTGGACATGTCGCACATCGATAGAAATGATCACATGGTGTATTTCGAGACGGCGCCGCGCCAAAATTTGAGAAGGGATCTCTACAGATGAACCCAAAAACGGTGTCAGCATTGGAAGACTTGTCTGTGGAATGGACCAGGGCATCCACAGGATTCTTCGTTCGCGCATGAAGAGCATTTTGGCTTTCAACGATCACACGATCATGCTGTTGGTCACGATCACTCAAACTGCTGTAGCGCATCGTAGTTGCAACGGAAAGGTGATTTAATTTTTGCCGAGCCGCCAAGATACTGCCGGCCCCTTGATGATGAAGAACCGCAGAAGTCCGCCTCAACTGCGTGAAGGCAAAGGTAGGAATCTCGTGTCGCGCACAAAATTGATGAAGCACGTGATGCCACGTTTGTAGCACCGGTAACGACACTCTTCCTCGGTCGTAACAGAGAAAGAGGGCTTCGCTATCAGGAGGATTGAGCTCGAGCAAGGGCGCGGTTAGACGCAGAAGATTTCGAATCAAGGACGGTGCTGCATTTGATTTATCAGAGGGGAAATCCGCTCGCTGCATTCGGAGACTTCGAGGCTTTTCCCAAGTGACCCATTCTCTATCAGATCGCAAAGAATGAGCTTCTATGCAGCCCCTTCTTAACGCCATGACAGCCAGCGGGTTTCCTGCGAGCTGAAACTGAATTGCAACCAAAAACGGGAGCAAATCGCGGGATGAAGGAAGCACACAATGGTGCAGCGATTTCAATCCAAATTGCTTGGTCTTGCGGGACAGTGCCTCTCCACTTCTTGATATCGTACGTTGAGAAGGGAAGTTTCCGCCGCCAATTTCAAGCAGGCGAACTATCAACCGGGCGCGCTCGGTGTTCTTTTCTAGCACCTCCTGCCGCCCAGCACTCAATCGAACAATGACTTCTTCAATTTCCGATAGCGCGGCCTTCATGATTTTCTTGGAGACATCCTCGCTTAGTGACGGCAAAGGATTGGGTGCTTGTCTGTGAAAAACTCTGGTCTCGTCAATAAGCCGCCCCTCGAATCCGTCAGAGAGATTGCGGTAGCACCACCGAATCATCGTCCGGACGTCGTTCAAATAGGATAGCTTTGTGCCTGGCTGAATATTTAGCGCGACGAGCCAATCGTAAAAATCAAGAAGGACGGTAGGAGGCAACCTTTCCTCAGAAGCCAGTCCCTGGTCGGCAAGAAATCGGGCAAAGCTGCGTAGGCTATTCCAGGCCGTAGTAGCTGTACCAAGACGCGTATGGCCATATAAGGCTTCATGAGCTTCAAAGAGCATCATTGCGACAGAATTACTCAGGCCTAGTGCAAAGGAGCGATCTTCAAACTGTATTTTTTTCTGCATCACCCCTCCGTATAGCCGTATAAAAATTCAAGCGCTTGCTCAACCTGAGGAGATGCGATCTCTAACCCACGAAGGTAAATTTCAGTCGTAGCGACAGAGGAGTGTCCCATTAACACCTGAAGAGTTTTAAGCGGATTTATCGAAGCTCCAGTGGAGGCTAAACGTTCTAGCAGTTCCAACACCGTAAGCGCGAACGTATGCCGTATCGAATGAAATGTCGTATTCAGTCCAGCACTCTGGCAGGCCTGCCCAAAGGTCTTCGTTACACGCTCGGGAGTGATTCGACTGCCATGTTTATTAAGGAACACGTACTCCTCCATTCCACGAGTGGGAGTGGGGCGCGTCGTATTGATATACCAGAGAGTAGCATCCAAAAGTTCTCGGAGAACGTACACGCTCTGCAAGACGCCTCCTTTGCGTAGAATGCGAATTTCACACAGTGATCCCAGGTATCCGGAAGATATTGCTCTCCGTATGTCCTCGATAGTAAGACGGCAAATTTCAGCCCGACGCATACCGGTCGATATGGCCCATTGAACAATCAGCCGATAGGAAGGCGATAGGCAATTACTTATGGATTTAAGCATCTGCGGGCTAAGTGGCCGGGGGGCTCGCTGTACTACTCGCGGCAGCGCAATCACAGGCATACTGGCTGTTCTTGGCGAACCGAAAGCTTGTAAATAACGACGAGTCGGTGGCATCTCAAATAGCTGCTTTCCCAATGGCGATTTGACCCACGAAGTGTGATGAGACCACTTTACAAATCGAAGGACAATTCCGACACGGAGGGCAACCGTAGACGGTGATAGCCGACGGCCATTTGCTGACTGATTATTGGATAGTTTATTGCGAAATTGCTGGAGATCAGGCTCCCGCAGGTTCTCCTGATTTAGTCTCAAGTCAGAAATGTAATTCAACCAATATGCTATCGATTCAGCATACGTCCGCACAGCGTCACCATCTACACTTCGACTTCTCTGTGCGCAGTCGATAAGAAAAGCTGTGGCTGCCATGCTTATGACGCCATTGTTGTCAGCGATTCCATAGGCGTATTTCAACCAAGTCAGCCGACGCGGGAACGCCTCGGGAGAGAGAGGTAGTTGACTTATTTCAACATCGATCTCTTCAATCAAATCGATAGGTGAAATTTTAAAGACAAGAAACTTCCTAAGCATTGCATGCCTCTTCGAAGCGACTATAGCTAATTTACGCGAAGTCCAGCATCTTCGAAACATACAGACAGTTAGGGTAACCTAATGCCCGAATTCGCGCGCCATGTGCTGGACGTGCTGCGTGAGCCGCTGGAGTCGGGCCGCATCACCATTTCGCGGGCCGCCCGCCAGGCCGACTTCCCCGCCCACTTCCAGCTGATCGCCGCGATGAACCCCTGCCCCTGCGGCTACGACGGCCACATCAGCGGCGTCTGCCGCTGTTCGCCGGACCTCATCCAGCGCTACCAGGGGCGCATCTCCGGCCCGCTGCTGGACCGCATCGATATCCAGATCGAAGTCCGCGCGGTCGATCCCGAGATCCTGGCGGCCGACGCCGACGGCGAACCGTCGCGGGTGATCGCCGCCCGCGTGCAGGCGGCTTCCGACGTCCAGCTGCAACGCCAGGGCAAGCGCAACCAGTACCTGAGCACGCGCGAGATCGACCACTACTGCAAGCTCGACCGCCCCGGCAAGGCTTGCCTGAAACAGGGCATGGAGCACTTCCAATGGTCGGGCCGCGCCTACCACCGCCTCCTGCGCGTGGCGCGCACCATCGCCGACCTGGCCGGCAGCGAGCGCATCCTGGCAAACCACATCCTGGAGGCAATCCAGTACCGGCGCGCGTTGCGCGAGCGTTGAGTGCGCGCGGCGCACCCATGCTTAATTCTGCCCATCCCGCCGCTAAGCATTACCTCTTCGCCAAGCTTGCTGCTATATTGCTCGATGCCTCCACAACCCGCCGGGAAATCGATGACACGCCTGCCCCTCTACCTTGCCGCCAGCGCGCTGCTGGCCGGCTGCGCCAGCAGCCAGCTGCCGCTGACCGACTTCACCGCCAACTCCGGCAGCCCGCGCGCGCCGGAACAGCTGGCCGTCACGTTTGAGCGGGCCGACCTGGCGCTGCGCGTCGATCCCGCCAGCCGCAGCATCAACGGCGACGCCGCGCTGACCTTCCTCGCCAGCGCCCCGTTGACCCGCATCGCGGTCGAGCTGGACCGCAACCTGCCCGTCGACTACGCCAGCGCGGACGGCGTGCAGCTGGCGCCGTCGGCGATCAGCAACCCGGACGGCCGCCTCTACCTGACCTTGCCGACGCCGCTGGCGGCCGGCGCCCGCACGACCGTGCGCATCCGCTACCACGGCGTGCCGCACGTGGCCTCCCACGCGCCCTGGGATGGCGCCTTCATGTGGAGCAAGACCGAGGGCGGTCAGCCGTGGATCTCCACCACCGTCGAAGGCGAAGGCTGCGATCTGTTCTGGCCCTGCATCGACCATCCGCAAGGCAAGCCCAAGCTGATCGACCTGCACATCAGCGTGCCGTCGCCGCTGGTGGTGGCGGGCAACGGCGTCGCGCTCGGCATGGACGAGAAGGACGGCTGGCGCACCTATCACTGGCGCGCCAAGAACCCCAGCACCTACGGCGTCGCGCTCAACATCGGCCCCTACGAACTGCTGTCCGGCGAGTACGACAGCCGCTATGGCAACAAGATCCCGCTGCGCATGTGGTACCTGAAGGGCCACGACAAACAAGCCCAGGGCCTGTTCGCCGAGTTCGCGCCCATGCTCGATTTCTTCGAGGCCCGCATCGGCCCCTATCCGTTCGGCGACGAAAAAATGGGCGTGGTCGAAACGCCCCACCTGGGCATGGAACACCAGACCATCAACGCCTACGGCAACGGCTACGCCAAGTCGCCGCTGGGCTACGACTGGCTGCTGCACCACGAACTGTCGCACGAATGGTTCGGCAACCAGATGACCAACGCCGACTGGGACGACATGTGGCTGCACGAAGGCTTCGGCAGCTATATGCAGCCGCTGTACCTGGAGCATCTGCGCGGCGAGCGCGAGTTCCAGGCCGAGCTGTTCACGCAGCGCAAGTCCTTGCGCAACAAGGTGCCCGTGGTCAGCGGCAAGAGCAAGCGCATCGAGGACGTCTACGAGGACAAACGCGGCGGCCCCGGCAACGACATCTACACCAAGGGTTCGCTGATCCTGCACACGCTGCGCAACCTGATCGGCGACGACGCCTTCTTCCGCGCCACCCGCCGCATGGTCTACGGCACCGACACTCCGCAGCCGGGCAACTTCGCGCCGCGCTACAGCAGCACCCGCGAATTCATCGCCATCGCCAACCAGACCAGCGGCCGCGACCTGGGCTGGTTCTTCGACGCCTATCTGTACCACGCCGCGCTGCCGGAGCTGGTCGAGGAACGCCACGGCCAGCAACTCAAGCTGCGCTGGCAGTTGAAGGATGGCGGCGCCTTCCCGATGCCGGTGGAAGTGCGCGTCAACGGCCGCATCGAGACACTGTCCATGGCCGACGGCAGCGGCGAACTGACGCTGCCGCCGCAGGCGCTGTACACCATCGATCCCAACTCGCGCGTGCTGCGCCAGCAAGCCCATATCGACGACTGGCAGCGCCAGGAGGAACAACGCAAAATGAAAGCCAAGTCCTGATGAAAAAAATTTCCCTGGCGCTGATGCTGGCGGCCGCCCTGACGGCCTGCAGCCCGCAATACGATTGGCGCGACTACCGCAGCAGCGACGCGCCCTACGCCGTGCTCTTCCCCGGCAAGCCGGCCAGCCAGACCCGCAGCATCCAGCTCGATACGCTGGCGCTGAACATGACGATGACCGCGACCGAGGTCAACGGTGTGATCTTCGCGGTCGGCAGCGCCCAGGTGCCGGACGCTGCCCAGGGCCCGGCCGCGATCGAAGCGATGAAGACCGCGCTGGTCAACAACATCGGCGCCACCGTCACCAGCCATAAATCGGCGGCCGACGGCAAGCAAGCCACGCTCGATGTCGAGGCCAAAGGCAGCCAGAACGGCGAAGCGATGCGCCTGATCGGCCACTTCATCGCCAGGGACAAGCGGATTTACCAGGTCATCGTCATGGGCCGCGACAAGAATATCGTGCAGGACACGGTCGAGACCTATCTCGGTTCCTTCAAACTGAACTGAAACGATGCCGCGGACTTAGGAAGGACTTAACGATGTGCGCTACCGCTCATACAGACGGGGCCGCCTCTTGTATAGTAATGCCCAGGGCCTAATGTTTCGATTACGGCCACCGCGAAGGCAAGAAACGGTGCACCGTGCTATCGTTCCACTACAAGATTAAGAAAGCACTTTATGTTAATTTCCTTTAAATCGAAGTCCAGTCCGGAAGTTCTGATGTATCAGGAACATGCTCAGCGCATCTTGGACCTGCTCCACAAAAATCCTACGCGCGGCGTCATCACGGCGGAGGAGGCGGCCCAGGCCTTGTCGGTGCTGGAGAGCGAAGTTGCTGCGAGCAAATTGCATCCGGAAACGGACGTCGAGCACGACGCCCACACCCACGAGAAGGAAGATGGCGAGACCGTGGAACATGCCGTCATGCAACGGGTCGGCTTTGCCGCCCGCGCCTTCCCGCTGCTGGAAATGCTGCGCTCGGCCAAGCAGGAAAACGAGAGCATCATCTGGGGCATCTGAGCCCGCAAGCTAGTCCCCCGCCAGCGTCGCCGTCAGCGGGAGGTCGAGCGTAAAGCGCGTGCCCACGTCGAGCGCGCTGTCGACCCGGATGCTGCCGTCCAGCAGCGAGGTGACGATGTTGTAGGTGATGCTCAGGCCCAGGCCGTTGCCGCCCTGCCCCAGCTTGGTGGTGAAGAAGGGGTCGAAGATGCGCGCCTGATGTTCCAGCTGAATGCCCTTGCCGTCGTCCTGGAACACGATGCGCACCCGATCCGGTCCCAGCCGTACCGCCCACATCTTGATGACGCCGCCGCTGCGTCCCTCAAACGCGTGCAGCAGCGCGTTGTTGATCAGGTTGATGATGACCTGGCCGTAGGGGCCGGGGAAGCTGTCCATCTGTATATCGTCCGGCATTTCCAGTTCCACCTGATGGCCGGCCTTGCGGATCTGGTTCTTCATCGTCGTCACGATTTCCTGGCTGGCCTGGTGCAGATTGAAATGGCGCCGCTTGGCGCTGGCCTGGTCCACCGCCACTTGCTTGAAACTATTGACCAGTTCGGCCGCGTTGCGCAGGCTGCGCATCAGCAGCGTCGACGCCTCGCGTGACGCCTCGATGAAGCTGCTCAGGTCGGAACGGCGCAGCGTGTTGCTCGCCTGGCGCTGCTCGATCTCCTGGGTCTTGTCCTCCAGCGTGCTGGCGATCACCAGGCTGTTGCCGATCGGCGTGTTCAACTCGTGCGCGACGCCGGCCACCAGCGAACCGAGCGCGGCCAGCTTTTCGCGCTCCACCAGTTGCTGCTGGGTGTCGCGCAGCTGGCGGTAGGAGTCCGCGTTGGCGAACGCCACCGCCACATAGGAGGCCAGCGTGGTCAGCATGTCGAGATCGATGCGCTGGTAGGCGTGGTTGCGGTAGCTGTGCACCGTGATGACGCCGCGCACCTGGCCGGCCACCGAGATCGGCACGTAGATCAGCGAGCGCGGCTCGGTCGGCAGCGAGCCGTCCTCCAGCGTGCCCATGTCCTCGGCGCCGGAAACCAGCGCCAGGTGGCTGATGTAGCGCGGGTACTCGTGCTCCAGGTCGTTGATGAACACTTCCTGCGCGTGGTTGATGCACCAGACGGCCAGCTGGTTGGGCTCGCGCATGCTGCGCGTGTAGGGCGCGTAGCGCTTGCCCTTCTCCATCGCGAACGGATACTCGATCAGCTCGTCCTTGGGCCGGTAGATGCCGATGCCGAACACGCTGGCGTCCATCAGCGCATGCACCTGCTGGTACAGCATCGACATGATGGCCTCGCTGTCCAGGTTGGCCGTGATGCGGCGGCCTATATCGGACAGCAGCGAGATGTTCCGGTGCGCCAGCTCCACGCTTTCCTTCTGGCGCTCGACTTCGCGCTTCTGGCGCTCGATCGATTCCTTCTGCTGCACCAGTTCGCGCGTGCGGTTGCCCACCTCGGCCTCCAGCGCGTGCTTCTGCCGCACCAGCATGCGCAGGCGGACGCGGAACAGCAGGTACACGCTGCCCAGCACCAGCGTCAGCATCAGCAGGCGGAACCACCAGGTCTTCCACAGCGGCGGCGCGATGATCACTTCCACCGCCACCGGCTCGCGGCTCCACACCCCGTCCTTGTTGGCGGCCTTGACGCGGAACACGTAGCGGCCGGCGTCGAGATTGGTGTAGGTGGCGAAGCGCTTGCCGGCATCGGCCGTCACCCATTGCGGGTCGAAGCCTTCCAGCTGGTAGGCGAAGCGGTTGCGCTGCGGATCGGCGTAGTGCAGGCCGGCGAACTCGAACGAAAACACGGCATCGCGATAGCCCAGCCTGAGCGTTCGCGCCTCGTAGATCGGGCCCTTCTCCAACACGTCGCTGCGCGGCTGGCCGGTCAGGATGGACTGGTTATAGATGGAAAAATCGGTGATCGACACCGGTGGCGCGTGCGGGTTGTCGCGGATGTGCGCCGGTTGGAAGGCCGTCAGGCCGGACAGGCCGCCGAAGAGCAGCATGCCGTCGGCCGCCTTGTAGCCGGAGCCGATGAAGTAGGACCCGTCGATCAGTCCGTCGCGCGAGGTGTATTCCTTGAACGCGCCGGTGGCGGGGTCGAGCATCGTCAGGCCGGCCGTGCTGCTGATCCACAGACGGCCGTGCTCGTCGGCGAGGATGGCGCCGACCGGGTCCGGCGCGCGGCCGCTGCTGGTCGGATAAAAGCGGAAATGCAGTTCGCCGTCGGCCCCCTGTTCGGCGCGGCACAAGCCGGCGGCCGTGCCTATCCAGAGGCGGCCCTTGTCGTCCTCGTAGGTGTAATGCACGCGCTTGTTGCTGAGGCTGTCCGCCTTGCCGGGCTCGTGGCGATAGTGGCGGAATTTTCCGGCGGCGCGGTCGAAGCGGTCCAGGCCGTTTTCGGTGCCGACCCACAGCACGCCATGGCTGTCTTCCATCAGCGAATAGACGCGGCCGTCCAGGCTGTCCGGGTCGGCGGGGTCGTGGCGCCAGGTGCCGATCGCGCCCGTTTGCGGATCGATGCGATGCAGGCCCGCGCGCGACGCCACCCAGATCGCGCCGGCGCGGTCGACCAGAATGCGCTGTATCGTTGCCGCGGCGGGATCGGCGTCGAGCACCACCCGCGTGAACCGGCCGCCGGCCGCGTCGCGCCAGGCCAGGCCGTTCGAACTGCCGACCCACAGGCGGCCGCGCTGGTCGATCTGCAGCGCCTGGATCTGGTCGCCGGGCAGGCTGGCCGGGTCGCGCTCGTTGTGGCGCCAGACTTCGGTTTCGCCTTGGGCGGTATCGAGCAAGGTCAAGCCGCTGCCCGTACCCAGCCAGAACTTGTTGGGCCCCGCGCCGGCGACCACGCGCACCTTGTTGTTGCTGATGCTGGGCATCACGCCCGGATACTCGGTGTAGCGTTCGAAGCCGCCGCTGGTCAGGTCCACCCAGTCCAGGCCGGTGTACCAGCTGCCCACCCACAGCGTTCCGGTACGGTCCTGATAGAGTGCGCTGATCTGGTTGTCGCCGATGCCGTGCCGGTCCTGGCTATTGTGGCGGTAGGTGTAGAAATGCCGCGTCACTGGATCGCGCCGCTTCAAACCATCGGCATAACTGCCCGCCCACAGCACGCCATCGTTGTCATGCAGCAGCGCAGTGATGCGTTGATCATGCAAATCGTCGGCCGGCGCCAGCGGGATGCGCTCGGCGTTGTCACCGAGCGGACGCCAGGCCTGCAAGCCTTGCAAGGTGCCGGCCCATAGCACGCCGTCGGCGCCAATCGACAGCGCCTGAATATTGTTGGACGCCGCAGCGCCGTCCCGCGGCGACAAATGCCGGAACTTGCTGCCACCGGCCACCAGCATTTCCACGCCGCTGGCCGTGCCCACCCACAGGTTGCCGCGCTGATCGCGCACCAGCGCGCCGACGCGGTTGTCGGCGATGCTGTCGGCATCGTCCGCCGCATGGCGCAGCGTCCGCACCGTACCGCTGGGGATATCCAGATGCTGCAAACCATCGCTGGTGGACAGCCACAGCCCTTGCTGGCCATCGCCGACGATGCTCAATATGGTCAGGTTGCCGCCCTTGCTGGGCTGGTGAACGAACGATTGGGTGGCTGGGTCATAACGGTCCAAGCCGCCTTTGCTGCCGATCCAGATGGTGCCATTGCCGTCCTCATACAAGGCGTGGATATAGTTGTCGAGCAGGCTGCGCGAATTGGTCGGATCGTTCTTGAACGCGGTGGTGCGGTAGCCGTCGTAGCGGTTCAGGCCCGCCTGCGTCCCCAGCCACATATAGCCATGCCGGTCCTGCAGGACAGCGGTGACGGATTCCTGGGACAGCCCCTGTTCGATGCCGAGATGCTCAAACCGCAGACTGAGCGGCGCAGCCCCTGCGACAGGCATAAGCGCCGGCAAGAGCAAGCCGCATAGAAAGATAAAACGTATTGCGTAACCTGGCATAGGGCTGCGTCTCCGTGATGCAAGCCATTCTAATGCACAAAGATAAATCGGGACGAAAAAAAGCCCCGACCAAATCATTGGAAGGGGCTTTTTAGTATAACTAGCCTGACGATAACCTACTTTCACACTGGTTGCAGCACTATCATCGGCGCAGAGTTGTTTCACGGTCCTG